>NZ_JALPRI010000001.1:0-1329315 GCF_030464785.1 Paraburkholderia sp. SEWSISQ10-3 4
GCCGCCCCGCACAGGGGCAACGCTAATAGACCACTAACAATTCAAGGAAAGGCACCAAAGCCAGAACAAGGAAAGACCAAACCGCCAAGATCACTGACAACAAACGCCGAACAGGCAAAAAAACCACTATCCAGAATCCAGATTATTAAACTACCCTCTATCCACCTCCGAAATACCCCCCCCAAAGCGCCGCAGGCAAAAAAACCAGCATGTCCGACACAACCCTGGACCTAAACCTAATCCCCTACCTGGTAGCAATGGAAGACACCCGCAACGTCAGCCGCGCGGCGGAGCAATTGGGCGTCAGCCAACCCCGAGTGAGCACCGCGTTAGGCCGCCTGCGGGAATACTTCGACGATCCGCTCTTCGTGCGGACTTCAAAGGGCATGGAACCCACACCCCGCGCGCTCGCCATCCTCCCCGCCGCCCGCGATGCGCTCCTGCGCATCGAGAAAGGCATGCTCGACGTGCAGGACTTCGATCCCGCTACCAGCACCCATACCTTCTCCCTCGCACTCTCCGACGTCGGCGAAATCGTCTTCCTGCCGCGGCTGCTGCAACTCTTCGCCGAACGCGCGCCGCATGCGAATCTGCGCTCGGTGTCGCTCTCGCCCTCGCACGTGGAACGTGGACTCGAATCGGGCGACGTCGATCTCGCCGTGGGCTATTTCCCCGATCTGTCGGGCAATAACTTCTTCCAGCAACGGCTCTTCACCCATCGGTTCATCTGCCTGATGCGCACGGGGCATCCCCTTGCGAAGGCGCCCCTCACACTGGCTCAGTACGTGGCGTCGGGCCACGCCGTCGTGCGCGCCGAAGGACGCAGTCAGGAAGTCCTCGAACATTACCTGGAAAAGAAGCGCATCAAGCGCCGCGCCGTCCTCGAAACACCGCACTTCATGAGTCTGCCGTTCATCCTCGCGCGCACCGATCTGCTCGCCACAGTGCCGCACGCCATCGGCTTCGCGTACGTGTCGCAGCATGCGTCGATCACGCTGGTCGAGCCGCCGCTGCCGTTGCCGCGCTTCGATCTGCGGCAGCACTGGCATCGCAAGTTTCATAACGATCCGCGGGCGAGCTGGCTGCGCGGTATCGTCGCCGAACTCTTCAACGACGACATGGACGAGTGGCCAAAGTAATCACACGCCCCGACCGCGAGAGGGGGCATCGACACGATGCGGCCTAAAACATGGAACAATGGCCGCACTCATTGAACCCGCGCGCTCCGTTTAGCGTCGACGCGCAATCCCAGAGGAGCGACGGATGGCCAGCAGCAAAGCGAAGAAAACCAAACCCGCGGCCGCAGTAGACCGCCCCAGCCGTGAAGAAGCTGAAGCAGCAGTACGCGTGCTGCTGCGTTGGGCCGGCGACAATCCCGAGCGCGAAGGCCTGATCGATACGCCATCTCGCGTCGTGCGCTCTTATGAGGAGTTCTACGCGGGTTATCAGATCGATCCGCGTGAGATCCTCGCCCGCACCTTTTCAGAAGTGGACGGCTACGACGAAATGATCGTGCTGAAAGATATCCGCTTCGAAAGCTATTGCGAACACCACATGGTGCCGATCATTGGGCGCGCACACGTTGCCTATCTGCCCGAGCATCGGGTGGTCGGTATTTCGAAGCTGGCGCGCCTCGTCGATGCATTCGCCAAGCGCCTGCAGATCCAGGAAAAGATGACAGTGCAGATCGCCGATACGTTGAACGAAGTGCTGCAACCGGCAGGCGTCGGCGTGATTCTCGAAGCCGCCCATCAGTGCATGTCCACCCGCGGCGTGCACAAGGCCGGCGTCACAATGGTCACCTCGCGCATGCTGGGTACGTTCCGTACCGATCCGTCGACGCGTCGCGAGTTTTTGTCGATCGTGGGCAATCCGGGCGTGGTGGCGGTCGCCAATACCTGATAGCGGTTCGGCCGCACCGTGAATCAGGCTGAGGCATTGGCCCTCGCCTCACGCGGTGCTGTGCGCGGTACGCATCTGACCGAAGGTGGCCAGCAACACCGCGCCAAGCACGCATGTAACGCCCGCAAGTTGCGCCGCACTTACTGGCTCGCGCAACACGACCGCGGCTAACGCCACCGCGCTCACCGGCACGAGCGCGGTCATGAGCCCCGCTTCCGCGCCGCTGATGCGCGCCGCCCCCGCATACCAGAGAACAAAGCCAGCCACGGTCGGCACGAGCGCGTAGTACAGCACACCGTTCAGGGCGCTCGCATTGAACGGCATACTCCAGGGCCTTTCGAAACATGCCGGCACGAGCGCCACCGCGAAGCCGATGCCGCACATCAACGCCGATAGCGGCAGCGGCGCGACCGGCGTGTGCAACTTGCGATTGAGCAGGATAAAGAGCGCCTCGCACACGATCGCCGCGAACACCAGCGCGTTACCTGTCAGCGAACTGGCGGCATGCGGCGTGGTGAAATCGTCGATACGCACGGTGCACACCAGCACGCCCAGGGTGGCGAGGCCAATCGCACCGATCAACGCAGGCGCGGGGCGCTCACCCAGCGCGAGCATGGCGACCACGGCCGACACAGCCGGCAGGGTGCCGGCAATCACGCCGGCATCGGCGGCCGAGGCGAGCTTCATGCCACTGATGAGCAACACCGTATAACCGACGCTGCCCGCCCCCGCCTGGGCGATCACGAGCAACGTATCGTGTCGATCGAGACGTGGCCAGCGTACGCCACGCCAGCGCATCACCAGCACAAACAGGGGAAACGCGATGGCAAAGCGCAGTGCGGTCGCGCTGAACGGCGGCAGTCCGCTTGCGATCGATTTGCTGACGACCACCGTGCTGCCGACGCCGATCATCGCCAGCGCGCAAAACAGGTATCCGACGTACCGTGAGCTCATGCTACTGTCCTGTTCCGTTGAACGAGCAGACACGTTAGCGGCGGCGGACACGTGCAGTCTTGAACGAAATTGCAGAGAAGGCACCCGCCAAAGAGAAGGAGCGCCATCAGATCGAACAGGAATCTGTCTACACGAAACACCTGCGCGAATCCGGCTTACGCTCACGCAGGGCAGCCCGGCGCTGCCCGCAGGCTCATCGAGTATCCTGATCGAAATAGAATCCCACCCTGGACACGAACCGAACGCGCGCATAGATAAACGCTCTCAGGAACGCACTTTGCAACCCGGCAAAACACGCTCCCGCCGCAGCGCGGCCCAACCGTCACAACAGGAGTTCCGCAATTGGTAGAGTTTCCGTCGTCGGCGGTGTCAACCTGGGGCGGCGTGTTCGTTTTTGTGAACGTCCTGTTGACTCGGCTCGGCCTGCCGATCCCCGCGGTCCCCGTGCTGCTCTTCGCGGGCTCGGCGATTGCCGCCGGCACGCTGTCTTTCTGGCCGATCCTGTTTGCCGCCGTGCTTGGCGCGCTCATCGGCGACGGTGCGTGGTTCACCGCAGGCCGCATCTACGGCCGCAAACTGATCGCCGCCCTCGGCCGGATCTCCCCGGCGATCGATTCCAGGGTCGACAAGGCCCGCTCGCTATTCGAGCGCTTCGGCGTAGGGCTCGTGTCGATCTCGAAGTTCGTCCCCGGACTAGGACTCATCACGCCGCCGCTCATGGGCACGACCGCGGTGGACAGCCGCATCTACGCTTTATGGGACCTCGTCGGCGCCCTGGTGTGGGCCACCTTCTGGCTACTCGGCGGCGCCGCGGCGGAAAGACAATTGCATATGCTGCTCGCGTTCGTCAAAGCACGTGGCGGCACGGTACTCGACATCCTGCTGGCCGCAGCGTTGGCCTATCTGGTGTACCGCCTGCAGCAGCGACGCCGCGAACGACGCCGTCTCGCGGACGCGGCCTCCGCGGCTGCTTCGCAAGCGACACTCGCTGGATGGCGGCGCATCACGCCACCCAAGGTCCTGGATGCCCGCCCACCCGCCTCAACTGGTGAAGCGCCGCGCGCCATCCCGGGTGTGCTGGTGCTCGACCCGCACTCGCCTGAGCAGATCGACGGCGCGCTGCTCGTCTATGACATGGTGATTTATTGCATTTGCCCGGACAGCGCGACCGCCATGGAGATCACGCAACGGATGCGCCTGAACGGCTACACGCGGATCCGTGCACTGAGGGGCGGCCTCGACGCCTGGCAAAGGCGCGGGTTTCCCGTCGAACCTCTCCCGCAAACGGATGAGACCACCCGCAAAAGCAAGCCGGAGCCCTACGGTGAAGTTCGCGGCGCGGTAACGCTGCGCGGGTTTGCCCCACGACGCGGCTAAAGCACCGGGGCAAGTCCTGAGTGATCACCCCGCCTGAGAAAACGGCTTGCGTGCGAGCGCCCTTCAAGGCGCATCACAGTTTGCGCAACAGTCCTGCCGCCGAGCGCATCTTGCGTTTGCGCTCCTTCTTCAGCCAGTCAAGCGCTGCATCGGTGTCGCCGGACCCAGCAAGCAAGTCCGTATTGTCGCGTAGCAACATTTCGCTTGCGACGATATCGTTCAGCGTGCCGAAACGCTTCTGGATCTGCTTTAACCGCTTCAGGGTGCGTTTGTGGCTGCCGCTCAGAATCGGCTCGAAAAACTCGAGCAGATAGCGCACTTTCTTGCCCGCCTTTCTGACGTCATGAAATGCGGTGTAGTTGGAGCGCTTCGCTTGAGACGCACGTTTTATACGTTTCTTAAGCGAACGTTCAGAAGCGGTCACGCGCTTGTCGGCAAATTTTTGCAGCGGCACGCGCTCACGGGCGGTGTTCAATTCCTTATTGGCGCTGGTCAAGGCGTCTTGCAGCAAATGTTTGACGTCCGCGTTCGAAAGCGTTTCGCGGCTCGTCTCCAACGCGCCGCCGCGCGCTGCCTGGAGCGTGGGCGTCATCTCATGCGCAACGCGCTCCTCCTGCGCGATCAGTTCGATCAGAATGTCCCAATCCCGCGTCTTGCCGGCGGCAGTGGCTAAATACTTATACAGCGCCCGTTGACGCGTATTCTCGCCTTTGTCCAGCAAGGGTTCGAACGCCCACCACAACGAGCGCAACCGCCGCAGCGACACACGCAGTTTGTGCAGCGCTTCCGGCGACGCGTCTTCGCGCACCGCATTGGCGAGTTCGATCGCGTCATCGACAAGGGGCGCCGCGTACGACGCAAAGGCTGCCTCCGCTGAGGGTTCCACGCCGGCCGGCTTGCTGTCCGCAGCCTGTTTGTCGATTTTCCGGCTCGCCCGCTTCATCGAATGTCCTTCAGATGGCCCTTTGATGTCAGCCTAGCAAAAAAAGGTCCTGGTGGATATCCGCCGACGCGTCGCCTAAACTGCACCAGGATGGCCGCAAGACAAATGCGCGTTGCATGGACCGCAATCCGTCGCATTTGTAGCGAACACTTAGGTCGCGCGAGTTCATTTGCGACCCCGGCGGCAGTTGAACCGGCAAATCCGTTCCGTTGCCGAGGCGCGCTTCGCGCGTAGTTCTTTTCGGACCGCTTATCGTTCCACCGCGCCGCGCAGACGGCAGCCTTTCCCGTAGCGCCAATCTGTATATACCTTTCCGCGAACGCCCGTCCCGCATAACGGTCACGCCATTGTCATCATTACGACACACAGGCACCGCAGGATCGGCAGTTCCGCGACAAACTTTAGGGCTCAAGCCATGCCGGAACTTTCGTACCCGCAACCGGGCGCCGCAACTGGAAAAGGGCGTCATCTCAGCCTCATCGTTTTCCTCGTCGTGATTGCGATCGGCGCTGCTTATTGCGCCGTGCATCTGGCAACCGATCTAGAACCGGTTCGCGAAGCCTCGTTCCTGCCCTATCTCCTGCTCGGCTTCGCGCTGCTGATCGCACTCGGCTTCGAATTCGTCAACGGCTTTCATGACACGGCCAACGCGGTCGCCACCGTCATTTACACGCATTCGCTCGCGCCGAACATTGCGGTGGTCTGGTCCGGCGGATGGAATTTCCTCGGTGTACTGACTTCATCGGGCGCAGTCGCATTCGGCATCCTGCAGCTGCTGCCTGTCGAACTGATTCTGCAAGTGGGCAGCAGCGCGGGCTTTGCGATGGTCTTCGCGCTGCTGATCGCGGCGATAATCTGGAATCTCGGCACGTGGTATTTCGGACTACCGTCGTCGAGCTCGCATACGCTGATCGGCTCGATCATCGGCGTTGGCTTGATGAATCAGCTGATGCACGGCGCCAACGGCACGAGTGGCGTGGACTGGAATCAGGCGCTCGGCGTCGGCAAGTCGCTGCTGTTTTCACCGCTGGTCGGCTTTCTCGCGGCCGGCTTGCTGCTGCTGATCCTGAAGGCGGTGGTGCGGGTTCCGGCGTTGTATGCCGAGCCTAAAGGCAAGGAACCGCCCCCGTTCTGGATTCGCAGCTTGCTGATTCTGACCTGCACAGGCGTTTCGTTCGCGCACGGTTCGAACGACGGGCAAAAAGGCATGGGCCTCATCATGCTGATCCTGATCGGCACGGTGCCGACGGCGTACGCACTGAACAAGGCCGTCACACCGGCAGAAACGCAGACATATCTCGCGGTCGCGCACCAGGCCTCGGCCACGCTCGCCAAATACACTCAAGGCGTGGCGCCGTCCGCCGATCCGCGTGGCGATGTCGAAGCCTATGTGCGCACGCGTCAGTTGACGCCCGCCACGGTGCCGGCCTTGCAGCAACTGACCGACCTGATCGGCCAGCAGGTCGGCGAGTCGGGATCGATAGCAACCGTGCCGCAAAACATCGTCGATAACGTGCGCAACAACATGTATGTCGCGTCCGAAGCCATTCGTCTGATGGAGAAAAGCAAGCAGCCGGCTTTCTCGGCGGCAGACGCCAAAGCTATTGACAACTTCAAGACGCAGACCGATCACGCCACCAAGTTCATTCCGACGTGGGTGAAGGTCGCGGTGGCCATCGCGCTGGGTCTCGGCACGATGGTCGGCTGGAAGCGGATCGTTGTCACCGTTGGCGAGAAGATCGGCAAGCAGCATCTGACCTATGGACAGGGTGCTTCGGCTGAGTTGGTCGCGATGCTGACGATTGGCGCGGCCGACATGTACGGCTTGCCGGTCTCGACGACGCATGTACTGTCGTCAGGCGTGGCCGGCACCATGGCGGCCAACGGTTCCGGCTTGCAATGGGGCACCGTGCGCAGCCTGATCCTCGCGTGGGTGCTGACGCTGCCGGTCTCGATCGCGCTGGCGGGCGCCTTGTACTGGCTGTTCCGGATGGTGTTCTGAAACTGCTGAAATCGCTGGTGCCGGGCGCAAGTCCGGCGCCAGCGAAGTTAAAAAAAGCGCGGCATGTGCCGCGCTTTTTTCATTCAATCGAGCCGAAGATCGGTCAATAAATTTCAGGCACGATGATCGACGACGGCACCGGCTGGCGGCTGTATTCGTCGTGATAGACCCGCGCCGGCAATTCGATGAGCGGGTGCTCGATCTCGTGGTACGGCACCTGGCTCAGCAGATGGTGAATGCAGTTCAGGCGCGCGCGCTTCTTGTCGACCGCCTGCACGACCCACCACGGCGCCTCGGGAATATTCGAGCGCTGCAGCATGACTTCCTTCGCTTGCGTATAGGCTTCCCAGCGGCGCCGGCTTTCCAGATCCATCGGACTCAGCTTCCACTGCTTCAGCGGGTCGTGGATGCGGTTCTGGAAGCGGATTTCCTGTTCTTCGTCCGTAATCGAAAACCAGTATTTGAGAATCTGCACGCCGCTTCGCGCCAGCATCTTTTCGAATTCCGGCACCGAGCGGAAAAACTCTTCGTACTCGTCGTCGCTGCAAAAATTCATCACGCGCTCGACGCCCGCGCGGTTGTACCAGCTGCGGTCGAACAGCACCATTTCGCCACCCGCCGGCAGATGCGACACGTAACGCTGGAAATACCATTGCGTGCGTTCACGGTTGTTCGGCGCCGGCAACGCCGCCACGCGGCACACGCGCGGATTGAGCCGCTGCGTGATGCGTTTGATCGCGCCGCCCTTGCCCGCCGCGTCGCGCCCTTCGAAAATCACCACCAGCCGATGGCCGGTCTGCACGATCCAGTCCTGCAGTTTGACAAGCTCGCCCTGCAAACGGAACAGCTCGCGGAAGTACACCTTGCGCGCCTCGCGATGCTCGGGCGTGAAGCCGTCCGCGCCGTCAATGATACGGTCGTCGACCTCCATTTCGAGTTCCTCGTCGTAGGCATCGATGAGGTCCTCCTCGAAACGGCGTTGCCGTTCTGCCATGACTTCGGCCTCGGGTCTCGGATCCAGCTCTTTCATTGCGACTCTCCTGGCAACGGAAATGGTTAGGCGCGCGGCGCATACGCGTCGCGAACGGGTTCGATTATCGAAGCGCGAAGTGTCAACCGTGTTACCAGCGCGGCCGCCGCGCCTTGGGGCGACGGACGCTCGCCGGCGGTTTGCGCGCCTTATAGCTCAGCCATGATAGCGAGTTTAGCGCGGCCACCCGGCGCTAACGCAACGGTTTCGCGAAGCTGAGTTCGTGGCCGTCGGGATCGGTGATGTGGAAATAACGCTCGCCCCACGGCGCATCGGACGGTTCGAGCGACGGCTTTAAACCCGCCGCCAGCGCCTTCCGGTAGAGCGCGTCGACATCCGAGACATAAATGATCACGCGGCCCCACCAGTTGACTGGCGCACGCGTATCGACGATCAGGTTCAGATACGAACCGCCGAATGCAAACGAGGTAAACGCTTCCTGCGAACCACCGAATTTGATCGGAAAACCGAGCGCTTCGTAAAACAGCACCGCGCGGGGCATATTGCCGGTGGCGAGCGTGATGGCGCTGAGGGATTCGATGCGCGGTTCGAGTGACTCTGTCGACGCTGCGGGCGAGTTCATGGCGGCTATCTCCTTGTTGGCATGGTAGCGCCAGACAGGTTCGCATGGCGTGTGTCCGCACTTGAAAAACCCGCCCGCCGCCCCGCATCTGGATTCCCGTTTATCCGGAGCATCGCCATGGGAAGCCGTCCACGCTTCATCGATGACCTGTCGCGCGCCGCATCCGACGCCCCCGGGTCCGATCCACTCACCGCTTTATCCGACGACGCCCTGCTCGACGCCTATTCCCGCACCGTGATCGGCGCGCTGGAACGCGTTCAGCAGGCGGTCGCCTTCATTTCCGTTGAACGCCGGCTGCCCGGCGCGCCGTCCGGGCGCGATAGCCGCGGCGCACGCGGCGGCACCGGTTCGGGTTTTCTGTTCACGCCGGACGGCTATCTGCTCACCAACAGCCACGTCGTGCACAGCGCCACGCACATCACCGTGACGCTCGCCGACGGCGCGAAATTCGACGCCGATCTGGTCGGCGACGACCCCGGCAGCGATCTGGCCGTGCTGCGCATCGGCTCGCCGGAGCCTTTGCCGCACGTCGAACTCGGCGAATCGTCGAAACTGCGCGTCGGCCAGATCGCGATCGCGGTCGGCAATCCGCTCGGCCTCGCGCAAACCGTGACGACCGGCGTCGTCTCGGCGCTCGGCCGCTCGCTGCGCTCGAATTCGGGCCGCATGATCTACGACGTGATTCAGACAGACGCCGCGCTCAATCCCGGCAATTCGGGCGGCCCGCTGATCAATTCTGCCGGTCAGGTGATTGGCGTGAACACCGCAATCATTCCCGGCGCGCAGGCGATCTGCTTCGCCACCGCGATCGACACAGCCAAGTGGGTCATCATGCAGATCTTCGCGCACGGCCGCGTGCGGCGCGCGTACATCGGCGTGGCCGGCACCACGAGGCCACTATCGCGCCGCGTGCAACGCTATTTCGGCCTGAGTTCGGAGAGCGGCGTGCACGTCATGGAAATCGTCAAAGGCAGCCCGGCCGCGCTCGGCGGTCTGCGCACGGATGACACGATCGTCGCGATCGATGCGCTTGCGGTGCAAGACGTCGATAGCCTGCAACGCACGCTCGATGTTTCGCGTATCGACAAGCCGGTCAACGTGACCGTGTTACGCGGCGCGCAACGGCTCGAATTGACCTTGACGCCGGTGGAGCAGACGAGCTGATTCACTCGACTGGCAGTGGTGGAAAATAAAAAAGCCTCGCACTCAATTGAGCGCGAGGCTTTTTTCTGCATGCGGCGCATCAGCAAAGACGCGCCGCTCAACTGCACTTTCAACTGCACCTAAGCGATTGAAGCCAACCGCTTACTGGATCACCCGCGTCACACCACGGCCGCGCGGATCGGCTGCCGCTTCCGGCGTATCGCCATTGACCTTGATCGCCTGGATGTCGCCGCTGAAATCCTGCCCCTTCAGCG
This sequence comes from Paraburkholderia sp. SEWSISQ10-3 4, assembly GCF_030464785.1. Classification (NCBI taxonomy): domain Bacteria; kingdom Pseudomonadati; phylum Pseudomonadota; class Betaproteobacteria; order Burkholderiales; family Burkholderiaceae; genus Paraburkholderia; species Paraburkholderia sp. SEWSISQ10-3 4. The sequence goes on from NZ_JALPRI010000001.1 coordinate 10,210, forward strand.
TGTAGCCCTTGGCTTCGATCTGCTTGGCGAGCTCGCCGTCGATCGGCTTGTACGGCTCCCAGAAAATCGTGTTCGGCGGCAACAGCTGGTGATGGAAGCGCATCGCGCCCACTGCTTCCGGCAACGGCATGTTGAAGTCGTAGATGTTGTTGATCACCTGGAAGATCGACGTGAAGATCCGCGAGCCACCCGGCGTGCCGATCACGAGCGACACCTTGCCGTCCTTCGTCAGAATCGTCGGGCTCATCGACGACAACGGGCGCTTCTTCGGTTCGATCGAATTCGCGTCGCTGCCCACCACGCCGAACATGTTCGCGACACCCGGCTTCGCAGAGAAGTCGTCCATCTCGTCGTTCAGCACGATGCCTGTGCGATCCGCCACCACACCCGAGCCAAAGTAGCCGTTGATCGTGTACGTGTTCGACACCGCATTACCCCACTTGTCGATCACCGAGAAGTGCGTGGTTTCCGCTTTCTCCGGCATCGTCGTGCCCAGACCCGGCTGCACGCTCTTCGTATCCGACGGCGTATTCGGGTTCACTTCCGCGGCACGTTTGGCGATGTACGCGTCGTCGGTCAGCTGCGCGACCGGCACCTTGTAGAAGTCCGGATCGCCGAGATACTGCGCACGATCGGCGAACACGCGCTTCTCGATCTCAGCGATCAGGTGCACGTATTGCGCGGAGTTCAGCGTGACGTCCTTGAAGTCGGGCGCAATGTCGGCCTTCATCTTCAGCAACTGCACGAGACCGATACCGCCCGAGCTCGGGGGCGGCGCGGTAATCACGCGATAGCCGTTCCAGTCCGCCTGGATCGGCTGACGCCACACCGCCTTGTACTGTTGCAGATCGGCCTTCGTAATCAGACCGTGACCGCGCATGGACGCCGCGATCAGATCAGCCGTCTTGCCCTGATAGAAGTCTTTCGCGCCCTGATCCGAAATGCGCTGCAGCACCGCAGCGAGATCCGGTTGCTTGAAGTTGACGCCCTGCTTCAGGTTGCCGAAGTAGGTATCGAAGTTGGTCTTGCCGGCGAAGTCTTTCGCTGCGTCGTCGCGGCGTTGCTGCAATTGCTCGCTGACCTCAAAGCCGTCGCGCGCGTAATGAATGGCCGGTGCGAGCACCTGCTTCCATTTGAGCTTGCCGAAGCGGCGCTGCGCCTGCCACATGCCGTCGACGGTGCCCGGCACGCCCACCGCGCGATAACCGAACAGGCTCATGCCCTTGATGACCTCGCCCTTGTCATCGAGGTACATGTTCTTCGTCGCCGCCAGCGGGGCGCGTTCGCGATAGTCGAGGAAGTACGGCTTGCCGTCGACATACAGCGTCATGAAACCGCCGCCGCCGATATTGCCCGCTTCCGGATACGTCACGGCAAGCGTGAAGGCAATCGCGACTGCCGCGTCGACGGCGTTACCGCCTTCCTTGAAGATCTGTTCCGCGGCGTCGGCGCTGTACTTGTCGGCTACCGCAATGGCGGACGCCGTGAGAACTGCCGGCTGCGCTTTCTCGGGCGCTTTGGCAAAGGCTGGAGTAGCTTCGAGAAAACCGCTCGAAACGGAGATGAGTGCGACCAGCGCAAGTCCGCTAACGGACGGCTTGGCGTTGTGAAACAACTTCATTGGTTATATCCCCCAAGACGACTTCTTCATCTGACGATAACGAAAGCTGCCTTGGGCTTATAACATGCCAGTCCGTCAATTGCGAAGCTGTTGCACGCATTTGGTGCATGTTGCAGCACACAAAAATTACCCTATCTAACGACGCTAATTGCCGCGAGTAGCCGTGCTCGAATCGGCGTCGAACACAATCGGTGCGCCGCACCACGAAGCGCAGCGCACGCTGGGTTGAACACTCAGGCGCTACCGCGGCTGCCGCGTGCGATTTCGTCGCCGGCGCCTTGCGGCAAGCGCGCGGTCACGGGAATCGACAGGAACGAGAACAAGCCGACCACGAGAAACGCCGGCCAGAAGTCGGAGAACACGATCGTCGAATGACCCTGCACGTTATGCGAGATTTGCAGCACGATGCCGGCAATCGTCACGCCGAGCCCTAACGAGATCTGCTGGATCACACTCGCCACGCTCGTCGCACGGCCAACGTCGCGGCTTGGAATATCCGCATACGCCAACGTATTCAACGAGGTGAATTGCAAGGACGGGAAGAAGCCGCCGAACAGCACCACACACCAGATCAACCAATGCGGTGTACCGGGAAAGAACAGACCGTAGACGGCAATCGCGAGTCCCGCGCAACCGGCATTGAACATCAGCACCGTGCGAAAACCGAACCGTTCGAGAATGCGCGACGCAGCCGCCTTCATGAAGATCGAGCCGAATGCGGACGCGCAGGTGATCGACCCCGACTTGAACGCGGTCATGCCCAGACCTTCCTGCAAGGCGAGCGGCAACAAAAACGGCACTGCCCCGAGGCCGATGCGAAACAGCGAGCCGCCCACCACGCTTGCGTGAAAACTCGGAATGCGCAATAGCCGCAAATCGAGCACCGGCAATTCGACGCGGTTCGCGTACAGCACGTACACCACCAGCAGCAACACGCCGATCACACACATGCTGACCGATACCGTGTTGGACACCAGTTCGCCGCCTACCAGCGAGAGCCCCAGCATGAATAGCGATGCCCCGCTCGCCGACAACACGAAGCCAGTCCAGTCGAGCCGGCCGGGATGCGCTTCACGCACGTTGGCGATGTGCTTGTTCGCGAGCCAGATACCCAGCAGGCCGATTGGAATGTTGATGAAGAAGATCAGGCGCCAGTGCAGGTAGGTCGTGATGAAGCCACCCAGCGGCGGCCCAACTACCGGCCCGAGCAACGCGGGTACCGTCAGATAGTTGACCGCGCGAATGAAGTCCGACTTCGGCACCGAGCGAAAAATAATGATGCGCCCCACCGGCACCATCATCGCGCCACCGAGGCCTTGCACGAAGCGCGCAACCACGAAGGTGCCGAGTGACGTGGACGCCGCGCACATCAGCGAGCCGGCCATGAAGACGCCGATTGCCGTGCGAAACACCGTGCGCGAACCGAAGCGGTCAGCAACCCAGCCGCAAATCGGAATGAAGACGCCGAGGCCGATGACATAAGCCGTCACGGCGAGCTTGAGGGTGATGGGGTCCTGGCCGAGATCGCGCGCCAGAACGGGCAGCGACGTCACGATGACCGTGCCGTCCACATTTTCCATGAACATCGCACATGCGACGATCAGCGGAACGATGAAAGTGCCTAAAGCGAGAGGCATTGGCATGACGACGGGTTGCAAGGCCGTCGGTGTAAAGCTGCGATTATGGCATCGCATCGACAACAGATGTTGTTAAGTGAAGCCTTTTCGTACTTGCACAGACGACGCATTGCTATCTGCCGCCCAATAGTTGAGCGCGCAACGAAGCTGAGTTGATTGCGAAAAAACAGAAGGGGAGAAGATCGACGCGATGGTAAGCCGGCATACAGTCGGCTCACCATGCAATACAGCGGTAATTCAGAAGCGAGACTTGACGAGACTTAGCGCGATGCACTGACCAGCGGTTGCAGCTGCGGCAGAATCTCGGTGCTTGCGCGAGCGACGTCGTTCGGGAAGTCGATCTCGATCCACGGCGCGCCGGTCACGTCGGCCGTGTCGAACACCTGGCTGCGTTCCAGCAGCAGGTCGCGCACCGCTTCTTCGTGCGGCATGTTGGCCCGGCCGCTATCCACGTAGCCCGCAACGATCTCCGCAAAACGTTGCGCGGTTTCCTGACGGAAGCGGAAGAAGCCCACCGATTCGCCGATGGTGTCGTAGTCGAGGTTGACGGCAAGCTGCTTGCGCAACTCGACCGGCACGCCGTCTTTCAGGCACAGCTTGACGGGTTCGTCACCAGCTTCGAAGTCACGGTCGATCAACAGGCGGTTGACCGTCTCACCCTTCACCAGCGCGTTCAGAATGCGCTCGTCGTAGAGCACGTCGGCGTCCATCAGCAGCACATCGCCGCCGCGCGTCAGCGCCTCGGCCACCGTGTGCACCGTCAACACGCTGCCCAGGTCGTAACGCGAGTTCAGGACCGTTTCCACCTTATGCGGCCAATTGATCCGCTCCAGTTCCGCCTGCACCGATTCCGGCTGAAAACCGAGCGCCAGCACGACGTCGGTCACGCCGGCGGTTTCCAGCATTTGCAGATGCCGTTCGAGCAGGCTCATGCCGTCGAACTGCAACAGGCACTTCGGGAACTGTGCCTGCGGCGGTTGCTGAAGACGCAGGCCGAGGCCCGCTGCGAGGATGATGGCACGCATGCACAGTCCTTTAAAAAATTCGGAGATTAATCGACAGCCGGAACGCGCCCCGTGGCGCGCCGCCGTTGCCAGCTTCGTTCGCTGAAGTGCAACACCAATAGTCCGGGCAAACCGAGCAGGATTTCACGTGCGCGCTTGGCGAGCGACAACGCCAGCGCCGCATCCGGCGGCAAACCCACGAGCGGCGCGAGCAACAGATAGCCGCCTTCCTGCACACCGAGCGAGCCCGGGATCATGAACGCCGCGCCACGAATTGCCTGGCCGAGACTTTCGAGCAGCAGTGCGTCCACCCAGTCGACCGGATGGCCGAGAAAGCGCAGCGCGAGCCACACCTCGACCGTGCCGACGATCCAGCCCACCAGACTCAGTGCGAAGCTTGCCGCGACGCGGCCGCGCTCGCGGTAGATGCCCTGCACGGCGGTGTCGACGGCTTCGGCGCGCGTCATCAGCGACGACCAGTCGCGCTTGCCAAACAGCTTCGAGACCAAGCCCAGCAATCGACCGAACAGGCCGTGCCGCTGCGCATAGTAGAAGCCCGCGATCATCGCGCCCAGAACGCCAGTGGCAATCAGCGTAGCGGTTCGCAAATCGTGAAGCGCGCCGTGCGCGGCGTAGGCACCGAACAGCAGCAGCCCGAGCAACGCGAAGACGATTTGCGCGACCGCCTGTGCCGTGGTGCTGACGGTAACGGCTGCGGCCGCGTCACGCATGCGCATGCCGCGCTGGGACAGTTGCCGCACCATCACCACCGGGCCGCCGATCTGGCCGGCCGGCAACAGGCTATTCACCGATTCGCCGATCCAGCGTGCGAACAATGCGTCGCGCACCGTCGCGTTGTGATGCACGCCGTCATGCTGACGCTGGAACAGCACCGAGATTGCGCCGGCGTCGAGCACCAGCGGCACGAGGTGAAACGCCGCGACAAGCACGAGTCCCCAGCCGGCCGCGGCCAGCGCCGAGGCCACGGAGCCGAAACCCTGCCACGCGAGCAGGCCGACAAAGAGCGCCGTTCCGATCGACAGCAGAATCAGGGCCGCGCGTGTCATGCGGGGTCCTTGCGGCGTTTCGTCATCTGACGGAAAACCTGGCGGAAACCGAAGTACGCGATCGCGTCCTTCATGTTCGAGATGAAACGGCGCCACGGCCGCATGTTCGGGTCGGTGACGTATTCGAAGGTAAGCGACACACGCATTTCGTTTGCGCCGGCCGGCGTGATGCGATGACGCAGTTTGTCGCCGTCGAAGAACACCAGGCCGCCCGGCGGAATCTGCACCGAGCCGGGTTGATCCGGCACGTCCGGATTGCGCGTATGCAATTCGTAATCGAGCCGGCATGACGATTCGTCGATCACGCCGAGCAGCAGCGTATAACGGCGGCCGTCATAGTACGAAGTATCGTAGTGCCAGCCGATGTGGTCGCCGGCCCGCGTGTAGTAGTACAGCGCGTAAGCGTGTGGATCGTCCGCAGGCGACACTTGCAGCTTGTCGCCGCTGAGTTGCTCGAGCCAGCCGATCAGCTCCTTCGAGCGATACAGTTCGGCGATGAACGGCGCGAGACGATCGATCGTATGACGGCTGACGCTGCCGCCCTGCTTGTGGCCCGGCAGATAGTTGCGGTTCACTTCGTCGAGGAGACCGCGCGCGCTCTGCACGAGCTGGGCGGTGACTTCGGGCGCAAGGAAATCTTCCAGATACAGGAACGCGCCCTGATCGGTGAAATCCTTTGAGAGACGGCGTGTGTCGAACGTGCGCGTGCGGCTCGCTACGGCGCGATCGGCATTCGGCGCGGGCACGGCCGACGATGCCAACGAGGAGGCCGGCGAACGTTCAACTGAATTTGCTGCGATCACGTCGTCTTCGGCGTGCATACTCATTCACTGGCCCACATTTGACTGGTTTCAGACGCCTTGACGGGGGCGGCCTCCGAGCGTGCGGCGCGGCGCGCGACGCGCCAGTAATCGACCACCACCCAGACGGCAAACAGCGGCGCGCCGATCGACGCGACCACAACGAACGGCATGACGACGCTTGTCAGCGTGACGATGGGCAGCAGGTACAGCACGTCTTCGGTTTCGAAACCGCCGACCGTTGCCTGCTTGGTCCCTGCCTTGCCCGCCATCTCCTCGATGCGCATGCGCAGGAAGAAAATCAGCGCGACCGCAACGCCCACCACGGCACCCAGCCAGCCGGGTGAAACTTTCAATGAGCCGACCTGCGCCGAACCGACACCCATGCCGATGAACAACATGACGGTCACGAGCGCGTCGCAAGCCAGATCGTAAAAATGACCGATCCGGCTCGACTTTCCGCCGATGCGCGCGAGTTCGCCATCTGTGTGATCGACAAAGTTCGACAGCACGATCAGAAAGGCGCCCGCATTGGCCCAGACAAATCCGCCGTGGGCGAGACAGAGCGCGCCGGCAAGCCCGATCAGCAGGCGCAGCGTGGTCAGATGGTTCGGCGTGACCCACGTGTTGACGAGCGGCGTGACTAGTCGGCGGGCGAGCCTCGCATCCCATGTTCTGGGGGCCGGAACGTTAATTGGAATTGATGGTCGCGAATTCATAACCCGGAAATATATACGGGATCGTAAAACCTTGCTTCCTTCCTTAACGTTTTCTTAAGCGCTCATTGTTGCCGATACGTGTCAGACGCCGGGCAAGATATGCCGAATCACGTTAAAGTGCGAATCCAGTTGCGCCTGTCACGCCCGATTAGTTCGATGCGCAATGTCTTTTAGAGGTGCGGTGCATCGCCGCCACCCGTTGCGAACTCACTACATCGAACGCGGGCCGCCATTCACGTATATGAAACGCTTCTTTTCGTCCGTACTCCTTGCGCTGGCTGCCGCCGCGCTGCCGCTCAGCAGTCATGCTGCCGCTCTCGACGCACCGCTCGCCTGCAATGAGAGTGGTCATCAGTTCATTGCCGATCTCGCCCAGCAGCAGTTGATCGATCCGAAGCCAATGCGGGTCGAAAGCAACTCGATCAATGCGTTTTCGCCGGCGCAGGGCGCCGACCTGACCGCATTCGGCTTTCACGTTTTCGCGGTGGTCGGCTACGAGAAAGACGACCCAATGTTTCGCGTCGGCGACGGTGAACCCGTGGCCCGCTCCGCCTATGGCGTCGTGGTGTTCGGCAGCGAATCCAAGGTCCAGGCCGCGCTCACCGAGGCCGGCAGCACAGCGATCGTGCATCGGGTGGCGCCGCTCGTGACGGCGATTTTCTGCAAGCGGAGTTGAGGCGGCGGGTTGCGCCGCCCTACTCGCCCCTACGCCCCTACAACTTGATCCCCGCCGGGTCCGCCGTCAGATACCCCACCGTCGCGCCGAAGCGGTCCTTATAGTTGGCCCGCACGAGCGGATCGAGTGTCGATTGGATCTTGTCGTGCAACGGACTTTCCCAATCGCCGACATGCTGGAAGTTGCTCATCACGTACGTCCAGCCGTTGATTTCGTCGACCGCATGCAGGCCTGTGGACTCCGCGCCCGCAGGGCACGACAACACACGTGAGAGCGTCTTCGTGTCGACGTTGTAAGCCCACAGAAAATTGTTGACGTGCATGCCGCTGTCTTCGCCGATAAAGAGCGTGCGCAGTTTCTCCGAGAACTTGAGGTTGTCCGGATTCGCAATGCGCTCCGGGTTCGCCGTGTTGCCGAGCGTGTCGGCGGACGACAGATCCTCGCCGACCAGCGCCGCGGGCGCCGCCATGTCCACCGGCACCCAGTCGCTGTTGATCGCGCTGCCGCTGCGGTCGCGCTGGCCGCCCTTCATGTTCAGCGCGTAAACCGCACCGGCGTTGATCGCCTTGTCGATGGCGACATCGGTCGATGCGGCATGACCGCGCACCATCGATTTCTCGATGCGTGACATCGCCGAATACAGCACCTTGTCCTTGATATTGACCGTCGTGCCTTCGAGCTTCGTGAAGCCCATGCTGCCGCCCGCCAACGCTGCGTAGCGATGGGTTTCGAGGAAGGTCGCCGCCTTCGTCATGCCCGATTTGACGCGCACCCAGTTGAAGGTGCCGTTGTAGTTGATCTTCGTGTAGGTCGAATCGACCGGGTCCTTGGTCGCGACGTCCATGACGTCGCTCGCGCTCAGTTGATTGGCGAGCGCCTCGATTTCATCGCTGGTCGCGTGGCCCAGATTGATCCAGGAAAGCGTTGCCGCGCCAGCCCCGCTCGACGACACCTGCGTCCACTTTGCGACATACAGCGTGCCCGCCGACAGATCGGCCTCGCGATCAGCAATGAACATGAAAAGGCCGCCGTTGGTCGCGTCATCGCCCATCAATACGGTGCGCTTATCCGGCATCACCTGAATCAGTTCGTGCGAGATGCGGCCGAGGCAGTAGTGTTTCCTGATCGTGCCGGTGCCGTCGGGATTGACGGTCACTTCCGGCAGATGGCCGTAGTGATAGGGATTGGCGGTGGTTTCGTCACCGTAAAGGCTGCGGCTGAAGCCCTTGAACTGACTGTTGCTTGCGATCGTCGCGGCGTCCGGCTCGTACTCTTCGCTCGACAGATGCGTGTTCCACGGCGACAGGCTCGCGCCGCAGGTGATCCACAAGCCATGCGCCTTCGACGTGTCGACGTTGTGGTAGCCCACCAGCGTGAGCTTGCCGGTGGCCGGATCCTGATCGAGCGTGAGCACGGCGATCGGCGACGGCAACTGGCCATACATCGACTTCAGACTCTGATCGCGGGTCGCGTATTCGAACTGCACGACGGCGAATACTGCATTGCCCTTAAGGCCCTTCACCGTGGGCTTGTCTAGACGAATCAGCGAACTGCCGTCCGGGCAGTCCGAATAGAACTGGCGCTCTTTGCCCGCCACCGATTTATCGACGATCGGCTGATTGTTGATATCAAAGTAGCCGCCGGCCAGAATCGTCCCGCCCTTGATGTTCGGCACCACGTCGCCGGTCACGAAAAACGGCTGGTACGCGAGCTTGAAGGTACGGCTGCTGCCATCGCTCAGTTGCACCGAGAGTGTCGAGGCGACCGTCGTTTTCGCCATCGCGGCGGGGTCCGCCAGCGTCGGCGCGGCCATGCCGCTGAATGCCGCGGAGACGAAGTTGGCCACTGGCTTGACCGGCGTCGCCGCCAGCCCGTCGCCTCCGCCGCCGCACGCGGTCAGCATCGATGCCGTTGCAAGGCCGCCTAACGGCAGCATCGGCGCACCGGCGAGGAGTTTCAGGGCCTTGCGGCGGGAAAGGTCGAACGGCTCTGCCATGTTGTCGTGATCCAGGGTTTGGGTAGTGTGGGTGAATGCACAGCCGGCACGCACTCAGACCCAAAACCGCATGGTTCACGCTCGCGCCGCTATGACGCGAGGATTCTATGAAGTGAATGTGAAAGTATATTGACAGGCTTTAGTAATATTAAATTCAGCAATTCGTTAGCTGAACCCATCCCCGCCGATCTAGCCCGGACGGCGGAATTCGTTTTCGACCCACGCAGCAGCGCTCGCCTTGCTCAGCTTGAAGTTCGGCGCGACCTGCACTTGCGCGAGCTGTTCGCCGAACGTATCGAGCGCGGTCAGCAGCGCGTACGGCTCGTCTTCGTCGGGAACGATGTCGAGCGTGATGTCGAGTTCGTCATTGCCGTCCGCGCTGGCCACGCGCACTTCTTTGTGCAACTGGGCGCGCAGTTGCTGCTCATGGCGGCGCAACACTTCAGACGCGGTTTTCACCAGCGTGTTGAACGCCGACGTGTCCAGCGGCTTCGGATCTTTCTTGTTGCGGCCCATCGTCCACGGGCCGACAAGCGCCGGTTCCGCTTCGCCGTCCTTGATCATGGCGACGGCCCAGCCTTCGTCGTCTTCGTTCTTGATGACGCGCGCGGTCCAGCCGTCATCGCGCCACAGACGCGCTTCGTGCTGGGTTTCGGGCAGCGCTTCTTCCAGATGCTCTAGCGAGGTTGCGTGGATTTCGGACGCGCCTTCCGTCGGGGAGTCAGCAGCGGTGTCGGACGATGGAAGGGGGGAATTGGTCATTACAGGTTTACTCACGTTCGCGGGGCGGAAACACAACTCAAGCCTGCGATTCTACCCGCCCCACACCCACCGAACGTGGCCCTCTGACGAACGGACAAGCCGGGGCACGCTCCTCGTCAATCGAAATAGTGCATTTCGTTATTCGCGGGAACTTATAAACCGATAATAAAACATTCGAAAAAAACGCGGCCCGAAAGCCGCGTATAAAGAGATGAAAAAGACACCCCTGGTCAGGGGGTGAAACGAATTGTAGAACTGTAATTCGCCGGGATAGAGCATACGAACTGGAAGAGTCCATTGCAGAAATCAGAATGATTCTAAAATCAGGCAACATCGCGCTCAAATCCTTACTGAATATGACATAGCGGGAGCGTCGCGATCGAGCAACACCGATAATTTGACGAACAATTACAACGCCATCGCGCACAAGTATTTTTTTCTTTATTTACCCGCACTTACACAACTCTCAATCCTCTATTTCGAATTAGAAAATGCATTGTTGCGCCATACACGCTTAAAGATATAAATAGCAGGCATACACTTCGCAGCGGATCGTCAGGCAGCCGGCGCAATCGGCTGTTAGCACTGGAATGCGATTCTCTACGCACTGTCCCGGAGTTATCTAAACATGAAAAAAACCCTCATCGCAGCAGGCCTCATGGGCGCGTTTGCCATCACCGCTCACGCACAAAGCAGCGTTACGTTGTACGGCACGCTGGACGCCGGTCTCGTCTACTCGAACAACCAGGGCGGCCACAGCAATTGGCAACAAGGCAGCGGTTCGGTGTCGAACACCTACTTCGGCCTGCGCGGCAGCGAAGACCTTGGCGGCGGTCTGCACGCCATCTTCACGTTGGAAAACGGCTTCAATCTGAACAACGGCCAGGACTCGGAAAACGGCACGATGTTCAATCGTCAGGCGTTCGTCGGTCTGCAGAGCGATCAATACGGTGCGTTGACGCTCGGCCGTCAGTACGACTCCGTGGTCGATTACCTCGCACCGCTGTCCGAAGCAGGCGCGGGCTTCGGCAACAATCTCGCCGCTCACCCGTTCGATAACGACAATCTGGACAACTCGTTCTCGATCAAGAACGCCGTGAAGTACACGAGCGCGAATTACGCCGGCCTCAAATTCGGCGGCCTGTACGGCTTCAGCAATTCGGCCGGCCAGTTCTCGAACAACCGCGCATGGAGCGCCGGCGCTTCGTACGACAACGGTCCGCTGAGCGTAGCCGCCGCTTACCTGCAACTGAACAACTCGGGTAGCTCGAACCTGAGCGGCGCAGTCTCGCAAGGCGACGGCACCGCGGCTGTCGCGGCGAACCTGCAACGCACGTTCGGTGCGGGCATCAACTACACGTACGGCCCGGCGACGGCTGGCTTCGTGTACACGCATACGCAACTGGACGGCATCACGGGCGTGGACGTCGGCGGCGTAACGCTGCCGGGTGTGGCAGGCACCAACCTGCATCTGGACAACTACGAGTTGAACGGCAAGTACGCACTGACGCCGGCACTGAGCCTCGCCGCTTCGTACACGTTCACCGACGGCAAGATGTCGGGTTCGAACGGCTCGGGTGATCCGAAGTGGCACACGGTATCGCTGCAAGGCGACTACTCGCTGAGCAAGCGTACCGACGTGTACGTGGAAGGCGTGTATCAGCACGCATCGGGCGAGTTGGGCAACTTCGGTGCGAACGTGGCGGCGATCAATACGCTGGCGCCGTCGTCGACCGGCAACCAGGTTGCTGCGGCCGTCGGCCTGCGTCACCGTTTCTAAGTTTTTCCAATGGCACGTGCAGAGCGGGTACCGGCCGCTCTGCAACTGAACCCGCGCGTGGCACGATCACGCGCGGGTTTTTTTCATGGTGCTTACGTTCTTACGTTTCGGCGTAGCGATAGTGACGGCACAAGCATGCCGTGGGTATACTGAGGTCGGCTGCCTTCCTTGCCGTAACGTCGTTGCGGTTGAACGGCTGCTTCGTCGCGAAGCATGACGTTGTGTTCAATCGCGTTGCGCTTCGCCCGCGCCCCAAGTTCCCGTGCACGATCGGGGACGCCGACGATCGGACCATGAAAAGACTTCTCCTGCTTGCTCCCGCTGCTGCCCTCACTGCTTTTCTCGCTGCCTGTGGTTCCAGCGGTCCCACCCGCGACGCGTCCCAGCCGATGATGTACGTGTCTTCGCAGCGCGCCCCTGCTTATATCGCCGATTGCCTCGAAAGCAAGCTGTCACGCGTGCGAATGTCGCGCGTCGGCGACGCGACCGAGATCGCTGTCGGTTCCGATTCGAACAACTCGTATTTCGTCACGCTGACGCCGCACAACGCGGGCTCGGTGATCAAGGTGATGCATCCCGCGAATGCGCCGGACGATCCACCTGAACCGGAAATGCGCGTCGATATTGCGCGCTGTGCGACCTGAGTTTCGGGTCACTCGGCGGCGTTGTTGAGGACGACACTGAGGACCACATCGAAGGCCACGCCGATGCGCGATTTTTTATCTCGCGTGTCGGCTATTTTTTTATCTGCTCATCTGCGAACATAGCCGCCCCTTGGCTTTTATCCGGCGCGCTGCGTCGTGAGGTTCGATGGCATCCAACAAAGCACATCACGCGACTGGGTTTGCGGCCGGCGTTATCGCGGCGGCGGTTGTCGCACGCGTCGGCGGCGGTGGTTCGTTTCATATCGGCGTGCTGTTGAGTTTCATCGCCGGGGTGGCGGGGAGTACAGCGCCGGACTGGCTGGAAGTGGCGTGGTGGTCACGCGCGCGAAGGCTGTGGATTACCCATCGTACGTTGACGCATTGGGGTGTGGGGTGGGTCGCGTTGCTCGTGGGTTCCTATCATTGGCTTGGGCATTCGGTTTATGCTGCCGCGGCGTTTGGGTTTGCTTGTGGAGGGGTGATGCATCTGTTGGCCGATTGGCCGAATCCTTTGGGAGTGCCGTGGGTCGCTGCGCGGCATTCTTTGAATCTTTGGAATAGTGGGCGGTGTGATTTGATTGTTGTTGCGGGTTCTTGGGTCGCCGCGTGGTTTGTTAGTGAGCATGTCTGGTTGCATGGGGTTTCGGTTTTGCGGTTTTTGAGGGTGGGGTAGTTGTCGGCTTTTCTTTGCCTGCGCGGCGCTTTTTGTCTGTGTGCTTGGGGCTTTGGCCTTTCCTTGGTTTGTTAGTGGTCTATTAGCGTTGCCCCTGTGCGGGGCGGCACTTACTTTCTTTGCCGCCGCAAAGAAAGATAAGCAAAGAAAGCGGCTAGAAGCCCCTGCTAAGTGGGCACCGTGGTCTGCTAGGGGTAGTGGTGCGACTGGAATCTGTGTTCGTGCCCGTGCATAAGCTTGTGACAAGGGCGTCATTCTTCCGGCGGCGCTGCGCGCGCCGAAGCGTTGTTCTTAACCCCGGTTGGTACGCTTTATCGCCGCTTCGCGGCTGCGTAGTTGGCGGGGGTCATGCCCATCAATCGCACGAATGCTCGGGTCATATGGCTCTGGTCGGCAAAGCCCGCTGCAGCTGCCGCGTCTGCCAATGTCGTGCCGCGTGCGATCAGTTGTCTCGCAAGTATTACCCGGCGCTGCATTCTGTATGCGTGCGGTGGTAATCCCATCTCATACGCAAAGCCCCTCAGTAGCTGGAAGCGGCTCATGCCGGCCTCAGTAGCAAGGTCGGTCAACGTAAGCGGTGATGAAGGGTCGTCGTCGATCCTAGCCCTCGCTCTCGCAATCGGACTCAAGGTCTGTGCCAACCTCGGACGTGTGTGCGTCGTCGCGTGAGTTCGAAGTAGATACCCAAGCAACTCGAGCATCGTCTCCTCTCGGATCAAGTCGTCCGGCACGGATTGCGCTTCCACCGATACTGTGAACAGGCGCTCGAAGAGTATCTTCAGTTGTGGGTCGTGTACCACCGGTTGAGTTAGTTCGATCTCGTGTGTGGTCATGCCATCTAACTCGATCGCGGCGTCGCTTAGCATCGATGGCTCGAAATACAGCATGCGCCATGCGCGGCCGCGCTCGTCGAGCGGGCTGCCGTCGTGTACCTCCCCCGGGTTCACCATGATCGCGTCGTTCGCTCGTGCTTCTACTACGCCGCGGCCGCTCGATGAGCGGTGTCCGCCCGTGAGGATCACGCCTACCCCGAAGCGGTCGTGTGAGTGGCGCGGAAACGAATGCGTCGTTTCGGCTATCGTCGCTTCGACGCCAACGATCGCGCAGCGAGGCATGTGAACGCGGCCGCGTGACATGGGACGCCGCTCAGAAGTTAACTTGCGTTCCGCGCGGAACAACGCGCGGCGGTGTGCACGCTGAATCACGCAGCGAACCCTATGCAGATCGCCAGAGCGCCCCGCGCGCCAAGCCACGCGGCAAAGTGCGAGATGCCGCCTGAGCCAGCCCGCTCATCTACCGCCCCCCTCGTCCGTGCCCGTACGCTCGCCCTCGCGGATCTTGCCCTGCGATACGCTGCTGCCCGGCGGCACGCTGTGCGTCAGCCACACATTGCCGCCTATCACCGAGCCGCGCCCGATCGTCACGCGGCCGAGAATCGTTGCGCCGGCGTAAATCACGACGTCGTCTTCAACAATCGGATGGCGCGCGTTGCCCTTCACCAGCGTGCCGTCTACATCAGCAGCGAAGCTCTTCGCACCGAGCGTCACGGCCTGGTAGACACGCACGCGCTCGCCGATGATCGCGGTCTCGCCAATCACAACGCCCGTGCCGTGGTCGATAAAGAAACTCGGGCCGATGGTCGCGCCCGGGTGAATGTCGATGCCGGTCGCCGAGTGAGCGATCTCGTTGATGAAGCGCGCAAGCAAGGGCACGCCGAGGCGGTGCAGCGCGTGCGCAAGACGATGGTGCGTCATCGCCCACACGCCCGGATAACACAGCAGAATTTCAGTGATGTGCTGCGCAGCCGGGTCGCCGGTGAACGCGGCCTGGATATCGCTGACCAGCAACGCGCGAATACCGGGCAACTGCGTGCCGAACTCGCGCGCGACGTTGAACGCGCGCTCCTTCAGATCCGCATCGGGCGTTTCGCCGAACTCGGGCAGAAAGCGCAAGGCACGGCGAATCTGTTCGGCAAGCAATCGCAACGTGCTTTCGAGCGTGTGGCCGACGTAGTAGTCGACAGTTTCGTCAGTTAGATCGGGGGCGCCGTAATGCGTGGGAAACAGCGCCGCGCGCAAGCCGGTGACAATCCCGATCACCGCCTCGCGCGACGGCAGCTCGCGAATGCCGAGCGGATGCCGCGTGCGATGCAGTTCTTCACGCGACGCGCGCAGGTCCGCGACGATCTGTTCGAGACCCCAGTTATGGGCAGGCACATTAGGCATAAAAGGACAGCGCCGCGCGATAGGCGCGGTTCAGAGTGATTGTCCCAAGAGATTACCGCGTTTTGCCGCGGCTCGCGCAACGTCGCGCTGCTGCCCGGTATGCCGGGCCGCGCGTGGCGGGCGGTTCAGATAGTCACGCTGCTCGCATCGATCCAGCGCACGGCCCAGTCGCGCGCGTGCGCGATGGCGGTGGCCTCGTCAGGGAAACGCAAGTCGGTGGGGAAAAAACGGTTGGCGACCAGTTCGCCGTCGCTCGAGCGGGAGATGACCACATAAGGTTGCCAGCTGCCGTCGCCCGCGCGCGCCGGTGCGCAATTCAGCAAGTAGCCGCGATGTGTGAATGCAGCATCGAAATGCATGTGTCACCCGCCCTGACGGCCCCGTAAGATGTTTTGAGTAGCGCGCGTCTGTTCGTTGCCGGCTATGTAAAAAACAGCCGGACGCATGTCGCCGATTTAACCGCGCTTCGCTCGTCGGAGTAAGATCATACTCTGTAGAAAATAGGCGTCCATTAAAAAAAACGAAAAGAATCGCGGACGCAATCGTCACGTGAAATGCCCGCATATGTCATTGCACATAAACTGCGAGGCAACCGCGGTACAACTCACGCACACAAAGAGGTTGTGCGAGGCGGAACAGGTTTTGCTGCACTTCAACCATGTCCTCTTCAATGGAGAATGCATGATGAACAGCGATATCAACAAGCCGGCAGACGCCGGCAAGCAGCCGCGCACCACCGGCCCGAGCACAACGGAACTGCATAACGACCGCACGCATGACAGCACGGTCGACACCGACGGCAAGAATCTCGAGGCCGCCCGCATAGCCGGTCACAGTCCGATCTCGCCGGACGAGATTACGACGACCAACGCGACCCTGGTCAACAGCGTGCCTGAGGCGCACGACGGCATGGCCGGCTTCGACAGCCGGGTTGGCGGCAATCATCTGCTGCTGGCACTCGAGCCGGGCTGCACGGTCATCGACAAAGGCATGGTCGCGCCGCAAGGCGTCGATTCAGAAGATGATCTGTTCGATGACCCGCGCCCGATCCGCAGCCGCCGCGAACGTGGCCGCATGCATTTCGCCCTCAATCATCTGCGTCCCACGCGTGTGATTGAATTACTTCGGGTGAAGTAACTACTCGCGCGGCGCGTATTTGTTTGAAATACGCCGCCAGCGCCGATTAATCAGTCCATTCCAAAGTGCGCACCGTTTGAATGACGGTGCGCGTTTCGTTACGGATTAGAAACTCAGGGTTGCAGGACCTGCAAGCCGAACGGGCTTTTTCCGCCGATCGTTGGCCGACACAATTGACTGCACGTCCAATACCAAACGGAGCAGCAGATGAAAAAGATTGTCGTAATAGGCGCAACCGGCACGATCGGCCAGGCAGTGAGCGCAGCATTGAAAGCACGCCATGAAGTCATCGAAGTGGGCGCGACGCGCGGCCAGTATCGCGTGGACAGCACCGACCCGGCCAGCATCGAGCGGCTCTTTGGCGAGATTGGTAAAGTCGACGGCATCGTCACCGCCACCGGCAAGCTTCATTTCGGCCCGCTGCCGGAGATGAGCGTCGAGCAGTTCTGGGTCGGCCTGCGCGACAAGCTGATGGGTCAGATCAATGTGGTGCTGGGCGCCCAGCGATACGTGAACGACGGCGGTTCGTTCACGCTGACGAGCGGCATTGTCGGCGACGAGCCGATTCGCGAAGGCGCGAATGCAACCACGGTCAATCTGGCCCTGGAAGGTTTCGTGCGCGGCGCCGCGATCGAATTGCCGCGCGGCATCCGCATCAACGTGGTGAGCCCGACCGTGCTCACCGAAGCGATGGGTGCTTATGCGCCCTACTTCCGTGGCTTTGAGCCGGTCACCGCCGAACGTGCCGCGCAAGCCTATCTGCGCAGCGTGGAAGGCGCGCAAACGGGCCGTGTGTATCGCGTGGGGTATTGAGCCTTCAGCAAGCTCAGTGAATCTCCGGCTCGCCGCTTGCATCCGCCTGCGCACCGCCGCGCTGCAGGAAATCGAAGTCGCAACCTTTGTTCGCCTGCAGCACGTGCGCCTGATGCAAGGCGCCATAGCCGCGCGTAAACCGCGGCTCGGGTCTGACCCAGGCGGCCTTGCGGCGCGCCAGTTCTTCCTCCGCTACGAGCATGTTGAGCTTGCGCCGCGGCACGTCCAGTTCGATCAGGTCGCCGCTCTGCACCAGCGCAAGCGGGCCGCCGACAAACGATTCCGGCGCGACGTGCAACACGCACGCGCCGTAGCTCGTCCCGCTCATCCGTGCATCAGAGATACGCACCATATCGCGCACGCCCTTTTGCAGCAGTTTCCGCGGGATCGGTAATTGCCCCCACTCGGGCATGCCCGGCGCCCCGACCGGTCCCGCGTGCTGCAACACGATCACGCAGGTCTCGTCGATGTCGAGCGCTTCGTCGTCGATGCGCGCGGCCATGTCGTTGTAGTCCTTGAACACCACGGCGCGGCCGGTGTGCACGAGCAAGCGCGGCTCGGCGGCGCCCGGCTTGATCACGGCGCCGTCGGGCGCGAGATTGCCGCGCAGCACCGCAAGGCCGTTATCCGGCAGGAGCGGCGCGCTGCGGCGGCGGATCACCTCGTCGTTGAAAATCGTCGCGCCTTCGAGGTTCTCGCCGAGCGTGCGGCCGTTCACCGTTTTCTGCGAGCGGTCGATCAGGTCGCCCAGTTCGGCGAGCATGGCCGGCAAACCTCCCGCGTAGAAAAAGTCCTCCATCAGATACGCGCCGGTCGGGCGAATGTTCGCCAGCACCGGCGTGCGGCGCGAGATGTCGTCATAGCGATCGAGCGTCAGTTCGATCCCGGCGCGGCGTGCGAGCGCGATCATATGCACGATCGCATTAGTCGAGCCAGAGAGCGCGAGACAGGTAGTCACGGCGTTATCGATTGAACCCGCGGTGATCAGATCGGAAGGCTTCAAGTCCTCCCACACCATCTCGACGATACGCATGCCGGTTTTCGCCGCCATCTGCGCGTGCCGCGAATCCACGGCAGGAATGGAAGCGAAACCTGGCAGCGTGAAGCCGAGCGCTTCGGCAGCGCTCGTCATGGTCGACGCGGTGCCCATTGTCATGCAATGCCCCGGCGAGCGCGCAATGCCGCCTTCAATACCTTGCCAGTCCGATTCAGTGATCGTGCCCGCGCGCAACTCGGCCCAATACTTCCAGCTGTCCGATCCGGAACCCAGCGTCACACCGTTCCAGTTGCCGCGCAGCATCGGACCGGCCGGCAGAAAGATCGCCGGCAGATCCATCGAGATCGCGCCCATCAGCAAGGCGGGCGTGGTCTTGTCGCATCCGCCCATCAGCACGACGCCATCGGCGGGATACGAACGCAGCGTCTCCTCGGCTTCCATGGCGAGGAAGTTGCGATAGAGCATCGTGGTGGGCTTCTGGAACGGCTCGGCGAGCGTCTGCACGGGCAGTTCGACCGGAAAGCCGCCTGCCTGCCAGATGCCGCGTTTCACTTCCTCCACACGCTGCTTGAAATGCGTGTGGCAAGTATTGATCTCGCTCCATGTGTTGAGGATCGCGATCACCGGTTTGCCCGCATATTCCTCGCGGCTGTAGCCCATTTGCGCGGTACGCGAGCGATGGCCGAACGAGCGCAGATCGTTTAAGCCGTACCAGCGGTGGCTGCGCAGTTCTTCAGGTTTCTTTCGCTTCGTCAACGTCTTTGCTCCTTCACGCGCGACACGATCTGTGTCGGGCTGACGAACTGCAGCGCAATCAGCACCCAGATCAACGTGATCGCCATGTAGATCATCGCCATCGCGTCGATCGATTGCGGCGCACGCACGCCAGTTGAAAATACAGCGTAGTACAAGGCGACCACGAGCGTTTGCGTCGCGGGGCCCGCTGTAAAGAATGTCAGTTCGAACATGCCGATGGTGCGCACCAGTACGAGCAGCCCGGCCGCCAGCATGCCGGGCACCAGCAGGGGCAGCAGAACATAGCGGAAATAGCGAAACGTGTTCGCGCCGAAAATGCGCGCCGCCGCTTCGAGATTGGGATCGATCTGCTCGATGAACGGCGTCATCACCAGAATCACGAACGGTAGCGCCGGCACGAGATTCGCAAGAATCACGCCGCTCAATGTTCCCGCAAGGCCGACTTTGTACATCACGGTGGCCATCGGAATGCCGTAGGTCACGGGCGGCACCATCAGGGGCAACAGGAAAATCAGCATCGCCATGCGCTTGCCGCGAAACTGCACGCGGGCGAGCGCATACGCCGCGGGCACGCCGAGCACGACCGACAACACCACCACCGCGCCGACCACTTCGACGGTGACCCACAACACGCTCGCCAGTTGAAAATCGCTCCACGCCTGTGCGTACCAATGCAGAGTAAAGCCCTGCGGCAAGAAGGTGCCGAACCAGCGGGTCGCCAGCGAATTCACCGCGACGGTCGCAATCAGCAGCACCACGTTGACGAGAAAAAACACCATCGCGCCCCACACCAGCACCTGCCAGATGCGGTCCGGCACGCTGGCGCGCTGCTTCACGCGCTTGCTGGGTTGCTGGGCGCCGTCGTTGTTTTCCTTCGACGCGGACCACGAAGGATGCGCGGCGTGATGATCGCTAGCCATCAGCCTTTGCCTCCCGTCACCGGACCGCTATAGAAGAAGCGGCGCGCGCCGAGCATGGCGACAACCACCAGCAGTTGCACGAAGCCCATCACCATCGCAATCGCCGAAGCAAGCGAATAGTCGTAGCTTTCGAACGCGGCTTCGGCTGCGGCGATCGACATCACGCGCGTCGGACCCGCAGGGGCGCCCAACAGCACCGCCGACGGAAACACCGAGAACGCCTGCACGAACGACAAACAGGCGGCCATCGTTAAACCAGGCACCAGCAGCGGCAAATAGATTCGACGGAACTGCTGCCACGGACTCGCGCCGAGCGTGGCGGCAGCGCTCGCGAGCGTCGGATCGATGCCGGTCACGTAGGACAGCGTCAACAGAAACGCAAACGGAAAGCCCGACACGATCAGCGAGATCAATACGCCCCAGAAGTTATGCGTGAGGCGCACTTCATTCGTGTACAGATGCAATCCGTGCAATGCCTGCGGAAACCAGCCATTCGGGCCAAAGTACGTGAGCATGCCGTCGGCGATCAGCACGGTGCCGAGCGTGACAGGAATCACCAGCAGCGTCGTGATGAGCTTCTGATAGGGCGAATTGCGACGCAGCGCGAACGCCACCGGAACCGACACGCCAACGTTAATCAGCGTCGCCGGCACGGCGAGCTTGAGCGTGACGAGAATGGTCGGCCACATCGACGTGTCGGTGAAGAACGTCAGATAGTTGGCCCACAGGCCGCCCCCGTTCATCGGCCGGAACGACAGCACCAAACCATACGCAAACGGATAGATGAACAACGCCACGATGAAAATCAAAGCCGGCGCGACCAGCCACGCCTTGGCATCGCGCGGTGCGAGCGGCGGCGACAGCATGGGCGTGTTCAAGCAGCCTCTCCGTCATAGACGAGCGCACGTGACGGCGGCACACGCAGACTGATGCGCTCGCCCTCTTCGAACTCGCCCGCGACGCGCGCCCACAAATCGCCGAACGCGGTCTTCACCCGCAGCAATGAATCGTGCCCGCCGTATTCCACGGTGGTCACCAACGCGTCGAAGGCGTTTTCCACGCCAGGTGCTGCGCGCTCCATATCTTCAGGGCGCAGCGCAACGCTCACGCGCTTGCTGTTGAAACCGGCCATCGGCGTGCCGATCAGACGCACACCATTCGCGCTCACGGCAACCCCATCGCCTTGCGTGCCTTCGAGCGTGAATTCGGCTACGTTTCGATAGCCCATGAAACGCGCGACGTGCAAATTTTGCGGCCGCGTGTAGACCTCTTTCGGAGTGCCGACCTGCTGCACCACACCCTCTTTCATCACGACGATGCGATCGGCCATGGAAAGCGCTTCGTCCTGATCGTGCGTCACATAGAGCGTTGCGCGTTCGAGCTGGCTATGGATGCGGCGAATCTCAGCACGCATTTCGATGCGTAGTTTCGTATCGAGATTCGACAGCGGTTCGTCCATCAGAATCAGTGGCGGTTCGATCACGATTGCGCGCGCAATTGCCACGCGCTGCTGCTGACCGCCCGACAGTTGTCCTGGCAGCTTGCGTTCATGACCGACCAACTGTACGAGCTGCAATGCTTCGCGCGCCCGGCGCATGGCCTCGCCCTTCGCGACGCCACGCATCTTCAAGCCGAAGCCGACGTTATCCAGCACGCTCATATGCGGAAACAGCGCGTAGTTCTGAAACACCATGCCGAAGCCGCGCTTTTCCGGCGGCAGCACGTCGATGCGTTTATCGTCGAGCCAGATGCCGCCGCCGCTCAAGGGCTGCAAGCCGGCGATGCAATTGAGCGCCGTCGATTTGCCGCAACCCGAAGGTCCGAGCAACGCAATGAACTCGCCACGCTGGATGTTCAAATCGAGTCCTTGCAGCGCTGCGACCGCCTGGCCCTCCGCATTCGTGAAACTGCGGCTCACCGAATCGAGCCGCAACTGCTCAAAGTGATGCTTCATGGCGGTTTCCTGATACGCGGCTACTTGGTCTTCTGCGCGCCGACGTCGCTGTCCCATTTCTTGAAGGCCGCGACCATTGCGGTGGCGTTCAGCGGCAAAACATGCGGACGTTCAGCCAGCAGCTTTGCATACTCCGGCCGCCCATATTTCTTCAGCACATCCTGGCTGTGCGCGGGCGCCTGCTCGATGCTTACGCCCTTGATTGCCGGCCCGGGATAGAAATAACCGTCGTCATAGGTCATGGCTTGCTGTGCCGGTTCGAGCATGAAGTTCATTAGCTTGTAAATCACGTCGAGCTTTTCCTTCGGCACGCCCTTCGGAATCACCATGAAGTGCGCGTCGTTCACCCACGTCATGTTGTCGAATGCCTGCACGCGGAATTCCGCCGGAACGATGCCGAGCGCGCGTGGGTTGATGTCCCAGCCGGTCACCGTCACGGTCATGTCGCGCGTACCCTCGCCGAGTTCTTTCATGACCGCCGAGGTGCCGCCAGGATAGTAAGGAATGCAATCGTTCAGCTGCTTGAGAAAGGCCCACGTCTTGTCCCAGCCGTGAATCGGATCTTGCGGATCCTTGTCACCAAGCACATAAGGCAGGCCCATCAGGAACGTGCGGCCGGGACCGGAGTTCGCCGGCCGCGCGTAGATCAGCTTGTCCGGATGCGCCTTGCACCATTGCAGGAGTTGCTCAGGCGTTCTGGGCGGATCAGTCACTTTGGCGGGGTTGTATTCGAGCAACGGACCGGCCGGCATATAGGCGACCTCGAGACCAAAGCCTTGAGCGAGGTCCTGCATCTTGCGCGGACCGGGCGCGTATTTGTCGAGCACGCCTGGGAAGGCCGCGGCATTGTCCGGCAATAGCTTCATCCACAGATTCTGTTCGATGCCGGCGGCCAGTGCATCGGTGCCCGTCAGAACGAGATCGATGTCGGAGCGGCCAGCGGCCTGCATCGCCTTGATCTTGCCGGGCAGCTGCGGCGCGGGCGCGTTGGTGAACGTGAGATTGGCGACGAGATTCGGATACTTCGCCTTGAAGGCTTCGAAGCCCTTCTGCGTGAGTTGAAGGTCGCCGGCTACATCGACGATATTGAGCGTTACCGGATCGGCCGCATGCGCGGTGGACCCCAATGCGGCGCTTGCCACGAGACATACGGACACCAGCCTGAGCGCCAACCTGCCTGAAACAGTCATTGCGTCTCCTCGCTTCTTGGTATGGAAGTCCGCCGGCCAGATGTGCTGCTGGCGGTGTCTCTCTACCAATGGAACATAGCGAAGCGGAACTGTCGATGTCAAGCAAATACTCGCCACCGCGTTTTACCTTAAAAATTGGCTATTTTTTGCGCGGAATCCTTGTGGTTCAACGGTTTGCGCGCGGTATCCAAGGGCAAACCCGGAGTTAGCAGGCGCTGGGCACAGCGAGTTGTCTGGCAACTTGAACTTGTACTGCGCACTCAGGCTGCCCGCACGCCTTGCGCCCTCACCCGCCCTGGACGCCCTCCGTATTCACATACAACGAATACAAGCCGTGGCTCGCCGCCATGAACAACCGGTTGCGATGACGTCCGCCGAAGCACACGTTCGCGCAGCGCTCCGGCAACGCGATATGGCCGATCGGCTCGCCTTGCGACGTGAAGACGCGCACGCCGTCGAGTTCGTCGGTGCCCATGCCCCAGCCGCACCAGAGATTGCCGTGTGTGTCGACGCGAAAGCCGTCGGGCGTGCCCGGACCGGCATCGATCAGTACGCGGTTGTTCGACAGCACGACGCCCTTGCTGCTGACGTCGACATCGAACGCGCGAATCTTGCGCGGCACGCCACGCGATTCGACGATGTACAGCACAGACTCATCCGGCGAAAACGCGAGGCCGTTCGGACCCAGCACGTCGTCGGCGACCATCGTCACCTCGCCCGATTGGCCGTCGATCCGGTACACGCACGCGGGTAGTTCCGACTCCTGCCGCTCGCCCTCATAAAAGCTGTCGATGCCGAAGGTCGGATCGCTAAACCAGATCGAACCGTCCGACTTCACGATCACGTCATTCGGCGAGTTGAAACGCTTGCCGAGGTAACGGTCGGCGAGCACGGTAATCGAGCCGTCGTACTCGGTCCGCGTGACGCGCCGCGTCAGGTGCTCGCAGGTCACGAGGCGACCCTGGCGATCGCGCGTGTGGCCGTTCGCATTGTTCGACGACTGGCGAAACGTGGTCACCGCGCCGCTGGTTTCGTCCCAGCGCAGGATACGGTCATTG
This sequence comes from Paraburkholderia sp. SEWSISQ10-3 4, assembly GCF_030464785.1. Taxonomy (NCBI): domain Bacteria; kingdom Pseudomonadati; phylum Pseudomonadota; class Betaproteobacteria; order Burkholderiales; family Burkholderiaceae; genus Paraburkholderia; species Paraburkholderia sp. SEWSISQ10-3 4. The sequence continues at coordinate 34,639 of NZ_JALPRI010000001.1, forward strand.
GGGATGTCGCTCCACAGCAGATAGCGGCCGTCGCCAAACCAGACCGGCCCTTCTGACCAGCGCGCGCCCTGATACAGACACTCGACGGAAGCAGACGCCAGGATCAGCGACGTGAAGCGCGGATCAAGAACGCGAATGGAGGGATCGGGATAGCGTCGGCTGGTGTCGGTCATGCGTAGGCTTTGGACGATGGAAGTTGAGGGGAAGATGGGGCGCAGCGCGCCGCGCACGCACCTGTAAACCGCGGCCGCTGCGAGGTCAATGCGACGCCGGCTTCTGCGCGAGCTGACGCTCCAATGCGAGCAGGACCTGCGTCGCATGATCGATCTTCGCATGATGTTCGGGCGGCGTCGAACTGAGTAGCGGCAAGATCGGCCCCATGTCGGCAATCTTTGAAAACGTGACTGCATCATGCAACACACGGATCAACGAGATTTCGTCACGCAGCGTTTCGAGCGGCAGGAAAGCTTCATAGAGACGCTGCGCTGTGTCGGCATCGCCGCTTCTAACGGCTTGCAGCAACGCCATGACCATGCGTGGCGCAATGCATCCCGAACCCGTCGTCCATGCAGCCAGACCGAACTCGCGCAAATGGACGAGCGCTGGCCGCTCACCCATGCCCGACACGACCTTGGCCACAGGCACGGATTGCACAAGTCGGCGCAGATACGGATCCTCCGCAGGATTGTCGCGGACGATCGCGTATTTGACGGCCAGCAGCGTGCCACGCTCGATCAATCGCGCGAGCGTGTCGAGCTCCACGTAGTTTTCGCTCTTGATGTACATAGTGAGCGGCATGCCCGCCGCCTCGGCGATGCGCGTGAGCCCGGCTTCCACGCCTTCGGACGTCGTAAATCCGCTCAGCGGCAACACCATCGCCGTACGGTAGCGGGTTTGCGCAAGGATACGGGCCTGATCGAGCATTTTCCCGTAGTCGGGACCGATTGACGGGATCACGCGCGTGCCTGCACTGGCTGCGCCCGCCAGCATATCCAGCAAGTCCCGATACTCGCTGACGGCCACGTGGTAGAGGTTCGCATTGCCGCCGTACAGCAAGGTGCGCACGCCGCCAGCCTCGATGTGGCGAATCAGAGCACGGTTTTCGGCGACGTCCAGCGTGTAGTCGGCACGGCGGGCGAGCGGCGGCACGGCCATCACCGATGCGACGAACTCACTGTCGAGAATCGGGGATTCGTTCATGACGCCTCAAACACACGGGGACCGGGTGTTCAAGTTAGCATCGGGTTCGCAATGTTGTCAAACAACCTACGTATGGTTGTCATTGCGAGATCTCACGTCGAATTCGATGCGAAGGAGCCGAAGCTGGCAAAGCGCGGCGTGTCGCTTTCGTATGATAATAGACGGTGACAGGCCGCTGTTAGAGAATAGAGAAGGGCCAGGTGGAAATTGTCAATTTGATAATTGGCGTGGTTTTGTCCGGAATCTCGACACGCGCAGTCATTCAAAGTGGTTTGACAATAATGTTGTAAATCAAAAGCATCAAAAACGCCGCTACGAGAAAATTACCCACTTTATCGACCCGTGAATGTTAATCAGGTCGAAGAAATCCGATATAAGGAGTAATTCGTTCGCCTGGTAGCAGAACCAGTGCTGGTGGCGCTTCTTTAGAAATCGCCCTCGGCTTGCGAAATAATTTTTAGTGATAGATTGTGAAGATAAAAACAGCCGGACGGATCGCCGTACCGCAATTAACCGCAACGGGACGTTTGCGAGTCTGAGAGAACCAAATTGTCGCTACATTTTATCGAGGAAATGGCACCGCTACTGAACGCCGCAGATGAAGCGGAATGGTTCGGCGCGATCGCGGGCCTGGCCGACACATGGGGCTTCGACAGGCTTCTGATTGCCATGCTGCCGCGCCCGACCATTCGCCTTGAAGACGCTTATGTGCGGAGCACCTACGCACCGGCCTGGCGACGCACCTACGACGAGCAGGGGCTCGTCCATATCGACCCGACTGTCTCGCATTGCGCGACACGCGCCACGCCGCTGATCTGGTCGCCGGACATTTTTACGACCGCACCGCAGCAATCGATGTATGAGGAAGCCCGCTCGCACGGCCTGCGCGCCGGTGTGACGTTGCCGATTCATGGGCCGAACCAGGAAGCCGGCATGATGTGCTTCGTCAATGACAGCAATCCGACTGAGGCGTTCTGGCGCCACGTCAACGTTGCGTTGCCGAATCTGGTGCTATTGCGCGATCTGGTGATCGATACCAGTCAGCGCCATTTGAATACGCACGCTCAGACTTTATTGCCCAAGCTCACGCCGCGCGAACGCGAATGCCTGAAATGGACCGCGCGCGGCAAATCCACCTGGGAAATCTCCCACATCCTGAGCTGCTCGGAAGCCGTGGTGAACTTCCACATGAAGAACATCAGGACGAAATTCGGTGTGAATTCGCGGCGCGCGGCGGCCGTGATCGCCGCGCAGTTGGGGCTTATTGACCCGGGTTGAGCAAGGCGGCGGCGTCGCGGCTGTACAGCACCCGCTCGGCCCGCCCGAGATCGGCGTCGGAAACGGTTTTGGTGAAGTAGAGGCCCAGCAGGATCGACACCGGCGCCGGAATTTCGGCCCCCGATTCGAACCGGCTGCCACGCGACTGCGTCACGCCAAAGCGTGCCCAGAAGCGGCGCTGGCTCTCCTTCTTCTTCTTGCGGTAGGCAATGATCAGAACACGATCCACCGCCGATGACGGCTCTGCCGGGCGGGTTTGGATCGAAGGTTGCGCTTGCCAGTGGTTTTCGAGAAGTTCCATTTTTGTGTCCCGTCGGTTGAGGGCTGAGGCTTGTCTCGAATTCTGCGTTATCCGATAAGCATGCACACCTATCCAGGTAGGTAGGTGGCGGAAAGATTCAAAATGCATAAGTTTTCTTGCGTATTGGGTACCCCAACACGTTCAGGAGAACGTCATGCAAACAGCAATTCGGATTGGAATGCGGCAGGAATTCGACAACGCGGACATCAACGAGATGTACCGTCTGCGGGCTCGGGTATTTCACGGGCGACTCGGGTGGGATATCCCGACCATCGCGGGCATGGAAATCGACGGCTACGACGCTCTCGGGCCCCATTACATGCTGATTCAGGGCGACGATCGGCACGTGCGGGGCTGCTGGCGCCTGATGCCGACGGAAGGGCCGAACATGCTCAAGGACACCTTCCCGCAATTGCTCCACGGCGCGGATGCGCCGGTCGGGCGGCATATCTGGGAACTGAGCCGGTTTGCGATCGAAACCAGCGGCGAGGAACAGTCGTTCGGCTTTGCCGACCTGACGATGCAGGCGATTCACGAACTCGTGACGTTCGCTGACCGGATGGGCATCACCCGCTATGTCACGGTGACCACCACGCCGATCGAACGGCTGCTGCGCAAGACCGGGATCGACATCAGCCGGCTCGGATCACCCCTGCAGATCGGCGTGGAACGGGCCGTGGCGCTGGATATCGCGGTCAGTCCGAAGACCCGCACCGCCCTATTCGGGCCAATGGCTGCCGCCGCCTGACGTCTTGACACGACTGGGGCGGCGCTTGCGACAGCCCGGCTACCTGATATTTGCGACCCGCGGAGGAGACACGCGGGATATCAGGAACCGAACATCCGCTCGAGCGCATTCTCGAGATGCGCGCGCATCGCCTTCCCCGCAGCAGGGCTGTCCTTACGGCGGATCGCCTCGAGCACGGCCATATGTTCGGCTTGCACAAGCCGCTGCCGCTCCACCGTTTTCACAAGCGAAAGATTGCGCGACAGATTCATGCTGAACAGAATCTGCTCTTCAATGAACGACATGACCGTGATGAAAAACGGGTTCTTCGAGGCGCGCGCCACCGCCAGGTGGAACATGAAATCGTCCTGCGCGCCGATGCCCCGGGTTTCGATGATCCGTTCCAGCTGGTCCCATGCATGCTGGATCGCGGCGATATCGTCCGCATCGGCTTTGAGCGCTGCCTGTTCGGCCGCGCCGGCTTCGGTCACGATGCGAAATTCATAGCAGCGGCGGATGTCGGACAGCGTTTCGAGCGGCGCAAACCGCCGCACATCCGGGTCTGGCCGCCGCGCGACCGTGGTGCCCGAACCGTGCCGCGTCATGATGATCCCGTCCGCCCGCAGCCGCGCCAAGGCCTCGCGCACAGTGGGCCGCGACGTCGCAAAGCGTTCGGCCAGCGCATGCTCGGTAGGCAGCCGCTCGCCCTCCTTGTACTCGCCTTCAAGAATGCGATTGAGGATGTCGCCGTAGATCTTGTCGGGCAAGCCCGTCGTTTTGCGCTCGTTCATCAGCGGTGCTGAAGCAGCTTGTCTGAGTAGGTCATGATTGTAAGGCAAACCTGACCCTATCTTGATCTGATAGATGCGCCCCGGCTTGACAGGAATGCCGCAAACGCTTGCTGCGCGGTGTTTGCCGGGAAGCGTGCAGTTATCGCAAAATTTGACAAGTATTTGATTTACATCCTGTCAGGATGCACCTTTTTCAGCGATCATTTAAGCTGGCATCCGTAATAAATCGTCAATAAGTCCGGCCGTACGCAATGGCCGCGGCATCCCAATCTTTCAGACGCGGAGTCGATATGTACACACGCATCCTCGTAGCGGTCGACGGCAGCCACACCTCGCGCCGCGCATTCGAAGCAGCGCTCACGCTCGCGAAATCCACCGGCGCTGTCATGCAACCGCTGTACGTCGTCGAAAACACACCGATGTATTTCGAAGCGCCGGGTTATGACCCGTCCATTCTGCGCAACCGCCTCGTCGAAGAGGGTAAAGAACTCTGCGCGGAATTCGCCTTGGCCATGGCAGCGCAAGGCGTCAAGGGGGAGCTCATTGTGGGCGAGGCCTCCTCCCTCGATGACGTTTCAGTGGTCGTGCTAAAAGCGGCCGCTGACTTCAACGCCGATCTGCTCGTGATGGGCACGCATGGCCGGCGCGGTTTTCAGCGCCTGATTCTCGGCAGCGTCGCGGAGCGCTGCGTGCGTCAGGCGACCTTGCCTGTACTGCTGATCCCCTCTGCGGCCGGCAAGGTCAGTGAAGTCGCCTGAACGCGTGGTAACACACATTGCAAAGCGTGTGCTCGCCGCATTGGGGGCACGCGCGGCTGCAGTTGCGATACATCCAAAATCCGAGCGGAGCATCTTCGCCGCGATACATAGCAGTCCATAGCCACAAGCAGCAATGCAAGCGTGACATCGCTCAAGATGCCTAACTGCGCGAACGCGTCATTTTGCCGCTAAACGGGGGGCATCGGCGGTGGGACAATCAGTTGTTACTCTGACAAATGGCTGCCGAACATGCTTACTCCTACCGCTGTGACTCGCTCCGCTGGCGCCGCCGATTCCACTCCGAAGTCGTCGCCGGCGCGTAGTAGCCGTCGTGCCGCGCCAGTGAGAGCAACGGCGCGCACCGCCGCTCGTTGTTCGAGTTGCTCGATGCGGGCGCTCTGCATGCCGCAAGGCCTGTCGTCCAACGAACTAACGAAACTCGAAGCGCTCATCTGCAGCGCGCGCTCGGTGCAGCGCGGCGAAGCGCTGTACCGCAGCGGCGACCGCTTCGAGAATATTTACGCCGTGCGTTCCGGCTCCATGAAAACCGTCATGGCCCACCGTGACGGCCGCGAACAGGTCACAGGCTTGCGCCTCGCCGGCGAAGCGCTCGGCCTCGACGGTATCAGCGAAGACGTGCACGCATGCAGCGCCGTCGCGCTTGAAGACAGCACCGTATGTATCGTTCCCTACCCCGCCCTCAAGTCCCTGTGCCGTGAAATCAGTTCGATGCAGGACCGCCTGCACAAACTGCTGGGCGAACAGATAGTCCGCGAAGCCGGGCAGATGATGGTGCTCGGTTCCCTTTCAGCGGACGAACGCGTGGCGGCATTTCTGCTCGACGTGTCGGAGCGCAACGCGCAACGCGGTTATTCGTCGGCGGAATTCAATTTGCGCATGACACGCGAGGACATGGGCAGCTACCTCGGTATGACGCTCGAAACCGTGAGCCGCACCCTGTCAAGATTTCAAAAGCGCGGCCTGATCGACATACAGGGCAAACACATCCGGATCGTCGATCTGGAGGGCTTGCAGAAGGTGTAAGCCGTACGCGGAGGACCTGGCCCGCGCCGCCACGTCCCCGGCCACCTGCTTTTTAGCGCGCATTCGTCTTGGCATGGCTCCTGCGAGCGGGTACAGTCTTTAGTCCGTCCCCCGCAAGGAGACCTGGCGAAATGAATCGCGACCCCGCCCCGCACCACCCGCTCGTCCAGCGTCTGATCGACGCGCGTCAGATTACCGACGCATTGTTTTCTATCGTCAAACCCGAATTTCTGTACGAACGGCCGATCCGTGAGCGTCACCGGATCGTGTTTTACGTCGGCCATCTGGAAGCTTTCGATCGTAATCTTTTCGATCAGCGCCTGTGCGATCTGCCGGCATTCGACCCGCACCTCGATCAGCTCTTCGCTTTCGGCATCGATCCCGTCGACGGCGGCTTTCCCACCGATCAACCCAGCGACTGGCCCTCGCTCGACGCCGTGCGCGCCTACGGATTGCGCGCCCGCGAGCAGATCGACCGCGAACTCGACGCGCTGAGCGACTCCGCCCGCGTCGGCCGCAAGGGCGACCATGCTGACGCGTCCGAGCAGTTGCTGAACGTCGCGATCGAGCATCGGCTGATGCACGCTGAAACGCTCGCGTACATGCTGCATCAGTTGCCGCTTGCGCAGAAGGTCGCCGGGTTGAAGGAGCCGGCGCTCACGCTTCCTGAACCGCGGCAGGCGTTGTCGTCTATGGTCAGCGTGCCGGCTGGTGCAACGGTGCTCGGCATGTCGCGCGAGAGCGGCCATTTCGGCTGGGACAACGAGTTCGGCGAAAAGCGCGTCGACGTGCCCGCGTTCGAGATCGATCGTCATATGGTGACGAACGGCGCGTTCCGGGAGTTTATCGAGGCGGGTGGCTATCGCGAACCGAAGTGGTGGACGGACAAGGATTGGGCCTGGAAAGAAGCCGAACATATCGAGCATCCGGCCTGCTGGTCGCAGCAAACCGGGAGCGGTCAGAACGGCGCGTGGATGCTGCGCACAATGTTCGACGACGTGCCGCTGCCGCTCGACTGGCCCGCGTACGTGAGCCACGCCGAAGCCAGCGCCTACGCGCGCTGGGCCGGCAAGACGCTACCCAGTGAAGCGCAATGGCAACGCGCGGCACATGGCGCACCGCATGCCGCTTCGGGAAATTTCGATTTTCGTAGCTGGGATCCGCAGCCGGTCGACGCATATCCAGACAACGTCAGCGCGTTCGGCGTGGAAGGTCAATTCGGCAACGGCTGGGAGTGGACCTCAACGGTGTTCGACGCACTGCCGGGCTTCGAAGCGTTTCCGTTTTATCCGGGCTACTCCGCCAACTTTTTCGACGGGCAGCACTACGTGATCAAAGGCGGTTCGGCACGCACCGCGCAATGCATGTTGCGGCCGGCTTTCCGGAACTGGTTTCAACCGCATTACCAATATGTGTATGCGGGGTTTCGGTGTGTGAAGGCGTGACGAATAAAGCATAAGTTGATGCCCGAAATCACTTATCGCTTGAATCCAAAAAGATCAGTACGCCGCAAGGGCTCGCATTCTTCAGACGGTTGCTGAGCGCCCAGGCTGCAATGCCTGGGCGGAACGCTATCTTCTGGGCATCGGCTGTCTACGGATACGGTAAACGGCAAGCATGCTTTCTGCTTTCGCGGACGGAATTCGGCCAGATTCAGGGACATTTCGAAAAATTCCCCTATGACCACAACCCTGTTTTTCATTAATTGAAAGGATGGTTAATTGTCAGGTGTCGCATATCGGACACGATCTGTATTTCAACTTTTTACATTACTGTTTTGCGAGATTAGTCTCCCTGCATGAGGATTGACGTCCAACGCAGGAGATGAGATGAAACGCACCACCTTTTCGATAATTTCGCTGGCTGCGCTCGCGTCCGCCGGCGCCGCGCATGCCCAAAGCAGCGTGACCTTGTACGGCGCGATCGACACGTCGCTGACCTACGTGCACAACGCACAGGGCAACAAGAATCTCTGGGCTCTCGGTAACAGTAGTGCAGGCAATCTGTCAGGTACACGTTGGGGCCTCAAGGGAACGGAAGATCTTGGCGCCGGCCTGAAGGCCATCTTCCAGCTCGAAAACGGTTTCGATCCGAGCACCGGCAAACTGGGGCAAGGCAGCCGGCTATTCGGGCGGCAGGCCTACGTCGGTTTGACAAGCGATTCGCTGGGTTCCGTGACGCTCGGCCGCCAGTACGATCCGCTGATCGATCTCGTACAGGGCATCACCGAGGACAACTATTTCGGCAGCGCATTCGCGACCGCGGGCGACGTCGACAACTACGACAACAGCTTCCGCGTGAACAACGCGGTCAAGTACACGTCGCCGGTCTGGTCGGGTCTGCAGTTTGAAGCGATGTACTCGTTCGGCGGCATCGCGGGCAGCACCGGCTCGGAGCAATCGTATTCGGCGGCGGCCGCCTATAACAATGGCCCAATCGCCCTCGCCGCCGGTTACTTCTATGCAGCAAACAGTCCAGCGTCGGCGGGCCCACGCAGTCCGACAGCAGGTTGGAATAGCACGTCGGACGGAACGTTCGATGGCCCGATCAACAGTGGATACCAGACCGCGCACTCGCTCGGGATTGCCCGCGTCGCGGGCCAATATACGCTCGGGCAGTTCACGCTCGGGGCCGCCTACAGCAACTCGCAGTACCGCCGCGACAGCGCCTCGGTGTTCGCTTCGAACGAAAAATACAACACGGGTCAGGGATTCGTGAACTATCAAGCCACCAAGGCCCTTCTGGTCGGCCTGGGCTATAGCTATACAAAATCGAGCGGTGATACCTCCGCGACGTATCACCAGGTCTCGCTCGGCGCTGACTATTCCCTTTCGAAGCGCACCGATGTGTATGTGACGGCCGCCTATCAGCATGCGAGCGGCGAAACCGGCAATGGCACAGGCGGCACGATGGCGGCGCAAGCCTCAATCGGCTCGTACGGATACGCAGGCACCAGCACGCAGGAAATGGTCAACCTCGGCCTGCGTCATAAGTTCTAGAAAACCCAGCACTTGCTACCACCGCGGCGATCGGCGGCTACGACCCATGCGCGGTCGCCGATTGCGGCTCAAACCAATTTGTACTTCAATCCGCTCTCATGCGAAGACGACGGAGTAGTTCCGCGCCAGCTGGCGTTACCCGAAATCTGCCATCGTCGAAAGCCGTAGGCACAATTTCGACGAGCCTCGCTTCTTGAAGAGCGATTGCATCTGGATCCCCAGGTGCGACCTGGTTGGGCGCATCGAGCAGTAGAAACAGAATCGCGATCTCATGGTGACTCAGCAGCGATTTCATCATCGACCTCAGGCATACACGAGTACTGGACAGGGCGCGCATCGGCGCGACAAACAACTCGGGTTTCGAATGACTTACACGTTGCGGCGAATCCGACGTGGCTCACGTCAGAACGCTATTCATCGGCGTTACGGAGCCCGTCCAACTACGTTTATGAAGTTTGGTTTGGCATTAGCGGTCGCGATCGATACTGATGTGTTCAGGCACTTCACTTTGCGGAATCATGTCGCCGGAATTAAATGGCGGCGGACCGGACCGTTTGCTTGATCGCTGGCATGCTCTCCCAGCCTATACCGACGTCGCTCGGAATTTATTCCAGCTTCGAACTGAGGAAAATGGATGCGAATATCGCCGCTCTGGCGATGGTCCTACGGTTAGATCCAGTCGGCGTAACCACGGCAGGCACGGCCCCCACGTTGTAAAAGACCGGCTCTGCCCTGCTGCGACGGTGTATGGCGGCACGGTCAGAGATTTCCTGGTTGCTCAGGAAAGCGGTGGTTTCCGTTTTTATTTGATGCTCCTTTTACCCGTATGGCGCTCCTCTACGCTGCAAGCCGACGACCCGTCATTGCCGGCCGTGCAATCGCGGGCGGAAATACACACCAGCAGCCGTCATCGTGCCGAAAGAAGAAAATCGAATGCGAACCGCTTGGGGCCAACGCCTCGACGCGCACATAGCGTCTCCTCTCGCAACCAGTACGGCCGAATTGAATTACGCGAAGCCGCGTCGTCGGTGTCGGCGTAAGCCATTTTTCTACCAGGAACCGCAGGGACTTCTCGGCGATGTTCATGTTCGCCTCCTTCCATTTCTGCCGCAGCTCACGACGATCAGCTGTCGGTAGCGGAACCCTGCGACCTGTCGATCGTGCTGCGTATACTGAGCTAACCACGCCAGCGTCCGCTTTATTCCCGAGCCTCGAACGTGGCGGCATGCCGCGATTTCGAGCGCGCCTGTGCAACTTGCCCGAGTCTTTGCGAGTTTTTCTTGATCAGAGCCGAACCGGTCCAGATGCGGCTTCCTATTGGACGGACGGTCGAATGGCGGGAATAAAGGTGCGTCGTTTCAAGCGCAACAGTGAGATCAAGGGGAACCGAAGTGCAATCAATTGAGCCAATGCGACCAGTTGGCTGATTGGTGTGGCTTTCGGCCACCGAGAGGGTTGTATCTTTAGTTCGATTGACAACGGTATTCGGCAGCCTCGACTAAACCGCGGCGCGCTATCTGGCGCGAGGAGAGGCCCGCGGCAGACAGCGTGTTTCGCCGGATCGACTAGAACATCGTGTTGTCGTTGGCCGATTGCTCGGGCACGGGTTGAATCACATCCCAGTGCTCGGCGATCTTGCCGTGCTCGACGCGAAAGATGTCCACGATGGCGTTACCGCGGTCTTGCGGGTTGCTGGTCGAGTGAACATGCAGAAAGACGAGATCGCCGTCGGTCGCACTGCGCACGATGGCCGAACGGGCATCGGGGGCATGCTTGAAGTATTCGGTAAAGAAGCTGATGAACGGCGCGGACCCGGTGGGCACATGCGGATTGTGCTGAATGTAATTCGGTGCGAGCACGGCGCTAGCAGTCGTGAGATCGTGCCTGTTGAACACCGCATCGTAGAAGTTCACGACTAGCGCGCGGTTGCGCTCCTCCTGGGCAATATCGCGAGCGGCCGGATGAGCCGGCGCGACGCTATCTTCGGCGCGGGCCACATGGCTTGCGATCAGCACAAAGAAAGCAGCGGTGGCTGCCACGCGCTGGAGCAAGGAAGTTCTGTTTGGCATGACGGTCCCCCTCTTTTCGTTGAAAGCCGGCGGCTGCAAGGACTTTAGCATCCGCAGGTGGCGGCTTGTAGCCAATCGACATCCGGCTACGGTCTCCCGACACCGGGAAGCCCGCAGACATTCGCGACTTCGCAAGCCTGGCGAGCTCAGGCAGTGGGAATAAATCTCCAATCGGGCAGGTACTCCCTGCTGAAGGCGCCGGTTTCTTCCTAGGCGATCCGGCCGCTCAGCTTGCTGATTCGCTTGCGAGGATCTCATGTCGTCACAGCACCCATCCAATCCGTCACGTCGCAGGGTCTCGAGGTGCATGACCTATGGCGGACTTGGAACGCTGTTCACGCTTTCCGGCGACGAAAGCTCGGAAGGTCACGATTCAGCAACTGCAGACGCCTCGAGGAGATCATCGTGAAAAATCATTCGTTACCGAAATCCGTATTTGCGGTCGTGTTCTGCCTGGTAGCGTCTGGAGCTACAGTCACGGCGTCCGCACAAAGCGCGAGCGACTCTCTCGTGACGATAAAGAATTTGATGTTCTCGCCCTCGTCCGCCACGATCAAGGCCGGAACGACCATCACGTGGATGAATCTCGATGCGGAGCCGCACACGATAGTCCACGACGTAGGCGCCTTTGACATGGGCCTCTTTCATTCGTACGACCTCGATCAAGACGACACGTTTTCGTACAAGTTCGACAAGCCCGGGATCTACAAGGTCTATTGTGGGGACCACCCTGACATGAAGGAAACGATCACGGTTCAGTGACTCGAACTATTGCGGTCTGAGCCGAGTAGGACTTATGGCTGCGGGATGCACGTCCCTGCCCCAGGCCGGCAAAACAGGCCGGTCTCACGTTTTCGACACCTTAAGGAGTTTGATATGAAAATCGTTTTCGACAGAGCAAGCGCACTGCAAGCACTGATGGCATTGAGAGGACTCCTGCTAGCGGTATCGTGTATCGCCGCGGGCAGCGTCGCGGCGCAAGGTCTCAGCCCATATGACGATATCAACTCGCCTGAAAACAGCACCCGGTTGATGCCGCAGGCTGCACCCGGGAGCGAGTATCCCACCCACGGTGATCGGCAGGCCGGAGAGCTGAATCTGAATCCGACGGATCCGCGCGCGCAACTCGCCAATGGTTTGCCGAACAATGCACAGTCTGGTGGATATGGATCGCCACTAGCCGGCGTGAGGACCTATGTCGTGCCGCCGCCGAAGAATTGATGGCCGAGACGAGTCGGCCTGGTGCAGGATGGCGAGTGCCGCCACCGGTCTTGCCAGCCACCGGCACATTGCTGACGGCCTCGAATCCTTCATCGATCAGCCCGTACAACGTCACGCTGCTTTGCGCATGGACGAAACCTGCCAGCGGGCACAACGTTGCTAATGCCAGAAGTGCTTCTTCATTGAGTGATCCCCAGATTGCCTGCAATTAACCCGCAATAAATTGGCACATCCGCACCATGGATGTCCGTGTTCCAACCATGCGCGACCCGCTCGACGTCAACCGACCTCCCGGTCGTTCGCGCGTGGCTCCATCCGGCTTGACGACGAGGCCGGATGACAGCGTCTTCCAGGTCGGCCGCACGTTTATTCCCATCTAGCTCGAAATTATTTGGCGTGTTGTAGGGTGCCCGCGTTCTTTTTCACAAACCCGGGAATATCCGTCGTCCAACTGCGGTTAACTCAATGAACATCTCGCAATATTCACCAGATACTAAGGAATCTGAAATGAATAGATTCATCTTGTTAGGTCGAGCCAACCCTGAGTCGCTGTCATTCATCTGATTCTCGGCTCGCCCTCTCTATCCTGCGAACCAGCACCTTGAAACACCAGGAGTATCGTCATGAAATCAATCTCACAACATCGGTCATTCGACCAGTCGCTGCGCAACCTGGCGGTCGCCGGCGCGATTCTGATGTCGACTTCAGCTGGCGCGTTTGCGCAAACCATGCCTGACCCGCCGACACATCGAGTCACGCGCGCAGAGGTCATGCATGAACTCTACGAACTGGAGGCGGCGGGTTACAACCCGTCCCAGGGCGACGACGGTTCATATCCCGCAGATCTTCAGGCTGCGCAAGAGAAGGTTGCCGCCAAACATCGAGCGGAACAAAACGCACTGATGAGCGCCGGCCAGAATGGGCAGGTGAAGCCGGTGCCTTGAGGTACAGACGGTCGCCAGTATTCCGCGTACATCGTTGCTCGCGTACGCGACGTGATGCACGGTAGTCAGGTGTTGCCGCGGGCGATGGTTGTGCAACGCAAAATGCAGCGTTCGGGGCGAGGGCATCACCTCGCCGCGCCGCCCCTCACGACAACGAGCTTTCTGTCGTTCATATTGATCCGCACATCATGGCGGACTGCGTCATCGCGATGGAACCAGATGGCATTACGCAGCGTCACGGAAACGCCGGAATCGTCGGGTCCGTTCCCTTGATGTCGGCCTCGGCATGACGCAGTTTGATCACCTCCTCGATTTCTTCGACGCGATCTTTCGCGACGTCGACCATCATCAGCAGTTCGCCTTTTTCTATAGCCTGTTCAAAGCGCTTGAGCCGCGTATTCGGCACATCGACGCCAATCATCGTCGCCGTCCATGCACCAAAGCCGGCGCCACAGAGCGTGATCGCCACGACCGCGCCGCCTGCAATCGTCAGGCCGGCCGGCGGGAACGCCAGTGCGACCAATGAGGCCAGCGTCCCCGTGAGGCCGCCCATCGCCACCCCTCTCGCGAGGGCGGGCAACAGATCGCTGCGTTGCGCCAGGGTTGCTTCTGGCAAATCCTCGAGCGGCACATTGTGATTGGCGATCACGTGGATATGTCGCCACTCGACCCGCAATAACAGAAGTTCGTTGATGGTCATCTGTGCACTATGCACATTCGGCAATAGCAAATAGATACGTCTCATGTCCTTCTCCCGAGCGGTCGTTCACCGGTCCCGAAGCATCGGGAGGGTGTCTTGTCTATACCGCAACTCGAGTGAGGTTATTCCCGAAGGACAGGTGTGTTGGCAACCGACCGGGAATAGCACGCTGCACCGCGGGTTGGTGCTGACGCTTGCACTCCTGATGATTGCGCATGTCGCAGCCGCGTTGAAACACAAGTTCATCGACCGCGACGGCGTTGCTGGACGCATGGGAATCTGATCTACAGGAACTTCGCGGGAGGCGCCTCCGCCCAGCATTCTTCGAGATTTCCGTCAACGTAGGCTTGCCAGGCGACGCGGTCGCCAATGCATCATGTTTTACCTGCACCCTTGGCAACTTTGGGAATAAGCGGCGCCCGCTCCCGGTATACCGTAGTGTGAGCGCGCTTCATGATGCAGAACCAGCAACTTCCCGTTATTTATATTGGAGTCCAAAGTGAATAAGCGAACGATGATTTTCTCTCTAATTCTCGCTGCTGCAGCGAGCATTGCGATCAATGCGCAGGCTCAAGAAAAGACCCGGGCGCAGGTGCGGCAGGAGTTGATCGAAGCCGAACGCAACGGGCTGAATTTTGTAAGTGACACGTCGTACCCGGACGTTGCGCCGATCTTTGAACAGCAGGCCGCGCAGCTCAAGCAGCAAAACAGCGACAGTGGGATGGGTGTCGCAACGACAGGCACGAGCGATGCCGGCCACATCAAACGGAATACACCTTCTTCAGATCCGTCAGCCTGCGTTGGGCCTGTCAGCTTCTGCACTATTTATTCCGGCTCTTAAGCCACACATCAACGTGCTTCACCAGTTCCCCGGCAAACCGGGGTCTTTGTTGGAAGGAGTCGCAATCATGAAAAAGCTCACCCTGTTGGCACTGACGCTCAGTGCGGTCGTCATCTCCACATCGACTTTTGCGCAGTCCGCGTCCGTCCCGCTCACCAGAGCGCAGGTACGCGCCGACCTCATCAAACTCGAACAGGCTGGATACAATCCGTCGACCAGCGATGACGCGACCTATCCTGCCGATATCCAGGCTGCGGAGGCGAAGGCAGCCGCCCAGGACGCTGAACAGCAAGCCGCCACGCCCCAGCAGCAAGAAAGCGACAGTGGCATGGGCGCCGAAATGAAAGGCATGACCGATTCTGGCCACAAAAAACAGGATATGCATCCCTCAAATCCGTCGACCTGCGTCGGACCTGCCAGTTTCTGCGATATTTTTTTCGGCTCTTGAGACACACGCCACCGTGCTACGCCAGAAGTGGTTTCATAAACGCCCCGTGTTAACTTCTCGTGTGCCGTGTTAGCTTTGCCTGGCATGGCACGGCGAGAAAAACTTGCAGAAGAGCAAGGAGGCACCGGGCTACATTGACGGACACTTTCGTCGCCGACACACTCAAATGACGGCCGTCCAGGCGTTTGGCCGGCGCAGGTATCATTCAATAGAATTTGGTCATCGGACGCGGTGTAGCTGGCGGAAAAACATTCCACGTACCGTCAATGTGCCGGAAGAACAAGAAGGAAACCCGTCGCTCCTGCCGCGACACCTCGACGCGCACGAAGCGCGTGCCGCCGATTGCCATTCGACTGAAGTCGCTCACTCGGGCAGGTGCGGCCGGCGTTGGCCTAAGCCATTTCTCCACCACAGAACGAAGGGATTGCTGCGCGAATCTCACACGCTCTGGTGCGGAATTCACTGTAATTGGACTCATTTGGCTTGCCTCCATACCGACACATAGTCCCCTTCCCCCCGCTACGCGAAATTGCCCGGAAACACTACGCCGAACTCGCGTACAGCAGGCCAAGATTCGAAGAGCGGACTTTCGCCAACAATCGACCCTGATCTTTTCGATTCACCCAATTTCGATGATGATTATTATGTTTTCCGATTGTACAATTTAGACTAGTACAATATTTACCATCCGTAAAGTATATCGAGATCAGGACTATCCCTATGTGGCGGCGCCTGGCGAACACGAGAATCATCAGAACTTTATCGTGAGCTGTGGGGGCCGCACGGCCACGGCCAGCCAGTCAAGCGGCAGAAAATGGGGACCTGAACAGGGGCGTTTAACCTCGACTGCGGCACGCAAGTAACGCCCTGACGTCGAATATTGATGTACCGAAGTCAGTGCGCGACGCCGAAAAATGCTTCCGCACCTTCGGCCGGCGTGAGTCCCACTCTGAAATAGCCCTCAAGCCGTTCAGCCATGACGTCGTTCATGATGAACGGCGGACAGAGGAAGCCGACCGAAACGGCATGGTCGTACCACGCCAGCATCCATGCGCGCAGACCTGCTTCGTCCAGCGAAAATTCATTCGACAGATCTTCAGCCATGCACTGCCTCCTTCGCCATTGTCTCGCCGTTCTGCGGCAATACGGCGGTGCTCATCGCAGGACGAGCGTCTCTGGGCGGAAACACGTGCCAGATTCCGTCGCTGTGCCGAAAGAAAAACAGCGCAAGCGAACCACCCGGCCGTTGCACTTCGACGCACACACGACGAGTCCGGCCAGATCGTGACCGATGTATCGACAGCACGCGGACCGACTGGCGGCATTCCGTGCCAAGCAGTTTTCCAACGATCCCACGCAACGATTTTTCAGCCACGATGTCTGCACTCCGTGATGCAAGTGAAGTCATCGTAAGGCGCTGGAAGCGGCGGTTCCGTCGGGAGCACCGGATAGTTCATTAAGGAATGGCTGATTCGAATGTCAGGATTCTCCTAATCAAACCGCTGCGCCGATTAATACAGCTTCATTTTTTCGCCGGCGAGGCGGTATCCGATCGCATCGCACTCAGTTCAGACTACCGTTGCGCCGAATCGACAGGGAAAACACAGGCAACGTATAGGGATTTCCTGACACGAAGTTCAGCATTGACCGGCCCTTCTTTCTTGATGTCCTGACAGCGCTGCGATAACTATCCACATAGGATGAAGACTCGTCAATCGTCCTGTTGCTGAGCGTGGCCATGGTTCCGTATCTGTCTGAACGCGAAAACGCGGTTGAGCATATCAACGCGAAGTGCATCCATCTGTTCGATCTGTGGTGCGAAAGCCGAAGCGTCGCGCCGCTAACGTACCTGTTAAAAGGCTGGCCACTGACGAACAGCGATCCCGAGGCCATCCGGCGCCTTGGCAACGCGCTGCGCGATCTCAGGCGACACCATCTGCACGACGCCAACGACGCGTCATTTCAAGAACTCTGCGAGTTATCGGATTGCGTCGAAGACCTGCTTGTTCTGTCGGCCATGACAACGTGGGCGATGAGCAGCGGGTAGCGTGAACGGGAGATATCGAACCCGCGTAACGCGACTGGTATGAGGGGAAATAGCGTGCAGTTTAACGAAATCAGTGACGAAGAGTGGCTTCTGCTGGCGCCCGTTCTGTCGGATGACGTCATCGTTCATGGGCAACGCGGCCGGCCTCGCGCGCAAGTTCGTCTGGTGGCGAATGCCGTGCTGTGGGTACTGGTGACTGGCGAACCCTGGTCCAGGTTGCCGAACACCTATCCGTCGGTGCCGACGTGCCGGTCACGCTTCGAAAAGTGGCGTGGGTCCGGCGCCCTTGCGGAAATGCACGGGCTTCTTTCGAGCCGCGGCCGCACGTTCCGCTGCGGTCCGGATGGCCGGTTGCAACCACAACATGTCCAGCCCCGCTCCGTCGACCGTCAATCCAAGGACGAGGGCCTTCGCAAGGTGTTCTGGACAAGTCAGGCGTCGTGGCAAACACCACATGGCGTACGCCAGGCACCCCATAGCGTGGATACGTTCACCCAAGTCGCCCAGCAACTCCAGGATTCTTCGCCTGTTGCGCCTGATCGCGTCGAATCCCGCAGCTCGATGAACGCCCCTCAATCCATCCACCGGCCTGCCTCGCCATGGATGGGCCTCGCCTCACAAGGCAAGCGCCAATCCGACCCGCGTGGCTACGTCATCTACGTTGCGGCCGATCGGGTGGCGAACGCCCGGTTTCGTGGATGGGCCGAGATCGTGCGGGACGCGCAGCGCATCGCCCGTTCCGGACTTATCGGTCCGAGCTTCACGAGCTTCGAGGCTGCGCAGCAGTACGCACTCGAATGGGCTCGACGGTGGATCGACGAGGAAAGCGACCTCGAAAGAGATGATGTCAACGCCGAGAAGTGCGATTCGTGGCAACAGAAAGTCCGATCCGGGTGAACAACGCATCGGCGGCGTAGCCGTGAGATTCGCAGCACAGGCACTATGGGGCGGTAGGCAATAGATTTTCTACCTCAGTGACTTGCAGCAGTCACCAGTTGAAGCGGCGTTTCAATGGCGCGCGACAAATCGCTCTGTTTTCTGTGCTCAGTGACCGCCTTCAACGCCACGTCGACACCGAACACAGCTTGCCGATCGGCGAACTGGTTCATCGTCGCAAGCACGCGGCCGTCGAGGAGCAGCGGTTTGATCGCCTCGCTATCGTTATAGCCGGTGACGTAGACGCCGCCGGTTCTCCCTGCATCACGAATGGCATCCACCGCCCCCATCGCCATATTGTCGTTGCCGCACATCAACGCACGGATCTGCGGATAGTCTCCTAGCATCTTCGACGCAACGTCCCGCCCTTTCCCATAGTCCCAGTCGCCGGCTTGTATCGCGACGATCTTCATGCCGGCCGCGTTCATTGCGTCCTTGCTGCCGGCCGTGCGTTGCTGCGCATTGCGGTCGGCGGAAATGCCTTCGATGATCCCGACCCGATCGCCCGCCTTGAGCCGCTCCGCAAGATAATCGCCAACCTGCTTCGCGCCGTTTCGATTGTTCGGACCGACGAAGGGCACGGAGATGTGGGCGGCATCCTGCGACGCGTCATCGAGCGGGTTATCGATGGTAACCATGATGATGCCGGCCTTGATCCCCCGCGCCACGATCGCTGTCAGCGCCTTCGAGTCAGTCGGCGCGATGACGATCGCGTTCATCTTCGCTTTGATCAATTCGTCGACCATCCGGATCTGCGCGGCAGTGTCGTGCTCTGTTGCCGTGCCGCGAATGGTCAAGCCGAACTGCGACGCGAAGTGCTTCTGATAATTCTGCGCAGCGTTCGCCATAGCTACTGTGAACGGATCGGTCATCGACTTCAACACGAGGGCGATCTTCAGCTTGCCACCCTGCATGGCATCGACACGAACCGCACCTGTCAGGCCTGCCGCAGCAAGCGTGCCGGCAACCAGCACGCGGCGGCGCATCCTCTGCGTCATTGATTTTCTCTCCTTGGACCACACGGACGACGGATCAAACCGCAGCGAACGCTGCAGTGTCCCGATCTCCGGTGCCCGTTAGCTGCCGCAAAACGGCAGTGATTTCGTCGAATAACGGCCGGCTGTCGATCTCCTCGCTCAAGCAATTCTCTTTCAACGCTACCAGCTTCGCTGCAATGTCCGCTTGAGCAGCCACCAAGTCGCATCGGTCGATCAATTCCTCCAGCAGACAACCATACGCCCTGACTTCCAGGCGCTGCAGCGCGAAGCGGAAGTGGCGATCATCAGTCGCGTAGAAAGACGCCGCGCCAAAATCGCCCAGCAGCGCGCGACCTTGGCCACCGTGCAGAATATTGTGCGCGTACAGATCGCCATGCATCACACCTTGCCGATGCAGATGACACGCTGCCGACGCCATGCCGTATGCAAGGCGTAACACCGATGCCAACTCGAAGCGCGTGTCGGCATCGTAGACATCACGCGTGCATGACTCGAGGCTCGGCGGTCCGGCGAGGTTCGTGAATTGCGGGTCGATCAGTTCCATCACCAGGCCATGCGTGCCCGCCGGATGGCCCTTCACCTTGCCCACCACCGGGATCAGATTCGGATGATCGCCGGCACGAATGCAGGCCGCCATCTCGCAGTCCGGCAATCCATCGCTCGTCACCGCGCCCTTGAACAACTTGACGGCCACAGGCCTACTCGCATGTTCGTGACGAGCAAGAAGCGCCGCGCGATAAATGACACCGGAGGCGCCCTCGCCTAACTGCTGTTCAAGTTTCAACTCATCCCATCGAATATCGGCACTCGGCGTATCGGTGAGTGCCGCTGTCTCCAGCGCTTCGCTAAACGGATTGCCGGCGAAAGCCAGCCAGGAAAGCCGCGGCAAGCGCAACAACCATGCAGGCAGTTCGCTGAGTTGATTCGCCGCGAGACGCAGCAGTTCGAGACGCGAGCAGGCCGCCAATTCTTCGGGCAGCGTGCGCAACCGGTTACCTGCAAGCATCAACTTCTGAAGTTGCGTGCAGGTGCCGATTTCCGCAGGCAGTGTGTCGATCTCGTTGTCGGTGAGGATCAGCCAGCGCAGCAGCGGCGGCAGCGATTGGCCCGAGACCTTGCGAATGCGGTTTGCCTTGAAGCCGACCATGCTCAGTTGCGAGCACTGCCCGAGGACTTCCGGCAATTCGGTGAAGGGGTTGTCAGACGCAAAAATGATGCGCAGCTTGCTTAACCGTGGCAAATCATCGGGCAGCCTCGTAAGTGCATTGCCCGATAGATCGAGAATTTCCAGCGTATCGGCCAGATCGAAAATCTCGCGTGGAAATTCGCTCAGCCCGCACGCCAGTTTAAGTCGGCGAGTACCCGCCAGTTGTCCAGCCCGCAGTTGTTCGAGGGTGCTTGTCACAGTCGTAGAGAAGAGTTCCGGTTGCCGGTGAGCGATGTGCCGAGGGTATCAATTCTACTGAGTCGTGGGCCGCGCGCGGAATTGGATAGCAAGATCCGGCGTGACCTCGGCGAGGACGAGGGTTAAGCTGTCAGGTATCGGAGCCATGGCAGAGCAAGTTCGCAGCCTCGCATGAAGCCATTTCAGTCTCCAGCCAGTCAGGAACCAGCAAAGTGACATACGCATACAAGTTAATGAATTCGCCCGTCGGCGAACTGAAGCTCGTGGCAAACGGCAACCGGCTCGCCGCCATTCTGTGGGAAAACGACAAGCCGAACCGGGTGCGTCTGCCGGAAATGGTCGAGGCGGATGACCGCGCGATCCTGATCGAAACCGAGCGGCAATTGAATGAATATTTCGTTGGGACGAGAGACCGGTTCGACCTCGAACTCGACTTCCAGGGAACGGACTTTCAGAAGAAAGTTTGGGCGGCGCTCCTGACGATCCCGTTCGGCGAGACGCGCAGCTACTCGGACATCGCGACGCAAATCGGAAACATCAACGCGGTGCGCGCCGTGGGCGCGGCTAACGGCAAAAATCCGATCTCGATCGTGGCACCGTGTCATCGCGTGATTGGTGCGTCCGGCGATCTGACCGGCTTTGCCGGCGGACTCGTGAACAAGATGTTTCTTCTGTCGCTGGAAGCCGGGCAGACCTCGCTGGAAGCGGCTGCGGATTCGGATGACACTGCGGCTACTGCAACGGCAGCGACTTCAAGCGCGACTTCGGGAACGGGCGTCAAGGAAGCGGCTGTGAAACCAGCACGCCCGGCGCCAAGCCGTGGGACCCAGCACTCGTTGTTCGGTAACTGAGCGGGTTGGATGCAACGGTCGTGACATTACGAGGCGGCGTTCAACGCCGCCTAACGCACCACATCACCAATGCAACAGGTTCTGCTCGCACATACGCTCATCGGCGATATCATTTCAACAATACTTGAAATATGAAAACGATGGGCGTATCGTTCGGCCATGGACTCGAACCTTGTTGTACGCGCCCTTGGCGCGCTCGCTCATGAATCGCGGCTGGCGATTTTCCGTTTGCTGGTCGTCGCTGGGCCGGATGGCATGGCCGCCGGTGAAATCGCGCAGCAGCTCGGACTGTCCCCATCGAGCCTCTCCTTCCACCTCAAAGACCTGTCGCATGCCGGGTTGGTGGCACCCCGGCAGGACGGGCGCTTCATCATCTATTCAGCGAGTTTCGACGCGATGACGGGCCTGATCGGTTTCCTGACCGAAAACTGCTGCGCCGGCGCACCCTGCGCCGCGAGCGACCTCCCCAGCTGCTGCGAAAAATGAGCACCGGCAGCACAGTGGCGCGTGGCGCACGGCCGGCGATCGGATTCTTCGAGCGCTATCTGACCGTCTGGGTGACGCTGTGCATCGTAGTCGGCATCCTGGTCGGGCAACTGCTTCCGCAACTCTTCCAGGCGATCGGCCGCATGGAAGTTGCACAGGTCAATCTCCCGGTTGGCGTGCTGATCTGGGCGATGATCATTCCGATGCTGGTCAAGATCGATTTTGCCGCGATGACGCAGGTGAAGAGCCAGTGGCGTGGTATCGGCGTGACCCTGTTTGTGAACTGGTTCGTCAAACCGTTTTCGATGGCATTGCTCGGCTGGATTTTCATTCGGCACGTGTTCGCACCATGGCTTCCTGCGAATCAGCTCGACAGCTATATCGCCGGTCTCATTCTGCTTGCCGCCGCGCCCTGCACGGCGATGGTGTTCGTCTGGTCGCAACTCTGCAAGGGCGACCCGTATTTCACGTTATCGCAAGTGGCGCTCAACGACACCATCATGATCGTGGCATTCGCGCCGCTCGTCGCCCTCCTGCTGGGTTTGTCGGCGATTTCGGTGCCATGGGACACGCTGATCGTTTCGGTCGGCTTGTACATCGTCGTACCCGTCATCCTCGCCCAATTTCTACGCCGCCATCTGCTCACCAAGGGCGACGCGCATTTCCAGCAGGCAGTCGCACATCTCGCGCCCTATTCGATCAGCGCGTTACTGGCAACCCTCGTATTGCTGTTCGCCTTCCAGGGGCGGGCGATAGTCGAGGAGCCACTCGTCATCGCGATGCTCGCGGTGCCGATTCTGATTCAGGTGTTCTTCAATTCCGGCCTCGCCTATCTGCTCAATCGCCGGCTTGGCGTCGCGCATTGTGTTGCAGGTCCGTCCAGTCTGATCGGCGCAAGCAATTTCTTCGAGCTTGCGGTAGCCACAGCGATCAGCCTGTTTGGATTTCATTCTGGCGCAGCGCTTGCAACAGTGGTCGGCGTGCTGATCGAAGTGCCGGTGATGCTGTTAGTAGTCGGCGTCGTCAATCGTTCGCAGCATTGGTACGAGGCAAAAACACAGCGTTAAAGGACAATGAGGACAACGTGTATGAGCGTTACGATCTATCACAACCCCGATTGCGGCACCTCGCGCAATACGCTCGCCATGATTCGCAATGCCGGCATCGAGCCGGAGGTCATCGCGTATCTGAAGAACCCACCTGATCGGGCCACACTGAAGGACCTGATCGAACGCGCCGGGCTCACCGTGCGCGCCACGCTGCGCGAGAAAGGCACGCCATATGCCGAACTCGGTCTCGCGGACGCATCCTTGAGCGATGAACAATTGCTCGATGCGATGCTGGCGCATCCGATCCTCATCAATCGCCCCATTGTGGTCACCCCGCTCGGCGTACGCCTATGCAGACCGTCCGAGGTGGTCCTCGATATCCTGCCCGCAGCGCAACAGGGGGCGTTTACCAAAGAGGACGGCGAGCATGTGATCGACAGCGCGGGACGGAGGGTTCGTTGATGTTCGGGAATCTGCCTAACATCAGCGCCCCACATTTCCACGCGCCGGATCCGCAAAAACTCGAACCGCACGCGATTTCGCAACACGCCCCGCGAATTCTGCTGCTGTACGGGTCGTTGCGTCCCACTTCATTCAGCAAACTGCTTACTTTCGAAGCCGAACGCATCCTGCGCCAATTCGGCGCCGAAACACGCATCTTCGATCCGCACGGCCTGCCGATCACGGACAGCGTAGCGGCCGATCATCCGAAGGTCGTCGAACTACGCAAACTGTCGGAATGGTCGGAGGGACAGGTGTGGTGCAGCCCGGAGCGTCACGGTACGCTCACGGCGGTGTTCAAGAATCAGATCGACTGGCTGCCGCTCGAAAGCGGTGGCGTGCGCCCCACACAAGGACGCACGCTCGCGGTGATGCAGGTATGCGGCGGATCGCAATCGTTCAACGCCGTCAACGCCTTGCGCGTGCTGGGCCGATGGATGCGCATGGTGACGATCCCCAATCAGTCGTCGGTGGCAAAGGCGTATCAGGAATTCGACGCCGACGGCCGGATGAAACCCTCCGCCTACTACGATCGCGTCGTTGACGTGATGGAGGAGTTGTACAAGTTCACGTTGCTGGTACGCGACCGTTCAGATTACCTGACCGATCGCTACAGCGAACGCAAGGAAGCGCATCCGGAACTGGCGAGCGCGTTGGCGGCCAACGCGATGGTTCATGAAACAGCGAGCGCCAATGCAAACAGCAACGACAGCGACGATAGCGAAACAGAATGACGACGACGGCACTCGGCAGTGCTAACCCTAGCGCTCGCAGCGCATAAAGCTCCTATCCTTAAGATGCCCTTTGGGCATCAACCAGGAGGATGACATGCGCATGCTACTCAACGTACGTATTCCGCACGAACCGTTCAACACGCTAGTGCGCGATGGCACTGTCGGCGAAGTGATAGGGCGAATACTTGAAGACATCAAACCAGAAGCTGCCTACTTCACCGAGCAGAACGGAACACGTGGCGCGGTACTCATCGTGAACCTCGATGAACCATCGGGAATTCCCGCACTCGCAGAACCATTTTTTCTGAAGCTCAACGCCGACTGCGAGTTTCGCGTCGTCATGTTGCCGCAGGACCTCATGAAAGCCGGACTGGAGAATCTCGGCTCAAAATGGAAGTAGCGCATACGTTCGTATCAAACGATGAACTTGCCGTCTGCGGTTCATAAGACGCACCCCAGACGGCATCGCGCGCAAAGGCGCAGACGTGTGCTCCGCTCACCCGAGTTCGAATGAGGTCACGCCAAATACGCGTTCGATTTGAATAGCAGGCGAGTCCTGCGTATACATCCGCGCGGTTTCAAAAACGCTTGTCATGCCATGCCGTTCCGCCAGCGCGACGGCAGCGGGATTAGTCTCCGGCACATCGAGCACGATGACCTCGTCCGGCATGCGCGCCACCAACGCATCGAACAGATCGCTCGCGATCTCGTCGCTATCAGCAAAGAGCGGACCGACCTTGCAACCCGTTCTGCAACGACGCACTACGCCGCAGCCCGCAACCTGACCGTCACGAACTACGGCCAGCGCCGTGGCGTCACGCTGGCCGAGCCAAGTCGCGAGAAAACGCTCACGCGCGGCGGGAAAGCACTGGCGATCGTAGTCGAGTAATTGCTCGAACGGCAGCGCCGACGCATTCAAAATGTTCGAACCCGCCGCGTTTTGGGCGGATGCCTGAACGACACCCTGAAACCGAATGTTGCGATACGCAAGCCGAAATCCGGACTTCCTGTAATTCGCCTGCTGAGCGACAACGCCGTCCAATCCGACATTGCGCTTACCCAGATAGTCCATGCCGTGCCGCCAGACGCGCATGCCGAAGCCTTTGCCGCGAAACGCCGGCTTCACGATATATAGACCGATAAAGCCGAAGTGCTCGCCGTACGCGATCGCGGAAATGCAGGCAACCGGTTCGCCGCGCCACTCTCCGATAAAAAACCCGTTAGGGTCGCCGGCGCGAAAGCATTCGGCATCGTGCAGGCCGGGGTTCCATCCTTCCGCTGCGGCCCATTCGACCGTCAACGCCACATCGTCGGCCGACATGGTGCGCACGATAAAGTCACGGTGCTCGTCCGGGTTCATCACGATCGCCTCGCCCACTGCGCCTGAAGCATAGCGGCCGCCGCAGTAGCCGCCACCTGGTTTCGTTTGATGTTTGCCTATGCCGGCGGCATGTTTGCCGACATGCATCGACAGATTACACGGCCCGGCGACGGACGATTCTGTCAATCGCTTCCGCCCGCCCCTAAGCTTCTCCTAAGCCTGGCCCGCTAAGATTGGGGGCACGATTCATCACACGTCCCTCAAAAACCTCACCGCATGAATACACTCGAAGCGTTCAATCAGGCGCTCTTTCTGATGATCAACGCCACGCCATCGACACCCGCCTGGCAAATCGACATGGCGCGAATGATTGCCGATTACGTCATTTATCTCGTGCCGCTGTCGCTGATCGCGATATGGCTCTTCGGCGATGCGCGTCAGCGTGAAGTCGCCGTGCGCGCATTTTGCGTAGCCATGCTCGCCCTCGGGCTCAGTCAGATTATCGGTCTGGTTTGGCCGCACCCTCGGCCATTCGTGATCGGAATCGGCCATACGTTCCTGGAGCATGCGCCCGACTCGTCGTTCCCCAGCGACCACGGGACCCTCTTCGCCACCATCGCGCTGACCTTGTTGCTGGGCGGAGTAAGGCGGTACGGCATGGCGATCCTGCTGTCCGGACTTGCCGTGGCTTGGGCGCGCGTGTTTGTCGGCGTCCACTTCCCGCTTGACATGGTTGGCGCCGTCGCCGTGGCGTGCGTGGCGTTCCTGCTGATCGCGCCGCTGTGGCGGCTGGGCGGCGCCACGGTGACAGGCAGCCTTGTCAAGGTGTACCGCAAGCTGCTGGCGTGGCCAATCGAGCGCGGCTGGTTGTCCTCATAGGGCTTTGCGAAACCGCGTCTACCGGGTCAACGCCCGAAAATCACTCGGCGACATCTCGTACGCACGACGAAACGCGCGATTGAAATCCGACGCGCTATTGAAGCCCACGCCATAGGCGATTTCGACGATCGCCTTCTCCGGATAGCGATGCAGTTCATCGGCCGCCTCACGAAGCCGCCGGTTGCGAATATAGGCGACCAATCCGCCTTCGGGTTCGAAGAGACGATACAACGTGGGCCGCGAAAGTTGCGACGCGGCGAGCACGCTCTCCGGCGTGAGATCCGCCTGCCCCAGATTGGCTTCGATATAGCGGCGCGCCGTCGCGAACATAGCGGTGCGAGCGGCCGCGCGCGCATTGCCGGTTAAACGCGCCTCCTTGCCGAAGGCCGCCGCAATCAACAACGCACAGGTGCGCATCGCGCGATACGCTTCCTGCCCATTCATCTTGTGCAGGTTCTGGGTAAGGTCGGCGAGATGGCCCGGAATCATACGCGCGAGCGGCGAGTCGTATTCGATCGCGCTGCCATGAATCGACTCCGCTTCCGGCAAGACGGATTCAACCAGCGCACGCGGCAGGAAAAAAGCCTGCACTCGGCACGCACTACGCACCATCTGCATCGGCTGGTTCATATCCAGCGCGAGAATGCCCGGCCTCGTTTGCAGCGCTTTGCGCTTCGGATACAGACCCGTTCCGGTCTCGATGCTGCCCTCCACGGCCACATGAAAGACGAACTGGCGGACCGAATCGGTGGAAATGCGAGCGACGGATCGCGCCTGCGAAACCGGGTCCGTGCGGCAATCCATGAATGTCAGATCGGCGGCCTTGTAGCTGTCGATCGTGCCGCTAAAGCCATCGGCCAGTTGCCAGCGCGAGATCGGCACGTCGAGAAAGTGGCCAAGCCGGTCCCGCCACGCGGGCAGTTGCTCGCGCGGCGCTTCGCGGTGCGTATCAAAGTGGCTGTAAATGCACGCCGAAGGCGCCGCGTCCCAAGGCACGGAATCGGTGGTCAAAGCTTTCCCCTGCGCAGTCTCGTTGTCTGCGCATGATAGCCGCAGATGCCAGCGCTCAAAAGTTCGTGAAGAAGGCCCGGGCGGCGACCATGCAGAACGACGCCACCAGTTCTCCGTGATAGGCCTGAAGCACAGCCGAGGCGCCGCCGTCAGTCGCGCCGCCCGCTACGGCCTGATTCGCGAGCGTCGCCTTCGCGCTCGCGAAACCCTGCTTGATGGGCGCGTACGGATCGTTAGGCCCGGAGATCGGAGAGTCCACGTCCAGCACGGACGTAAGCCCTGCCGGCACTTTGGCGTTCTGCCAGTAGGCCTGCTCGATGCGAGCGTTGAAGAAAAACACGGTGGGATCCGAGCCGCCGCCGCACAGCAGAACCGGCGCGCGCGGCAGCCAGTTGCGCAAATCATTGCGCTTGAACGCCTGGCGCAGCGGATGCATCGGATTCGCGGCCGGCGTCAAGGCCACCGTGCTGTCGGGAAACGCGCCATCGGGATTGGCTGAAGCATCTTCCAGAAGACTCAGCCGATAGGCGTTGCGCACGAGATTGGCGTTGCCGAATCCGGCAGCAAACACTGGCGTCAGCGAGGGCGGGGTGAGGGGCGGCGAAGTCGGCGGTGTCATCGAAGCATATTGCGGCGCGGGCGGAACGCTGCTGAAGAGTTGCGTCGAGGGCAGTTTCCCTTTCGAAAATAGCGTATTGAGCGGCTGCAGGCTCGGTAGAAGATTCTCGATCCCCGGGGCATAGGCCGCTTCATAGAAGTCGCCGGGCTTGCGGTAGATGTTCTCGTAGGCATGTTGATAGCCCGTCACGATCAAGGTCGTGAACAGCGTCGACCCCAGGTTCACCTCGCCTTCGATGAGCGCGTCGGCAGTGGCGGCAAGCGCATACGGACCCGATCCCGGCGCGGATGCCGTGACCTTGACACCGGCCGCCTGCAAAGCACGATGCGTCGCGAGAGCCACGAAGCCGCCTTGCGAATAGCCGGTAACGAAGAGTTTGCCGTTCTCACGAGTCTTTCTCTCCGCTTTCACTGCACTCAGTGCGGTCCGCGCCGCCCGCAGCGAATCGATCACATCGGCGGATTGCTGGTCGGCGTTCAGATAGGGGTGGTATGTGAGGTCGGAGCCGGCATAGCCCGCGTAGTTTGTCGCCACCACGATATACCCTTGAGCCGCATACATGGCAGCCACGCTGATGCCCTCCCCGGCGCCGTCGCCGTTGCCCGGATCGGTTTGCGTGATATCGGCAATGTTGTAGTTGCGGTACGCGGTCGTGCCGTGCGCGTAGAGCATCAGCGGACGCGGCCCGCTGCATGCAGCCGACCGTCCGCCCGGAATCATCAGCGCGCCACTGGAGGTGGTGGGTTCGCCCGCGCCGCCGATGGTGCGGTAGCGGAAGGTCACGATCTCCACCCCGCAAGCGGGCGCACCGGCGATCTGCGCGAGTTGCTGACCGGATGCGTTCGATGCAAGCAGTTTCGAAAACGCCGCGGCGCTGAGCCGTAGCGTGACGCGCTGTTCGAGTAGCTGACCGCGGGCCTTGCATCCCTCATCGCAACCGGAGCCGGCCTGCACATAAGCACTGCCGCCCAACGTGAAACATGTCAGCAGCACGAGGGCCGCGTTCCGAATCGCTACAGGCATGTGAGGCTCCGTCTTGTTGGCTTTTGTTTGCGCTTGTTGGTATTGCGGCGATTGGGCTGCCTTACATACAGAGTGAGGGGAGTATAGGTAAACAGATTGGCGCGCCGCCACCCTCATCCTTCACGAGTTTGCAATGGAATGCTTCATGAGGTGTCCGGCCGCGAGAGCCGGTCGGCATAAGAAACGCCGACCGGGCTCGCTGCTGGCTGACGGGATCAGGTCGCGGCTTGCGTCCACCTTTCAATGCGGGTCCGCGCTTGCCGCTTACTTCCAGAGCGTGCGGCCGAAGAAGGTCAGCGTGCGGTCCCAGGCCTGCTGCGCCCAGACCGGATCGAACTGGGTCCTGGAGATGCGGCCCGGCCCGACTGCCGTTTCGTTCGCGAACGCGTGGTACGCAAGATAGCGATGGAACTCGACGTCGACATTGGCCGCGCTGAGCTTGGACTCCAATGCGTCGACCGTTTCAGCCGGGAAGAATTCGTCTTGCGTCGCCCAGTGACCGAGCACCGGAACCTTGATTTTCGATGCGTCGATGTACTCGAGCGGAGGGAAGCCGTACCACACCACCCCGGCCGATACTTCAGGGATATTGCATAGCGCGAGCCAAGTCAGCGCGCCGCCCATGCAATAGCCGGTCACGCCGACATTTGCCGAGTGCTGCTTCAGATACTGGACGGCGCCCCGCACGTCCTGTGTCGCGGCATCGCCGAAATCGAGTGCGCTCAGCAAATGGTTCGCCTCAGCCTCTTCAACCGTCGACTTGCCGCGGAAGAGATCGGGCACCAGCGCCAGATAGCCGGCCTGCGCAAGCCGGTCCGCCACGCCGCGAATCTGGTCGTTCAAGCCCCACCATTCCTGAATCACGACGATGGCAGGCGCGCCTTCCAGCTTCTGCGGCTTGGCCAGATAACCCTGAACGTCTTTGCCGTCAGGGCGGTTAAACGTGATCATCGATCCTGCAGTCCGTTGCATCATTGCTCCTCGAAGTAGCCGAAGCCGCTAGCATAGCGCCAGAGTGGCAAGGTCTGCTGGGCCCCCGGCAACCCGATCAATACGACCTGTGCACCCCGACTTTGTGGCGACGATCCTGTTCATCACCTCATTGCGATCGATGGCCCAGTTCCTTATTGAATTTGGCCAAAGCCGCCCCTCGAACCCATACTGCGGCTTACCCGTCGTTTCCGGTTCAGGCTACTCATGTCCGTCCTCGATCACATTGATGGAATCCGCCGTGCCAGATTCCGCGGACGCTTCAAACCATCAGTGGTGCTCCCCCTCATTGCCGGCGCCTTGTTGAGCCCGGCCTTCGGCAGCGCCGGCTCGCCCGTCCCGTCGACCGCCGTCGTCACCCATGTGCGAATTCTTCGCCTGTCCGGGGACGTGGTGAGGGAGGGCCGCTGGGCCTTTCTTATCTCCGCGCTGAACCACACTGTCGCGGCCTACGGCCCGTATGTCATCGACGCGTATTTTTCACCGATGTCGGCCCAGCGCGAGATCGACGAGGTGATATCGGGCCGCCTGATCAACGTCCTGGCAAGCGAGCCCGGACACCCGGAACTCGACGCCGCGGCAATTCCGGTGCCGATTCCCATCGACCGGGGCCTGCTCGGCTATCGCGTGGCGCTGATCAATCAAGGCGAGCAGGCTAAGCTCGACAGCATCCACGACCTCCAGGGTCTTCGCACACTCAGCGTTGGCCAGGGCCAGGGTTGGGGCGATGTCCCGATCTACCGCGCGGCCGGCGTTCCACTCGTCACTGCCAGCCGTTACGATCTGCTTTTTCCGATGCTGGCTGACCACCGCTTCGACATGTTTCCGCGCGGCGTAGTCGAGATCACGCGTGAAATCAAAGCCTTTCAGCCGAGTTACCCTAATATGAGGATCGACTCCCACCTGCTCATCCGCTACCCGTACGCGCAGTTCTTCTATGTCAGCCAAAGCGAGCCGTTGCTGGCGCAGCGGATTCGCGACGGCCTCGAAGCCATGCTGAAGGACGGGAGTTTCGAGGCGCTATTCCGCGAACACTTCGCGCAAGGCATCGCCGATCTGCACCTCGAGCGCCGCGTGCTGATCGATTTGAAGAATCCACTGCTGCCGTCATGGGTGCCTCTCGATCGCAAAGAACTCTGGCTCGATCCGTTCGACGGCAAGAAACGGCATTGATGCGCGGGACGATAGGCGTTAAGGATTTCCTGACCCAAAAATCAGGAAACCACCAGCCTATAGTCCGGACTACCTGACGGCGACACTCAAGCGCTGAGTTTAAAGTGGTTCTTTACATACCATCGCCGGATCACCGTTATGAACGACTACTTTTTGCCGAGCGAGAAAACAGTCGAACGCATTGACGAGCTGTGCGTACGTCTATTCGAGCTTTGGTGTGAAGAAAGAAAACTGGTACCGCTCGCCTATCTTTTGCATTGCTGGCCGTTGACCGGTCACGATACGGTTGTGGTCAAGCGTCTGGCTGATGCCATGTCGGATCTGTGCCAGTTCCAGGCGGCGAAACTCAGTGCTCGTGAGTCGACCCTGGTGCGCGAAATCATCGGCAACGCCCGCGAAATCATCGGCGAGCCATTGCCGCGCGGCGCCACCGCCGCGAACGGTGCCGGCATTATGTGGGCGCGAGTGCGGCTCGCGAAGGCAGCGGGTCAAGTGCCGGCATTTGCCGCGGCGGACTTCCTCGACGGCCCCTTATAGACCGCAATTCGGCGACGAGTGCAGAATACCCAAACAAGAATCACAGCACTCGCGGGGAAATATGCTGGCGAATAGCGTTGGTTCAATCTTTGTCTCGCCCGGCCGATTCAGGCACAGCGTGGTTTTCCGCCTGCTGGCCACCGTGCTGCTGTTCAGTTGCGCGGTCACGTTATTGCTCACCGCACTACAGCTCTATCGCGACTATAGCCGCGGCGTCGAACTGATCGAAACACGTTTATCCGATATTGACCGAAGCAATCGCGACAGCCTCGGCGAAGGTCTGTGGCAGCTCAACCGCACAGAACTCCAGCTTCAACTGAACGGCATCCTGAGGCTCGCCGACATGTGCGCCGCCGAGGTACGAGAGACCGGCGCGAGCGCGACGCCATTGGTGGTGACGGCTGGCGAGCGCAGGACAGGCGCCGTGATATCCCGCGAATTTCCGATCTTTTATCGCATCCACGGCGCCCAGCAGAAGATCGGCACCCTCTATGTGCAAGCGACGCTTGCCAATCTCTATCAGGCGCTAGCGCAAACCGCGCTGGTCATTCTGATCAGTCAGGCTACCTATACGTTCATCGTGGCGCTGTTCACCATCTACATCTTCTCGCGCCTCGTTACGCGGCATCTCGCCACGATTGCCCGACTCGTCGGCGAATACGACTTCCGTGCGGCGCCGAAGCCGTTCGTCCTGCCGCGCCGCCAGCCGCGCTGGCCAGACGAACTCGATCGCGTGGTCGCCGCGTTCAACAGCATGGGCGCGCGGCTGCATGACGCCTATCTCGCCGAGCGTGACGCCACTGCGCAGCGGGAAGCGCGGTACCTTGCCGAAGCCGCCAATCGGGCCAAGAGCGAGTTCCTCGCGAACATGAGCCACGAACTGCGCACGCCGCTGAACGGCATCCTCGGCTATACGCAGATTTTGCTGCGCGACGGCAGCCAGAGCGAGCGCCAGCGCAACGCGGTCGAAGTGATTCACCGTAGCGGCGAGCATCTGCTGACGCTGATCGACGACACACTCGATTTCGCGCGCATCGAGGCTGGCAAAATGCGCATCGAAATGGCCGACGTATCGCTACCGGGCGTCCTCGATACGATCCGCGACATCATCAGTGTGAAGGCGGAGCAAAAACGCCTGCGATTCCTATGCGAGCTGGCCCCCGACCTGGGCTGCGCTGTGCGGGCGGACGAGCGCCGCTTACGGCAGGTGCTGCTTAATCTGCTGGCGAACGCCGTCAGATTCACGGACACAGGCTGCGTCAGCCTGCAAGTCAGCCGTGCACCCTCGGGCGCCGTGCGCTTCTGCGTGCGTGACTCGGGAATCGGCATCGCGGCCGACAAGCTCGGCGCGATTTTCGAGCCTTTCGAGCAGGCCGGCGGCCCCGAACGACGCGCCGGCGGCGCCGGGCTCGGTCTTGCGATCAGCCAGCAGTTCGTGCGCGCAATGGGTAGCGAAATCCACGCGGAAAGCACGGTCGCGCATGGGAGCGTCTTCTGGTTCGATCTCGCTCCGGCCGTCGCCGATGCGTCCGCGGCGCGCACCGCCCCGGTAACGCCGGCCGCGCCGCGCGTGACGGGCTACACCGGTCCGCGCCACAAAGTGCTGGTGATCGACGACGAGCCCGTCAATCGGGCGGTCCTGGTCGAGCTTCTGGATCAACTGGGCTTCGACACCATCGAGGCCGCCAGCGGCCATGAGGGGCTCGCAAAGGCGCGCAGCGAGGCGCCGTCGCTCATCATGACCGACATCCTGATGCCGGAAATGGACGGACTCGAAACAACACGCAGATTGCGCCGCTTGCCGGGACACAGCGATATTCCGATCATTGCCGTGTCGGCGAATCCTTCCTGGAGCGATGCGAAACGAAGCACCGACGCAGGCGCGAATGCCTTCCTGCCCAAGCCGGTCGACTTCGAACGGCTGCAGGCCCATCTGGCGGATTTGCTGGCGCTCAAGTGGACTGACTCGCCGGCGACTCACTCGCCGCATCCTGTCGCATCGCGGACGCACGCCCCCGTGTTGCCTGATGACGAACTCGACAAGCTGTATCGTCTCGCCCGTCTCGGCGACATGCGTGCCATCGCCGAATGGGCCGACAGGATGGCGGCCCTCGACGAGCGCAATCTGGTATTCACAACAGAGTTGCGTGCACTCGTGAAAGGCTATCAGTCAAAGGCCATCCTGCTGCTCGCGGAGGAATATCTCGAGAGGAAGGCCAGCCATGAATGACATAACGAGCCCGGCAGAGCCGGCCACCATTCTGGTTGTGGACGACGCGCCGATCAACATCGGTGTCGTGGCCGATAGTCTCGAGGACAAGGGCTTTCGCGTGTTCGTTGCACTCGACGGCGAGGAGGCGCTCGAACGGGCGCAATTTTCGCAGCCTGACCTGATCCTGCTCGACGTAAAAATGCCGGGCATAGACGGCTTCGAAACCTGTCGCCGGCTCAAGCGCAATGAGTTGACCCGTGAAATTCCGGTGATCTTCATGACGTCGCTCGCCGATCCTGACGACCTCGTCGAAGGATTTTCGGCGGGTGGCATCGACTACGTCACCAAGCCGTTCCAGATCGCCGAAATGTTGGCGCGCATTCGCACCCACCTCGCGCTGCGTGCCATGCACAAGGCACTTCGTTCGCAAAACGAAAGTCTCTCGAGCGAGGTGGCGGTTCGCCAGCAGGCGCAAGAAGCCCTCTCTCGCGTGCGCGACGAACTCGAAGACCGCGTCGCCGAACGAACCGGCCAGCTCGCGCGCGCGAATGCGAGTCTGCTGGTCGAAATCGACGAACGCATACGGACCGAAACGAAACTCGTGGCGAGCGAAGCGCGCTTTCGCACGATCGTCGAGACGAGCCCGGTGCCGTTGTGCATTACGTCCATGGACGACGGGCAGGTCCTCTACATGAACGGGCCGTTCCGCTGGCTGTTCGGTTTCGGCGTGGACGATTGCGGCACCACCTACATGAGCGACTTCTATGTCGACCCGACGGAGCGCGACAGAGCGGTCGAACTTCTGCGCCACGAAGGCGGATTCACCAACAACGAGATCCAGTTCAGGAATTCGGAAGGCGAGCACTTCTGGGCCGTGGCGACCGCTCGCATTGCGACGTTCGCTGACGCCCCGGCAATCTATGTCGGTCTCAACGACGTCACCGCGCGCAAACAGGCAGAAGAGAAATTGCGCGCCAGCGAAGCCAGTCTGGCGAACGCTCAGCGGCTGGCCAAGCTTGGCGACTGGGAATGGACCGCGGCCGCCGGCGTGACGCACTGGTCGTATGAGATGTACCGGATCCTCGGTTTGGAGCCGAACGGCGTGCGGCCCAGCTATCGCACGCTGCGCGCGGCGATTCACCCTGAAGATCGGGCCGCTGTACGGCGGGCCGTGCGCGCGGTGCTCGCTGACCGGCAGCCGCACTTTCTCGATTGCCGCCTCACCGGTGGAGATGGCGCGCCACGCATCGTACAGCTTCACGCCGAAGCGGCACACGAAGGGCCTGGCCATCCGCTCAAGCTGGTCGGTACGATTCAGGACATGACGGAACGTAAGCGGGTCGAACAGGAACTGCTCGAATCGCGCGAGCGTTTGCGCGAATTGTCCGCGTACATGGAGGCGGTTCGCGAAGAAGAGCGAAAGTGGATCGCCATGGAAATTCACGACGAACTCGGGCAATTGCTGACCGCACTGAAAATGGACGTGTCGTTGTTGCGGATGCGGCTCGACAGCGATTCGGAAGCAGCCAGAAAAACCGAGGACATGCGTGAGCTGGTCGAGAAGACCATCTGGATGGTCCGCAACGTGGCCAGCCACCTCAGGCCGGCTGCGCTAAACTTTGGCATCCTGTCGGCACTCGAGTGGCTCGTGGACGACTTCGTTCGACGTAATCGCATGCCGTGCCAGTTGTCGATCCATGGCAGCGAACCGGTTCTGCCGGATGCGCATGCAACGGCCGTGTTCCGTATCGCGCAGGCCTCGTTGACCAATGTTGCGCGCCACGCCGACGCTTCGCGCGTCGACGTCACGCTCGCCGCGAGCAACGGCTCATTGACACTCCATATCAGCGACAACGGATGCGGCTTCGATCTGCCCGCGGCGCGCCGGCGCTATTCCTACGGATTACTAGGCATGAGCGAACGCGCGCGGCTGATTGGCGGCACGTTGCAGATCGAAAGCACGCCCGGCGCGGGCACAACCGTCTCTATTCACATCCCGCTCAGGACCGACGAGAAAAGCACATGATAAAGATCCTCATTGCAGACGACCATGCGATCGTGCGAGGTGGGCTGAAGCAGATCATCGCGACCACCACCGACATGATCGTAGCCGACGAGGCGGCCGAAGGCGCCGAAGTACTCGAGAAACTACGCGCCCGGTGTCCCGACCTGTTGCTGCTCGACATGACCATGCCGGGCATTAGCGGCATCGACCTGATCCGGCGCATCAGGGCCGAGTACACCGCCCTGCCCGTGCTCGTGCTGAGCATTCACAACGAGGCCCAGGTCGTCTCGCGCGCGCTGCGCGCCGGCGCAACCGGCTATCTCACCAAAGACAGCGACCCGGAGATCCTGCTTGCCGCGATCCGCAAGCTGGCCGAAGGCGGCAGATTCATCGATCCGAAGCTGGTGGACTCGATGATCTTCGGCACTCACTCCGGCGACACCCCGCCGCACGACATGCTGTCCGATCGCGAATTCCAGGTGTTACAAGCTTTGGCCGCCGGAAAGAGCATCAACGATATTGCTGAAGCGTTCGCGCTCAGTGCGAAGACTATCAGCACGCATAAAATGCGCCTCATGCAAAAACTGGGGATCACTAATAATTCAGAATTGATTCGCTATGCGATCAGGCATCACATTAGTACGGAATAAATTCAATCAAGGAAATCCCTACACGGACATCCGCATTCCCCGATGTCGGATTGGGCGAAGGCCGATCGACAAATTTTTTTGACGTCCTTATGCTTGGCCAAAGCTTTTCGTTTATGATCACTCCCCAGTGAAGTCGGCACGCTAAAATAACCCTGTTCTGAGAAAACACGCCGCCCAATTGTTAAATCCTGGTATGTGGCAATAATGCCCGCACCCAGTACCGTGATCCGTAAAATTGACTGATTAACGTCTCTCAGGTTCTGGCATGCATTCCTCGGACGCCAGAGTCTTTCCGGCCGACACAATGTGTCGGCCTTTTTTTGCCGATTACTTATTGAAATAGAAATCCGGCCGATTCCCAAGTCATTAATTCAATAGAGAATTTAATTCTTTCGCAAACCTTTGCTGAATTAAACCCTTTGCGAAAAATCGCCGTTAGACAGACCAGATAGCTGATCCTGCCATGACAGACAGAACGAGGTGCCGGAATTGAGAGAAAAGATCATTAACTCTCTCGTATAAGATATCCGAAATCTATTTGTATGAACAATATCCGGATGTCGGCAAAACAGTATGCGACGCAGCCGTCGCGCTGCCGGTGCCCGGCGGTATCAAAAGGAACCAGCCGCACGTTTTACCGGCCATCGCTATACTGATCCAGTCCCTTGGAAATCCCGTTGTCCGATCGATTCGATGCGATTTCGCCCGCGTTCTTTCGCGCGATATAACGCTCGATCCGCAGCCTCAACGATCTGGTGCACGGATCCCGTACCGGCCGATCCGAAAACAGCGATCCCGATACTCACCGTCACAAAGTCGCCAAGCGACGTCTCATTCCTGATATGCATCGAGCTGACGGCAGCCAGCATTTTCGCTGCCACCAGACGTGCTCCGTCTTCGTCCGTCGCAGGCAGAATCGCAGCGAACTCTTCGCCACCATAGCGTGCAAGCAGATCGCCACTGCGCGGCAGAGCCGCTTGCAAAGCGCTTGCAACCGCAACGAGACACTTGTCTCCCGTTGGGTGGCCGTAGCGGTCGTTTAACTTCTTGAAGTGGTCGATATCGATAAGCAGCAAGCCAAGCGGAAGCTGGTTGCGAGCCGCGCGGTTCCATTCAAGTGCGAGCCTTTGGTCGAAGCAACGACGATTCGCCGCATTAGTCAACGCGTCCGTGAGTGCAATCTTCTCGAGGCGGTCTCTTGCATCGCGCAACTCATGCTGAGTCCGCAACAACCGGCTTTGCAAAGCTGCCGTCCGTATGGTGTGCACGACTAATGCGGTGACTATGCCAACCGTCCCGACATAAAAGTGTTCGCGCATCAGCGGAATGCTCAACGCGAGCAATGCCAACGTATAAAAAATTGGACTACCGTTCTCGATGACAACGGCGAGGGGCGGCTTCTCTTCATCGAGATCGGCTTCACTCTCTTGCGGTGAGCGCATCATGCACGCCACGCCCAATAGCAGAAAAGGAACGTCGACTATCACGTCGATCACAGCATGACCGTCTGAAGAGGCGGCCCAACTGTTGTACACGCCGGCCACGATTGCATAGATCCACAAGTAGCCGCATAGGAGTTTGTAAAATCCGCGGTCCTTTTCTCGTGGCAAAAGACGGAGACGCAGCGTCGCCGCCATAGCAAGAACAACGTTCTCGACGTTGTAGGTCAGCAATAGGACCGAAGCCGAGATTGGCTTGAGCGCAGTGTCGGAAAACGGCACTACGGTAAATATGGTGATGTAGGCAAGATAGGCGGTCAATACTGCCTGGATGCCATCCATCCACACGAAGAGCGGAATTCGCTGCCTGCTTGAAACGGACGAGACGGCGAGAAGTATCGGCACGCCATAGAGAAAAAAGCAAAAGTCGGAGAACCACGCAATGCCCACCGGCATCTGTTGAAACAGATCTTCCCAGGCGCTGAGACCAATGCCGCAGGTCCACAAAAACAGGCCGGCAGCGAGCAGAATCCATGGCGTGCGTGATTGCCGCTCCACGGCGCGGGCGCGCCAGCAAGTGGCCGCAAACGCGAACGACGGAGCAAGTATGAGGAACGGATAAGTGACCAGCGTCGCCCGGGATCGAAACAGCATCAGGCAAACTGCATGCACGCCCAGGAAAGACAAGGCGAACCATGCGAGATGTATCGATTTTGGCGAGCGGTGCAAGATTTCACCCCGAACTTGAGGAAGCCAGGTGAAAGCCATCGTGAAGCCGATGGCGGTTCAGCTTCTCTTGTGTAAGCCGACAATGTCGATAATCTTAGCTGATGGCATGTCAGGCGAACACCCGAAAGTGATCAGGGTTCGCCCCCCTTCACTAGTCGCGGCAAATGGGCGGCAATTCAGGCACTGACCAACGGAGGTACGTTGGACCGCATCAGAAATTGCGGGTCTCTGCGCCACTGGGTCGCCTGCTCGAACGCATAACCCAATGCCAATAACCGCGCTTCAGTCCAGGCGGGCCCGACAAACGACAAACCGACCGGCAAACCGCGCACTTGCCCGGCCGGCACCGTCAGATGCGGATACCCGGCCACGGCTGCCGGCGTCGAGAAGCCGCCATTACTGCTGTCGCCGTTGATGAAGTCGGTCAACCATGCGGTCCCGCCCGTCGGCGCGACGATCGCATCCAGACCATGCTGAACGAGTACGCGGTCCAATCCTTCGTCGCGAGATTGCGTACGGCATGTTGCCAACGCACGCTTATACGCATCGCTATCGAGATCACCCAGCGCCTGGGCTTGAGTGAAAAGTTCCTGGCCGAAGTAAGGCTGCTCGAGATTGCGATGCGCGTTGTTGAAAGCCATCACATCGGCAAGATTACGAACCTGTGCATGCGGCGCGAACGTATCGAGCCACAGCGGTAGGTCGTGTTTGAATTCATGCAGCAATACGGAGAGCTCTTCCTTGTCGTAACTGACTCGCGGCAAATCGACGGGATCAATCACGTCCGCGCCGAGCTGCCGCAGTTGCGCGATAGCCAGTTCTATCTGCCGGTCGACTTCGTCGTGGCCCGTGAAGAACTCTCGTGCGACACCAATCCGGGCGCCTTTCAACGCATCTTTGTTCAACGCTCGCAGGTAGTCGTCCGATGCAGGCGCCGCCGACGTTTGCGGATCGTGCGAGTCCACGCCGGCAATCGCCGAAAGCAGCAACGCCGCGTCGTGGACCGATCGGGTAATGGGACCGGGCGTGTCCTGTGTGTGTGAAATCGGAATGATGCCGTCACGGCTTACCCGTCCGACAGTCGGCTTGAGTCCGACCAACCCGCAGATCGATGCAGGAGACACAATCGACCCGTCTGTCTCAGTACCGATCGCCATGGCCACCAACCCCGCGGCGACCGCCGCCGCGGAGCCGGAGCTCGATCCGCTCGTATTCCGGTCCAACGCATAGGGGTTGCGCGTCAGGCCGCCGCGCGCGCTCCAGCCGCTAGTCGCGCGCGTGGAGCGGATGTTCGCCCATTCGCTCAAATTCGTCTTGCCGATGATGACCGCGCCGGCTTCACGCAGGCGGCGCACGAGGTCGGCATCGCGGGTTGCGCGAATGCCGTCGAGGGCAAGCGAACCTGCCGTTGTTGCCATTCTGTCGCCGGTCGCGATGTTGTCCTTGATAACGACGGGCACGCCATGCAATAGGCCGCGGCGCTTGCCCTCGCGGCGCTCGGCATCCAGCGCGGCCGCGATCTGCATGGCGTCGGGATTCAGTTCGATCATGCTGCGTAACCGCGGGCCACGCCGGTCGATCGCTTCGATGCGGCCTAGAGCGTGACGCACGGC
Organism: Paraburkholderia sp. SEWSISQ10-3 4; assembly: GCF_030464785.1. NCBI lineage: Bacteria > Pseudomonadati > Pseudomonadota > Betaproteobacteria > Burkholderiales > Burkholderiaceae > Paraburkholderia > Paraburkholderia sp. SEWSISQ10-3 4. The sequence continues at coordinate 75,168 of NZ_JALPRI010000001.1, forward strand.
CTGTGTGGCGCTTGCCTCGCCGGCCGGTTTGAACGGCGGGTGTCCGGCAGGCACCGATGTCGGCGAAGCGGCGCTGGCGCCTTTTGACAATAACCCGGCTGCTAGTAAACCAACTGATTCAAAGAATCTGCGTCGTCGCATGGAGTAATTTGAATTGACGTTTGCTGTAGCGATCCGCGAGGCATGACACGTTGGCGAGGCGGTCCGAAGGTGGCGAGATTATCCCGCCAAAATTCTTTGAGATGTTCGCGTTCCGATCTTTCAAACTCACGCCGGGGCTCGTTGCAGGGTAACGCGAATTGCGCCTGGACCTCGCATGAAGTCGACAAAGCGCGCGCACTCTCCCAGCCGCTTACATCTTGTGCGTCGATAGGAAGATGCTCGTCTCTGTACTCGCGATTCCGTCGATCAAGCGAATCGCACCGAGCACCCGATCGAAGTTCTCCAGCGAGTCCGCCCTCAACTCCGCGACAAGGTCCCACCTGCCATTGGTGCTGTGAATCGTTGCGACATTGGGATGGCCACGCAGCACCTTGAGCACGTCAGCCGCGCGGTTGCCTTCTACAGCAATCGACATCAGCGCCCGAATCCGATGCGCCTCGGCGGCCGGTTTCAGCCGCACCGTATAGCCGACGATCACGCCACTTTCTTCGAGGCGGGTGAGCCGGTTCTGCACCGTTGCACGCGCCACGCGCAGTTGCTTCGCCAGTGTCACCACCGACATGCGTGCGTTGTCACGCAACAGCGAAATGAGCTGCCTGTCGATGTCATCGAGATTGATCATGGCGGTTACCTGAGTGGCGGGCGATGGTGCTCCGCCGTTCGCACGTTACCTGGCGAGGCCTTCATGCGGAACTATACAAAATGCCATTTCAACTGCGCATTTTGCCATCTTATCTGTGAAATTTGTGAGGTTTGCTGTCTTTTTGTTGGCGCGGGCCAAAGGAATAATTCCGTCATTGCTCCCACACGGGAGCCCACGTGAATCACGGAGACATGACCATGACCCGCTTTCTCGACGTACCCGCCACGTACCGACTCGTCGCCGATATCGGCGTACCGCGATTCCTGAGCGAACTCGCCGACACCATCCGGGCGGACTATCTTCGATGGCGCGAATTCGACAAGTCGCCACGCATTGCATGCCACTCCCAGGTAGGCGTCATCGAATTGATGCCAGTCGCCGATTCGAACCTGTTCGCCTTCAAATACGTAAACGGCCATCCGATCAACGCCGAACGCGGCATTCACACCGTGATGGCGTTCGGTGCGCTCGCATCCGTCGATACCGGCTACCCGTTGTTCCTCTCCGAACTCACGCTGACCACTGCCCTGCGCACCGCGGCAACGTCCGCACTCGTCGCACGCAGCCTGGGCCGTCCCGACTCGCGACGCATGGCCTTGATCGGCAACGGCGCGCAAAGCGAATTTCAGGCGATCGCGTTTCACACACTGCTCGGCATCAATGAGATTCGCGTGTTCGATGTCGATGCGCGCGCAACCGATAAACTGGCGCGCAATCTTGCCGGGTGGCCAGCCCTGCGTATCGTCCGCGCGGCATCGACAGCCGACGCGGTACGCAGCGCCGATATCGTCACGACCGTCACCGCCGACAAAGCCTATGCAACGATCGTCACGCCGGACATGATCGAGCCCGGCATGCATCTGAACGCAGTCGGCGGCGACTGCCCCGGCAAGACCGAGTTGCATGCGGACGTGCTGCGTATGAGCCGCGTGATTGTCGAATATGAGCCGCAGACGCGCATCGAAGGTGACATCCAGCAACTCCCGGTCGATTCGCCCGTCACCGAACTGTGGCGCGTGCTTGCCGGAGAGGTTGCGGGCCGGGAAAGCGCGGAGCAGGTCACCGTGTTCGACTCCGTCGGCTTCGCACTCGAGGACTACTCGGCGCTGCGCTACCTCCACGCACTGGCACAGCGCCACGACGCGGGCATCGACGTCGCACTGATCCCGACAGTCAGTGATCCCAAAGACCTGTTTGGCGGCCTGATAGAGACAGCAATCACACCGGCCGCCTTCACCCCGGCACCCGCCGACGCATTCGCCTTCGCGCGCTGATCGAGTCCGCCATCCGGTCATTTCGTCCCATCTTTCCGCAACCGCTAACGAACCCCATGAGCCCTATGTCGATGCAGGCGCCCACCGCCGTTGTCATGATTCGCCCTCACCGCTTTCATCCGAATCCGGAAACGGCTGCCGACAACGCCTTCCAGCGTGCCGGCCACACCCTTAATCTCACAGAAGCGACGGCGCTCGCCGCCGCAGCACGTGACGAAGTCAGTGCTGCGGCCGTCAGCCTGGAAGCGGCCGGCGTACGCGTTCATGTGTTCGACGATTGCGGGAAGAACGAGACACCCGATTCGGTTTTTCCGAACAACTGGTTCTCGACGCACGCGGGCGGCCACGTGGCGCTCTTTCCGATGCACTCGGTCAACCGCCGACGCGAGCGCAGGCTCGACGTGGTCGAGATGCTCAAGACCGCGTACCGCGTGCAGGACGTGATCGACTATTCCGGGCTGGAGCAAGACGAAGTCTTTCTGGAAGGCACGGGCGCCATGGTGCTCGACCACGTCGCACGCGTTGCGTATACGGCGCGTTCGCATCGCGCCGACCCAGTGGCGCTCGAGCGCTTCTGTACGCATTTCAACTTCGAACCAATGTGCTTCGATACCGCCGACGCGGACGGCCGTGCGGTCTACCACACCAACGTCATGATGAGCGTTGCAACCGAATTTGCATTGATCGGGCTGGACCTTATTCTCGACGAACGACGCCGCGGCGAGGTACACACACGGCTGCTCGAGAGCGGCCGGACTGTTATCGCGCTCACGCACGCGCAGATCGGCAATTTTGCCGGGAATGCACTGGAATTGTCGGGGAAGGATGGCCGCGTTCTAGCGTTGTCTGAACGGGCGATGTCGTGCCTGACGGCACAACAGAAAACGCTCATTGAGCGTTCCGCGCAGTTGCTGCCGTTGCGCGTGCCGACCATCGAGCTGGCTGGCGGCTCGGTGCGTTGCATGCTCGCCGGGATCCACCTGGCCCGACGTTAAGACAATCGTTGCCGCAAAGCCGGAGATAACCTTGCGCTTGCTGATCGTTGCGTTCACAACGGGTTAAGCGTCCGGCTTCTGGCCGGGCAACGGCAAGAACGGGTTGATCGACGCGCCGCCGCTCTCATCAGCGGCGCGTCGGTACGACTCGGGCCTTATTGGCCCGTATACCCGACCGGAACAGTCGCATTGGCCTTGGCGACCGTTGCGTTGTTCGAGACGATGTACTGCGGCACTTCGGTGAGGGTCAGCGTGACTTTACCGTTGGTGTAAGCAAGCGTGCTGGTATTGCCGTAACCATCGATCTTCGTCACATTGCCCGACGTACCGGCACCGTCGACCTGAAGCGAATAGCTCGTCGAGTAGGTCTGGCTATAGAGACCACTGCTCGCGGGCCACTGCGCGTTGCTGTGCGCCCATGCGGCAGTCACCACCTTGCCGTTGCCAAGCTGCTGGAACGCATATGCAAACGTTCCAGACGGCGTACCCGTAACCCGGCCCAATGTGTTCGTGCCGTCCAGCACACGTGTCATCGTCGCGAAGGCCATCGCTTCGGGTTTCGGTGAGAGGTTCGTCGCACCGTAAGCCCCTTGCGCGTCATTCAGATCGAAGAACGAGCCGTATCCCACTTCGCCCGGATAGTCAGGACCATAGAAAAGCGTCGTCAACTGTGCGCCACCGCCAAGCACAATGATGTGTGACCGCACGCCAACCGCAGCGTGGGCGAACAACTGGTTCTGCGACGGCACCGTGGGGCCGTAGTTGAGACCCGGATCGTAGCTCGTGCCTGCTTCGGTGAAGAAGAGTTTCATGTTCGGCTTACCCGCCTGCATCACCGAACGCAATTGCGTCATCTGGTTGTCGAGCGCGTTCGCCTGGTTCGCCGGATCCGGATCGGAGTCCTGCAATTCCGGCGGATGGGCCGGATAGGTGCCCGCATTCCAGTAGCCATGCGTCGAAACTGCGTCGATGTAATTCCACAGGCCAAGCGCACCGAACTTCTGCAGATAGCCGGTGGTGCAGGTGTCGCAATTCGAAGGGAACGGATTGCCGGTGCCCATCACAATGGCATTCGGATCGGTCGAGTGAATGCCCTGATACGCGGCCTTGTACATCGCGACGAAGTTCGCGTCGCTATCCGCCCAGCCGAGGCTCGGTTCCCAAGTCACCTGGTAATAGTTGCTTTGCTGGTTCGGATAGTTGGCAGCGCGAATCAGGCTCGTATCGGTACCGACTTTGGCCATGAAGCTCTGGAACTCAGGCATGTTCGACGGCGCATAGTAGCTGTCGTTGAATTGCCCCGTCTTCGAATCCCATGCAGGCAGTCCATCGAGACGCACAATGCGCATCTGATCAGGGTTAGCCTTGTAGAACGGATCGAGGTCGTTCACGTTCGGCGTGTAGGTGTTAGGGCCATTGGGTTCCATGGCCGACACCTCACGGTCGTCAATGGTCCACGAGATGCCCAGATCATGCAGCGCGGCGATGTTGCCGTTGAAGCCCTGCATGCCGAAGCGGTGCTGATCCTGATGGGCATACGTTACGGTACCCAGTACCGACGTCAGGTTCGGCAACACGCCGAACGTTGCAATGCCCACCGGACGCGTACCGGTGTTGGGCAACGTGCCGCCGTTCGAGCGCAACGTCGCCGTCAGCGCGCCATAGCCTGACCACGTCGACGTACATGGAATCGAGTTGGTCTGCACACCGCTGCTAACCGCAAAGCTGCCCTGCGCCTTGATCGCGCCGGTCGAGTCCGCCACGGACCAGACGACCGTATCCGCGCTCGGCGCGTTCGTCGTAATCGCGAGCTTGAACGCCGCGTTGTTCTGGAAAATGCGCATGCCGTCGGTGGTGGGCGTGTCGGCGCTGATCACGCCATTCGCGGTTCCGCCGGCTGTGTGTGTGGGCGTGCCGCACGAGAGGGTCGAGCTGGACGGTGACGGAGTGGGAGCTGGCGTCGGAGTCGGAGTCGGAGCAGGAGTTGGCGTCGGGGTCGGAGCTGGTGTCGGAGTTGGAGCCGGCGCCGGAGCAGGTGTCGGAGTCGGAGTCGGAGTCGGAGTCGGAGTTGGCGTTGGTGCCGGCGTTGGCGTGGGCGTCGGAGCCGGAGTTGGGCTCGCGGCAACCGCCTTCACCCAACATGATTTGCCGTAACCGTATGCGGGATCTGTCTGCGAAACCGCGCCGACATAGCATCCGACGCCGTTGCTAAAGGTGGCAGGGGTCGTCAGCATGACCGACGGCGAGGTGGGCGGCACTGCACCGAACACCACCGAGCCAGTTCCGAGGAATTTGCAGGTGCCGTTCTCTTGTGCGCACAACTTGTATTGCTGTCCTGCGACGGTGATGGTGCTCGTAGCAGCCTGCGCGTTCTCCGCACCAAACCATGCAAACACTGTTGCTGCCGCAACTCCCAAAAGTTTGAAGTTTCTCGTCATTGTCCGTATGTATCCCTAAAAATCAGGTTGTCCCCCGAGGATTGAGCAAGATCGATCTAAGCCGTCCCGCTTTGGCGTTCTTTGAGTACTGAGAGAGTTGAAGCGGCGAACGCGACGATCGCGTTCATTGCTGATGAAACTGGCGCTTCCGATGTGCCGGTAGCCGCTCGCAGATACCGTTACGCATTCGAACGCACACTGAGCGCCGCCTGGCGGCAGTACGCCCAGCATCTTGATGCTGTCACCCTTCAACAGATAACAATTACGTCATCCTTACTATCAACCAAGAATGTTTGCGTGATGAGGTTCTATCAGTGATTGACGGCGCACCCGGCATCCTCGATGTCAGTCGAGTCAAATCCAGGGCGTGACAAGGCCCGTCCGGAACCTAAATCTAATTAGGTTTCGAGCCCAATTCCCGAAAAGGAAAAGCTATGAAAACCGCTGACAGGTAGCGTTAAAGTCGCTCGACTCATTCGCAACCTATTCGTATGAGAGACGCTGGCCCAGCGCCTTTAAACCGCCTACCCACGCAAGCTTTACTTGATTGATGCCGTTCCCGGCACGTGCCCGGCATTACTTACAGCCAGTGTTTTGGCAGACGAATTATAAACGTTTCATCTGTGTAACGTGGGCACGACCTGGGACGATAAGTAGTAGTTCAAAGAATCTTTCTGGAAACGCTCCCGATGGTTTTCCAAAGCAGTGGAAATGGAAAATCTCTGCCTCACCGGGGGCGGAAAACGCAGGTCTTTGACTTTCCCTCGAAGAAAAATAAATAGACCGGAGCAAAGAATAACGCGGACCGTTTTTATATTATTAATATCAATACGCCAGCGTATCAAATGCGTAGACGGCGAGAACTGAACGATGCGAATTCAACGAGGCGTAGAACGCGCACCGCATGTTTTCTCGTCTGATCATAGCCTCGAGTAAACCGATCAAGGCGTCCAGCGATAAACAATAATGCTGGAGCCGTTGTAGTTGTCTTTCGTGATCACGTACTCGCCGGCCGCTCTCAGGTATGCCCTCAGGCCATACATCGAATCCACGTCGTTGCCCACATCCACCGCGCCCGCACTCGAGTTGATCAAGGTCGTATCGAGGTTACCCGTGGTGAGATTGAAGGCGTCGATGTTGGGCACCGTATGCACATAGCCGACGAACAGATAATTGCCCACGGCCGTGATTGACTTCGGATTGGCGCTAGTGAGGTTGATCACCGGATTGGGCTTCGTGGTGTTGCCCGCGCTCCAGCCGTGATACACCTCGATCCTCGATTGAATCGCCGTCCAGTCCCAGCTCCCGGCGATGCCTTGTGCGAGAATCATGGTATCGCTCTCCGGCAGATAGATGATGCGTGTCAACGGCCTGATGCTCTGCGGAATGGAGATGGCGATGCCCGGTCCCCATGTCGGTTTACCGCTGCCGTCGAAGCTGATCAGCGGGTAGTGATAGATGTGATTCGTTCTGTCCAGACCAGCCCATACGTCTCCCCTGCTATCGATGCAGAATCCGCCCGTGATCTGTAGCGTCGTATTGAACGCAGTGCCTGGAATCGACGCATCCGGAATCGCGATATAGCCGCTCGCCGGATTGAAATGGTAGAAATAAAAGATGCCAGGGTTCTGACCGGACGCGACGAGAATCCGATTTCCCCCCACGCTAACGAGCTGACCGAAATGCTCGTCGCGCTGCGTATCGTTCACGTTGAGACGTGGATCGGACGGATAGCTGAACGGGTCGACAGTATTCGCGACGAAGGTGCCGCCCGCGGTGCCGGTGTAAATGTTGGTGCCACCATAGAAGTAGGCGCCGTCCGTAACCGGGTCTGGTGCGGCGACCGCCTCGAAGTTGAGCGACTGAAGTTTCCATTGCAGATTGCCGGCACTGTCATACGCGTGAATGTCGGTGCTGCCGTTGCGACCGAGGTCCCAGCCGCCTCCCCACGGATTGTTGAGCACATACAGGGTGCCGGTTGCATCTTTGCCGATGCCGACAACACGGGTGAAGCGCTTGTCGCCAACCTGGCCTTTGATGCCTGTGGTGCTGTCGAGATAGCCGCCCTGAATGCCGAACGTGCCGACCAGAGTCGGCGTGCCCGAGATGTTGTAGAGCTTGATATTCATGTCGGGACCTTGGTCGCCGACCATGAGCTGTCCTGATGATGCGTCGAAGTACAGCGCGGACGGTCGTGACGTCGCGGGCATCTGGATCGTGTTCAGCGGAGCGCCGGCCGGACTGAATTCAACGATCGTGGCCGCGCTTTGCTGCGCTACCCAGAGATTTCCCGCGCCATCCAACGCGAGTGCGCCGGGACCGGAGATGTTGATGTCCTGCTGCCACACGCCGTCGGTGGTGTAGACACGGACGCGATTGCCCGGGAAATCGCTCGCATAAAGGAGCGTGCCGGTCGTGGCGAGCCCGGTGATGACATCGGCGTGCTTGACCGCGTTCCAGACGCTCACGGGGATGAGGACATCGCGTTTCTGGGTCGCTCTGTTATATCGCCCTACCGCCCCGCTGCCGTACACGGTGCTGTACTGCAAGGCGGCGAAAATCGATGTGGCATTACCCGTTATCGCCCCACCCTGAAACTCGCTGTTAATTCCAATAGAACCGATGCTCTTGCCGTTCTGATAGATCGCGACGCCACCCTCGTTTTCATCCCATAGGGAAGCCGTATAGATCACGCCTTCAGGCGCGACCCACATCGAACGCGCTCCGTTGCCCACATGCGTGGCAAGCGTTCCGAATGTATTCGCCAGCCAGTCGGTGGTGTATTGCGCCTGACAGGCCGGCGCAATCACGGTGATCAGTGCGCCAACCAGTGCAGCACGTATTCGTTTTTTAAACATGGGCGATGCTCTCCTGACGATTATCCCTCGATAACATAAATCACCGTAAATCACCCTAAATCATTGAATAAAACGTAATAAATTCAGCAAGCATATTTATTGCCGGTCATTCGCAAATTCGCGAGTATCGCTCAAGTTGATGTCATTAAGGATCGCATACGCATAAGACCAGCAAGCATGACTAAAGGCGGAAGAAAGATGTGCGTGGCGCCGGCGTGTTTGGTGAGCTTCTGCGCGCTTGCCCTGTTCAAACAGCAGCCATCAGAACCTGACTGAGTCGGGTTTCAGCATGTCTATAAACGCGCGCACCTTCGCGCTCAGCAAACGGCGCGAACTATAGAGCGCCCAGATTTCCACCGGCGGCCCTGCCTCTGCGCCCCAACAAACCAGCCGCCCCGTCGCCACATCCTGTTCGACCAGCAGGCGAGGCAGGAGCGCCGCACCCACACCTTGCAGCACGGCCTCGCGCACCATCAGCAGCGATGACATCCGCAACATCGGCATCGGCTTGATGACCCTCACGCCGTCTTCCGTGCGCATGTTCCAGAGCAAGTCGGCATGGGCCGCTATCGACACGACCGCCGGCACCTGCAACTCGTCGGCTTCGCCTGCGGGCATCGACGGTATCGACAAAGTCGGCGCAGCGACCACGAGGCGCTCGTCACCGAGAATGCGCCGCCCGACGAGCTGCTCGTCATGCGGTGGATTGATACGGATCACCAGGTCGTAACCGTCCTCTACCGGATCCGCGACGCGGTCTTCCGCGATGATTTCGAGCTCGACCTGCGGATAGGCCAGCGCAAAGCGCGCAGCGATCCGGCATAACAGGACATGCGCGAACACGACCGGCGCGCTGATGCGCAAGCGCCCGCGCGGCACCGGCGCACGCGACGCGACCGCTTCCCCCGCCTCCTGAATCTCCGTCATGAGCCCCCGCGTGCGCTCGTGGAGTGCGAGACCTTCCTCGGTCAAACGCAGCCTGCGTGCGCCCCGCTCGATCAGCCGCACGCCGAGGTCTTCTTCCAGCTCGGCCACGCGCCGCGACAGCGTGGCCTTGGGACGGTCGAGCGCGCGACTGGCCGGCCCGAAGCCGCCATGCAGTGCAACGGCGTTGAAATCCGCCAGTGACGTCAAATCCATGATCGTTCCATTTACGAGACGAGATGTCTCGATTCTGGCACTTTCGGTCACTCAATGGAACGACTATTGTTCGTCTCACGGACTCACGCAGTCCATTCAACCCCAGGAGAAAATCATGGCAATCCTCGTAACTGGCAGCACAGGCGTAGTCGGCAAGCAGGTTCTCGACCATCTGAACGGCAGCGGCGTCGAAGTGCGGGCACTGACCCGCTCACCGGAAAAAGCGCAATTCCCCGCTGGCGTCACCGCGGTCAAGGGCGACCTGTCCGACATCGACGCAGTGCGGCGCGCACTGAGCGGCGTCAGCACGGTGTTCCTGCTGGCCCCCAACGCCGCGGACGAACTGACACAGGCACTGCAGACGCTGAGCATCGCGCGGGAGGCCGGTGTGAAAGGCATTGTTTATCTGTCGGTTTTCAAGGGCGCGGAGTATGTCGACGTGCCGCACTTCACCGGCAAGCACACGGTCGAGCGCATGATCGAACATTGCGACCTGCCGGCGACGGTGCTGCGCCCCGCCTATTTCATCCAGAACGACGTCAGGCAGAAAGACCCACTTCTGACGCACGGTGTCTACGGCATGCCGATTGGCAGCAAAGGGATTTCCATGGTCGACGTCCGCGATATCGGCGAAGCCGCGGCACGCGAACTCCTGCGCCGCGAGCGCGCAGCCAATGCGCTACCGCGTGAAACATACGAACTCGTCGGTCCTGACGCGCTGACTTCGGAGAGCATCGCTGCGATCTGGGCCGAAGCGCTGGGACGTCCGGTTCGCTACGGCGGCGACGATCTCGACATCCTCGAACAGCGTCTCAAGGCGGTCGCGCCGGGTTGGCTCGCCTACGATATGCGCCTGATGATGCAGCGGTATCAACAGGACGGCGCGGTCGCTTCGAAAGCGGAAGTCGATCGCCTGGCTACGCTGCTCGGGCGGCAGCCGCGATCCTACCGGGACTTCGCGGTTGCCACGGCCGCTGCGTGGGCGAAGGGCTGATCGAACAGGCTGGGGAAAAAAGAAGGATGCGCGTTCAACGAATGTGGCTTCCGAACAGCCCCAGCAGTCCGATCACGATCAGATAGATCGCGACGATGTAGTTCAAGAGGCGCGGCACGACAAGAATCAGAATGCCTGCGATCAATGAAACCAGCGGACCGGCATTGGTGAGCATATGCATGATTGTCTCCTCGCTTCTCGTGCGCACGCAGCACAGCCGTCAATGCCCATTGCAGAAGACGGCTGTGAGAAAAAGTGGAACGACGTCGCGAATGGCCGCATCGCTGCCGGCCCGCCGTACGCTTGCCTCAACCGCTGCGGCAGAGCCGGTCACCACCACGCCGTATGTCGGTGGCGTAACCGGTTGGCCGGTGCCTTGTTTGAAGATGGGATCGTTTTGCTCGTACCCGAAGACGGCATAGACATGAAAGCCGAATGCCGTCAGGTTACTGCCACGCGTGGGACGAAATGCATTGACCGAGTTCGCTTCAATGCGCATTGGCTTGGCATCGATCGACTGCTCGTCCAGAAGCGGCGCAATGAAATCATGCGGGCTCGACTGGCAGTCCAGTTTTGCATCGAGCGCATAGGCGTTGCACACGGCTGCAGAGAATCCCACGCCCAGCGACGGAATGGCGATCAGCATGCGGAGGACGGACAGTTTCATCGTAGTAGCGCGATCGTTCTGCTGGATTGCCCGCAAAGCCCGAGGACATGATGCAGCAGATCGTTGAGATTCCAGAATCGTACGGCTGACCCGGCAAGTCTGTACGGTGACGCTCAGATCAGTCAATGCAGAAACGCACTGCACACGGTGTTCCGTATGCCTCGACGCCACGTGGCGTTCACTGGAGCAGATAATAAATCACAACGAAAATCCGCATACGGCTGCACAACAACTGTGCAAGTCGAAACACAGGCGGGTAAAGGTAGTCATGCCGCTTAAATCCGCTGCGAAGCGCCTCCCCTATCGCAGCGTTCAGCAACGTCCAGCACTGCCCAGACCGGCAGCGCCCCGCTCCCTGCTATGCTTCACACGAAGTCAGCCCGCCACGCCGGGCCAGGACCCGACGCGCAGGCTATCGACTTCCAGTCGCGCTAAACGCCATACACCCATGACCAGTTCCTCTCACTACGACCTGCAATCGCTGCGCCTTTTCATCGTCGTAGCAGAACTCGGCAGCCTGACGAAAGCGGCTGAGCGTACTTGCATGACGTTGTCAGCGGTCAGCAAACGCATGGCCGACCTGGAGCGCAGCATCGATTGCACGCTCATGTTGCGGCAACCGCGCGGCATCGAGCTGACTGCCGCCGGCAAGGGCCTGCTCGCACATGCCCGGCAAGTCGCCGATCGCGTGAACCGCATGGCCAACGAGATGAGCGACTACGCCGCCGGCGTGCGTGGCCACGTGCGAGTCTGGGCCAACACGTCATCGATCATCCAGTTCCTGCCTCACGACGTGCAGGCTTTTCTCTCCGACAACCCCAGCGTAAAGATATCGCTCGAGGAGCGCCTGAGCGACGAAGTCGTCGCGGCGATCCGCAGCGGCACCGCCGACATCGGCATCTTTGCGGACAACGTGCTGGCGCCTGGTATCGAGAAGGCGGTCTATCGTCAGGACAAGCTCGTGCTGCTGGTGCCGCAAGACCATCCCCTCGCGTCCCTCGAAGAAGTCGCCTTCGCCGATACGCTCGACTTCGAGTACGTCGGCCTGAACGAAGGCAGTTCACTGCTCGCGCGGTTGCTCGATGCCGCATTCAGCGCGGACCGGGCCCTCAAGCTACGCATCCAGGTGCACAGCTTCGACGGCATCTGCCGGATGATCGAGCACGGGCTCGGCATCGGCATATTGCCCGAGGGCGCTGTGCGCACCGAAATTCTCGCGACAGGCCTGCGCGCCGTGAACCTCACCGACGCGTGGGCGCAGCGCACCTTGTGGATCGGTACACTCTCGCGCGAAACGCTGTCGCCCGAAGCGCTGCGCCTTCTCGACTTCATGTCCGGCCGCACAGACGGCACCGACAGTTAAGCTCGCCGACCCTTTCCAGAACGGAAAGGGTCGTTGAGAATCCATTGATTTTCAGCACGCGCGGGTTGTCGCAAAGTAAGCGTCAAGAGAACGACGTTTGCAAGGAGACAACCATGACGAAGCCGCTGGAAGGCGTTCGCGTGCTTGAAATGGGCCAGCTCATCGCAGGTCCCTTCGCTGGAAAAATGCTCGCCGAGTTCGGTGCGCATGTCATCAAGATCGAACCACCCGGCACAGGCGACCCGCTGCGCAAATGGCGTCTGCTGCATGAAGGCACGTCCGTCTGGTGGGCGGCGCAATCGCGCAACAAGGAATCCGTCACGCTCGATCTTCGCTCGCCCGAAGGCCAGGACGTGGTTCGCCAGCTAGTCGCGCAAAGCGATGTGCTGATCGAAAACTTTCGTCCTGGCACGCTCGAGAAATGGGGCCTCGGCTGGGAAGAATTGCATGCCTTAAATCCGGGCCTCGTAATGCTGCGCGTGTCCGGCTATGGGCAGACCGGCCCCTACCGCGACCGCCCTGGCTTCGGCGTCATCGGCGAAGCGATGGGCGGCTTGCGGCATCTGAGTGGCGAAACCAACCGCACACCGGTGCGCGTGGGCATCTCCATCGGCGACTCCCTCTCCGCCTTGCATGGCGTGATCGGCATCCTGCTCGCGCTGCGCCATCGCGATCAGAACGGCGGTGCGGGCCAGATGATCGACGTCGCGCTCTACGAGTCGGTCTTCAACATGATGGAAAGCCTGCTGCCCGAGTACTCGGCGTTCGGCGCCGTGCGTCAACCGGCGGGCAGCAGCTTGCCCGGGATCGCGCCATCGAATGCGTATCGCTGCAGCGACGGCAAATATGCGCTGATCGCGGGCAATGGCGACAGCATCTTCCGGCGTCTGATGGAACTGATCGGCCGTCAGGATCTGGCCGACGACCCCGCACTCGCTCAAAACGATGGCCGCGTAAAGAACGTCGAGCGGCTGGACGCCGCGATCGCCGAATGGACCCTTCGCCACACGCTCGACGACGTGCTCGCTGCGCTCAACGAAGCCCGCATTCCCGCCGGAAAGATCTACGACGTCGCCGACATTGCGAGCGACCCGCATTACCACGCACGCGACATGATTCTTGACGGCCAGCTCCCCGACGGTACGCCCGTGCAACTGCCCGGCATCGTCCCGAAGCTGAGCGCGACGCCGGGTACGGTGAACACCCAGGCGCCCACGCTCGGCCAGCACACCGACGAAGTGCTTGAAAACCTCGGCATCGACACGACGACCCGCGACGCCTGGCGCGCACGCGGCATCATCTGAACAGGAGCACGGCATGAGCAGCAAGCGTCTGTACATCCAGGAGGTCGCCACCCGCGACGGCTTCCAGAACGAGGCCCGCTTCATCGACACCGACGCCAAGATCGAACTGATCGATCGTCTGAGTGCGTGCGGTTACGCCAAGATCGAAGTGACTTCGTTCACGTCGCCGAAAGCGATTCCCGCCTTGCGTGACGCCGAAGCAGTGATGCAACGGATCGTGCGACGTGAAGGCGTCGTCTATACCGTGCTCGTTCCGAATCTGCGCGGCGCAGAGCGCGCGCTGTCGTGCGGCGTCGATGAAGTCAATCTCGTGATGTCGGTCAGCGAGAGTCACAACCGCGCGAACCTGCGCATGAGCCGCGAGCAGTCGTTCGCCCAGTTACGCGACGTGATCGGCGTGGTCAGGCAAACGAAGGTGGCGATCAACGTATCGCTGTCCACGGCGATGGGCTGCCCCATGGAAGGCGATATCAACCAGGCTGAAGTGCTGGGGTGGATGCAACGCTTCGCCGATCTCGGCGTGCATGGCGTGACGTTGTGCGATACCACCGGCATGGCTTACCCGTCGCAGGTTGGTACGCTGTGCGCCGCCGCGCGCGAGCGCTTTGCCGCGCTCGAACTCACGCTGCATTTTCATAACACGCGTGGCATAGCGCTCGCCAACACGCTCGCCGCGCTGGATGCCGGCATCGATCGCTTCGACGCATCGCTCGGCGGTCTCGGCGGATGCCCCTACGCGCCAGGTGCAACGGGCAACGTCTGCACTGAGGAACTGGTGCATATGCTCGAGCTCGACGGCTACGACACCGGCGTGGATCTCGCTGCCGTGCTATCCGCCTCCGCCCTGCTTCCTGGACTGATCGGCCACGACGTGCCGAGCCAGTTGCTGAAGGCAGGACGGCGCCTGGATCTGCATTCGATGCCTTGCAGCACCGCTGACGGCCTGCCGGAACAACACGCATTTTCATAAGGAGCAGGACGTGGCATTCATCGACCACCTTGATCAACTCGTACTCACTTGCGTCGATTTCGCTGCGACGAAGCGGTTCTATACCGAGGTCATGCAGATGCAACTCGAGACGTTTGGCGAAGGACGTATTGCATTTCGCTTCGGTAATCAGAAGATCAACGTCCATGTGCGTGGCACTGAGTTTGAGCCGAAGGCCCATGTTCCCGTACCGGGCGCGCTCGACCTGTGCTTCATCGCCACGGTACCGCTCGACGAAGTAATTGCGCATCTGGCCCGTTGCGAATGGCCAATTGTCGAAGGCCCGGTTGCGCGCACCGGTGCCACGCAGAAGATTCGTTCGGTGTATGTGCGGGACCCCGATCTGAATCTGATCGAGATATCCGAACTGATGGCTTGATGGAATGACACCCTGCTATCCAAGATCCGGCGATTTATACGCGCCGATCAACGTGGTGAACGGCGCATAAGCCGACCCGAAAGCAAAGAAACGGAGACAAACATGAACACCAGAAATCTGCACGTGAGCGGCAGTGCGACCGTCAATTCGCGCATTGCCTCACCCGAACCGAGCGCGGCCGACGATACACACGCCCTTCATGCCAAGGCCACGACGCTGGGCGGCTGGATGGATAACATGCCTGCGGGTTCGCTGCATCGATTTGTGGTGTGGGTGATCGGCATAGGCTTGTTCTTCGACATGTTCGAGATTTTCCTTGTCAGCTCGATCGGCACGGCGTTGCAGGGAGAATACGGTATCGATAGACACAGCACGGACTTCAAGCTGCTGCTGGCCTCGGCATTTATCGGCATGTTCTTTGGCTCGCTTTTTCTGGGTAGCATGGCCGACCGAATTGGGCGGCGCAGGGCCTTCCTGTTCAACCTTATCTGGTACAGCGCCTTTTCGCTGATCGGCGCATTCTCGGTCAACGCCGAGATGCTGGTGATCTGCCGCTTCCTCACCGGCATTGGCGTAGGTGCGATCTATCCCGTTGCCGACAGCTTTCTGTCCGAGATTCTGCCCAAGGAACGTCGCGGGCGAATGGCTGCATGGGCGTACACCACCTCGTATGTCGCCGTGCCACTAGTTGGATTCTTGGCGCTTTGGCTCAACCCTCTGCACTTCGGCGCCGTGGCAGGCTGGCGCGTTATTCTGGTGATCGGCAGCCTGGGCGCGGTACTGGTTCTGCTCGTGCAACATAAGCTGCCCGAAAGTCCGCGCTGGCTACTGGCTCAGGGCCGCGTCGAGGAGGCTCATGCGATGCTTCGGCGCTTTGCCGCCAGTGCAGGAGTGACGGTATCGGTCATCTCACCTGAAACCAACGTCAAGCGGAATCCCATGACGTTGGGCGAGCGTATTGCACTGCTGCGCCGCCCTCCCTATGACAAGCGCTACCTGATGTTGACCATCTTCCATCTGCTTCAGGGATTTGGTTACTATGGTTTCGGCACGCTCGCCAGCACCGTGGTGAAAAGCCGTGGCTTTGACGTGACGGACGGCACGCTTTTTATCGCTCTGTCGTTTCTCGGCTACCCGGTTGGATCGCTGCTTTCTATTCCGCTGCTCAACTGGATTGAACGCCGCACACTGGTGATCGGCGCCATATTGTCCATTGCGGTTTTTGGCCTGGGTTTTGCCTATTCCAACAGCTCGGCGCTGATCGTTCTCTTTGGTGTGTTGACAACATGCGCTTCGAACGTATTCAGCAACGCGTATCACGTCTACCAGTCTGAGATCTTTCCGGCGAGTGTGCGCTCAACCGCCATCGGCAGTACATACTCGTTGTCCCGCATCGTTAGTGGCATGCTGCCTTTCGTATTGCTCCCCGTGTTGAACCAGCAAGGAGCAGGCGCTATGTTCGGCATCATCGCCGCTGCGCTGATCGTCGTGGCTATCACAGTGCGAGTCTTTGGACCTCGCACTACGCGCCGCAGCCAGGATGAAATCAATCCGGGTTGAGCCGCTCATCGACGCGCGTCGCGACCCTAGCCAGTGCTCCTGGCATTGGAACGAAGGGACGACGCGCATCGACCACACACCGACTTCAGGAAAGGTGATGCACTTCCTGCAGGCCATAAACCGGCGTCGCAATTCCCTCCATGCGTGCCTTCAATTGCAGAGATAAATACTGCGAGTAGTGGCGCGACTGATGCAGGTTACCGCCATGGAACCACAAGGCCGGTTGCTGCGTGGGTTTCCACATGTTGCGTTGCTCGCCTTCCCACGGACCCGGATCTTTCGTCGTATTCGAACCCAGCCCCCACACCTTGCCCACTTTATCCGCCACTTCACGCGAGATAAGATCGGCGGCCCAGCCGTTCATCGATCCGTAACCGGTTGCATAGACGACGAGGTCCGCCTCCAACTCGGTGCCATCGCTTAGCAAGACAGAGTGCTCTTTCAGTTCGACCACATCGACACCGCTCTTCAGCTTGATCTTGCCATCCGCTACGAGGTCGGCGGCGCCCACATCAATGTAGTAACCCGACCCGCGCCGGAGATACTTCATGAAGAGCCCCGAGTTGTCATCCCCGAAGTCGAGCATGAAGCCGCGCTTTTCCAGACGCTGGTAGAACTCCGCGTCGCGCTCTCTGATCGCGTCGCATACGGGCTTTTGAAACGTGTGCAGGATTTTGTACGGAATCGATGCAAACGTCAGATCAGCCTTCGACGTCGTCATACCAGAGGCTACCGCGCGCTCAGAATAGAGATCCCCAAGAGCAAGTTCCATCAGCGAATCTGACTTCACGATATGCGTGGAAGACCGTTGAACCATCGTGACGTCGACGCCCGCTTCCCACAACGCCGCGCAAATATCATGCGCCGAATTGTTCGCACCGATCACGACCACTTTCTTGCCCTTGTACGCATCGGGTCCCGGATGTTTCGACGAATGATGCTGCTCGCCCTTAAACACATCCATGCCTTTGAATGATGGGATATTCGGCTTACCCGACATGCCCGTGGCAAGCACAAGCTGCTTTGGCCGCAGCGTCAGCGTTTCGCCGTCGTGCTCGACCTCGACCACCCATTCCGCCTTCGCTTCGTCATAGCGCGCGGACTTGCAAGTAGTCGATCCCCAATAGTTCAACTCCATGACCTTGGTGTACATCTCGAGCCAGTCGCCGATCTTGTCCTTGGGCGTGAAAACCGGCCAGTTATCCGGGAACGGCAAGTAAGGCATATGGTCGTACCACACCGGATCATGCAGACACAGTGACTTGTAGCGGTTGCGCCACTGGTCGCCAGGACGCGGATTCTTATCGACGATGATCGTCGGCACACCCAGTTGCCGCAAACGCGCGCCCAGTCCAATCCCACCCTGCCCGCCGCCCACGATCAAGCAGTAGGGTTGCTCCGCGCGACCCAGCGCCTGCGCTTCGGCTTCCCGACGTTCCTTCCAGCTCGTTCGGTCCATACGTGCGCCATGTTCCGCACCCATCGGACGACGGTTGCCCTTGGGTTCCTCATGGCCTTTCAGCTCACCCATGGTGGTCAGCAAAGTCCAGATCAGGCCATCCTTCACGCGGATAAAACCGCTGCCGCGGGCAACTTCCGTTTCGAAGGTGATCCACGCCTGCGCCAAACCGTCGGCTTCGGTCGGTACTTCATTTTCGGCGATCCGCAGCCTGGTCGGCTTGATGGCGCCGAGTTGTGCGTCGAGCATGGCGCCGATCTGGTCCCGGCCCTCCATGGTTTTGATATTCCAGGTGAACGCAACCAGATCGCGCCAATAGCACTCAGGCTGAAACAACGCGACGGCCGCAGCGGTATCACCGCGTTTAAGCGCCGATTCCAGAGATTCCAGAACATTTCCAATAATCTTGCTTGCATTATTTTCAGGCATGGTTGCTCCTCCATTCGATACGGATTGGTAAAACGTCGAAGTAACACGCGGGTTCTTTGCCCGCTGGATAGCGTGGACCGCTAGCGCCGGTGAGGCGGGACTATGCCGAACTTCGCGATCCGTCTGTAAAGCGTCGCGCGCGAGATGCCCAAGGTTCTGGCCGTCTCGTCCGGATGCCATTTCGCATCCGTCAGAGCGGCGACGATGCGGTCACGCTCCAGGGCGTCGATATCAGTGAGTGTGGGTTGCGCCTGAGGCGCGGGGTTGCGAGGCTTCGATGCAAGTTGCCGTTGCGCGCGAATGACGGGCGGACGAACGCGAGCATAAAGCGGTGAGCCGTTGCCCGCGAGTTTGATCGAAACCATGTCGCGGCCTGGCCTGACATCCAGAAGACGCTCGGCGCGGACATCGAATAGCTCGGAGACCGGTCGTGGCAGCCGATCGAGTCCAGGCACGCACTCTTTTGCCCGGCGATTGGCAGCGACTGCGTTTCCGTGCGCATCGAAGGCGATCAGAATCTCCGGCTGGGCCTCCACGTAGTGACGATTGCGGTGCGCCAGCAAAACCCAGTAATGCGTAGTCGCGTTGAGAAAGAAGCTGTCCTCGATCAACACCGCACTATGACGCACGATATGGTTGACCAGACGCTGGCTTTCGCGCTCGTCAGGCGAGCGAATCGCCGATGCGTCCAGCACGCCGATCAGTTCGCCTTCCAGCCCGAAGATGGGCGAGGCGCTGCAGGTCAACGTGGTGAAGGCGGCACGAAAATGATCGGTCTTATGAACCGTGATCGGTTGCGAATCGAGCAGCACGGTCGCGACGCCGCAGGTTCCCTCTTCCTCCTCGGACCAGCAGGAGCCTAAATACAATCCCGCTCGTTTGAAGTCGTGGCGCCGATCCCGGTCAACGCGATAATCGATCGTCACGCCCTGCGCATCGGTGAGCATCACGCAGTAATCCGCTTCGCGAACCGTCTCATGCAGACGCGAAAGACATTCTCCCGACGCCCGCAAAACCGATTCTTCCCGGTGCTGTACGTCACGCAGTTCCGGCGCGCTCAGAATCCGCGGCCCCTTTGTCAGACCAGGATCGAGATGATATTGCTCGAGCGAGCGCCAATACGATGAAGTCAGCCGCGTAGCATCACCGCCGCGATCAGGCGTTCGGCCTTCGATCAACCTGCGGATCCGATCGATGTGTCTCACTTGCGGAACATAGGGCATGAATGTCTCCGGTCGGCTCGGCGCGCATCATCATTCAGTGGCACGCTTAGGATGACTTTTAGCATGCGGGTTCCAGAACAGCACATTGCAGTGCACCATCATTCCGGATGAGACTTTTGTCTCAGTCTTTTTTATTGTTGTGGGGCCTGAGCGCAACTCGATTTCCTGAGCGAGGAAAACGCGGATGCGTTACGCCCACTGCTAGAATACTTGCCTTTTTCCTTGGAGACGCACATGTCCTGGTTCATCTATGAAGTGCCCGAATACAACGAAGACGGGGCGCGCATCGAACCGTTCAGCGACCTGCGTAGCCGCGTGCTGAAAGTAAGTGGTCAGGCAATGGTCGACGAACTGGAAAGCGTCCGCGAGAACGCCGCGACAACAGCGAACACGCCCGCCCACCCGCTGCGCACGGCGGAAAATCCTCAGGTATTCCCGATCCCGTATGCCGACTCCATGATTCTGGTCGGATTCATCTTCGAGCTGAAACGGGAATCCCGGCATCTGGTGGTGTCGCCCGTGGAAATGCCCTGGCTGAAAGACGCGTAAGACGCGTTATTGGGGTTAGAAACGGGTTAAAAACAGACGCGGTCAGGTGCGTTTAGCCAGATACGCGTCGACCAGCTCAAGCAGTCGTTCCCGCCCGAAGCTCCCGTCGTGCCCGGCGTGAACTACTTGCACGGGCAATTCGCGCAGCCGCTTCATGGTGCGCATATAGGTCGGAATATCCGCGCCACCAATTTCATCCAGCAGCGGGCCGTCGTAGATCGCATCGCCCGAAAACAGCGTGCCGGATGCCGCTTCCCATAGGCCAATGCTGCCCGGTGAGTGGCCGGGCAGATGCAGCACCTCAAAATGCCGGTTGCCGAGATCGACGATGTTCCCTTCCTTGACGATCTCCGTGACCGTTGCGGCCCGCACGTGATAGTCGGACATCGAGTAATCGGCGCTGGGTAGCGCCGTGATCAGATCGCCGTCGAACGGATAGCCGACTTCACGATACCGGCGAATGGCCGCCTCGCCCAATACCGATGCCAGCAGGGTGCCTCGCTCGCGTGGCGCACGCAGGTTATCCGCCTCCAATTCGTGGACCAGCGTGTGTTCGAACTCATGATGTCCGCCGATATGGTCCGAGTGCGTATGCGTCGCAACGGCGGTGACGTTCTTCTGCAGCAGATGCTTCGCGGCATCCTGAAGACTGGCGATACCCATCCCCGTGTCGATCATCAGATCCCGGTCACGGCCACGCACATGCCAGATATTGCAACGCATCAGCGGGACAACATGAGGCTCCCAAAGCAGCGTGATGTCGTCGCTGATGCGTTTGAGTTCGAACCATCGGTCGGCAATTGGTAAGGTAGTCATGCGCGCGCTCCACGAGTGAGAGTCGTTACTCTGACATACTCTGCGTCAATGGGCGACATGAGCGCCTCCGTCCCACGTCGCTTACCCTTTCTTTTCAATGCGTCCGGCCATGTCGAATTTGCAGTACTGGCGCGCCTGGCGTATCCGGCAACAAGTGAATTCATGACCACAATGAAATTCGATACCGTCGTGCTCGGCGCGGGCATTATCGGCGTGAGCGTTGCCGTGCATCTCCAGAAACGCGGCCGCAGCGTCGCCCTGGTGGACCGCAAGCAACCCGGCAACGAAACGTCGTTCGGTAACGCCGGGTTGATCCAGCGCGAAGGCGTGTATCCCCATGCCTTTCCACGCGACTTCGGCACCTTGCTTCGGTACGCGCGCAACCAGTCGCCGGACGTTCGCTACCATGCCGACGCCATACTCAAGGCCGCACCGTTTCTTTGGCAATACTGGCGCAATTCTCATCCAGCCAAACACGCGGCCATCGCGAAGTCGTACGCGACGCTGATCGAGCATTGCCTGGACGAGCATCGCGCGCTGGCCGCCGCGGCCGGTGCGAACGCGTTATTTCGCCCCACCGGGTGGATCAAGGTGTTTCGCACCGAAAAAGCACGGGACGCGGAAACCCGGCTCGCCGAACGGTGGCTTCAGGAATATGGTGTCGAGTCCGAATCGCTGGATGCGGGCCGCCTGCAACAGAAGGAGCCTGATCTCGACAAAGCGCTGCTAGGCGGCTTGCGCTATCTGGCATCCAATTCCGTGAGCGACCCTAACGCGCTCGTCACCGCCTACGCGAAATATTTCGAAGCGCTCGGCGGACGGTTTTTCATCGGCGATGCGGACTCGTTTCGTGAGGGTTGGGCGGTCGATACGCAAGCGGGAACGATCACGGCTTCATCAGCGGTCGTCGCATTAGGGCCGTGGTCGGATCGCGTAACTTCGCGACTCGGTTATCGCTTGCCGCTCGCCGTGAAACGCGGCTACCACATGCACTACGCGCCCGAGACAGGGGCTCGCCTGAATCATCCGATTCTGGACGTCGAGAAGGGCTACGTGCTGGCTCCCATGGCAAAAGGCATCCGCTTGACCACGGGAGCGGAAATCGCCCACTGCGATGCGCCCAAAACACCCACTCAGCTCGCCGCGGTCGAGCCGATTGCGCGCACGCTGTTTCCATTGGGCAAGCGTCTCGACGCTGAACCCTGGATGGGACGGCGCCCCTGTACGCCCGACATGATGCCGATCATCGGACCCGCGCCACGTCACAAAGACTTGTGGTTCGCGTTTGGCCACGCGCACCACGGACTGACACTAGGCCCAGTCACGGGCCGGCTGATCGCCGAGATGATGACCCACGAGAAAACGCTCGTGGACCCCCAGCCGTTCAGGGTGGAGCGCTTCTAGAATCTGGCCGCGCAGCGAACGGCCGATATCACCGTCTTCGGACCGAACACGCCCGCCACCGGCGTAGCATCGCTATTTTTTCCGGCGCCCACAATATTCCTGTTCGTGAACCGTCTACAGACGTATGGAACCGCCGCGCACCCCGAAATCGATGATCGAACGAGACACGGACATCACTGCAACTGTGTTGCGTGAGCGTGCGAAGCTCGGGAATTTCATCCGGCGTCGCGTGCACGATCAGGGCGACGCTGAAGACATCTTGCAGGATGTCTTCCACGAGTTCGTGCAAGCCTACCGTCTCCCTGCGCCGATCGAACAGGTTAGCGCGTGGCTGTTCCGCGTGGCGCGAAACCGCATCATCGACCGCTTTCGCAAGCGCCGCGAGCAGCCGCTGGCCGAAATAGCCGACGACTCCGATGACGTCGAGTATCGACTGGATCTCGCCCTCCCGGCAACGGACGCAGGCCCTGAAGCCCTCTATGCAAGGTCGGTGCTGCTGGAAGCCCTGCAAGAGGCGCTCAACGAATTGCCGGCGGATCAGCGCGACGTGTTTGTCGCTCATGAACTGGAAGGGCGCAGCTTCAAGGAGCTCGCAGCCGAGAGCGGTGTCGGCGTGAACACGTTATTGGCACGCAAGCGTTACGCGGTTCTGCATCTGCGCGTTCGCTTGCAAGCCGTGTATGACGAACTGGATATCTAAAGGAGCAGATAGATGAGATTCAAACTGAGATGCTTCGGCATGGCACTGCTGGTTCTGGTGGGCATTGTCGTGCTGGGATGGATGGTGATGACGCTATGGAATTGGGTTATCCCGGCGCTGTTCATCGGTGGCCGTGCGATCGATTTTCCGCACGCATTGGGCCTGTTGATTCTGAGCCGGATTCTGTTTGGCGGATTCCGAGGGCGCGGCGGTTGCCACGGACGCCGGCATTGGCGCCGGTGGGAACGGATGACGCCCGAGGAGCGCGAAAATTTCCAGAAGAACCTGTCGTCCGGTGACGGCAAGCGTCCGGAGGATCTCGCATGAGCACCGCTTCGACATCCGCATGCAAACAGGCCCCGGGCGTGATTGCTCCCGTGGTCAATCTGAAACGGTGCGAAGGCAAAGGCGATTGTGCGGTAGTCTGTCCCGAGAACGTTTTCGACATCCGCCGGATCGATACGGCCGACTACCAGCAATTGGGCGCGCTGAACAAATTCAAGCTCCGCGTGCACGGAATGAAAGTCGCGTACACCCCAAACGCCGATGCGTGTCGGGCATGCGGCTTGTGCGTGACTGCATGCCCCGAGCGTGCCATTACGTTAGCCAGGATCGGGGCGCAATAAAGTAGCGTATTGCTTCGCATCGATCAGACAGACGCACAACGTTTTCGCCCACGTTGCCCATGGACTAGCGTTGTGTGTCGTACAGCCGGTCTGGAACAAAAAACGCGGTAACGCCGCTTAGAAAGAAAACCCCACCGACCACCAGAAATCCGATACCGATAGAGAACTGGGTGGCAATGTAGCCAATAATAATGGGCGCGGCGCCCGAGCAGAAACGGCCGATGTTATAGGAGCCGCCCACGGCGGTTCCACGGATGGCGGTAGCGAAACTCTCGGACATGAAGGTGCCGATCGTCCCCAGCGGCACACCATACAAAAACCCGAAGGCAAGCATCAGGTACACGATGTTGTCGCGCGTATGCCAGAAAATGATCGCAGGCAGAAAGAGCGCGGCGCCCACACAGCCAAGCACATAAACACCACGCCGACTCCAGCGGTCACCCAGCCATCCCGCAAAGATCTTGCCAATGAAGGCAACCACGTACGTGCCGATCATGTACCCGGCCATTGCACCGAATTTGATGTGCAGTTCCTTTTCCAGGTAAGTTGGCAGCCAGTTGTTCAAACCGTAAAAGCCGGACAGCGCGAATAACGAGGCCAAGGTCCACAGAATGAATAAGGTTCGCGACTGCCGATTACTGAAAATCTGATAGTAGCGGTTGGTGCGATGCCCACGTTCGCCCTTGCGGCTGGCTGCGCGGCTCGCCTGCCATGCTGCCGGTTCGGGCACGGCAAATTTTATCGCCAGCGCCAGCAGCACAGGAATTGCCGACACGTAGTAGAGCGTGCGCCAGCCGTAGTGCGGCAAAATCCAGTTGCTGAGCGAAATGACAACGATGTAGCCCGCGGAAATGCCGGTTTGCAATACGCCCAGAATCAGTGAACGCCGCTCCGTGGGTACGTATTCGGCAACCAGCGTGGTGACCAGCACCATGCAACCGATGCCCATCGAACTGATAAACCGCACGACCGCAAATTCCAGAAAGCTGTGCGTAAGACCGAGCAGCCCCGCTCCGAGTGAAAACAGCGCCAATGCCCAGACCACGACCCGCACCCGCCCCAGGCGATCACTGGCCCAGCCGCCGAGAATGCCGCCAATGGCCATGCCAACCAGGGTCAAGCTGCCCAAGGCCCCCGCTTCGACATTGCTCAAACCGAATTCGTCCTTGATTCGCGTGAGCGTCAGGCCGTACATCATCACGTCCGCGCCGTCGGCCAGTAATGCTAGGTAGCCGAGGACGAAGACAAGCACCCAGGTGTTTTGGGACTCAGCGGATCGGGTCAAGGTTGTTCTTGTATTCATTTGATCGTAGTGACGTCAGAGACGCATTGCGCTATCGGCGTGCATCATGTTGCACCTGATGAGCGCGGGTGCGAGGAAGGCGCCAATCAGCACGCCCATTTCCTCGTGCCTGCCCGTGTACCAGCCTTCCTTGTGTGTCATGTTCATCGTGCCGACGCATACCCCGTCGTACGCAACCGGAATGTTCAGTATCGATCCGAGTCCCATGCCGGTCATCACCGCGTGGTCGTCGAACGCCTCGCGGATGCCTTGCGTCGTTTCAGCGCGAAATGGCTTGAGATCATGCAATACCTGATTTGCCCACGCAGTGCCGCGTTTTTCCTTACGACCTCCAATTGGGTACACCTCCGGCATGTTTGTATAAACGCGCTCGACTTCCTCGCGTTGCGCGTCATAGGACATGATCGTGAAGAGGCCAAAACCTATCGCGCTCGCAGCCAACGCGTGAACCGCACGGAAAATCTCGTCGGGTTGATTTTTCAGCCGCATAACCCTTGCTAGTCGTTCGAGGTCTGAAATATCCAACGCTTGCAGGACTGGATCGATCGGATTGCCTGGCATTATCTGTCTGTGTAGTTGGGACATCATGCACACTCAGCCGCGCATTTCGGTCGAGCTGAGCGGGACGTGCAAATCCTGCGGATGGCCGGCGCCACCCACTTCAATATCTTCGAGCGACCGGTTGCGAGTCTCGATACCCAGGAAGAACACCACGCAGGCCCCCACCAGCAAGACCGTGGTGGTCATCGCAAACACGCCGAGAAATCCGAGCACCGGATAGACAAGGCCAACCAGAATGGGGGCGCTTACCGAACCAATCCGGCCGAAAGACGAGGACGACCCAGTGCCGGTTGCTCGCACAGCGGTCGGAAAAACTTCAGGGGTATACGCATACACGCCTGCGAACGCGCCATTCATGAAGAACGACAGGCAAATGCCTGCGGCCATGATCTGCAAACCGGTATGAGAAAACGCCAGCGTGATCGCGGCAATCCCGCCCAACAGCATGTACGACGCCACCACGCCCTTTCGGCCGAGTCGTTCATTGAGCCATGCCGCCGTGAAGTATCCGGGGATCTGTGCCCCGTAAATCGCGATCGAATAACCAAAGCTTTTCGTCATGGTGAGCCCCTCCTTGAGGAGCAGGCTCGGAATCCAGGAGAAAAACGAGTAATACGCGAACGCGACCGAGAACCACATCAGCCAGCTCACTGCCGTCGTACGCGCCAGCCGCGGCGACCACAGCGTCAGCACATTCTGTAACGCGTTGCCCTTGGCAGGCGCAGACGCAGGAGGCATGGCGCCGAGGGATGCCACGGGCGCAAGACTGATGCCCTTGCCTGCGAACCACGACTCGATTGCGCTCACGATGCCCTCCGCCTCAGAGACTCGCCCCTGGCTCTCAAGCCAGCGCGGCGACTCGGGCAAGGTTCTTCGCCACCAGAGAAGCATGACAACGGGCAACGACGTCGCCACCGCCAGATATCGCCAGCCTTCGGCAAAGTTACGCACAACGGTGAAGCCGAGAATCGACGAACCCAGATAGCCGAACGACATGAAGCCGACCAGTGCGCCGCAAAATATGCCCCGGTAACGTCGTGGCACGAACTCGGCCAGAAACGGTGCAATCACCACGGTCTCCGCACCGGAGCCAAAACCCGCGACGATACGCAACGCGAAGAACGTGTGCCAGTCGGTGGCGGTGGCGCTCGCAAGCGATGCGCAGCAATAGATTGCGAGCGCGCTCATCATGATGCGACGACGCCCGATCACATCCGCGAGCACACCCGACAGAAAGGCTCCGAAAAAATAGCCGATGTAGGTGCTGCTCGCGACGAGCCCCGTCTCGGCACTCGTCAGGTGCCATAGCTTGCTCACGACGGGCAGCAGGAATGCAAGCGACGACGAATCGAGTCCGTCGAACATGTACCCCAAGCCGCCGATCAGCAGGAGCTTGCGATGAAAACCTGATAACGGCAGTCGCTCGAGTCGGGCGGCAATAGCAGACACGGCATGTTCTCCCTGACGGAAATGAATACGGTTTCTGGGCGGCGAAACTTATCGCCCGATTGCGTATGCCTGCATTTGACGAGGTGTTGCTGCGCCACGCATCAGACCGTTTCTGATCCCAACCGCGCAGACGCGTCCCAGCGACCAGGGTTCGGCCACGGTCAGGTCATGTCCACGCGCACGTAACGCGGCAAGCGTGTGTTCCGGAAAATTGGACTCGGCGGACATCTTGCCCAGTTGCATCGAACGCGGGTAAAACGAGCCGGGGAAATGCGCCGTCTGGAACGAGGGCGAATCCACCGCGGCCTGGAAGTTCATGCCTGCATGCACGTGCCGGAGAAACAGCTGGATCGACCACTGATCCTGCTGGTCGCCACCCGGCGTGCCGAATGCCGCATAGGGTCTGCCATCGCGGGTAACGAGCGTGGGCGAGAGCGTCGTGCGGGGGCGGCGCCCCGGGCCGAGCGAGGACGGCAGCCCCTCCTCCATCCAGAACATCTGCGCGCGCGTGGTCACGTTAAAGCCGAGACCGGGCACGGCCGGCGAGGCCTGCAGCCAGCCACCCGACGGTGTTGCTGAAACCATATTGCCCCAGCGATCGACCACGTCGAGATGAACCGTATCGCCGCGTAGTTCAGGCAGCGGCGCAAAGGTCGGTTCGCCCTGGCCGAAGCCGCCGGACTGCTGCCTTCCCGCATTGGCCATGATCAGCGCGGCGCGCTGTTCACTGTCGCCCAACTTGCCGGGACGGAATTCGAACGACGCATGACCGGGATCGATCAGCTGGCGACGTTCGTCGTTGTAGGCGTCGCTCAGCAGCACATCCATGGGCACATGCGCAAACGCGGGGTCGCCGTAAAACACCTCGCGATCGGCGAACGCGAGCTTCGAGCATTCGATTATCGTGTGCACGAAATCGGGCCCCATTGGGTCCATCGCACTGAGATCGAAACCCTTAAGGAGCGCGAGCTGCTGCAGGAACATCGGTCCCTGGCCCCAAGGGCCCGTCTTGTGAACGCGGAAACCCTCATAGTCGTATGAAACCGGGTCTTCATAGGACGGCTCCCAGCGCGCGAGATCATCCGCGTTGAGCAGACCGTAGTTGCGCTGACCGGAAGTATCGAGAACGGCAGTTGAGCGGAAGTACTTATCAATCGCTTCGGCCACGAATCCACGATAAAAGACCTTGCGGGCAACTTCGCACTGCTCCGCACGATCACTGCGGGTATTCGCCTCCGCGAGGATGCGCCGGTACGACTGCGCAATCGCCGGATTGGCGAACAGCTGGTTCGGCATCGGTGCGTCGCCGTTGCGCAACCATTGCTCAGCCGACGTGGGCCATTCAGTCTTGAAGAAATCCTTGATTGCGAGGATCGACGACGTCATGCGTGGGAGCACCGGATAGCCGTTCTCCGCATAACCGATCGCGTAGCTCAGGACGTCTTCGAGCGGCAGTTGACCATAGTCGCGCAGCATGGCCATCCAGGCGCCAAATGCGCCAGGTACTACGGCCGGCAGCAAGCCCGTACCGGGAACGACTTCGAGACCCAGCTCACGCATGCGCGCTATCGTCATTCCCGCCGGCGTCACGCCCTGCCCGCACAGAACGCGAACGCGTTCTTCGCGCGCACTGTAGAACACAACCGGCAACTCGCCGCCCGGACCATTCAGATGCGGCTCAACGATCTGCAGAACAAAGCCGGCAGCGGCTGCCGCATCGAACGCATTGCCCCCTTTCTCCAGTACGGCCATCGCCGACGCGCTCGCCAGCCAGTGCGTGGAGGCCACCATGCCGAATGTGCCAATCAGCTCCGGGCGGGTTGTAAACGACATGCGTGACTCCTTTTGCGATGACCAATGATTGGTTTCTTATGAACCAATAAGCATTGGTACAAATTCTATAAGCTAAGAGATTACGGCGAACATTGCCCGGTTGCACCAAGCGTTAACCCGAAATTTCGCACACAATAGCAGATCAAAAAAAGCTGTGAATCTCACCCCAGTTGATTTGACTATGGTAAATTTTGAACCAATGAGTATTGGTTCACGAAAAAGACAATGGAAAATTCGATACTGGACAGGCTGCTGGACTACATTGCCGAGCATCAACTCAAGGACGGCGACGCACTGCCTCCTGAAAGAACGCTCGCCGAAGCCCTCAATGTCAGTCGAAGGGAACTGCGTTCGTCGCTTGCTTCGCTGGAGGCATCAGGACGTGTATGGCGCGGCGTCGGTCGCGGCACCTATCTAGGCGCGAGACCATTGAAGTTCGCCCCGACGCTACGCGGACTTCGAGCGGGAGCCAGTCCGGCAGACATCGCGGAAATGCGCCTGTTGTTCGAGCCCGCGCTCGCACAACTCGCCGCGACGAAAGCCAGTCGGGACGATTTGCTGGAACTTGAAAAATGCGCGCGGAAAAACGCCGCGGCAAAAAATGATGAAGAGTGGCAACAATGGGATCATCGATTCCATTTGCTGATCGGACAGGCCACCCGCAATCCCGCGCTCATCTCCCTGATGGAAGTGATCAACGGGATGCGTGTCAAACCCGACGTACGCGAGAAGACTTCAGCGCAGGAAACACGCAGCTATTTCGCCGCGCAGCACCAGGAGATCGTCAGCGCCATGAAGGCACGTGATGGCGAAGCCGCGGCTCGGTGTATGCGCGAGCACCTGCTCAGCGTTCAGTGGCGCGCATCAGCCAAAAGCGACGAAGCGGCCCTTCGTCACGAGTGAGGAGCATGCGCGTCTGTCTTCGATACCGTTTGATCAGGTGACCGTACCCGAACCGACGTTTCTCTCGTCGCTCCCCGTCGACCGAACGTCTCTCCGGCTCCGCGAACTGAACAGGCTCACAAACTGCTCAAAACCCTGAATCGGCAGCGGCTTGCAAAAGAGGAAACCTTGATAGGCGTGGCACCCTGCTACGGCAAGGAAATCTCGCTGCGCTTCAGTTTCGACGCCCTCGGCGATGACACCCAGGTTAAAACTTCGGGCAAGCGCCACGATCGTTCTCGCGATGTCCGCGTCGTTGGAGTCGACCAGAATGTCACGCACAAATGACCGATCAATCTTCAACTGGTCCAACGGCAATCGTTTCAGGTACGACAGCGAAGAGTAGCCAGTGCCGAAGTCATCCAGCGAGAACGTCACGCCTCGAGCGCGAAGGGCGGTCATCTTTTCGATAATGTCCTGCACGTTCTCAACGAGAACGCTCTCGGTGAGCTCGAGCTTCAACCTGTCCGCCCTCGCCCCAGTCCGGTTGATGACGTCGAGCACACTGTCCACGAAGTCCGGCTCGCGAAATTGCCGGGCACTCACGTTCACAGCCATGGACAGATGCGCCATCGATGGCCGCGTTGCCCATACGGCCAGTTGGGTGCATGCGGACGCCAATACCGTTCGGCCCATCTCGAGAATCAGCCCGGACTCCTCGGCGAGCGGAATAAACTCGCCTGGCGGTATCAGACCGCGCTGGGGATGCTCCCAGCGCACCAGCGCTTCCGCACCGGTTATGTGATTGCCGTCGACGACCTGCGCCTGATAGTGAAGAACAAACCGGTTCTCCTCGATGGCGTTGCGCAGCCCCACTTCCAGCTCGGCACGCTTGAGCACCGCCGTCTGCATCGCAGGGTCGAAGAAGCACATGGCATTGCGGCCGCGCTCCTTCGATTTATACATGGCGAGATCGGCCTGCTTGAAAAGCTCGTCGGTGGACGTCTGCTCCCCATTGAATACGGTGACCCCTATGCTGGCGGTGCTGCGAAACTGAACACCGTTGAGCTCGTAAGCGTTCCCCAGCACGGCGAGAATTTTTTCTCCCACCGCCACGGTTTCCATGGTCGCATCAGCCACGTCCAGACTCAGATTGCCCAGCACTACAACGAACTCGTCACCACCGACCCGGGCAACCGTGTCGCCCTCATTGACACTACTCGACAGGCGATACGCAACCTGTCGCAGGAGCAGATCGCCCTTGTCGTGCCCAAGCGTATCGTTCAGCGTTTTGAAGTGGTCGAGATCGATGAACATGAGGGCGGCGCAGACCTTGTTCTGCCGGCTGGCCACCATTGACTGCCTCAGCCGATCCAGAAGCAGCGCGCGATTAGGCAGGCGCGTTAGCGTGTCATAGAAGGCAAGTTCCCGGATCTTCTCCTCCGACTTCTTGCGCTCGGTGATATCGCGGCCGCTGGTCCGAAAACCAATGAAGTCGCCCCTCTGATTGCTGATCGGCACCCACGAGACCGACAGCCAGAGGAGCGATCCATCCTTGCGTACGCAACGAAACTCGAGATCGTCGCCGCGAGAACCCTGAAGCCCTTTTTTAAATTCCGGCGCAACGCGCGGGATGTCCTCCGGATGGATCAGCGTGCGGGCAAAATCGGGCATCGCCATGCATTCGGCAACTGTATAGCCCGTGTAGTACTCAACCGAGGGATTGATCCAGCGCGGTTGGCCGTCTGGTCCCCACCAGATTTCCAGGTTCACCGTGCAGTCGGCAATGGCGCGAAATTTCTCCTCGTTCTCGCGCAACTCCCGCGTCATTGCCGAGGCGAGGCGCATGGCACGCTCCCGCCCTGTCATCATGAGCCAGGTCAGAAGCGCCAGCAGGAGACTCAACCCCGTGCCAGTTCCTGCGATTAACACCTCGGCATTACGCCCCATCCGGGATCGAAACTCGTCGGAGGCGTTCATCGACAGCATCCAGTCGTGTCCGTCCACAACCAGATATTCGTTTGCGGAGATGAGCGCGGGCGCATGCCGGTTGTTCGCATCTGAAGTGCGATGCAACAGCGCGGCCTCCAACGGCTCCACGCCATCGTAAATCGCTAGCGAAATACCGGGGGGCTGTTCGCCGTAGAGACTGGCCATCACATCGTGCATCCGGAACGATGCATAGACCCAACCAACAATGTTCGCTCGACGCTGCGCAACATTGTCCTGCGGTCTGCCGGCAGCGTAGATCGGCAGATACAGGATGAAGCCGGGCCGGGGGTCCGCATCCATGTCGACCGACAGGCGCACCTTTCCCGAGAGAACCGCGAGGCCGGAGTCGCGGGCTTTCTCCAACGCCGAGCGACGCACCGGTTCGTTCCAGGCGTCAAAACCGGGCGAGCTGCGTGCAAGGCCAACAAAGGGCTCGCGCTGAACGATCGGGGCATATTCCCCGCGCAACCCGTCGGGATGAATCGTGTAGCCTGGAACGCCGCCCTCGCGCATGTCCGCTATGTGGGCCGCTTTACGCGCCGCGGGCACCCATTCGACCACACCCACGGCGTGGACCCCGGAAAAGTTCGCATCAAGATTGAGCGCGCTCACGTAGCGCCGGAACCTGCCGCGATCGAACTCTCCGTTCGCGGCAAACATGCTCTGCACGCCTCGCAGCATCAGCTCGTAGGTCGCCATCCGCTGTTCGATGCGGCCTACCGCGTCACTCAGGGTGTAATCGAACTGCGTCTGAAACTCCTTGCGTGTCGCCTGACGTTCGTGATCCCACACTACCCAGGTCACGCCAAGCGACGCGGATAACACCAGCAACGGCAGCAGGACGGAGCGCAGCCGGATCACGGTGACGCCTTGAAGTTGACCATGGCATCGGCCAGATCCGGCCTGAAGTACTTTTCGAAGATCCGGCGCACCGTTCCGTCAGCACGCATTTCGTCCACCAGCGCCCGCCACTTCTCCCGCTCGGCGGCCGGAAGCGCTTTCTTCGACATGATCAGACCGTGCGGTACCGAAGGATCGTTAAACTCAACGATCGTTGTGACGTCGCGGATCTTTTTCTCATCCAGCGCGGGGTAATCGAAGGGCTCGATAATCATGCCCTGAATCTGTCGAAGAATCAGCGCCTGGTAGAGCGGTTCGAGCCCGCCCGCGAGGCTCACCCGGTTTTCCGACGTCAGTCTGTCGACCAGTTCGTTGGCCGAGGTGCTGTAGCGGAAACTGCGGATCACGCCGAGCTGCGCGTGTTTACTGTTTTCGAAGTCCGCGACGTTCTGGATGCCGGCATCCTTGCGCACGAGCAGATAGTATTTATTGCTGAAGTACCACGCGAACGAAGCATATTGATTGCGTTCGTCATTTGCGATTCCAGAAAGACTGAAGTCGAGCGCGCCTGACTCGATCAGTTTCCAGATACGCGCGCGTGACATCAGACTGACCTTGATCTGGCAACCGCTACGCCGGATCAACTCGTCGGCGAAGTCCTTGTCGATACCGCTATCGGTATCGAGCGAATAGAGCAGCCCGTGGTCGTGCAATCCAAGCGTAAACGGCCGGGAACAATCCGGTCCGCCCGCTAACGCATTGCTGATGGAACACACTGCAAACAGCACCCCGGTAAGCCAGCTTCGAATCACAACGCCTCCGTAGCGGAACGACGCCCAGTTAAATTCTTATCAGTGATCACAATCTGACGGCCTGTTCAGACAGGCTTTTTTTAAATATCTGACTTTTATCACAAATTCCGGGAAATTTTCCCGCTTCGACGCGTCGCCGATGTGCTGCGAGCCCGCAAGATTTTCTTCCGCAAAACTTCCGTACGCATTGTCGACACTATGTCGTCGTTTTTGAAGGCCTCCTGCCGGCTTCTCGAGATCGAGTCGAGAATAGTTTCTTTTAAGGGAAAACCCGTATAATCGCCAAACGAGAGGTCAGACAACTATAGGACACAATAGTGGTCGAGACCCTGGCCGCGCCCTGCCGCGCAGCGCCTACCCTGACAAGCCCTTCTTTCCCAGCCCCGTGAATCCGACTGCGACTGCCCTGCCTTTCCGAAACGCCCTCTTCGCGATGCTCGGCATCGGCCTCGTCAACATGCTGGTCGCACTCGACCAGACCGTCGTCAGCACCGCGTTGCCCTCGATTGTCGCCGAACTGCATGGCTTCGAGTACTACGCATGGATTGCCAGCGCGTACCTGTTGGCGTCGGTGGTGACGGTTCCCGTGTTCGGCCGTCTCGGCGATTATTTCGGCCGCAAGCGT
Organism: Paraburkholderia sp. SEWSISQ10-3 4; assembly: GCF_030464785.1. Taxonomy (NCBI): domain Bacteria; kingdom Pseudomonadati; phylum Pseudomonadota; class Betaproteobacteria; order Burkholderiales; family Burkholderiaceae; genus Paraburkholderia; species Paraburkholderia sp. SEWSISQ10-3 4. The sequence goes on from NZ_JALPRI010000001.1 coordinate 109,436, forward strand.
TTCGTGATCGCCGCGGTCATCACGTTCACGGTGGCGTCGGTGCTTTGCGGCGTGGCGAACGACATGCTGTTCCTCGTCATCGCGCGCGGCCTGCAAGGGGTCGGCGGCGGGATGATGGTGGGCACGGCGTTCGCGTCGATCCCGGATCTTTTCCCCGATCCGCGCGCACGGGTGCGCTGGCAAGTGGTGATGGCGGCTGCCTACGGAATCGGCACCGCGGCGGGTCCGTCGCTGGGTGGCTGGATGAGTGAGCATTGGGGCTGGCGCTCCACCTTCCTGATCAACCTGCCGGTGGGCGCCGCGGCGCTCTATTTCATCTGGGCGCATCTGCCCAATTTCCAGCGTCCGCACGAGGGCGAGGTCAAGATCGACTGGCTCGGCGCGGCGCTGGTCGCCGCCGTGCTGGGCGGCCTGCAGGCTTTCATCGAAGCGGTGCCGAAAGACGGTCTGACACCCGGCAACCTGGCGCTCGCGGCCTTCGTGATCGTGGGCGCCATTGCGTTGCTGGTGTGCGAGAAACGCGCCACGCATCCGATCATTCCGCTCGACCTGTTCAAGGACGCGCAACTCGTCACGCTCTTCGTACTCGGCTTCCTGTCCGGCTTCGTGATGTTCTCGCTGATCTTCTTCGCACCGCTGCTGTTGCAAGGCGGTTTCGGACTCTCGCCGCAACAGGCCGGTCTGCTCGCGACGCCGATTGCCGCCTGCATCGCGCTCGGCAGCCTGCTGAATACGCGCATCGTCATTCATCTGAAGAAACCTACGCGGATTCTATCGATCGGTTTCGCGCTGCTGCTGTTCGCGTCGATCGCATTGGCGTTTGCCAATCCGGAGACGCCGCACGTGTGGATAGAGTTGCCGATGGCGGCCGTCGGCATCGGCCTGGGTTTCATCCTGAACAATCTGAATGTGTTTGGCCAGGAGATTGCCGGGCGTGAACGCTTCGGCATCACGACCGCACTGCTGCAGTCCACGCGCATGGTGGGTGGGATGCTCGGCACCAGCATTGTGGCAACCGTCGTGCAGCACCACTACCGCAACGTGGTCACGCGCACGATGAGCGTGCTCGGCGAGCCGGCAGTATCGCAATGGCAGCCGCGTTTTGTCGATCTACGCATCCTGATCGACGAAACGGTGCGCCTGAAACTAATTGCGGATATGAAGACGTCGGGGCTCAATACGCTGGCGTTGATCGACACGGCACGCGATGCGCTGGTGCAGTCGATTCATATCGGTGTGTGGCTGACGGCAGTGGCGGCGCTTGCGGCCGCACTGCTCGTACAACGCATCTCGCACGTTGTGTTTCGCCGGAGTTGAGGTAAGGGCGGCGAAACCGCCGCCACTACCTGCGCCGCTTATTGCCCAACTTACTGCGCGCCGAGCTTCTTGATCAGCACGTCGAGTTGCGCCATTTCTTCTGCGGTCAGATCGGTCAGCGGTGCGCGCACCGGACCTGCGCTGCGGCCGACCAGCTTCGCGCCGGCCTTCACGATACTCACCGCATAACCCTGACGACGGTTGCGGATCGCCAGATACGGCAGGAAGAATTCGTCGATCAGCTTGCCGACGGTCGCATGATCATCCGCGGCAATCGCGCGATAAAACTCCATTGCCGTCTTCGGAATGAAGTTGAACACGGCCGACGAATACACCGGCACACCCAGCGCCTTATATGCCGCGGCGTAAACTTCCGCGGTAGGCAGGCCACCGAGATACGAGAAGCGGTCGCCGAGACGGCGGCGAATCGTCACCATCGCCTCGATTTCACCCACGCCGTCCTTGAAGCCGATCAGGTTCGGGCAACTGTCAGCGAGACGTTCGAGCATGTCCGCATTCAGTTTCGAATTCGCGCGGTTATAGACGATCACGCCGATGTTCTTCACAGCCTTGCAGACCTGCTCGACGTGCGCGGCAATCCCTTCCTGCGATGCCTCGGTCAGATAGTGCGGCATCAGCAGCACGCCGCTCGCGCCTAGGCGCTCGGCTTCCTGCGCGTAGTCGATCGCCACGCGCGTCGGACCACCCGCGCCGGCAAGAATCGGCACCTTGCCCCGGCAGGTCTCGGTCGCCGTGCGAATCACGTTCGTGTAGTCGCTTTTGGTCAGCGAGAAAAATTCGCCCGTGCCACCGGCCGCAAACAGCGCGGTCGCACCATAAGGCGCGAGCCATTCGAGGCGCGCAGCATAGGTATCGGCGCGAAAATCGCCTTGTTCGTCGAAGTCGGTCACCGGAAAGGACAGTAGGCCTTCGGAAACGATCGCTTTGAGTTCTTGAGGTGAGGTCATAGCGTGACAGCGTGAATGGTGGGTAAAAGCAAGCGGCCGCACGAAGCGCCGCTCAGATCATGGGGAAACTCAACGCACCAGACACGGGCGCTTGTTATCGAACTTCCAGTTCGGAATCAGGTACTGCATGGCCACGCCGTCGTCGCGTGCGCCGAGGCCGTGTTGCAGATACAGCGCGTGCGCCTTCTCGATCTCGTCCATATCCAACTCGACACCGAGGCCGGCGGCCTGAGGCACCTTGACCTTGCCGCCCACGATCTGCAGCGGCTCGCGCGTGAGGCGCTGACCGTCCTGCCAGATCCAGTGCGTGTCGATCGCCGTGATCTTGCCCGGCGCCGCTGCCGCGACATGCGTGAACATCGCGAGCGAAATGTCGAAGTGATTGTTCGAATGCGAGCCCCAGGTCAGGCCCCACTCGTTGCACATCTGCGCCACGCGCACCGAACCCTGCATGGTCCAGAAGTGCGGATCGGCAAGCGGAATATCCACGGACTGCAACTGGATCGCGTGACCCATCTGACGCCAGTCGGTCGCGATCATGTTGGTCGCCGTCGGCAAACCGGTCGCACGGCGGAATTCGGCCATCACCTCGCGGCCCGAGTAGCCGTTTTCCGCGCCGCACGGATCTTCTGCGTAAGCCAGCACGTCGTGTTGGTCGCGGCACAGGCGCACCGCTTCCGCGAGCGACCATGCGCCGTTCGGGTCGAGCGTGACGCGGGCATTGGGAAAGCGTTCGGCGAGCGCCGTCACCGCTTCGATTTCGGCGTCGCCGGGCAGCACGCCGCCCTTGAGCTTGAAATCGTTGAATCCATAGCGTGCTTGCGCTGCCTCGGCAAGCCGCACTACCGCCTCGGGTGTCATCGCTTCTTCGGTACGCACGCGCTCCCAGTCGTCGCGCCCGTCCGCGCCACTGTCATAGGGCAGATCGGTTTTCTTGCGGTCGCCGATATAGAACAGGTAACCGAGCATTTCCACTTCGTCGCGTTGCTGGCCTTCGCCGAGCAGTGCCGCAACAGGGACACCCAGATGCTGTCCGAGCAGATCGAGCAGCGCGGCTTCGAGTGCGGTCACTGCGTGAATGGTGGTGCGCAGATCGAAAGTCTGCAGGCCGCGACCGCCGGCGTCGCGGTCAGCAAACTGCGTACGCGCCTTGTTCAGGATAGCCTGGAGATTGCCGATCGACTGACCGACAACCAGCGGACGCGCGTCGTCGATCGTCTTGCGGATGCTCTCGCCGCCCGGCACTTCGCCGACACCGGTGTGTCCCGCGCTGTCGCGCAGAATGACGATATTGCGCGTGAAGAACGGGCCATGCGCGCCGCTCAGATTCATCAGCATGCTGTCACGGCCGGCGACGGGCACGACGCGCAGCTCGGTCACGATCGGCGTGGCGTTCGATTGGGGTGAGTTCGTGGACATGATAGTGGGACCAGGTAAGTGAATAAGCCGACTGGCGGCGGTCGATCGAAATTCAATGCGCTTTGCTATGGAGTGGCTCAGGCAACGCGTCGCGGTTCACACGGCGATTGCGGGTCAGGAAGCCGGCCGCCGCCGCGATCAGCGAAGCCACGCCCAAGGCGTACAGACCACCGGTGATCGAGCCGGTGTGCTGCTGCAGATAGCCGAAAGCAGCCGGCGCGAAGAACCCGCCCAAGTTGCCGATCGAATTGATCAGCGCGATGACGGCAGCGGCCACGCGTGCGTCCAGATAACCCTGCGGGATCGGCCAGAAGAGCGAAGACGCGGCCTTGAAACCGATCGCTGAGAAGCAGATTGCCACAAACGACAGCACCGGATTACCCGACGTCGAAGCGAACAGCCCGCACGCTGCGATAACAAGCGCTACCGCCAGCCACGCTTGCTGAAAACGCCATTTCGCCGACAACACCGCGAAGCAATACATCGCGACCATGGCGATGAGCCACGGAATGGTGTTGAACATGCCGACTTCGAAGTCCGAGAGTCCGCCCATCTTGCGGATGATCGTCGGCAGCCAGAAAGTGGCCGCGTAAATGGTCAATTGAATCGCGAAGTACAGGAAGCAGAACAGCAGAATCTGCGGGTCCTTCAGCAATTTCATGGTCGGCAGATGCGCGCCGCCGTGCGCCTCGCGCTCGGCCTGCTCCGCGGCGATCGCGCTTTCGAGAACGGTCTGTTCCTTAGCTGTCAGCCAGGAGGCATCGCGAATGCGCGACTTCAGCAGCAGCCAGCTCACACCGCACAGCACGATGGAGAAGCCGCCCTCAATGAGAAACATCCATTGCCAACCGTGCAGGCCAAGACCGCGAATCGACAACAGACTGCCTGTGATCGGACCGGACAGCACCGACGCGAGCGCGGAGCCCGAGAGAAAAACCGCCACAGCCTTGCCGCGCTCTTTCTGCGGCAGCCATTGAGTAAAGTAAAACACCACACCCGGAAAGAAGCCGGCTTCAGCGATACCGAGCAGGAATCGCAGCACGTAGAAGGACGTGTCGTTCCAGACGAACGCCATGGCCGCCGCGACCAGCCCCCAAGTGCCCATGATCCGGGTCAGCCAGGCGCGCGCGCCGTACTTCTGCATCAACACATTCGACGGCACCTCGAACAACGCGTAGCCGACAAAGAACAACCCGCTCCCGAGGCCATAGGCGGCAGCGCCGATGCCGAGGTCCGTCTGCATGTGGGAATTGACGAAGCCGATGTTCACGCGATCGATGTAGTTCGCGATGAACATGATCAGGAAAAGCGGCAGCACGTGCCGCTTGACCTTCGAGACCGCGGACTCTAACGGGTCAGCAGCGGCGGTGAGAGCAGATGTCAAGGTTGTCTCCAGTTCCGGTCACTCCGGCGGCCTGATCGAACGCACGGCGGCACATTCGAGCAGGCCGGGCGATTCGGTCCTAAAATGTGTGATACGTTGTCTGACGACAGTCTACCCCGTTCCAATCACCGATTCCAATGGGGTGTTTACCCTGCCATGCAAGCTATATATCCCGGGACACAGCCGCCACAGTGCCGCTGCAGTCGTTGGCATTGTAGAATCGAATTAAGACGTCCGATGACATGACAAAAGACTTGCAAGCTGTGCCGCCTAGGTCCGGGTAACGAGTCATCACCGCCGGCATCGGGAGCACGAGATTCAAATCGGCGCCTTTCGGACAGACGCTATGATGGCTATGTCGAGACGACACGCGATGTCACTCGCCCACGCAACGTGTGAATTTCCAGCCGATTAGTCAATAAACAACAGAGATGAGCAGCCTAACTGAGAAGGTGGTGGCCACCCTTTCCGATGAAATCCGCCGCGGCAGCCTGCGGCCCGGAGACCGTATCCCGACTGAAGTCGCGATGATGAAGCAGCTCTCGGTGAGCCGCTCCGTGGTCCGCGAGGCCATCTCGCGCCTGCAGGCGGCCAAAGTGGTCGAGACGCGTCACGGCATCGGCACGTTCGTTCTGGAGCCGGCCACGGAACAGTCCATGCAGCTGCCCGCCGCCGACCTCTCCAGCATGCTGGACGTCATGGCGATCATCGAATTCCGCATCGACGTCGAAGCGGCCTCGGCCGCGCTCGCGGCAGCGCGACGCACCGAGCAGAATCTCAAGCAGATTCGCGCCGCACTGGAGCGCTTTGAATCCGAACTCGAACGGGGAAGCACCGACACGTTGGCGCACGACATCGAGTTTCATCTGCAGATCGCGCGCGCCAGCGGCAACCGCTACTTCTTCGATGTGCTCAGCCAACTCGGCCGCGCGGTGAGCCCGCGCACGCGGCTCGGCACCGCCGAGATCGCGGAGCTCGACCATATCGAGATCCTGCGCAATGTGCTCAGCGAGCATCAGATGATCTATCGGGCCATTGAACGCCAGGACGCGGACGATGCGCGCGCCGCGATGCGCATGCATTTGAGCAACAGCCGCGAGAGACTTCGGCGCGCGCATGAGTTGAGCAAGGCGAGCGGCTGAGCCGGATAACCGGCGAGCTCTCTTAACTTCACGCTTCGGGCTGCCTTACAGCACCAGCTAACAAGAACAAGAAGCCGGCTAAGGGACCGCAGCCGGATCCTCCACCTCCAGCCCCATCAAAGCCGAACTCAACGATTTGCCGTGCGCGTCGAGCGCAAGCGAGCGCGTCACGCCCCCGCCGAGCGCATGGCCGAGCACGAAGTTGAATGCGGCGATGCCAGGCAGTTCATAACGCACGACTTCGCCGCGCACTACGTCGTTCAGATGCGCCTTGACCCGCTCCACGGTCAACACCGCCCGCAGATGCTCATAGTGCTTCGCGTCATAACAGATGACGGAGATATTCAGCGTATTGCCTTTGTCGCCGGTCCGCGAATGAGCAAGCTCACGTAGTTTCATGTCACGCCTCCACCAGCGAGAATGCCGGCTTGACATGCGCGCGCGGCAACAAGACCGATTGCACCGCGACGACTTCGCGCGCTGACTTCGTCACGCCGCCACCGCCCGCCGGGCCGTTCGTGTAAAGCGTCTCTACCTCGTTGCCGATCCGCACTGCTTGCGCCAACGATTCAGTGCGCCCCGCGACCCGTACTCGCACTTCATAAGGCTCAGCGTGACCGGCAGTCACCGCATCACCATGCAATGCGTTCACACCGATCAGATCGAACCGTAATTCACGCGTTTCGACGCCCGTCAGAGCAAGCCTTTCCCGCACGATATCGAGTGCAAGCCGGGCACGCGCCAGCGCGCCGGGACCGCCATATGAAATCTGCCCTTCGCCGATATAGCCATCGAAGTAAGCGACCGACACCTTCAACGTATCGGTACGTGGCGTACCGCGCCCACCGCTCACGCGAATGCGATCCGGCGCTTCCTGCATAACACGCACCTGTGTGAAATCGGCGACCACGTCCGGTTGCAGATAACGCTGCGGATCGTGAATCTCATACATCAGTTGCTCTTTGCAGGTTGCTTCGGTTACCCGGCCACCGGCCTGCGGGAGCTTGGTGATGACCACCGTGCCGTCCTCAGCGACCTCGGCGATCGGAAAGCCGAGCCTCGCGAGATTGGGCACGTCCTTGAAACCCGGGTCGGCAAAATACCCGCCGGTGATCTGTCCCGCGCATTCGAGCAGATGGCCGGTCACAGTCGCCTGGCCAAGGGTCTGCCAGTCGTCCATCTGCCAGCCGAATTCGTGGATCAGTGGCGCGACAAACAGCGACGGATCGGCGACACGTCCGGTCAGGACGATTTGCGCGCCGGCCGCGAGCGCCTCGACAATCGCCGCCGCGCCGAGATAGGCATTCGCGGATACGAGGCGATCGCTATATGAAGCGACGCTTTCCCCCGACTCTTCAAAACGGAAATTGCCCTGCCGCACGACGTCGAGTACATCGTCGCCGGTGACGGCGGCAATCTTCACGTCACCCAGACCGAGCGAGCGCGCGATCTCGGCAGTCTTTCGCGCCGCCGCAAGCGGATTGGCCGCGCCCATGTTCGAAATGATCCGCACGCCGTTGCGAATCGCTGCGGGCAGCACAGCCATCATGCGCGTTTCGAGCAACGGGTCGTAGCCCAGCTCAGGGTCTTTGCTGCGCGCCTGCTGCGCGATCGCAATCGTGCGTTCGGCGAGGCACTCGAACACCAGGTAATCGAGCGCGCCGTGTTCCGCCAGTTCGACCGCGGGTTCGATACGGTCACCGGAATATCCCGCGCCCGCGCCGATTCGGACCGGCTGCCTATGTGGAGTCGCTATCATGCTGGTCGCTTCCATTCAGTCAAACAGTCAAGCTCACAACGAGAATATCCCCAGCACGACGCAGGCGATCGTCATGACGATCGATGCGCCGAACAGCAGGGGGAACGTGAATTTTTGATGGTCGGCGAGATCGATACCGCACAGGCCAACCACAAGGAAAGTCGCCGGCGTCAGCGGGCTGACCGGAAAGCCGGTGGTCATCTGGCCGAGCAGCGCGGCCTGGCCGACATGCACGGCAGGCACGCCGAGTTGGCCGGCCACTTCGGCAATCACCGGCAGCACGCCGAAGTAAAACGAGTCCGGATCGAACAGCATGCTCAGCGGCATCGACACCAACCCGAGCGCGACGGGAATGTGGCCCGCCATGGCGGGCGGCACGAAGCCGACTGCCGCCTGCGCCATGGCTTTCAACATGCCGCTGCCCTGCATCACGCCGGTGAACACGCCGGCCGCCAGCAGAATGCCGGCCATCATCAACGCGGCGCGTGCGTGAGCGTCGATCCGCTTACGCTGCATGTCGACGTTCGGATAGTTCACCATCAACGCGATACATAGTCCGACCATGAACATGATGGCAGGCGGAATCTTCTCGCCCATTACGACCATCGTGCCGAGCACGACGAGCGTCAGGACAATGTTGAACCAGAAGTTTTTCGGCCGGCGCAAGGCTTGCTCTTCGGGCGTCAATTCGCGTTTTGGCATCGGCGCGGAAGCGTTCGCGGCGGTGAGGCCGAGCCGCTTTTCCTCGCGCCGCCCAAGCCAGAACGCCACGCTGAACACGAACACCAGGCCGATCAACTGGACGGGAATCAGCGGATTGAACAACGCCGAAATAGGCAGATGCAGCGAGGCCGACGCGCGAATCATCGGTCCCGTCCACGGCAAAAAATTGATGCCGGCGGCCATCGAAACGGCCGCGGCCAGCACGCGCCGGTCCATCTTCAAACGATCGTAGAGCGGCAGCATCGCGGGAATCGTGACAAGAAAGCACACCGCGCCGGAACCGTCGAGGTGAATCAGCAGCGCAAGCAAGGTGGTGCCCATCACGATCCGTGTGGGCCGCGTGCCGACAGCACGCAGAATGCGGTCGATGATCGGATCGAGCGTGCCGGCGTCGGTGATGGTGCCGAAGTACAGAATCGCAAACACGAACATACCGACGACCGGCGCGAGGCTCTTGAGCCCGTCGATCACGAATTTGCTTGTCTGAAAACCGAACCCGCCGATCAGCGACGCGGCGAGCGGCACGATGATGAGCGCCACCAGCGGCGACATCCGTTTCGACAGAATCGCGCCAAGTAGCACGACGATGGTGGCTAGCCCCAGCAATGGCAGCATGTCCTTGTCTCCGATGTTGTTTTTTACTGTGATCCAGCGTAAGTTCGAGGCGGCGATAAATCAATTGAAATGAATTGATCGCAGCTATTACAAACCATCATGGATCTGAACCTTCGAGACATTCGCGCGTTTATCGCCGTGGCGCAAACCGGCAGTTTCACGCGCGCGGCCACGCGCCTGCATCTCTCTCAACCGGCCTTGACGGTGCAAATACGCCGCCTCGAGGAGACGGTCGGGCTGCGCCTGTTCGATCGCAACAGCCGCAATGTCGCACTCACGCCGACCGGCCGCGAACTGCTGCCGCTCCTGCAAAAGTCCCTGCATGACATGGAGCACGTGCTGATCGACGCGCGTGCGCTCGGTGAGGGCTCGAGCGGCACGGTCCGGATCGCGTGCTTGCCCACTTTCGCGGCGAGCGTATTGCCGGAACTCGTGCAGGACGTGAAGAAGACCGTGCCGCGCGTGAGCTTTCATGTGCGCGACGTGGTCGCCAGCATGGTCAACACACTGGTGCGCAACGAGGAAGTGGATATCGGCCTGACCGGCGGCGAACTGGGCGACGCCAGCTTCGAGGTGCTGCATGCGGGCATCGACCGGTTGGTGGCGGTATTTCCGAAGCGCCATGCGCTGGCGCGCCGCAAGCGCATCACGCTGGCCGACCTCGCCAGTGTCCCGCTCGTGCTCACCGCGCAGGGCACGAGCGTGCGGGCGGTAGTCGACAGCGCGTTTGCCGACGCGCAGGCCATGCCGGAGATCGCGTGCGAGCCGACCTACATGATGAGCGCGGTCGCGATGGTCCGCGCGGGGCTCGGTGTGACCATCCTGCCGGCGTCGGCCCGCGAGGTCAGAGCGGAACCTGAACTGATCGTCCGACCCATCGACGATCCCGCGTTCACCCGCCCTATCGCCCTTATCAAGAAGCGCGGCAGGACCCTGCCGCCTGTCACGGAAACCTTCGTTGCGGTGCTGATCGAAAAGCTCGGCAGGATTGAAGTGGGCGGCCAGGCTTGAGATTACGCGTATTCAATGATTCAATCGACAGCACAACCAGACAGAGACAAAGTCTAGCGCCGCATGCCGGATAAAGCGGCCACACTGGGGAGTCAGGCACGTGTCGAAAGGACAGGTTCTTACCTTGCGCTACCGGTTGGGCAGACGGCTAGCCGGGATCCGAATATCAGCGCGGCGTGGTCACGCAGGCCATTGATTATCTATCGCGCATTATCTTTCAATTTCAAATAGAACCCGATTCGCCTCGCTATTCATCTGATTTAATCAAAGAGCAGCGCGCTAGTATTTACATCGCGTGGGCGCGAGGAAACGTTCGCGCGTATTTTCCAAAAAACGTCGAAAACCAAAAAATGATAATCAGCCAATTTCGAATGCTCGTGGTGGCTGCGGCCTCGGTCGCCACGATTGCTCCGGCATATGCAGGGTTAGGCGGCGCACCGACCTACCCCGTGACCGCCAGCAGTACCAGCGCAGGGGCGGCCAGCCAGGGCGGCAGCGCAGTGGCCCGCTTTGCCGCCAGCGGCAATGCAGCTTCGTCCACTTACACCGTGAGTCAGACCACGCTTGCATCGGGCACGGTCGTGAACGAGTACATCACGGCAGGCAACACCGTGTTCGCGTTGAGCTGGGAAGGCCCTACCATGCCGCCGCTCAACACGCTGCTCGCCACTTACTTCCCGTCTTACGTGCAGGGACTCACTGACGCGCACGCAGCGCAAGGCGGCGGCTATGGCTCAGCGGTCGTGCGTCAGTCGGCTCTGATCGTTGAAACGGGCGGGCATATGGGCGCCTTCGTGGGTCGAGCCTATCTGCCGCAAGCGTTGCCGCAAGGCGTTAGCGCTGACGACATCAAGTAAGTCTTTAAAAATCAATCGAGAGAATAAAAGTGCGCAAAATCGCATGGATCATTGCCGCAGCGCTCGGCCTGAGTCTGGCTGGCTGCGGTGGCGGTAGCGGGGGCAGCAACAGTGGAACCAACAGCAACACATCGATAAACGCACCAGGGGGTTCGCCGGCGACACCGAGTGGAACGAGTTCGTCGTCCAACGTCCTCGCGGTGGACGCTTCGGCGGTGCCTACTGCGGTCGGTCCCGGCAATACGATGGCCGTGACGGTCAGCAAAACGGGCATCCACAATCAGCCCATGGTCAGCGTCACGATCTGCGCCCCAGGATCTAGCGCCGGCACCAGCTGCTCGACGATCCCGAACGTGATCGTCGATACCGAATCGTTCGGGCTGCGTCTGGTGCGCTCAGCGATTCCGGCCGCCACCTTCAGCGCGCTGACAGCCGAAACCACCCAGTCGGGAGGTCTCCCGCTCGCCGAATGCGCATTGTTCGGCAGCGGCTATGCATGGGGTTCCGTCCATCTTGCGGACATTGCGATGTCGGGTGAGGTTGCCTCGAGCGTGCCGATCCACGTGATCGGCGATTCGGACCTGACCGTGGCTGCGCCGACGGAGTGCCAGGTTGGCCGCTCATTGACCACCACGACCGATCTCGGCGCAAACGGCATTCTCGGCATCGGTGTGAGCCCGAATGACTGCGGCTCGGCATGCGCGAATGCGGCGGTGTCGACGTTCTACTACACCAACGCGGGCGTGGGCACCTCGGTGCCCGTAAGCGGACAGATCACCAATCCGGTCACCAAGTTCGCGCTGGATAACAACGGTGTCATTCTGGAGATGGCGCAGGTTTCCGACAGCGGCAGCGCGACGGCTCAGGGCACGCTGGTGTTCGGAATCGACACGCAGACCAACAATACGTTGTCAGGCACGGGCGCCACGCTGATCAGGACGAACGGGAACGGCGACTTCGCGTCGACCTACGGTGGCTCGACGCTGACGAAGACGTTCTTCGATTCCGGATCGACGGTGCTGTTCTTCCCTGACTTGACGATCCCGGTTGATAGTACGACCGGGTACTACATCCCGACGACCACGGTTGGGCGGACGTCGACGCTGGTGGCAACCAGTCCGGCGAGTGTCTCACTCGGCTTCAATATCGCGAATGGGGCGACACTGAACGCGTCGGGGAATTCCGCGTTCAACAACCTCGGCATTTATATCTCGCGGCAGTTCGACTTTGGTATGCCGTTCTTCTACGGCCGGCACGTGTACTACGGCATTTCGGGTAAGACGTCCACGGCTGGGGGTACGGGGCCTTATGTGGCGTATGTTTCGAGTTGAGCGGTAGTGGTTCTGTAAACAAACCCGGCCTGTGCGCCGGGTTTGTTTTTAGTGGCGTCGATCGTGTTGATGCTGGTCGTATTTCCCGCGCCGAGGCGAGAAGTCGCGCCACCCACCCACCATCCCAGGCGCGAAAATTCGTAGCTTTGTTGATTTTCTGGTGGCGGCGCCGACAACCTGGGGGATCCTTGCATTACTGAGCTCACCAGGAAGGCACCCCTCATGCAATCCCACGACGACGACCTCACCCATTTCGCAGCCCACGGCGCAGCCCCGCTGCCGGATTCGAACGACCACGGCTACGTCGAGCACGATGGCGCTCGAATCTGGTACGCGTCATATGGAACCGGCAAACCGGTGATCCTGCTGCATGGCGGTCTGGGACACAGCGGCAACTGGGGCTATCAGGTCCCGGCGCTGGTCGGCTCGGGGCATCGCGTGATAGTCATCGACAGCCGCGGCCATGGCCGCAGCACCCGCGACGCGCGCCCCTATATGTATGAGCTGATGGCCTCCGACGTGCTGGCCGTGATGGACACACTGCAGCTCGACCGCGCCGCAATAGCCGGTTGGAGCGACGGCGCGTGCGTCGCCCTGGTGCTGGGCCGCCAGGTCCCCGAGCGGGTTGCAGGCGTGTTTTTCTTCGGCTGCAATATGGATCCGAGCGGGACGAAGGAATTCGTGCCGACGCCGATCATCGATCGCTGCTTCGGACGGCATGCCAAAGACTACGCGCAACTCTCGGCAACGCCGGACGACTTCGACGCATTTGTCGGCGCGGTCAGCGAAATAATGAGAACCCAGCCCAACTACTCCGCGCGCGATCTGGCCGGGATTCGAGTGCCGGTTGCGATCGTCCAGAGCGAGCACGACGAATTCATCAAGCCGGAACACGCCGACTACCTCGCCCGCACCATTCCCGGCGCGAAGTTGATTCTTTTGCCTGGCGTGAGCCATTTCGCCCCGCTGCAACGGCCGGACGAACTCAACCGCGTGTTGTTGGCGTTCCTAGGCCAGGTTCTTTCCTGAACAGAACGCTCAGGGGCGAAGCCGCGCTCCGCCCTGAATGAACCCCGCCCCACTATTTGGCCGATCCGCCAAAATTTCACGATGTGGAACGAGTCCTTGCTTCGTAAAAAATCGTGGTGCGTGGCACAAATTCGCCATTTCGCAATGCCGCCCCACGTTGCACATCGTAAAATGACGACAACAAGCCTTTATTTTTAAACGATATTTTTTGATCGAATGAACTGTCTAACAGCCCCTTGCGCCGAGACCCGCTGACGTAGACTCTTTTACAAGAGCCGGCGCTTCATGTGGTGCAGCGAAATAGACGGGACGAAAACGCAGTTGCAGTATGTCCCCCGCTCCACGCATGAAGCCGCCGCGGCGCAGCGGTTTTTAAATGGCAATTGGGAGACTAAAAATGAAAGGCTTTCGCTTTGGATCGACCCAGGGAGCGTTCTACATTTTGCCGGGCCAGGGCGGTTGGGAGGCAACCTACGGCAACGAGACGCTCGGTGAATTTTCCAGCCCGCAACAGGCAGCCGATGAAGTCGCACGCGGCCTGACCTGCCCGCAGTTGACCGAAGTCGACACGTCGACGCTCGAAATTCCAGAAAAACTCAGCGATTGGGAAATCGTTCACGTGTGAAGGCCAGGCATGACCGCCACCCACGTAAGCGTAGAAACGACGATGGCGCTCCTCGGGAGCGCCATCGTTTTGTTTGCTGCTTACTTCAGTGCCTGCTTCGGTACTTTCAGGAACGGCCTAAGTACCTCATTCGGCACGCCACTCAGCACGTCATTCCAACCGTTAAGCAACCGCGTCCACAATCTTGTTCAGCGTGGCGCTCGGGCGCATGGCCTTGCTCGTCAGCTCAACATTCGGACGGTAGTAACCGCCGATATCCACCGGCTTGCCTTGCGCTGCACCCAGCTCTTCGATGATCTTCGCTTCGTTGTCGGCCATCGCCTTCGCCACGCCGTCGAACTGCGCCTGCAAGGCAGCGTCGTCGGTTTGCGCGGCCAGCGCTTCCGCCCAGTACATCGCCAGATAGAAGTGGCTACCGCGGTTGTCGATACCGCCAATCTTGCGCGCCGGCGACTTGTCGTTGTCGAGGAACTTGCCCGTTGCCTGATCCAGCGTCTTTGCCAGAACCTGCGCCTTCGGGTTGTGATACGCGCCGCTCAGGTGTTCGAGGGAAGCCGCCAACGCCAGGAATTCGCCAAGCGAATCCCAACGCAGGAAACCTTCTTCGACCAGCTGCTGAACGTGCTTCGGCGCCGAACCGCCCGCGCCCGTTTCGAACATGCCGCCACCTGCCATCAGCGGAACGATCGACAGCATCTTCGCGCTGGTGCCCAGCTCCATGATCGGGAACAGGTCGGTCAGGTAGTCGCGCAGCACGTTGCCGGTGACCGAGATGGTGTCCTTGCCGGCGCGGATGCGCTCGATCGAGAACTTGGTCGCTTCAACCGGCGTCATGACGCGGATATCCAGACCGTTGGTGTCGTGGTCCTTCAGGTATTGCTCGACCTTTTTGATGATCTGGGCGTCGTGCGCACGTGCCGCGTCCAGCCAGAAAATAGCCGGCGTGTTGGTGGCGCGTGCGCGGTTCACCGCGAGCTTGACCCAATCCTGGACCGGCGCATCTTTGGTCTGGCACATGCGCCAGATGTCGCCCGCTTCAACCGCCTGCTCGATCAGCACCGTACCGGCTGCGTCGGTCACGCGAACCACGCCGTTTGCCGGGATCTGGAACGTCTTGTCGTGTGAACCGTATTCTTCAGCGGCTTGCGCCATCAGGCCGACGTTCGGCACCGTGCCCATGGTGACCGGGTCGAATGCACCGTTCTTCTTGCAGTCTTCGATCACTGCCTGGTAGACGCCGGCGTAGCAACGGTCCGGAATCACTGCCTTGGCGTCGTGCAGTGCACCGTCCGCGCCCCACATCTTGCCCGACTCGCGAATCATGGCCGGCATGGAAGCGTCGACGATCACGTCGCTCGGCACGTGCAGGCTGGTGATGCCCTTGTCCGAGTTGACCATGGCCAGTTGCGGGCGTTGCGCGTATTGAGCCTTGATGTCGGCTTCAATCGCTTCGCGCGTTTCAGTCGGCAAATCCTTCAGGCGCGCGTACAGGTCGCCGATCCCGTTGTTCGGGTTGAAGCCGGCTTGCGCCAGCGCGTCGGCGTGCTTGGTCAGCACGTCTTTGTAGAACACCGAGACCACGTGACCGAAGATGATCGGATCCGACACCTTCATCATGGTGGCCTTCAGGTGCACCGAGAACAGCACGCCCTTCGCTTTCGCATCGGCGATTTCTGCTTCGATGAAGCTGCGCAGCGCGTTCTTCGAGAGCACCGAAGCGTCGATGATCTCGCCCGCTTGCACGGCCGTCTTTTCTTTCAGGACCTTCGCCGAACCGTCGGCGGCGATCAGTTCGATCTTCACGGCGCCGGCTGCTGCGATCAGCGCCGATTTTTCGCTGCCGTAGAAATCGCCGCCGCTCATATGCGCCACGTGCGACTTCGAGTCCGCGCTCCACGCGCCCATCTTGTGCGGGTGCTTGCGTGCGTAGTTCTTCACCGACAACGGCGCACGGCGATCCGAATTGCCTTCGCGCAGCACCGGGTTCACCGCGCTGCCCTTGATCTTGTCGTAACGAGCCTTGACGTCTTTTTCAGTGTCGGTGTTCGCCACGTCCGGATACGGCGGCAGTTTGAAGCCCTGATCGCGCAGCTCGGTAATCGCGGCCTTCAGTTGCGGCACCGATGCGCTGATGTTCGGCAGCTTGATGATGTTCGCTTCCGGACGCGTGGTGAGTCCACCCAGTTCCGCCAGATCGTCGGAACCCTTCTGTTCCGCGGTCAGGTAGTCCGGAAATGCAGCGATGATCCGGCCGGCGAGCGAGATATCGCGCGTTTCAACGATCACGTCGGACGAGCGCGTGAACGCCTTGACGATCGGCAGCAGCGAATAAGTCGCCAGAGCAGGCGCTTCGTCGGTCAGGGTGTAGATGATCTTCGGCGATGTGGACATGTTTGATGCTTTGCTAGGTGAAGTGTTAGACAGAGCGTTGGTGGCGCTGAGCCACGAGGTGGCGACAGAGCAGCAAGAACGCAGCGCGACCCACGGCACTACTTTTTACGGCACGGACGTGAGTATATGCGTGTTTTCCAGTACTCGCTGCTAAACAAACATGCCGCCGTGACGCCCCACAGAGGGGCAAGCCCCACCAGATAAGGCTTTGAGCCGATTGCCCTATGTCTTAAGACAGATGTCTTATAGATGACTTACCGTTTGAAATTAACGATTGTGAATGCGAATCAGATGCATTAACATTCGTAAGCTTTGTAGGTTGAACCGTCCGCTTAATCACCACTCGCTCGACCGACGCCATCCCGCACTTTTTGGTGCGGGGCGTCGTGCTGCCTAATTCAAACAACATGCAGAATTCATCTATCACCGGACGCCCAGCGCACCCAATCGTTTTGCGCGGCCACCGCCGTACCCCGTCGTTACTCAGTGCAGGGCTCCTCGTCAGCGTCGGCTTATCGTTGTCGACTTTGTCATCATCGGGATGGGCGCAAGTCGCGGCAAGCGATACGGCCGCCACGCTGCCCGCGGTGAGTGTGTCGGCCACGAAAGATACGACCGTGGCGCAGGCCGACACCGTCAGCGCCGGCGCGCTAGGTTCGCGCAAGCAGGTGGACACGCCGTTTTCGACACGCGTAGTAACGAGCGACGAAGCGCAGGACCTGATGGCAGCAACCGCCAACGACCTGTTCAAGTACGACCCGGCGGTATCGGCCATCAGCGAAAACGGGATCAGCGAAAACTCCATGTTCACCGTGCGCGGCATGCCGATCGACACGCTGAACAGCATCAAGGTGGATGGCCAGACCTTCCCCTCGTGGGACACCGATCTCTCGCTCGAACCATTCGAGCAGGTCGAATTGCTCAAGGGTCTGTCCGGTTTCATGTACGGCTTCGGTTCGCCGGGCGGCATCGTCAACTACGTGCTGAAGCGCCCGACCGACGATCCCTACCGCAGCATCTCGATCGGCTACAAATCGGCTGGCGTGTTCAGCGAGGCGGTCGATCTGGGTGGCCGCTTTGGCAATGACAATCGCTTCGGCTACCGCCTGAACCTCGTCAACGAAGACGGCAATACTGCTGAGGACCACGGCCACATCCGCCGCAAGGTGGCCTCGCTTGCGTTCGACTTCCGCATTACGCCGGACCTGACCTTTACCGCCGACGCCTTCTATCAGAAGCGCAAAACCAACGGCACGCTATTCGGCCTGATGTTCGGCAGCGGACTCAGCATTCCCGACGCAAGCACGGTCACCCATGCGCTGACGCAACCGCAGAATTACTACCAGACCGAGATGGCCTCGTTCGGCACGGGCCTGGATTACCGCCTCTCCGAGAACTGGCATGCGAGCGTGAAGTACCGCTTCGCGAAGGAAAACCGCACCAATTCGGACAGCTTCCTGTATGTCACCGATAGCGCGGGCAACTACTCGAACACGCTTTATGCGGCGATGACGCGTTACTTCTATCAGAACGTCGACGCGATGGTGCAGGGCAAATTCAACACCGGCAGCATCAAGCACGACGTCGTGGTCGGCGCGGGTTTCCAGACGCAAACCAGCGAGTACAGCAACAGCGAAGGCTGGAATAGCGGCTACTTCCTCGGCAACGGCAATCTGTACAACAGCACGCTGTTGACCAATGCTGAGGTCAGCATCGGCTCAGACCTGTATCGTCAGCAGCGCACCACGCAGGCCGCCCTGTACGCGAGCGATACGGTGCAACTCACGTCGCGTCTGTCCGCCCTGGTTGGCGTGCGTTACACGCAATATCGCGAGCACGTGTACAACACGAGCGGCGCCGTCTCGTCACAGTACAGCGCGGATCCGGTCACGCCGACCTTCGCGCTGATGTTCAAGACCGACCCGTATTCGACGGTATACGCGAGCTATGTCGAATCGTTGGAACAGGGCGGCGCGGCATCGAACACCAACCTCAATTACCCGGACACGTTCGGTCCGCTGAAGAGCAAGCAGTACGAAGTCGGCTTCAAAACGGACCACAGCAAGTGGGGCGCCAATCTTGCGCTGTTCCGTGTCGATCAGGGCTACAACTATACGAACTCGGCCAACATCTTCGTGCAGGACGGCACGAAGCGCTATACCGGCGTCGATGCGAGCGGCTGGCTTGCGCTGACGAGCGAATGGCGCGTGATGGGCGGCGTGATGTGGCTCGACGCGAAGGCGGTCGATGTGGACGACGCCAGCGTCGAAGGCAAGCGTGTGTATGGCGCGCCGAGATTCACCGTGACTGGCCGGATCGAATACAACCCGTCGTATCTGCGTCCGCTGACGCTGGCGTTCGGCGGCAAGTACGTCGGCAACCAGGCGGTCGACGCGGCCAACACGCAGTTCGTGCCGGCTTATGTCACGTACGATCTGAGTGGCCGCTACGAGACGAAAATCGCCGGCAAGGACGTGACGTTCCGTGCGGGGATCAACAATCTGTTCAACCGCCGCTACTGGACCACGGCATGGGGCTACTACGTGGCGCCGTCGCCGACACGGACTGCCGTGGCGAGCGCTACGTTGCAGTTCTAAGCAATACGTAGCAACGGAAGCGCGCCCACCGTAGCAGCGGGGGCACGCCTCCTCATCAGTTCGCTGGGGGCGCTCCAAGCATCCCAGGAATCTCGGCAACGAGCGCATCAATCGCGCAGCGCGTCTTCAACGCGAGATACCGGCTCTTCGGCCACACGACGTTGATCTCCTGTGAAGGTCGAAAACAGTTCTCCATCACGGTCTGCAACTGACCTGTTGCCTCAAAACGCGTGAGCAGCCAGCTTGGTAGCCACGCCAGCCCGAAGCCCGCAATCGCGGCATCCACGATCCCCTGCATATCGTCAAAGCTAAGCTGCGGCACGACATCCGCGCGGCGGATTTGCCCATCGACATCGAGCACATTCCACGGCTCGATAACCCCGTTGCGTGAATAAGCAATGATCGTGTGCCCGTGGAATTCAGCCACGCGGCCCGGCGTGCCGCAGCGCGCCAAGTACGCCGGCGCGGCGCCAATGCTTGCGTACTGAACACCGAGCCGCCGCGCCGCGAGACTCACACTATCGACCAGTGGACCAATCCGCACGACGAGATCGAAGCCCTCTTCCACGACGTCCACAAAGCGGTCCGTGACCGAAATGTCGATCTTCAATTGCGGATGCCTGCGCGCAAGCCCAAGCAGCACCGGCGCCACGCAATGATGGCCGAAGGCCTGCGGCACGCTCACCCGCAGACGTCCTTTCGGTTCGCGGCGCCCCGAGTCGAGATCGGCTTCGGCGGCCTCGAGTTCAGCCAGCGCGCGCACGCAACGGTCGTAATACGCTTGCCCGGCCTCGGTGAGACTCTGGCTGCGCGTCGTGCGATTGAGCAGACGCACGCCGAGACGCTTTTCGAGCCGAACGATGACCTTGCCGACCGCCGAGCGTGTCACGTCCATGCGCTCGGCAGCCAACGCGAAACTGCCCGTCTCAACCACACGCACGAACGTTGTCACGCCGTCGAGAATGTCGCTCATACCTTACCTTATTGGTTCCGCTGAGGACGCATTTCTGGGATTTACTCGCGTCAATCGGGACTTAGATTCCCTCTATATTACACAGTCCATGGTGGCCAAAGCCATCGACTATCGAGGTGAATTCCCATGTCCAGGTCCAGAAACGCGCCGCCGCCGTATGACGAAGGTTCCCAAGCGGTTATCGCGGAAGAACATCCATCAAGCTTGTCGGACAGGCGAGCAGCAGACGCCCTTTCGAGCGATGCCGCGCAACCGACAACTCGCTTCTCCATCAGCAAGAACGCCTTGGCGTTGGGCGCCGTGTGCCTGGCTTCGCTGATGTTCGGCCTCGAAATCTCCAGCGTGCCGGTGATCCTGCCGACGCTCGAGCGCGTCCTGCACGGCGACTTCAAGGGCATGCAGTGGATCATGAATGCCTACACGCTCGGGGTGACGACGGTGCTGATGGCAACCGGCGCGCTGGCGGACCGCTTCGGCCGCAGACGTATTTTTGTCATCGGGATCGCGCTGTTCGGCCTCACCTCGCTGATCTGCGGTTTCGCGCAGAGCGTGCCGACGTTGATCGTCGCGCGCCTGCTGCAAGGCGCAAGTGGCGGCGCAATGCTGATATGCCAGGTCGCCGTGCTCTCGCATCAATTTAGCGAGGGACCGGAGCGCGTCCGGGCCTTCAGCGCGTGGGGCATTATTCTCGGCATCGGGCTCGGTTTTGGACCGATCATCGGCGGGATGATCGTTGCCGTATCGGGATGGCAATGGGTCTTCTGGATTCACGCGCTGCTTGCCGCCATCACGTTGACACTCGTTTTCGGCGGCGTCCAGGAGTCGCGCGATCCGCACGCACACACGCTCGATGTTGCCGGCATCGTCACGCTTTCGCTGGCGGTGTTCGGACTCACGTACTACATCACACAGGGCTCGGATCTTGGTTTCGCGAGTCTTCGCGCGATCCTGATTCTGGTGGCAACGGTCGTCGCCTTCGTGGCTTTTCTATGCGCTGAGCGACTCAGTGCGCGCCCGATGTTCGACTTCTCCGTATTCAGGATCCGGAAATTTTCCGGTGCGTTGATGGGTTCCGCGGGCATGAACTTCAGCTTCTGGCCGTTCATGATCTATCTGCCGATCTACTTCCAGATCGGCCTCGGCTACGACAGCGTGAACGCCGGTCTTGCGCTGCTCGCATACACGCTGCCGACACTGTTATTTCCGCCGCTCGGTGAACGTCTTGCGCTGCGTTACGGATCAGGAATCGCGATACCTGCAGGCCTGTTTACGATCGGCCTTGGCTTCATGTTGATGAAATACGGCAGTCACGTCCCGCATCCCGGCGTGTGGACCATGTTGCCGGGTTGCATCCTCGCCGGCGCCGGCCTCGGCCTCACCAACACGCCTGTCACCAATACGACGACGGGTGCGGTTCCGGCGGAGCGGGCGGGCATGGCATCCGGGATCGATATGAGCGCGCGCATGATTACGCTTGCGATCAACATCGCGTTGATGGGCGCGATCCTGGTTGGTGGCATCCTCGTCAATCTGCGGGCGCGACTGCCTGCGACGCTCGACACCGCCCCACTCGGACGACTGGCGGAGAAGATTGCCGCAGGAGACGTCGAAGCGGTCAGACATGGAATCCCAGCACTAGCCACACTCGACCCATCCGGAACCGCCGTTCACGCCGCGCTAATAGACGGCTTTGGCTGGGTGATGCTCTATGGCGGCGTCGGGGTCTGGGTACTCGCCGCGTTGAGTTTTGTGATTTCGGGAAGCGCTTCGAGAAGGCTGAGGAAAATAGAAACGGCCCCAACACCGCACGCCGTTCGATGCGATTCCTGCTAAATGCCAACGGCCATTTGACGTTCGATGCGCATTTTTTTGCCTCCGGCGTCAAAGTGCGCCGCTGGCACCTTGATAAGGTCGAGAAGCAGTTCGCAACGCTCAGCGCAACCGCAAAGCGGTTTTGCATTTCCACAAGGCCACAAGACTCAGCGCACCGAGAAATGCCAGGTACAACGCAGGCGAAAGCTTGTTGCCGGTGAGTTGAATTAGCGAATCAACGATCAACGGCGCGAACCCGCCGAAGACCGTTACACCAATGTTGTAGCTGACTGCCATGCCGGTAGCGCGCGTCTCTTTCGGAAAGGCGTCTGCCATCAACGCGGGCAGCGCCCCAAAATACACGGCCTTCAGCAGACCGATCCACGCCATCATTGCCATTAACGAGCCCAGGCTCGGATGACGGATCAATGCGGCAAATACCGGGTAGATCGACAACGTGAAGATCACGCCAGAGGCCGCCATCAAGCGAATTCGGCCCACCCGATCGGAGAGGAGACCAATGAACGGCGGTACGAACATCAGAATTGCACCCGTCAATACGGTCGCGGTGAATCCGAAACTCGCCGGCATATGAAGCTGCTTGACCGCGTAGGTCGGGATATAAAGAATCACGTAGCTCGTGCCAGTTGACACGGCCAACACGCCGATCGAAAGCAGCATGCGCAGCTTCTGTTGCGCGAGAACAGTCCTGACAGGCGTAAGCGCGACAGGCGATTTGCCCAGGGTATGAAGGTCATGCTCCTCCTTCATCTGTCTGCGAAGGTACAGCCCGATTGGCCCGATCAGAATTCCAAAGAAAAACGGAACGCGCCAGCCCCATGATTCCATGGATGCCGTGTCCAGGGTGCTGGTCAGCACCGCACCGAACGCAGCGGCCAGTAGATAACTGAGCCCCTGACTCGCGAACTGGAAGCTCGCCATGAAGCCGCTTCTGTGCGGCGCCTGCTCGACCAGAAACGCGGTCGTGCTGCCAAACTCGCCGCCTGCGGAAAAGCCCTGCAACAGCCGTGCAGCAAGCACGGCGATAGGCGCAGCCATGCCGATTGACGCGTATGACGGCATGACGGCGATCGTGAGTGTGCCGACCATCATCATCATGATCGATACCAGCATCGACGCTTTCCGGCCGTGCCGGTCGGCGTAGGAGCCGAGTGCCAGAGCACCAATGGGTCGCACAAGATAGGAAATACCGAAGGTGCCAAGCGTGACCAACAGCGATACCGCGGGACTGGATGCTGGAAAGAACGTCTTCGCAATGGTTGTGGCAAAGAATCCATAGATCAGGATATCAAACCATTCCAAAGCGTTTCCGATAGTCGCGGCAAATATGGTGAGATAGAAGCGGGTCCTCTTCGGCTGGGAAAGGAGATTGGCGCTCACACTTGCGGATGTATCCATGACATGCTCCATAAGGGCTTAGCAGTGAACCTGCGGGCCATACACCCGATGTGGTCAATAACCGGTCGCTACGTTGCGTAGGACGACTGCGCGGAGAACAGCAAAGACTCGCTCGATCCCGATCGGTACTGCCGACGCCTCGTCCGTATCGATTCGATAGCGCATGTGCAAGACGGACTGCCCGTGAACACCGCCGAGCCAATCCAGTTCCTCCGGCACGCTGGACCAAAGCAACAGTTGCACGGCCCGGGATAACTGCCGCATCGATTTTTCGGCATCCCCCGTCACCGTGGCCCCGGAGAATGTCTCGCGTTCGCTGGATTCGATCCATGCTCGATGCAGAGACACAGGCTCGGGAATTCGCAGCATCGAGACCTGAGACACGGCGGTGAAGCGCTTCGCCAGCGCGTGTGCAACCGAAGTCGGAATGCTCCCGTCGACGACGATGCACAGTTGCGTGAATTCCGATGCCCGCAGTATCCAATCCCAATCCGCGCTCGACACATCATGCGAATCCAGGCTACCCATTGCACCCTCCGGAAAGGTCAACGTCGCTTCAAAACACCAGACAAGCCTGACCCGCGCTCTGATTCAAATTCTAAAGAATTTGATCCGAAATCAAATTGCGAAGAAAATTTCTCATACTTACTTTAAGAAACTTCATCACGGTGTTTATGCGTGAGAATTTTGCATAGATGCAAATTCGCACAATAAAAAAACGCGGATCAACTGGACCCGCGCCACTCACGCATGCCGGCATGCGGCTTCGTACGACGGTCGTCGCATCTCCCTCAACCCAGCGACATGGCGAGACTCGCGCCGCCGTCGAGCTTGAAGATCGAGACGACTTGCACCAGTTCGTGGGACTGGTTGCGCAGACTGTTAGCCGCGGCGGTCATTTGTTCCACCAGCGCGGCGTTCTGCTGCGTGGTCTCGTCCATCTGGGTGACAGCCTCACCGACCTGAGCCACGCCCAGGGATTGTTCGTTGCTGGCAGCGCTGATCTCGCCCATGGTGTCGGTGACGCGGCGGATGGAGCGAACAACTTCGGTCATGGCGACGCCGGCCTGCTCGACCTGGGCCGAACCCTGTGCAACGCGTTCCACGCTCGCGCTGATGAGTTTTTTGATTTCCTTGGCCGCATCGGCGGAACGTGCAGCCAGACTGCGCACTTCATTGGCCACTACCGCGAAGCCGCGTCCCTGTTCACCGGCACGGGCTGATTCCACCGCAGCGTTCAAGGCGAGGATGTTGGTCTGGAAGGCGATGCCGTCGATGACACCAATGATGTCGGCGATTTTCCTGGAGCTGTCGTTGATACCTTTCATGGTTTCCACGACCTGATTGACGACTTCCCCACACTGGATGGCGACCTCAGACGTGTTCATGGCCAACTGGTTCGCCTGGCGGGCATTGTCGGCGTTCTGGCGCACGGTGGAACTGAGCTCTTCCATGGAGGCGGCGGTTTCTTCCAGCGCGCTGGCCTGGCTTTCTGTGCGGGCGCTGAGGTCGTCGTTGCCCTGGGCGATTTCGGCGCTGGCGGTGGCCACGCTTTCCGAGCCGGAACGTACGTTGGAGACAACACGCACGAGGCTGGTTTGCATGTCTCTCAGGCTGGTGAGCAACTGGCCGACTTCGTCGGTACTGTGGTTATCGATACGAGCGGTCAAATCGCCTTCGGCGACCTGGCGGGCTACCCCGGTGGCTTTGACCAGCGGCCTCGTGATGCTGCCGGAGATCAGCCACGCACACACCACGCTCAGCAGCAGGCTGACCACGCCAAGAGCAATCATCAGCGTGCGGCTGTATTCGTAGTTGGCCTCAATCTGCGTGGCCACCCTGTCGATTTCATCGCGCTGCTGCTTCACTAAAGCGTCGACCTTCGCCACAAAGAGTCTGGAAGCGGGTATGAACTGTTGCTCCAGCAACTGGTTCGCCTCCTCGGCTTTGCCCGACTTTTTCAGTGCATAGATCTGGTCGCGGGTAGCGATAAAAGCTTTGCGCTGTTCACCGATTGCGGCAAACAAGGATTTTTCCTCGTCAGAGGTCATCAAGGCTTCGATCGACTTTTGCAACGCTCCCGACACCTTGGACGAAGCCACGGCTTCTTCCACAAAGTAACTGGCAAGGCCAGGGTCAGCGCTCTTGGCAATCGCGGTCGTGCGGGTGACTGCGGTACTGATATTGCGCGACCAGTCGTTGACAAGCCGCTCGGTCTGGATTGGATTGGCAACCAGATTGCGGGTTGCCTGCGCTACAGAGGACAGGCGCGCAAGCCCTATGACGATGCTGATCATCGACATGATCAATACCAGAACAAAGCCCGCCCCCAGTCGCTTGGCGATGGGCAGATTGGAAATAAACGTTGGCATAGTCGGTTTCTTCAATAACCAAAGGGAAAAATACCCGCTGACAATACGGACTATCGGAGTTCGCTCACTACACGTATACGGCTGCGAACGCCAACCCTGAAGACGCTATTCCGTGGGCCATTCCTGAAACAGAGGTAGGGATATCCTTATAAGATGTCTGCCTGTCCGCCCGCGATAGCGAATGGTGGAGTCCGGACTCCGAACGTTGGAAGTACCGATCTTGCTGGCGTATCAATGGCCAGTGCCGACCTGCAGGTGAAACGATGAACGCATTCCGGTTTCAAACCGTGCCGACGATGGTCGTCGAATTTGGTGCAGCGCGCCGTCTCGGCGCTTTGCTGCGCGCGCAATTTCCGTTGCTTACACGCCTGTGCGTGGTGACGGATGGGTTTCTTCACCAGAGTGGCCTGCTGAATCCGGCGCTCGCCGATCTCGCGGCGCACGGCTGGAACGCCACCGTGATCGACGACGTGATCGCCGATCCGCCCGAGCACATCGTGCTCGAGGCGACCTCGCGCGCGCGTGAGGCCGGCGCTGAGATCGTGCTGGGGCTCGGCGGCGGTTCCTCGATGGATGTGGCGAAGTTGATCGCCGTACTGGCGCCGCAGGATCAACAAGCGCTCAGCGACATGTACGGCGTGAACAAGGTGACGGTGTCGCGCCTGCCGCTCGTGCAGATCCCGACCACCGCGGGCACCGGCTCCGAAGTCACGGCCGTATCGATCGTGACGGTGGGCGAGGCGAAGAAGATGGGCGTGGTCGCGCCGCAACTGGTCGCCGATCTGGCGATTCTCGACGCGGAACTCACGCTCGGACTACCGGTTGCCGCAACCGCTGCAACCGGCGTCGACGCGATGGTTCACGCGATCGAGGCGTACACGTCCGCGCATTTGAAAAACCCGGTGTCCGACATGCTGGCGGTGAAGGCGCTAGAACTTCTGTCGCGCAATCTGTTGCCCGCGTGTGAGAACGGCCAGAACCGCGCGGCGCGCGAAGCAATGTTGCTCGGCGCGGCGTTCGCTGGCCAGGCGTTCGCCAATTCACCGGTGGCCGCGGTGCATGCGCTCGCCTATCCGATCGGTGGCATTTATCACGTCCCGCACGGTCTTTCGAATGCGCTCGTGCTGCCGCACGTGTTGCGGTTCAACGCCGAGGCGGCGGCGCATCTGTACGCGGAACTCGCGGACGTGGTCCTGCCGGGCATCACGGGCAGCGCCGAGAGCCGGACGCAGGCGTTGATCGAACGGCTCGAACAGATGATTGCCGCGACCGCGATTCCGGCCAGGTTGCGCGATGTCGGCATCGAACGTAGCGGGCTCGAACGGATGGCGAGCGACGCGATGCTGCAAACGCGGCTTCTGGTGAACAACCCCCGGCCTGTTAGCGAGGCCGATGCATTGGCGATTTATAGCGCTGCGTTTTAATCGGCGACGGGCGTAATTGAGGGCGGGAGTCGCCGAGATGTTTGGCGACGACTCCGCGCCGTTACGGCCAGCGGACACGTTACGTAGCATGCTACGTGGAACACTCCATCGCGCCTTTAGGCAGAATCGCGTTTATGACGCTATAAATTCTTCATATAATAATTCTTTTAACCACTTATGCGCCGAATTACTAAAATGAAGCGATAAGTGGCATTTGGCGTGCAACTTGCAGTGTTGGCCCCACCAATAGTCGTTCAACGGGGACCATCATGCAAAAATTCGCCGGTCGGACAGCCATCGCTGTCGCGACATCCGCACTACTCGCGCTCTACGGTTGTGGAACCAGTAACATCGGTACTCCCAAAACCGGGCTTAGTGGCGGTGGGCTAGGCGGCACTTCGGGCTCTAGCTCGGGTAGCTCCGGCAGTTCGGGTAGCTCTGGTAGCTCGGGCAGCTCTGGTAGCTCGGGCACTTCAGGTAGCTCTGGTTCTAGCAGCTCCGGTACTAGCTCTGGTACTAGCTCTGGTACCAGCTCCGGTACGAGCTCTGGTACAAGCTCCGGTACCAGCTCAGGTACCAGCTCAGGCACGAGCTCCGGTACCAGCTCAGGCACCAGCTCCGGTACGAGCTCAGGCACCAGCTCCGGCACCAGTTCCGGTACGAGCTCTGGTACCAGTTCCGGTACGAGCTCCGGCACCAGCTCCGGCACCAGCTCCGGCACCAGTTCCGGTACGAGCTCCGGCACCAGTTCCGGTACGAGCTCCGGTACGAGCTCCGGTACGAGCTCCGGCACCTCAGGCACCTCCTCCACCCCTATCGGCAACATCGTCACGCAAGGCGGCAACCTCATCACTGCCGTGGGCACGACCGTCGCTGATACGGGTTCCAAGATCACCGGCACTTCAGTCCCTGGCGTCAACGGCGCAACCACTGCGAATCTCGGCGCCGCGATCACCGATCTCGGCAACGGCGTCAAGGTACTCGGCAACGGCACGGCCGCAGGCCTCGGCACGCTGGGCAGTTCGACCAATCCGCTTGGCCCGACCCTGACCTCCACATCGGGCCTCGTTACTAATGCAGGCGCGGCCGTTACGGCGGTGGGCGATGTGGTGACAAGTCTCGGAACCGGGCCGCTTGCGCCGCTCGCACCCGTCACGTCGACGGTGGGTACCGTTGTCGCCGGTGTGGGCGCCGGCGTCATCAAAGTGGGCGCGGGATTGAACTCGGCGCTGACCAGCTCGCCGGTTCAACAGGTCGAGACCCAACTGAGCACGGTCATCAACCCGATCACCCTCGTCGTCTCGAATACGACGCAGACCATCGGCAACACCACGGGTCTCGGCGCGCCGCTCAACGGCTTGCTGAGCACCATCGGCAACGGACTCGATTCGGCCGGCCAGAAGGTGTCCGGCGCGACGGGTGATCAGGTCGGCAAAGATATCGGTGGCGTAGTGAGCCAGTTGGGCAAGACGGTCACGAGCACCGGCGGACTGCTGACGGGCGCGACGACCAACCCGCTGGCGCCGATCGCCGGCCTGGTGGGCCCGCTCGGAGGACTGGGCGGATCGACTGGATCGGGTGGCGGCCTCAGCATCCCGCCGCTGACCGGCCTGATCGGCAACCTGGGTTCGCTCGGTGGGACCGGTAGCAGCGGTAACCCGCTCGCGCCGATCACCGGACTCCTCGGCGGCCTGGGTTCGCTCGGCGGCACCTCCGGCACCGGCAGCCCGCTCGCACCGGTCACCGGACTTCTCGGCAACCTGGGTTCGCTCGGCGGCACTTCCGGCGCCGGCGGTCCGCTTGCACCGGTCACGGGTCTCGTCACGACGTTGACCTCGACGCTGGGTGGCGCCGCGGGCCAAAGCTCACCGCTCGCGCCCGTCACCGGTCTCGTCACGGCGCTGACTTCGACGCTGACCGGCGCATCGTCCGGTAAGGCCTCGCCGCTCGCGCCGGTCACTGGCCTCGTGAGCGGTCTGACCGGTGGCGCGGGCAGTGCCGGGAGTGGTTCGTCCAGCACGAATCCGCTGGCGCCGGTGACGAACCTTGTCACCGGATTGCTGGGTGGCGTCGCAGGTAAATAAGCGGTAATCAGCACAGCGGCCGGGACTTAAAAAATCAAAAGCCCGGCCGCTATCAATGTCATGACTACGAGGATGACATGAACTCCACTCTGGATAACGTGGCGCACGTGCAGGAGCAGCGGCCGCGTTCGGCGACGCCGTTTTCCGTCGGCCTGCTTGGCATCGCCGTCGGCCTTCTAACACTCTGGCTGCTGCGCGACAGTACCGCGCTGGATGGCGCGCGCCGCAGCACCGCCGCCTGCCTCGCGATCATCGCAACGATCGCTCTATACGAACTGTTCGTCGCACGCGTGTATCTACGCCCAAGCGCCGGCCTTACGGGTCAGGCGGTTCGACCACTCAGCATCGCGCGTGTAGGCTTGCGTCTTGCCGCGCTGGCTTCCGTGTATGTCAGCATCGGTGTGCTCTACTGGCTCTTGCCCGAGTATCACGGCACCTTCTATAACCCCTTCTGGTCTCTGATCCGCACGCTCGCACCGTACCTGATCGTGGCCGCGCCGTTTTACTTTGCGTGGATGGACAGACGTCAACGCGAAGTCGACGATGCCTATATGTTGTGGGGCCGCCTCGTATTCCTCGGGCAGCGTCCAGGCAACTGGAAGCCGGTGCGTGAAATGCTCGCCGGATGGATGGTGAAAGCGTTCTTCCTGCCGCTGATGATCACCTATCTTTCCACCGATGCGGACCATATCGGCGCCTCGCTTGCGACCGCCATGAACGCGCCGTTCTCGCTTGCGACGTTCAGGTTCATGTACGACCTGTCCTTCACGATGGACCTGATGTTCGGCACGGTGGGTTATCTGTGCACACTGCGCATTCTCGATACCCACGTGCGTAGCGCGGAGCCGACCACGCTCGGCTGGCTGGTTGCACTTCTCTGTTATCAGCCGTTCTGGTCGGTGATCTCGGCCCAGTACATGCACTACCAGGGCGCGATGTTCTGGGACAGCTGGTTGATATCCGTGCCCATTGTTCGAATCATCTGGGGCACCGTGATTATCGCGTTGGTCTTCTGCTACGCGCTTTCCACCATCGCGTTCGGATTGCGGTTTTCGAACCTGACCAATCGCGGCATCATCACGTCAGGCCCTTATCGCTTCACGAAGCATCCCGCCTACATCACGAAGAATCTCTCGTTCTGGATGGTCTCGGTGCCGTTCATCGAACCCATGGGCTGGCAAGTCGGGCTCACGCACTGCTTCGCGCTGGCGTGCGTCAATCTGCTGTATTTCATGCGCGCTAAAACCGAGGAGCGGCATCTGATGAACGATCCCGACTACCGGGCGTACGCAGAATGGATCGCGAGGAACGGGCTGTTCGCCAGGATCACACGTGCGTTTGAATGAGATGTTTATGCTACGAACGCGGCCGAGTGCATTTATTGCAGCGCACCATTCTTTAGCGGCGTGAAGATGGTGATGAGTATCTTTGACCGCCTGTAGGCAGTCACCGGTGGATGCAGACGAGCGCGCCCGTTGCCAATTTTCCGCGAGCAGTGGGTGCGCGTCTCAATGACATCGCAGGCAGGACGTTACGTAACGTCCTCTGCCGTGTTCACGACTCGCAGCCTGGCGCCAGCACATTGGCCAGCCCGGCCTTCGGGCGAGAGAACAGAAAGCCTTGCACCAACGCTTGCGGCCATGACGCGCTCAACCATTGCAACTGTGCTTTGGTCTCGACGCCATTCACCACGATCTGCACGTCGAGCGCATGAAGCAGATCCAGCAACGCCGACATCACTACGCAGGCACGAGGATCGCGTGGAACCGCTGCCATCAACTCAGGCGCAATCGTGAAGGTGTCCACGTCGAGCGCGCCGAGCAGTGCGAGCGAAGACGCGCCATTGCCCCACTTGCCCAGCGAGATGCCGGTTCCCGCAGACCGAAGGCCAGCCGTCAAAGTACGCAAAGACAAGAGACGTGCTGCATCTGCGCTATCGGGCACTTCGATTTCAAGCAGGTTGCCCGGCACGCCATACGATCGCGCGATGCGCGTGAGGTCGTCGGCAAACGATTCGAGCACGGCTACCTGCGCCGGCACCGTGATCGCGACCGGCAGCAACGCCATCTTCGACGACAGGCAATCGCGCAGTTCACGGCACACGCCATCGATGACGAACAAGGCCATCTCCAGCGCAACCTGCGGGTGCTCGAGCGGCATCATGAAAATACCGGGTAGCA
Source organism: Paraburkholderia sp. SEWSISQ10-3 4 (assembly GCF_030464785.1). Lineage (NCBI taxonomy): Bacteria > Pseudomonadati > Pseudomonadota > Betaproteobacteria > Burkholderiales > Burkholderiaceae > Paraburkholderia > Paraburkholderia sp. SEWSISQ10-3 4. The sequence goes on from NZ_JALPRI010000001.1 coordinate 140,868, forward strand.
GCAACCCGTAGTCGGGATGCGTCCATCGAACCTGCGCTTCGAGGCGAGCCAGCGCGCCACCTGCCGCGCGATAAGCCCCCTGAAACACGAGATGAAATTCACCCGCGTGCAGACCCTGGTGGACGCGGCTTTCGAGTTCGCTCAGTTCCATGGGATCGTCGCGTGAGTCATCCCAATTGGTCTGTTCAACGCAAACGTTACGCATGCCGAATGTCGTTGCGAGCGATACAGGCTTGTCATAGTCGAGCGATAGCATGGCGTAGGCGCAATTTTTTAACCTGACTAACGCATGCACATGTCGTGCCAAGCGGCACGTTCACTGCGCGACTATCCGCGGCCTTGGCCAACAAGCCCTTTAGTTCAATGGTTTACGGCCATCCGATCAAATCTGTCGAAGCGTAATTTCAATCGCCAAACGTTTGTATGAACGCGGATGTTACGTAGCGTTTCGCATCGACGTTACGGGGCCGCACAAAACGTCGAACGCGCCGGCTACCACAAGTCCATCGCTTCAAACGGCGAAACCATGTCATGCGTCGTGAATAAGATCGCTAAACAACAAGCGATAAATGAAGGCGTCGCACCGCAACAATAAAATTTGACCGAGAAAAAAAGATTTACTAGTATCGGCAGCAAACGCAGCATGTAACGACTGCGCATTCCCTACACAGTCATTCAAGGCGGCAGATGCTTCAGATCCCCCTCACCGACGCCGATTGGGCGCGTGTTCAGAGTCTTTTTCCCGTGGTTTCGTCAGGGCGCGGGCGCCCTCGCCGCAGTGATCGCGAGATCCTCAACGCGATACTCTGGGTGCTGCAGACGAAAGAAAAGTGGCACAGGCTGCCGGCCACTTTTCCGCCGCAACAGACTTGTTATCTTCGATACATGGCTTGGAAAAAAACGGGCGTTCTTGACCAGGTGAACGAGCGCCTGCCACTGTGCGACCACGAGCTTTCAACTTGCTGAATCAGCGGTAATAATTGTTTTGCATACCGTATCGATTCAAAGGCGAACATGTGTTTCACAGATGGTCGCAGTGATCGCTCGCACCCTTCAGCGCGTCAGGCCTTCCCGTTCATTCGATCCATCACCGCCAGCAGATCAGCGAGCGCCTGCTTGCATTCCGCTGCGTTCGGCGTGCCGGCGCGCAACGCACTCAGCGCGCGGTCGATCGCTTTGTCGACGGTATGCCAGTCAGCTGCGGCTCGAGGCTTCAGCGAAGGCTCGGCGTCGTCCCATGCGAGTTCCAGATCCTTGATACGCGCCTTACCGCCCGCGAGATTGCCTTGGTCGACGAGTACCGCGGTGTCGGCAGCGATCTTGCGGAACGGCGAGAGGTCGCCGAGCTTTGACGCCTTGACGGGCTCGGCAGCCGCAGCCGACGGAAAGCCGATCCCACCTGCCTCGCGATGCCCGAAGCTAACGGCACCGAGGGCAATGAAAGAAGCGATGACGGCTTTGTTGAGCGTGCGTTGGTTCATGATTGTTCACTTCCGTTTGATTCAACATACGATTGAAAAGGGCTACGTCTACGACTTGTCGAGCGACCCGCGCTCAAGGCTCACGTGTGGCGATCGCGCGCGTGGAGCGCTGTTCGACTGCGCTCGCGAAGACGACCAGAACGACAATGGCACTCAGAAAGAGCACGCTCGTATTGATCGTGCCGAGGCCGATACCGCCGTATGCACGTGACTGCGAGAGCAGATCGCCGAACGAGGCGCCCAACGGCCGCGTCAGAATGTAGGCAAGCCAGAACGTCAGCACCGGATTCCCGCCGACGTAGTAGATGGCGCACACCAATGCGATTAGCGCACCGAATACCACCACGCCGATCATGAAGCCGAGTCCCAACGCTTCTGTCGCGAGATCACCGGCCGCGGTGCCCAGCGCGAAGGTGAACAACACGGCGGCCCAATAGAAAAGCTCCCGCCGCGTCGTGTAGATGGTGTGAATCGACAGTGTCCGTTCACTGCGATACCAGAGCGCGAACACCACAGCCAGCGCGAGTGCAAACGCGACCGTGCTGGCATAGAGACTGATGCCGAGCTTGTCGGTCAGCGCATCGGTAATCTGCGTGCCGACCACACTGACCAGCACCACGGTCAGCCAGTAAATCCACGGCACGTACTTGCGCATGCGAAGCTGCACGGCCAACGCGGCAATCAGCAACGTGAGCATCATTGCGCCGGTGAGCGCGGTGCCGAGCCCCACGTGAACGGCCAGATAGTCCGCGCCGGTCTCGCCGACGGTGGTCGCCATGATCTTGATCGCCCAGAAGACAAGTGTTGCCTCGGGCACTTTGTTGCGCATCTCGGCAACACGATAAGTCGAGGTCTCTAGCAAGCGGGTTCTCCCATCAATAGGCATTCAATTCGACGTTGCGAGCAGGCGCGCTTGCGCTCGCTCGATGCGGCGAATAGTGCAATGGGGAACCTTAGGAAAGCCTTACGGAGTGATCTGCTGCGCTATAACGACTCGGCAAACGCTTCGCACGGCACTTCCTCGCGCAGGATGTAGCCAAGCCCGCGCAGGGTCATGATCTTCGCGCTGGAACTCGCCAGATGTTTGCGCAGGCGGTGAATGTAAATGTCGATGGCATCGGCGCTGGGTTCGTCGTCGAGCGTGAACACCTTGTCCATCAGGGTGGACTTCGAGACGGTCTTGCCCTGCTTCAGCATTAGCGTTTCGAGGATGGCGTGTTCGCGCCGCCGTAACGGCAAGGGCTCGTTTTGCAAGACGAATTCGCGGGAATCGAACAGATAGCGCAGATCGCCGCAGTCGATCGACTGACCCTTATCGCCGGCCGCCTGACGGCGGATCAGCGCCTTGATGCGCGCCACCAGCTCTCGTGCGTCGAAAGGTTTGACGACGTAATCGTCCGCGCCGGCCGAGAAGCAGGCCACTTTGTCGTCGGTCGAGCCGTTGGCGGTGAGCATCAGCACCGGCACGTTGTCGCGTTTACGCCGTAGACGCGCCAGCACGTCCTTGCCGCCAATGCCGGGCAAGCGCAGATCGAGCAACACTGCGTCGTAGCACTGCATGCCGAGCAGCGTCTCCGCACGCTCGCCGTCCTGCGCCCAGTCAACCACGAAATTCTCGACCTGCATCAGGTTCATCACCCAGCGCGCGAGGTCAGCGTCGTCTTCAACGAGCAGCAGTTTCATAGGTTTCCCCTGATTTGGCGGCGCATCACACCACCGCCGACCATAGTCGCATCTCGACGGTGGCGACCAGGCCGACACCGCCCTCACCCGGCTCGAGCGTAACCGTGCCGCCTTGCCGGCAGGCGATCTCGCGCACGATCGGCAAACCGAGCCCGGTTCCGTCAGCGTGGCTCGACGCGCGATAGAAACGTTCGAACACACGCACTCTCGCCTCGGCTTTGATACCTGGCCCGTTGTCGATCACCCGCACGATCGCCCTGTCATTACCGCGCTGCGTGTGCACAGTGACGCGACCACCGGGTTGCGTATAGCGCAGCGCGTTATCGACGAGATTGGTCACCAACGCCGCGGTCAGCGCCTCGTCGCCGGTTACGTACAGACCGTCTTCCAACTCGGCGCCCAGATCGATTTCACGCGACTGCGCGAACGCTATCAACTCCTCCAGCACCCCCGCGATCAACGCGCTCAGATCGACCCGTTCGCGCGTACTGGAAGGCGCGGCGGATTCGGCTTGAGCGAGCAGCAACAGTTTGTTGGTCAAGGTGGTCAGCTTGCGGCTGCTTTTATGCATGCCGGCCAGTGCCTCGCTGAGCGGCGCGTCCCGATTCTCACGTTGCCGCGCGAACTGGATCTGCGCCACCAGCAGCGCGAGCGGTGTACGCAACTGATGCGCCGCGTCGGAGATGAATTGCCGCTGCGTCGCGGCCTGCTGGCCCATGCGCGCGATGCACTGGTTGATCGCTTCGACAATGGGTCTTAATTCGACATGCAAGCGCGCCACGCGTATCGGTTCAAGTTGCGACGCGTTACGATCGGCGACGTCGTCTTTCACCTTCATCAACGGCCGCAATTCGAAGGTCAGCCCGAGATAGACGAACACCATCGCGAGCACCAGCGTGAGCACTTCGCCGAACAGTTGCGGCCGCAGCAGGCGCCACACCATGGCGTCGCGCGAACCTTCCGTTTTCGCGACCGCGACGACAACTTCTTCGGTGCGGCCCGAGTCGTATAGCTGCCGCACGTAAGTAGCCGCGCGCACGGCACGGCCGTCTTCGAGATGGGTGGAATAGAGCATCGGCACGTCGCTCACGCCGCGCGGCAACGGTAACTCGGGACTGCCGGCCAGCAGGCGGTGGCCGCTTGCTTCGACGCGATAGAACACACTGTCCTGTTCCGGCGACTCGAACAGCTCGAGCGCGGCCGGCGGAATCTGGACCGACACGTTGCCGTTATCCCAGTCGATGTCCTCGCCAATGATGCGTATCGACGATAGCAACGCGTTATTCTGAACCAGGTCGGCGGTGGTCTGCGCGTTGCGATACGAAATCATGCCGGAAATGGAAACGAACGCCGCCAGCGGCAGCAAGAGCCACCAAAGCAAGCGTCCGCGCAGACTGCCTGAAAACACGATTCTTCGTTCCTCTGTGCTGGATGTCTCCGCTATGTCCCGCGTGCGCGGTGGGCGTTCGTGAATCGCCTGCCTCAAATTCTAGGGGTACAAATCCTTCTACAGGCTTTCGAACACGCGTTTCCTGTGCCGATTGCGGGTTTGTCCCGAGTACTTTTGAAGCCGCCGATTTGAAGCGGCCGAGTTAACCGGCCTGAGATTCTTCCGTCGGTGCGCGCGGAAACGAGACGGTCACGTGCACGCCTTTACCGCCCTCACCCGGTTTAAGCACAATCTCCCCGTGATGGGCGTCCGCGATTTCACGCACGATGGCGAGGCCCAGCCCGGTCCCTTCAGTATCTGTCGACGCCCGAAAGAACGGCTCGAACACGCGGGTGCGCGATTCGGCGGGAATGCCGGGACCATCGTCCAGCACCGTCACGGTGACTGTATCGGCTTGACCGCTGACCGCCACCGTGACGTGGCCGCCGCTGCCGGTATAGCGGATCGCGTTCTCCGCAAGGTTGGCGATCAACGCCTGAAGCAAGCCGCGATGCCCTGCCACCGGCGCGGGGCCGTTCAGTTCCGCGCCCAGATCGATGTCCCGGGCCTGCGCGAGCAACGCCAGATCCTCCACCACTTCCATCGCCAGCGGCACTAGATCGACCGTTTCCACCGCGAGTTGCTTGTTGTCGGCAGCCTCGGCCTGCGCGAGCAACAGCAGCTTGTTCGTGAGTCCGACCATCGAACGATTACTGCGGTGCATCGCGGCGAGCGCCTCGTCGAGCGCGGGATTCAGGCCGTCCTGCTGGCGTGCGAACTGCAACTGCGTGCCGAGCAGCGTGAGCGGCGTGCGCAACTGGTGCGCGGCGTCGGCGATAAAACGCCGCTGTGCGGCCACCTGCACGCCGAGCCGCGCGATACATTGATTGATCGCTTCGACGATCGGCCGCAACTCGGTATGCAGGCGCTCGACGCGAATCGGTTCGAGCTGCATGGGGTCACGGTCGGCGACCTCTTCCTTCACTTTCATCAGCGGCCGCAATTCGAAGGTGAGGCCGATGCAGGCCAGCGCGACCGCCAGCACGATCATCTCGATCTGCCGCACGAGTTGCGGTTGCCACAATTGCTGCGCCATCGCGTCGCGCGAGCGTACGGTCTTGCCCACCGTCACACGTACGCGGCGCGTCGCACCGTTGTCGTACATCAGGCGCACGAGGCCGACCGCGCGTACGGGTTGCCCGTGGAGTTCGGTGTCGTAGTGATCGGCCGTGTCGGGCGAGCGCGCCGAGCGCTGCGGAAAATCCGGCGTGCCCGCCAGCAGGCGGCCATCGTCGACCAGCACGCTGTAGAACACCTGATCGCGATAGGGCGACACGAACACTTCAAGCGCGGCGGGTGGCACGTCCACGCGCAGAAAACCGTCCACCCACTCCACTTCACCCGCGATCATCCGCGCCGATGAGATAAGTTGATTGTCCTGCACCAGGTCCGCCGTGCGCCGCGCGTTGTCGTATTCCGCTTTGCCCGTGACGAACACGTACAACGCAAGCGGCACCAGCAGCCACCACAGCAGACGCATGCGCAGACTATTGGTCATCTTCTTTCTTGCGCAGCAGATAACCGAGTCCGCGCAACGTGACGATCGCGGCCGAGCTGCCGTCGAGTTTCTTACGCAGCCGCGAAATGTAGATTTCGACCGCGTCCTCGCTCGGCTCGTCCGCGAGCGTGAAGATCGCGTCGACCAGGGCGGGCTTGGTTACCGTCTTGCCCAAACGCAGGATCAGCGTTTCGAGCACCGAGCGCTCGCGCGGCGTCACGTTCAGCGGCGCGCCCTTCAGCGTGAACTGACGCGTGTCGATGTCGAACGCGAGATCGCCGCACACTACCTCGCTCGCCTTCGAGGGCGACTGGCGGCGGATCGCCACCTTGATGCGCGCGATCAGCTCGCGTACTTCAAAAGGCTTGACCAGGTAGTCGTCCGCGCCGGCGCCGAGCAGTTCCACTTTTTCGTCGATCGAACCGCTCGCCGTCAGGATCAGCACCGGCGTGGCGTCACCGCGCTGGCGCAAACGGCGCAGCACGTTCTTGCCCGACAGCTTCGGCAGATTCAGGTCGAGCAGGATCACGTCGTAGTGATTGGTGCGCAGCAAGCGGTCGGCGGCGTCGCCGTCCTGCACGGCGTCGAGCGCGAACGCCTCCTGCTCCAGCATCTTCGCGAGCCAGTGCGCCAGCGTGGGGTTGTCTTCGATGAGCAGCAGCTTCATGGGGAGAACGGCGAAATAGGCAACTTAATGCGCGGCAAAAGTCAGGACGCCGATTGTGCCGTAAAACAAGGGCTTTGCGCGCGGCTTGGGTGCTTTGTGGCCCACGTTATGGGGTTTGCCAGGGGGCGCCCCAAAGATTACGGAGGATTTTCGGGTTAACACCCATGATTTGCTCGCAGCCCCGAAAGCTGCCAGAAGGTTTCAGATTTCTATAATCGCCGTCATTCGTCCAGAAAGCGCCGTATCCGCACAGGGCGGCGAATAAACCTCAGGAGACTGCTTCATGCGTACCTTGCGCCAGATTGCCGCCGTGTCAGGTGTTGCGTTTACCCTTGCCGCCGCTTCGGCCGCGGCCCATGCGGAGAAGCTGACGATCATGGTCGGCGGCGCCACCAAGATCATCTATCTGCCGGCCAAGCTCACGGAGCAGCTCGGCTACTTCAAGGACGAAGGCCTCGACGTCGAAATCCTCTCGCAACCGGCCGGCGTGGACGCGGAAAACGAACTGCTGGCGGGCGCGGTGCAAGGCGTGGTGGGCTTCTACGACCATACCATCGACTTGCAGAGCAAGGGCAAGGAAGTCCAGGCGCTGGTGATTTTCGGCCAGGTGCCGGGTGAAGTGGAAATGGTCGCCACCAAATCGGCCGAGACCTTCAAGAGCATGGCCGACTCGAAGGGCAAGACGCTCGGCGTGACCGGCCTCGGCTCGTCGACCAGCTTCCTCACGCAATACCTCGCGCAACGCGCGGGCGTGCCGTCCACGCAATACACGCTGCTGCCGGTTGGCGCGGACAACAGCTTTATCGCCGCCATCAAGCAGAACCGTATCGACGCGGGCATGACCACCGAGCCGACGGTCTCACAACTGCTTAAGACCGGCGACGCCAAGGTGCTGGTCGATATGCGCACGCTGGAAGGCACGCGCGCTGCGCTCGGCGGCACGTATCCGGCTTCGAGCTTCTACGTGCAGCGCGCATGGGCCGAGTCGCACAAGGACGACGCCACGAAGCTCTCGCACGCCTTCGCGAAGACGCTGAACTTCATCGCGACCCATAGCGCGGAAGAGATCGCCGCGAAGATGCCGAAGGATTACTACGGCAACAACAAGGACCTATACGTCGGCGCGCTGAAAGCGTCGCTGCCGATGTTCACGAAGGACGGCAAGATGCCTGCCGACGGCCCGGACACTGTCCTGAAGGTGCTGTCGGCGTTCAATCCTTCGGTGAAGGGCAAGCATATCGACCTCGCCAAGACCTATAGCAACGACTACGTGTCGGCACCGGTCAAGACCGCGGCGAAGTAACACCCTCTGCGTCACGCCCTTTCAACATCAAGAGAACTGCGAGGCACCAGCCGATGAATCAACCTCTGTCACGCGATACGCCCGCCATCGAGATGCGCAACGTATCGTGCCGTTTCATCTCTCCGGATGGCAAAGCGACGATCGCCTTGCGCGACTTCAGCATGTCGGTGGCGCGCGGCGAGTTCGTCGCGGTTGTCGGCCCGACGGGTTGCGGCAAGTCGACCACGCTCAGCATGATCACCGGCTTGCTGAAGCCCACCACCGGCGAAGTGCGCGTAATGGGCGCACCGGTAGACGGCATCGACCCGCGCATCGGCTTCGTGTTTCAGGCGGACGCCGTGTTTCCGTGGCGCTCGGTCATCGACAACGTGGCGGCCGGCCCGCTCTATCGCGGCCGCTCGAAATCCGCCGCGTACGACGAAGCCAACGAATGGCTGCGCCGCGTGGGCCTCGACAAGTTCGGCAAGCACTACCCGCATCAACTGTCCGGCGGGATGAGAAAGCGCGTGGCGCTGGCGCAAACCTTCATCAACAAGCCGGAAATCCTGCTGATGGACGAGCCCTTCTCGGCGCTCGACATGCAGACGCGCACGCTGATGCAGGACGAACTGCTGCAACTGTGGGGCGGCGCCGGTTCGGTGGTGTTCGTCACGCATGATCTGGAAGAAGCGATTGCGCTTGCGGATCGCGTGTTCGTGCTGACCGCGCGTCCGGCGACGCTGAAGAAGGTGTACGAAATCGATCTGCCGCGTCCGCGCGTCACGTCGGAAGTTCGCTACGACCCACGCTTTATCGAAATCTCGCGCGATATCTGGCACGACCTGCGCGAAGAAGTGCAGATCGGATAATCCAAGGAACGGCAAACATGTCTACTACCCCTCAACAGACGATGCCTTCGGGCATCGATCCCGCGTCGCTCGCGCAAGTCGAACGCGTCGCGCAAAAACGTATCCGCCAACGTCATGCGCTGGTGATCACGCTGCGTATTGTCGTGCTGGTGGTTGTGCTCGGCGGATGGGAATTGTCCGCGCGCCTGAAGTGGATCGATCCGTTCTTCTTTTCGATGCCGAGTGCGATCTTCGATCAGATCATCGACTGGTTCGTGAACGGCACGTCGCAAGGACCGCTCCTGACGCAGGTGTGGGTCACGCTCGAAGAAACCGGGCTTGGCTTCATTATCGGTTCGGTGGCGGGCGTGTTCTGCGGCATCGTGCTCGGGCGCAACAAGCTGCTCTCCGATGTGTTCAGCCTCTACATCAAGATCGCCAACTCGATTCCGCGCGTGGTGCTCGGCTCGGTATTCGTGATTGCGCTCGGTCTTGGCATGGCTTCGAAGGTGGCGCTGGCGGTGGTGATGGTGTTCTTCGTCGTGTTCGCCAATGCGTTCCAGGGTGTGCGTGAAGCTGACCGCTACATGATCGCGAATGCGCAGATTCTGGGTGCGTCGCGCCGTCAGGTGACGACCTCGGTGGTGATCCCGTCGGCATTGAGCTGGATTCTCGCCAGCTTGCACGTGAGCTTCGGCTTTGCGCTGGTCGGCGCGGTGGTGGGCGAGTTCCTCGGCTCGAAGCAAGGTATCGGTCTCTTGATCTCCACTGCGCAAGGCGCGTTCAACGCAAGCGGCGTGTTCGCGGCGATGATCGTGTTGGCGGTGGTCGCGCTGGCCGCAGACTACCTGCTGACTGCGGTCGAACAGCGGCTGTTGAAGTGGCGGCCCGCAGCGGTTTGAGTTGAACGTCAGGTCGTAAAGGGAGAAAGGGCGCCGTCGGCGCCCTTTTTTTCGCGATGCGCACAAGAGCGCATTAACCAAAGCACTCTTCTTTTGTTGCAAATCTCGCAACAAACATTAGCTGAATTGATGATTACTCCGGTCAGATCGCAAAACTACAATGGAATCACTGACTACGAACAACACCGCTCGTAGCAAGATAAAGACCGAACTGGAGGTAGTTCATCATGAAATCGCTCATTCAAGCCGTTGTTGTCGCCGCTGTGCTGGCCGCTCCTGTTGCCTCGTTTGCGCAGTCCAACCAGCCCGTGACCCGCGCCGAAGTCCGCGCGCAACTGATTCAACTCGAAAAAGCCGGCTACCAGCCGGGCCGTTCCGACCCGTACTACCCGGCTGACATCCAGGCTGCGCAAGCCCGTGTCGCCCAGCAAAACGGTACCGCAGAAAGCAGCTACGGCGGTGTGGCGAACGGCTCGTCGCAGTCGAGCCAGCCGGTTCCGATGAGCGGTTCGAAGTCGGTTTATTTCGGTAACTAAGCTGGTAACTGAGTTGCCAACCAGGCCGTCCAGCGGATCGAGGCAGAGGCCACGCCGTCTGCCCTGATCGACCGCTAAGCCCGCAACACAGCCGCACGCTCTGATTCAAACGAACTGGCCCGCGACCGAGTATCCCCGATCGCGGGCCAGTTCTGTATTCGATACCTCCGTCATCGGGCTCCCGATGACTTCGCCTGGACCTTCAAGGTCTGGGCGCTTTTTGTTTATGTCGTGCTACGTCTGGCCTGAGCCTTAGCGGCGCCAGGCTGCTTGCGTTATTCGCGAGCGATCAGATCGCCCACCTGGCCACGACCCGTGACGAGACAACTCGACAGGAAATTTTCACCCTGGCTGCTGGCCCCGGCGTCACCGAAACCCTTTTTCAACGCATTCGCTTTGACCAGCTCCGCGCCCTGGTGGCACGTAATTGTCCCCATCTCTCCGGCTTGGGCGCGCATTAGCGCTCTATCCGCCATCAAATAGCCAAGCAACAACACCACTGCAATATTGAACGCTTGTCTCATGAATCGTCTCCTCTTTTGAAGAGACTAACGCGAACCATCAATGCAGGGTGCCAGGGGTTTCCCGATTGCTGGCGATTCAATAATGCGGATTAAGTTGAAAGGCAATGCCGCGTAAATCGGCTATGCGGCATGACTGAATCCACGTTAAAACCATCGCAACCCACGCTCAGAATCGAGCTTCGATTTGCTTGATCCGCTTTTCAACCGACGCCCGCACCAGACCATTCGAAGGCACCAGCAGCAGTGAAGACGCAATGATTTGATACACCTGATTGCGCCGCACTTTAGAGACCTTGGCCGGGTCGAGCCAGTCATTGTTATCCACCAGCAACAGCAGCGTGTCGAGGCCAATCAGGATCGGCCACAAGCAGGCGAGGCGCAAACGCACTGAAAACGCGGGAATAGCCAGCGTGTAGTCCAACGCTTCGCGAAAATGATCCAGCGACTTGCGCACGAGTTCGACCATCAGCGGCCGGGCGCGAACGGAATTTGCCGGCTGCAGGAGGTCTTGTGCGCTCAGACCAGATTGATCGAGCATCGTCTGCGGAAGGTAGCAGCGGCCGATCCGCAGATCCTTGCCGCAATCGCGCAGCACGTTGGTCATCTGCAGCGCTTTGCCGAAACGCACGCCGCGGCGCGCCATGATCTCAGGCCGCTCTTTCAGTGTGCCGGGCATGTGCGCGTAGGTCATGGTGGTCCAGAATTCGCCGACGCAGCCGGCCACCAGGTAGGTATAGCGGTCGAGTTCTTCGTACTCGCAGAGCGCGGCGATCTGGCCGGAACGTTCGTCGGGGAACGTGCGAAGGTCGAATTCCATGCCCTCGGTCAGCGTCGACACGATCTCGCGCACGGCCTTACGGTCGGACTCGCTCAGTTGCGACAGCACCTCGAGCGCAGGTCCTAGCGACTCGAGCAGCACCTTTTCATCGGACTGGATCTGTTGGCCCGCCACTTCAGTGGCCATGCGCTGGAGCAGCGCGCCGTCGTTCGGGGCGCCGTTGATCTGGTCGCGCAGCGACAGCAGCATTGCAAGGCGTTGCTCGGGCGAGATCAGCGAGGTATCCGCAATCGTGTCGGCCGCGCGCGCGAGCAGGTACGCGAGGCCGATCGGATCGCGCATCCCCGCGGGCAGCACGCGCAGGGTGAGATAGAAGGAGCGTGAAACGCCTTTCAGGAGCGGGCCGAGAAGAAAGGCCCGGGTCGGATTCGGCATGAGTGGGATTAGGTCAGTATTGGGCAAGAATCAGGCGCTGCCGAATTGTATACGGCGAAGCGCCTTTGCCGTGCGACGAGAGACCCAGGGTTAGCGAACGATGCGTGCCTCACGTCGCGCCACACGCAGCCGCGTAAATCACGGCGGGGTCGCGCTGTGCCGCGTCGTACATCGCTTCGACGAGCGCCGCCCGATGCGTGAGCACCGCGCGCTGATTGATCGACCCTTTGTCGGTGATCTCGCCGAGATCGAGCGAAGGGGCGACGTCCATCAGCCGGATACGGGCGATCGTCGTCGCGCCGCCAGTCGCACCGCGATTGAGCGTTGCCAACAAGGCTGCAAAATGCGCGCGCACGGCGGGTGCTTCGATCACCTCACGCGCGCTGGCCGACAAAGGCAAACCAGCCAGTCGCCGGCAATCGTCGAGCCGCGGAAACACCAGCAAACCCACGTCGTCGCGATTCATCCCGGTAACGACCACGTCCTGCACGTACGGCGCGCCTTCGGAAATCACGCGAGCCCGCATCGGGCCGACGCTGACGAAGGTGCCTGAACTCAGCTTGAAGTCCTCGGCGATGCGACCGTCGAACAGCAGCCCGAGTTCCGGTCGTTCGATATCGACAAAGCGCAACGCGTCGCCGCTGCAAAAGTAGCCTTCTTCGTCGAAGACGCTGTCCAACTCCGCGGAATTCGCGCGCCAATAGCCGGCCATCACATGCGGTCCGCGATAACGCGCTTCCAGTTTGTCGCCGACCGGCGCGAGTTTGACCTCACAGCCAGGCGCCGGTGAGCCGACATAGCCGGCGCGCATGATCGGACCTGTGGTGAACAGACAAGACGGCGAGGTCTCGGTCATGCCGAGTCCGGCCATGATGCGAATGCGCTCGCCGCAATATTGTTCGGTGACGCGTTCGAGCCGGTCCCACGCCGCCTGCGAAAGCCCCGCGCCCGCGAAGAAATACACCTTCACGCGCGAGAAAAACGTCTCACGCAATTGCGCGTCCTGCTCCAGCGCGATGGCCAGTTCTTCCCAGCCCTTCGGCACGTTGAAGTAGATCGTCGGTGCGATTTCACGCAGGTTGCGCAGCGTTTCTTCGAACTTGCCGTTGACTGGCTTGCCATCGTCGATATAGAGCGTGCCGCCGTTGTAGAGCGCGATGCCCGCATTATGGCTGCCGCCGAAGGTGTGATTCCACGGCAACCAGTCAACCAGCACCGGCGGCACGTTCGCGAACTCAGGAAACGTTTCGAGCAGCATCTGCTGGTTGCTGCACAGCATGCGGTGCGTGGTCGGCACGGCCTTGGGCAGTTTGGTCGAGCCTGATGTGAACAGAAACTTGGCGATGGCGTCCGGACTCAACGCCGCCTGAACGGAATCGACTGTGGTGGGCGTTGTATTCAGCAGGTCGCCGAATGAAGTCACGCTGCGCGCCGCCTGCGGCTCTTTGGGTTCTGTTGCAGCGACGACTTCGACGTCGGCTGGCACCACGGCATCGATCGCCCTCGCAAAGGTGTCGTAGCCCGTTACGAAGACCAGGCCCGGCGTCAGCAGATCGATCGTATGGCGCAGCTTGCCGAAGTCGCCGGAAGCGAGCGCATACGCCGGGGAGATTGCCGCATACGGAATGCCGGCCCACATCGCGCCGAGCGCCAGTTGCAGATGCTCGAGATCGTTGCCCGAGAGAATCACGACCGGACGCTCAACGGAGAGATCACGCGCCAGCAGCGCTTGCCCAATCGCGCGAGCACTTTGCAGCGCCTTCGCGTAGCTCAGGCCGATCCATTGACCGCCACTGCCGCGTCGCGCCGCCAGCCAGCGCTCCGGATGTTCGCGCGCGCCGCTCGCGAGCCGGTCGGTCATTCGTTGTGGGTGTTCGCCGAGCGGCTCAGCAGCGCGCAAATACCACGTGTCGCCGTGCCGTTGCGCGTGCAACGATGACGCGCCGATCGTCGTCGCGCGGTAATGCGTCGACGCGTTGTCGTGCGCGATGGAAGTGTTCGGTTGTCTCGGCTCGGAATGCAACGCCTGTCTCCATGGAAAGCAGTCTGCGCCTCGTTCTCTGCGGCGGCGAGACCTTCCTTTAATGCTCCAACGCGGTCATTCGACCGCGCACAATCAAATCGGATAGTGCCGCGGGCCGGTCTGAATCGTGATCCAGCGCAAGTCGGTGAACTCGGCGATCGACGCCTTGCTGCCAAAGCGCCCATAGCCGCTCTTCTTCACGCCGCCGAACGGCATCTGCGCTTCGTCGTGCACAGTCGGCCCGTTGATGTGACAGATGCCCGATTCGATGCGTTTCGCCACATTCAACGCGCGCGATATATCGCGGCTGAATACCGCCGCGGAGAGACCGTATTCGCTATCGTTGGCGACCTGAATCGCTTCCTCGTCACTGTCCACGCGCTGCACCGTCACCACCGGGCCGAAGGATTCCTCGGCATAGAGCAACATGTCCCGCGTCACGCCGTCGACAATCACGGGTTGCATCACCGCACCCTCAACCGAGCAACCGACCGGCAGCTTCGCGCCCTTCTCATGCGCGTCTTCAACGAGCGCCTTGATGCGCCGCGCGGCCGCCACACTTTCGAGCACGCCGAGCACGGAATCGGCCGCAGCGGGATCGCCCGCCTTCAGCGTTCGTGCTTTGGCCGCGAGCTTCTCAACCAGCACGTCGGCGATTTTGCGGTCGACGATCAGCCGCTCCGTCGACATGCAAATCTGCCCCTGGTTAAAGAACGCGCCAAACGCGATGCCGTCCACCGCCGCATCCAGATCGGCATCGTCGAGCACCACCACAGGCGCCTTGCCGCCGAGCTCGAGCAACGCCGGCTTCAGATGCTGCGCGGCATGTTGCGCGACGATGCGTCCAACTCGCGTCGAGCCGGTGAAATTGACCCGCCGCACCGCCGGATGCGCGATCAACCTTTCGACGATCGCCGGCGCATCTTCAGCTGAATGTGTGATGACGTTCACCACGCCGTCTCCGAGGCCGGCTTCCTGCAACACACTGCCGATCAGTCGATGCACACCGGGACAGCCTTCGGAAGCCTTAAGCACGACTGTGTTGCCGCACGCGAGCGGCATGGCAATTGCCCGTGTGCCGAGAATCACCGGTGCATTCCACGGCGCCATGCCGAGCACCACACCGCACGGCTGGCGCACGGCCATCGCGAGACTGCCCGGCACATCCGACGGAATCACGTCGCCGTCGATCTGCGTGGTCATCGCAGCAGCTTCGCGCAGCATATTGGCGGCCAGCATCACATTGAAGCCGTACCAGTTCGGCATGGCGCCGGTTTCTGCCACACCGGTTTCGATGAACTGCGCGGTGCGCGCATCCATCAGATCCGCTGCAGCCAATAGACGTTTGCGACGTTCGGTCGGCGCCAACGCGGACCATGCCGGGAACGCGCGCGCAGCGGATTCGACCGCCGCATCGGCATCGGCCAACGTGGCGGCAGCCGCACGCGAAGCCGCCACGCCGCTCGCGGGATTGATCCTCTCGAATGTTCTGCCGTCCGATGCGCCACGGCTCTCGCCGCCGATCAACAATGTCACTTCATGCATGTGTCTCGTCTCCTCGCTATGTCTCTCGTCCCGCCAGTCTTCCTGCGCGTGTATCTGCCTGCGCTACCTTGGCGCCGGCGATCGCTCAGCGCTTGTAGGTTTGCAGACCCGGCTTGATCGCCTTCTCGTCGAGGAACTGCTTCAGGCCCTGCTCGCGGCCGCCTTCGGGATCGCGCAGTTGTGCCTGATCCAGCTTGGCGTACAGGTAATCCTCGTTCTGATCCCACGTCAGTTCGCGGCAACGCTTGAAACCGTGCTTGGCCGCGCGCAGCACCACCGGATTCTTCTGCAACAGCTTGCCTGCGAGAACACGCGTCGCCTCGCGCAGTTCGGCACGCGGCACGCTGTTGTTGACGAGACCCATCCGCGCGGCTTCCTGCCCCGTGAACGTCTCGCCGGTCATGATGTAGTAAAGCGCCTGACGATGCCCCACGGTATCCGCCATCGCCTTGCTCACCAGGTTGCCCGGCGGAATGCCCCAGTTGATTTCGGAGAGGCCGAACACGGCTTCGTCAGCGGCGATTGCAAGATCGCACGCCACCAGCGGCGAGAAGCCGCCACCGAAGCACCAGCCGTTGACCATCGCGATGGTCGGCTTCGCGTACATGCGCAGCAACTGCCATTGCCAGCGGCATGCATCGCGGCGAATCTTTTCTTGCAGGATTTCCGGGCCTGCGTCCACTTCACGGAAATATTCCTTCAGATCCATGCCGGCGGTCCACGCGTCGCCCTCGCCCGTCAGCACGAGAACCTGCGCTTCGGCGTCCAGTTCGACTGCCTCGAGGACCTCGATCATTTCCTTGTTCAAAGTCGGGCTCATCGCATTGCGCTTCTCCGGGCGATTGAACGTAACCCATGCGATGCCCTCTGCCACATCGACCTTGACGGTTTTCCAACGACCTTCGTAACTCATCTACTTTCTCCGTGAATGTTGACCCCAGCAGCGGCCCGATGAGTGCATTTAATATCAGGCTACCTGATATGTAAAGCGGAATTTCGCTGACTCGGTGCAAACCCCTATCGGTCGAATTAACGCAGAGGCGCGCTAAGATGCAGGCTAGACCGGACCTCCAGCCCACCATGAGCAAAAATCCAGATTCGCCCGCCGAACCCACCACTACGCGTACCCGTCGCCCGCATCTGCGGTTGGCCTACGTGATCGGAAGTCTCGACCGCATCCTGCGGCGCCGCATGACCGAAGCACTCGCACCACTCGGTCTCACGCTTTCGCAATTCACCGCGCTTTCGGTGCTAGACGCAAAGGGGCAGGCGTCCAATGCGCAAGTGGCCGAACGCTCCTTCATCACGCCGCAATCGGCCAATGAAGTGATGAACGCCATGGCGAGCCGGAACTGGGTCAGCCGCGAGCCGGACCCGACGCACGGCCGCATCGTGCTGCTGCAACTGACCGATGAAGGGCGGGCCGTGCTGCGCGAATGCGAGCAAGCGGTGAAGACGATCGAGAAACAGATGATGGAAGGTCTCGAGCTCGACACGGCCGGCGTCGTACAAACTCACCTCGAAACTTTCGTGCGCAACCTGCGCGACTAACTTCTCCGTCTTTGCAAATTGCTAGGTGTTTTCACCGAAGCATTTGCACTTGTATTATCAGTCTACCTGATATTAAATCCTATCCACGATGCAGCGTGTGGAGACGCGTTGCATCGCGTCGAATCAAACGGACAGCAACGCAGACATCGAACCGATGTGCTGTGCGCTGCGGCTTTCGCCGGGCGGTTCTTAAACATTCCTCGGTGACCTCGACGGCGGTCTGAGTCCCGTTTCATCGAGCCGGTCTGGAACACCGGACCGCCCCGGCATTGAGCAAACGCAACCGTCTCTGCGCCAAGCCGGCACACCAGACGGCGGCTCCGCACCTGCCGCTCTTCATCGACGCCGGAAAACCACGCATTTTAATAAGGATCACTAACGTGAAAAGAGCCGGAATACTACCCTCGACAGAAAGCCTTGCAGGACCGGCGACGTCCAGCCGGACAAGCGCCTTTGTCACACTCGGATTGTGTTTTGCCGTCGCGTTGCTCGAAGGGCTCGATCTGCAGTCAGTCGGCATCGCCGCGCCACGGATGGCACGCGAGTTCGGTCTCTCGGTCGGGCAAATGGGTCTCGCGTTCAGCGCCGGAACCTTCGGCTTGCTGCCGGGCGCGATGTTCGGCGGACGGCTTGCTGACCGCATCGGCCGCAAGCGCGTGCTAGTGATTTCCGCATGCCTGTTCGGCTTGCTGTCGATCGCGACCGCGCTAGTAAGCGACTTTCACACGCTGGTGATCGTGCGGGTGCTGACAGGCATTGGTCTTGGCGGTGCATTGCCTAACCTGATTGCATTGTCGTCGGAAGCGGTCGAACCGCGCTCGCGCAGCACCGCCGTGAGCGTGATGTATTGCGGCATTCCGTTCGGCGGTGTGATCGCTTCGGTGATCGGCGTGTTGAGTGCGGGCGACACCGAGTGGCGGCATATCTTCTACGTCGGCGGCACAGGGCCGCTGGTGCTGGTGCCGCTGTTGCTCGTGTTTCTCGCGGATTCGAAGGCATTCACTCAAGCCTCCCGAGACGGTCAGGCGAAGCCCGCGCCGGTGGGCGAAATCCTGTTCGGCGGTACACGCGGCCTCTCGACCGTGCAGATCTGGGTCAGCTATTTCTGCACGCTGATCGTCCTCTACTTCCTGCTCAACTGGCTGCCTTCGTTGATGGCCGCAAGCGGTCTGTCACGCGCACAAGTGGGCTATGTGCAGATTTTCTTCAACATCGGCGGCGGCATCGGCGCGTTGTGCATCGGTATGTTGATGGACCGGATGCGTTCGGGTCTCGTGGTGGCGGGCATGTATGTCGGGATCATCGGGTCGCTCGCGGCGCTCTCGATGGCGCCCGGTTTCGGCGCGCTCGCCACCTCCGCTTTCTTCGCGGGGATGTTCGTGATCGGCGGGCAATCGGTGCTTTACGCGCTCTCGGCGGCGTTCTATCCGACTGCCATGCGTGGCACCGGCGTCGGCGCGGCGGTGGCGGTGGGCCGTATCGGCTCGGTGGTCGGACCGCTGGCAGCAGGTCAATTGCTGGCGATGGGGCGCAGTTCGTCGACGGTGATCGGCGCGAGCATTCCCGTCACGCTGATCGCCGCCGCGGCTGCGCTGTTGTTGCTACGCCGTCCGCGTGCTGACGACTGACCGGACCAGGCAAGAAAACTCAAGAAGATTCAAGAAAACCCACCAACAACAACCACATTCGATCAACGGTTTGGAGACACCCAGCATGCAAGCATCCACACGCATTCTTCTTTGCAGCGCATTGTGCGCCGTCAGCGGTGCCGCGGCGGCTCAATCGAGCGTAACGCTCTACGGCATCATCGACACCGGCATCGAATACGTATCGCACGCAAACGCCGCGGGCAAAAGCGCTTTTCGCATGCCGTCGGTCACCGGCGAACTGCCTTCGCGTTGGGGCCTGCGCGGTAATGAAGATCTGGGCGGCGGCTATAGCGCGGTATTCACGCTGGAAAGCGGTTTCAACGTGCGCGCCGGCGATCTCGGCCAGGGCGGCCGGTTGTTCGGGCGCCAGGCATTCGTCGGCATCAAGAGTCCGTACGGCACCGTTTCGTTCGGGCGACAGTACACGATGACGTATCTCGCGCTGATGGGCGCGGACCTGATTGGTCCGGACATCTACGGGCTGGGCTCGCTCGACGCCTACGTGCCGAACGCCCGCGCCGACAATTCGGTGAGCTACCTCGGCACTTATGCGGGCGTGACGCTCGGCGCGAACTATTCATTCGGCCGCGACGCGGCGGGCACCGGCAACTCGCCGGGCCAGGGCACCTGCAGCGGCTCTGTCGCCGGGCATGCAACGGAATGCCGTGAGTGGTCGGTGATGTTGAAGTACGACGCGCCGCTGTTCGGCGTTGCGGCGTCGTATGAAGAGCAACGCGGCGGGAGCACTGCTGCGGCGAACTTCTTCGACGGCGTTGCGCCCATTCCGCTCACCAATGCCACCGACAAAGACATTCGCACCCACGTCAGCGCCTACGCCAATATCGGCAAGGCAAAGATCGGCGCGGGCTGGCTCAATCGCCGGGTCGAACCATCGGCCGTCACGATTGCAGCGGTGCGCTCGAATCTGTTCTTCGTGGGCGCCTCGTACTTCGTGACGCCGGCTTTCATCGTCGACGGCGAGGTCTATCACATCACCAATAGCGAGCACGACACGCGCGCCACGATGGGCACGCTGCGCACCACCTATCTGCTGTCGAAACGCACCGCCGTCTACGCGCAGGGCTCGTATCTCGCCAACAGCGCGAAGGCCCGCTACTCGGTCAGCGCCGGAGGCGGCGGCACGACACCCACGGCGGGCACCGGCCAGACCGGCGTAATGCTCGGCATTCGTCACTCGTTCTAGGGGATACCGCATGAAGCACACATCCATCGCACTGGCTGCAGCGGCGGCACTGACTCTCGCCGCGTGTGGCGGCAATGATGTCAGCGACCCGGCCACCACGAGCACGAATGCCCTGCCACAACTGAATGCGGCGACTCCCGGCACACTCGCCGGCAATTGCGCCGCGCTCGCCGCGAAACTCACGTTCGCCAACACCGTCTTCACCTCGGTGTCAGACGTCGCGGCCGGCACGCTCAAGGTGGCCGGCAAACCGATCGCCGAGCACTGCCTGATCCAGGGCAGCATGAATCAGCGCGTGAGCGGCGTCGATGGCAAGACGTACGCCATCGGCTTCGAGATGCGTCTGCCGCTGGCATGGAACGGGCGCTTCTTCTATCAGGCCAATGGCGGACTTGATGGGAATGTGGTGACCGCTACCGGTGAAATCGGCGGCGGCGGCCCGACCAACGACGCGCTCAACATGGGCTTCGCTGTAATCAGTTCGGACGCAGGCCACAGCGCGTCGCAAAACCCGCTGTTCGGCCTCGACCCGCAAGCACGCCTCGACTACGGCTACAACGCGGTCGCCACGCTCACGCCGATGGCCAAGCAGGTGATCAAACTCGCCTACGGCAAGGGGCCGGACCGCAGTTATTTCGACGGTTGCTCCAACGGTGGCCGTCATGCATTGGTCGCGGCGGCACGTTCTTCGGCGCAATACGACGGGATCATTGCCGGCGACCCGGGCTTCCACTTGCCGAAGGCAGCAATCGGCGAAATGTGGAGCGCGCAGCAATTGGCCAAGGTGGCGACCGCCGCGACCACGAACGGCCTGCCCGACATCACGACCGGCTTTACCGCAGCGGAACGTCAGATGGTGGCCTCGAAGATACTGGCCAAATGCGATTCACTCGACGGCGCCAGCGACGGCCTCATTCAGGATATCAAGGCATGCCAGGCAAATTTCAGCCTGGCGACAGACGTACCCACCTGCACGAACAACGTGCGCGACGGAACCTGTCTGACGAGCGCGCAGAAGGACGCGATCGGCAACGTCTTCTCAGGCGCACGCAACAGCGCCGGCACGGCCTTGTATTCGAGCTTTCCATACGACGCCGGCCTCGGCCCTGGCTGGTCGGCATGGAAGCAGGCGAACTCGATCACCCTTGATCCCGCCGCTGCGGCGTTCACGTTCACCACGCCGCCACAGAGCGCATCGGTGTTGAGCCAGTTGTCGGCCTACGCGCTGAACTTCAGCATGGATACCGACGCGCCGAAGATCTTCGCCACGAGTGGCGTGTATAGCGAGTCCGCCTGGTCGTTCATGACGCCACCCGACGAGACCAACCTCAGTGCGTTGAAGCAACGCGGTGCAAAGCTCATGGTTTATCACGGCACGAGCGACCCGGTGTTTTCGTCGAACGATACGACCGACTGGTACCAGCGGCTCACGGCAGCCAATGGCGGCGACGCCTCGAACTTCGCCCGTCTCTACACGATCGCCGGCATGAACCCCTGCTCCGGCGGTCCGAGCACCGACCAGTTCGACATGCTCACGCCGATGATCGCCTGGGTCGAACAGGGCAAGGCGCCGGACAGCGTGGTCGCCACCGCGCGCGATGCGAGCAATGTCGTGCCGAACACGGACGTGCCGGCCGATTGGGGTGCGGGACGCACGCGGCCGCTCTGTGCGTATCCGAAAGTCGCCCGTTATCAAGGCGGCGATATTAATGCCGCGAGCAGTTTCGCGTGTAGCTAAGGCGCAACTGGCTCATTGCCGCGCCATTACCGACCGAGCAGAAAACGCCTCATCCTCGCGCATGACGGGCACTTTGCATGCGCGAGGGATATCTCGTCTCCTCCATTGCCGTGCCCCCTTCGTTGCATCGATTTGAAAAAAACACCGCCACACTCCCGGTGCCCCGCCCTGTAAGCCCCCTCTCCCGCGCCCCTTGCGCACGCTGCGCGCTGGCCTCTTCCTTGCTGCTCACCAAGCGGGAGGCGGGCGCAGCCAGGTTTCCCCTCACCGAATGCCGACACGCTTAGCGGCGCCCACGACCAGGAACGCGAATTGCTGGCGCGGTTAGGTTGAGCGACGCACCTCCGCTTGATTTCATTTGCAAGCTGTCGCTCCTCCGTACTTTGAACGACATATCGACAATGACTATCCACGAATCTCAGACACCTTCCCGCTCCAACATCGAAACAGGTGTCCCCGGTTTCGACGAGATCCTGGGCGGAGGTCTGGTCAGCGGCGGCGTCTATCTGCTGGAAGGCATGGCCGGTGCAGGCAAAACGATTCTGTCGAGCCAGATCGGCTTTCATCGTGTCAGCAAGGGCGAAAAGGTGCTCTACGTGACCCTGATCGCCGAGTCGCACGACAAGTTGCTGGCGCACCTCAAAGGCCTGAGCTTCTTCGACGAAACCGCCGTCGCGCAGCAAATGCTGTTCGTGTCCGGCTATCACGAGCTGATGCAGGACGGTCTCGATGGCTTCCTCAAGCTGATTGCGTCGAGCATTTACGACCATCGGCCGAGCCTCATGATCATCGACGGCTTTCGCAGCGCACGCGAATTCAGCGAAACCGAATTGTCGCTATCGAAGTTCATCCACGAACTGAACGCGCTGGCCGCGGCAATGGATTGCACCACGCTGTTGCTCGCGCCGCTCTCCGGCAACGAACCGCACCCCGAGCACACGCTGGTTGACGGTCTGATCGAGCTGAACCGCTATAACGACGGCATGCGCCGTGGACGCGAAATCGAAGTGCACAAGATGCGGGCGCGCAACCATCTGATGGGCAAGCATTTCTTTCGCATCGCCGAAAGCGGGCTTCTGATGTTCCCGCGCCTGGAATCGCAATGCGCCGCGCAACCAGGCCCGGTCGATCTGAAAACACGGCTCGGCTTCGGTCTCCCGCATCTCGACAATCTGCTCGGCGGCGGTTTTGCTCAAGGTTCCACGACCACGCTGATCGGGCCGTCAGGTGTCGGCAAGACCCTGCTCTGCCTGCAGTTTCTCGCGGCCGGCGTGGCGCGCGGCGAACGCTGCGCGTACCTGGGATTTTACGAAGGGCCGCAGCGGCTGGTCGGCAAAGCCGAGGCCGTCTCGATCGATCTCGCCGACGCGTACGACGACGGCCGCCTCATGATTCAATGGCAACCCGCCATTGAACTCGCGATCGACGAACTCGCGGCGGTTGCGCTTGCCACGGTCAAGCAGAGCGGTGCGAAGCGGATCGTGATCGACGGCGTGGAAGGCTTTCGCGATTCCGCCTTGCGAACCGAACGCTTCGGCCTGTTCCTGAATGCCTTGCTTCATCAACTGAGGGAAGCCTGCGTCACCACGATACTGACTGAGGAGTTGCCGCTTTACGCCGACCCCGGACACGCGAAGAGCGTGCGGGTCTCCGCCTTGACCGAAAACCTTGTGCTGCTGCGCTACGCCGAAACGGACACGGGTTTGCGACGCATGATTTCGGTGGTCAAGCAACGCGAAAGCGCGCACGACACGTCGCTGCGCGAGCTCCTCATTTCGTCTCAGGGCCTCGACGTAATCGAAAGCCCGCTCAGCCCCGCCAACGTGGTTTCAGCGCAAGGCCTGTCGGCCACGCTGACGCCGCGACGAGAAACGTAGCCACCCATGAAAACCATTCTGGTCGTGGACGACGAGTTCGACATCCTCACGGTCTGGCGACTGTTGCTGGAGCGGCATGGCTATGCCGTATTGACGGCCTCCAACGGGGCGGCCGCGCTTGAACAGATCAACAAGACCCGGCCCGACATCATCGTGTCGGACTGCATGATGCCGGTCATGTCGGGGCTGCAACTGTGCGCCGCGCTTTACAACGACCCCAATCTGCGCGCGATTCCGATCATCCTGTGCAGCGCGGCCGCGGATATCCCCGTGCAACCGAATCCCAGCATCGCATACGCGCGCAAGCCGCTTTCATTCGACGCCCTTCTCGCGATGTTGCAGCGAATGGGAGTTTGACGGCTAGGTAAAACCCCGAATTCCTGGCAGACGCCACACGGACTAATCTCGGCACACCCATTAAATAGAACGTCGTTCTGTTGAACAGAACGACACAGCAAGAGACTCCAAGGAGGATTCCATGGCAAGCCTGCCGATCGAAGCACCCGGCGCGTCGCCCGATTCAAGCGCCGGTGCGCAGGGACTTACGACCGGCATCAACGCGCGCATCGACCGACTTCCCGCGACGCGCACGGTATGGATGCTGGTATTCCTGCTGTCGATCGGCGGCTGGTTCGAGTTCTACGATCTGTTTTTTACGGCCTATGTCGGCCCGGGCCTCGTCAAAAGCGGGCTCTACGCGACGACCACCGCGTCGTTCTTCGGCGTGGCCGGGCTGGGCGCTTTTGTAGCGGCGTCGTTCGCGGGACTCTTCATCGGCACGTTCTTTTTCGCGGGCATGGCGGACCGCTATGGCCGCCGAACCGTGTTTACCGTATCGCTCCTGTGGTATTCCGCCGCCACACTGATCATGGCGCTGCAAACCAGCGCGCCGGCTATCAACCTGTGGCGCCTGATCGCGGGCATCGGCGTGGGCGTCGAACTGGTGACGATCGACACGTACGTCAGCGAACTCGTGCCGAAACATCTGCGTGGCCGCGCGTTCGCTTTCGTTCATCTGGTGCAGTACACCGCCGTGCCGTCGGTCGCCCTGCTTGCATGGTGGCTCGTGCCGCAAACGCCGTACGGCGTCGACGGCTGGCGCTGGGTCGTGATCATCGGCGCGCTCGGCGCGGTCGTGGTGTGGGCGATTCGCCGGCGCGTGCCGGAAAGCCCGCGTTGGCTCGCGCAGCAAGGCCGCGCCGCCGAAGCGGAACAGGTCCTGCAGGCGATTGAAGCGAAAGTCGCGAAGCAATACGGCAAGCCATTGCCCGCCCCTGTCCCGACAGTCGAGCCCGCCACCACGAAGGCGGCCTTCCGTGAAATCTGGCAGCCGCCGTATCGCAAACGCGCGATCACGATGCTCGTGTTCAACCTGTTCCAGGCGATCGGCTTCTACGGTTTCGCGTCATGGGTGCCGACCCTGCTGGTTTCGAAAGGCATAACGATCACGCACAGCCTGATGTACTCGTTCGTGATTGCAGCTTCGAATCCGTTCGGACCGCTGATCGGCATGGCGATCGCGGACCGCATCGAACGTAAGACCTTGATCGTGTTGTCGGCACTCGGTATCGCCGTGTTCGGCAGTCTGTTCGCGACGCAAACCTCGCCCGCCATGCTGATGACGCTCGGTGTGCTGATCACCCTTAGCGGCACACTGCTCTCGGTCGGCTATCACGCGTATCAGACCGAACTGTTCCCCACGCGCTTGCGGGCCCGCGCGGTCGGTTTCGTTTATTCGATGTCGCGTTTATCCGCGATGTTTTCCGGCTTCATGATCGCCTTCGCGCTGCGCCACTTCCAGGTGCCGGGCGTGTTCGCGTTGATCACTGTGTCGATGGTGATGGTGATGGGCGCGATCGGCATCTTCGGGCCGCGTACCAACAATCGCAATCTCGACGAAATTTCGCATTGAACGCATTGAACAAGAGGCTTCAAAGATGACGCTGCCGTTGGCTGGAGTACGGATACTGGATTTATCGAATGTGTTGGCGGGACCCTTTTGCGCATATCAACTCGCGCTGCTCGGCGCCGACGTGATCAAGGTCGAACACCCCGAGGGCGGAGATCTTGCGCGGCGTTTGGGCGCCGACAAGGGCGCATCCATGCGCAACATGGGCGCCTCGTTCGTCGCGGTGAATGCGGGCAAGCAGTCCATCACGCTCAATCTGAAAGACCCGCGCGGCAAGGCCATTTTGCGCGAGCTCGTCAAAACCGCGGACGTGCTGGTCGAAAACTTCCGGCCCGGTGTGATGACGCGGCTCGGCCTCGATTTCGACGCCCTGCGTGAAGTGAATCCCAAGCTCGTGTATTGCGCGATCTCCGGCTTCGGCATGGACGGCGAGTTTTCGAAACGCCCGGCCTACGATCAGATCATTCAGGGCATCTCGGGCGTGATGAGCGTGACCGGCGATGCCGACAGCGCACCATTGCGCGTCGGCTATCCGGTATCGGATACCGTAGGCGGTCTCACGGCGGCGTTCGGCATCTGCGCCGCATTGGTCGACGCCCGCGCGAGCGGACACGGCCGCATGCTCGACGTCTCGATGCTGGAAGCCACGCTGGCGACGATGGGCTGGGTCGTGTCGAACTATCTGAATGCCGGCGTCACGCCCGAGCCGATGGGCAACGAGAACTTCACCGCCGCGCCTTCGGGCACCTTCAAAACCGGCGACGGCCCCCTCAACATCGCCGCGAACGAGAACAAGCAGTTCGCGAGCCTCTGCCATCTGATCGGCCGTGCGGATCTGCTCGATGACGCGCGCTTCTCCGAGCGCAACGCGCGCAAAGTGAATCGCGCAGCATTGAAAGCCGAAATCGAAGCGGCACTGGCAAGCGACAGCGCGACGAACTGGGAAGCCAAATTCTTCGAAGCAGGTGTGCCGGCCGGGCGCGTGATGTCGGTGCCGGAGATTCTCGCGCACCCGCATCTGGAATCGCGCGAGTTCATCCGCGAATTTGCCGGCGACGGCGCCACTGAGCGGCAACGCGTCACCCGGGCGGGCTTTCGCCTCTCCGATGCCGACACAGCGCCGACCGCACCCGCGCCGGTTCTATCCGCTCACACGCGCGAACATCTCGCCTCGCTCGGTTACGACGACGCGCAAATCGACCATCTACGCTCCGAAGGAGTGATCTGAACATGACGCAAGCATTCGACGCCGCCAAGCTCGCCGCCGAGTACTGGAGCACCTCGATCATCGATATCCATCCCGGCTCGATCAAGGTGCGCGGTTTCCCGATTCAGGAGTTGATCGGCAACGTCAGCTTTCCGCAGATGATCTGGCTGATGCTGCGCGGCGAACTGCCCGATGCGGCGCAAGCGCGTCTGTTCGAAGCGGCGTTGGTGGCATCGGTCGATCATGGTCCGCATGCACCGTCGATTGCCATCTCGCGGATGGCGGCCAGTTGCGGTTTGCCGTTGAACGGCGCGATGGCCTCGGCGATCAATGCACTGGATGATGTGCATGGCGGTGCCGGTCAGCAGGCGGTCGAACTGTACGATTCCATCGCCGAACGCATACAAGCAGGTGCCACATTGGAAGATGCGGTCGAGCAAGGTGTCGATGCTTTTACCGCCGAACATGGCAAGTATTTGCCCGGCTTTGGGCACCGTTTTCATCCGGTCGATCCGCGCGCCATCCGGCTTCTTTCGCTCGTGGACGAAAGCGTCGAACAGCAAAGTATCAGCGGACAATACGCGGCTATCGCGCGCGGCATTGAAGCCTTGCTCAAGCAGCGCAAGAACAAACCTGTGCCGATGAATATCGACGGCGCTACCGCCGTGATCTACGCGGAACTCGGCTTTGCGCCGGAGCTGGCACGCGGGGTGTTCTGCCTGTCACGCGCGGTCGGCATTCTGTCGCATGCATGGGAGCAACGCGGACGCAACGAGCGCAACAAAGGCCCGATGCCGCGCCAGATGAACTACACGTACACAGGCAAGCCCGAGCGTCACCTGTCCTGAACTTCGGCCGCGCGCCGCTGCGCGTTGCGCATTGCGCGCGAGTCGCCGCCTAATGCATCCGTTGCGCGTGCGGCGCAATCGAACAGCGCGCCGAGATTGCTCTCGAGGAACGCCTGATCGATGCGAGAACTCGGGCCAGCAAGCGTCAGCACGCCTCGCAAACTCTGCCGCACACCGAATACCGGCATCGACACCCCCGCCGTCTCACGATCACGCTCGCCGATCGACACACAGTAGAAGTCCTCGCGAATCTTCTCGTACGGCTCGCCCGGCTTGCCGCCGAACGCCAGCAATGCAAGACCGCCGGAGCCGCTTTCCAGCGGCAGCACGTCACCTTCACGCACGTGAAATCGCACCGCATGCGTCGAGTCCACACGATGCAGACACACACGCACCGCCTCGTCGCGCACATAAAAGGAGACGCTTTCGCCGCTCGTTTCCGCGAGTTCGCGCATCAGCGGCACCACAATGTCGCCGACGTTCAGGCTGCGCTGATACAACGCGCCGAGCATGAAGGTGGCGGAGCCGAGTTGATAGCGGCCGTCGTCTAGTCGCAGCAGCAGGCGGTGCTGAATCAGCGAACCCGCCAGCCGCAGCAGCGTGCTCTTGTAGAGGCCCGTGCGAGCCGCAAGCTCGGCGAGCGTGAGCGCGTCGTCGTCCGGCCTGAAGGCGAACAGAATCGCGCAAGCACGATCGATGACGGCAACGCCCTCGCTTTCCTTTGAGTTTGATTTGTCCGCAGGCGTTGGCATGAGTTAGCGTAAATGACGTTACTTCATATCGAAGTTGAAATTTTACGCCATGACGCGGGGCTGTCATACCAGGCAGTGGTTCTTCGGGGCCGAAACAGCCGGAAATCAGCGCCTGGGCGGCGAAAACCGGCGGAACGTGGCGCAACTGGGGCAAAGCACGCGCTGTGAATGCACGTTGAGACGATCGCGCCATTTGTTGAGCCGCCCCAGCATTCAGCGTTTTGCCGCCCCCCTCTACAGTACGTTATCGAACGCGCAACGCTGGAGCACCGTAGCGCGTCGCAACGTTTCGGAGGATCAGAGATGAACAGCAATCGTGGCACGATTCCAGTTTCTTTCTTCGGGATCGCGGTGGGCGCGCTGGCGTTCGCCAACTTGTGGCGTGTGGCGATCAGGGTGTGGCATCTGCCCACCATCGCTGGAGACGTGTTGAGCGTCGCAGCGCTTGCGGTGTGGGTTGTCGTTCTGCTCGCATACGGGCATAAATGGCTGACGCACGCAGCTGAAGCTCGTGCGGAAATGCAGCATCCGGTGCAATCGTCGTTTGCGGCGCTTGTGCCGGTTTCGAGTTTGCTGGCCGCACAGATCTTGCAGCCTTATGCGCATTCGGTTGCGCTTGCACTGTTCGGCGTGGCCGTGGTCGCGCAATTGGTGCTCGGCGTGTACCTGCATGGACGGCTGTGGCAAGGTGGCCGCAAGCCTGAACTGATCACGGCGGCCATTTATCTGCCAACCGTCGCGTCGAGTTTTGTCGCGGGCACGGCTGCGGCTGCCTTCGGTTTTCATCAGCTGGGCGGGCTGTTCTTCGGCGCCGGCGTGCTGTCCTGGCTCGCGATCGAATCGATGATTCTGCACCGCGCCGCCGTGCATGAAGCGCTGCCCGAAGCACTGCGTCCGATCCTCGGCATTCAGCTCGCACCGCCGGTGGTGGGCGGCGTGACGTATCTGAGCTTAAGCAGTGGTACGCCTGATCTGATCGCGCTGATGCTGCTTGGCTATGGGCTCTACCAGGTGTTGATGCTGTTGCGTCTGCTGCCGTGGATTCGTCAGCAAGCATTCGTACCGGGATACTGGGCGTTCAGCTTCGGTGTAGCCGCATTGCCGACGATGGCGATTCGCATGGTCGAACGAGGCGCAACGGGTCCGCTCGAATGGATCGCGCCGGTTTTGTTCATCGCGGCGAATGTGGTGATTGGAATTCTGGTGGTGAAGACGCTCGGGTTGCTGGTGCGAGGGAAGTTGATTCCGGCTGCAGGTGCTGCTCAGCCTGTGGCCCAAATTACAGCCGACTCGCGTGTTGCGCGGGCCTAGAAATGAAAACGCCCAAGTCCACGGATAGCCGACCGTCTGTTGCTAGCCAGGTATTTGTCGTGGCCCTTGGGCGAGACGAATCGTACGTCAAGACGCATCGCTTGCCAACTGCGTAGATCCTGTGCAGCTGGACAGGCGACGGCTTACCAGCACGAACGCTCACACCATCAAACCGACGCCACGATCAACGCCCCGACGTTCGCAATCGCCGCATTGCTGCGCGCCGCATCGCCGCTCGTCTCGGTCAGGTAGACCGTCACGAGAATCGGCCCGCGTCCCGGCGGCCACAGAATCGCGACGTCGTTTGCCGTGCCGTGATCGCCCGTGCCGGTTTTATCGCCGACGCCCCAATCCTTCGGCAGCTTCGCGCGAATCCGTTCGCCACCGGTCTGGTTGGCGGCGAGCCAGGCCAGCAGTTGTGCACGCGACGGCGAAGACAAACGCTCGCCCAGCAGCAGCTCACGCAGATTGCCGAGCATGGCGTTGGGCGTGGTGGTGTCGCGCGGGTCGCCGGGCGTCGCTTCGTTCAGCGTCGGCTCGTTGCGGTCCAGACGCGTGATGCCATCGCCAATACTGCGCGCGAACGCGGTCAAAGCTGCGGGGCCGCCAAAACTCGCCAGCAACAGATTCGCCGCGGTGTTGTCGCTGAGCGTAATGGCCGCCTTGCACAAATCGGCGACGCTCATCCCCGCGTCGCCAGTGCGCTCGCGAGTGTGCTGGCTGGTAGCGGGCGAGTACGGCACAAGATCGCTTTTGGAAAACACGATGCGCCGTTCCAGGTCTTCTTGTCCGCGATCCACGCGCGTCAAGACGAAACCCGCCGCCAGCAGTTTGAACGTGCTGCACATCGGAAACCGCTCGTCCGTCCGCAAACCGGCGTGCAATCCGGAGGTCGTGTCGACGATCGAAACGCCCAGCCGCCCACCGCTTTCCGCTTCGATCTGCGCGAGCCGTTGACGAATGGCGTCCGCCTTGGCCACGCTGCCGCCCGGCTTTGCTGTGCCCGCCTTCACCGCTTTTCCGAACGCGCCACCACTGCCAACCGCAACCCCAGCTATCGAAACACCGAGCATCGCGCCCGCGAATTTCCGTCTTGTGATCATCGCCGCTCCTTATGTGAAGCCGCAACTATCGGTTTTTCGGCGCCCGCTGGCAAACGATGATAAGTTAGTCGATCCCCTAGAAAATCTTATGCCTCTGCCATGAGACCGTATCTCCCGTTGAATGCGCTGCGCGCCTTCGAATCGTCCGCGCGACATCTGAGCTTCACGCGCGCCGCGCTCGAATTGAACGTCACCCAGGCGGCCGTGAGCCAGCAGGTCAGAACGCTGGAGGAGCGGCTTGGCACCGCGCTCTTCAAACGTCTGCCACGTGGACTGGCCATGACCGACGAAGGCCTCGCGCTGCGCCCTGTCCTCACGGACGCATTCGATCGCATCGAAGCCGTACTCAAACAGTTCGACGGCGGCCACTTTCACGAAGTGTTGACGGTCGGGGTGGTAGGCACTTTCGCGGTGGGCTGGCTGATGTCGCGGCTCAAGTCGTTTCGCGACGCGCATCCGTTTGTCGAGCTGCGGCTGCTGACGAACAACAATCTGGTCGATCTCGCCACCGAAGGCCTCGACTTCGCGATTCGTTTCGGCGACGGCACCTGGCCAGGCTCGCTCGCCACCCGGTTGCTCGACGCACCGCTCGCCATTCTGTGTGCGCCCGAGATCGCCGAGCGTCTGTCCGAGCCAACGGATCTCGCCAACGAAACGTTGCTGCGTTCCTATCGCGTCGACGACTGGATGAGCTGGTTCACGGCCGCCGGCATCCCGCCGCGGCCGATTCGCGGCCCGGTGTTCGATTCATCGCGACTGATGGTGGAAGCGGCCATGCAGGGTGCGGGTATCGCGCTGGCGCCGGCGCTGATGTTCGATCACGAGATCAACACGGGCCGGCTGGTGCGGCCGTTCGAAGTGGAAGTTCACGCCGGCAGCTACTGGCTGACGTGGTTGAAGGGCAAGCCGATGACGTCGGCGATGCTGCTGTTCAGTCAGTGGATCGTCAAGGAAGCGGCCGCGCACACACAAAGCTAGCAAACCGCCGCGCGTCGATGGCCGTTCATGGCGGGCCGTTCGGCTTGCGGCGGGAACACGTTCCACGAGCCGTCGTCATGACGGAAGAAGAAGATCGACAACAACCCGCTCGGCCGCAGAGCTTCCACACAAACGTAACGCTGATGCTGCGACGCGCGGTGGCAAAACTGCACGACACGTGCGGGCATCGAGGGGGTCGGTGCAAGCCATTTATCGACGGCCCAGTGCAAAGTCTTTTCTGCGGCAACCATGATGCTCTCCTCGATCCTTGAATCCCTGAATTGCTGATAACTCGTTACTGCCCGCTCACGCGAGTTGGGCGGCAACCTGACCATTCTTCGCGGTGCGTTCGACAAACGCCTTCACCAGACACACCAGCGTGAGAACGCCGGCACGGGGATGCGTCAGGCAGCAATGCACCTGTTCGCTGCGGCTTTCGCCAAGCAGGCACCACGCACAGAAGTGCTCGCAGTTATTCGTCAGCAGGCGGTAATGGTTTTCGCCAAGGCGGGAGCGCGCACGGCGCACGGCTTCATCTCCGACGTAGCGGGCGCTCGGGGTTGGGCGGATCGTCAAGGGATGACCGGCGGCGAAGTTGGTTAATTCCACTTCTTCCACCGGACCGCGATGTGCCGAGCTCGCAAAACCGGCGTAATGAACCACCCGGCCATTGCCGACATAAATGCCGTGGTGTTCGTAGCCGCGCCGTTGCGTAACGAGATGCGCGCCGATCGGCAGGTCGATGGTCGACGTTTCATTGCAGCGTTCGTCTTGATCTTCGCTGCTCGTCGGGAGGTGGTTCGTGTTCATGGCTGGTCTCGCTTCAATATCCAACACTGTTGCGAGATCTTTTGCATCATCCGGGCCATGTGGCGAAAAGCCTTTATTTAAAGGGCTGGCAGGAATTGGGAGGCATTTTGAGTGCCGTATGTGTGCGCCGGGAGCCGACACAAATCGAGCCGATCTGTTGGCAGACGTCGATCATTTGGCGTGTTGTTTGAGCCTTAGCGAGCAGGTTCGCCAAGGGCCGGGAGTCCGGCCAATGTGTTGGGTCCTGCACCGGTGTGAGCGCCCGGATGTTGGCTGCATCCCGACCTCCTCGGCGCCGCACGACAAGGCGCTGGCAACCAGCCGCGCGGAATCGCCCACCAATCAACGCGCTACGAGAAAGCGCCTGCTCGAGCCGCAAATTGGCATGGCACTTGCACCATCACGTTCAATTCCTTTTCAACCGCGCGCCCGACGCACGCGGCCAACCGGAGAACGATATGGCTTCCATCACAGTAAACGACCTCTCGCTGAACCTGGCGCTCGACCGTAAAGCAATGGCGGCGATCCGCGGCGGCGGCGGTGCGCCGTGGGTGTACGGCTGGATTCAGCCCTATGTGCGGGAAACGCCGAGCATCGGTCCGGTCGTGAACCTGTACGACATCTCGAACAACTTCTATGCTAACCAGATGATCAACACGTTCCAGTCGGTTGACGTACGCAACACCGGTGCGAACTCGAACATCAACGTCTCCCCCGACGCACGCAGTAGAAACGATATGGTGTAGCTCTTGTGACCTGTCCGAGCCAATTTCGATGGACGTCGTCCGCGCGGTCCGACGCGGGACGCGTCCGTGAAATCAACGAAGATGCCTGCCTCGCCCAGCCCGAACCCGGACGCTGGGCCGTCGCCGATGGCATGGGCGGGCACGCGGTCGGCGATCTGGCGAGCCGGCTGGTGATCGATGCATTGAGCCGCCTCGCGCCGCCGCTCGCCATGAAAACCTGTATCGCCGACGCGCGAGCACGGCTGCAAAAGGCCAACCGCCAACTGCGGGACGAAGCCGCGCGCCGCCAGGTGCAGCGGATCGGCAGCACCGTCATCGTGCTGCTCGCGTGCGACCGCTTCTGCGGCTACCTATGGGCCGGCGACAGTCGGCTCTATCTGTATCGCGAAGGGCAATTGCGGCAACTCACGCGCGATCATAGTCAGGTGGAAGAACTCAAGTCGCTCGGCGTGATTACCGACGAAGAGGCGCGGCATCATCCGGCGCAGCACATGATCACGCGCGCGGTGGGCGCAACGGACGTGCTCGAACTCGACGACGATGCGATCGAGGTCGCGGACGGTGACGTCTTCCTGCTTTGCAGCGACGGCTTGAGCAATGAAATCAGTGACGAAGAAATACTGGGCGTGCTGACCACGGTGACGTGCGAGCGCGCGTCTGATGAACTGGTCGACCTGGCCATTGCGCGCGGCGGACGCGATAATGTCACCGCCGTAGTCGTGCATGCTGAAGATCCGTATGCGTCCGACAAAACCTTGCTGAATCCGGCACCTTGAAAACACAGGTTTGATTGCCGGCGAGTCCACCGGATGGCCTGGTCCAATCGCAGATTCTTGGCTCTATCGACCAGGCCGTGCGCCAGGTATCGTGAGCGTCGTTCCCTATGGAGACGCCCATGCCTGCCCCGCTTCGCTTCGTTCACCTCGACACGCCCGAATCGCTACTGCCCGCATTCGACGTTATGCGTCAGTTGCGCCCGCATCTGACGGACGCGCACTCGTTCGCCGCGCAGGTGGCAAAACAGCATGCTGAAGGCTATCGCCTGCTCGCTGCGTCAGACGCGGGCAGCATCGTCGGCCTCGCCGGTTATCGCACGCTGACTAATCTGCTGTATGGCCGCTTCGTCTATGTCGACGATCTGGTTGTAGATGACAGGTTGCAGCGTGGCGGCATCGGCGCGCAACTGCTCGACGCGGTACGGCAGATCGCACGCGAAGCCGGCTGCGTGCATTTCGTGCTCGACACGGGCCTGCACATGCCGCTTGCGCAACGCTTCTATTTCCGCAATGGGTTGCTCGCTCGCGGCATGCACTTCGTCGAACCCCTTGCTCCCCTTGCCCATTCCGCGACGGTTACGTCATGAAAATTCTACTGATCAACGCCAGCCCACAAGGCGAGGAAAGCCACGGCTACCGTTTTGCCGACGAGATCGTCGGCGTACTGCGCGAGCACACCGCACCCGATGCAGCGGACATCGAAGTTATCGAACGCGATCTGGCAGCTGCGCCACTACCGCCCGTCGCCCGCGACTATGCGCGCGCCGTCACATCGCGCACGCCGGATAAGGCTCTGTTCGATGTCTCCGAACAACTGATCGATGAAATCGAAACGACGGATGCGCTCATTATCAACACGCCGATGCACAACTTCACGGTGCCGGCAGCGCTCAAGCTGTGGATCGATTACACGTTGCGCATTCAT
The DNA here is from genome assembly GCF_030464785.1 of Paraburkholderia sp. SEWSISQ10-3 4. Classification (NCBI taxonomy): domain Bacteria; kingdom Pseudomonadati; phylum Pseudomonadota; class Betaproteobacteria; order Burkholderiales; family Burkholderiaceae; genus Paraburkholderia; species Paraburkholderia sp. SEWSISQ10-3 4. The sequence goes on from NZ_JALPRI010000001.1 coordinate 175,943, forward strand.
CGGACGTTTGCCTCAACACCGGAAGGCAAGGTTGGACTGATGCGCGACCGGCCGACCATCGTGATCGTCGGTTCCGGCGGTGTCCATAGCGGCGAACGCGCGCGGCAGCCGGACTTTCTGACGCCGTATCTGCGCTATGCACTCGGAACGATCGGCATCCACAGCGTGCAGTTTCTTCTCCTGCAGGGGCTTGTGATGGGCGAAGCGGCCGTAGCCGAGGCACTCGATGCGGCACGTGCCCAACTTACCGGCGATGCGGTGTTCGCCTCGCTTGCCGCGCAGGCAACCCGAAGCGCGAGCATGGCGGCGAGTGAGGCTCAGCGGAGCGCATAAAGCGCGTCAACCGTCCAGACACGCGCGCAACGTTCGCGCGAGACGGCCTGCCTCACGCGCATCGGCGACGTTCGCAAAGCCCATCACGAGGCCGCGCGGCGTGCGCCGCGCGCGGCCATTCGCGTACCAGATCGAAAGCGCCAGCACCCCGAGCCCCGCCTCGCGGGCGCGCGCGGCGACGGCGACGTCGTCGACCGGGCCATCGGGGCCTTCGGCGAACCGCACCGCGAACTGAATTCCACCTGGCGGCAAATCGACAATCAGCCGGTCGCCAAACGCCTGCTCCAGCGCGTTCACAATCAGCACGCGCCGCTCGCCGTACAACGCACGCATGCGCTTCAGATGCCGCGCAAAATGCCCCTGTCCAATGAAATCCGCCACGGCCGCCTGCAATAGCGTCGGCGATCCGGCGTTCATGCTGTGCGCCACCCGCTCGACACGCTCGACGGCCCGCTCGGGCATCACCGCATACGCGAGCCGCAACCCGGGAAACATCACCTTGCTGAACGTGCCGGAATAGATCACGCGATCGCGCCGGTCGAGGCTCTTTAAAGCAGGCAATGGCCGGCCCAGATAACGGAACTCGCTGTCGTAGTCGTCTTCGATGATCCAGCGGGACGCTTTCTCTGCCGAGTCCAGCAGCGCCATGCGTCGTGCGAGCGACAGCGTCTGCCCGAGCGGACTCTGATGCGACGGTGTGACCACGGCGAAGCGCGCCTCTGCATCCAGCACTGTGCCGCGCTCAACATCGATTCCTTCACTATCCACCGGCACCGGCACGAGCTGCACGCCGGTTTCGGCCAGATAACCTCGCGCGAGAAGATAGCCGGGATCCTCGAACCACATGCGATCGTTCGGGCGGGCGAGACTGCGCAACACGAGTTCGAGCGTCGCACGGTAGCCGCCGGTCACGAACACCTGTTCCGGCAGGCAGGTCACACCACGCGAGAGCCCGAGATACGTGGCGATATGTTCGCGCAGCGACCGGTACCCGGACGGATCCGGGTACGCGAGCATCGCGCGGTCGTCGCTGCGTGCGCGGCGCGATACGAGCCGGTTCCATAGCTTGTTCGGGAATGCGTCAAGCGCGGGCAGCCCTGGTTGCAACGGCCGCGGCGCGCCGCTCATGGCGACGGCGAGGGCCTGCTGGCGTGGCGCCGCTTGACCACTGCGCGATTCGCCCGACGTCTGCGGCGTGCCCGCTCCTCCGTTACTCTGCTTGCCGCGTGCGTCCTGAACGCCTGGCGCACGCGACGAGCGCGTCACCGATGCCGGCAGCGACGACGATACGAACGTGCCCGCCGCGCCGCGCATCTGCAGGTAGCCCTCGTCGACGAGGATCGTGTAGGCCAGCTCGACCGTGCCACGCGCCGTGCTTAACTGCGTGGCGAGGCCGCGCAGCGCTGGTACGCGATCGCCGGGACGCAAATGCCCCGCGGCGATCGCGGTCCTGAAGCGTTCGCAGATCTGCAGATAGATCGGCAACTGCTGCTGCCGATCGATTTCGATGGTTAATGTGGGCGTTGCTACGGTCATGACGGTCTCGCGGGCAAGGGGAGCGGCAACTGACATGGACTAGTCGGATCGACAATTCTTGTCACTTTTCGATAGAGCATGATTCTTCCACAATAGCCTCACGCGATGCGAACGCGGCGAACACTTTCACGCAATACAACGCCCGCCCGCCGCCACCCGCGTCCATTTACTCTCATCTGGAGAATCTGCCATGATAATCGTCGTAATCGGTGGTTCCGGCCTGATCGGATCGCGTCTCGTCACGCTGCTCAATAACGCGGGTCATGAGGCGCTTGCCGCGTCGCCGCGCACCGGCGTGAACGCCGTTACGGGTGAAGGCCTGAGCAACGCGCTCGTGGGCGCGGACGTCGTCGTGGATGTGACGAACGCGCCGTCCTGGGAGCCGCAGGCGGTGCTCGATTTTTTCCGCACCTCGGCGCGTAACCTCGGCAAAGCCGAAGTAGCCGCAGGCGTGCGCCATCACGTCGCGCTATCAATCGTCGGCTGTGATCGCACACCGGAGAACGCGTATTTCGTTGCCAAGGTCGCGCAGGAAGAGGTGATCGAAGCAGCGGGCGTGCCGTACACGATCGTGCGCGCGACTCAGTTCATGGAGTTCATCGGCGGGATCGCGGATTACGGCACGGTCGACGGCGCGGTGCGCATCAGCGACGGCCTGTTTCAGCCGATCGCCGCCGACGATGTCGCGGCGAGCCTCGCGCAGGTCGCGCTCGCAGCCCCACTGAACGGCACGGTCGATATCGCCGGGCCAGACCGCGCGCCCTTCGCGGAGATCGTTACCCGTTATCTGAAATCGGTAGGTGACGCACGCCCAGTGGTGACGGATCGCGATGCGCCGTACTACGGCGGCCGTGTCGAGGAACAATCGCTCGTGCCGCTCGGCGACGCGCGGATCGGGCGCATCGGTCTCGACCAGTGGCTGGCGGAGGCCAAAAAGGGTTGATTGCAGTACGAACGCGGCAAGCCTCAACTATCGCTGTCTTCTTCGTCGTGCTCGTCAGCGCCATTTCTGCCCGTCGATGGCGCATTGCGATTGCGAAAATCTTTCGAATGCAGGCCATGCTTCTTCAGGAGCATTTGCAGATGTGAGCGGTTCATATCGATGCGCCGCGCCAGTTCCGCAACGGTGCCGCTCACTTCGCGCAGGCCGCGCTCAAGGAAGGCTTTTTCCGCATCATCGCTCGCGGCGCGCTTCGCGTCGCTCAGCGACATCAGATTCGCCACGCTGATTGGCTCCTGTCCCGTCGCAGTGGCTACATTCGACGCTGCCGCGGCTGATCCAGGCGCGGCTGGCCGCATATCCACGGGCAGATGATCGACATCCGCCATATCGCCGGCCAGGCACGACACGCGATACATCACGTTGCGCAGTTCACGAATATTGCCCGGGTACGCATAGTTCAGCAGAAAGTCCCGCAGACGCGGCGTCAATCTGACGGGCCTGCGTTTTAGCGTTCCGGCGGCTTCATCGCCGAACCAGGCAATCAGCAGCGGTATCTCATCGCGTCGCTCGCGCAGCGGCGGCAACGTGACATGAATCACGCTGAGACGGTAGAACAGGTCCTCGCGAAACTTGCCCTCTTCGCTGAGTTGCCGCAGATTGCGATTAGTCGCCGCAACAATGCGTGTATCGACAGCAATCGTTTCATCGGAGCCCACGCGTTGAATTTCGTGTGCTTCCAGCACCCGCAACAGCTTCACCTGGCCGGCCAGGGGCAACTCGCCGATTTCGTCGAGAAAGATCGTGCCGGTATGTGCGCTTTCGAATTTTCCCTTGCGGTCATTCGAAGCGCCCGTGAACGCGCCTTTGCGATGGCCGAACAATTCCGACTCCAGCAGATTGTCCGGAATCGCGCCGCAATTCACGGAGATAAACGGCTTGTCCGAGCGCGAACCATTCGCGTGAATCACCTTGGCCATCAGCTCCTTACCGGTGCCGCTTTCTCCGTCGATCAATACCGGTAAATCGGTTGGCGCCGCCTTCTCGGCGATTTCAAGCGATTCGAGCAAACGCGGATTGTCGCCGAATGTCCCTTCGAAAATGAAACTGCGCTCGATCAACGCCTTTCTACGCGCACCACGCGATTGATCCGCTGACGCAGCAGGCTCAGCGGCCGTTGCGGCCTGCACAAAGCGCTCCTTGTGCGAGAGCTGCATGACCTCGTCGCGCAACGAGGTGGCCTGCCGGAGCAGCTTGTCGATGTCGGCGCGCTCGAGCCGGGACGACCACCGCAGCGTCGAGCGCAATATCTCGATGCGCTCGATCAAACCCGCGTATGAAATCGCCGGGCTGACCTCTTCTACCTGGTCGAGTATCTTCATCACGCACTCAACTGTTTCTGGACCAGCTGGTAATACATACCGCCGCGCTGGATCAGTTCATCGTGACGGCCCTGTTCGACAATCGCCCCTTCATACAGCACCAGAATCTTGTCTGCACGCATGATGGTGCTGAGCCGGTGTGCAATGATCACCGCCGTTCGGCCCTTCAGAATGTCGTGCATATTGCCGAGGATATTGCTTTCCGATTGCGAGTCCAATGCTGAAGTCGCCTCGTCGAAAACCAGCAGACGAGGATCGTGATACAGCGCCCGCGCAATACAGAGCCGCTGGATCTGCCCACCGGATAGGCCAATGCCACGTTCGCCAACAACCTGCTCGTAGCCGAGTGGCATCTTGCTGATGAACGCGTGCGCGTCGGCCATCTTCGCGACTTCCTCGATACGGCGCCGTTCGGGCGCATCGTCGCCGCTGGCAATGTTCTCGGCAATCGTGCCGGAAAACAGCAGATTGCTCTGCATCACGTAGCCGATCTGCGCGCGGTAGTAGGCTTTATCGACCACACCGAGGTCGTAGCCGTCGATGGTCATCTTACCCTCGGTCGGCGCGTAGAAGCCGACCAGCAGCTTGGCGAGGGTTGTCTTGCCGGAACCGCTGCGGCCCACAATCGCCACCAGTTCGCCGGGCTTGATGTCGAAGCTGATATTTTCCAGTACATACGCCGAGTCGTCCTCGCCGTAGCGGAAGTAGACGCCGCTAAAACTGATTTCGCCTTGCAGCTCCGGCAGCATCACGCGCGAAGGCAAATCCTGCGGCTTCTGTTCCGGCTCGATATCGAGCACGTCGCCGAGGCGTTCCATCGCCACGCCCGCGTCGTTCAACATGCTCCATAAGCCGACCAGGCCCATCAGCGGACCCAACACGCTGCCCATGAACGCATTGAACGCAATCAACTGACCGATGGTCATTTCGCGCGCCAGCACCAGATTCGCGCCGACCCAAAGGATAGCGATCGTTGTCGCCGCGTTCAGCAACTGGCTGCCAAGCCCGATGAGAATGTTGAAGGCGTGCGCCCGGTATTGCACTTCGAGCGCCTTCGCATACTTCTTCTCCCAGCGCAAGCGCACCGGCCGTTCGATGCCCATGCCCTTGATGGTCTCGACACCGGCGAGCGCTTCCATCAGAAATGACTTCGACTCGGTCGAGGCCGTGAACACCTCGCGCGCATAATTCTTTATCTTCGGCGTGGCGAGCGCAGTCAACGCCATGATGGGTATCACGAACGCGATCAGTACCAGTGTCATCTTCACGTTGTAGACGAACATGATCGTGAAGTAGATGAACACCATCAGCAGATTCAACGCGGTGGTCACCGTGGATTCGGTGAGGAAGGCGCGGATCGTCTGGTTCTCCTGGAAGCGCGCGAAGATATCGCCGGTCTTCCGCTTGGCGAAAAACGAAAACGGCAGCGACATGGTGTGCTTGAAGAACTGCGACATCATCGCGAAGTCCATGTTGCGCACCATGAAATTCGCCAGATATGCGCGAATCGTCGACATCAATTGCGAAAACACATTGGCGATAATCAGGCCCCCGATCAGCAGATGCAACAGGCTGACGTTCTGATGCACGATCACGCCGTCGAGAATGTTCTGGATGATCAGCGGCGGAATCACGCCGAGTACCTGAATCACGAACGTGGCGAGAAACAGGTGACCGAGAATCTTCTTGTACGGCCTGAGGTAGCCGACAAAGCGTATCCACGGCGAACGCGCGGCCGACATCTGCATGAGATTCGGTCCACCGGTAAAGAGCAGACACGTGCCGCTCCAGCCGCGTTCGAAATCCTCAACCGTCATTTTCCGGAAGCCGAGTGCCGGGTCGGCGACCCACACGTAGTCCTTCGAGAGTCCGTACACCACTACATAGTGGTAGCCCTCCCAATGCACGATGAAGGGCAGGTCGAAACCGCGCAATGAATCGAACGTGCATTGCACGCCGCGTGCGGTGAAGCCGAGAGACTCGCCGGCGCGCGCGAGACTGTCGAGCGTCGCGCCTTGTGTCGTGACATTGGCGAGTTCGCGCAGTTTGCCGAGCGTCATCGGGATGCTGTAGTGGCGGCAGACCATGGCGAGGCACGCGGCGCCACAGTCCATTTCTTCGGCCTGTTCGACCAGCGCAAAGCGCTTGATGACCTTTTCGCCGAATTCGGGTTTAGTCTGCAGGTCGAGCATCAAGGGCAACTTGCGCCGCTGCTCGAGGCGCTTTTGCCGTTGCAATTCACGGTCACCGTAACGAATCCGCTCATCCAGGACTTCGCGCAGCTTCGGATTGCGCTCCAGAATGAAATGGACGGTGCGCTCCGGTATCACCAGCAGCCGCGTATCGGTCGTTGCTACCACCGACGCCATTTGCTCCTGCCGCATCAAACACGCTTTTTCACCGAAGATTTCGCCTTCGCCCAAGGTTGCAAGCGTGTAGTCGTGGCCTTCCTCATGACGGACGATGCGCACGCCGCCTTGCCGCACCACATAGAGCCGCCGGTCATCGCGCCCATCCTGCTTGAGAATTTCCTTGCCCTCGGCCACCCGCTTCACGCCGACGCTGCGCACATATTCTTCGAGTTCCGCCTTGTTGAGCTTGCCGCGCAGATCGAACAACTGCGCGACGAAACCGCCGGCCGAATTGATCGCCACATAGCTCGCGACAAATGCCAACGCGGCCTGATTGCCGGTGATCACCGGTTCGATCGCGGCGCGGGGAATGAACAGCAGTTCGGTTTTCGCGGACGCCCGTACCGACGCCTCATGCACGTACGCGCGCAACATCGCAATGTCGGCGAAAATCTCGCCGGTTTTGCGCACGCCCATGCTGGTTTCCTTGCCGTGCTCCTCGGTGAAGATACGTACCGAGCCCGAGCGAACCACGTAAAGACCGTCAGCCGTCTCACCCGCCGAGCACACCGTTTCGCCGAACGAATAGAAGCGTGCCTGCGCATATTCGGCAAGACGATCGATCTCGTCGCGCGAAAACGGCGAGAGAATTTCCACCGAGGTGAGAAACTCGGCGGCGGAGGGCGTGGTCTGGGGTGCATCCATGGGCTTGCGGACCTCGGTTCGGCTAGCGTGCTTCGATCACATGTTCCTGCGAGCGGGCAATCAGCCAGCTCTCGCGCAGCAGACGTCTCACTTCAGAGGCGACATCCGCATCGAGCACCGCCGGATATTTCGCCGTCACGGCGAAAATCTCGAAGCACGAGCGATCCGCCGACGGAAACGGTCCAAGCAGATCACCCACCGCCGCGTTGAAAATCTTCGCCTCGATGTCCGGCTTCAACGATCCGCGCAACACTTTGCCGATCACGCCGCCGGCTTCGCGCGTATCCGCAATCGAATGCTCGCGCGCCATGTCGGCGAAACTGTCGGGATCGTCGTGCAGATACGAAATCATTTCCTTCGCCTTGCCTTCGCTGTCGAGCACGATATGGCTCACCTCGATCGCGTCGAACTTCGGCGAATTCAGTGCGAAGTAGTCCTTGATCGCCGCCTCGTTGCCGACCACCTCAAGCATCTTCTCCTGATACAGACCGTCGGTAATGAAGGCCTCGAACTCGTCGAGACTCACGCCGAGCGCATCGAGGTACTGATTCATATCCGTCGCGCGATGCAAGCCGCGCACGCGGCGGAACTGATCGGCGCGCTGCTGGATGTCGTCGGCGCTAACGGTGATGCCCTGCTTCCTGGCCGCATGCACCGTGAGCTTGTCGCGCACGATCTGCTCGATCAGGCTATCGAACTGGCCGGTCAGTTTCAGAAGACGAATGAACTCGGAAACGTCCACGACTTCGTCATCGATTCGCACTATCGCGGTCATGTCATCCGCTCCTTTAATTGACGTGTGTTCGGCGCGCTCATCCCGCCACCTGTCTGAATGGATCGAGCCCCAGATCGATCAGGCGCCGTTCGCGCACCACGATCTCCGCGCTCGCCGTCATGCCGTAGCGCAGCGGATAGCGGGTGTCCGCGATCTGGTAGTAGTTCTTGTCTAGCGTGACGCGGCCTTCGTACACCGGCTGCTTGTCCTGCAAGGACGGCTTGGTGGCCGGCGAAATATAGGCAAGCGTGCCGTTGATCAGCCCGTAGCGCTGATACGGGAACGCGTTGAATTTCAGCTTCACCGGCTGGCCCTCGTGCAGAAAAGCACGATCGTGTTCGGCGATTTCGATCTTCAGCACGGGTTTCGCATCTTTTGGAGCGATGCCGCCCAGCGGCGCGTTCGCCTGGATCTTGTCGCCGCGCTGCGTGGAGGTCACGTCGGTGATGACGCCGGAGACCGGCGCGAGGATCAGCAGGAAGTTGTCTTTGTCGATGTTCTCGAAACGGATCCGCGCGGCGGCTTCGGATACGAGGCGCGCGGTCTGAAGTTGCAGACGCAGTTTGTCTTCGGCGTCGGTGATGTCGCGGACCGCCGAGTCGTACTGGAGCTGCAGGTCGGTGGTCTGCTGCCCGCTGGTTTCGAGTTGCGCATTGGCCTGCGCGTATTCATGGCTCAGGCGGAAATCCAGTTCCGCGAGTTTCGATTGTGCGACGCGGTAGGCGTTATCCGCTTCCATCGCGGCGGTTCGCTTCTGCTCAACCTGCAACTCGGCGATGCCGCCGCCACCCGGCTGCGCGAACAGCCGCGAGTAACGATCCAGCTCCTGACGCGCCGCCTCACGCGTGCGGCGCGCATTGTCGAGCACGCTGCGCGCTTCGTCGAGTTCGGCCTTCTGACCTTCGGCGAGCTTGGTTGTGCCCTCGGAGACGCGATTTTCGTGCAGGCGCGCTTCCACTTCCATCTGCGCCTTCAGCGCAGCCGCCTTGCGCTCCATTAGCGCCTTCTTCTCGGGGAACTGCTTCCAGTCGCGCTCGGCGTCTTCGAGTTTGAGCTGCGCCTGCAGCGCGTTACTCGCTGCCTCGATCGCGCCGCGGGCATTCAGCCGCGCCAGCACGTCGCCCTTCGATACCGGCTGACCCTCGGCGATGTACAGATCGGCGAGCTCGCCATCGATCGGCGCATAGATGCGGCGCACCTCGGATTCCGGCGAGAGCGTGCCTTGCGCGCTGACGATCACATCCGCGCGTCCCACGAACGACCACAGCAAGCCGGCCAGCACCAGCGCGACCATCGCCCAGATTAGCGCGCGCGCAAGCCGCACCGGCTCGGCGGTCAGAATCGCGATGCCTTCGACGCTGTGATCCTCCAGCGCCTCCGACAACGGTCTAGGGTGATTGTCGCGCTTCACTCTGCTCGCCTCCGATCAACGCCAGCTTCGCCTTCAGGAGTCCGGGGTCCAGCACCATGCGCAACTCGGTCAGCGAGCGGCGCTGCAAATCCGCTTCGGCCTGGATATCCGTGAGCAGGCGGTCGAAGTCGGCGGGATGATCCGCCTTCAGTTGCGTATAGATGCGCATGCCTTGTTGCGCGGAGGACTGTGCATCGGAAAGCAAACGCGCCTCGCTGCGAAAGCCGGGCGAAATTCCCGCTTCCAGCCGCTGCGTGCCGCCGATGGGGCCGCTCGCCCGATATTGTTTCCACAGGCTCTGCGCACGTAGCATCAAATCCTGGGCGCGCGCCAGCGCTTTGTCGTGCAGCGCGGCGACGTCTTTCTGGATCGATTGCACGAACCACACGTCCGCCACCGGATCGAGACTGGCGTAGAACGACAGCAGGCGCTCGTCATAATCCCTGCCGCCGCGGGTCTTCTGCAAGTCGGCGAACTGGTCAAGCTGCGCTTTCTTGTGCGCCAGTTCTGTGGCGATCACGTCGGACCACGGCCCTGCAGGCATGGCCTGCAAATCCGCCAGCGCCTGCTGGGTGTCGCCGCGCTGCCAGGCAGCGCTCGCCTCGTTATGACGCTGGATAACATCCGTGGACGGCAAACGGCTTGCCGACAACTGCTGAAACTGCGCCTGAAACGGCGGCGTGTTGAAACGCACCGTCTTCAGCAAGGCGAGCAATGGCGTCAATTGACGGCTGAGCGCCGCGTTCAGCACATCGGTGTAGTGGCGCAAATCTTCCCGTACACGATCGAGGCCGGCGAGGCGCGGATAGCGCTGCGCGTAATCGTCGAGCACGGCAGGCAGCGCGTCGGGTTTGTCGCGCCCGAGTTCAGTACGAATGGTGCCGTTCAGGCGATCGATGGCGGCGAGATAGACCGAGTCATCGCTTTCCAGTTTGCGCAGATGGCTCAGCGCCCGCGCGTACGGCTCCGCAAAAATCGGCACATACGAGGCGATGCGGTCGAGTGCCCGCTGATGGCTCCTGGCGTCGTCGTCCCAGCGTTGCAGCAGACCGCTGATGGTCGCCTCATCGGCGTACATGCGGATGGGTGCGTCCACTCCGCCGCGTCCCGCCACGAAGCGCTCCAGGTCGCCCACCCATTGCAATTCGCCGACCAGAGAAGTGGCGTCCGCATTGTTTGCACTCAACGCTCTCATCTCCTTGAGCAGCGTATCGGACTGGTCGAACTGCGCTTTTTGCAGCGTATTCAGCCAGTCGGGGAGCTTCGCCTTCAGTAGCGCCTCGCTCGCCAGCGCGCTCACTTTCGCGTCGGCGGGGTGCTTCTCCAGATAGCCGTTTGCCGCCGTCACCGCGCTGGTGTAGTCGCCGCTCGCCAGCAGGTTTCGCAATTCGCGCTCCGACGAGCCGCGCAAGTAGAGCGTCAGCGCAATGGCCACCAGAATGACGAAGGCCGCGCCACTCCACCACACCGCGCGACGCGACATGGTGTGATCGCCGCCCGCAAAGGCCTTGCTGAGTTCTCCCGCGAGCAGACGCCAACGCTGCGGCCGGCTCTTTGCTGCGTTCGTGCCATGAGCGCCGTTTGCGCTTTGCTTGTCATGCGTGCCGTTCGCTCTGTTTGTGCCGTTCGTGCCGTTCGTGCCACTCGTACCGTTCGGACCGCCTGTCAGCGTGTCGCGCTTCGCGTGCGCAGATGCGGCCTGCGCCGCTTCGTTGACTTCGTCTTCGCGTTGTAGCCCCGGGTCCACGCAAAAGATATCGAGGAACGAATGTGCGGCGCCGACGAACGTGGTCTTGTCGGCATCGACAGCCTCGTCGGCAGCGGGATTGAGGAATAGCTGGGTCACGGTCGGCTCGACTTCAGGGGGTTTCTGCAGCGTCACCCTGTAGACGAAGTGGTCGCCGCCAAATGCAAGGAGGTCCCCCTCCACAAGCGGCACCGCGGTTTCGTCGAGCCGTTTTCCGCCGACGAATGTGCCGTTGGTGCTGCCTAGATCTTCGAGGTAGAGCTCACCGCCCTTCAGAAAGATGTGGGCATGACGCCGTGAGATGTAGTTGACCTGATGCGGATAGCGATCCTTGTAGCGCGAGAAAACCTCGTCCGCCTTGCTGATGAGAAAGGGGAACGCCTGCACGTCGATCGGCTGAAGCTCGAGGTCGTCGCGCTGCGGCACCAGCAGCAGGCCGGGTGCGGGCGCCGTACGCGCAACGACGATCCGCGCGCGCGGTTCGATACTCACGCGATAGCAAAGCTCGCCGCCGAAGCACAATTCGTCGCCGGCACGCAGCCGCGCGGGGGCTTGCCGCACCGCATTACCGTTGAGCGTCGTGCCGTTCTTGCTGCCGAGATCGGCGACATAAACGGCGCCGTGCTCCGTGAAAACCCGCGCATGGCGGCGCGACAGGCGGGTAATGCGTTCGGCGGGATACTCGGAGAATGGTGCTTCGCTGCGGCCGATCGCGAACAGGTTGTCGACGATCCGGATTGCGTCGAGTGCGGGACGCTGCGCGGACGCAACCGGCGACAGCACCACGTCGAACGCGGTGTCCTGTGTCGCGCGCATCTCAGCAATCGGGGCTTCGCCGGCGGTCATTTTATCTGGATCACTAATCGTTTACCCGCTGCGGCGAGAGCGCAACGGGAACGGAAAGAAGAACTACGGCGAATTTCGAATGTTTTTAGTGAGCCGGGCAAAACCGGTCTCCTTACAAATTTTAAGTCACGCATGGCAAGTGTCAATTTTCTGATCGTCGGTTGAAAAGGCCATTCATGCGTCATATGCAGCCGAATTGCGCCACGCCACGCGTCATGCCTCGGATTAGCTCAGTGTTCCTTTACTTCCGCTTGCACATCCACGCTCGGCCAACCGCCGCCCAGCGCCTTATAAAGCAACACCGTGTCGGACAGAATCAGCTGGTGGTTAGCGAGCAGGTCCTGCTGCGCTTCCAGCAAGGTCCGTTCAGTTTCGAAGACTTCCAGCTGCGACACCACGCCGAGGCGCAATTGCGACTGAATCTGATCGGCGACGATCTGTAAACGCGATACCTGCTGCTGCAATTCCACCCGCTGTTCCTTGTGCGAATTCAGATTGACCAGCGCGTTCTCCACTTCCTCGAACGCGCCCATGACGGCCACGCGGTACTGTTGTTCAGCAACCGTCGATTGCGCTTTCGTGACCTTCACGTGAGCCCGCACGCCGGGATCGAGCAGCGGAATGTTGATGCTGGGCATGAATCCGTAGGTGAACGACTTCAGCAAATCGGTCAGCGCGAAACTCGCCGTGCCGCCGTGGCCAGTGAGACTGATGGTGGGCAATTGCGCGAGCTTGGCCTGGCCGACCAGATCGTAGGCTTCCAGCACTCTGAACTCGGCCGCCACCACGTCAGGCCGGCGCGCAAGGAGTTGCGCAGGCAAGCCGTCCGGCACCGCGGGCAGTTGTACGCGTTGCTGCAAATGTCCTTTAGGCAACTGGAACTCGCCCGCCGGCACGCCAAGCAGCGTGCACAACGCGTTGTTCGCGACAGCGCGCGAGCGGCGCAGTTCGAGTAACTGATTGGTTAGACGGTTGATCTCGGCCTGTTGGCGCAATACCTGAGTCTGCGGCACGAGACCGTTGCGGCGTTGGCCGTCGTAGATCGTGAGAATCTGCCGGTTCGTGACCAGCGTTTGTTGCTGCTGGTCGATCTGGTCGTCGAATTGCAGGATCTGAAAGTAGGTACTCGAGACGTTCGCCACCAGTTCCAGATAACCGGCGCGCCAATCCGCTTCGCTGGCGTGGAACTCGGCCTTTTGCGCCTGCACGCCCTTCTCCACTTTGCCCCAGATATCGATGTCCCAGTTCACCTGCGTCGCGACGTTGTACTGCTTGGCAAACGTCTGACCGGTACTCTTTTCGAAATCGGCGCCGGCGCCGAGATCCATGGTCGGCAATGCGCCGGCTTTGGCTTCGCCGATTTGCGTGGAGGCCACGTCGATACGTGCGGCCAGCACCTTGATATCGAAGTTGTTCGCGATCGCCTTAGCGATCAGCGTGTCCAGATACGGATCGTGGAAGCCTTTCCACCAGTCCGGCTCGATGGTCGCGGCCGCCGATACCGGCGAGCCTTTCTGATCGGACCACGAGGCCTTGGCGGGCGTATCCGGCCGCTTGTAGTCGGGCATGCTGACATCGACACACGCACTCAGCGACAGTGCGCAGACTGTCGCGGCGCAGAGTCCGCGCAGCGCCGTGGCCATGTGGCTCGCACTCGCCGGCCGGCGGCCGGGACGGCACCGCGCTGTGGCGTTGAAAAAGCGCTGACGAAGCATTGAATCAAGCAACGCTGACACGATTGTCTCCGATGACACCCGCTACGCTGCACGAGAAGAACGCGCTATTTAAGTAAAGCATGTCCTGCCCGGCTTCACCATTGAAGCAGTGCAAGAAGGTCGGCGCGGGGATCGAGCGGTGACGCTGGGGTCGTGTGGAAAGAACGATTGGATGCGAATTCTTTTTGACGCGCTAGGGTTGCCCGAGCTTGCGCGTCCCGCGGAGGCCTGAGAGCCTCCGCGGCGGCCTGCGCCGTTCAATACACGTTGATGTTGTTGCTCGAGGTCACGTGCGGGTCGATCGTGGTGGTGACACCGGCGACGAACGCTGCGTTGTTGCCGTTGGCGTTCTGGATGTTCATTTCGTTGCTGATCAACTGCGTGGCGCTGACGCTCTTGCTGTTGTTCGGCGCATACACGGGCGAGTAGTTGAAGAACGACGACGACGGATAGCCGTAGCCGAAGCCGCCACGCACGGCGCTCATGGCCTTGCTGTCGAGTTGAGCGGTGATGGACAGGTCTTTGATCATCAGCGTGTTCATGGTAAATCTCCTGGAAGGGAAAAGCACAGTGTTGCGGTTGGGTTCGAGCATCTTGTCTGCTCGAGTGTCACTAATGCATGGGCTGTGCCAGTTTTGCTTTCCGATCCTAAGAAATTTTTCGAATGGCCGTAGATAAAGGGTTTCGGGGATGGTATGCCGCTAGTGGCAGTGCAACGGTGGGGATGTGGCTGGTTGATGCTGGTGGATCACAACCAACAACGCCCGCAACTGTGTTGGCTGTGACGTGACACTGAAGCGAAGCGCCGTGTCAGCGCGCAATCACGGTGATCTTCTTCGAGTACACCGGCGGGTTGTGCGGTATATGCATGTCGTCACCCATCAGCAGTTGCAACGTATGCTTGCCGGGCGGGAGTTGAATCATCGTTTCTGTTTCGCCCGCGCCGAAATGCAGATGGTTGCGGTCCGATGGAATTTCCTGGTCCATCGGCGGCAGGTCCGTGTCGATCAGCAGATGGTGGTGCCCGGTGTTCGGATACTTGACGCCTTTTGGCGCCACGCCCATATAGCGCAAGCCGAACCACACCCGAAACGGTTTGTTGGCCTGCACCACCTGGCCATCGTTCGGATAGCCGATATAGGCATGCGCGCCGGCCGGCGACGGCGTCGTGCCGGCCGTGGCGAGATTCGGCGAGGCCAGTGACACCAATGTCGCAAGTGCCACGAACGCCGCGAGCGCGATGATCTTGTACATGTTGGTCTCTCCGTCCTGACGGACCCGCTTTGAATGAACGGGACGCGCTAGTCTTTTAGCACGGTGATGGTGATCTTCTTCGAGTACACGGGCGGCACATGCGGCACGTGGTTCTGGTCGCCGAGAATGAGCTGCAAGGTGTGCTTGCCCGGCGGCAATTCGATGCGCGCGTCCGTCTCACCTGCGCCGAAATGCAGGTGATTGCGGTCCGATGGAATTTCCTGGTCAAGCGCCGGCAGATCCGTATCGATCAGCAGATGGTGATGCCCGGTGTTCGGAACCGCCACACCCTTCGGGCACACACCCATGTTGCGCAGCCCCATGCGCACCCACAGCTTGCCGCCGTGAATCACGGTGCCGTCCGACGGCCAGATGATGTACTCCTCAGCGCCCGGCGGCGAAGGTGTTTGTTCAGCGCGCGCGGACTCGGACGTGAACGCGATACCAAGCATGAGGGACAAGGCGGCGCACGAAGCCGTGCAGAGCGTTAAAAGGCTCGCCTTCGTTCCACGACATATGTCGAGCACGCCAGGTGTGAGGGTTCTTCGCATTGCGCACTCTCCCGAAGAATAGTCGTCTCCGCTCAGGCTGCGCGAAGCGCAGGCCGGAGGCTCCGACTGAATGTCGCGGGCGCTCGCGTAGTTGCACGTGGGTTCACGTGACGGGTCGATGTCGACGTCGATGAGCAGCCGCTCTATTAAAACGGCCGTACAGCGCTACTTTGTGAATTAGCTTAGGACGTAACTTGCCAAAAAGATACGCCATACTCGTTAACCGTATAACGCACTAACGATGCGCGGACCATTGTCACGCGCAAACCGCGTGCTATCGTTGTTCATAGGTTGTCGATGGAGAGTCGATCACGGCATCGATGCTGCGATCTATTCGCGCCAAAGCCTGATGCGGGCGTCGCGGTCATCGGAACTCTATGTTCTGTCCGGAACAAACAGGATACGAATATGTGGCGAACATTCCTGCTGGTGTGCATGGTCGGGGCGACTCAGGCGTACGGGAGCAGTGTTTATGCCGCGGCGCAGCGTGACGGCACAGAGCACGACGCTGCCGCTATGCGTACGGCGACTACATCCAGCGCGCCGCTCACACCGCAACAGAACAATCCGCAAGCGGCACGTATCGCCTTGGTGATCGGCAACGGCGCGTACGGCGATCATGCAGACCCGCTTCGTGGCAATGCGCCGCGCGACGCTGAAGCCATGCGCGACACGCTGCGTGCGCACGGCTTCGACGTAATCGTACGCATCGATGCGACGCCGCAGCAAATGCAGCAAGCCATAGGCGAATTCCGCCAACGTCTGCATGATGGCGGAATTGGACTGTTCTATTTCGCGGGCCACGGCATGCAAATCGGACGGCAGACGCTGCTCGTGCCCGCCGGTCTCGACGCGCGCGCGCCGGCACGACTGGTTAGCGAAGGCGTCGATTTGAATACCGTATTGCAGGCTATGCGCGCACCGCGTTCCGACGCGCTCAATTTCGTGATTCTCGATACTTGCCTGAACAACCCGTTCTCCTCCGACGCGTCGGTCGATACAGCCTCGTTGCCCGTCAATACTCTGGTTGCCTACGCAACAACACCGGGCGGCTTTGCAGCAGACGGCATGCGGCACGGCGTCTATACGGGCGCATTGCTGCGCGAGTTAAACGAGGCTTCTTCGTCACAAGAACCTGCGGGCTTGTTTCAACGTATCGCGGCGAGAGTCAGCGAGGCTACCAGCGGCGAACAAACACCGTGGATCGCCTCTTCGCTTGCCAACAACGCGAGCGCTGCACTAGCGGCGATATCTCGCGGCACTAGTGCAGCGCCCCTCTCCACTGCCAGCGACGACGCCATTGTCGCACTGCACAGTAGAGGCATTCTGCCGAAGGACAGCAGCGAGCAGTACGAGATCACCTTCTGGAACTCCATCAAGGACAGTAACTACCCGAGCGATTACGAGGCCTATTTGAAGGCCTATCCGAACGGCCGCTTCGCTGCGCTCGCCCACGCGCGTATCGACCGGCTACGCGCTGCTGGAGCGGCGAGCGCGCCGTCTGCTGCAGCGCCGGCTGCACCATCGCCACAAGCCGCGCGGCCTGCCGCACCGGCCAGCGCCGCGCCGCAAGACCACCCGCACGCCGCCACGCCGACGCCAACTACGCCACCTGCAACGACCTCCCCACCCGCGGCACCTGCCGCGCAAGCAGCGGCACAAAAGCCCGCGACGCATCCGCCAAGCGCCGGCGAAAGCCGTGACTGCGCCACCTGCCCGATCATGATCGCCTTGCCTGCGGGCTCGTTTTCGATGGGCAGCAGCACCGACGACCCCTCCGAAAAACCCGTCCATCACGTGACCATCGGCGCGCCGTTCGCGATCGGCAAATACGAAGTGACCGTCGAGCAATGGAATGCGTGCGTCGCAGCAAACGCCTGTCAGAAGCTGACGCCCGAGAGCAATACAAACAAAGCTGCGCCGGCACGCGATCTCAGTTGGGAGGACGCACAACAGTACGTGAAGTGGTTGAGCAAAACGACCGGCAAACCGTACCGCTTGCCCTCGGAGGCCGAATGGGAATACGCGGACCGCGGCGGCACCACGACGGCGTACTGGTGGGGTGATCAGATGCGCAAGGGCAACGCCAATTGCAAGGACTGCGGCGATCCGTGGCATAAGGAAGGACCCGAAGCCGCTGGTTCGTTCGCGCCGAATCCGGTGGGCCTGTATGACATGAACGGCAGCGTTTGGGAGTGGGTCGCCGATTGCTGGCACAACTCCTACCAGGGTGCGCCCGCCGACGGCCATGCATGGGACAGCCCCACCTGCGACATGCGGGTGATTCGCGGCGGTTCGTGGCGTGAAGGCGGGGGCTACATGCTGAGCGCGACACGCTTCAAATACAGCGCGAGTGTGCGCCAGTCGCAGGATGGTTTCAGGGTGGTGAAGGATCTTAAGTAAAGCTTGTGGGCGATCCTAACGCATTACCTAAGGCGTACGCGGCTTCGTCGTGATCGGCGCGAAGTCCGCGACGATATGATCCTGACCGTACTTGCCGGCGATCTGCGCGAGTCGCGTCTCCAGGGCGCGCAGATAATCCGCACGTGATTCGCTTTCTGGCCGCGGCTTGTCGAATAGCTGCGTCGGCGTAATCAACAGCACCACCATCTCCGATCCAAACGGCTTCGAAATGATCCAGTCACCCGCGCTGCCGATCGTGGCTGCATAGTGCGGGGGCGCCTGATTGTCCTTCGCACGCGGACTCGGCACCATGTGCACGACGCTACCGTCGAGCTGGTAGTAATCGAGGTTCACGTACGAATCGTAAGCGGGCGTAGTGACGTCCACCACCAGCGGATCGCCTTCGCTCAACAGGCCACCGGGCGGCCGCACATGCAGCGACGCAACGTGGCCCGCTTGCCAGTTGCGGGTCCAGTAGGGTGCGAGCGCTTTGATGGTGTCGCATTTGTCGTCGGCGATTGGCTCGACCTGGAGCGCGAGCGTATCGACGCCCGGCAACGCTGTCAGCGTGTCCTTCAGATGCGCTGCGCCGTAGTGTTGCGAGACGTAGCCGCGCACCGTCAACGAATGGTCTTGTGTCGATGCAGACAGCGCCGAGCACGGCACTTGCGCCAAAACCGGTGTGACGGCCGCTAAGGTCAAAGCGGGTTTGGGCGCGGGCGGCGCAGGAGGCTGCACTGGCGGTGGTGCCGCAGACGCAGCGGCCGTCGGCGCTGTGGTTATCACGGCAGATGAGCCGGCAGATGAGCCCGCGGCCGACTTTGCGGTGCCTCCGGCGACTGATCCGGCAGTTGCGGATGACTCAGACGCATTCGTCGCCGCCGAAGCCGTTTGATCCGCAGACGCCTCCGAAACCGCCGCGGCCGGCTGCTGGTCATCGTGACGATCCGGCGCCGAGCGGAAAGCAAACACACCGACAGCCGCGGCACACACCACCGCGAAACCCGCGAATCCCGCCTTGACCAACGTCCCTGACTTCTCCGCGCGCGCTTCGTTATCGAACTCCGCAATGAAGCGCACGACACTCGGCATGCGCGTGTTTCTATCGAACGACAGCGCGGCCCGCAACGCGCGCCACTGCTTCGCATCGAGATTGGGCGGACGCTGCGGCTTGAAGTCCGAATTGCGAGCCTGCGTCGCCGACAATCGGTCGAACGGATGGTGGCCCGTCAACAGTTCGTAGGTGATGCAGCCGAGCGCGTAGATGTCGTCGCGTGGGTCTGGCTCGCGATGCTCGATCATCTCCGGACTCGCATACGCGGGCGTCAACGCACCGAGACTGCCGGGATCGAAGACGGTTGCGTCGCTCTCCTCCTCCGGCCGCTGGAACACGCGGGCAATGCCGAAGTCGATGACCTTCACTTCGGCATTCGTCGTGAGAAAGACGTTGGCGGGTTTGAAATCGCAATGGACGAAGCCGTGCTCATGCGCATAGGCGAGCGCATTGCACATGCCGCGCACAATCGGCAGCGCGGCGCGAACCGGCATGCCCTTATAGCCCGGCGTGCGCAATAGTTGGCTCAGCGGCTTGCCGGTCAGGTACTCCATCGTCAGGTAGACGATCGGTCCGTCCCGGTCGAAGTCGTACACCGTGATGATGTTGCGGTGCGCGAGCACCTGCGCCTTGCGCGCCTCACGTTGCAGCGCGACGAGCGAATTCGGATTGCCGCGGAACTGAACGTTGAGCACCTTGATCGCGAGATACGGTTTGCGATCCGACGCCTCGAGCTTGCGCAAATCGAGCGCCTTATACACTGTGCCCATCCCACCGACGCCCAGACATTCCTCGAGGACGAAGCGGTTATTCAGCGTGTCGCCGGTACCCTTGATCTGATCATGTCCCGGCGCACCAGCTGCGCTCGGTGCGCCTGTCGAGCTTGCGGCGTTGGCCGCACTGGCAGAGCGTACAGACGGTATCTCGACGGTGGTCCGCATGCCAGTTTCGTCGCCGCCCGCCGCCACGTTCGAGACGCGCAGCTGTTCGATGCGCCGCCGCACTTCGGCGTAGAGATCCTCGGGGAGAGCGGCTTTGCGATGCGCTGCGCCGAGCATTTCCAGCAGCTGCGTGCGATCGAGTCCATCGGTCGTCAACGTGCTGTCGAGCTGAGCCACGAACTCGTCGCGTGACAGCTCGCCGCTCTGATAGTCGCGAATCACATGCGCAAGGCTAGCCATTTGTGCGAAGCGCCCCCGCTGCCGTTGGGCCGGATCGCATGCGACCGGAGCCTTTCGGGCTGATAGAAAACCTGTCGTAATCAGTTACATGTGCCGCTTCGATACTAGCTCCCGACCCGGTCTTTCGCAAACCAGGATTGCCCCGCTGCGTGCGCAGCCGGCGAGTGTCTTGCGACATCCAACAGAATCCGCTGCGTTGTTGGGTACGCGCCATCAGCCGCGAGTCGTCCTCTAGCGAGCTGGTTGCCGCTTGGATGCGGCGACATGACGTGAAAGCCTTGTGCATCAGGCGTTCGTCAACTTTCTTAGGAGAGGGGAGTAAAACTGGCACAGCCCATGCGTTAGTGACACTCGAGCAGACAAGATGCTCGAACCCAACCGCAACACTGTGATGTTCCCTTCCAGGAGATTTACCATGAACACGCTGATGATCAAAGACCTGTCCGTCACCGAACAACTCGACAGCAAGGCCATGCGCGCCGTACGTGGTGGCCTCGGCTTCGGCTTTGGCTACCCCAGCACGTCGTACACCAACATCAGCCCGGTCTTCGCGCCGAACAACAGCAAGCAGGTTAGCGCTACGCAGTTGATCAGCAACGAAATGAACATCCAGAACGCCAACGGCAACAACGTCGCGTTCGCTGCCGGCCTCACTTCGTCGATCAACCCCTGCGTCACGTCGAGCAACAACATCCACGTCTGACGCCTGATTCGGCGAAGCGGAGAGGCCCTCGGCAATTTCCGCTTCGCTCCGATCACGCCCGTCTTCCGCGCACCTTTGGAGAATCACCATGTCATCCCTCATGATTCGCGATCTATCCCGCACCCGCGAGCTCGACCGCCGGGCAATGTCGGCGGTGGCCGGCGGCACCGGCAGCAGCGTGCCCGGCCTGCCCTCGATTGCCGGCCTTAGCGGCATCGCCAATGTCAACGTCTCGGTGAACCAGAATCTCAGCCAGATTCAAACCGTCAATGTTGCCGCTCTCAACAACATCGGCGTGATCGGCGCCGGTTTCGTGCCGTTGCATCTGAATGTCAGCCCGTCGCTGTGGGCCGCCAATTACGCCAACGTTTAACGGCATGCAGTAGCGAAGGACCGGGGGCTTCCCTACTGCTGCCTGCTCATATCGGGCAGGCGAGCTGCAAGCAGATTTCCTATACTGATAGTGCGACGAGACCTCAGCACACTTAAAGACAGTCCCGAGCGACGGCTGGCCAATCGCACCAGCCGCCAGCTCGATCGCTTCCCTGGAGCCACCATGGCAAAGCTCGCTATCAAAGACCTGACTGACAGCGTCGAACTCGACCGCCAGGCGATGGCCGCCATTGTTGGCGGCGCACGCATTGGTGCACGTGCGAGCATCGCCGTGCAGGTGGTGCCTAGATCCACACGCGTCGTCGACTATCCGCCGGGTTTTCCCGCAGCGCACCAGGCCATTGTCGATGTGTCCGCTGGTGCGATACCGCGCAATTTGTCGCGTAGCTAGGCCTCCAATCAGACACTCGCAGCAACGGCACGCGCCTGACGCGCGTGCCGTTTGCGTTTGATGCATCGGCGTTCGTTCGGCGCGCCACTCGCACGTGTGCCGGTGCTGCCAGCACACTGCATGGCCCGCTTCGAAACAGATCGATACCGACATCTTCGCCAGCCGCATTAAAAGGTCCTTCTTATAGGACGCACGAGAGGTCCGCAATTGGAAACGAGCGTGACTGCCAAGCTATTCCTGCGACGGATGAATTTGTTCGATTAACCTGGTGAATGTCCGCACGCGGCGACGTTAGCGATCGTGCACTCACCTATGATGCTTAGGATGCCACGTGGTTTTATGCCGTTCGCCAATAGCAAGCGCTATCCGGACAGCATCCTGGCTCAGAAGCGTTGGGGGCGCGAGGCATGCGAAAGCGTCGCACAGCGCGAACGGCGATCACGACCTGCCACGAGCCGGCATCGCCAAACCATATTGGAGACACGCAATGAAATTCATCGTGCAATGGAATGGCCTGCCGACCGCGGAAAACTCCGTCATCGAGCGCTTCATGAAAACCGGCGGCCGGGCGCCTGAAGGTGTCAAATTGCTGGGACGCTGGCATGCGATCGGCGGATTGCATGGCTTTGCAGTCGTCGAGGCGGACGATTCGCGCGGACTGTCGGCGCTGGCGCTCGAATGGGGCGATTTGCTGACCATGAGCATCTTCCCCGCAGCGACGGACGAGGACCTCGGCGCGGCATTGGGTGCGCATCAGGCCACGCGAAAATAAGTGCGCAAGCAAGACCGTCATGACGCCCGACCTCGACACGCCCCTACCCACCGGACAACTGCTGCCGTTTCGCGAGTCGCTGCTGGCGATGCTTGGCGTTGCATTCGTCTCGATGCTGGTGGCGCTCGATCAAACCATTGTCGGCACGGCGCTGCCGCGCATCGTCGCCGATCTGAAGGGCTTCGATCTGTACGCATGGGTCGCGACTGCGTACATGCTGGCTTCAGTGATCACCATTCCGATCTTTGGGCGGCTAGGTGATCTGTTCGGCCGCAAGCCGTTTCTGGTCGCCGCGATTCTGTTGTTCACCGGCGCGTCGGTATTGTGCGGGTTCGCTACCAGCATGCTGTTGCTGGTGATTTCGCGCGGTTTGCAGGGGATAGGCGGCGGCATTCTGATCGGCACGGTGTTCGCCACCGTTGCCGATCTGTTCCCCAATCCGAAACTACGGCTGCGCTGGCTAGTGTTCGTCACCTCTGCCTTCGGGGTTGCGAATATGGTCGGGCCGACGCTTGGAGGCATGCTCACACAATACGGCGGCTGGCGGCTAGTGTTTTTCGTTAACGTGCCGGTTGGCCTCGTGTCGCTGCTGTTCGTGCTGCGGTTTTTGCCACCCCTACGTCATCTGCGACACAAAGGCCCCGTGCGACTCGACTGGCTCGGCGCGTTCGTGGTCGCAGTCACGTTCGGTTCATTGCAATTGCTGATCGAACTGTTTCCAAGGTACGGCGTCGACACGATAACGATCGTGCTGGCCGTTGTTGCTGTGAGTTTTGCAATGACGCTGTGGCTATGGGAGCGGAGGATGAAGTATCCGATCATTCCGGTGGATATGCTGATGGACCGTAAGCTGTCGGCGCTCTTCGCGATGTCGGTGCTTGGCGGTTTCGCCCTGTTCTCGCTGGTGTTTTATGTGCCACTGCTGTTTCAGGGCGGCTATGCGATGTCCGCACACGACTCCGGCATGCTGATCACGCCGCTGCTGCTCGGCACGACGGTCGGCAGCGTGGTGAACAATCGTATCGTCACACGGATCCGTCGCGCGAACGGCATTATGTATGTCGGTTTCGCGCTGTCCGCGTTGGCATGTCTGGGCGTAATCGTACTCAGAGGTACCGAGCCGCATCTGGTGTGGATGTCGTGCATGGGCATCAGCGGTCTCGGGCTCGGTCTGGTGGCGACCAGTTTGACAGTCTGTTCGCAGCAGATTGTCGCGCGTGACCAACTCGGCGCGGCAACGGCGTTGCTGCAATCGTTGCGTACTTTCGGTGGGATGCTGGGCACGGTGATGACCGGTGCGTTGCTTGGGCATCTCTATACGCAGGGGGTGCATCGCTCGCTTGCTTCGTATCAGGCGACGCAGTGGTTCAAATCGTTTGCGAGTCCCGAACTGCTGGTGGATCGCGCGGAGCAGGCGGCGTTGATCAATCGTCTGGTGAGCGCCGGGCATGCGGGCGATGCGATGATGAATTCTGCGCGGGATGCGCTCGTGCAGTCGATTCATATCGGCATCCTGGTGGCGGGCGCGGCGGCGTTGATTGGGTTGTGTCTTGCGTGGTTTGTGCCGCCGGTGAGGATTAGCTATTCGGAGGCGGAGTTGGTGGTGGGTGGGCCGGCGCAAGCGGATACGATTCCGCCGCGCGGGAATGCGCTTTAGGTTGTGGTGGAGTTGGGCTCTGTGTCTGATTTCAGCAGCTTGCCTGCTTCTTGAGGTTTGGAGGCACTAACTTTTGCCGTTTGACTGTGTCACGCCGAAGCGAAACCGCGAGTAAAAGCCTCCATATTTGAGGCACGGCATGTACCTCTTGAAATTCATCCGTAATCGAAATAGCCCTCAAATCAAGGGACATTCGACGCATTTCTCGAACGAATGATCGTAGGAGAGCTTGACCGAACGATTGCGATTTCTTAACATGGACGTCGCCGCTTGCACACTTAAGACCAACTCGTTTCCGACCAGGCGCGCGCATAGAACAAGGCCAAAACTAAACAACGAGGTCTTCCGGGGTTCTTGCATGACAATGGATGAAGACATCGCGCACGTAGCGCGAGTGATGGCGCCGTCGTTGCGCGCCTTTCGTGGTGAACCTGTGCTGCCACCAGCCTATTGGCGAAAACGACTACAACGCATACAGGATGAATTCCCTCTGACCGAGTTGCAAACGTTTCAGATTGAACGGTTGCTGGGGGAGTTGGATCGGTTTGAGGCGGAGCGGAGGGCTTAATTAGTCGGCCAATGGTTTTCGCGCAACTGCGCCGATAGGGTCGACGCAACAAGTTAGTGTAGTGTACGCAATACTTGTATTCAGGAGCGCGCGTTCTCGCGAGATAATTCCAATCGAAGCGAGAACAACGCACCATACTTGAAGCGCTACAACTACCCTTCCAATCAATGCACATTCCCCATGCCTAGCTCGCGCTCGACTGTCTTCCAAAGAACTCCTGACGCAGTTCTTTGGAAAGACAACGGAAGCGCTTTAATTCGGAAAGAAACCTACCCGGGCGCAGCAATAAACTCCGTCTAAACAAAACTCTCCATAGTGGCGGCGATTTGCTGTGTGCGCCGCTATGTCCCACGCGATATACGGCACCTCGAAATGGTAGCTTCTCCAAGGGCACACCGCGGTCGGCCAAGATCGCACCGATGCGCACATGACTCCCCAGCATCGACTTGACATAGTCGTCGCCAGCATCTGAAAACTGCTCAGGAAGGCCGTAATGAGTTGCCCTGATAATGAGCGACGTACCGCAATAATTGGAAAAATCGTCATGTTGAAGCATCAGCTTTCCACCCTCACTCCAAAGATACCCGCGATCAATTTTCCAGCCATTCGCCTGCGAATGCCTGGAAACATGCTCGACAATTTTTGAGCTGACGAAATCATCGTCATCGACGATCATAAAAAAACGGGCTTCCCGCGCAGCGAGCATACCTTTGAGAACGCGACGACCTTTGTCGAGTCGAAACGACTCATACACCGCTTCGCTATCCGCGTTATCGATGTCATGAAGCTGATTAGGAGCAAAGCTGACGCGTTCGACCGAAAACCGCGGCGGAAGCTCAGGCAGGTCAGCACCCTCATTGGCAACAATCACCCCGCGCCAATTGTCGTTCGACTGGGCGGCGATCGAAGCAACGGTTTGAGAAAGCCGCGTTTTCAGTGCACCCCAATCATTAGCATTGGCCTGATGCCGTACGGGAATAACGAATGTGACAAGTGCCATATGGATTCCTGCATGACATTGGAAACGTTGCCGTCTGTGTGACATGACGGCTATCTAGGTAGCTCGCGGCTCGCGGCGCTTCAAAATAGTTCGCACAAAAAATAGAACTTGATTTCTGCATAACGCGACAATCAGACCACTGTAGATAATCGCCCCCACCGCAATTTCCGCAACAAGGCGCCAGACCGGCGACCAATCGCGTAACATCGCGGAAGATGCGAGGACCGCCGCGAGCAGTCCCAGGTAAGCCAGTCCAGGGCGCAGAAAGTGACGCAGGTAATTCAGAACACTTAGCGCAATCAGCCGCGACACCATCCACAAGGTAACCGGCCACAAAATCAGTACCTGTACCATCAACGCAAATGCGATCATCGCAACACCGCGCTTGTATAGCAGGAATATTGTCGCAATGGTCACGACATTCCGGAAAAGCTGATAGCAAAACCACCAGTCGGATTTTCCCTGACTTGTAATAAGTGACGCCTGGATTACGCCGATACCGCTCATCAGGCCGATGACACAGAAAAATCGCACCGGCCAGACAGCGGATACCCAATGCGATCCGAAAATCAATGGTATGGCGTCGTTGGCCACCGCGGCCAGCCCCATGAAGGCGGGGAAGGAGACGAGTGAGCAACCGAAAGTCGCCATCAAAAACGCGTCTCGAACCTTCTCCTGATCGTGCTGTAGAGACGAAAGAAGCACATGCGTGACCGATGTGAACCCGCCCGCAACGATATCGCTAATCATCTGGAAAAGACGCCGGGCGAAATTGTAGATACCGAGCCCGGTCGGGCTTATCAACGTTCCGATGATCAATTGGTCCAGATTCATCGTTTGAAGAAAACGGTTTCCGGACGCGTAAATTCCATAATGAGAGAGTTCCCGCAGACTACTGACCTTGATCCTGAAACCCGGGAGCCATTTCGCTCCCCAAAAAGCTGCTACACACGCAGCGGCAGACCCCGCTATCTGCGCGATCGCTAGTGCCCATAGTCCGAACCCAGCTACGACTAAAGATAGGCAAACGATGGACGAGAAGAATGTCGCGATCGCCACACGGACAGCGGCTAAATGAAAAGACATCGTTCGGCCGATCAGTGCGTTGGGTACGACGGCCATCATGTCGAAGAAAATTTTCAACGCAACGATCAGAAGGATGTTGACCAGCGACTCCTGGCCCACCGTCCGTGCGATCATCGAGGATACGAAGAACAATATTCCATAAAGAACAACTGAAGATAAGAACGTGAGCCAGAAGACCGAATCGACATGGCTTTGCCGGATTGTTTTCTGCTGAATCAGCGCTTCGCCAAAGGCCGTAGGTCCAACTCCGGCAGCGAAACTCACGATGCTGAAAGCTAGTGCCACGATGCCGAAATCGCGCGGCAGCAAATAGCGGGACGTGACGATAAAGACCAGCCCGTTGAGAACGGTCGGTATTAGCGTAGTGAGTGCCGACCAGAACGCACCATGGATTGCCGCTGTGGATCGACTCGCACCAAGATATTCAAACACGATCTCGTCCGGCCTCGAAGGCAATCCGCGGTCTGATAACAAAAAAATCTTCACGTGCAGGTCCAGTCAAGCGATGCGTGAGTTATGAATTGCCGCATCAACGATAAGATTCTCAATTTCGCCACTTTCAGATGCAAGGCATCTGCGAGTCCTATCGGGCGAAATCCAATCGGATTTTCCCCGCATCATCCTCGAGACGGTTCAATACTCGTTGCATCGAAGTATCTGAACTCAGCGACGGCTCAAGCATCGAAAGACGCCGTAGCGAAAGCGCCGCCGCTGCGGTGAACGCAGTATCGGCACTGTTCATGCCGAACTTCATAAAACCCTTTATTTTTCGCAGTCTCTGCGGATCGCGCCCAGTGCATGCTAGCCACGCTTCCCCTAGCGAAGACGGCAGTCCGATACGATGTACCAGATTAATGTCGAGCGATTCGGCCCAATCCGACCATTTCATGACATGCCGTTTGTCAAATGGCAGCATGGGTATCCAAGGCACTCTTAATGCATCCGCGACGATTGCTCCATGCATGGCTTCCGATATCAAGAGCCGGCTTGCCTGAATCTCATCAAGCACCTGACTTACCGGCTGCCGCGGATCGATGAAATGTATCCCCGCCAAGCGGCAGGCCGTTTCCCAATGGCCCCTGAAAATGCTTTGAAAATGCGGCATGAACGACACTGCAATCGGCGTTTCGACCGGCCGGGGACGATGGCGGTTGATCAGAATAGCTCCGTCGCCCGCCACATACTCAGGACCAAGACCGCAGGCGGCGGCGGTTCTGGGGCCGCGAACGCCGTAGACCTTCCAGTTATCGTCGATATTGGGTACAGACGTATAGCCACCGAAACCGGAGCCAAAAACTACTTTTCTTTTCTTTTTAGGATGGTAGTCAAACAGGATCGAACCAATCCCAAGAAAAATGACATCATCATCGTCGTCAAAGAAGTTATCAAAAACTTTCGGCAGCAGCCATTCATTCAGTTCATCGCCGAAATTGGGAGCCTCACCGCGATAGAAGTACATTTTCATACTAACTCTTTGGCGCGGAAATAAAAAGGAATGCGAAAAAGCCTCTCAAGAAGGAGGCAACCCTCAGGGGATTCTTCCCAATGACCAAAAACTCGCGAATGAAGCGACTGGTGACTAACGCGCCACGCTCGCCGAAAATATGTTTCGCGTACACTGCTCCGCCGCCATAGTCGTAAAAAAGGAGACGCCGGCGTGTTTCGCCTTTTCCACGCCGATGATCGTGTGCGACCACCGGGCCAGGAAAATAGCCGCCCTTCCAGCCTCTGAATCCCGCCCTCAAGGCCAAATCCCATTCCTCGCCAGCGAACGCAGTGCCTGAGCCGAATCTCCGGTCGAAGGGACCCGCGGCAGTCAGACATTCGCGCCGAAATGCCATATTCGAACCTTGAATGAATCCACGCGGCACGTAGTTCGATCCAAGTAGTTTCTGATATTGGTATTCGACGCAACCAAGATCAGACTGATGCTCTGTGTAGCGCAATATTCGCCCGGATCCGAATCCCACGCCGCTAGATCTGAAAACTTTTATCCATTCGTAGACGAAGCGCTTATCGACATAGCAATCGTCATCGATGAAAAGACAGATATCGCCGTCAGCCCTTTCAAGGCCCACGTTTCTTCCCGCAGCATTTCCTGGAATGAAAGTCTGCAAAACCTGACAGTCCCAGCGGCACAACTCTGCAAATTTCGTCATCAACGAATATGAGAATCCGTCAGTCGAACCGTTATCGACCAGAATCACTTGCATATCGTCAGGAGCATCAAGCTCGACAATGTGATTCAAGCAAGTCTCAAGCCGCTCTCCGCCATTTTTGCTGCATAGGATCAGGCTAACTTTCATCTGAAACACCCCGATATGACTTCTTCTTACATGCCGCATGCCGCTGCGCAGATTGTCCAAGGTCCGATCTCGCCCGCGCGTCGTTGGCACGGACCCCGGACAACCTTAACAAACCACCGCTGCTACAGCTTTATTGAGTGGTTGACGCACCAGTTCCTCCCGTAGCGCCCCCTCCTCCTGCACTCCCACCGGAGATCGGCGCCGCAGCGCCCGCCGCGACCGCAGCCGTCACAAGAGACGCTGCAGGTTGACCATTGCTGGTAATCGCGCCCGCCGCTAGCAATGCGTCGAGATCGGAATCCGGCCCGTTCGTCCCGGGTGTAAAGGCGAGTGTCAGGAATGAACCCGACGAAAGCGTGATGCCATAGGTATTCTTAAGAAGCGTCGTCACACCCGCGACCGCGTTGGCAATTACCGTACTGTTGGTCAAGGCGCTCTGAAACGACGCATTAGTCGAAATTCCCGCAAGCAAGGCGCTCTCTGTCGTACCCAATTGCCCGGCAAGATAGCTCAATAGCAGGTCGGTTAGCGGCGTCACATTGAACGTACCTGAGCTTGCAGCAAATGAGTGGATTGTC
This sequence comes from Paraburkholderia sp. SEWSISQ10-3 4, assembly GCF_030464785.1. Classification (NCBI taxonomy): domain Bacteria; kingdom Pseudomonadati; phylum Pseudomonadota; class Betaproteobacteria; order Burkholderiales; family Burkholderiaceae; genus Paraburkholderia; species Paraburkholderia sp. SEWSISQ10-3 4. The sequence continues at coordinate 205,581 of NZ_JALPRI010000001.1, forward strand.
ACCGCACCGCTAGACGCGGTAATTGCACACGGAGGGTCAAATTTAAACGTCGCGGAATATGCTCCGTTTGCACTGGACGTCGCGCTACCCGAACCGTTCTTGCACGTCAGTGAAACACTCGCGTTTGCCAGAGCCGCGCCAACCGCTGTGGTACCTTTAACCGTTGCGCCCGGGGAACTGCCACTATCATCACTTCCACCACATGCAACCAGTGCACTGGCCGCGATAACAATTGAGCCAAACTGCAGCGCACGAAGCACGCCAACGTTAAAAAGCCTCATTTCTTTTCTCCAAAGGAAGTCAATCACAATTGACAGGCACAATCGCCTGTCCGTCGCTCACACCCGGCGATGCGATTCCGCACGCACCATGCGCAAGCCCCGCCCCCGTTGAAACAGAGGGCATGTTCGCTTGCGACTTTGGTTTCGACACGTCGGCATCCGGTCTTGCGTAACGCAGATACGCATCGCGCATGCGATAAAGTTGTGTGGCAAAGTACTCGCCACTAAAGCGCCCTTGGTTCAGCAAATATTGCTGAGTGCTGTACGGAAAGCTCATGTTCTCCGCGGCGGTGGCAGACACGTAATTGGTCGCGCTCACTCGCGTTCGGAAATCAAGTCCGAATGCCCCGGTGCCATCGACCTGAGTAACGCCAGGCTTCATGCCCTGCCGCAACGTGAGTGGGAAACTGACCGCTGCGCCGACAAAAGTGCCCTGGCCACTATGCTCACCATGCACGCTCACGGAAACGTCGTCGAACCAGCGGGTCAAGGTCGCGACGGGCCCTTTGTCGCCACCCACAAAACGCGCAACACCCGCTTCAACCCAGAGTTTCCAGGCCGGCTGAACCCAGCGATACGTCAGCTCCGCGTTTTTTTCGCTGGGTAACGTGTCGTGACCCGGCTCGTGGTGCAGATAAGCAAGGCGCAATCGAATCAGATCGGGGCGCCCAGGTACGAACACCGTCGTTTCGTTTTGAACACCGACAAATGAATAGTCGAACTTGCCGACGGCGGCAACGTTAAGCACCTGTGGCATGATCCAGAAGCTTTGTGCAAGCGCGACAGCATTCAGCCCACCACGGAGTCGATAGTTGCTGAACACGCGACCGTCATCCATGTTCTTTGTGTTGTAGAGTGGCGCGATATAGCTCGCGTAAAATTCAGCACCGCGCCACAGTGGCACAAAGCCTTGAATATTCGCACCCAACGAAACGTCGAAGTTGCCGTATTCAGTCCCGTAGAGATAGCTGACAATCGGCTGAATTTGAATCCGCGTGAGCCCATGGCTATGTTCGTTGCCATGCCACGCGATTGTGTCCGAGTCGTAGGTTGGACGGCTTTGCATCGTCATCGACGCACTGGCGGTTGACGGTGCACCACCGGCAACAAATTGCGCAAAAGCCTGACGGTCGACGCTCACTTCGCCGAGCGGCTCGTTCGCCTTCTTGATCACCACGCGAATCTTGTCGATACCCTGCGGTGCATTCACGCTTGCTATGCCAAGCGCAATACCAAGCGCGTCAGCTTCGTTCTGGTTGTAGCGATGGTTCTCGTATTCGATAACCAGATCGTTTCCGCTATACCCTGCCCGCACACGCTCGAGTCCAGCAGCAAAGAGTTGCGTAGCAATGATGTCGAGCGCCGATGTATCGAGCGCATCGGCAAGCACCGGGGAGGGCCTATCTGGCGCGGCAGGCGACACTTCGCTCAGCATTACCGACGCATAAGTGCGCAGCGGCGGCACATAGACGACCGGTACCCCCGTGAGCGGATTGGCGCCGTTGGCCACCGCCTGGGTATCGATCGCCCGCAAGCTGCCAAGCTGGATCGGTTCGTCATGCCCCGTCCCGTCCGCTTCTTGCGCCAACGGCACCTGAGGTCCATCGCACAAACCCGTCTCGCAGAGCGGTGCACTAAACCGCTTGCCCAAAGGAATTTGAATTCCGACGGAAAAGGATGTACGTGGCGACACGCCATTCGTTGACCGAATCGAGCGCACGAAAGTACCGATCACGTTCGCGTCCGCCAGCCAACTGATTCTCGGAGACTGGTAGCGCACGCCGGCATAAGGGGTCTTCGAATCGTCTTCGGCGAGGAGCGAAAAGCCGGTTTTCCAAAGCGACAGTTGCGCGCCGCCAAACAAGCCGTCCAGGCGATCGCCCTGACCGTAACCGGCCGTCAACGTGAGCGGCCCGAACGCTTCCGACACAACACCATATTTCGACCGGAAGAAGTGCGTCTGGCCGCCGACGTCCGTCACGCCAAACGCAATACTGGGTTGATACTTAAAGAATTTCGGCACTTCGACTTTGATGTCAGCCATGAGGTGACGAAAGATGAAGTGGTCCGCGCCTGAAAACGGCGCGTGGACGTTCCCAGGATAATTGACCAGGCCACCGGCCAACTCAACATACGGCAGAAGTCCGACTGCCCCCCAATACATCTGGCCGGCGGTGGCCTGGCGTCCATACCGCGGGTCAATATAGTTGTTGTATTGAGCTTCAACCGTCCCAGGCGGCAACACGAAACCATAAGGAATGACTAAGCCACCGCTCTGCCCAAGCGAGTTCAGCGCAGGGTCCATGGCGTGAGCAGCGAGCGAGAAAGCCAGCATGGCGCAGAGTGCTATTGCTTTAGGTGCCAATGCTGCCGGTTGAGCGTGCGGTCTTTTGAGCATGGATCGAATCGAAGCGCTTTACTGCGCATTGTTATTAATCGAATTGCAGGCACTGAGGGACCCCGAGTTGATCCTGGATGGGGTTGCCAGTTGCGCTCCCCGACCGCCGACGCCACTCGCATTCACTCCGCCCACGTTTATCTTGCCCACCGCCCCGATATCCGGTGGGTCCTGTCCTTTCCACTAGCCTGCTTGAAGCATTCCCCGGTACAGACGCGTGCAATACACATCGCACTGACGATCGAAAAAAGATGTGCGGGCTATTTCAATTTTCCTGACACTGGCCCGCCGATGCCTTTATCGAGCGCTCTTGTGCATCGCACCGTAAAAGCAAGAAGTACGCCCACATGAATTGATTTTTATATTCGAAGCATCTGCGATCTTTCCGCTGAATGAGGAGCAAATCAACGATCGAATCGGGTAATTTGGCTCAATTCTCGCGGTGATCAGAACTTGTTACGCCGCCGCATTACGTAACGCCACGTTACGCAATGCGACACACCCTCACGAGCCGGCTCATTTCAGAGTTGAGCCGTGACGCACCACAAAAAAACGGTCGACCAATAGCTGATCATCGGCATCAAGTCGATCGGCCTGCACATAAGCGCCTTGGTCGTGATTTGTGCCGTAGGAAAATGGCCCCCCAGGCACAAGGACGACCTGGTACCTGGCGCCGCTGAGCGCTTCAGATGAGACTTCGGTAAAGCAGTCCATTGGCGGGAAAGAACCGACCCGGGCCCCGCCAGGGTGATCTGTCTTTCCGCTGGCGTGCACGCGCAGCACCACGTACAAATCCCAAGCTGCCGTGCGCGGCAGATTGTCGAATTTGAATTGCACGGCCCAGTTAAACGAATTCCCTTTTATCAGAACCGCCGCTCCATCACTGGCCGAAGCATCAGCGACAATATGTGCGCCGCCGTAAAGGTTCAAATCGACATCCTGAAAGTCTTGCCAGTCTGCCTGAGACAGATTCACGACCTCAGCAGGCGGCTTGGCAGGCCACCGCTCGATAGCGAGTAATTCCTCCAACGCAGCCATATCGGCGCCCTGGCGAAACATCCTGACATGCGCTGCCTTGAGAGACGCCTCGAATCGCTGCAGACGTGTGGCGTGATTGACTTGCCATGAACTTCCGGTAGGCAGCACGTTGTACTCGTTTCGACGCACCAGAATGACGTAATCAAGTGGAATTCTCGCTTGTCGTACACGTGCCGTAAGCACACTGTCCTCCGACACCGCGCGTTCAGCTTGCGCCAAAAGCTTGTCCGCTGATGCGACAAAATCGCGCGAATACATCGCCATTCCGACTGGAGTCTGCTCTCCCAACAGATCGCCGCTTCTCGCGAGCGTGGCGTGCATCAGGTTGATATAGGCGACGACGTACGGAGATGCCGCGCCGAAATAGTTATCACAGTATTCTGCGACTAGCGCGCGGACATCCTGATCCGGGTTCCAAAGGAGCCGCGCCATCATCCAGACGCGCAAACTGGCGAATTCGGCGCCGGGCGTATTCCAGCTTCCTTCTGCGAAGTAGCCGGATACGTGCTTCAAAGCCGCGAGCCACTGTATGCTCTCGCCGATTGGATAAATGTTCGGCGTAGGCTGAATGAAGCCGCCGAAGTTGGTGATGTGGTCCCAAACGAACATGTGCGGCGCAATGGCATTCCAACCTGCCAAAGCTTTTCCTAATGCCTCGTTACGACCCGTATCCAACGGTGTACTGTAGTCCACCTGAATGGTCATCGGGTACACCAGGACATAGTCCGGCATAGTCATCCCGACCGGCGGTGCAAACCCCCAGTGATAGGCATTGAAGGCCAATCTGGCGCCGGGCATGACTTCGCGTACTTGTGCCGCCACGTCCGTCACCATATCGAGCAGCGGCGCGGACGGACTTCCGCCGTGCTTTTCTGCAAAGGCACGGCTCGCCGCATCCATGTCCCAGCCCCAATCCATATCGTGGATGCCGAACCAGACCTTGGTGTAATCAGGCAGGCGCCGCAAGCGTGCAATGACGTTTCCGGCAAGGATGCGGCGCACCGCCGGATCCATCATCGCAATCTGCCCTCCCGCATACCATTCTGGATGATCCTTGGCATAGACCTGCCTGGGGAGCAGGTCCCAGAACGACGCGTCGCCGTCTTTTGCCAGCCAGCTATGGTCCCAGTTATCGAGAGCCGCTGGAGACGCCGAGAACGACGGACCGTGCGACTCCCCGTTCAACAGATTGTGGGCACGAAAAGCCCGGTCCTGTCCTTCGTTACTCAGAATTTCCCGGTAAGCAAACCGCGGCACATGGCGCTCGTTAAGCGCCGGAATGCTTAGCGTTGCACGCAAGGGTACGTATGTCGCGTCTGGTGCGAGCCATTTGACGCCGAGAACCCGATCAAGCAACCAGTTGACACCATACATCGTTCCACGCGACGTTAATCCCTCAACAACCAGATTTGGCCCTGACGTGCAGAATATGAACCCGTCCTGGCCGAGCGCATTCCGATCGGCATTCCGGCATAGTGCCGTTGCCAATCGATTGCCGCTGCCGACAACCAGCAATGGACCAGACTGCGGTGCATCGTCGGTCGATATCGGCGCAACGTCCGCACCGGTGATCTGTTTTAAATAGTCTGCAAGTTCAGTCGCGGCGTGTAGGGTCATAGCGTCGGCTGACGTGCCTACATGCACGTGATATCGGGCAATGCCATGCTCAGCCAGCAAAAGTCGCGCCGCGGGTGTACCTGCAGATTTGACTATTGCTGCCAGCCGGGAATTTCGCTCTGCCTCCGGCAACGCAGGCGGAAACAACGTCGCGTGCAGCCGTACACTCTGGAGATCATCAGCACCGGTGACAGGTTCATCGGTCGGCGTCACGCTCACGTCGCTAAATTCCGCTACGCCTGACGTCCCCTGCATCTTTCGCAAATAGATCAACATCTGACTCGCTTGCGACGGCGCAGCCAGAACAGCGTCATATGTCTGCCAGACACCTTCCCGGCCTTGGGCGACGACAGCCGCCGCCTCCGTTCCCCACGGTTGTACGATGCGCTCATTACCGCGCCAACGCTTGTCGACATTGTCTCCGCGAAAGCTAATCTGGACAAACGCGGCGCCAACCGGTGCGTTAACCGTACGGATAGCTAACCGAACATGGTAATGCCGCCCTGCCTCTATCGCGATTCGGTCCTGCGCAGCAAAACCTGAAGATAGCCGCAATGCCATACCGGTGCCGTGCGGAACGATGTTGGAGGTATCACCCCACCAACCAGAACGACCTGCAGAAAAATCTCCATTCACCAACAAAGACGGTACCGCCGCGTAGCCGACGACTGGAAATACGACAAACCATGTGCCAATCAGCAGCGTGACCGCTCGCCACAGCCCAGCTTCAATGAACGCGCAAGCGTGCCAATTCATCCCGGCTATCGACCTCTGACGACGTACGCTCGTTACCGTCATTTACCGAGACCGTTGACACCAGGAGGAAACGTCAAGGGCACGCGAAACTTGTTACGGAACCGAAGCAAGCTCTTCAGGTGACTGCGGCTCGCCCGATCGATCAATTTCCCGGCGGATTGCCGCTGATGTTCGTGTACAAGGCGAGCACCAGGCACGCACACCACCCGATAGCCGGCGTGCCAGATACGTGCGCACAGATCGACATCTTCCATGTACAGGAAGTATGCCTCGTCCATTCCACTCAACTCCTCGAAGATATGGCGCCGTACGACAAAGCCTGTTCCCATGACCCACTCTGCGTCGAAGGGAACACCGGGTGTCCACGCATCCATCATCAGATGTTGGGTAAGACGCTTGCGCAGCAGATTCGACCTACCCAGCGAAGTACGCCGCCCAACAATGTCGAGCAAGCTATAAAAACGTCTTGCCGAATATTGACGCGAGCCATCCGGATTGGTGAGATCGAGACCAACCAGTCCGATCGCCGGATCGGCTTCAAGCGTATCCAGCGCCTTCTCAAGGCTACAGTCAACAAAGTAGGTATCAGGATTTAGTACCAGCACACATTCGCGAGTTCCGGCTACCATTCCCAAATTGACGCCGGCCCCAAAACCGCGGTTCATCGACGCCCGGATGAGACGGACGCCGGACGGCAATTCAGCACGCAGTCGCAAATACGAATCGTCTGGTGAAGCATTTTCGACAACGACAATATCTTCTGGAAGCGCGACCTCGAGCGCGAGAATGGAACTCACGCAATTGATCGCCATATCAGGCGTTCTAAAGTTGACTATAACGACGTTGAGATCATTTTTGCGGTTCATATTTTCCCCGGAATTTCTAGTAATCGAACCTGTTCCAATCTGCAGTCTTCACGCTGCTAGACATACGTCTTCCACGACACTCCAATGATCGGCAGCCGCCCGGTCCCAGCTAAAACGCGCGGCCCGTTCAACGCCGGCTTCAATCAACTCCTGCCGGAGCGTGAAAGCTTCGGCAAGGCGGTTCATTCCTGTTCGAATATCGCTCACATTCCATGGATTGACGATAAGTGCCGCGCGGCCCGCTATTTCGGGCATGGCAGAGGTGCTAGAAGTCAATACCGGAACGCGAGAAGCCATTGCTTCCACGATCGGCAATCCGAATCCTTCGTAAAGCGACACGAACGCGACAAACAATGCCCCGCGGTACAGCCGTGGCATGTGTCCATCGGGCACTTCTCCGGCGAAACGCACGAGGTTTCCTACGCCTTGCTTCTCGGCTAGCGCGGCTAGTTTAGAATCCGGATTTCCAGTCAACAGCAAATGAATCCCTTTCCCTGGCAGAGTAGATTGCGCGTAAGCGGCGAGCAGTCGATCGATGTTCTTGTAACCGCGTCGGTTACCCGGATAAAGTACATATGGGTAATCGATATCTAAGGTCTCATCGTTGAGCGCATAAGCCGGATCTACACCGTTCAGGACGACGTGCACACGATCTGACTCGATACCAGACCAGGTGAGGAACTCACTGCGCGTATATTCGGAAACACAGACGATTGCCGTGCAGCGCCGATACATACCGCGGAAAAGAAGATCGTAATAAGCACGATGCAATTTCGAATAGAAGTGCAAATGCGTCAGATCGTGCACCGTGACAACCGAAGGATGACGGCCCCACGCGGGCGGCACGAATCCTGGGCTCCAGAACGCACCAGGCCGATCCTTTCCTGCGAGCGCCGCTGAAATCGACAGCGGAGACAATGGACTACCGATTTTGCCGTCGACACCCAGCCTCTCCACCCGCACGCTCCGTGGCGCACGTTGAAGACACGCCGTCATTACGTTGCCAATGCCGGTCTGTGCGGGCCAGCGAAGATCCGCGTACACGGTGTACTCGGTTCCTGAGGGTTGTCTCGTAGTCGCATCGGACACATTCATCCCCTGTCGGACCAGCCAAGCACGCGCTGACTAGTCGCTATCCAGTAATAGCGGGAACGGGCAAAATCTCCCTTGAGCAGGGACAGCACACATCCCAGCATCGGTCGAGCGAGTAGGTAGAGGACAAAATGCCACGGGTAGCCGTTGAGTCCCAGCACACGGCCAAAGCCCCGGTTATAGAGACGCCCCCGTGCAAATGCTCTTTCGTCAAACTGCTGTAACGGCTCCGGATGCGATATACGAAGCGCCGGGTCGTAACGAACCGCGGCGCCGACACGCAACGCCCCCAGAAGAAAATTGACTTCCTCCCCCGCGCCCCAACGAGAGCCCGAACCCACACCCAACTGCTCATCGAATCCGTCCGCAGCTCGCACAGCGGTAGTCCGCAAGAAGATCGTGTAGGAGGTTGCGCTGGTCCAAACGTTATAGCGATTGATCAAATGAGGATTGGTGGACCATCGCCCTTGCGACAACCGACCGTGGCCGTCCACGCTACAGCCCGTGAGTCCCGCGAGTGAGGGATCCCGGCTCAACTGCCCAGTCACGAATGACAGCACCTCTGGTGCGTACCAGCAGTCGTCGTCTGGGAAAGCGACCACGTCGCCGCGCACTGCACGTAGCCCCACGTTGCGCGCGCGCGACAATCCCTTCTCCGACCGCAAATAGACAATCTCCATCCGATTGCTATAGCGATTGACCACTGCTTTCACTCGATCGTCATCGTTCTGATCGACCACAATAAGTTCAAAGTCTTTGCAAACTTGCGACGCCAGCGACGCAAACAGTCGCTCGACTTCAGCACTTCTTCCGAGGGTGGCCATGATCAACGAGAATTTCATATCGCCTTCCTGTTGAAACGATACTGGCGTGCAGCGTGCACTCGCGCACGTGGTAACCGTTGCTGCTTCCGGGTGACCTTGGGGGGATTAGCTCCACGTCCCCAGGACACCAGATAGCCGCAAAACAAATAGACCATTTCGCTTTGATGCATGGGGTTGATCAGCGACCACGCGGCAATCGGAGATAAACACAACATGGTCCGCCAACCAAGTCCCACACCGCAAAAGAACACTAACCACACCATCACCCCGGGAACGCCTGCAATCAGCATTAAATCCAGTGGCGAACAAAAAACGGAGTTGGTTCCCGCACCAAGTCCTTTAACGCTAATCGCTGACGTAGCAAAGTAACCTTCAACGAAGCCGAAGCCATAGCCCAGCCAGTCCTTCGCAACCAGACCAATACTGATGACGAAAGCCAGGCCGCGCTCTTCCTCCAGCCTGACTCTCAGCATGTCGCCTGACAGTTCCTTCTTGAAGCGGTAGTAGTAAAGGGCAGCACCGGCGCACAACGCAATGATCTTCAAATAGGTGCGACCCTTGATTTGAGTCATTAAAACAATGCCGCACGGAATCAACACTGTCTTCGATTCGCTAAGCAGCGCCACCACTGCACCCAGCCCAAGAAACCAGGCAGCGTCGGACGCTTTCTTCTCAGACTGTAAGAACAGCACAAAACTTGTGCAAAAAAAGAAGGTTGCCAACCAGTTTCGTTCCTTAAACGACCCATGCAGTGCGTCCTGCATAAAATCCACTGCCTGATAAAGCACAGGTACGTTCAGCTTTTGGAGCGCTACCTGGAACAGCAAAAAACCGAACAATGTCCAATAACCTAAGGGCAAGCGGTGGCTCACGTAATGCCGTCCAAATGATCGGCCGATCAGATAGAAAGCCGGATAGATCACCACAAACTTGACTATTTGCTCGATCGGCTTGATGCGTTCATAACCGCTGAAACCTGTGAGCAACAGCGCCACTGCGATAAACAGTGCAAACGGCAGAACTTCACGCGCCCGCACATAGACGGACTTATTGATAAGCAGCAGCATCAGAACAGCGAGTGCCCACATCTGATTGATTCGGGCAGGCCCCACCTGGACAAACTCCATCGACAGAAACAGGAGTCCCGTGAGGAAATATAAATCGACCCACCGAGGCGAAGTGCGTATGGCGCCCCCTCGCGCCTCGCGCCTCTGGCCGTTGATTGCGCTAGCGGCTTTCATAAGCGTAGTAGCTCGCGTTGTAGCTGCCGTAACCCAAGCGGCTTTGGGGAACGTCCGTGAGCACAACGCCTCGTACCTGTACATCAGCGTTACGCATGCGCCGAGCCGTCTCCGCAATTTCGCTCGACGTTTGCTGCCCGTGACGTATCGCTAGCAATGTCGTTCCGGCGTGACGCGCGATGACGGCCGCATCCGTTACAGCAAGTACCGGAGGCGTGTCGATAATCACCGCGTCGTACTTCGACGCGAATTCATCAAGCAGCGACTTCAGCCGCGAGCCCATTAGCAATTCAGCTGGGTTCGGCAGGATCGATCCTCTAGCCAGAAAATCGAGGCCGGGCAGTACATCGTGATGAATCAACGCCTCACATGCACCGTTCGAGAGCGAATCGGAAAATCCAGGAACAACCCCGGTGCCCAAGCAAGTGTGAATACTTCCGCGCCTGAGATCCGCATCGATCAACAGAATTCGCTTGCCACCGGCCGCCAGAACTGCTGCGAGATTGGTCGCGAGAAATGATTTGCCGACGTTGGGGCGTGAGCCTGTAATAAGGATGATGTTGTTGACGGCATCGAACGCACCGAAGTACAAAGCGGTTTGCAAGCTGCGAATTGCTTCGATAGCGATGTCGTCCTGCGCAGACACGGCCAGTAGTAATTTCCCCGTGCGCCCCTTGCTAAGCTGCCGCTCAATTGCCATTTGCCGACTGCTGTGCGGGACAACCGAGTAAACCGGCGTGCCAAGGATCTGTTCTATCTGATCCGAGTGCTCGATACGTATCTGTAGCGACCGGCGGACGAAAGGCACCGCGATGCCCATTACGATGCCAAGAATCAGCGATATGCCCGCCACGATCAACTTCTTCGGCCTGACCGGTCGATCCGGATGCATTGCCCAGTCCACTACTCTGACGTTTCCAACCTCTCCGGCTTCGATCACGCTCAATTGCTGTGAGCTGTTGAGCAAATTGGTATAAAGCTCCGTATTCACCCGGACATCACGAAGTAACCTGAGTGCTTCCTGTTCTGTATTTGGTAGGCTCTCAACACGACCAGAAAGTGTTTTCTGTTCTGCGACGAGCGCCGCGATATTGCCAGTGAGCGCCACCACGGTAGGGTGATCGTCTGAAAAGCGCTGCTGCAGTTCGTTGCGCTTCTGCTCGAGTTCCATCTGCTTCGATTTCAGATCCACCAGTTGACCGAGCAACAACTTGCTCTCCTCGCTCAGGTCAACGGTGCCCTTCCGATTGCGAAATGCGTTGTATAGATCCTCGGACCCCTCAAGTTTTGACTTTAAGGCCGGAAGCTGTTTCCCAAGAAAATCCAGCGTCGCCTGAGCCTCGTCTCTTTTTCTTGTAACGTTCTGATCGACATAGTTAGACCCTATGCTATTGACGATGCGAGTAACCTTATCGCTGTCGTCACCGTCGAGAGTCACGCTGATAACGCCTGACTGCTTGGATTTTTCCTCTACGACAAGATCATTCTGCAGTCGGGAAATTGTTTCGAGCAACCTTGAGCGTTTGACAGTGAAGCGGGTTCCCGCATTTGCGATGAGGCTATCAACGAGTATGGTTGCCTGCTGGCCATCCACTAGCGCGACACTGGGCTGGCCTGACACCCCGCGTGCAATTACCTGCCCATCTTCGTCCTGCAACTCGAAGGCGTGACGGACGCCGACCACCAACGTGTAAGTCGTGTCATAAGGCAAGTCAAAACGGCTGATGTCAATATGTTCGCCTCCCCAGGCAAACCGGCTCAGTCCGAACCAAGGCACCACGAGTGTTCCGGGCTTTGCGAGACGCGAGATAAATTGCCCAATCACTGGAAAATAGTTCGGCTTGGCCGCGATATCCAAGTGCTGCGCCTGCACCGTCCTCTGAATCACAAGACGAGACATGACGAGTTCGATCTCCGCGGCCGCAGTTGCGGTCGTATCGAACAGCGATGCCAGTTCGCCCAGCGGCTCTTTTGCGCTGGCAGCCGGATCCTCTACCTGAATCATCGCGTCAGCTCGATACACCGGTGTTGCCAGAAACGCGTAGGTCAAACCGAGTGCAAAGATGATGGCAGCGATCTTGACGGTCAACTTCCAGTTCTGAAGCAAGACCGAGACATATTCGGACAAAGAGGGTTCGGCTTGCGAAGGCACATCGTCATACTGTTGACGATCGCGCAATCCGAACGCTGTGCCGCGAGCCTGATCGGGATTGAATAAATTGTTCATTTCGCGACAATCGCCCCGGTCAGACCTGCGTTAATGGCGGGCAATAGCAAACTAAGTACGCGATTGAGGCGCACGAGGCCATTGCCGTCGATGTAAACCACGTCCTTGGGCATCAACTGAAACTGATTGGCGAGCACCATCGCAATCGGAGATTCAGCGTCCAGGTGGTAGATCTCCGGCGTCTGCGGCGTCGAAGCGCGGATCACGAAGACCTGGTGTGCGTCTGCGCTGTTGTTGTTCAGGCTTCCCGCTTGTGATAAAGCGTCGCTCAGCGTCAGACTCCCGTCACGCAACGGCGTAGCGAAGATCGGCTTGTTCACTTCGCCCATTACGTAAACACCGTTCTGATCACGGGAGGTGACGCGCAGCACGTCGCCGTCTTTCAGCACGATCTGCGACCCACTGATTTTTTGATCCAGCATCGAGGTCATATCGATCGAGTAGGACTTCCCGCCGCGGATCAATACCAGCCGGCTTTGATCGGCCGTTGCCTGGAGGCCGCCAGCGCGATTAATCGCTTCGTAGAGCGTCATCGGCACGTCGTTGATCGGCTGTACGCCCGGAGTGCGCACTTCGCCCTCGATATACACTTGCTTGCTGCGGAATGAGGCAAGCCGGACAGTGATCTGTGGATTCTTGAAATAGGTCAGCGACGCGGCCAATTCCTTTTGCACCTGGTCCGCAGTCTTTCCCGCCACTTTCAATTGGCCCACGTAGGGAAACTGAACATCTCCGTTACTATTCACGACAAAACCCGCAGGCGGATCAGCGGGCCGCTGAGCCGAACCGTTCTGCCCGGAACCAGATTCGGCGGAGGCCAGCTCCGGATGGTCCCATACGGTAATTTGAAGGACGTCGCCCGGACCGATTGCGTAGGGTGCGGACTTGTTATCAAGCAGAGCAGCAATATCCTGACTTTCCGCTCGCGCAGGATTGTTGCGACGTTGCTGGAGTAACGAAAGGTTGATCTCCTGGATCGGTACGTTCAGTTCCAAAGGCACATTGCCCTTGCTGCCACCCGAAATAGGTAAGGCCGCGCTACTTGACATACGCATCCCAGGTGCAACCATGCATCCTGACAGGCCTGTCAGTAAAACTGCCGTCAAGATTGACCAGATAGTACGTTTCATACTTGAAGCCCTCGAATTTTCCGTTTTTGTGTTTTGGTCTCGTTCCTGCTGCCCTTCTCCGACGCTCAATGTCCTGCGTACTTTCAGGCCGTCAATGCTTGCGTCCCATCAAACCGCCAGTCAGTGCCGATAAACTTTGGTGACACTCGCCCCGCACACCTTTCGATCACCAGGGTGACCTATATACCGCCGCCCCTCCGGCCGGCGATATATAGGGATTCGTCACGACATCGTGTGATGCCAGATCTGTATTCGTTAGCGCCGTGCCGCTTGTCAACGGCAACGTGTGAACTACCGAAGTCCTGTTTGCTGCGCTCGACGTGACACCCCGCCCCGTTCCTTTCGCAAACAACACTTCAGTTGGCGTAGTGGGCTCTTCCGTCAGCGACAACGCTGGCGTCGCGGAATCGTCGGCCGGCCCGCCCAATTGCTCGAGATAGCCACTATCCAGATCCGATGGCGCACCCAGCAACTTCCTTTCCGCTGTGGGCACCTTCAACTTCGATCCGTTAACTCCACTGCTGCTTGCTGTCTTTTCATTGCGACCAGGAAAACTCGGCGACTTTGCATTGGCGGGCGGCACTGTGACTGCCGCGAGCAGTAGGATGGCCATGCACACATGCACGATCCCTGCGCTGCACCGGATTGCCGTTCCGCCTAGCCGCATTTGCGTATTCCTGGAATCCAGTTGTCGATCCCGACTTCGATTTGTGCGAACGACTCTTCATAAGCGGCCCGTGGATGAAGATATGGATCCGTAATATCGAAGTCATCGTGCTCGCCGAGCCGGTATACCTTGCCTCGTGTGAAGGGATAAGCACACTCGATCCTGCTGCGCTGATCCAGCGTCATAGTCAGAATCAGGTGTGCTGCTTTTGCGTGAGTCAACGTCAACAATGTCGTCAAATGCGCACTAAGGTCGTAGCCTCGTTCAAGCATCAACTGTGCAGTGGCGCGGTCGGCCGGACGCCCCGGCCGCGCGCGCAGACCCGCCGACATGATGGTTTTGTCGGGCAATCTGTTCGCCAGAATCATCTCCGCCATGGGGCTCCGGCACATGTTGGCTTCGCAAACGATCAGTATTGTTTCGAGCATCACGCGCTTACCCGACCCGTGTAGCTGTCATGTTTTCAATAAGCATTCGCATGACCTAATCCTTTTAAGACCGTCGCCGCGACAATCCGCATGTCGAGCCCGAACGACCAATTGCGCAGGTAATACAGATCGTGTTCGACGCGTCCTTGCATCTTCTCGATCTGGTCTGTCTCTCCCCTGAATCCGTTGATCTGCGCCCAACCTGTGATCCCCGGCTTTATCCGGTACCGGTGGATGTAGCCGTTCACCACTTTCTGATAAAGCTCGTCATGTTCAATCGCATGAGGCCGCGGCCCCACTACCGACATATCGCCACGCAGTACATTGAAGAACTGCGGCAACTCATCCAGGCTAGTACGCCTGAGAAATGCACCCACTCGCGTAATACGCGGATCCCCTCGCGTGGCCTGTTTCACCACCCCCGTTTCCACGGCATGAGGACGCATCGAACGAAACTTGTAGATCTTGAAGATGCGTCCATCCGCGCCCTTGCGTTTCTGCGTGAAGAACACCGGTCCACGCGAAGACAGCTTGACGGCGAACGCAATCGCAATCAGAAGAGGAGCAAGCGCAGCCAGCGCGCAAGCGGCGAATGCACGATCGAAAACCTCTTTCTTCACCAAAGCGCGAGCCGGCACCGGCGATGCAACCAGGTTGATCGCAGGCATACCGATCAAATCGATCATGCCGCTATCGAACAGCGCAACGCTGCGCATATCAGGTACAAAGCGCACGTTCACGAGGTCATCGCGAAACTCAGCCACAAAGCGCGACAGCGTGCGTTCTTCAGAAAGCGGCAACGCGAGCCACAACTCCTGCACATCGTGAGATCTCACGTAGGCGGCGAACTTGACGATGTCGTCATACACCGGCACGCCCGAACCTATCGTTCCCATCACCGGCCGCACATCAAAGGCCGCCACCGCACGAAACCCGCTAGTCGTCGAACCTTCGATATTGCGCACGACCTGGTGGCAATGCGACCCACACCCCACCACCGCAACCCGGCGGAGATTCATTCCTGCGTGGCGCACTCGTGCGAGCACGGCGTGCACAGCCAGACGCGACGCAATCAGCGCGCCGCCCGTTATTGCCATCCAATAGGCAAACCAGAGACGCGAGATGAAATCCGTGCGATGCAGTGAGAACATCAGCGCGAGACCGCAGCCTTGAACCACGAACCACGCCAGCGACACCTGACCGGCCATGCGCAGCATTGCCCGCCCACGCCATGAGCCGTACACACCGAATGCAGGGAATAGAACCAGCGTAAAAGCGGCTGCAAACGCAACGAAGGCGGTATCGATACGGCTTTGCGTGAGATCTTCAAATCGCACTTGCGAAGCGACCACCGCCCCGAGAACGACGAGCATCACATCGAGCAAACGTGCGATCAGGCTTTGCAACCCTGGTATCGTTCTTCTTTGCTGCGCAAAATTCGCCGTATCCATTCTTATCCCCCGCGCTGGTCTCTCGCGCCAAACGTTCTTGTCGAGCTGCTCAACTTGTGTTCGCTTCAACAGCTCATGTCTCTCGTACTTCCACCACCACGCTCTTCGCGACAACAACACCGCCCCGGCACGCGAAGAAGCGCGCAATACAACACAACCTGGATTTCATCCATCCAGCGCGAAGCAAAACGACTGGACGTTCCTGGAACAACGATGGGGGATTGACTACAAGCCGCTCGCACCCGCACAACCTGGGCACTCAGGCGAAACGCCGCCACGACGAATCCGAACAAAAGATCACACCGCTTGTGCGTTGAGGAGACTGACCTGATACCCCCGACCAGGCCAGTCGTTGATTCGAACTTCACCAACATGTACTGCTTGTCTTGTCTATCTTGTGCACCGCGCAACCTATAAAGCAGCAAGCATGCCAATCGTTAGATTTCTTTCACAATTGGTCGGCACGTGTCGGGCAAACCCTTGTTAGATATAAGTTTTTATCCGACGCGGTCTCTCAGGAAGCCCTCGAAAAAAGACGCGAAATCGTGTGCGGTAACGCGCCCGTTACGTAACACCGCCCGTAACGGTCTCGATCGATCGGGGGACGTCCGTGGGACATCACGAGGCGCGGTAAATGTCTGAAGAAAGGAGAGTGGAGAGAAGTTTTTGTGCAGCGCAAGCAGCGCTATAGATATGAACCGAATCGCTTCGACGATTGATTCATCAGATCAGCACGCGTCAATACGGACGCGAGTAAGCAACGATCGTTTCAAACAATTCGCGGCAGAACTTCTGCTTTGGGCACATGGCTTGCTGGACCCCAAGACATCGATACGGCCTTTTCGCAAGCTCGCCTAAACCGCGTGCTCCATGGCTGTCCTGACAGGCGGGTCCTGTGAACCTAAGCGGAGGTTATTAATATGTTGGGAACTATTCTTCTGATTGTGCTGATCCTTATCCTCATCGGGGCGTTTCCGACGTGGCCGCATAGCCGTTCATGGGGTTACGCGCCGACCGGTGGCATTGGCATCGTGTTGATCGTCGTGATCGTGCTGCTCGTCGCCGGCGTGATATAGCCGAATTGAGGTAATCAGATCAGCAGCTCAAACCAGGCCGGCCGCCGGATATCGATGCAGCAAACTGCATGGATATCCGGCGGCATTCTTATGTCGATTGTTGATACACGTTCGCGTTGTCACGCTAGCTTTACCGATAACGCTCAGACGTTAGCGCATTCATCTTTTGAATCGAACAGTTTGGAGTGCTGGGCATCCGGCCGGACGACGACGGCATCCGAATAGCAGGTCGGGCACGCCGGATGCTGAGTCACCATCGTATTCAAACGTTGATACGAAAGGAGATCACATCATGCCTTACCTTCTTGGCTGGCTTCTTGGCGTCCCGTTGATCGTACTGGTTATCCTGTACCTCATTTTCCACTAACCCCATGCAGCAGACGCTGTTCACCTGAAGGTCGTTCCGCGCGGCCCTGCCTACCCCGGCGGCCGCGCGCCCCAAGATCCTCGAACCCTCGGTATCCCCTCCTTCCGTCAGCGCAAAGTCACGCGTCGGCGCATCTGCCTTTTCACTTGCGCTGTACAAAAACTGTGCGTAAAACTAGGCCTATTAGCCCGCGCAAAATGCCATATCTGCACACGTACGCACAAACTGCGTACGAGCAAGGAGGGACCGATGGCACACGACGAATACACGCTGTCACACCAGGACGTGGTGAAGGCGGTGATCATTCATCAGAACATTCATGAGGGCTTCTGGACGCTGAACATCAATTTCAACGTCGCCGCCACGCATGGTCCGCTCGTGCCGGACCCCTGTCTCGCCGTCACGATCAAGGGCATCGGCATCATGCGAGCCTCGCCTACCGATCCACTTGCGGTCGACGCCGCCCTCATCAATCCGCCGATGCCTGAACCTGTTGTGAGCGCCGTACATATAGCGGCCGCCGTCAATGGCGCGCATGAAGGCGGCATGCAATTCTGTCGTGACGTGTATCGCAATGTCGCAGTACAAAGCGCGACCAAAGCGCCGACCAAGACAAGGTGAACGGTTGCTGCCGGCAAACATTCGGTTAAGAAAATGCACCATGCCCGGCGAGCGCGTCTTCCGGCGCGGGTAACACCGGAATACGCCTGCGATGCTGTCTTCCTGTGAAGGCAGCGAGACACCAGATGGCAGCTTGTGGCCGCGCAAGACCGCAGACCCGAGGCCGGCGGCCCGGACGGTTGTCCCGGGCATGAATGCACCCTGAAAATATACCCGGACGCCGGCTGGATATGCTTCCTAAAGCGATGCCCCCACCCGCCGACCGCAGGACATCCTTCCGCTAAACTTGAATTCTCATGAACAAAATTCCAAGAATGATCAGAACTTGTGACGGATACCCGTGACGGCAATAAATTGCGTGTGGCTACTAGACGGCCCGGATGCCCCCTCGATCTGCGCCACTGCGTTCGTTGCGCGCTGATACAGCAAATCGATGTAGACGTCAGTCGATTTGGAGAGGAAGTATTGAAGCCCTGCGGTCGTCTGCCAGTAGTGCCACGAGTCCACCTTCCCGTTCGTCGAAACATTGGTATAGGTCTCGCCGAGCGCCGCATGCACGGTGGGTGTGATGCGGTAGCGCAAGCTCGCTTCAGCGTTCTGATAGGTCTGGTACTGGCTCGCGGGTGTCAACTCGAAACGCGTGTTCGTGTACATCAACCCGACACTTGCATTGCCGATGTCGTACAGTCCGCCCGCGCCGTAAATGCGCTGCTTGCTGATGCCCTTGAGAAACGTGAAGTAGTTATCGGATGGAATCGCGCCGGTTGTGTCGGTGGCCGGATGATCCAGCATCACGTAGGCCGCACCCAGATGCCATGGACCATTCGCGTAGGTCGCGCCAACGCTGTATGAACGGTTCGTAGCGAAATTGCCCGCATTGCCCGACAGCGCATACATCGTGTTGATCTGCAGACCGTAGAAAGTCGGCGTCACGTATTTGATCGAGTTGTCAGTGCGAAACGTGTTGTTGATATCGTCGACATCGAATGGATGCGTGCCGTACTGAACGGTATCGGTGGCGACTTGCAGCGGCTCCAGCGAATCCTGCGAAGCGTTGTACTGACGGCCGAACGTCAACGTGCCGTAGCGATCGCTCGACAAACCGACCCATGCCTGGCGTCCGAAGATACGACCGTTCGCGCTGGCCGTGCCATTCATCACATTGAAGCCGTTCTCGAGGCGGAATACTGCGTGATTGCCGCCGCCGAGGTCTTCGCTGCCGAGCAGACCCCAGCGCGAGCCCTGTTCGTTGCCAGACGTCGCCTGATAATTCGACTTGCCGCCCTGATTGCTGGTGTAGGTGAAACCAGCGTCGACGATGCCGTACAGCGTGACGCTCGACTGTGCGTGTGCCGCGCCAGCCGATAGGCCGATGCCGCCGATGGCGAGCAGCGTCGCTGGAAGTGTCTGTTTGCGCATGGTGCTTTTTCCTCTTGGAGTGGGACTTGCTGTTGAAAATCGGCGTGCAACGAACGGAAAGCTGTCGTGCTGTTTCGGGTCGCGTCGGGGCGTTCGCAAAAAATTCGGGCAAAAAGGGGCCCCGGACGTCGCGCTGAACGCGACGCCTCAATGACCGGCAATGGAGTGATGCGGAAGTGCCGCTAGCTTCTTCTAGCTAGCGTTGCAGTTATCCGCCGGGATTCGGCGGCATTGCTTCGAGCGAAGCCGCCGGGACAAGCGGCAGCACAACATGGGACGCCTGACCGGCGCCGAAATGCACATGGTTCACCGCGACGCGTGGCGTGCGCGCCAGCGCGGGCGCCTCGCCGCTATTCGGATTGACATCGAAGTGCGGGAAGTTGCTGCTTGAAACATCGAGACGGATGCGATGGCCGCGTCTGAACAGATTCGCCGTGGCGAACGGTTCGATTTCGATCGCGTAGACGCGGCCCTTTTCGAGCATGTGCGGCTCGGTCCACGATTCGTGAAAGCGGCAACGAAAAATGCCGTCAGTCAGGTTCATCGCGTAGCCATGCGGATAATCTGCATTGGGCGGATAGACGTCGATCAGCTTCGCGGTGAAATCGGTATCGGGCGCGTCGGACGAAATCCAGAGCTTCACGACAATAGGTCCGACCACGGCGACGTCCTCTTCGAGCGCCTCCGTCTGGAACACGAGAACGTCGGAGCGAGCCGAGAGCGGCATGCCCGCGTACCGCGTGCCGAAGAAGCACGGGTCTTCGCGCTGGTCGAACGCGCCGCCCTCGAAAACCGGCGCGCCCGAGGTCAGCGCGCCGCCGATCGTCGGCACCGGATTCGACGGATCGAACGCATACGCGGTTGCAGCGGGCTCCCTATGCAATGCGTCGTCCGAGGCTGAAAGCGAGCCGTTCGCGCTCAGGTAAAACGGCGTGAAGCGCGTACCGGGCAGCGGCCATTGCGATGAACTAACCCAGCGTCCGCCGTGCTCCATGCGGCCCTGTTGGTTACGCGCCCCGCTACCGCCGCCCATCACGAAGATGCGCGCGACGGCATCGGCGGATTCATGCGACACCTCTTGCGGTTTCAGCCAGCGGTCGAACCAGTCGGCGCGGAACGCCAGCCAGTCTTTCGCAATCTGGCCTTCGATCACCGCGTCCGGTCCGAATTCAACGTCGCCGCTATATGACAGGTTGCGGTCGCCATGCAGCCACGGACCCATGATCAGATACGCAGGAGCACCCGGCGTGCCGGAGAGCGCGGCGAAGTTATCCAGCGTGCTGCGCACGTACGCGTCGTACCAGCTCGACATCAGCACCGTGGGCACACGCGTCATGGTGTCGTAGTAGCCCTCGGCATAGATGCCGGGCTGTTTCCAGTAGTCGTCGAATACGTCACGCGTCCATTGCTCGAACAGATAGCTCTCGTATTCCGGCACTGTCGCGAGCGGCGAATGACCGGGCCGCCACGGCATCCGTGCAAACCATTGGCGCAGATCGCTCGCGTCCAGCGCCGCCGCGACGAGCGGATTCTCAGCGGCCGCGGCACTGTTTTTCGCGCGGTTGAACGCCCACGTTGCCTGCTTAAGTTCGAAGGCGCCACCCTGGCGGATGCCGCAGCGATACCCGTTAGCGAAGCCACCCGAGTCGAGCACCATGCACGCGAGCCCCGGCGGATTCAGGCAGGCTGCCGCAAGCTGCGTGTGGGCCGCGTACGACAGTCCCATCGTGCCGACCTTGCCGTTTGACCACGGCTGTTGCGTGATCCATTCGATCGTGTCGAAGCCGTCCGGCCCTTCGGCGACGTATTTTGTGAACGTGCCCTCGGAGTTGTAGCGCCCGCGGCAGTCCTGCAGCACGACCGCGTAGCCGCGCGCGGCGAAATAGCGGGCAACGTCGGCGCGATTCGCAGGCGGCTCGCCGTGATGGATTTCCGAGCGCGAGATATCGGATTTGCCATACGGTGTGCGTTCGAGAATCGCAGGCAGCGGCGCGTCTATGCCGGCGCGGTAACCAGCGGGGAAGTAGACATCGGTAGCGAGGCGTACGCCATCACGCATTGGCACCATCGCGTCACAAAGCGGGTTGAACGTCGAATCGGCGGCAAGCGCTCCGCTACGGGAAAAAGCATCAGTCATGGTTGTGTCTCGATGAAGAGCAGCGAGGTGCGTTCAGATTTGTTCGGATGGAAGATCACGCCCTTGCGTGTCGCCCAATAGTCCACCGGGAAATAGAGCGGCACGATGCCGTAGTCGCCGAATCCCGCACGCGCCGCCTGTTGAAGCAACTCGTTGCGGCGCGCCGGATCGAAGCTTGCCGCGGCTTCGCGCAACAGCCGGTCGAGCGTCGGGTTCGAGTAGCGCGTGCGGTTGAAGGCGCCCGTGCCGCTCTCGCGTGAATAGCTTTCGAGCACGTTGGTCAGCGCAATTGCGGAATCGCTCGTCGTATTGCCGAAACTGAAGATGAATGCGCTGTAGCTGCGCCGTGCGGCCGCGCCTGCATACACGTTGTAGGGCTGCGTGACGACGTCGTTCACGGCAATGCCGCCGCGCGCCAGCATCTGGCCGAGCGCCTGACCGAGATCGCCGTCGCTGGCGAAGCGGTCGTTCGACGAATGGATCGTCAGCCGGAAACCGTCTGGATACCCAGCGGCAGTAAGCAGGCGTCGCGCGCCGACGGGGTCGTACCGGTCCGGTTGAAGCTGTGGGTCATAACCGCCCATGCCCGGCGGCACGATTTGCGCAGCCGGTAGTCCGGCACCGTTGAGCAGATGCTGGGTAATCGCATCGCGGTCGATCATCTTCGAGATGGCTTCGCGCACGCGCACGTCGCGCAGCGGATTGCGCGCGATCGTCGAGCCGTCGGCAGCCGCGACAAATGGCGAAGCGTCGCGCGACGAATCGAGCGCGAGATAGATGAGCCGTGCGGACGGACCGGAAAACAGCGTCACGTTAGGTTCGCGG
Source organism: Paraburkholderia sp. SEWSISQ10-3 4 (assembly GCF_030464785.1). Lineage (NCBI taxonomy): Bacteria > Pseudomonadati > Pseudomonadota > Betaproteobacteria > Burkholderiales > Burkholderiaceae > Paraburkholderia > Paraburkholderia sp. SEWSISQ10-3 4. Next base: position 228,042 of record NZ_JALPRI010000001.1, read on the forward strand.
CGCAGGCGGCCGATCGTGACAGGCGGTACGTTGTCGATCAGATCAACTGAGCCGGAGAGCAACGCCGACAGCCGTGCGGCATCGTTCGACACGAAGCGGATGGTGCACGTGTCGAAAATAGGCCGCTTGCCCCAGTAATGCTCGTTGCGCACGAGCTCAAGACGGTCGCCCGGAATCCAGCGCGCAAGACGATACGGACCGGTGCCGACCGCGACGGCGGGCAGGCGGTAGTCGTTGCTCGCGTGCCCCGTCGTCGCATGCTGCGAGACGATATAAACGAGCCCGATCTGTTCGACGAAGGCGGGTGACGGCGTCTTCGTCACAATGCGCAGCGTGAGCGGGTCGACGACCTCGATGCGCTCGATGTTCGCGACCGCGCCCGAATACGGCGCGGGGCTGTTCGGCACGGACCGCGCGCGGCGCAACGAATACGCGACGTCGTCGGCAGTCATCGGCGAGTTGTCCGAGAAGCGCACGTTCGGGCGAAAATGGAATTCCCATGTCAGCGGATCGACCGCGCGCCACGACACCGCAAGACCTGGCCGGACCTGCAGATTGTCGTCCTGTTCGATCAGCCGCTCGAACATGTTTTCGGCGGTCTGCATATTGTTCTGCGTCCGCGAGAACAGCGGATCGAGTGATTGCGGCTCGGAGGCGAGCGCCATCGTCAGCGAGCGCGCCTGCGCGCTGGTGGTCACGCCGGCAAAGCTCAACCCGCACGCGAGCGCGAGTGCCGCCGTGCGTTTGAGGCCGCGTTTGAGGCCACGTCGGCGCATGGATGAAATCACCACCGTCATTGCACCTCCACCAGATGACACGCGACTTGATGAGCGAGGCCGCTTGGATGCAACAGGGGGCGCTCGGTGCGGCAACGTTGCGTTGCGTGGGGACAGCGCGGATGGAAATGACAGCCGTCAGGGGGCGCGAGCGGCGACGGAATTTCGCCTCGAATCGATTCGAACTGCCGTTTGCGGTTCGACAGGCGCGGCACCTGCGCAAGGAGCGCAATCGTGTAAGGATGCTGCGGATTGGCAAACAACTCGACGGTCGGCGCGGTTTCGACAATACGGCCCAGATACATGATGGCGACGCGATCGCTGATGTGTTCGACCACGCCGAGATCGTGACTGATGAACAGATAGGTGAGACCGAGATCGCGGCGCAGTTGCATGAAGAGATTGATGATCTGCGCCTGGATCGATACGTCGAGCGCCGCAATCGATTCGTCGCAGATCAGGAAATCCGGCTTGACCGCCAGCGCGCGTCCAATGCCGACGCGCTGACGCTGGCCGCCGGAAAACTGATGTGGAAAGCGTGTGCGGAAATCAGGGTTCAGGCCAACGCGCTCCATCACGTCGACGACATAGGCATCCAGTTGTTTGCGCTCCACGATTCCGTGCACGAGCGGTGCCTCGCCAATGATGTCGCGCACCCGTTTGCGAGGATTCAGCGACGACAGCGGGTCCTGGAAGATCATCTGGGTGGCAAGCCGGTGGCGCGGCGTGCGCTGTGCACCGTGTTCACTGCCCGGCGATGGCTCAGCGGTCTTCTCGATGGTGCGGATCGAGCCGCTCGACGGCGCCACGATCCCGGCCAGCATCCGGCCGAGCGTCGACTTCCCACAGCCGGACTCGCCGACAAGGCCGACCACTTCGCCGCGATGAACGGTCAGGCTGACATCGTCCACTGCATGCACGATCTGTTCTTCTGCGCGCGCGCCGAGCCAGCCGGCGATCCGCTCGGCGTAGTTCAGGCGGCGAACGAAGCGGCGCGACACGTGATCGACTTCGACCAGCGGCGCCATGACATGGGGTGCGTTCATGCTGGCGCTCCGGAACGTGGGTGGAAGCAACGGTACAGATGCGTACCGTCACCAGTGACGGGGGGTTCGGCACTCCGGCACAACGAGGTGGCGTACGCGCAGCGTGGTGCGAACGCGCAGCCCACCGGCAGCTTGAGTGCGCTCGGCGCGATACCCGGAATCTGTTTGAGCGGTTCGCCGCGTCGGGCCTTTTCGGGCACGGAGTCGATCAGCCCGATCGTGTAGGGGTGGCGCGGTCGTTCGAGAATCTCGTCGACACTGCCTGTTTCAACGACCCGGCCGGCGTACATCACGCAAATGCGGTCCGCCAGCCCCGCCACCACCGCGAGATCGTGACTGACCCACACCATCGACGTATTCGAGCGGGCGCACAGCTTCTGCATTTCCGCGAGAATCTGCGCCTGGATCGTGACGTCGAGCGCGGTGGTCGGTTCGTCGGCGATGATCAGTTCTGGGTCGTGCAGCAGCGCGATCGCAATCGCCACACGCTGCCGCATGCCGCCCGACAACTGGTGCGGATAGGCACGCAAGCGTTCGTCCGGCGACGGAATGCCGACCGACGCGAGGGCGTCGCGCGCCCGTTGCCGCGCCGCGTGCTTCGATACGCGCGCATGAGCCTGGACCGCCTCGATCATCTGTGTGTCGATACGCAGTACCGGGTTCAGCGTCATCATCGGATCCTGAAAGATCATCGCGATGCGGTTGCCACGCAGCCGGCGCAGCGCTTCAGGCGTGAGCATCGTCAGGTCTTCGCCTTTGAACAGCACGCGCCCGCCGACGATGCGTCCCGGCGTGTCGATCAAGCCGAGCACGGAGAAGCCCGTAATCGATTTGCCTGACCCGGATTCACCGACGAGGCCAACGATCTCGCCAGGCGCCACGTCGAAGCTCGCGTCGTCGACTGCCTTCGCGACGCCCGCACCGGTAAAGAAATGCGTGCGCAGATTCTGCACGGACAAGGTAGGGGTGGACATGCGGAATCCTATTTCTGCAGACGCGGGTTCAATGCTTCGCGCAGACTGTCGCCGACTATATTCATGCTGAACACGAGCACGAGCAGCAACAGGCCGGGAAAAACACTGATCCAGTAAAAGCCCGCGATCAATTGCTGATAGCCGTTCGCGATCAGCAGACCCAGCGAGGGCTGCGTGACCGGCAGGCCGATACCGAGAAAGCTCAAAGTTGCTTCGGCTGAAATGGCGGCGGCAATCTGTACGAGGGCAATCACGATGACGGGCGGAAGGCAGTTCGGCAGCAACTGGCTGAACAACGCGCGCCGGTGGCTCAAGCCGAGGCACAGCGCGGCCTCCATATACTCCTTGCGGCGTTCGACGGCGGCGACTGCTCGCACGGTGCGGGCAAAATAGGCCCACTGCACGACTACCAGCGCGAGGATCACCTTGTCGACGCCCTGGCCGAGAATCGCGAGCATCATCAGCGCGACGAGAATCGTCGGAAAGCCGAGCATCAGATCGACGGCGCGCATGATGAGCGTATCGACGTAACGGCCGAAGTACGCGGCGACGAGGCCGAGCGTCGTGCCGAGCGTCATCGCGAAGACGCCGCTCAGCAGGCCCACACCAAGACTGATGCGCAGCCCGTACATCATCGCGGCGAACATGTCGCGCCCGAGCGCATCGCTGCCGAGCAGGTACAGATGACCGTTCACACCACGCGCGCCGGGTGGAAGGCGGCCATCGACGATATTGAGCGCGGCGAGATCATAGGGATTCTGCGGCGCGATCCACGGCGCAAGCAGCGCGATTACAACGAGCGCCAGACATACACAGGTCGCGGCGGCAACGGCCGGCTTGCCGAACAGGCTGCGCAGCACAATGCCCAACGTCGTATTGCGATCAACCTGCCACGCAGAAAAGCTTGCGCTGCTTCTCATGCCGCCTCCAGCCGCACGCGCGGATCGAGCAGCGAATAGATGATGTCGACGGCGAGGTTGAGTAGCGTGAACATCGCGACCACGATCAGCAGATAGGCAACGATCACCGGACGGTCGAGCTTCGTGATGCTGTCAATGATCAGCTTGCCGACGCCAGGCCACGCGAAGATCGTCTCCGTCACGGTGGCGAATGCGATCAACGAGCCGAATTCCATACCCACAACCGTGACGATGGGAATCAGGATGTTCTTCAGGACATGCACGAAGATCACGCGCCGCTCGCGCAGGCCTTTGGCTCGGGCGAATTTCACGTAGTCGAGCGGCAGCGTTTCGCGCACGCCAGCGCGCGTGAGACGCGTGACGAGCGACATCTTGAAGAGCGACAGATTGAGCGCGGGCAGCAGCAGATGCCGCAGGCCGTCCCACGTCGCGAGACTGGTGTGGATGCCGAATAGCATGCCGGGTTGGCCACGGCCGGCCGACGGCAGCCAGCCCAGCGTGACCGAAAAGATCAGCACGAGCATGATGCCTTGCCAGAAGTTCGGCAGGCTAAAGCCGAGGATCGAGCCCGTCATCACCGTGCGGTCGAGCACCGATCCCGCCTTCAGCCCAGCGATCAGGCCGAGCGGCAGACCGACTATCAGCGCAAGCACCAGCGCCACGAGCGCGAGTTCCAGCGTTGCCGGCAGGCGTTCAAGAATCAGCTGGATCGATGGCTGGTTGAACACGAAGGAGCGCCCGAGATCGCCGTGCAGTGCTCGTCCGATGAAATGCAGATACTGTTGCCAGAGCGGCTGGTCGAGTCCGAGCGATTGCACGGCCTGGGCGATTTCGGCCGGGGTCGCGTCCGCCGGGACGAGAATCGCGATCGGGTCGCCGATGGCGAACACGCCGCAGAAGACGAGCACGGACGTGAGCAGCAACACGCCGATGCTCTGGATGAGCCGCCGGATGATGAAGGCGATCATTGCGTGTGAAACCTCAAATGATGAAAATGCGGGGGGTCCGGTGGCGCAAACGGTACCGGGCTCATGCAACGCCCCGATCATTCGACGGCAAAAAACTGTCCGCAACCTTATGTCGAATCAACATAACCCTATGCAGAACCTGAAATGAACCTTAAGCAACTCGAAGCTTTTGTGGCGATTTCGACGCTGCATACGACTACGGCAGCCGCGCAACGGCTGGGATGCTCGCAGTCGGCGGTGAGTCGCCTGCTGAGCCAGTTGGAGGAGGATCTCGGCCTGAGCCTGTTTGTGCGCGAACAGGGCCGCCTGACGCCAACGCGTGAGGGCGACGCGCTGGTGCAGGAAGTGGAGACGATCGTCGAAGCGGCGCGGTGCCTCGAACGGCATGCCCAGCAACTGCGACTGGCCGGCACGCAGCGCAAGCTCGTGCGCATCATGGTTCCGAATACCTTTGCCCAGTTCCTGCTGCCCGCTGTGATGCAGCATTTCTACGAAACGCATCGCGACGCGGTATTGGAAGTGTTTTCGGGTACTTACGACGCTTCAGAACGCGCATTGCTGAGCCGGGAGGTCGATCTGGCGTTCGTTCGACTACCGACGCGCCTGTCCGGCTTTTTAGTCAAATGGCGGTTCAACAGTGAATCGGTGTGCGTGATACCACGCTCGCATCCGCTCGCCCGGAACGCGACCGTCACCGCGCGCGATCTGGACGGCGTACCGCTCGTGCTGCTATGGCGTCAGAGCGCGCTTCGTCACGAAGTGGACGCGGCGTTCCGCAGCGCGCGGGTCACGCCCAATGTGGTCGCAGAGGTGCATTCGGTGAGCGTGGCGTGCGCGATGGCGGCACGTGGGGTCGGTGCGGCGATCGTCAACCGGTTGATCGCGCAATGCTGCGACACGGAACAGTTCGTGATGAGGCCATTTGTGCCGACGATCAGCTTCGAGACCGGGATAGCATCTCTCGAATCCGATCCGATCAGCGGAACTTGCCACGCATTTGCCGCGTGTCTCGCCGAAGCGTTGGACAATCTCCATGCCCTGCGCGAGGTTGACTAGTTTTACTGCGCGCCGCTATCACTTGAGGCTTCAATCCCTTTGGTGGGACCCGGTTTTTCCATTGCCTCATGTGCATCGCCCACACACGGCATGTTCGACGCAGTTCGTTGAACTGGCCGAGCGAAGGACAATCTTCCGTTAGAATGGCATTTATCTGAATAAACTTCCGAGAATGCCGTGACCACCCGAAATCGCCCACTGGACAACCAGGATCGGAAGATCATGCGCGAATTGCAGAAGAACGCGCGCCTGAGCAACGCCGAACTCGCCGAGCTGGTCGGCATGTCGACCACGGCCTGCTGGAATCGCACGCGTCAGTTGGAGACGGAGGGATACATCCGCGGCTACGTCGCGTTGCTCGATCAGCAGAAGCTCGGTTTCGCCGACGTGGTGCTGCTCGAAGTCACGCTCGACCGTCACGACGACGACGCCCTCGCCCGCTTCGGCGCCGAACTGGCGACCTTGAGCGAAGTGCTGGAGGCGTATCTGGTGTCAGGCGATTACGACTACCTGGTCAAAGTCGCAGTCGACGGGACGGCGGGCTACGAGCGGTTTCTGCGCGAGAAGCTCTATAAAATCGCGGGCATTCGCCATAGCCGCTCGATGTTTGCCCTCCGCTGCATGAAGAGCATTCCGTCGATTGCGATCTAGCAGACGTCACGTTGCGCTATTCAGTGCTTATGGTGCAGCCAGTCCTTGATCGGATGTGCGTGCAGCCAGCGGGCGACCGGTTGGTCGTTGTGCTCCCGCCTGTAACGTATCGCGGTAAATATCACGATGCATAGCACCACCACGATTCCCACTACAAAACTGGTCATCGACTCGGTCATGGCAACCTCCTTTGAGGTCAGAACCATGCCTATATTTTAGGTGACCAGAGAAATCGCGCCTGGCCGTTCTCATTCGTCTGCAGGGACCGCGACTCGCTGCAGCACGGTCATCGGGCCGAGCCTCTTGATGACGTCCATCTGCGCCGCGTCTCGCACGAAGAGCGATCCCGCGAACCCCAGCGCATTCACCGAAATTCCCTCGACACGTTCCGAAGACCTAGGCACAAGCAGTATCCATCGAGGCGCGACAAGCAGGTTGTACGGCGCCGAAGTGTGCAACTCGCCATTCACCTCGATCGCGCGCAGGCCAATCGCTCCGAGCAACGCGTGATAGCAATCGAATGCGGCCTGTGCAGCGTGCCTTAGGTCAGCAGACGCCAGCTCCAGATGGGCGAACGCGTGCCTGAAAGGCAGACCGGGTACCGTGCCATCAATCGCATCGTCCATGCACGCGGACTCGAGAACGGACTCAATAGGGACCGACGGACCTGACTCTCCAAGCGGCAGCGGCACGATCTGCAGATGCTTATGGAGTTGACTCGCGCCGGCCTCCGCGCCGCCGTTGTAGAAACCCAGACCGTCGTACTCAGCCATGCACGCAACCAACGCGGCAAAGTCCGCCAGGTCGAGCAGCGCTTCCTGCGATTTGAAGCTGCGGGTGACGATCAGAAGATGATGGTCGATGACGTTGAACTTGTTGAGCAAGGCAAGGTGAGTGCCCGAGATATCGGCCACAAAAAGGTCCGGGTCATAAGGAAGGAACGGATTGAATGTCCCTGCGTCGGGCTTAGGCGCCTGTCGGGCTTCATCCTTGCGAGTGAGGCTCGATACCTGGCGGACAAGAAAACGTACGCCGCCTTCTTCAATCACCGCCTGAGAGGTCTCGATCGGTCGCAGCGCACCACAGCGCAGCGCATGCTCAGTCTGGCGCAGGATGGCCGGCCACAGGGTGCCGGACTGAATTTGCATATCGAACCTCGCTCTGCGCACTGGCTACGATGAGACGCATGACTGCGCATTTGCTGCACTAGAATTAATTTTCAGACTACCAGAAAGCGCTGGCGAGCCGTAGCTGGTCAACGCAGTTGGGAATCGTGTTGGAGAAGCGCAATGCCGACGTACCAATATCGTTGCGAGAAATGTGGCGAGTTGTTCGAACACGCTGAACATCTCGCGGAACATGAGGTCGCCCATCCGCGATGCCCGAAATGCGGAAGCGAGACGTGTCAGCACGTACCGACACCATTTGTCGCCAAGACGTCGAGAAAGAGCTGAGACCTGCTCCTTGAGCCCCCGTCAACGCTGGATGATTTTCGTTGCGAGCACAGGCGGCGCGCTCGAGGTATTCGATTACGCCGTCTATGGATTTTTCGCACAAAGCATTGGCCGCGAATTCTTCCCGGCACGAATAGGCCTGCCCGCAGAAACACTGTCGTTCGCGGTCCTGGCTGCCGGTTCCATGTCGAGGCTCGTGGGCGGCATCTTCCTCGGCCGGCTAGGCGACAAGTACGGCCGGCGCATTGTGTTCACCTCGTCGGCAATGGTCGCTGCTGTGTCGACCTTGTTCATCGCAATACTTCCTTCATACGAATCGCTGGGCGTTGCCGCGCCAATGCTCCTGGTTCTGCTGCGAATCACACAAGGTTTGTGCCTGGGCGGTGAATTGCCGGGCGCAGTTATCTATGCTGTTGAAACAGAGCACGCGAAACCCGGAATCTTATGCGGCATGGTGTTTCTCGCTGTCAATATCGCGCTCATGCTTGCCATCAGCATCAATCTCGGCGTGCAGATGATTTTCACTTCGGATCAGGTCCGTGCATTCGGTTGGCGGATCGGTTTTCTGGTTGGCGGTCTCCTAGGTCTGCTGAGTTTCGTTGTGCGGCGTACGTTGGCGGAAACCGACGAATATGCGCGGGGAGTGAGCGCCCGGCACCGCGAGCCGCTCGCTGTTCTGTTCCGCAAGCATGCCGCGTCAGTGCTGACGGGCGTCGCCGCGGCGTCACTGGTGGGGGCGTCCAGTGGTCTCTTCGTGGCGCACATGCCAGCCTACCTTCAGACGCTGCACTATGACCCGCGGAAGATTGCGAGCGCCCAGTTCCTGTATGTGGCCGCCATCTCGGGCTGCATCCTCGTCACGGCCTACTTCGGGGAGCTGCTGTCGCGACGTTATGTCTTCATGTCGGGTGCGGTACTGTCGGCTCTGTTCGCTCCTTTCTTTTACGTTGCGGTGACCCGGCATCAGGTCAGCTTGCCCCTGCTGTTTCTGATGGCCGGTGTCGTCGCTTCGTTTGCAAATGGAACCTACGCGTGTGCGATTGCGGAGATGTTTCCCGTCGACGTGCGATTCAGCGGCCTCGCCACCGCCATGAATGTCGGTCTCGCCGCACCGATGGCAATAGCGCCGCTCGCCGCAAGCATTCTTGCATCCACAACAAACTGGACATTTTCACCTGCGCTTGTCGTGGTGCTTTGCGCGACATTCGCATTCGTTGCGTCGTTCCGAATGAAGCGTCACCGCGAGGAGGCTGTAAGCGTCAAGATGGGCAATGAGTCGCTGTTTCAGGAGCGCAAATGAATCCTCAGGAGTTCGTCAGGATCGGAGACACCGAACTCGATATCCAGCGCTACGAATTGCGTCGGGCTGGACAGCAGATTCCTCTTGAGCGCCTGCCGATGGAGTTGCTGATCCTGATGGCGTCCCGCGATGGACAACTCGTAACGCGCGCAGACATCGTCAGGGCGCTATGGGGCGGTAACGCTTTCCGCGAAACGGACAACAGCATTAACACAGCAATTAGAAAAATCCGGATCGCACTAGATGAAAATCCCGACCACCCATTGCATCTGACTACAGTCAAGGGGAAGGGGTATCGGCTAAACGGCACGAGGACGTTCTCCGAGGAGCCTTTGCAAATTCCCGCGGAAGCGGTTCGCGTGCTGGTTTTGCCCTTCGAAAACAACACCGGCGACTCAAGCGAGGACAGTCTCTGCGACGCGCTTGCGGACGAGACCTCCGCGAACATCGGGGTGCTCAATCCCGAGCGGATTCTCGTCATTGCCAGGACAACGGCCGCCCGCTACCGGCGGGTGAATAAAAGCATCGCGGAGATCGCGCACGAACTGTCAGTCGACTATGTGCTCGAAGGTTCGCTAACACGGGACGGAGGAAGGGTTCGCATCCTGGCGCATCTGATCCGCTGTGTCGATCAGGTGCAGATCTGGAGCCGTGCACATGAGCCGATGACGCGCGGCGCACTGGATATCCAGAAAGAGGTCGGAACCGCCCTTGCTCAAGAAGTCTCGCCGGCGCTCGCGCAACAGCAGCAACACATGCTCGCAAGACGTCTGCCGGTCGATCCGATGGCGCACGATGCCTACCTGCGTGGCCGATACTACTGGACTCGGCGCGTTCATTTCGATGCGGGATTCGCCGCGCATCATGCGTTAAATGACGAGGACTTCATTCGCGCGCGGAGCTACTTCGAAAGTGCTGTCGATCGCGACCCGACTTACGCGCTCGGCTATGTCGGCTTGTCGAATATCTTCGGATCGACCGCCACGCATGGGTTCTACGCGCCGTCGCACGGCTACCCCAAAGCGCGCGAATCGGCACTTCGCGCCCTCGCGCTCGACGCAAATCTTCCGGAGGCTCACCAGGCGCTTGCCGGTGTGCACTACTTCTACGACTGGGATTGGCAGCGCGCGGAAGCCGAGTTTCTGAAGGCATTGCGGCTCAACCCGAGCCATGCGGAAACCAGCCGCCTGTACGGACGGCTTCTACTGGTGCTCGGGCGAGAAGCGGAGGGACGAGCGCAGTTCGAGCTCGCCGAAAGTGTGGACCCACTGGGATTCGAAGGTTCGCGCGTATTCGGGCTCATACAGTCGGGCAGATACGAGGAGGTGATCCGCGAGTATCTCAACAGCGGGCACGGGAATAGATCGCCGTTGATCTACCAGTTGCTGGCTACTGCATTCGAAGTCCAGGGGCTATACGAAGAGGCGATCGAAGCGACCGTCGATGCATTGACACGGTGCAACGAGTTTGCCCGGGCGGCGTCCATTCGAGCGATCTGGGACTCGGGCGGCTATCAGAAGGTTCTGCAGTGGTATCTGCAGGATCTACAGACAAGGAGCCGAAAGCGCTATACATCGCCGCTCCTGTTTGCGGAATTGTACGCACGCCTCGCACAGGCAGACGAGATGTTTCACTGGCTTGAGGTCGCGGTTGCCGAGCGCTCGCCACGTTTATGTGAACTGCGCACTAACCCATGGTTCCAGCACTATCGGTCGACAGGACGGTTCCGGAAAGTCGAAAAGCAGGTTGGTTACTGATCGGGTGGTCGTCGCAAAGCCCGGAAGTAATCAATGCAGTGGCTTGTCGACTGGGTCCCGCTGAGCCTCCACACGCACCGTCATACGTTGCGTGTATTACGCTCCTTCGACGTGAAGGCCCTCTTGGGACGCAGGGTGCCGGTTCGTCATTTGCCGCGGTAGAACTCGCTCCGCAAGCGGCTTTGTTCTCCGCTTTGCTGTGCACGAATGAGATCCTGGTAAACCTGTTGCCGCGAGAGCGTCGCTGTGGATCCTGATTCGCCTGTCGACGCGCTGACTGTGCCGCCGACGTCCTGAGCCGCAGGTGGTGTTGCAGACTGCACCGGGTTGTCTTGCGCCCACACTTGTCCAAGAGAGAGGGAGGCGGCGCATATCGCCACGAGTCGAAGTGTTTTCATGTTGACTGACTCCAGCAAGGTAATGCGGACACGGTCAACACACGAACAGACGGTTGGCCGCAATGGCGTTTCGAACGACTTCGCACGCGGCGTCTCGTTCGTAGCGCTTGCCTCATGTTGCGGTCGGACTGCAGAAATCACTATCGAGGCAATATGAAGAAATCGTTAACTTGCACGGGCCCACGCACACGCGTGGCGGTAGGAGCAAAGCGTGCCGGCGAAGCGCAGTCGTAAGCATGTGCTGAGGACATAGTAAACTGCGTCAATCAGGAAGTGATCCTTGTCCGGCACGGCTGGCCGCGCCGGATATCGCAAATGGAAGCAACAACACAAGGACCTCATGAGCCGTCTCGTCGTCGTTTCAAATCGCACTGCCGATCCTCGCAAGCCTGCAGCCGGCGGACTCGCCGTAGCTGTACGAGAAAGCCTGCAGCAAACCGGCGGCCTCTGGTTCGGCTGGAACGGCAAGATCCGCGAAGCCGCGGATGGCACGCAATCCGGCCAGGGGGAAGTTCATGTCCAAACGGCCGGCAACGTCACGCTCGCGACGCTCGATCTGAGCCGCGAGGATCACGACACGTATTACCTCGGTTACTCCAACGATGTCTTGTGGCCGGTATTCCACTACCGGCTGGACCTGGCCAATTTCGACACGCGATTCGCCGCGGGCTATCGGAGGGTCAACCAGTTATTCGCGCAGAAGCTGCTGCCGCTCCTCAAACCGGACGACCTCATCTGGGTTCACGATTACCAGTTGATCCCGCTCGCGGCCGAGTTGCGCGCCATGGGATGCACCAACCGCATTGGCTTCTTCCTGCATATTCCGATGCCGCCGCCGCTGATCATGGCCGCGATTCCGGAACACGAATGGCTGATGCGTTCACTCTTCGCATACGATCTGGTGGGCTTCCAGAGCGAAGCCGACCTGACGCATTTTTCTCACTACGTCGAATCGGAAGCGCACGCGGAACGCTTGAGTCCAGATCGCCTTCGAGCATTCAATCGAACGCTGCGGGTCGGCGCCTATCCGATCGGTATCGACGTCGACGATTTCAAGCGTCTTGCCGATTCGAAGGAAGGGCGCGACATGTTCGTCCGGATGCGCGACGAGTATTCGCGGCGGCGTTTGCTGGTAGGCGTCGACCGGCTGGACTACTCGAAGGGGTTGCCGCAACGCGTGCATGCTTTCCGCGAACTGCTGACCTACTACCCGGAAAACCGCGATAGCGCGACGCTGATCCAGATCGCGTCCCCTAGCCGCGAGGACGTCGGTGCCTACGACAATCTGCGGCGGCAGATGGATAGCTTGTGTGGCGCGATCAATGGCGACTTTGGTGAACTGGACTGGATGCCGGTGCGCTACATTCATCGGAACGTGGCCCGTAAGCGCCTGCCGGGTCTTTTTCGCGCGAGTCGAGTGGCGCTCGTCACACCGTTGCGGGACGGCATGAATCTGGTCGCAAAGGAATTCATCGCCGCACAGGACGCTTCGGACCCGGGCATGCTGGTGCTCTCGCGTTTTGCCGGAGCCGCCGAGCAATTGAAGGAAGCGCTGCTGGTCAATCCCTACGACACGCAAGGCACGGCGCAGGCCATTCAGCGGGCGCTAACCATGTCGCTCGACGAGCGGATCAACCGGCATGAAGCGCTGCTTAACCGCATCCGCAAGTTCGATGTGCACTGGTGGAGTTCGACGTTTCTGCAGGCGCTGGAAGACTGCGAGCCGAATGAAGTGACGGCGAACGGCACCAGCTGAACATCTGGCTGAACGGCATCAACCTCCAGACGCCAGGCGTCGCGCGTGGCGTCTATCATCACCGCCTGTCAGGCAGCAGGATCCGCTCGTCCACCTGACGGATGTCCGTGTGGCCGCAAAAGGCCATGGTGATGTCCAGTTCCTTCTGGATGATCTGCAGGCACTTGGTAACACCCTCCTCGCCCATTGCACCCAGCCCATAAAGGAAACTGCGGCCAATCAGCGTGCCTTTCGCACCGAGCGCAACGGCCTTCAGCACATCCTGTCCGGTGCGAATGCCGCCATCCATCCACACTTCAATGCGCGAGCCGACCTCGCGTGCGATCTCGGGAAGCGCCGAGATCGAAGAAGGCGCGCCGTCGAGTTGTCGGCCGCCATGGTTGGAGACGATCAACGCATCAGCGCCGCTGTCCGCGGCAAGGCGCGCATCTTCGACATCCATGATGCCTTTCAGAATGAGCTTGCCGCCCCACATCTTCTTGACCCACTCGACGTCTGCCCAGCTCAGCGCCGGATCGAACTGCTCGGCGGTCCACGAGCTCAGGGACGACAGATCGCCCACGCCCTTCGCATGACCGACGATGTTGCCGAACGTACGCCGCTTGGTGCCGAGCATGCCGAGGCACCAGCGCGGCTTGGTCGCGAGATTGATGAGGTTCGCCGGGGTCAATTTGGGCGGCGCCGACAACCCGTTCTTGATGTCCTTGTGGCGTTGGCCGAGGATCTGCAGGTCCAGCGTCAGCATCAAGGCGCTGCACCGTGCCGCTCGAGCGCGCTCGATCAGCCGCATGATGAAGTCGCGGTCGCGCATCATGTAAAGCTGGAACCAGAACGGTTGAGTGGTCTGGGCGGCCACGTCCTCGATCGAGCAGATGCTCATCGTCGACAAAGTGAACGGCACGCCAAACTTCTCCGCCGCGCGCGCCGCCAGGATTTCACCGTCGGCATGCTGCATGCCGGTCAACCCCGTCGGTGCGAGCGCCACGGGCATGGCGGCCGTCTGACCGATCATTTCCGTGCGCGTGCTGCGGCCCGCCATGTTGACCGCCACACGCTGGCGCAACTTCAGGCGTTGGAAGTCGCTTTCATTGGCACGGTAGGTACTTTCGGTCCACGAGCCGCTGTCGGCGTAGTCGTAGAACATGCGCGGCACACGCCGCTCGGCAAGCACGCGTAAATCTTCTATGCAGGTGATGACAGGCACGGTTTCTCTCAGCGCAGGGAACAAGCGATGAGTGTACGTGCTTAAGACAGTCGTCCGGTACTCCGGGAATACCTGGGGATCATTCAGTCAGGCTCTGCGTAACGGCTTCTGGCAAGCCGCCAGCAGCGCGCCGGCTGCGAGCAGCAAGGCGGAATAGACCAGCCCACGGGCGAGACCCGCGCCATCCGAGACCCAGCCGATAATCATCGGCCCGACGATCTGTCCGAACGCGAACACGATCGTGAATGCGCTAATGCCCTTGCCCCAGTGGCTCGCCGGCAGATTGTGGCGCACGAAAGCCGTGGTCGATGCAACGGCCGAGAGAAACGTCGCGCCGAACAGCACGCCGGAGACAAACGCGACCCACGGTTGCGTGAACAACGCGGGCAACAGCGTCGCCACGGCGAGCAACGCGTTGAGTATGGCGAGCGCGTGACCGCCGCGCATGCGGTCGAGCAGACTGGACCACAAGCGTGCCGACACGACCGTCGCCACGCCAAGCAACAGGTAGAAGCCCGTCACCACCGCCGCGCTCATGCCCGCGTTGCGGAGCAGTGCGACGATGAACGTCATGTAGCCGATATAGCCGACGCCGAACAATCCGTAGCCCGCCAGTGCGGGGCTGAAACGCGGCCAACGTGGTGCGTCGGCGGTATTGGAAGCATCCGCGGTCGAGGACCGGGTTGTGTGCACGCTTTCGATTTTTCTAGCGGCGCCGATGGCAATCGCGGAGAACGCCGCGCACGCGACGGCCAGTGCGAACCAGGCGAACTGCCAGCCATGCACGACGTTGAAAATCGTCAATGGCACCAGCACCGACGAAGCGACGATGCCCCACCCCGTCCCGCCGTAATACAGGCCGAGCACAAGCCCTGCATCGTGCGGTCTCGCCGACGCCAGTCGCGCCGCCAGCACGCCGCCGCTGACGAAAACCGCCGCACTGCTCACGCCGGTGATCACGCGCAGCACGAGTAGCGAATGCGTGTCGTCCAGCAAACCGCTAATGGCCATCAGCAACGCAGTGGCCACGCAGCCCGCGCCGAACAATACGCCGGCCGACCAGCGGCGTGCGAGCCGCGGATAAGCCAGCGCGCCCAGCAGATAGCCCAGCGCGTTGGCGGTATTCATCGCGCCGGCTTGAGCGAAGCTCCAGCCGAGGTCGAGTTTCATCGACGGCAACAGCAACGCGTAAGCGAAGCGCGCGAGGCCCAGCGCGATCGCGCTGCCTAACGACAGGCCGGCGGCCAGCATCAAGGTGGGGAAGCGCTGCGCCGCTTCGGTGGGCGTGGCGGTCGATGCGGCGTCGAGAGATTTTGTTGGCATTGGCTAGCGTGGGTAGACAAGGATGCGGCAGGCTTGCTGCGGCATTTCGCCATCATATCTGGGGGCGCTCTGTTCGGCTGACGGTTAGTTGCGGATCAGACGCCCGACGCACGGCTGCAAGGCCTTCCGGCCGTGCGCGTCCAGTGCCAAGCCTCGGTTAATGCCCTGTCCAATTCATTTTCTAAATGCGAATGATTTGCATTTACATGAAAATTGGCTCATTATTCGGTCCATGCCATCAGACGAATACCGAAATCATGATCACAGCCGACCTCAGCCGCCCCGAAACCAAAAGCAAACGCACAGCCGCCGCGACGCCTGACACGGCCGCTGGGTCGAAGGCAGCGGCCGCGCTTGAAGTGCTGCTGTCGCGCCAGTCCCACTGGCCGCTCACCGAGCCGGCCCCGGCCGACGCCGAGCTCGATCTGATCTTCGATGCCGCCTTGCGCGCGCCCGATCACGGCAATTTGCGGCCGTGGCGCTTCGTCACGATCCGCGGCGACGCACGCGGCCCGCTCGGCGACGTGCTGGTCGACCTCGCCTGCGCCCGTTCGCCGGGCGAGCCGCGCTCCGCGCATGCGCATCGGCGGCAGAAGGCCTACGCGGCGCCGATCGTGATCGCGCTCGGCGCGGCAGTTTCGTCCCAATCGAGCGTGCCCGAGACCGAGCAATTGCTGGCGGTCGGCGCGGCCACGATGAACATGCTGAATGCGATCCACGCGCTCGGCTACGGCGGCTTCTGGGCTACGGGCGCCGACAGCTATGAGCCGCAATTGCACGACGCGCTGGGTTTCGCGCCGAATGAGCGATTGCTCGGCTTCCTCTTTGTCGGCACGCCAAAGAACGCCGGCCAAGCAACGGCACGCCCAGCACGCAGCGAACACGTGCGTGAATGGCTGCCGCCGCAGCCGGCTAAAAATTGAAGCAAGCATCTGGCGCAAGCACTGCGTCACCGCCTATCCGTCGCGAGCGACAAGCGCTGGCCTGCGACGTGGCCTCCTCCGATCAGGCCGGCGCGACTCATTGGATCGTGTCCATTCAGGAGCCTCGATGAACTTCCGCTCTCAATACAGCAGCCGTCCCGAACTGGTCGACGATCACGTCACGGATTCCACCGACGCGCCCGATCGCACGGTCCTCAGCGCCGTGCGCACCTGGCTGCGGCCGGCATGTGAAACCGTGCGCGGCGGAGTGCATTGGCGCGACATCCTGATCGGCGTGGGCTTGCGGCAAGACGGCATTGAACATTTCGATCTGCTGATGCGTTCGCTGATGCACGTGTCCTATCGTCCGCTCGACATGCGATGCCGCTGCGCCAGCGATCTCGGCAAGGACGAAGCCGTGATCCTGCAAACCATCGCGCTGCTGCAAAAGACGCACAGCGGCGCTGCGTTGCGCATGCTGAGCGAATGGCTGCCGGCGCCGGCCGTGAGTGGCGTGTTGAAGCTGATCCGCTGGTTCGCCATCGATCTGCTCGACGCCGGTGTCGAACTCGACGTGCAAGCGCGCCGCGTCACCTATATGCATTGAGGACCCGAGCGTATGCCGTCGGAACTCGCTTATCTCGCGCCCTCGCGTGTGCGTGACAGCATCGACTCGCAGGCGACGAATAGCGCTAATACGTTGCAAGCCGATCACCCTGCTTCACTGGTTCAACCTGCTCGAACCGCACACGCGATCGTCAGCGCGGCCGCGCCGCAATTCGTCTCGCATCCGCTAACGCGCCACTATCCGCAGCGCGTCGCCGCGCTACGCGCGGGTGAATTGCATATGTGGCGATTCCGCTGCGAATGGCTGCCGGTGCCGGTGCAGGAAGGCGAAACGTGGATTTCGAAGGGAGAGCGCGAACGCGCAAAGCTTCACCCGAACTCGGCGCTACGCAAACGCTTTATCAGCGCACGCGTGGTAACGCGCTGGATCGTCGCGAATCTGTTCGACTGCGAGCCGCATGAGGTTGATCTGCAAGACGACGGGAACGAGAAACTGCGCGCGCGAAATCCGCACGACGGTCGGGGCATCACGATTGATATCGCTTACGCCGGTATTTGGATCGTGATCGGCATTGCGTCGACAACACTTGGTCTTAGCGTCGTCGTCCCTTCGCCTGGCGCTGCGCTTGACGAGGCTCAGGAAAACTCACGTCAACGCGCGCGTTACGGCAGCTTGTGCAATGCGTTGCGCTATGCGCCTGTCGATGTCGATCTGGATCTGCTCTCGAGCAACACCGCATCCTGTGCGTTCGATCTTGCCGAACATGGCCGCTGGCATGTGCTCGATCTGCCGATGTCGGGCAAGATTCGCGCAGCGGTTGCAATCGCCCAGCCAGTCACGCAGGTGCATGCGGTTGGATGGCCGAAGGCGTTGGTGTTTGGCGAACGAAAAGTTTAGCCGGCGAACGTTTTCGTCGACCAAGCCACACATGCTGCGTAGGCTTCAGGCGCTGCGATCCAGCACGCGGCGATCTCGCGCATGTCATCCGGAATCTCATTGCGTAGCGTCACCTCGGCGCTGTCACGCGGCAGCACTGTCAGATGCTGCAAGCCACGCGTGATGCCCACGCCCGTCGTTTTGACGAGCGATTCTTTGGCGACCCATGCGTCGTAAAACGCGGCGTGCTGCTCTTCCACGTCGAGGTTGTCGATCCACGCCGCTTCGCTCGCGTCGAGCGTCAATGTCACGATCGAATGCCAATCGAAGCTGTCGCTGCGATGTTCGATATCAACACCGACATGCCGCTTAGGCGACATCGCGATGAGCCCATGCGAGCCTGCATGCGATACGTTGAAGTCGAGCGCATTGGAATCGGCTAGATGCGGGCGATGGTTTGCAT
Source organism: Paraburkholderia sp. SEWSISQ10-3 4 (assembly GCF_030464785.1). NCBI lineage: Bacteria > Pseudomonadati > Pseudomonadota > Betaproteobacteria > Burkholderiales > Burkholderiaceae > Paraburkholderia > Paraburkholderia sp. SEWSISQ10-3 4. Next base: position 246,455 of record NZ_JALPRI010000001.1, read on the forward strand.
CTAGCGTGAACCGGACGGCCTGTGTCGCAAGCCCGAGATACTGCGCGAGTTGCTCCCGTAGCACCACACGCACGGAAGCGAAACGCAGCGCATCTTCATGGCGGTGAAATTTGCCGGCTCGCGCGCGTTCGTCGTCGCTGAGTACGGCGAAGGCGGCATCCTCTAACGATGCCTCGAAAGCGAAATCAACCCGCCACAACGAAACGTCAGACGGGCCGTCATGCGGCAAGGGAACAGGTTCGATTGAAGACATCGCGAAGGTTCGAACGCAAGTGGTAAGGTCGTAAGGAAATATTCGCGACTCTACCCGATATGACGATCGAATCGGCTCTATCTCCTGCCCCGTCGGTGTGTATAGTCAATTTTTTACAAGCGCATTCGGATGGAATGGATCAGAGTATTGGTCACATTGCGCTAAGAAGCTCGGCTGGGACACGCCGGTTTGCGGGCGCTCTTCACTAAACCAGTCTGGAGGTTGCAAGACATGAAGGCCGCACACTATGCCTCAAAAGGCTCCGCTCGAGACGTTCTGGTGGTTGACGAGCAGCCTGATCCGGCCCCTGAAGCGGGCGAAGTCCTGGTGCGCATCGCGCACTCAGGCGTGAACCCTTCGGACGTTAAATCGCGCTCGGGCCTCACCAGCCCCGCCATGGATTTTCAGCGCGTTATTCCGCACAGCGATGGAGCCGGCGTCGTCGAGGCAGTGGGGGAAGGCGTGTCGAAACAGTGGATCGGACAGCGAGTCTGGACGATCAACGGCCAGTGGCAGCGGCCATTCGGTACCGCATCCGAATTGATCGCGTTGCCCGAAAGCCAGGTTGCTCGGCTTCCCGACAATGTGTCGACCGAGACGGGCGCCTCACTCGGAATTCCGCTTCTGACGGCCTGGTACGCGGTGCATGTTTGCGGAGAACTTCTCGGCAAGACGGTTCTTGTCTACGGCGCCACGGGCGCGGTAGGCGGCTACGCCGTGCAATTGGCCGCGCTCTCGGGCGCCAGAGTGATTGGCGTGGCCGGCAGCCGGGAGAAGTGCGAGCTCGCTTCTCGCCTAGGCGCCGAGTGGGTCATCAATCGCAACGAGCAGGACGTGGTGGCTTCAGTACGTGAGGTCACCGCGAGCAAAGGTGTGGACGCCATCATCGAAGTCGACGCCGCAGCCAATGCCAGCAAATATGGCGAACTGCTGAAGTTTGGCGGTGACGTGATCATCTATGGTTCGGGGGCTGCATTGATCGAGGTCCCCTTCAGATCGATGATTGTTGGCTTCGCGAATCTGCGATTCTTTATCGTGTATAAATTGCCCGTTGAGGTAAGGAAAGCCGCCATCGATGTGCTCACCCCGTTGCTGGAACGCGGGGCGCTGCAACATCCTCAGGTCGAGGTTTTTCCTTTGTCGGAAATCGCGAAGGCCCACGAACGTGTCGAGTCGGGCGCGACTGCCAAGATCCTCGTCGATACGCGCAGATAGGCGAACACCGCAGGAGGCCCTGATGAAGGATCGCGTCGAGTACAAACGCAGCAAGGAGATTCCAGGTCTCGTGCTGAGCGAGGCGCGCTTCTCCGAATTCCGCTTCGATCGGCACTACCATCTGGATTACCACATCGCGCTGGTGACCGAAGGTGTTCAGCGGCAGGGATTCCATGGCGAAACGCTGCTACTGACGCCGGGCAGCATCCAGTTAATGCCACCCGGCGAAGTACATGACGGCAACAGCGCTGGGGACGAGTCGTACACACTCAAGACATTTCGCCTCTCACCCGAGTTACTGAACGGACTCGGTGAGGAAATCTCGGCGCAGAATCGTTTCCCTGCACTGGGTGGAGCGGTCCTTCAGGATTCGTCGCTTGCCGGTCATCTGTCGCGATTGCACGATGCACTGCGAGCGGCTCGGGCGGGTTCCGAGCCCCTGGCAGAACAGTCTGAATGGCTGACGCTACTTGACCGCCTGTTCGTCCAGACACGCATGGTCAAACCGCAGTTTGTCAAAGGCACACTCACCTCGGTGCAGTGGCGGCGCATCAAAGAGTATTGCGATGTCCACCTCGCCGAAAAAATCACGCTCGAAGAGCTTGCGGCCCTCTGCAACCTCGAGCGCTTCCATTTCCTCAAGCTTTTCAAGCAAACAGTCGGCATGACGCCACACGCCTGGGTCGTACGACTGAGGCTGGAGCGCGCGTGCTCTTTGCTGAGTCACACTGACCACGGTCTGTCGCGGGTGGCTAACGAGGTCGGCTTTTACGATCATAGCCACTTCAGTCGTGCGTTCCGGCAAGCCTTTGGTGTATCGCCGTCGAAGTATTGACAGAGCCGATCGCGGCGGACCGCGCAGCCCAAGCGCCGCACCCTCCATCACTCCCGCACCACTCGGACGAAGCTGCGTCAACGCAACGTTGACGCGGCACTAACGTCACGCTGCGCGTCCCGCGGACGACTGAACCCCACAAGCGAAAACCCTCAACTTTTTACAAGCGGGGCAGGCGCACGTCCTTTAACTTTGAGTCATGCGGAAAGTACGTTGTCTTTCCTGATGGTCGCACTGTACGAATCGCCCTGGAACACGAAATGACGAAACTCAGATACTACGACAGCGACGAACTGACGATGAACACGCAGGTACTCGACTGCTCGCCCGCCGACGATGGCAAGTTCCGTGTGACGCTGGCCGAGACCCTGTTCCATCCGCAAGGTGGAGGTCAGCTCTCAGACCAAGGGACTATCGCTGGCGTAAGAATCGAGCGCGTGATTCACGAGGGCGACAAGGTGATTCACATCGCCGACCAGGAAGTCGCCGTCGGCGATGCACTGATTGAAGTATCGCCTGAGATCCGCATGCTGCACGCACGACTCCACTCTGCCGGCCACCTGATTTCCGGCGTCGTGGAGCAGATGGGGTGGTACGCGAGCAAAGGTCACCACTGGCCCGGTGAAGGACGAGTCGTTTTTGAGCCACGCGACAACCCGCAGCCGCTGACTGTCGAGGGCGTGGAACAGACCGTCAACCAGCTCATCGCGGATGATGTGCCGCGCCATCTGGCCGTAAAGGATGGCATCAGGTCGGTGTGCTTCGGTGACCAGCCGATGCATGGCTGTGGCGGCACGCACGTCAGCTCCGCTGGACAGATCGGCCGTATCAGGATCCTGAAGATCAAAGAGAAGAAAGGACAGCTCTCGATCCAGTACGACATCGAATCCTGATTCCCCAAATTTCACTTGTGCCGTGTGCGTCACGCGCCGGCACCTATTTCATACTCAAGGAGATCTCATGAACCGCGCTGAACTGGATGCCCGTCTCGCAGAACTCGGCATCGAACTGCAACCGCCGAAGGCGGCGATCGCCAACTATGTACCCACCGTTCTGGCAGATAGCTTCCTGCACATTTCCGGACAGGTCGCCTTCAAGGACGGCAAGCCGTTTGCGCTCGGCCAGGTCGGCCAAGAAGTGAGTATCGAGCAGGCGAAAGAAGCCGCACGGTTGAGCGGCATGGCGATTTTGTCGCAACTTCGTTCGCAACTGACGGACGACCTGAGCGTGATCCGCGTCTGCTCCGTGACAGGCTACGTACACGCAGCCACGGAATTTACGGAGCACCCGGAAGTCATCAACGGCGCCTCGGAGGTCCTCGTTGAAGTCCTCGGTGAAAAGGGAAGGCACAGCCGCGCCGCCGTAGGCGTATCGAGCCTGCCGTTTCGTTGCCCGGTTGAGGTTTCCGCTGTCATCCAGCTCGGCAAACGATAACGCCTTTCACAAACGAAGTCCTGCTATGACACTGCATATCGAAACACCGCTAATCAAGTCGCGCGCGCTCTCACTCAAGACCGGCAGAACCGTTCTCCTGAAGCTTGAAGGGCTGCAACCGAGTGGTTCATTCAAGCTGCGAGGCGTTGGTTTCGCCTGCGAAGAACACAAACGCCGGGGTGCGTGCCGCTTCGTTGCTGCGTCAGGCGGTAACGCGGGGTACGCGGTCGCTTACGCTGGCCGGGAGCTTGGCATTCCCGTGACGGTCGTCGTGCCGCAGACGACATCCGAGCGTGCCAAGGCGCTTATTCGTGGTGAAGAAGCAGAGGTCGTGGTTCATGGGGCGTCGTTCGCTGAATCCAACGCCTATGCGCTTTCGATTCTGGGCGATGGCGACGCGTACCTCCATGCGTTCGACGACCCGCTGCTGTGGGAAGGCCACGCGACGATGATCGAGGAGATCGCCCGGCAAACCGAACGCCCTGACCTGCTGGTTTGCTCGGTCGGCGGTGGCGGTTTGCTGGCAGGCGTCGTTGAAGGACTGCAGCGAACCGGCTGGAGCGATATTCCGGTGTTGGCGGTCGAGACCGACGGTGCAAGCTCCTTCCACGAGGCGCTCAAGGCGGGTGCGCCAGTCGCATTGCCGAAGATTCAGTCCGTGGCCACCTCGCTGGGCGCCAACAAGGTCGCCGCACGCATCGTAGCGCTGGCCAAGGAACATCCGATCCGGAACTGCCTCGTGACTGACGCGGAAGCGATTCAAGGCAGCGTGACCCTGCTCGAAGAACATCGCCTTCTGACCGAGCCGGCCTGCGGTGCATCGGTGGCCGCACTTGCCCACGTTCCCGAGTATTTCCCGGACGCGCAGCGCATCGTGGTCATCGCCTGCGGTGGCGTCGGCACAACAAGCCAGCAGTTGCTGGAGTGGTCCGACTTTTACCGGCTGGAGGGCGAGCAGGTCGCCGTCAGTCATTCCGACGAAATGCATTCGCTCGAGAGTCCACAACGATGAACGACGCGCTGATCCATTCGCTTGGCGACGAGCTGTACACCGCAGCAAAAAACTGTCGCGCGCTCGACCCGCTCACCAGCCGCCACACCGATCTGACGATCGACGACGCGTACCGCATCCAGCAACGTGTGAACGCTCGCCGCACTGCAGCGGGGGAACGCATCATCGGCAAGAAGATCGGCGTGACCTCGCAGGTCGTGATGGACATGCTCGGGGTCTATCAACCCGATTTCGGCATGCTCACCGACGCGATGCTTTACGAGGAAGGCGATGCGATTCCGATTGCTTCGCTGATCCAGCCCAAAGCTGAGGGCGAGATTGCCTTTGTGCTCAAGCATGATCTGCGGGGAGCTGGCGTGACTGCCGCGGATGTCCTCGCCGCCACCGCAGGCGTGATGGCTTGCTTTGAGATCGTCGACTCGCGCATCCGCGACTGGAAAATCCGCATCGAAGACACGGTAGCCGACAACGCGTCGTGCGGCGCCTTCGTGCTGGGCAAGCGCGTTGTCGATCCGCGCGAGGTCGACCTGGTCGGATGCGCGATGAAGCTGGAGAAGAACGGTGAAGTGGTCACCACCGGTTCGGGTGCTGCAGCGCTTGGGAACCCGCTTGAAGCAGTGGCGTGGCTGGCCAACACATTGGGCGAATTGAACGAGTCATTGAAGGCAGGTGAAGTCGTGCTGTCCGGCTCGCTGGCGGCGATGGTTCCCGTCGCGGCCGGCGACAGCCTCAATGTTTCTATTGACGGCATCGGCAGCTGCTCGGTGCGATTCGTTTGACCCGAAGGAGGAGACATGGTGATCGAAGACACCGCGCTCACCCTGGCCAAGGAGAGATGATGCGACTAAGTGATTTTTTGGATGTCCACCCGGAAGTCGCTGCGGCGTTGGACGCAGGGCGACCGGTTGTGGCACTTGAGTCGTCGATCATCTCGCATGGCGCCCCTTGGCCAAAGAACGCCGAAACTGCGCTTGTGCTCGAAGCCGAAGTCCGTGCCCACGGCGCGATACCTGCCGCCTGCGCGATTCTGGACGGCCGTATCAAGGTCGGACTCACGCGTGAGGAGATTGAGCGCCTCGCTCGCGGCGGCCGCGATGTGGCCAAGGTCAGCCGACGCGATATTCCGATTCTGGTTGCGTGTGGCGCAGATGGCGCGACGACAATCTCGGCGACGATGCTCATCGCCGACCTGGTGAAGATCCGTGTATTTGCCGCTGGCGGTCTCGGCGGCGTGCATCGGGGCGCACAGGAGAGCTTCGACATCTCAGCTGATCTGCAGGAGCTCGCTCGCACGCCGGTCGCATTGGTGTGTGCCGGCATCAAATCGATCCTCGACGTCCAGCTCACCCTGGAATACCTTGAGACGCACGGCGTACCGGTGATCGGCTACGGCACCGACAGTCTTCCCGGATTCTTTACGCGCGATAGCGAGTTCGGTGTCGATGTACGCCTCGACGATCCTCAACAGATAGCGCGTGTCATGAAAGCCAACTGGGCGCTAGGCCTGAACAACGGCCTTGTGGTTGCCAATCCGATTCCCGAGCCATTCGCCTTACCACGTGAGGACATCGATCTCGCGATTGAGCAGGCACTGGCGGAAGCAGATGCGGAAGGTATCACCGGTAAGGGCGTGACACCGTTCCTTATTTCCCGTGTAAATGCATTGACCGATGGCGCAAGCGCGGAATGCAGCGTTCAGATCGGTCTCAACAACGCCAGGCTGGCGGCTGCGATAGCGGTTGCTTATGCGGCTCTTTAGAGCGGTACCGATCCAGACATCATCAACGCGTGTTTGATCAGCGGCCCGCACACGTCTTAGATCCGCTTCGCTTCCTTCGGCACGCCGAGCAGCAACGCCACGCCGCTGACGAACAACAGCGCGGTCAGTACATACAACGCATTGTCCATGCTGCCCGTGTGCGTCTTGATCAGACCGATCACCCACGGGCTGACAATCCCGCTCGTAATGCCGATGCTGCTGATGAGCGCAATTCCGGCCGCCACCGCAGTGCCCGATAGATAGCCCGACGGCACCGTCCAGAAAATCGGCAACGCCGCGAAGATCAGCACGGCCGCCAGCGAGAGAATCGCAAGCATCGCCAGGAAGCTGCTCAGATGCAGCGTCAGCAGAGACAGTGCGATGCCGCCGCCGATCGTGCAAACCGCAAAGTGCCTGCGCCGTTCGCCACGACGATCCGAGTGCCGCGCAATCAGAATCAGGCCCACTGCGCCGACCGCATTCGGAATCACGGTATATAGACTGATCGCAAGCACATCGTGAACGCCGAAGTCGCGAATCATCAGCGGCATCCAGAAGCTCAGCGTCAGCGACGCGCAGGTCAGCGAAAAATAGATGAACGCGAACAGATACACCCGCGGGTTACGCAGCGCTTGCATGACGGAGCGCGATGAATGCGCGTCCGATGAAACGCGGCGGTCTTCATCGCGCTGCGCGATCAGTTGTGCCTTCTCAGCGTCGTTGAGCCACGTTGCATGCTGCGGACCGTCAACCAGATAAAACGCGGCAAGCAGGCCGAGTACGATGGCAGGCGCACCTTCGATCACGAACATCCACTGCCAGCCGAACAGCCCCATTACGCCGCCCATATCGCGCATGATCCAGCCGGACACCAGGCCGCCGAGCACACCCGCCACTGCGACGCCAGCGAAGAAAATCGACAGCACGGCTGCGCGCCGCCGCGCCGGATACCAGTAGGTCAGATACAGCACGATGCCGGGAAAGAACCCCGCTTCGAACACGCCGAGCATGAAACGCAGCACGTAAAAGTGCGTGGGTTTCGACACCAGCATCATGCCGACCGATGCGATGCCCCACAGCAGCATGATCCGCGTGAACGTGCGGCGCGCGCCGAAGCGCGCGAGCAGCATGTTGCTCGGCACTTCACACAACACGTAGCCGATATAGAAGACCGCCGCGCCCAAACCGTACATGGCATCGCTGAAACCAAGGTCGTGCTTCATCTGCAATTGCGCGAAGCCGATGTTAATGCGGTCGAGGAACGACACCACGTAACACAGAAAAAGAAACGGAATGATCCGCATCGAGACCTTGCGATACAGCAGATCGTCGTGCGCAACGGCGGACGCGCCCAGCGCGGGGGCGAGGGATTGGCTCATCGGTTATCTCCTAACGTGAGGGTCCAGCGGACCCGCTGGGTCCGGCGTCTTGATGCGCCGCGTTTCGGTCTTCTACTGGAGACGGCATGCGGCGGTATAAATACGCCGCGCGCCGTGGTGAATTGCACGTGGCTCGAACGGCCACGCGCGTGCAGCGTTATATCGTTACTGCTTGTCGTGATTCATGTTCAGGCAACCAGCGAATGCGTCTGCGCACCTTGCCCAGAAATATCGGTCACACCTTCACGTGCGTGCCGCATCGCTTCAAGCAACGTCGCGTGATCGCCGATATGGTTGGCTAGCAACAAGATCAGTTGCGCGTTGGCTGACTGACTCTGCGCATCGTCCAGATCGCGATGCATGTCGATCAGCGCCTCGTAGAAATCGTCGGGGCGGGCGAGATTGGGTTGCGTGTTCAATGCCATCACTGTCTCCTGCTATTTTCTTTTGCCGATGTGCCGCGTTTGCCCTGCCTTCAGGCCGTACCCTCAACGCACAACGCTCGCTTCAACGCATCTTCCACAAAGCTCGCGTCGAGTTGCCGACGACGCGCACACACATGCTGGTCCGGCCGGATCAAATAGAACGTGCCCGGTTTGCCGTCGTAACGAGCGGCTGCAAGACCGTCGACGTCGTGCACCACCTTTGCACCCGAAGCCACAGCGACCTGGACATTGTTACTCGTCACCACGACGACGAGCTTCAGCGGAATCGGCCCACTTTGCAACGCATCCAACGCAGCTTGCGTCATCTGATCGATACCTTCCGAGCCGCAGAACAACACGCCTGTGAACTGCTGACCGAGTTGCTGTAACAACCATGCGGATTCCCCGGCGACATGAACCGGCGCATCGACGCACGATGCCCCCGGCACCATCAGACCTTCAAAGCTGTCGCTGTCCGCCGTATTCAACGGGGAATCACGCAACACCGCCGGCACCGACAAGCGGCCGCTATTCGTCAACTGCCGCGCAAACGGGTGATGCCGCGCGAGCTTCAACACAGCATCGCGGAATACGCGGCTAACCGGGCTCTTCGGCGTGATGAAATCGGTCGAACGCGTGGAGTTGCGGATGTTTTCATCAGCGGCGAATTCACGCTCGCTTGCATACGTGTCGAGCAAGGCATCAGAGGCTTTGCCTTCGAGCACCATCGCCAGTTTCCATGCGAGGTTTTCCGCGTCCTGCACGCCGCTATTCGCGCCGCGTGCGCCGAACGGCGACACGCCATGCGCGGAATCGCCCGCGAATAACACGTTGCCGTGCCGGAAACGGTCCATGCGCAAACACGAAAACGTATAGACGCTGACCCATTCCAGCTCGAACTTTGCATCCGGTCCGAGCAACGCACGCACGCGCGGGATCACGCGTTCCGGCGTTTTTTCCAGCACTGGATCGGCGTCCCAGCCCAACTGAAAATCGATTCGCCACACGTTATCCGGCTGACGATGCAACAGCACCGATTGATTCGGATGGAACGGCGGATCGAACCAGAACCAACGCTCGGTCGGAAACTCCGCTTCCATCTTCACGTCCGCGATCAGGAAGCGATCTTTGAACGTGACGCCGTGGCTGTCGAGTCCCATCAGATTGCGCATCGGACTGCGTGAGCCGTCGGCGGCCACCACATAGCGGCCACGCAACGGGTACTGACCATTCGGTGTATCGATCGTCAGCGTCACACTGGCATCAGCAGTACCAGCCGTGCCGTTCTGCTGCACGCCGACCACTTTGCTCTTCCAGCGGATCTCGAGATTCGGCATCTCCTGCGCGCGTTCAAGCAGAAAGCCTTCGACGTAGTACTGCTGCAGGTTGATGAACGCTGGCCGATTGTGGCCCGCTTCCGGTTGCAGATTGAACGTGTACACCAGTTCATCTTTCAGGAACACCTTGCCGACATTCCAGCTGATGCCCTTGTCTACCATGCGCTGCCCGCAGCCGAGCCGGTCGAAAATATCGAGCGAGCGCTTTGAGAAGCAGATCGCCCGCGAACCGGTGGACAGCGAACAGTCGTCGTCCACCAATACGACCGGCACGCCCTGTTGCGCGATATCGATCGCGGTAGCGAGGCCTACTGGCCCCGCGCCGACCACGATCACGGGATAGGCCACCTGTTCCGCGTCGCCCTGCTCCGCCTGCTCCCGGCACGGCTTATAGTCGAACGACAGCGTCTGGTAGTTGATGCTCATCTTGTGTCTCCGTCCTTCTCTGCTCTGCTTGACGCTTTCCGGCGTTTCTATGCTGTTATCAGGCTTGCAACGCGTCCCACATTTCCTTGTCGCGTTGCGCCGTCCAGATGCGCGGATGCGTGATGCCGCTCGCTTCGTCGAAAGCACGCGAGACGTCGAACGGCAGGCAGTGTTCGTAGATGAACACGTGGCCGAACTTCGGATCCATTGCCTTGCGCGTGTGCGCCATCGCGGCCTTCAGGTCGAGCTTCTGTTCGACGGCTTCGCGGCCTTGCTGCAATAGCGTGGTGACGAAGTCTTTCGTGTAATCGAGGCCCTTGTTGACGTCTTCCGGCGTGGTCAATGCAGGACCGCGGCCCGGCACCAACTTGTCCGCCTTCAATGAGCGCAGCGCTTCGAGCGTGGCCGGCCATTGTTCGAGTTGGGCATCGCCGCAATAGCAGGCTGCGTCGTATTCGACCAGGTCGCCGGAGAACAGTACCTTCTGCGAAGGCAGCCACACCACCGTATCGCCCTTCGTGTGGCCCGCGCCCAGATGCGCGATGCGCACTTCGAGCTTGCCTAGGAACAGCGTCATTTCTTTTTCGAACACGAGCGTGGGCCACGTCAGGCCCGGCACCGTTTCGACACCGGCGAAGAGACGCGGGAAGCGCTCGATTTCCGACTTCATGTCTGCTTCGCCGCGCTCGACAATCATCTCGTACGTGCCGCGGCTCGCGATCACCTGTTGTGCGCCTTCTTCGAAATACGCCGACGCACCGAGCACGCGCACCGCGTGGTAGTGCGACAGCACGACGTATTTGATCGGTTTATCGGTGACGCTGCGAATCTTCGCGATGAGGTCTTGCGCCATGGCCGGCGTGGCGGTGGTGTCGACGATCAGCACGCCGTCGTCACCGATGATCACGCCCGAGTTCGGATCGCCTTCAGCGGTGTACGCGTAGGCGTTCTCGGATAGCTTGGTCCACGTGACTTTCTTGACTTCCAGGTCGGCCTGGGATGCGAATGCCTTTGCCATGCTTGTCTCCCTCAAAAGTTGGACGTGAGGCGAGACGGCCGGCTGCGCGTTCCGATTTCAGAGGCGCGGGCTGACGGTATTGGGGGTTGTCTCGCCCCGTTTTGACTCTGTGACTGCACCGGTATGTCGGGGTGAATGCATCTTATGGCCGGGCCAGTTTATTTGTCAATAGCGAAATGTATCGCTATACGCAAATCACAGAACGCCTAAGATAAGGGCAGGAAGGCGCGGCTTTCGCGCAGGGCTTCGGCTAACATGGACCCTTTTTACGGACGAGCGCAGGTGTGAGCAAAGCAGCGAAATCGGCCACCGACAAAGGCGCGGGCGGCAGCGAGACGGCTGATGGCGGCAAGACGCAGCGCGGGATTCAGAGCGTTGAAGTGGGCGGCCGCGTGTTGCTGGCGCTCGCGCAGGCGCGCAGCCCGCTGGCTTTGTCCGATCTCGCCACTGCCGCGCAGATCGCGCCGGGGCAAGCGCATGCCTATCTGGTGAGCTTGAGCCGCTTAGGTCTGATCAAACGTGACGAACTGTCGGGCCGTTATGAACCCGGTCCGCTGTCGTTGCGGCTTGGGTTAATGCATCTGGAGAATCAGCCGGCGTTTCGCGCCGCCGTGCCACGCGTCGCCGCTTTGGCCGAAGCGATCGGGTTCAGCGTCGCGATCTGTATTGCCGGGCCGCAAGGGCCGACCATCGTCCGCTATGAGCATGCGGGCTTTCCGTTGCATGTGAATCTGCACGTGGGCACGGTGATGTCGCTGCCGGCGACGTCGACGGGTCGTGTGTTTTGCGCTTATCTGCCACGCGAGGCGTTGGCGGGGATGTGGGCGAATCAGTCGGGCTCGCTGGATAGCGCGATGACGCCGGCTGATGAACGTGCTGCGTTCGAAGCCGCTTTGGATGCTATCCGCGCACGCAAGTTGGAATGCAGCGTTGATGCGCCGAGTCCGGGCATCAGCAGTTTGAGTGTCCCGGTGCTCGATGCGGACGGCCGCTTGTGCCTCGCGCTGACGGTGATCGGCTCGACGGGCGTGATCGACGTTGCTGCCGATGGTCCAACGGCGCGCGCGCTGCTTGCCGCGGCTCATGACATTAGCGCTGAGCTTGCGGCGTCACCTTCCTTGTTAGCTTCTTCCGCATCGTGACCGATTCTTCCGACACTTCTTACGCTGCCTCAGGCTCTTCCGCTGCTTCTGCCGATGCGAAGCCGCAGCGCGGTATCCAATCGCTCGATAGCACCGGCGAACTGCTCGGCGCGCTGGTTGCGGCTGCGCGGCCGTTGAGTTTGCGCGATCTCGCGGCCGCTGCGGGCATGCCGCCGGCTAAAGCGTTTCCGCATCTGGTGAGTCTGCTCAAGATCGGTTTGCTGAACCGCGATGCTGCAGGTTGTTTCGAAGCCGGGTCTTTAGCGCTTGAGCTTGGGTTGATCGGTTTGCAGCGTTTGTCGCCGACGCGGGAAGCTGAGCCGGAAGTGGTCGAACTGGCGGTATCGACTGGGATGAGCGTAGCGATGGCGGTGCTTGGGCCGCTCGGGCCGACCGTCGTGCGTCTGGAGGAGTCCGCGCGGCCGCTGCATGTAAGCTTGCGGGTCGGCACGGTGATGTCGCTGGTGAATACGGCGATTGGGCGGGTGTTTGCTGCTTATATTGCGGATGATGTGCGTCATGGGCTGCTGGCGCAGGATCATTTGCGGTTGGCGGGGGCTGCTGAGGCGGGGGAGACGAAGGCTTATGCGCAGCGGCTCGCGCAAATCCGCGCGGACGGTATCGATACGGCGTTGAGCCGGCCGGTGCCAGGTATCAATACCTTGGCCGCGCCGGTGCTGGACCATACCGGCAGCATCTGCCTGGTGCTCGCGGTGATGGGGCCAAGCGGCAGCTTCGATAGCGAACTCACGGGCGGCCCGGCGCAGACTTTGCGCGCGGCGACGCTGAGGTTGTCGCGGCGGTTTGGGTGGATGGCGGCGGCCTCGTAAAGCGTCGGCAATTCAAAGCTTGAGCGCGCCGAAGTCATTTCAGCAAGACAAGGCGCCATCTCGTAATCGTTTTGCGAGAAAACAGGCCGTTTGTAATCGTTTTGCGAGCGAAGTAATCGAAACACTGAAAAAATGCCGCGCTGTAACTATTCGATTGACTCGGCCCCAAGGGCCAACTCCATGATGTGAGTGGTCAGCAAACGAAGAGGTGACTCATGCGTTGTCCCACTCCATTTTTAAGTGCTTCCGAAGCGGCGAGGCAGCTCGGCGTTTCGACCAAGGCCCTGCGGCTCTATGAACAGCGAGGCTTGGTGACGCCGGCACGCACAGTTTCCGGGTATCGCACCTATGGTCCCGACGAGATGAGTCGAGCCGCGGAGATCGTGGCCCTGCGCGCGCTCGGCCTCAGCCTCGCCCAGGTGGCACAGGTGTTGAAAGGCGACCCGCAGAGTCTGGGACCCGCGTTGGCTGTCCATGAGGCGACGCTTGAAGCTGGAATTCGGGAGCTCGTGGAAACGATAGCCAAGGTCCGAGGGCTTCGTGCTGATCTTGCCCGAGGTCAGGCGCCTGCCGATGGAGAGCTGGCACGCTTGCTCAATCCTTCCTCGGAATTCACCACAGCTTTTGATCTCCCGTGGCCGTGGGGTGGCGAACGGTTCGAACTTCGCGACATCCGGCCGCTGAACTACATCATCGGTCCGTTGGGAAGCGGCAAGACACGGCTGGCGAAGTGCCTAGCTGAGAACATACCGAATGCCGCATTCCTAGGTCTTGAACGGCTGCAGGATGGAAATGCCGTGACCGTAGGCCGCCTTGAAGCGGATGCGGCTCTCAAATCGCGAGTGGATCAGACTCTGGCGTGGCTCACTGGAGAAGGCGCGGCAGAATCGGAAGCGTTAATTGCTCTGCTCGTCGAACTGGAATCCGAAGGCCCAGCCGCCCTCGTCGTCGACATGGTGGAGCAAGGCTTAGATCAGGCGACGCAGGAAGCATTGATCATCCATCTTCGCCAACGCGCCAATGTGGGTGGACGTCCGCTGTTTCTGATGACGCGTTCGTCGGCGATCCTGGATCTGGCAGCAATCGGCCCTGACGAGTCAATTATTCTGTGCCCCGCCAATCACCGCCCGCCGACGCTAGTCGCCCCCTATCCAGGCACGCCGGGATACGAAGCCGTTGCGACCTGCTTAGCCTCGCCGGAGGTTCGAGCACGAACGGCGGGCATGATCGCCTGGCGTCCTCAAGCAGCGTAACTGTTCACGCGTTCGTCGCAGGGCTGAAGAAGCGGTCCATCCTTCCCCGTCAATCCCCCGCCGCTTCCGGCTCATGCGACGACAACCGCGCCTTCGCGTGCCGCATCTTTTCAAGCGTCTTGGGCCGCGCCTTCAACGCGACGCCGATCGCCAGCGCATCCATGATGCACAGATGCACGAGCCGGGACACGCCTGGCGTATTCGGATCGATCGGACTTGGCACGCGCAGCAGCAGCGGAATATCGACCAACCACGCTAACCGCGAGCCAACATTCGTCAGCGCAATGGTAGTGGCGCCACGCTCCTTGGCGATCTGAATACTTTCATTCACTTCGACGCTGCGCCCCGAATGCGAAATCGCAAACGCCACGTCCCCCGGTTCCATGAGCCCCGCATAAAGCCGCTGCAAATGGCCATCGGTAAACGCAGTAGCCGCAATATCCAGCCGCAAAAATCTCAAAGCCGCATCTTGCGCAACCAGCCCCGAACCCGACCCAACGCCAAAGAAGAAAACCCGGCCAGCACTCGACAACGCCGCAATCGCACTCTCAACCACCGCCGGATCCAACGCAGCACACGCATGCGTGATCCCATCGACTGCTGCCTCACCCACCTTGTCCATCAACGTCTGCACGTCATCGTCACGCGCAACCGCCGTCGACGCATACGGCACCCCGCCCGCCACGCTCTGCGCCAATTGCATCTTGAAGTCGCGCAGACCATGTGCGCCGATCGCGCGGCAAAAGCGCGTGACGGAAGGCTCGGACACGTCCGCACGCTGGGCGAGCTCGGTGATGCTCGCGCGCATCGCAAAGTCGACGTCGCTCAGCACCATCTCGGCAACCTTGCGCTCGGCGGGCCGCAGATTGGCCAGCGCGCCGCGGATGTGGGGAATCAAGTTCGGTGCGGACACCCGGTGTTCCTTAAGGGTTAATTGAATCCGCGTCGCGTCGCAGCTTCAGTCAGCTTGAATCAGCCTCAAGCGGCAACACGCGGTTCAGACCAGCCTGCGTCCACTCTCCGTATCGAACAGATGAATATGCTCAGCCGGCAGACGCAGCGTGACGCGCTGACCGGGCTCGACTTTCGAGCGCTGGCGAGTTGTCACGCACCACGTGTTGCCGCCTATTTTCCCGTACAAATGGGTCTCGGCGCCAGTCGGCTCGACCACTTCGACTTCCATCGTGGTGTCCGGTTTGTCAGCCATCGTTTCAATGTGTTCGGGACGCACACCAAGCGTGATTTTTGCGCCGACCACCGCCGAGTCCGGCGTGCCTTCCAGCACGACCTCGCCACCGTCGGTGAGTTTTAACGCGAAACCCTGTCCATCCGTGCGATTGACCAACACGCCTTCGGCGAAATTCATCGACGGCGAGCCGAGGAAGCTCGCGACGAACAAATTCGCCGGATGGTCGTACAAATCGAGCGGACGGCCGACCTGCTCAATCCGCCCCGCGTTCATCACGACGATGCGGTCAGCCATGGTCATCGCTTCGATCTGATCGTGCGTGACGTAGATCACCGTATTCTTCAGACGCTGATGCAGCGCCTTGATTTCCGTGCGCATCTGCACGCGCAGTTTGGCGTCGAGATTGGACAGCGGTTCGTCGAACAGAAACAGCGAAGGCTCGCGCACCACCGCGCGGCCCATCGCCACCCGCTGACGTTGACCACCCGACAGCGCACGCGGCAAGCGATCCAGATAACTGCCGAGGTTCAGCATCTTCGCGGCAGCTTCGATCCGCGGCTTGAAACTCGCCGACGATTCCTTGCGAATCCGCGGCCCAAACGCGATGTTTTCGTAGACCGACAGATGCGGATAAAGCGCGTAGCTCTGGAACACCATCGAAATATTGCGCTGCTGCGGGGCGAGCGTATTCGCGCGCGTGCCGCCAATCATCAGATCGCCGCCGCTGATTTCTTCGAGTCCCGCCACCATGCGCATCAGCGTGCTCTTGCCGCAACCCGACGGGCCGACCAGCACGACGAACTCGCCGTCGTCGATGTTGAGATCGATGCCGTGCACCACTTGCGTGTCGCCATAGCGTTTGAAGATGCCGCTTAGTTGCACTGCTGCCATGCTGTCCTCATCGTCGTGCTGTCATGCGAACGTGTTGCCTTGCTTCATCGAGCAAAGCACACGCCGCGCTATCGGGTCAAAGCAGTTCAAAGCGAATCCAATCCATTCAAAGCGATTCGAGCGTCAGTTCTTCCGCCATCAAACGGTTGCCGGCCATCAGTCCACCGTCGACCGGCAACGCGACGCCGGTAATCACGCGCGCCATCGGCGATGAGAGGAACAGCACCGCATCGGCGATGTCGTCCGGTGTCGCAAAGTCGCGCAACGGGTACCACTTTTTCAGATCCTCGAAGACCTGCGGATTCTTGTCGACGCGCGCCTGCCACGCCTGCGTCTTAACCGTGCCCGGACAGACGATGTTCGCGCGGATGCCATAGCGGCCCAGTTCGATCGCCAGCGCTTTCGTGTAGCTGATGAGACCCGCTTTCGCCGCGCTATACGCCGGATGTCCGAGCGCGGCCATGCCGTTCACCGAGCCGATCAGCACCAGCACGCCCTTCTGCCGTTCGATCATCGAGGCGCGCACCGCTTCCACCGAGTGATACGTGCCGTTCAGATTCAGATGGATGTCGCGCTGCCAGCTGGCGGCATCCGTCGTGGCGAGCGTCAAACCTTTGGCGGCACCCGCGTTGGCGACCAGCACGTCCACCGGACCGCGCGTTTTCACCGCTTCGGCAACCGCTTGCTGCACTGCGGCAGCGTCGCCCAAGTCGACCGCGATCGGCGTGACATGCGCGGCGCCGAGTTGCGCAACCAATCCGTGCAGCGCGACCGCGTCGACATCGAGCGCCAGCACCGTGTCGCCCTGCTCCACGAAACGCTTGCACAACACGCTGCCGATCCCACCGCAAGCGCCCGTCACTAACACCACACGATTCATGTCTGCCCTCGCCCATCAACCTCGTTGCAGAGCCGGTTTAGCGTGTAAATTTCCTACAAAACCGGCATCGAACAGTTGTCTAGTCATCCCGAAGATTGGGTATCCGTGACTTCGCGCAATGCAGAATACCCCTGCTTTACAGCATCTTATGCACAAAACTGGCTGAGAAAAAATATGGCAGACCCTACGTGACAAGCTATTTTGCGTCATGTAGGATTTTTTCAAACAATTTAACCCAAAGCGGCCGGCGACGGCAGCAGACCACCCCCACCATCATCGGATGGGACCGGAGCAAGCGCCAAAACGCTAACTCCGATCGACACAGGAGAGAGAAATGTCGTTGCATGCCCGTGCTTCCCTCGCGCTAGGCAAAGTTGCCGTGGCGCTCGCGTTTGCAGGTATCGCCGTGGCGGCTCACGCCGACACGGTTCGCGTGACGGTCGCGCATTACAGCGATGCGACCGCGCCGTACTTCGAAAAGATGGCCCGTAACTTCGAGAAGGCCAATCCCGGCACCACGATCAAGATCGAAGACGTGAACTGGGACACGCTGCAACAGAAACTGCAAACGGACATCTCCGGCGGCGCCAACGCCGACCTGGCGATTGTCGGTACGCGCTGGCTGCTCGACTTCGTGAAGGACGACGTCGCCGAGCCGCTCGACGGCTACATGGACGCCAGCTTCAAGGGCCGCTTCATCGGCCCGTTCCTCGCACCGGGCGAAATCAACGGCAAGGTGTACGGCCTGCCGATCGCCGCGTCCGCACGCGCGCTCTACTACAACAAGGATCTGCTCGCGAAGGTCGGTTATCCCGACGGCCCGAAAACGTGGAATGACGTGATCGAAGCGTCGAAGAAACTGAAGGCGCAGGGCATTGCCGGCTTCGGTCTGCAAGGCAAGGAAATTGAAACCGACGTCTACTATTACTACGCCCTGTGGACCAACGGGGGCGACGTCGTAGGCAAGGACGGCAAGGCGGCGTTCAATTCGCCGGCCGGCATCAAGGCGGCCACGCTGTACAAGACGATGATCGACGACGGCCTGACGCAGCCTGGCGTGACCGGCTACAGCCGCGAAGACGTGCAGAACCTGTTCAAGCAGGGCCGTGTTGCGATGATGATCTCCGCACCGTTCCTCGCCAAGCAGATCAAGAAGGAAGCACCGAACCTGAAGTACGGCATCGATCCGATCCCGATGGGCACGACGCACGCCACGTATGCGGTGACCGACTCGATCGTGATGTTCAAGAACTCCAAGGTGAAGAAGTCGGCCTGGAAGTTCCTGGACTATCTGTTCACGAAGGAACCGCGCGTCGAGTTCACGACGACCGAAGGCTTCCTGCCGACCACCAAGGCTGAGGCGACCGATCCGGCGTTCAACGATCCGGATACCAAAGCTTTCGTCGCGCTGCTGCCGACGGCTCACTTCGCGCCGACTGTGACCGGTTGGGAAGACACCGCGAAGGCTGTGACCGATGCAATGCAATCGATCTACCTGGGCAAGGCGAAGCCGGCTGACGCGTTGAATGCCGCAGCCACGCAAGCGAACAAGTCGCTCGGTAAGTGATCGCGTAGTCTCGTAGTGATTTGCTGAATACGGAACGCGCGCCGCCGTTGCGAAGGCGGCGCGCGTTTCGGTTGTCATGTCCGTAGTGCACTATCCGGCCCATCCCGTCGCGTCCGCTTTTTAATGTGGATGCGTCTTACGATCGAGCACGCATGAGCCGTTCCGCTTCTTCGCGCCTCCAGGCGCCCTGGTTGCTGATTGCGCCGAGTCTGGTGTTGGCGCTTTTCATCATCAGCTATCCGATTTTCAACATCGTGTGGCAATCGCTGCACGAGGTCTCGCGCTTCGGCGCGATCCGCGATTTCACCGGTCTGCAGAACTTCTATACGATTTTCACGGACCCCTCGTTTCTCGCTGCTGCCAAGCGGACGATTGTCTGGACCGTGTGCGTGGTGGGCGGCACGGTGCTGATTTCGGTGCCGGTCGCGCTGATACTGAATCAGGATTTCTATGGACGCGGCGTGGCGCGCACGATTGTGATGCTGCCGTGGTCCGTCTCACTGACAATGACCGCCGTGGTGTGGCGCTGGGCCTTCAACGATGACTACGGCATGGTCAACGTCACGTTGCAGCGACTTGGCTTGATCAACGGCCCGATTCATTGGCTCGCGACGCCGGAGCTCGCGTTTCCGGTGGAGATCGCCGTCGGTATTCTGGTGTCGATTCCATTTACGGTGACGATTCTGCTGGGCGGGTTGTCGTCGGTGCCGGGTGACATTTATGAAGCGGCGCGGATGGATGGCGCCAGTGCGTGGCAGCAGTTTCGCAAGCTGACGATGCCGCTCTTGCGGCCGTTCATCAACATGACGATTCTGTTGAACGTGATCTATGTGTTCAATTCTTTCCCGATCATCTGGGTGATGACGCAAGGCGGCCCGGACAACGGCACGCATATTCTCGTTACGTATCTCTATGAGCTTGGGTTCCGGCTGGGACGTCCCGGCGAAGCCGCGGCGGTGTCGCTGATCATGCTCGTCATGCTGTTCGTTTTCTCGATCGCCTATCTGCGCCTGCAGCCCGCGAAAGAAGGAGAGACGTCATGAGTCTCAGCGTCAAGATGAAGCGCTCGCTGTGGTGCTGGTTGGCACTTTCGCCGCTGATTGTGGCCGTATTGTTTCCGTTTGCTGTGATGTTGTTTACTGCGTTGAAGCCGGCTACGGAGATCTTTGTTTATCCGGCGCGGTGGTTGCCGGTGCATTGGCAGTGGAGCAACTTTTCGGATATGTGGGTTGCGGCTAACTTTGGCGTCGCGCTGAGGAATAGTTGTGTGATCAGCTTTTTGTCGACTGCGTTGGCGTTGGCTGTTAGCTTGCCGGCGGCTTATGCGTTGGCCAGGTTTCCGTTTCGTGGGAAGGGGCTGTATTCGCAGTTTCTGCTCGTGACGCAGATGTTGTCACCGATCTTGCTGGTTGTTGGCTTGTTCCGGCTGGCTGCGATGATTCCTTATGGGGATGGGAATCTGGTTGACTCCAAGATTGGCGTCATCGTTTCTTATGCTGCGTTCAATATCGCGTTTGCGGTTTGGATGTTGTCTTCTTACTTTCAGACAGTGCCGCGGGATCTTGAGGAGTCGGCCTGGTTGGAGGGGTGTGGGAGGACGAGGGCTGTTTTTAAGGTTTTCTTGCCGTTGGCTGTGCCGGCGATTGTTGTTACGGCGATCTTTACTTTTATCAATGCTTGGAATGAGTTTGCTGTCGTCTACACGTTGATTCGGTCGCCGGAGAATAAGACTTTGACCGTGCAGGTTACGGATATGGTGGCTGGGAAGTATGTCGTTGAGTGGCATTTGGTGATGGCTGCGACTCTTTGTGCGACGTTGCCGGTTTCGATTGTGTTTGCTTGGTTGCAGAGGTTTTTGGTGAAGGGGTTGGCGTTGGGGGCGGTGAAGTAGGTCTTATGAAGTGCGGCAGGGGCTGACTCGCTGCGTTCGATGCTTTTCTGCTCGGTCAATGTTTTGATCAACCGCTGTACTCGAAAAATCCGACATCCCCGGTTCCAAATTCAGCCAACAACAAAAAAGGAACGCTGAAGTGATCCACCGACTCTACACTCTGATAGCGTCGGCCTATTGACTCGGGCGCCTCCCCGCCGCCCGAGTCAACATTGTCGATTTCAGGCAGCACTAATAGTCAAATCTGACTCGACTGTCGCTTCCTCCGACTCATAGTCTTCACCTTCCTCACGAACGTCGCCTGTGTAGGCGCGCTTACCCATTGCTTCTTCAATCAACATCAACAGCTGGCTCTGCCTGTTCGCCATGAATGCTTCAAATGAATCACTACGCAGCAGTTCGGGATTGATGAAATGGGAACGCAGATGTTCGTCCAGTCGCGTGCGATTGATTGGCGGGCTCGTCGAGTTTCCTGCCTCAAGCTTCCCAAGATACTGGGACGGAGCGGCCCCGCCAATAATGCGATTTGTGCGATATGACAAAGGCGTTTTATTGATAATTGAGTCGAAGACTGCTGGCTTAACTCCTTGGGATTTGCACCAGTCCTGCGGAAAAATGTGGTGGATGTCGACGTTCTCTCCGAAGAACACTATGTGGTCGAACTGCTGACCAGAACGGAAATCCTGTGCACCTTTCTTCATCAATAGGGCATTGACGCCCTTGTATGCTGCTGACAGGCGCATGCGCATAGTCTTTAAGCGGTCCGCTCGGAACGTCGTTTCGCTGACTGTCGTCGGTTCAGGCCCCCCGTTGAGCCACGCAGGCACTTCGAGGAAGTCACGCGAGAAGCGCGAATCGACCGCCGAGCCATATAACTCCCCGAAGACGCCATTCCAATACCACTGAACCAGCTTTGCGCGAACGGTGTCGTGTTCCCACGCGCTTCCGATGTCGGCCAAAATTGCCGCCAGCGGAACGATTTGCGACTGATAGGGAAGATCGAACAGCCGATAAATGTGCAACATGTGCAAGAACTTTGCCGCTTGAACAAAACCAGTCTCGACCCGTGCTTCGTATTTTTTATATGCACTGAGTGGTAGGCTCAAAAGCGCTTGCCGATTGCCGGTTACGGCCGGCAGATCTTTCCCAGATTTCCCGGCTTGTTCTGCCTCCCTCCGTTTCTCGCGTGTATGGAACAGCGAGATAGCTTGCAGAAAATCAGTATTGGTCACATTGGCAATGATGCCAGACGTCGCCCCTGCGGGACGAAGAGTATCTACGAAGCGACTCTGCCGCCCCTTCTCCTTATCTTTACCAAACCAGTCTTTGCGCAGCTCATGCCCGTCTGCAGCGTACATTGCAGTGACAAGCTCAAATGCATCGAGTGGCTTGCCACCCGTATTCACCTTCTCAAACACAACACAAACAGCTTCCTTCGACGTGGACCTGTCAAGCGCGATAACAGGAACGCGATACTGTTTGAAGTTTTCTAGGATGGCCTGCTTGAATGCACGAAATAGTCTCCGAATTTCTGCGTGCGCGTCCCCGCTCCAGTACTCGTCGAAACCGTCCTGCCATGAGTCCCACTCAAACACCTGCGATACAGGGTACATCAGAGTTTCGTACTCACGCTTCGGCGTCGTAAGATCGAGCACCTCCAAGCGACCAAAGTCGGTACGAATGACCCTGTCTTCCGGAACCCCGATAATTGCGTCTTCTCGGTCGCACGAAGGGTCCATGGCTTTGTTGATGTCGATGTAGAACCAGCGCTTAACTTTCTTGTTCTTTGGTGTCACGGTTTCCACGACCTTGCCACGCAACGTCACCTGATACAACGATGTCATGCGCTGCTGGCCGTCAAGCAGCAAGGAACGCGGTCGAGCGGCTTTTGCGTCGTCGGGTGCACCTTCGACCGGTCGTGGCTTGAATTCAATGTCGCCACCCGTCTCAAGCGTCATCAACGCCCCTACAGGGAATGCGCGTGAAATTGACGCGATGAGGCTCTTGATGCGATCCTCGTCCCAAACCCAACTGCGTTGAAAGTCGGGAAGTTGCAAGGCTCCTTCGTGGCAATCATCGAGAAGCTCTCGAAGGGATATCGGGTTCGTTTGGAATGCGGACCTAGCCATGGTCGATTTATTTTCCTTTGTTAGGTTGCACGCGCGGCATTCAGGATGTACGTAGGCGCGTAAAGCTGGACGAGTGGGCTTGTTGGGGCCGTTTCGCTTAGTAGTTGTTGTCGGCGTAAACTTGCTGATATGCTCTTTCAGGACACAAACTGTTTCGGCGCCTAAAAGTGATATCGGGCGATGAACGCTTTGTACTCAGGCAGGTTTTTCATATGTCCATGCATGGGTTCCTCTGCGTGGCAACGGATACAAAGTACATCAAGGTTTATATCACTGTTGTCGTACTTCTGGCCGTTCCGGTGATGTACATGAAGGAATTTGGAATCCGATTGCCGCAGCATCGTTCTGCAGGTACCGCATCGGTATCCACGTTCTCGCTTTGTTCGCTCCGATACCTCGGCCCAATCGTGCGTATAGTCATTCAACGGCGCGGTATCGAACGTGTACTTGGGTCTGACAGACATGAGGTCACGCGGATATTTCTTGAAAAAGTCGGGCAGGGCGAACGTGGACACCAAGGCGCCCCGAGTTGGGCGTGGCGTCTTCATGTCAAACCCATTCCAGTGGATATGGGCCAGACAGTTCTGGCAAACGTTCAATCTTACATGCTGGGTTCGGATGTCGTTCTCGATGACATTGACCAGGAATTTCCCGCTTTCACCGTTCGCCACCACGTATCGGTCGAATCTCGAATTCCGGCGCATCGTGTCGAGCGTTCGGCAGTAGGCGAGATGGTATTTCGGCATGCTCTCCTGTTGACCAACGGTTGAAATATCCCTGATGTACAGTAAGACACGGTATCCCTTGTAGGCCAGCGTCCCGTCGCTGAGCACTTCGACTTCATCGAACTTGACATCAACGCCCGTGTTCTGAAGGCGCTCAAGTACGGGAAGGTCAATCTCTTTGAATCTGTGGTCTGGAATGAAGCTAGTGGCAAGCGGAGCACCCATCTCTTGCCGAAGGACGTTCAGCGAATTCCAGCTTAGGAAGTTGGGTAACTGAAAGCTCATTTTTTTGAAAGCTTGTCTGCGATAAGGTCCATCTTCTCGCTCGCGTTCGTAACGATGCGAAATTCGACACGCTGATTTGCTGCCTGAGAAGCGGCCGATTGAGAGTCAGGAGCGAGCGGCCGTGACGACGAAAGCCCGTTTGCTGTAACGTGTTGAACAAGCCATCTCTCGTCCCCCCGAACGGCCGGCAGAGACAACAGATATTCCAGTGCGCTCCGTGTACGCGCCTGCGAAAGCTCCATGTTCTTAAAATAGGCGGTTTTTTCGTCTGTTGTGCCGGTCCAAGCTGCGCTTGTATGGCCTTCGATGCGAATCTCCTTGTTGCCTTTCGCCGTAAAGGAGCCGGGTGTTTTCGGCGTAATGGCGCCAGCGGAAGGCGCCTGATTCGGGGCTCGAACGGGGATCAAGAATCCTTGTTTTTACCTCCTTTCGCAAGTGCTGATTTGTTGTTCTCGGGCATCGGGCGTGGAACACGGTAGCTCTCGCCGTCGAGCACGACGCGGTACGCGGCATGTCGGAGGCGATCAAGCGTTGCGGCGCCGAGCATTTTGTTGGTCGCGAACGCATCACCCCATTCCGTAAAATCAAGATTGCTGGTCAGGACGGTCGATGTACGTTCGTACCGTTCGGCGATCAGATCGTGGAAGTCTTCATCTTCGGGCGTGCGCATGGGTTTCAGTCCGAAATCGTCAATGATGAGCAGTGGCACCTTGGCAAGCGCCTGGAAGCGCCGTTCGTAGGAGCCGACAGCCTGTGCGTTGCGCAGCGCGCCGAGAAGCCGGGTCTGGGTCATGAACAGGACATCGTGACCTTGCCGGGCCGCCGCATGGCCGAGTGCCTGCGCCAGATGGGATTTGCCCGTTCCACATGGACCGGCGATCAGCACGCTGACCTTCTCATCGATGAAGCGGCAGGTCGCGAGATCATGGACGACGGCGCGATTAAGATTGGGTAGCCGGTCGAAGTCGAAACCTTCCAGTGTCTTCTGGCCACGGAAGTTCGCGCGGCGCATGCGGGCGTCGAGCTTTCGATGATCGCGCCGCGCGATCTCGTCCTGGATGAGCAACGTCAGGAAATCGGTATAGGCGAGCTTACGGTCGATGGCTTCACGGTTGCGTGCTTCGAGCGTGTCGAGGATGCCCGACAGTCGCAATTGCTTAAGGGAGGACGTGAGTTCAGGAATTGGATTCATGTTCAGTGGATCAGGAGAGTCTGGATATCGCGGCAGAAGCGGCCGCCGTGGGTGTAGGTGGTCGCGCCCGATTCAACAGGTTCGGTCGACAGCCAGGTCTGATCGAGGCCTTTCTGCAGAATCAGCTTGACGGCTTTGTAGCTTGGCGTGCCGAAGTGATTCGCGCGACGGCAGGCCGCCTCCAGGCGAGACGCGCCGAACTGCTGGGCGAAGCGCAGCACGCCCTGTACGGCGCGCAGCTTGATGAGAACCTGATCGCCGAAGAGCGCGTGAACAAGCGCGTAGCAGGACGGCCCGATACGCTGCGCTTCTCTCAGGCACCATTGGGTGTCGTGCAGTTGCCAGGCCTGTGCTGCTGGCGGCATGTGATCGGCCACCGTGCTACGCGTTCCTGGCGCAGTCTGGCGCACATGCGATGCCGACAGTTCGTGCTCGTAGTAGAGCTGCACCATGGTGGCGGTTGCCTTGAGCCACAGATCTTTACCGGCAAGCCGGAACGGCACGGAATAGTAGGCACGCTGGAACTGCACATGGGCGTCGCGATGGACCTTCACGCGCGCCCAGGTTGCCAGCTCGGGCGGCACATCGGGAAGCGGCAGCAACAGCGCCTGTTCAACGTCGTCGAAACGCTGGAGCGGCACCTCGCGCGTCGTGCCGTGCGTCCGGGTGCCGGCCTCATGCATCACCCATGATTGCGCTTGCCGGTTGGCGTCATCAAGATCACGGAATTCGCGAAGAGGAAGGAAGCTCGACTTCACGTATTTGACGCCCGATTCGACAATTCCTTTTTTAGCCGGGTCCCTCGGCGGACACGGATCGATCTTGAACGAATACCCTTCGGCGCATTGCGCGTAGGCGCGCTGGACTTCGGGTTCGTAGATACAGGCCTTCACGATGGCACACTTGGGGTTATCTATGATGACGCGTGCGACCACGCCATTGAACCATTCGAAGGCATGACGATGACATAGCAACCATGTGTCGACGCTCTGGTCGCGGACAAATTCCACGTATTGATGCCGCGACCAGCACAGCGTCATCACGAAGAACCACGTCTTGTGGATCTCGCCGGTGTGCGCATCGGTGATGGTCGGACCTGCGCCGAAATCAACCTGTGCGGCTTCAGCAGGTTTGAACTCCAGCCGCATCGGTACGTCCGGGGTGAGCTCTGCCTTCAACTGCTGAAGCAGCCTGTGCACGGATGAGTAGCTTCCCTCGTAGCCGTGATTGCGCACCAGCGCGCTGTGAATCGTCGTGCCGGGGACGCCCGCGTTGTGCCACTGGGCAATCTGTTCGCGCCACGGTTCGGCCGACGAGATACAGCTCACTGGCAGGAATTCCTTGCGACTGAACGCTGTAGCGAGCTGCGCGTCATCCGGCAGAGCGTTGCCCGGAGAAAGCCACCCTCGCTCCGTTGCGACCTCCCGCACGGCTGCCAGCTTCTTACGGCCCATGATCTTCGACCGGTCGATATCCCGGTCGGAGTCACCCTGGCGCATTCGCACCAGAACCTGTCGATATTGGTACATCTCGAACTTCCTCTTCAAGCCACCCTCCGGAGCAAATGCGTGCCGGGAGGGTAGCGGTTGGCGAAGTTCGAGCGCCCGACTCAGACGCCAGTGGCGCCATTACGGCGAAAATTTACTGGCGCCTATACGCCGAAAGACTTGTGGCGCCTAAACGCCGAAAAGTCCCCGGCGCCTTTATGCCGAAAACGGTTTGGCTCCTTAACGGCGAAAGTTCACACTCCTTAACTGCGTCCTTGTATTGACCGGAAGTCAGCAAGGCGACATAGCGGGGGAAGAACTGACTCAGCACCTGCTTGAATCGAGGCCGGAGTTCCGATGAACCCGTCGCAAATAGCACCGTCGGGTCATTAAAGCGAATCGTCATATCACCCAAAATCTCAGCGTTCCACTGCTTCAGGTCCTTCGCGAATTCCTTCTGTAACGCGAGCTGCATATCCCGTTTCGTCGACTCATACTCTTTGACGACTAGCGTGGTCGTCTGTTCAACTCGAAGCATGAACGCAGCTGTCAACAACATGAATACCATCATCAGACCCGTCATGAGGTCTGCCATTGGTATCCAATGCGACTGGTTGCTTTGCTCTAAATCCATCTTGACCTCACGCAGTTCCAGCGATTCGAACGACTTCCCTCAGGCGGTCTGTCAGCGGGGTGTAGTCAGAGACGAATTTTTCTGAAAGCGAAGCTAGCTGACGTCCAAGCGTTTCAAGGCTCTTTGTGAGTTCTTCCTGCAATCCCTTGTCCAGAGTGACGACGCTTTGGCGCACGACATCCATCGAGCGGACGAGTCCATCGCTCACCTCCGCCTGGGATTTTCGAAGAGTATCGGTCAGAAGTTGTTTCATTTCCGATGACGACGACTGCACCTGGATGCCGAAGTTTTTGACCACATCGCTGACGTCGGCCTGAATTTTCCCCACACCCTGCTTCATCGATTCCGTCATCTCGTCGATTTTCCGCGAGAATTGAGGTGTCACATCTTTCATCTGCGATAGGACGTCTGCCAAAGAACGCTGGGATTGGTCAATTTGCTGGTGTTGGTGTGCCAAGCCCCTGAGTGTCTCTTCGAGTGCGCCTGCCGTCTGAGCGAAGCTGGAGGCTCGGTCGATGAAAAGTGCCAATCCCGAGGACGCGTTTCGAAGATCATCGGCGGAGGATCTCTGCAGTGCCTGAAGCTTGTCGAGTTCTTCCTTGTATTGCTGCTGCCAGATGACTAGCTTCTCCACCGCCGCGTTGAGGTGCTTGAAATTTTCTCCGAACTGCTCGTTAATTTGAGAGTTGAAGTCTCGAATCACCTCTTTTAGAGCCTCGATGAGAGCCTTGGATCCGTCCTCGGTCATCTTCTGCGCGAAGGCATCAAAGGAGCCTCGAAGCTGGCGAAGCTCATCACCCTGCTCTTGCCGCATCAGTTTCAGTTGGGAAAGAAGACTGCCCTGCTCATTCCCAGATAGGCTGAGTTGCAAGGCTTGTGTCGCAGCTACGACGTCGTCAAGAGTGGCAGACTTCGGTGCACCTGCCGCCTGTGGGATGGGCGTTTTGACGAAATAGTGTTTCGCTCGAATGACAAGCGAGCCGGCAACGCCGCTGACAGACGCCCAGAAGGCTGTTTTCACGCCCTCAAGCAAATGCGGCACGCTGTCCGAAACATTTGAAGCGTCGAAGTGCAGTAGCGCCAGAGCAATTCCGAGAAAGCAACCAAAAATTCCGACGGTCGTCAGTATCTCGGGACCATGAACGACGGCAAAACGATCGAACCTGATGAAGGCGAAAAATACCGTTAGCCCTATGTTGACCAATATGAACACGGTGGTCGGAGTATCTGCAAGCACTGTGCCAACAGAGCCGGCCGCAAAGGCATACGGTATCCACGCTGCACACGACAGTAAAAGTAAAACTCTAGTTTTCATAATCCTGGACTGATCTATATCCTGCGCGAATCTATGTTATTTAGATGAATTCAAGCCGCCGTCGCTGTCACCATGGCCTGATACTCTCCCGAACAACTATGCCTCTGCTTCATTAATCAAGCTTTAAATCGCTACTTCGTATATCGGCGGATGCCAAGAGAACTTGAATAGGCCTATCATGACCGATGCCTTTACCCCTTGCCACGCTAAGATCATCCACGTTTTTTGGGGAGGAGGAATCGACCGGTTGCGGGATCTGGCCGGCGCTAGATGTCCATGCACTACGGGTGCCGCACGCAGTCGGGGCTAATCGCTAAGCGTCATCCGGGATGAGACTCATCGGCGTAACGAACGAACGCCTACCCACTGAAAAGGAAAGTCGTGCAGGATATTGAGGCACTTCTAGAAGAGTTCCGTCAAAACGTTAGCGGCCCGGTTTTCAGTTGCCGCTCAGCAATTTATAAAATCCACCCGCGGCGACGCCGGCAAACGACGAAACAACTAAAACAAAGTGGACGTCGTGGCTAAAGTCATCCGTAGAAAAGCCGATATCAAGTAATGGAAGCGAGCAGACGGTTGACGCGCGCATGAAATAAGCGCGATTTGATGCTTATTGCTTAACGCGAAACGTATCTAGGCGATACGACGGACTGGTGGGTGCATGAAGCATTGACCCAAACCCCATGCCGATTGGCCCTGATGTTTAAGCGCCAGCCCGCTAAAGACTCATACTCCACAACAAAAAAGGAGAAAAAAATGCACTTGAAGAAATTGATTCCACTCGGTGTCTCGTTGCTGGTTATGGCAGGTTGCGCATCCGTACCGATGGGCGATCCGCAGAAGGACGCTGCACTGAAGACCTTCAATGCCCCGCAGAACAAAGCGGCGATCTATGTATATCGGAACGAGAGCATGGGCGGTGCAGTGAAGATGCCGGTGACGATTGATGGCCAGGTTCTCGGCGAGACGATGGCCAAAACGTATCTGTATACCGAAGTCGAACCGGGTTCGCATGAACTGGTGTCTAAAGCGGAGAACGATTCAACGCTTAAAGTCGACACGGAAGCCGGCAAGAACTACTACGTCTGGCAAGAGGTCAAGATGGGTATCCTGTATGCGCGCAACAAGCTGCAATTGGTCGACGATAAAACCGGTCAGGATGGCGTGAAGGAATCGAAGTTGACAGTTGCGCCGACGGCTCAAGCCACCGCGGCCAAGTGATGCTGATTTGCTGAGTTCGCAGCGGATTCCGACTAGCAACGCCCGCATAAAGCGGGCGTTGTTGTGTCGACGTGAACGGTTATGGCAAGAGCGGGAAATTCACTTTAACCCCGTCGCCCATCAGGGCGGTGGTGGAGGCTCGCTAGATAATTTTTTGTCGAGGTTACTTCGCCAGCAACGAGCGCGCCGACACTGACCACCACCGAAATGCTCAGGAATCGCCTTTCGGTGTCGATAATAATTTGGCGGGCAAGTGCCCGTTCACAGATATTTTGGCTAAGTCATGAAGCGAGCGCTATTCTCTCCAATTCTGTTCCTGTTCGCCTCGATGGCACACGCTGGACTCGATGTCACCGCGTACAGTGGGTTGACTTTGGTTGATTCGCCGGTCCTGTCATCCGACGGGTCGCCGCAAGCAAAGAATCAAGTCATCCTGTCTCCAGTGGATTTCCCTGACCGCTTTCGCGGACTCGAGAGTGACAAGGTGTACCAGTTCGGGGCGTCTTTCGACTTCAGGGCTGGCTCCTATTCCGGCTACAACATTTGGCGAAATGAACTCGCCAAGCTTGCCGGATATCCGCCAAGCGTGTCGTTTCGAAACAAAGTCATCGAAGTGAGATACGACGAAACGGCGTGGAAGGACAATCATGGACCATTTTGGGAACTAATCGATTTCTCTGACGCGGAAGGCGTGATCGGCCCAGAGGTGTGCCGAAAGGTCTACCAGGATTTCGTCCAGTATCGCAATCAGGCGGCCCAAGTACCTGATAAATACTTTTACGAGTCTTACAGTGACTGGATGAAGGCCTTTGAGATGTGCTCGAAAAATGGCGCAATCGTGTTTCACTAGGGCCTTCGCAGGGGGAAGATTTCGGTGTTGATTGTCGAGCTCTCTTCGCGTACCACGACCGCAGCGGCTAATTCTTTGGTGCGAATGTCTGGTTTTGAGAAACGCGGAAGACCGCTCCTGGTCGGGTACGGAAGTTCAGCGTGAGCCGAGACTAATGATATCCCGGCGGACCTTGGACTTCCGGGTTCGTTTAGGTTTGTTCGACGCCTGCCCTTGTCTGCTGCCGCGTGAGCGCACGATGACGCATGCGGGCAGACGTTGGACAAGCCTAAACGGAAGCGGCCGATCAACGCCCGGAGCTAATTCGTGCAAGCGAGATTGAGTCACAACTCAGGCAGGGTGAAGCGACGAAACTGGACGTTCAAAGGAATTTTCCCGCAGATGCGTAAACACCCGATTGCCCTTGTTCTTGCTGCTGGCCTAGCGTGCCTCAGCAGTTACTCCTCCGCAGTTGAAGCACAAACACCATGCGCACACTTCGGAAAAAAATTGTCCCGGTTGCAACAGCAGCATCCACATGTCGATATCTCGAACCTAGGCTCGCGAGAACTATGTTTCGATAGCTGCACTGGAGACCAGACCCGGGCTGCTCGGTTCTGGGAACAAGCTGCACCGGTTTCGGCCGACGCGATCCGAACTGAGCTGACTCAATACGCCGATACGACTGGTTATGCGACAGAAATAGCGATACCCGGCCGATCCCAGCCTATCGTCAGAATCTCGCGACGTGTGGGAACGGCCTATTGCGTCCGCGATACCTATCTCACCCGCGCTGCCGATGGCTACCGTTTGATAAGTAACTCAATTCTCGATGATTTCTCTCAAGAAGCCGGGTACTGTGGCAGATCGTTTGTCTACTTCGAAACGTGGCGAAGCCGCTCTTACGCCGTTCTCTGGGACGAAGGAGAAACCAACACGGACATAGCTGCTTACCGCGTGACGCCGTCGCTTGATGTGGAGAAAGTTTGTTCTATTCAAAGAACGAGCAGAACAGCGGCCGATGAGTAGCCGCAGGAACAGGAGCCGTGGCCTGCGTTGAGGATCGCGAAACGGATGAAGGGCCGCTATCAAGAACGTTGAAGGACCGTTCCGGGCCAATCTGAGCCGATCGGCGTCGGGCAGAGTTCAGCCATCGACAGTCGTTCGACAACACTAAAATGGAGATCTGAGTGGCCACAAGTGATGTTTAAGCGAGAGCTAAGAGGCTGGCGCATATCGGACAGCATATAAGCGCCACAGATTTGCCGGAGCTGATTCGCTCTATCGAGACCAACACCGGCGACCCACGCGCTTGTGTGATGCTCCTAAGGTCGCATGCAACCGCCGAGGCAATAGCCACCTGGTTTCGTCATCAGGACCTGACTGCAATGAAACAATGGTTCTATATTGCAGGCAACCTGACCAGCATGGCCTATCGAATGACCAGTGACACGTTTTCTCCAGGTGCGAAAATGTTGGCGCTGTTGCCGCCTTTGTTGTCCGACAACGATTTGCTCGTGAATTGGTTTCTTGGTCACGATGCCGCTTACGATCTACGCCGAATCGAAAATCACATGACCCACGACTTCTGGGCGTATCAGGCGACCATAGCAATTCGGGGAGACTGGCAGCGGTTGGTAAGTCGATGTGAGCGCGTGCTTGCAGAACCGCCAGGAGCAAGTGGGGAAAAGAAGTATCTAGGTGATCACCGATTTTATATAGCGCTTGCACGGGGCGATATTCCCGCCATGGAGGACGCTATCCGCCAGATCGTCACACCAAGAGCACTTTCAGCTCGAGCTAACGACGAAGGCGGATTCACTGAGGATCTGATCTCGACTCCAGCGGTGATTTACGCAAAAATTGCGTGGCGACATGGATATCAGCTCCAGATAGACTCGCCTTTTATTCCGCAACAATGGCTGCCGGTTGCGCCCTTGGACTTGTACCGCAATCGTTACGATTTCTTGGCATAGCCGCTTGCGAACGTCGGTTTTGCGCTTCTGGAACCGTCCGTCCCTTACGGGTCAACCACGGTCTTATACCTACCACGGAAGCGGCCATTTGCTGCACGCGGGAAACGATGCGTCGCGAGCGACCGCTTCTGCCGATGAACCTCCATCGCCTGCTAAGTCCGGGCACTGACGAAAACCGCTACGCCTGCGCGCTGACTGTCGACGTAGAGACGACTAATCACGCGTCCTCTGTGGTCTTCGAATTTGCGACAACACGCCAACGTCCGCCGAGGTCTTATCCAATTGGCCAAACGCAAACACTTAGCCTGCCTGGTTGATCGCTACGGCGCTGCCTTGATTTATAATCATCGAGCCATCGGGAAACACCCGGCGGTCAGGTTTGGAAGCCTGTCTTGTTACGTCCGCACCCCCGCTCAGGCGGGGCGTGCGTCTACCTCTGCGCGTCTATATTCCAATGGGCGGGCCGTGGTGGGGGAGCCGCAAGGCTCGCCGGCGTGACGTAACACCGGTCTTCCAATCCCGCCACGTGCCCGCTCACCCACTTCCCCAAGCAAGCGAGTGTCGGGCGATCCAAGAAGTACCAGGGAGGTCGCACCATGAGCAGCAAACCTACAAAACAATCTCAACCCGTTTCACGCCCGCCTGTCGACGCGCTCCAGTACGAAAAGCTTGCGCTGTCCACCTTCGATTTATGCAACCGGCAGTTGAGCCAACTCAACACATTGATCACACTTGCGTCCTCAATGTGTAGGAATCCTGCCATCACGAGCGACGAAAGACGGCGTCAGCAGACCATGCTTGAATTGCTTGTCGACACAGCAGAGCAATATCAGCGAGAGCTCGAGTGTGACCGTGAGCTGTATCAGGTGATCGCGCTCGATGCGAAGGGCATCCCGCAAAGCCGCATCACCGCGAGCCGTGCAGCACGCCTTCTTGCAGAGGCGTCACAAATAGCGGCTACGGAGACATCCGCAGCCACGAAGCCGCGCCAGAGCAAACAAACGTCAGCCAAATCCGCGACAGACGAAGAAGCAGACGCTTCCCAACAGCCGGCTCCGACGCAGCACTAACCATCAAGAAGGCGAGCGACTTCAGTCGTTCAGATTTGTAGGATGCCTGCCCTCAGTCACGAGCATGGGCGAGCGCCACAAGCTAATGTGGGCAGGCGTCGTATAAACCTAAACACGTTCAGACGTTCAACATCGGTGCACAGATCGCCGACAATCGATAGCACGTCTCGACGACGCCGTTGGCACAAACAGCGTCCGAAAGAAACCGTCAATCCTTCCCTTACGGCATGGCGCACGAATATCTCGTCATTCAGGAGCCGCTGCCGAATCCGTTTTTCTCGAACACGACGGGAGGCATCGCCGCTTCGTTAACATGCAGACGGAAGATATCCGGACGCGAGTAGTGACCCGTGACGTCAAAGTCATATTTCGCCCGGGCAAGGTCGTTGAGGTCCAGGTCGGCCACGAGCAATGCGTCTTGCTCAAAGATGGGACCGGCAATGAGCTGGCCAAGCGGGCCGACGATGCAGCTTCCACCGCTCATCAGCACAGTGTCCGGATCGTTACCCTGGATTGCGGCATAGTCGGTTGGACAATCCGATCGGCGCAGGTGCTGGCAGGCCGACAACACAAAACAGCGCCCCTCCAGGGCAATGTGCTGCATGGAGGAAGCCCATGTCGGTCGACTGTCAGCGGTGGGCGCACAGTAAATCTGAACACCTTTGGCGTACATCGCCATACGCATTAATGGCATGTAGTTTTCCCAGCAGATGACTGCGCCGAGCCTGCCGAACGGTGTGTCGAAAACCGGGAGCGTCGACCCATCGCCATAGCCCCAGATCAGCCTCTCGCCAGCAGTTGGCATCAGCTTGCGATGTTTGCCGAGCAGCGTACCGTCCGGACCAAAAAACAGCGCAGTGCAATACAACGTGCCATGGTCCCGTTCAATTACGCCGATCACAACGTATTGTTTGTGGTCGGCGGCAAGCTCACTCAGCCGCTGAGCGCCGGGACCCGGTACTTCGACCGCGCTGTCGTAGTAACGCCGATAGTCTTCGCGCCCAGCAGCGGTTCTCCCGCCAATTGTCGAGCCGAAATCGAGCCCCTTAGGATAGGCTGAGACGAATGCTTCGGGAAATACGATGAGTTGAGTGCCTTGTCGCGCGGCGTCGGCGATGAACGTCGCGACTTTATCGATGGTTCTGTCCGCATCGAAGACGACGGATCCCGATTGCACAACCGCAGCACGTAATCTCTGTTGCATCAGAATGCTCCATTAGATGTAAGGGCTTGCAATCGAAACGCTTAGGCTCGCTCGCAGATAACGTGTGCCCACGGCCGTGGATTGCAAGCCGATCTCGCTCATCGCAAGCTCAATCGCAACTAATTCGAGCTGGAAAATTCGTTGATTGCGAACACGGTCGCCGAGGATCGCGGCCACTACGAGTATAGGTCGCCAGCAGGTAAAGCTTGCTGCCTGTTCGTCGGGATAGAGCGAAACGTTCGACGATTGGTTGTTCAGGCCCCAGCGGGAGTTCGCAGTCGGGAGGTTGAGTGGCCGGTTTATCGGCAGTGTTGGGACATTCGGAGAAGCTCACTGAAGGGCGGCAAGCCGCGCACGAGGTCAAGGCACGGTAACCGTCGCATTACGGCTTACCAGTGTGCACCCGCAAGTTGCATGATGTCCGTGCAGGGCAGTCGGGGCTCCGCCAATCATGCTGTTCCCGTCACCTTCCGCTATGGTCTGTGTTCCGTGTTCCTTGCATTCAACCGTGTCACCCTTGCGGGCAACCGGCTTGCCGTCCACGGTGTCGGCGTTCGAACCAGTTGTAACAGAGCCGCCGTGCGGGGCCAGCGTATCGCCTACTACAATGACCTGACGAGCCATCCGTTCACTCCACGAAAAATACCCGGCTCATGATGCAATGCCGTTTCTGAAACCCGCTGGCGGTCATTCGATCAACCGCACGACCCTAAACATTGGACCGAAGATAGTGCGATAACGAAATACGCTAACCACGTACCGCCTGTCGCTGCGACAATAATCACGAGTATGCTGACCACGCGCGGTATGCGTTTGCGTAGGAGCCAGCTTGCAGCGGCCACGCCGATAAACGGGAGGAGAAGAATGACCAGTTTGACGATCATCGGCGCCTCAAATGACGCGTGCCATCAGGCTGTCTACAAGACTATCTCGCGTATGCCGGGCATGCCAGTTTCCGCGTTCGGGCTGCCCAGATATGTCCATTGCAGGTCGTGGGCGGCGACGTCGATGAACTGCGCCCCGGGCTGCGGAAACGCGTGATCCTTCTCGACGAACGCCTGGCGGTCCCACCGGTTGTACAGCGTGGCCATCGGATGATCATCGGCTATACGACCTTCCCATATTCCGGTTTGCGGGCAACGCTGCTGGCCGTCGCACCGGACAGGCAAAGTCTGCTCAGGGACCTCGCGCAGAAACCCGGTATCGATCATCTGCTTCAGAAAATCGTACCGCTGCGGGGGCAAGGCATAGGCTTCGCCAAGGTAGTGCCATTGCACATGGTCGGCGGTGAGCCATTCGAATGACGGCGCCTCGAAGCGCTCGCCAGCCTGGTAGCGTTCAGGTGTGTTTCGCCGGGCGGGAGTCAGCTGGGTTTTTGCAGCAGATACCGGACCGTAGAGAGCAAGCCAATAGCCGTCACGCGGCACAATCTGGTTACCCATGATCGCCATCGTGCTTTGTTCCAGCGGTGGCACCGCGTACCCGTGCGAGACGAATTCACGTCCTTGAAGCGCCGCGCCCTGCTGCGCCTTGGGCGTCGCCGTGACGGCCTTTGCAGCGTCGATCAGCGCTTGCACATCGCCGTTCCATTTAGGTAGCGGCGCCGGGGGTAGCGGCAATACCTTGTCTAGGTTTGGCAGTTTCAGCCGCCCGTCATAGAGCTTCAGGACATCGGCAATCTTGCGGTATCGTTGGGCACGTGCCTTGTCGATATGACCAACCAGGTTGGTCCCGTTGTCGAGGTCCATGCCGTTAAACTCCGGAACCAGACTGCTGGCACACTTTGCACTTCCCAGCTTTACGCCCTCGTGCAAGATGTTCAGCGCTCGGAGTTTTGCCTCACCCGTGTTTGCGCGGGCGTAAATTAGGCCCAGCTTTTCGGCTGCGTCTCCATACCCCTGAGCAAAAGCACATTCGAGCATCTTGGTACCGACTGGTAGATTGCCCCAAAAACCTTCACTGGGGTTGTCGTAGGTTGCTGCCAGCTTGTAACCTAGAAAAGTCATTGCTGCTGGACTTCCCATATCCGCCGCGCGCTGGAAGAACGCGTAGGCACTCGTGGCGTCACCGCCCTTGACCAGCCTGTTGAGGTGATACACACCCATCCGATCGTAGGCATCGGGAATACCCAGCTTCATTGCTTTCTCGACCCACTGGATTGCGGCTTCCGGATCCTGCTCCGGCACCCCAGGGCGTTTGCTCAGGATCAGTGACGCGAGATTGAGCATCGCTTTCCAGTGGTTTCGATCAGCGGCCTGCAAATAGAGCTGATACATCTTTGCGTAGTCGATCCTGTCGATAGGGACGTTCGGATCATCCAGCGCCATTGCCTCCTGAAACCACATCTCGGCCTGCGGATCGAGGGACGGCACTTGTTGTGCCTCATATACGCAGGTGAAGTCCTTGCGATGCGGGTCGAAGAGCGGGAGTTTTTCGTAACGTGGCAGGTCAGACATGGCAGTGGTCAGCTTGTTACCCAGGGAGGTCAGGGCGCCTGCGTGAGCCGGGGCTACCAGCAGCAGCAGCAAGGCAGAGGTGGCAATACGCAACGCATAGAGAAGTGCTTTCATGCGGGGCCCGATTAGGCAGGGACGGGATCGTTTGAGGACGGTACGGAGATTGAGCCGTACAGCGTGGTGGTCGAACGGTGATCTTCAAACGGGAGCAGGAAACCAGTCATCTGCTGCGTACCTGCCTGCTGGGCATCCTGATTCTTGTTCATTCGGCGGTTCCAACTGTCAAATGCATCGGGCAGATCTTTCGCATCACCACTGTATTTGATATCGCCACCGTAGTGCAGCGCAAATACGCGCTGACGCAGGTCAGCGGCGTACAGTGCTCCGGTCGCAGCAATATTGATCTCGCTGTCGGCCGACATACTGCGCTGATTCAGGTTGGCGCTGCCTACGGTAATGAATACGTCATCGATGATCATCAGCTTCGAGTGGATGTAGATTTCGCGATAAGCCATGTTGTGGTCTGCATCAGCGCCACTTGTGCGCAGGCGCGCGACACTCACCTCAAGGCCTAGAGTCCGTTCAAGCTCTTCCGCACTCGGACGGTCAAGCACCTCGCCGCGACCTCGGGTAGTTTTGCCATAGACGGAATCAAGCTTGCCGTTATCCGCCAGATCTCCTTGTTCAGCCATCGATGTACCGGCTCCGAGCAAGGTCAGCGCATCGTAGGTACGCGGCACCATTTCTCCGCGCTCCGGATGTGGAATCACAATGAACAGGTGCAGCTTCGGCATCTCGGTGACCGGTTTTTGTGACGTTTTCATCCAGTCGTTGCAATGCTTCTGTCGCGTCTTGATCAGATTCCGCGCAAACTCCGGGTAAAAGAAGTACTGGTTTTCGATGTAAATATAGTTGCGGGCGCTACTGGTTGCCTGGAAATAGACCTCCTTGATGGACTTCTCCCGCTCATGGGGCTGCGTGCGCAGGATCTGGACAAGATGCGCCGGATTTCCCGCCACCTTCGGCATCTTCGCCGGTGGCTCTGGTGGCGTCTGGAACGGAAGCGACTGACCGAGTGCCGCCGCCCATCCGTTCTCGAAGTTGAAGTGCAGTTGCGCAAGCGCCGGCCCTACCACCCGGCATGCGTAGTCCTGATAGGGACGACCATGCACATAGTGTTCGTGACCTTCCCCGTGTGGCGCTTCCTGTTTCGACACGCTGTTTTTCACGCCTTGGTAAAGCCTGGTGGCCAGGTTGTCCTTGGTCGGCGCTTGCTGCGTTGCTAGTTCACGGGCCAACTCGTCGCTGATCTGTTTATCCGAGAGGACCTCACGTTTCGGGTCATCGATCGCATGAGCAGTCCGGTCCCAGTAGTCCGTCACCGAATTCAGGCCCATGACGTAGCCCACCGCCTTGCTGCCGCTGTCGTAGGCGTAGTCGATCAGGACTGGTTTCTGGTGGTGTGTTGCAAATTTTTCCAGCTGGCTTTTCTCGTCGGTTACGCTGAGCGTGCTGCTGACGGGCTGGTCCTCTTCAGCCGGTGCGACTGCCCGCAAGGCGGTCGCATCGGCTTGCGAGACACCACGAAGGACAACCTGCAACCGCGGATTCGTGCCGCTGCCACTCTTGCCGCCCGGTAAGTTCACGTTCCACCAGTCGATGCAGTATTGATTGCGCGTTGAATCCTTGTACGGTGGGTCCTGCTGCAACCCGTACCGCTGGATCGGGTGCCCCAGGCGGGAGACTGGGACGTCGGTCAATCCGGGCATGTTGTTCTGGACCTTGGATCCATCGTCGTCGTACCAGATCAGCAGGCGCACCGTGACCGGACTCTCCTTACGCTTCGTGATTTCGTCGAGCAGCTCGCCATAACGGATGCCGCGCGGCCAGGTGTCGCTGCCCCGCTCAAGCTCCATGCCTGGATCGAAACCCCAGCAGACGATGTCCGCCGACTGCTTGGCTTCCCGTAGGTCTTTGGCGATCTGCTTGAATCCATCTTCACCGCAGATCATGAAGCTCAGGGTGTTACCCCTGGTGATCGGGCTCGTACCGTCGCCCTGTCTCTCTTTGATGTCCCTGTGCTCAACGAGAAACTGAAGCGCACTCTTCGCCTGCCGGGTCTGCTCGTCGATGGCGACCTTTGCGTGCGTGTGAGTCTTGAGTGGAAACTGGGCCACGTCTACGTCCTCTTTGATAAATAGGGTGAGCGTCGCGCTCAGCTATACCGTTCGCCCATGTTGGTGCGCTGGTCAACGTGATCAGGATCAGATTCGAGCGCGTCTTTCACGTTCAAATCATATTCCGCGCCGTTGCTCAGTCGGGCCGTGTAGGCCGGTGTGCCGGCCTGGTGATCCTTCACGACAATCCGGCCAAACTCATCTGTCACACCTTCACCGATCTTTGCGCTGCCTTTGTACAGCTCGTACGGCTCGCTGACAATCTGATGCCCTTCGCCCT
The DNA here is from genome assembly GCF_030464785.1 of Paraburkholderia sp. SEWSISQ10-3 4. Taxonomy (NCBI): domain Bacteria; kingdom Pseudomonadati; phylum Pseudomonadota; class Betaproteobacteria; order Burkholderiales; family Burkholderiaceae; genus Paraburkholderia; species Paraburkholderia sp. SEWSISQ10-3 4. The sequence goes on from NZ_JALPRI010000001.1 coordinate 286,171, forward strand.
GCAGCGCCTGTAACGCGAAGTGCAGTTGCTCCTTCTCAGGCGGCAACGCAGGAATGGCCGGTGTGCTCACGCTGTCAGGTCCAACAAACGTCCGGTTTGCCGAGTGCACCTCGAAGCCGCCCGACGTACCGTGCTTGATCTGCCCAGAAGTCCAGCGGGTGTAGCTGCCGCCGCCGTTGATCTCGACCTCCTGCTGCGCGCTGATCGTGATCTTGTTCGCGGTCACCGTCACGTTGAGCTTCGCCAGGAGATTGATGCTGTCCTTGAGCGCCTTCACGTCGATATCGCCTGCTGCAGCAACGAGCCGCATGCCCGCCTCGGCGACGAACAGGCGAAATGCTTTTCGCGCGCTGGCGAAGAAGCCACCGCCCGTGCTGATCGATACGTGCTCGCCGGTCGTGACTGAGGTGGTCTTGCCGCTGCTCAGATGAATCTGCTCTGATGTGCTGGTGGCGACACCAGCGGGACTTGCCAGTACGAGATGGGGTTGCTCGAACTGCTTCAATGCGCCGCCGCCCTGGATGGCCTTCGCCTGGGCTTTCAGGGTACTGGCGACGGCCTTCTGTTCGCCATCCTGTGCCCCTGCTGTCTGAGCCGACTGCGCGAGGCTCGCTGCCGTATCCTGGGCGCTCGCCAACTGGAGGTTCACCTCATCAACGCTGAACGCGTCTCCGGTTGCGCCCGAGCGCGGATGAGTCGTCAGCAGCAGCCCGCGCGCACCACGCACGGCCGCATTCCCATCGGTGCGCAGCTCCACGCCTTCACCGCGTTTCTCTCCACGACCGGACGGCTCGCTTACCCGCGTGATATAGCCCGCGTGCAGGCCCGAATCGAGGTGATCGCTACGTATCTGCGTTTGCACCTGCCCAGTGGTGTCGTCCTTCAACCAGACGTTGTTCTGGCTGCCGCCGATTTCCTTGCTGACGAACCCCGACAGCATGTGCTGGTCGGGCAGGTTCCACTGCGGCCGGTTCGCGCCGTTGCCCACGCGCGCCGTGATGAGCGGCCTGTCTGGATCGCCGTCGAGAAACGATACGACGGCCTCGTCGCCAATTCTCGGCAGCTGGATACCGCCAAAGCCGCCGCTTGCCCACGGCTGCGCGACGCGCACCCAGCACGAACTCCGGTCATCGCGCTGGCCGATGCGGTCCCAGTGAAACTGCACTTTCACGCGGCCCAGTTCGTCCGTATAGACCTCCTGTCCGCCCGGTCCCACCACGGTCACCGTCTGCAACTGCATGACGGGCTTCTGATGTTCAAACGGACTGCGGAACGACACGGACTTACGCTGGACCTCTATCTCGACGCGGAAAAAACCACCCGAGCCATCCGCGTGCGGCACGATGGAAGCCGGGCTGTCCTGGGCGCTTTCGCGCGCCTGGGCTAACCGGTTTTGCAGGCTGTGCGGGAAGTTCGCATGATGACTCGATGCCGGAATGTTGTTCTCAATCAGCCATACCGTTTCGATAATCACGAACTGCCGCCTGTCGGCAGCGTCGGGGTCGTGCTCCGGATGCCCGGTAAGTTCGAACCCGCGCCCGGCGTCGATGCCGCGCACTCCGCCGACACCGTAAAACCGCTTCGCCTCCGACTCCCATTGCTCCATGCGAATCTTCGACAGGTGCTCGCCGCGTTCCTGTTTCAGATAACTATAGGGTCCTGTGTATTCGTAGACTTCCAGCTCGTCCGGCAATTCGTGCGACACCGTGGGGATGCTGGTGCCTTTCGGATTGGCGAGCGACGACGGGCTTTTGTAGTCGGCTGTACGGGTTGTCAGCACCGCGCTGTGCAGCGTACGTTCGCTCGACCAGTGAACCAGCGCGTCCAGTTCACTGCTCGTACCGTAGCGGGAAAACTGCACCGTCTGCGGGGCGAGCGGTTCAAACGTGTCAAGCCGGTCCGTAATCGTCAGCGTATGAGACTTACCGTCCTCGCCCTGTGTCCAGAAGCCGAACAGTCCTTCCTCTTCGATCAGCCGATGAGCAAAATTCCAGTCGTCTTCATATTGCGTGCAATAAGACCTCGGCGGTAACGGTGTCGAGAGTTTGAACTGAAACTGGCCTTTCGCCTGGGGGTGGGCATTGAACACATCGGTCAGGATGACGTCGGCGGACTTATCCTGCCAGATGCGCTGGTCGCGGCGGAATTTGAGGAAATTCATCCACGAGGCAAAACGGATCGAATAGCTGGTTAATCCGCCATCTGATCCCAGTCTCCGCACGCCGAATACATAGCCGTGAAAGGGGCGATAGGATTTGTCCGCCTGCTGAAGCCATAGGGTCACCGGCTGGCCGATCAGTTTTTTAAGCTTGATATTGCCGTTTGTTGACTGGACGTCGAGCGTGAACTCGAAATGTCGCCCGATTCGCGACCAGCCCGCCGCCCGCTGCGGTAACAGCACACTGCTCCCGAGCGGCGTATCCAGTTTCAACAAACGGTCCTGCTGGATCAGCCCGCTTTGAATGGCTCTAACAATATCCTGCGCATCCATTTCCACCCCAAATTACTTTTTACGTGCTTATTGTCGTGAACGATAGAAAACTTTTAGCGGCCCGGTAGTCGATCGATTGACCGGTAAAGCCTGCATTCCGACAGGAGATTCGATACCGCTAACACGCGCGGGCCGTGTCGTTGGCACTATAAAATGCGTAAGGACCATCCCTTAAACCAATCTGACGCGAAAGGGGGAGGGTTTCATCTGATCATATCAGGCCCGCATAATTTCAAGGCAGATTGGTGACATGAATTAACAGTTTTGATGCTAAACGGATCGATTCCACTCGCCTTGGGAGCGTATCGTCCCGCTCGTGCGGAGTTGGAGATGCTTCCCTGTTACACGCGCCGTGGGTTTGCGGGCTTGGAGGGGCTCATTGCTCTATATCGTGACTATCGTCACGTCACGGATAGTTTGTTTGAGAAACTTCCAGTCGCCAAGGTTGCGATTGAGAACTCGGAGAGGGACTGGCCAGCCTATGAAAGGAGCATTCCGCAGGCTTAACGATTGTTGCCCTGTTGGGCCAGTTGATTGAGAAACGGTATCGATCAAGGATTGATGTCCGTGTGCTCCGATTTCCTTTTTTCCGCTTCCGATTAATTCCTATGCGCGAACGTCCATCGGCCAGACTATTGATCACCACCCCGGAGCGGCGAGTGCTCCTGTTCCGGTTCGTGCACAGGACTGGTGTGTTAGCGGGCAAAGTCTACTGGGCCACGCCGGGCGGAGGTGTTGAGCACGGAGAGACGTTTGCGGAAGCAGCTTTACGAGAGCTTCGTGAAGAAACTGGCATTTGCGAGGCGCAGATATCCGGGCCGGCCAGTCGGCGCGAAGTTGCTTTGCAGTTACCTGATGGCGAGCGCGTTCTCGCGGTTGAACAATATTTCGCCGTTCAAACGGACACGGAGTCCATTTCACATGAAGGTTGGACGGCGCAAGAGTGTGAAGTGATGGCCGATCACCGGTGGTGGAGCCGGGAGGAATTGTCCGCAACAACCGAGACTATCTATCCGGATAAGCTGATCGAGATGCTCGACGAGATAGGCGTTTTTGGCAATTGAGTGGCCGCTCTGGAGCGAACTGAGAGACCGCAACGGGTCGAAGGCTGCCGACCGCAACCTCGCGAGATTCGGGTGGCGACGCACGGTTCAGAGCCACGCCAAGCCCGCCCGGACCTGCGCGTGAGCGTTGTCCGTCAGCGGCTCGCCATGCGCCAGTACGACTTGCTCGAACGGCCAGGCGAGCAGCTGATCCACGCAGGCGCGAGCCCGCTTGCGGTCGCGATAGACCAGACGCAGGAGGGGATGCCAGCCGACGTGGCCGAGCACGCCACCCAGGCGCAAATAGTTGCGCGTTAGCCAATGCGGCGACGCTCGAAAGTTCTCAACCAGATCGCAGGTGATCAGTGTGCGCGTTGCCGGGTGATAGAACACCGTCTCGCCGAGCATGGAGCCTTCAATCGTCAGCAGTTCGAGATCGTCACGCCATTCGGGATGCGGCTGGTCCGTCAGCGTCGCGCCGAAACGCAGGTCCCGGCGCTTGCGTTGCAAGGCGGCTGGACCGTGCAGCAGTGCCTGTGGATACGTGGCCGCCGCTTCGGACGCGTACATGTGGTGAAACAGGTTTGGACAGACGATATGCGCGACTGGCCCGAGCGCGTCGATCTCACTGCGAAGCTGCTCCGGGAGCGCGACGGGCGAATGCAGCAGCAGCTTGCCCGATGACAGGCGAATCACAGTCATTCGCGTGCCAACGTGCAAACCGATGAAAGAATGATGAACCGAAGCGGTCCAAATATTCTTCGCCAATTCCTGAAGCACCGGGATCCTCCCGACAATGTGTAAATCTGAACATTCTCGACCGTTACTTTCGCTACCGTCAAACGAGTACTAACCCGAGTGATCAAGAGTCTGCACGCTACCATCACGGCGATTTGCTGCGTGCGCTGTTGGAGTCGGGCCTTCTGATCCCCGTCTGATGCGTTCTTTGCACCAGTGAGATTGCCCGCAGCCCCGTTCTTCGGGATCGGCTTAATGACGAGATAGATCCCCTGGTTTTCGTGATCGGGACGTCACGACTTGAAAAGCCGACCGCCAACATCTAACGTTCTTCGCATAATCCCGAGGAGACGGCCATGGCAAGAATCGAAGCAAAGCTGGCGGAAATGGGATTGACGTTACCGCAGACGCTGCAGATGCCTGCAAACGTAAACATGTCATTGCCATTTGCATGGGTGCGCGTGAGCGGCACGCGAGCTTTTGTCTCAGGACACGTGCCGCTCAACCTCGACGGGACGATTGCGCAACCGGTCGGTAAAGTCGGCGCGGAGGTTTCGCCAGACGAAGGCTACGCAGCAGCGCGCCTTGTGGCGCTTGCACAGTTGGCGAGTCTTCAGAAGGCGCTCGGGGACCTGGATCGCATTACGGCCTGGGTGCGCGTCTTTGCAATGGTCAACGCAGCGCCCGGGTTCGACCAGATGCCACGGATCGCAAATGGCTTCTCGGATTTGATCCTTGAACTATTCGGACCAGACATTGGAATGCATGCGCGATCAGCCGTCGGCGTCGCGCTCCCTCTAAACGTACCCATCGAATGCGAAGCGGAGGTTGAGATTGACGGACGGCGCCTGTAATCCAGGATTGCCGCTGAGCCCAGACCCCATAAGCACGTGTAGGTGCCATCGTCTCGATGTGTGCAGACCTTTCCCATATTTAAGCGCCGAAACGTAGCCCCACGCGGCCAAAGCCGAATATTTTCGATGCTTGCATATACGGCTAGGACTTCATTTGCGAGCTATGACCTATCCTCTACAAGAGCGTTCTTCACGCCCATTGTCTTCGCGCGGTGGCATGCGAAGCGGAGGAAAATATGTCGGAGCTTCGACTCGGCGCGAACGATATTCTTCGTACTGTCGCAGATCTACCTTGCCCGCAAGGTCTGCCCTTCCTGGGAAATCTGTTCCAGATGCCACCGGCGAAATTTCACCTGGTTTTGGAGCAGTGGGCGAAGCGATTTGGTTCGCCATTCAGGGTTCAGCTCGGCACGATTCCTGTCACAGTGTGGACGCAGGCGGAACTGTTCCAGACTGTCATGCGCGAACGTCCGCACCTCTATCGACGTTTTGCGCCAATTGAATCCGTTATGGCGGAGCTTGGCGGAAACGGTCTATTCGCTGCGGAAGGCTTGGCTTGGGAGCCGCAGCGTCGGCTCGTCATGCGGGCACTGTCTTTTTCCAACGTTAAAGCGTTTTATCCGACGCTTGCGGCCATTACTGGGCGTTTTCTCGCTCGCCTGCAAGAGGCGGCGAGGGAACATAGAACGCTCGAAATGACAGAAGAGCTTAAACGCTACACGGTTGACGTGACCAGTACGCTGGCCTTCGGCGAGGACCCGCATACGCTCGAGCACGAACGGGGGGTAATTCAGGAACAGCTTGGCCTGATACCGCCGGCACTGATGAGGCGCGTCACCGCCCTCTTTCCCTATTGGCATTACGTCACGCTTCCTCAGGACCGACGACTCGCGCAGGCAATGACGGAGGTCCATAGCTACATTCAGAAAATGATTGAACGGGCACGCGAGCGCATGAGCCAGTCGCCTGATGCACCTCCACACAATTTGCTGGAAGCGATGCTCGCGGCGCGCAACGAACCCGACTCGATGGTTACCGACGAACAGATCTCGGCGAACGTCCTGACGCTTCTTGTCGCAGGTGAAGACACGACGGCCAACGCAATTGCCTGGGGGTTGATGTACGTCGCTATGGATTCGCATCTGCAAAACCGGGTATTCGAACAGTCGCGTGTGGCGCTCGGCGATTCGAGGGTGTGCCCAGACTACGACGCATTGAAGCACCTCGACCTATGCGAGGCGGTATGCAGTGAGGCACTGCGACTGCGGCCCGTTGCTGCAATACAGACGTTCGAGCCCTTGACCGACGTGTGCCTTGGAGGGGTAGCCATACCTGCAGGAACACGCATGTTGTTTCTCACGCGTCCAGGCATGCTGGACCCGCGGAATTTTGTGCGCCCGGAAACATTTGACCCTGACCGTTGGAGGCATCCGCGGGACCCATCGGAAGGTGCGCATGACCAGAAGGCATACCTGACATTCGGCGCGGGGCCGAGAGTGTGCCCGGGTCGTTACCTCGCAGCAGTCGAGATGAGGCTGGTTATATCGATGTTGATGAGGAGCTTCAAGATTGAACTGACAATCGACCCTTCTGAAATCGAAGAAGTTTCAGCATTCACGATGGTGCCGAACCAAATGCCTATACGACTTACGCCACGAGCATGATTTGCCGGCTTGCCAGCTGCCGCACTCATGGCGAACTTCGAGCGTGATGCTGAAGATCTACTCCAGGTATCTCGACCATATTTGCATGCCGCCGTGAACGATGATGCACGCGTCGATGTCGCGCGGCGTTAGAGCGTAGTACTCTTTACTTCGCAGTCTCAGGCGCAGGTAGCTGCTTTGACCCCGTGGTTTCAAGGCCGGTGGCGTGCTGGCTTGGCGTTGCTCCACCCGCATGGTTGTCCGCCCGGTTCTCGACATTCTTGGCGTTCATGGGGCTGACGACCAGTTTCTGGGCTGCGACTTCGCTGTCTGTCGGCGCAAAGACATTGACCTCTTCTTGCGAGTAGGCGTTCGCAAGCGTGCTATACATCAATGCCGCGGCCACTATCGGCAACACAATGACGAGTTGCATATCACCTCCACTCCACGTACATCGCCATAGCCTCAGTTGTTACATTGAGGCCACCAGTAGAAAAATAGCGCGGGAGTGAGTACCGGGCGATGCAGGACGGTGCGCAATAGATGCGCCGGCGACAAGGACGGTAGGTCTGTTATCCAGGATCGTGCTACAGCTATGTTATAGGTCTCCCGGTCGGCGATTGACAGCACAATCGCCAAGGATAGTCTGGCTGAATGTTCGGTGGCGTTCCGGTCTCTGGCACACGCCTGCTCCGCAAAAAAACATACCGCGGCTGCACAAGAGGGCTGTGCGGCAAATGGACATTTCAATGCTCAATTGTACGAAGTTTAGGCGCGTTGGATGGTCGATTTCGGGTTGACGAACGAGCAAGGCAATCATGGCGAGGATGTGAAGGAGCTTTACTTCTATCTCGACGGCACGTCGACGCATTCGTACATGAAGATTCTGTACAAGTATCCTCACGACGCGTACCCGTACCAGGATCTGATCGATGAAAATCTGCAGCGCGGCGCCGATCAGCCCGAATACGAAATTCTCGACACGGGCGTGTTCGACGATAACCGCTACTTCAACATTTGGTCAGCACGTTCATAGTTATTGTCAGTTCCGCGTCGGGGGACCTTTCTGCCAGACTGCTAATTTTTTGGCTATTTATCTTTGTGTAACGGCAACCCGACACGACTCTTGAGGAATCTGCCGCAAACGTTATCGGCCTCCTACCAGAGGAGCACCGCGGCTTCGGAACGAGATAATGGGCACGCTCCGTGAAGCCAGCCATTAACATAATGGGAGGGACGCAATGCAACCGGCATAACATTGCCACTCCAAACCGAATTTCACAGCGACAACGAATCCCATGTGTTAGCGTTCCACCGCGAGCGCCAACTCAATCTTTAAGGGAGATAAAAATGCCGTTCGATAAATCCTCAGCAGCGAGCTACGCAGACGACCATGCGCAATCGCACAGCACAGGTAACTGCGCAAAATACGTGCGCAAGGCCATCGAATCGGGCGGAATCTCACTGCACCACGCCCACTACGCCAAAGACTACGGCCCACTTCTTGAGGCCGTCGGCTTTCGCCAAGCGACAGGCGATCCGCAGAAAGGCGATGTGATCGTGATACAGCCAGCCCCAGGAAATCCTTCGGGGCACATGGCGATCTTCGACGGCTCCGTATGGGTGTCCGATTTCAAGCAGACGCCACATGGCTCACAAGGCTTCTATCCGGGACCGTCCTATAGACAATCGCAGCCGGCATACAAAATTTATCGCTACAACTGAGACGAAAGATGAAGAAGCTATTTACCCTGGCCGTGTCGGTACTGCTGCTGGTTGGCGGGTTGCTTTTCCAGCAAGGGGCGTTCGCGGATAGCGCGACTCCTGACGCAAGCACGAAAGCGTTCTACGCCTGGTATATCAAGCTGGAATCCAAAGCGACCTATCCTTTGCTGGACAAGGGCATCTATGTCTACGTGACCAAAGCGACGGTCGACAAGCTCCGAAGCGCTTACCACCATAACAGGCTGCCTGGAGACGCCGACTATTTCACGAAGGTCCAGGACTACGACGAACAGGACTGGTCGAACAACATCGCAACACACCACGCGATCATGCTCGACGACGTTGCGGTTGTTCCAGTTACTTTCGGCTCGAAAGACAAAATCAGTGTGCTGGTGTTTCTGCGCAAGCTGGGCGACAGCTGGAAGATCACCAAAGTTGATGACACGCTCGATTATCAATAGTCGAGTCTAATGTCGGCGGTTACGCTGTCGAACTACTGACGCAGCTTCAGGGCCTAGCCACGCTAGAGATCAGAATAACCATGCGCATTCTGAAGAAAATTGTGATTGTCCTGGCAGGGCTGGTTGCTTTTTTGGTAGTCGGCTGGCTGGGGATAACCACGGGCGCCCCGGCTGCCCCCAAATCCAGACCTTGCAGTGAAGCGTGGGTCAACGACGTGGCAGAGCGCTATTTCGACATTTCGGATGGAGAGGGTCACGGACCTGACCCAGGTAGCGGGGAGTGGCTGGGTTCGGTAGAGAGAAAGGCAAAGCTGCCCGTCCGTGCAGATCTTGCTGACGCCCAACGGTGCGGTCTGATCCAGCAGCAACTCGAACGCCACACCTTCATCATCAACCAGCCACTTGGAATCACGATCTCGTTCTGATTGTGCAATGAAGTCAGAATGTTCTTTCGCCCAAGCGAAGGCTTACGATCAGTCGTTTTCTGGTGACGTGGTTTCCATTGGTGGAGTTTCCCGGGTGGAAAACGCTAGCGAAGCATGCCTGCGTGGCTCCGCATACCCACCTTGCAACGTACGTGAAGGGATGCAACAAATGAAAACTGGTGCCCTTGTCATCGGCGCCCTACTGTTGTCGCTCGGCTCCGCCGTTACCCTCGCACAGCATACTGATCTGTCGCCAGCCGATACGTCACAGATCGATGCAAGAGCGAAACAGTTCTATGCGCTATCACATCCGGATGCTTCATGTGTCTTCAGCAAGGTTGATGATTCTGGCAATCCGACGGACCCTCGGGTCCGTAGCAAAGCTTTTCGCGACCGGTCATATACGCGCATCTTCAAGCCTATCTTCTCGAGCAGTCTGTTTGAGCGCATGAAGCAATCCTGCGTTCTCGCTGGGAACGCCAACGGCATGCTCGACATTCGCGTCTGGGATTCCGAAATCGATACCCATCGCGTTCCCATCCCTTTGCAAGGCAAACGCCAACCCGATGGAGAGATGCAGCTCTGCGAAGCAGTCGAGCCTGTTTCGTTTGGTGATTCATCTACGGTACCGGCTGTTTCGCCATCGCACCCTATTGCTTGCCCGGTTGCATTGAAAATCAGCGGTACAGAGGCATCGGGGGAGTGGCGAGATAGCAAACACGTTCTACCGATTGCGCTGCACCAAATCAGCAGTCTCGACGATACTGGCCTCGATACACCCAGAGTGGTCGGTGCCGTCGAAATACCAATGTGGCATCACACGAAGGATCATCTGTTGCTGGGTGTGTACCAGTCTTCGAAGGATTGTTCGTTGTCTATGGTGCGTCTGCGTCTTATCAACATCAAAACAGGACAAATCGATAGGGATCTAAAATTCGACTGCGGCACGGGTATCGTGGCTACCCCCATTTACGCCAACGTCTATCGTGCAGAAAATCCCCATCACGTGACCGTCATTTCTCAAGGTGGTTATCACGGGATGGGCGACGACAAAGATGTTGCGGTTGAGCCATAAGTTTCTCGGAAACCACACGGCATTCCAACTACCGCGATTGCATTGCTTACACGATACGCAGCGCGCGGCCACAAGCGGCCTGCCGCACTCGAAGGTCGCTCCAGTTTGTCCAATCGTCAGGCGCTACCTCCTACGCTACTTTGCAGGCGGCTGACCCGAGGTTAGGATCGTGCTCAACTTCGTGCCTCCGATGGATTCGCAATCCGTTGGCTTCGGTTCAGTCCACTGCACAGCAGTACCACGTACCACAGGCCTGACCACGCGCCACGGCCAGAAGCCAAAGCGCTGCGAACCGGTGTACCCGATAATCGCGTCCGCTCCACGCATCTGTGCGTACTCGGCCAACTTGGGAAGGATGGTTGTGACGCTGCCGTACGAATTTTTGCCGATACTCACATCCTTGATGATCTTGTATTTCTGACTTGCGGGCGGGAGGTTTGCGAAAAAGCAGAAATCGCCGAGGCCCCTAGGCAAATCAGCTGGAAGGTGTGCGGCATTGCCGGTTGTGTCGAGTTCTGCCTCAGACGCGGCCTCTGTCGGCGACTCCGCAGCATGTATTGTGGTTGCTGGTAGGCTCGTAGCAATAAGTGCCGTAATCAAGGAAATTTCGATGCTTCGTGTGTGGTTCATTTGAGGATCTCGAAGATACGCGCGCCAGACGGCGGGGGCCTTTATTTTGTAATCGAATAGTAAGCGAGTGCGACTCTGTTGGCTACCAAAGCCTGCAGCTTCTTTACGTCAGTCAACGGCATAGACAAAAAAGCGCGCGACGGACGCCGGTTTCGATGCAATCGGAAGTCCTAAAGCGCTGTCCGGACAGCACCGGTCATTGCACCGCATGCCACGAGTCGGCGACAATCCAACTAGAAAAGTATTCAGCAAAAACGAAGCATCTAAACGCGTACCTTCTGCATCGCCGATCGGCCTTCTAACTTTACCGATCGGCGACAAAAAATTCGGGCTAACAGGATGAAGACGAGCGCGGAAAGGAAAGTGGAAAACTATCGGGGCTTCACGTTCGCAGGGTTTATTTCGGGCCTTTGGTTCTTGTTTTTTGCGCTTCTGCCGATCTGGCATCCGAAAGTGCATATCGACAAATGTCCGGTTGACTTAGCGGGGAACGTGATACCTGATCGAACCGTCGATGGATTGCTGGCAGCGACGGCCGGCATTTACTTCGTTCATCGTGACGGAGTGGACGACTCAGTAATCGGGACTTGCGCCGGAAAATCGCCTTCCTGCAACAACCTGATACCTCAACTATCGGGGCATGTTGGCGAACCCATCCACGTTGAGTACTGTGGCCGTACAGCCTCCAGTGTGATTTTGGCAGGGAATCACATCGTAAGGTCCCACCCGTCCGTTTCAGAAGCAACCACTGATGAACGAGCTATTTCGGACAGGCGCCTCTGCACCCTGTTCGGCAGCGCATTGTTGCTTTGGGGCATGCTTTCGTTTATCAAGTTGCGTCGCGTTAAAAGTGAAGCCGCATGAAGACTACTATGATGCTGGCAGAACAAAAGCGGGAGCGCGTAACGGATCGTCTGAATGGGTTGTTGTACGGGGCGCCCCTTGGACGCAATGACATCGCTTGCACCAGCCATCTCGCAGTCACGCACGATCCTGCGCGCAGCGTGCCCGTCACGAGCAACTCACGGAGAAAGACTCTTGAAAAGCACACTTATCCTAATTGCGCTTGCGGGCTTGTTAGGGGTTCCCGTGGCGCATGCGCAAAGCAGCGCGACGTATATCGGACTGAGCAAGGCTCATGTGAGATACATGGCCGCCCCAGACAGCGAGCATTGGTGGTCCACTTATTACGACACGCCGCATTGTCGGCGGTTTGGATTGGGAATGATGGAGGATCTCGGACCGCGCTTCCACTCGCATTTCGTGCTCGAGACCGATCCGATGTCGTCGACAGAGCGCCGGTTTGGTGCGATGGCCACTATGCACGCGCAGCAAGAGTCCAGAAGCGCTGACACGGTTACGTTTTCCATGCCGCCGCTACCGTGGTGCTAGACAGGCGTGTTGCCACGTGCGACGGCTATCGCGTTGTTCCGCAAAAGATGTCTTGGACGCGGTAGCGGTGCAGTGATCGCTCGTCGTGTCCCTGTCCGAATGTCCGTTCTCGAATACACGGAAGGACGGCTCCGGGTCGCGTGTTGTCGATCGAAACCGAGGGAGTTCGAGTCGCCGAAGCGGTTGACATGAGGCAGCGCGCGGCCATTCGACACCCGCACTTAGATCGCCGACAATCGCGGTGTGTTGGAAGTCTTGGCACGTACTTGAGATCATGCTCTGCTAAAAAACTGCATAGTGAGCCAATGTTAAAAAAACGACTATCGTTTCTTTTTTCCGTCCTACTTACCATAAGCCTTTGGGCCGGGAGTTCAATTCTTATCTGCGATAACTCATCGCTAAATGTTCGTGTGTCCCTTGGCTCAAGCTTCGGAGGCGTGCTCGCGGTCTACGCAATCGCGCTTGGCTTTGCGACGCTCGGAACTACAATTCAATACTTTTATGTTTTTGCGGACAGGGGTACTGCAACTCGACCGACGATGTCGAGTAAGCGCGCCTGGCTTTTTTTAGGCGGGCTAGCTGTTTTCCTTTGGGTGTACAAGTGGGCAATCAGCCATATCTGCTTCTGAAGTTCAAAACAAGCCGCGCGGTATCCGTAATACATTCTCGTGGATCGTAAGTCGAAGACGAATGCCTGCTAATTAGCAACGCCCGCACAAGGCGGGCGTTGCTGCATCGAAGCGAAATGTTATGCCAGAGCCGGCCCTACGCTCCGTCTCAGACTATTACGGCGTGCGCGGAAACTCGAACGCTTCGAACAGATCGTCGATTGCGGGCGCATTAACCGGCACATACGGATGCGTCTGCAACTGGATCGGATTCGGCAGATTGTCGCGGCTTCTATGCGTGATCGGTTTCAGGCGCCAGTTGCGATCGATGAACTTCACGATCGAAGCATGATCCCCGTACTGGTGCACGACACGTCCACCGCGGGAGTACGGCGACACGACGATCATCGGAATGCGCGGGCCGTCGCCGAAATAATCGAGCGGCTGGATGTAGCCTGAGTCGTAGTAGCCGCCACCTTCGTCAGTCGTGACAAGAATCGCTGTCGAGGCCCACAAACTCGGGTCACGCTGTACCGTATCGACCAGCTTGTGCACGAACGATTCAAAGAGCCCGAACTTAGATGACTCCGGATGCCCGTCGAGCAGTCCGCCCGGCTTCACGAACGAAACCGCAGGCAGCGTGCCGTTCGCAATGTCCGCGTACAGATCGGTCGTGTCCTGCAGGTGCGCTTTGACGAGCGCGGGGTTCGTCATGATCGCGGTTTCATACAGGAACGGGTTGCAGATATTGCAGTAGACACTCGTGGCCGGCGTAGTCACAAAGGTATTCCAGCCCTCGCCGTAGTACTTCCACGAGATGTTCTTCTCGATCAGCGTATCGGCGATCGTCCGCACCGGCGACGGCGGGATCGTGAACGTACTCGTATTGACCGTGCCGTCCCCGTTGTAGCCCGGGTTGTAGTTGTTCAGCAGGTAGTACGTGTTCGGTGCGCACTTCGCGTCCGGCTTGTACGGCAGGCGGTTCAGGTACTGCCGCAGTGCGCCGGGCCCGGGCTGATGACCATCCGAGCAGTTGCTGTACGAACCGCCTGAATAGCCGTCCTGCGTGTACCAGTTGTTGGTGTTCGCCAGCGGCAGCGGATTTTCGATCTGATCAGCCGGCGGCTTCGCGGCATTGCCGTTGCCGTCTGTGTAGTAGAGCGCATCGGCGGTGCCTATCATGATGCTGTTTGCGCCCGTGCCGCCCATCACCGGCTGGTGATAGTTGTCGCTGATCGTGAATTCACGCGCGAGATGTGTGAAATACGGCATGTCGCCGGTATTCACGTTGTAATAGCCGAGCGCGGTCGCTCCTTCGCCGGTTGTCTCGTCGTTGAAGTTCGCGGGCCGCGGCTGGCCGTTCGAACCGGCGCCCACCGACGTCTCCACCCACGCGAACAGATCCATCTGACAACCGCTCGGATTATCGAGCGTGGCGTGATCGAGACTGCAATCGGCCTCTTGCCAGTTCTGGTAGAAGCGGTGCACCGGACTATTGATGTATTGGTCATAGTCGGGACCGACGCGCGAGATCTGATACGGTCCGTTCGGCAGGTTATACGTGTTCGAGCCAAAGCGCGTATCGACGCTATGCGTCGGCAAGCCGCTCGCACCGGTGGTCAAATGCACGACGTCCCAAGGCTCCATCATCGCGCCCTCGGTGGCCTGCGCCGCCGCGAGCGTAGCGAATGGCGGTGGACTGGTATCACTCGGTGTGCTTGCCGTAGAGCCGGTATTTGGCGCCGGCAGCACTGTATATAGCTGCTTGCCGCCAGGCGCCATTTCGAAGCGGTTCGGGTCCGTAGCACTGGCCGTGTATTGCGCGGCCAGCGCGAAGTTCGGACCCGGGTGGCCGTCGGCCGTGATGATGCCCTTCGACAGCAGGTTCGCCACCGTCTGCCCCTGGCGTGGCGTGTACGCGCCGAATACGTGATCGAACGTGCGGTTCTCGCCGACCACTACGATGACATGCTTGATCGGCGACGCCGTGTTCACTGTCGCAGCCGCTATCGCGGCCTGCTGCTGGCTTTGTGCAACGGTCGGCCAGATAGCCGCGGCAAGCGCGACGGAAACGGCGCCGCAAAGCAGGCCGCTTCTAAATATTGGGGTACTAATTACATTGGCAATTTTTTTCACGAACGCCTCCATGACGTTACTCGGACGAGCAAGCGGTAATGTGGCGTGTGGAAACGACGGGCAGCCCCTACGTGGGGATGCTGCCTCTATTACAAAGCGTTACGAAGGAAAGAAATTATCGGGAGGGAATGACAATACGGGGACGAAAAAAAGTCGATAGTGTGTGAATCTTCTAACGAATCACTTTCATCGCGATTCACTTTGCATAATTCGCTCGCAGATCCAGACTGGACAACGATGATGCGCTCACAGCAAAGGCCGCGCCGGGGTGCTGCCGAACATCGACGCGATGAGTACTGCCGCGTACATTCGCTGGCAGGGATGGGCAGGTTGATCGCATACTTCCTGCTGCTTGGCTTAGTCACTCTACGTTTTCAACCTGGTCTTCACTCTTTCGCGTTCGCCTTGCTGGTCGCGTTGTTGAGCCTTGCCCGTGTGGCCGTATGCTGGTTGAAGGGAGAACCGCCTCGCTGGCGATGGGGCAATGACTAAGCCCATCAATTAGCTGCGGGTTCGATATCGCACGCGACACCCCAATGTCCGCATCGGCGAGTAGTCGCTCCGCCCGCTGCCGTTCACACCGAGGCGATTCGCGGAATCGTGCGATCGAATATCGTGGCGACAAACAGGCAGGCGCTCAACACACCCATCACGATGGCCAGGCTGTGCAGGCCGTGATCGCCCGCAGTTTTGCCATATAAGGCGCCAAGGAGGCTGGTCGCCGCGATTGCACCCAGATATCCAGCGGTGCGCTGGAGTCCCGCTGCAGTGCCGATCTCGTCGGCCGGCGCCTGCAGATAGACGGCAGTCTGAGTGGCTGTGGAAAACATGCCTTGAGGCACACCGAAGCACATAACCGCGGCAGCGATGATCCATGCGGACTTGCTGCTGTCGATAAAAAACAGGCAGATGCATCCGGCCAGCGCTGCGCCAATGCTGACGATAAACGGCCCTCGAATGCCTTTTGTGCGCCCGCCTGTCACAGAGGAGACGGCGGCGAGCAGCGACATCGGCATGGTGATGAGGCCCGCTTGGCTCGTGGAGAAGCCGGCGCCACTTTCGAGCCACTGAGCGAATCCGTAGAGGATGCAATACACGATCATCAGGACCGCCCCTGCGCGTAGATAGGTTACCGTCAACGGTCGGTTGCGGGCCAACATCCGCACATCGATAAACGGCTGCTTGCGTCGCGCCGAGTGGAGCACGAGCGCAACACCGAGAACGGCGGCGATAGGCAGCATGCTCCAGACTGGGCGGTCGAGATTCATCAGGAAAATCATCAGGCCGAGCAAGAAGCCGGTGAACAGCAGGATGCCCACCACGTCGAGCTCTGCCATCAGACGCGCAAAGCTGCCATCGCGCGGCTGATCCTTTGGCACCCACAAAAAGACCAGCAGCGCAGCGAGCAGCGCGAGCGGCGTGTTCACGGCAAAGATCGAGTGCCAGCCGAAAGCGCCTGTCAGCACGCCACCCAGCAAGGGGCCGATGGCCAGGGTGGAGACCCCCGCCAGCGAGAGAATGCTCATGGCGACGCGTGGCGGCGCCGCACCGAGCCGATCTGCCTGGACGCGGAAGATGCGCATGGCCGACGGATAGGCGCCGGCGGTGCCGATTCCTAGTGCCACCCGCACCGCGATCAAGACGCCGAGCGTCGGAGCAAACCGGCCGACCAGCGCGGATATCGCGACGATGAAGAGGGAGATCAGGTAAATCCGGCGTGGGCCGAATAGATCCGCCAGTCGCCCCATGGTCGGCTGGGCCACGGCGCTTGCCAGGTAGAGCCCGGCAATAAGCCATCCAGCCTCCGCGACGCTTGCATGGAAGTCGGTCGCAATTGGCACCAGCGCGGTAGAGATCATGGTCGAATTGATCGGATTCAGTACGGCGCCGAGCGCTAGCGGTGCAATGAAACGGAAGCCGAAACCCGCCTGTTGTTCGTTCGGGCGAGCGGGATCGGCGCCGGTTGTCAGCGGATTGCTTTGCATTTTGCGTGGCTCAGTTCTTCAGATCGATGTCATCGGACTTCACCACGCGTGCAAGTAGCGGAAAGATGTTGTCGACTGCAAACGCGTGCATGGCATGAGACAGCCCCGTCGTCGCATCTTCGGCGATCACGACGTCGTAGCCATGCTCGTAGGCCTGGCGCGCAGTGGATTCGACGCCCATATTGGTGGCGATGCCGGCGAGCACCACCGTTTTGACGTTCCGGCGCCGCAACTGCACATCGAGATCGGTGCCGTAGAACGCGCCCCATTGATGTTTCGTCACGAGGATGTCGGACGCGTGAGCGAGTTCTTCGACGAGCTGGCTGAAGTTCGCCGGAAAGCCCCCTTCCGGACGCGGAAAAGGACGGTCCACGGGCTGTTTCAGCACATCACCGAAGTCCGCCGCGAAGGCGACGTTGACCAGTACGACCGGTGCCCCGGCAGTCCGGAAACGCGCTGCTAGCCGGCCACCGGTTACTGCCACCTGAACGCCGGGGCGAGGTGCCAGAGCGGGGATCGACACGATGCCTTGCTGGAGATCGACAAGAATGAGTGCGGTTGTAGTCGCGGGAAGAGCGAGCATGATGGGAGCCTTACGGTGGATTCGATGAGGTAACTGACACCCAAGCATAACTCTATTTGAGTATTTGCTCAAATAGAGTTATGTGGCCGAGGGCCGCCGTAACTGGCAAACTGACGGCATGTCTTCGACTCCCGCCAAAACTAAAGCTCAATCTGCTGCTCCGCGGCCCAATCGTGAACGGTCAGCGCTTGCGCCGCAGCGTGGTGTCGGCCGTGAGCGCGTCGCCACGTTGATGGCCGCTGCGTCGAAGGTCATTCAGGAGCGTGGTTTTGATGCCGCAACCATGGCCGAGATCGCGGCGCGCGCGGACACAAAAATCGGTTCGCTCTATCGTTTCTTTCCGAACAAGGAAGTGCTGGCCGATGCACTGATGCAGCGCTACAGCGAGTTGCGTGATGCCCAATGGGACGAAATCGATGCCCGTGCCCGTGTGGTGTCGATAGACGAGTTGGCCGATTTGCTGGTCGACTCCATCGCGGAGATCCACGACGAGAGCAAGGCGCTCGTCGCTTTGCTGGATGCCCGTTCGGAATGGTCCGGCAAGCGACTCGAGTATCGCGAGAAGGCGCTCAAGCGGATTGTTGGCACGCTGCGACTCAGGGCGCCGACATTGCCGGGAGAGACCGCCGAAGACATGGCGGTGGTATTGCTCAACAACATGAAAACGATGGTGGCGATGACGCTCGACAAGTCGGCTCCAACCAGCCCGGGCGGCCCTGCCGAGTTGCGTCTAATGAACCGGCTGTATCTCGCCAGCAAGCTCGCTGGCCACGAACTGCCCGCGGCTCAGGCCGGGGCGCCACCATCAATCCGGTAGTGGCCGTTCCAACAAGTCACCGCTTTCGTTGCAACACTGGTTCGTGCCGGTCAGTTGCGGCTGGGCTCAGGGGTTGGCGAACACCGGCTGGTTCCGGACGCTCTGACGCTCCAACATTCTCGCGTACCAGGCTTGAAGCGCCTTACAGTCCTCAGGCACCGGCAGCTTCACAAGCATCGCAAAGATCAAACCACCGATGACAGTGATGTCGGCCATCGAGAAAGTTTCGCCCGCGACATACGGTTGCCTTTGCAGAACTGCATCAAAGTAGCGCATACCCCTCATCGCTTTGTCGCGTTGACGGAACCCCCACTCCGGGTTTTGATACGTCTCGACGTCGGGGCCCAGTCCCGGTGTGCCGTGATGGAAGTAGACGCTGATGGCGTCGAGCAGTTCCAACTCGGCGCGCTTGCTCATCATGTGGATGATGCCTTTTTCGCGCGGTGTACTACCCGTGAGCGTGGGTACGCCATCGAGCGCGTCGAGGTATTCGGTAATGGCGGTGCACTCGGCAATACAGGTTCCATCATTGAGTTCCAGCACCGGCAGCGTACCCGAATAATTCTTGCCAGCGATGAACTCGGGCTTCTTATGCTCGCCTTTGTAAAGATCGACCATCACGAACTGGACGCGCGATTCCAGCCCTTTTTCAGCCAGAGCGATGCGGACGCGTGTCGGATAGGGCCCTGTCGGGAAGTCGTAGACCTTCATCACAGGCAGTTGCGCTGCGTCGAAATTGACGGTATTGGAAGTCATTGCGGGGACGCTCCGTAGTCGGTTGCATTGGATCGGGCGACGTGAAAACACGTCGCCCACGTAATCTACCTAACGTTTGTTAGGTTAACCATATAAGGTACAATCCGAGGTGTCAACACCCATTTCCTTTTTGCGGAGACTGAAGCGGTGAGGAATGACGCGAGCTCAAATTCGAGAGAGAGAATTTTGGTAGCCGCCACGAGGCTCGCGCAGACGCACGGCTACGGTGGGTTGAATTATCGTGATCTCGCGGACGAGGTTGGTATCAAGGCCGCGAGCATCTACCACCACTTCGAAAGCAAAGCCGATCTCGGTGCTGCGGTAGCAAGGCGTTATTGGGAAGATTCAGCGGCGGCTCTGGATGACATGCTGGCCCGATCGCACGATCCGCTGTACTGCCTGCGTCACTATCCGGATACATTCCGCAAGGCGCTTGAGACCGGCAATCGCATATGCCTTTGCAGCTTCATGGCCGCCGAAACCGACGACCTGCCGGAAGTCGTGATGAAAGAAGTCCGGACCTTCGCTGATGTGAATGTGGCGTGGCTGAGCAAGGTTCTGTCCGCAGCCGCAGTGGTCGGCTCTCGTGAAAGCAAACACCGGGCTCGCGCAATCTTCGCCGCCATCGCCGGCGCTCAGCTCATCGCGCGGAGCCGTTCCGATCTCTCCCTCTATGACGCACTAATCGAAAATTACCGTAAAGCGGGCCTTTTGCCCGCATAGCAGTGCGACGGTCAGTGAAACGCGCATTGGAAGGGATGCGCTAGGCGCGCGACCCGCACGACAAATCAGGTGAGACGACCGTTTGATCCCGGTAACCAGTCGTTCGCTGCGCGTAGCGACGACCGGCCGCTCCGGGTCGACTCCGGTCCCACGTCTCGCTCGGAAGTTGACATTCGCTGAATGTTGAAACGACGGATCTCAGATGACTGCAATGGATGATAACGCCGTGAATGAGACTGATGCGATAAACGACTTCGGCGTATAAGGCCTAAAATTAAAAATAGCGCCAGTCCCTTTGTGCGGGGCGGCTCGCCCTATCCTCTCCTGTCAACGGCAGGCGGCCATGAACACTCACGATGCGCCTTTTGTTCGCCCGGTGCTGGCTGCACTTTGCGCGGCTTCGCTCGCCACACTCGCCGCCTGCGGCGGAAGCGCCTGCTTCGGCTTCGACGGCTGTAGCGGCGGAAACGGGACACCGAACGTCGCCGTATCCGGCACGGCAGCCACCGGCAAGGCGCTCGCCAGCGCGACGGTTAACCTCAGTTGTGCGTCGGGTTCGGGCTCCACCCTGTCAGATGGCGGTGGACACTACAGCACGACCCTCAACGCCACGCTTCCCTGCATCCTCACCGTGACCGCCGGCGGCACGACCCTGCATTCGCTGGCATTTGCCGGTGGCACTTTCAATACGACGCCTGAGACCGAACTGATGCTCGTCTATCTCGCTTCGCAACTTGGCACAAACGAAACCAGTCTGATTGCGAACTTCCAGAACAATTCACAGTTCCAGCGGGTGCTGGAAAATCAGACCGATGTACTGGCTGCGCAAACGGCAGTTGTCGCGAATCTGCAGCAGCGATATGCGGTCACGCTGACGGCACCGGCGTTTCTGACGACGCCGTTTGTCGTCGGGCAAGCAGGGGTGGACAGCGATCTCGGCGCGCTGGCGACAGCAGGCGCCATCGACGTCAATGGCATGCCCAATCCGGCTGCCGTCTCGCTGCTGTCCGCGGCGGGCCTCGCCCATCCACTCACAACGACGTCCACACCTTGATCAGGCACTGGCGGAACAGCGAGCGCCCGCGGCGGCAGGAGATCCGCTAGATGATTTTCAATCCTGCACGCATCAAATTCCGATCTCGAGACCGGATGCGACACTATCGCCTTGCCCGAGGGCTCCCACTCACCAGGCGTACAATCCTCTGACCATATCGGGTGCCACGTCCATTTTTGGGAGAGTCGTCAATGGCGACTGACGATGCACGCCCTGAGAACCGCCAACCCATAGGCCCGGCGATTTCGTGGCCGGCAGCGGAGAACGAGCCACATGCCCGCTCAGATAACGCCCAATCAACTCGTTCAATTGATCATCCCAGGTATCACGGCCGTCTTTTCGCTCGGTTTTGCCTGTGCATGGCTCTACGATAGACGACTGCGCTATCTGCGCCTTCTCTCCGCTTCATTTGTCGCTTTCGCACTCGGCTCGGCAGTGCAGATCTGTCACCTGCCGGATGAATGGCGATTGAACGCGCTTATATCGGCAACGTTTTACGTGTTAAGCATTCAACTGTTGGCGGAAGGTGTTTTGCGCAGAGCAGGGCTTCACTTGCGGCTCGCGACGCATGCGTCGATGTTCGCGCTCGTGCTGGGCGGCATGTATTACTTCTCCTTCGTGACGTCAAACCTGCTCGTGCGCGTCTACATTCTGAATCTCAGCGCCGGGCTGTTGATGGTGTTTACCGCGGTCCGTTTCAGGAAACGCTGCAATGGCCGCACCGTCAACCACGTTCTTCTCTGGGTGCTGCTGATCTTCGGCGCCAGTTTTTTCATCAGGACGCCGCTCACTACGATCCAACCCTTGCCGCATAGCACTGCGCCGTTCGCGGGAACCATTTTCTGGGTCTTGCTGCAGTTGTCGCTCGCCCTGATGGGCGCTGTGTTGGGGCTCGTGCTGCTGGCCGCCGCGATGTCGGACGTGATCGACCGGCTGACTCTCGAACGCGATCTCGACTCGCTCACCGAAACGTTGAACCGGCGCGCGTTTGAACGCATGGCGGGCCGCCGCGTCGCGGACAAGCGAAGCTATCCGCTCGCGCTGATCGCTTTCGACATCGACAACTTCAAATCCATCAACGACCGTTATGGGCATGCGGCCGGCGACGCGGTGCTGCGCCAGTTCGCCACAATCCTGCGCGCTGCGGTGCGCGAGAAAGACGTGGTGGCGCGCATCGGCGGCGAGGAGTTCGTGCTTCTGCTGCCGGGCGCTGACGACAAATTCGCGTATCAGATCGCCGAGCGCTTGCGCACCGTGCTGGAGTCTTCACGCTTCAATGAAATCGAGGCTACGCTGTGCGTTACGACGAGTGCCGGCATTGCCCGGTATCGGCCTGGCGAGGCGGTCGGGGCGTTGCTGGCGCGCGCCGATCACCTGCTCTATGCGGCGAAGCGCGCGGGGAGGAACCGGGTGGTCACGGAGCCACTAGGTCAGACGTGGAGTGCCCCCGAGCTTGATATCGTGTGATCGCCCGAAGGCCGGCAAGCTCTCATCGGGACCAGTAGAAATCCACGGGGATAAGCTCGACGACCCATCCACCTTCTTCGCCCAGCGTGGCCGCCGGGTGCATGGAGGCGATGCGCAACGCCTCGTCATGGGTATCCGCCTCGATGATGAACAGGCCGCCCACGACTTCCTTCGACTCGGTATAGGGCCCATCGGTGACGTGCGTCTTGCCACTGCGCGGGCGGAGCGTCCTCCAGTTGTCCAGATCGCCAAGCGATGCGGAAATCATTACCTTGTCGGTAGCCCGCATCTTGTCGTCCAATGCGGGGCATTGGCTCACCAGTTTCTTGACGTCGTCTGGCGCCATCGCCGCGAATTTATCGGGGGTGAAGTAGGCCAAGCCGAGGTATTTCATGGGAGATCCTTTGGGTGTGGATAACCTGACGACGAAGCTGATGATCGAAAATCGACAATCTTCTGAAAAAGTTTGTAGCGGGTCTCGCCAGACTGTCCGCTTTTGGGGTCGCGCGGTGCCGACCGCCGGGCTCGTGCTGCACATGCGGATCGCGCGAGGCATAGGTCGGCCAGGAAGAGGCATTCGACATCGATGCGGAGATCGTCGACAATTGGTACCTGCCCTTATCCTTGCGTCTCGTCCAGAACCATGCGCAACGTCGCCTATCTGCTTCTCTCGATCACGCTTGCCTCGCCGCTTTCAGCGCTGGCGCTCGGTAACGACAATCCAGATTACGATCAATGCATTCTGCTCTCGCTGAGAAACAGCCAGAGTCGCATGGCGGCAGGCGCGATCAGAGACTCGTGCGATGCGCTTTACAGAAACGGCGCGCTGCGATGCGCCGCGAGTTGTCGCGCGTAAGCAATGCCATGTCGTACTACTGCTTCGAGCCGGAGAACTTTGAATTCTTCGCTCGAGCTAGTGTGGGATCTTCTGCCCCTAGCGCCCTAGCTGTCCATCTTTAGTATCCAAGCCAAAGCACCATGGCTTACCTGATTAGTTATTCCACACCGCTTCACTCTGAAAGCCGTTGCGCCAGCATCGTGTTATGTTCTCGCACGCCTCCGGAGATGCAGAATACGTCGACAAAGAGCCACCCGTATAGCGCCAGCAACAGGAACACGCCGATGTAGGCGAATGCCGTTGTCCAACCGAAGATGAACAGCAGCAATTGAAGGACAGCAGTACCGGTGAAGCCGAGATAAAACCGGTGCGCGCCAAGGCTACCGAGAAAGAGCCAAAGCAGAAAGGCCACCACGCCACTCTTTTTCTGAGCTTCGTACATCATCATGCTGCGTGTCGAGTCGTTCATTTTCAGGATTTCCGAAAGGTTTTGGGGAGGCGAGCGGGCAATGACCTCGGAGTGCGACGCGGGCCGTGTTCTACAGCCGGCCAGACGAGGACCAACTGCGTTGAGCCGTCAACGATCGAAGCGCAACCGCCAGGGGACAGCAGTCCCTGCACCACCCATGTCGATTTCATAGATTTCCCCGTTTTTGTTGTGCTTGCCTTGGATAGGCCGTCCCTTCGCTATCAAGGAGCGATTCGTTACGCTGCTATTGGTTGGCCTTTGACTCCGTCTTCGCTGAGTTGCCGTGCGGAGCACACATGCACTAAACATGCCATCACCTTCAAGCCGCTGTCGCCATTGGCCGACAGGCTGGACAGGTTTTGGGGAGTGCAGATGCCGTGCCGAAGTGATTCAGGTTTGAACGGCGATCCTTGATAACGAAACGATTTCCTCGTTCGTCTCGCCCGCGCAGTCTTTTCTTGTTGTCCCGTTCTTGCAGAACGTAACAGCGCTGTGGCGCCGCTTATGTGGAAGTCCCCGCTGCGCGTCGAAGGATTTGTGGGGTGTCGTCGGACGAGTACTTGCGCCAATTCAGCCAATACAGGTTTTCTTATCGGTCCGGTTTGTCGCAAAACTGAATGCCATCTCCCCACGGCGGGAAGCTGCGGTGCGCCCATACGCGAAGTCAGGACGCGCCGGTCTGCTGGCTCAGTTGATGTAATACGCCGTCAACACCATATGAGCTGCCATATCGAGTAGGAGCTTCGCCTCGCCTTGTCGGTTCGGTCGCCCACGCCTTAGGCGCGAATGACCTGCTCGCGCAATCCTGCAAACAGGCGGCGAAAAAGATGCCGCCGCACGTGACATGCAGCGGCATTCACAAGCCGCAAGTAACGGGAATCACCGTCGCTTACTACGTCGATAACGGCAGCGGCGGGGAAAGCCTGAACCCGCCTGAACCCTACAAAGACAATCTGTTCGCGAAGAAGTCGTTTGCTTCTCGGTAAATGTCAGCTTCGGGCCATCAATCGGGCCGAACCCAATCTGCGCACATCAAGGAGCGTAGTAGTTCAATTCATCGATCCGCGCACGGATCGCGTCCACATTGAGTGCCTCGATGTCGGCGCTCGCCATCGCCCCCCGGTCGGCTCGCCATGGACCGTTATCGGCTTGACGCTGCGCGTCGCGATAGGCCAGCCATTGACGTTGAGCGTTGCGGATCAGCATGCGCGATTGCGGATCGGCGTTGCGCATGATCCGTTGATACACGTCGTTCATGCGTCTGTCATACGCAAGGTAGGCCTTGTGTGAACAGTCGGTCATGCCCGCCGTCGTCTGCCCCGCCGGCGTGCCGAGACATGCCTCGACCTGGGCCTCGATCGGATCGACTTTCTTTTGTGCCGATGCGATGGGCACAGCAAGGACCATCAGGAGCAAGGGATCTAGAAGAAATCTCCGGCCCGAACCACCGCATGGCGCTCCAATCGTTCGCCATACCAGCATCCCGACAAAACTGACTCTTTGCTCAGCCCGACGCATGACCGGCAAAGCATGAAAGTTGCTGAACGGTAAGAACGCTGACAAACCGTAATTGCGCAGACAGTCGGGTGCAATTCGAACGCCCCCAAGCTTGTCCAAGCAATGTGGCCCTGCTATCGAGGCGCCGGCATGGCCGGGATGAATACCGCAGTTCATGCATGGGCCGCTCTTTCCGAGGGAGGAATCGTGCAAAAGAAAATCGTCATTCGAGCCATCGCTGGAAGCGTCTGCCTGGTGGCGCTGTCCGGCGCTGCGTTCGCTCAATCGCCGGCGTATACGAATCAGCCCGTGGACGTTTATGCGGGTCCGTCCGGGGATTATCCGGTGGTCGCACAAGTGCCGCCGAGCGCGCAGCTTACGGTGTACGGCTGCGTTTCCGATTACAGCTGGTGCGACGTCGAAGCGCCCGGACTGCGCGGCTGGGTCTACGGCGAATATCTCGACTATCCGTACCAGGGTACCGAGGTGCCGATCATGACTTACGGCTTGCAGATCGGACTGCCGGTCGTGGTGTTCTCGTTCGGAACTTACTGGGATCACTACTATCGCGGCCAGCCTTGGTATCACGACCGGGACCGGTGGGCGAATCGTCCGCCGCCGATGCGAGGCGGTCCGCCGCCGCATGGTGGCCAGCCGGCGGCGGGCGGTCCGGCTATGAACCCGAGGCCGGTCATGCACGGCGGCCCGCAGCCTCAGCCTCAGCCCCAGCAGGGGTACGCTCATGGGCCGATGCAGCCGCAGCCGGGATATCCGCGCGGGCCTGCGCAGCCGCCCGGGCAAATGACGGGCGGTCATCAGGGACAGCCTGCCGTGCACCCGGGTGGTCAGTCCGGTGAACACGGCGGCGAGGCGCGCGGCGGCAATGAAGACCGCAATCATCCGCAGGATAACCATTAGCGATTGAACGCTTTTCCCCCGCCACCGCTTCGCGATCGCATGGCAACGCGCCTCGCGCCCATGCCACTCAATTCGACGGATGATCGTCGGCGTGATCGTGAAGCGGGTCCGGGCTCTTTTGCGTCGAGCGCAACACGCCTGCGTCGTCGAAATAGAAGTAAGTGGATCTGTCGCGTCAGGAAAAAACGCTCAGGACTGGATAAATAATCGGCAGTACAAAGGACGTCAGAATGCCGTTCAGGCCCATCCCGAGGCCTGCAAATGCACCGGCTTCTTCACTCATCTGCAACGCACGAGCAGTGCCGATTCCATGGGACGCCACACCCAGTGCGAAGCCACCCAGGTCATGCCTCGACACGTGAATCAACTTCAAAAGTCCACTGCCAATCACCGCGCCAGTGATGCCGGTCATGATCACAATGACGGCCGTCAGCGACGGCAACCCGCCGATTTTCTCGGAGATACGGATAGCAATTCCTGCCGTCACGCTCTTCGGAGCAATCGTGGCAAGTATTTGACCCGTGGCCCCCAGGAGCCTTGGGATCAAAATGGCTGATGAGATGCCCGTCGCACAGCCCGCCACAAGTGCGCCAGCCAACTGCGGGGCTAGCCGGCGCAATTTAGGCAATTGTCGGTGCATCGGTATAGCGAGCGCGACGATAGCAGGTCCAAGCAAAAAATGAATGGGCTGGGCGCTTTGCATGTAAGTGACATACGACGTGTTCGATTCACGCAAGGCAAATATCAAAAGCGCCACTGCAATTAACACGGGATTCGCGAGCGCACTTTTTCCTAGCGAACCGTGAACGACCTGCGCGATTGCGTAGGCGAGGAACGTGAGGGTCAGCCAAAGAAGCGGTGTTGTTCCGAGAAATGCCCACGCGGACGCGATGTTCTGATGAACGTTCACGGTGTATCAATCTTCTCAATGTTGGCAGCCGCGGGCGCGGTGTTTCCGTCGGCATGGAGCGGCGATGCAAACGGTGTTGTCGGGGCTGCGAGCGGTGTAGCGCGCGCGGGCCATAAAGCGCACAAGCCTTGGCCAACAAGCGCGGTAACGACGATTGTCAGCGCCGTACACACAACAACGGACACAGCTATCGGGAGCAGGTCATGAGCCACGCGGCCGGCAAAGGCCATGATGCCAACTCCTGCTGGAACGAACAAAAGAGGCAGAAACCTAAGCAGGGCAAGAGCGTCGCTCTCAATGGCGGATGCAAGGCCGGGGCGGAGACTCAGTGAGGCTAACAACAGGATCATCCCTATAACCGCGCCGGGAATCGGCAGGTTCCCGGCGTAGGCTATTAATTCGCCAAGGCACTGGTAGGCCAGAAGGACCGTGAACGTCTTGATCATCGGGTCACCTTCGATTCGGACGCGCACACGTTGAGCCACCAGCAGAGCACGACAACGTGGGTTAAAGCCGTCATGCCAGATCTTATTCACCCGTTCGCAACAGTCATCATTGCGGTGAGCAAAAAGCGTCGCGCATCCCGTGCATCCGCTCACTGCCCGCCGTAGAGCGCGTTCAAGCGATCCAGCGTGCCGTCCTGCTGGGCGCGCTGCAATTCCTGTTTGACCTCCGCGCGAGTCTTGCCATGGAGGGCGCCGCTATCGCTGCTGCCCATGGACATACCGCCGACAGCGTCCGACGTCATCGCTGCGTTGCTGTCGGTGGCCGTCCTAGACGTGTCAGTGTTGTCAGCCGCATAGGCGAGCGTGGTGCACAACGTCAATGCGGCAATAGGGATCAAAGTCAGAGCTTTCATCATATTCTCCAGCATGGTGCATGACATGCCCGACGCCAATCGAATCACGCGGTTTGCGCCGGGATTTCGTGCCGCTTCGAAAAGCATCAAAGGTTCTCGCAAGGACTCGGCACGCTCTTGCAATACCCGGGAAGAATTTCCTTTATTCCCGCGTCATCTTCCTTATTTGTATCGCGACCGCTCCAGGATAGGACCGGGCACCCAGCCTGGATCTATTTTCATCACCTGCCACTTGGCGGCGATCCTCGTGGAGTTGCTGGGTTTGAACTGCCTACCCAGTCCACGGGTTGCGGCATGCCGGCAGGTACCACTGCACTGTATGCGCTGACCCCATGCGCATGAATAAGGCACTTTTCCTAAACGAAGCTAGGGGATTGCCTTATTCAGTGACTGGGCGTCGCTCTATTGGCTCTCGATCCACTGAATTGCAAAGCGCATCAGTTCGTTGCCGCTCCGGATATTCAACTTTTCTTTGATGTTGGCCCGGTGTGCCTCGATGGTCTTGACGCTCCGATTCAGTTTCGTGGCGATTTCGCGGGTACCGAAGCCGAGTCCGATCAGATGCAGGACCTCGAATTCCCGTACCGAAAGGCTCGCAATTGGCCCTGCCGGCGTTTTTCTGGGACCCGCAAGGGCTCGCGCCAGGTTTTCATGCATGGCAGCACTCAAATAAATATTGCCTGCCAGCACTTCGCGGATGGCGCTCACGACATGCTCTGTGGCCTCGAGTTTCATCAGATATCCGTTTGCCCCGGCCCGTAGTGCGCGTTCGGCAAACAGGCCTTCGTCGTGCATGCTGAGGACAAGGATTGCCAATTTTGGGTAGCGGTGGCGGAGGGTCTTGACAAGATCCAAGCCAGAGTCCGATTGCAGACTGATGTCCACAATGGCCATGTCGGGCAGGCAGGCCATTTCCGCCAGGGCTTCTGCTGCGCTGCCGGCCGCGCAGCAGACGTGCAGATCCTCTTGCAGATTCAGCAAGTGTGTCATCCCCTCCCGGATGATGGGGTGGTCATCCACGATCAGGATTTGAGTCGCGCGGCCTGGGCTAGACGGCTTCCCGTGCATGGTCTGGGCGCTCCGGTATCGGATAGCTGATGGCGACCGTAGTGCCACCCAAAGCATTGCGGGTCACGGTGCAAGCGCCGCCCAGAAGACTCGCCCGGTGACGCAGGTTTTGGAGTCCCAGTCCTGAGGCACGCTCCATTTGTTCCGGGCCGACGCCCACCCCGTCGTCACTGATTGAGAGCGTCTGGAAACCGCCTACGCGGTCCAGGTCGATCCAGATGTGGCGGCCTTCGCTATATTTCAGCGCGTTGTTGACTGCTTCCTGTGCCGCACGATACAGGTTGATCTGAGTAGGCTGATCCAGTAAGTCTACATCTGGCTGGATCCGGAGCATGCAGTCTATGCCATCAAGCGTACGAGCCGTTTCCGCGAGCGCATGTAGTGCGGCTGCAAGGCCACCATATTCAATGGCGACCGGGTCCAGGCCATGAGCAATCCTGCGGGTCATCAAGGACGACTGCTTCACCAATCCGACGATCGTAGCGGCGTCGGCGGCGGCTGGGTGGCCCTGCGTCTGCAGTTTCTGATTCAAGGCGGCGCAGTACAGACCCAGGCTGGTCAGGTGTTGCCCAAGTCCATCATGCAGTTCCCGGCCGAAGAGTCTTTGCTGCTGATCGCCGATCTGGATCAGTTCTTCTTCCAACAGACGGCGTTGCGCGATCTCCTCCTTGAGTTCGCTGTTTGTCTTCTCCAGGTCTTCGGTTCGCTCCTCTACGCGCCGTTCCAATTCGATGTAGGAGGACTGCAGCAGGCGATGGACGCGCTGCTCCTGAGCACGTGCCGCCACCAGCAGCAGTCCGGTTATCGCCACCACGTTCGCGAAGGTGCACCATCTCACGAGGCTATCCACCGGAGAATTGGCGGCGAAGGGGCCCGTGCCGTGGGTGGTACCCCAGATGGCCACGACTGAGACCATCAAAGTCGCGAGACTGGTGCCAAGGTGATCGAAGCGCAGAGCCGCCCAGATGATGAACGGAAAGATCGCCAAGGCTGCAGGATAGTAACCGTGTCCGGCAAGTTGCGGAGCGCCGAAGATGAGGTAGCTCACCCAGACGGTCGCAATGGTCAGTCCGCACGCCTCCACGGCCTGCTCCACCGAGCGGATGGGATTCGGATACACGAGCAGGCTGAGCAGGGGCGGAGCCACCACGAGCACGCCCATCATGTCGCCGAGCCACCATTTCAGAAAGGCTGCGCCGTACTCGGCGGCCGGCATCAAGCCCCCTCCGAATACGGCGGTCGCACCGATCAGCGCACTCACTGCCGTGCTGAGCACCGCAGCGAGAGCAATGAGGGCTAACACGTCCTTGATGCGGTCGAGGGTGATCTGGAATCGGGCTACGCGGTTCAACAGTATTGCCGCCGTCAATGCTGCAACTATCGCGCCAACACTAATCACAGCGGCCACTGGCAAGGGCACGCCCACCGACACGTTGGCGAGGAAAGAGCCAATGACGATTCCGGGGGCAACTTCGAAGCCTAGAGCGAGCAGTGCAACAAGGGCGATGCCACTGGAGGGCCACACCAGAGACACTGCGCCGCCCACTATCGCATAAGCAAGTCCTACTTTTGCGCCTGCGTAGTAGGCCAACGCCACAAGCCCGGTGAGCAGGAAGAGCCTGAACCTGGAATCGCACCGAATAATGGCCATGGTTCGCTTCACCCCTCATGCGAGCGATGCCCCACACGTCCCGGCTCAGCCCGCAAGCAGCATGCGACATGGGGCCGTAACACGTTAGCACACAGGACTACCGTTCGATATTGATGGGTGCGCGCTCGCATCGCCCGCCAAAACACAGGTTCCAACTGGCGGAACTCCGTTCGGCCTCCGGCCGGGGTCTATGCTTGAATGGCGCATTCGCACTATATGACCAAGGAGGCGTGTCATGAAACCCGCGCTATGTGTCGCCGTCGTCAGTATGCTGTTCGGGGTCGAACTGGCGCACGCCGCCTGCCCCAACGACGCCGTCTTCCTCATTCTCAGTGATCAGATTCGCGGTTACTCCTTGCGCGCCAACGGAGCGACCGAGCCCTGCCAGGTGCTGCAAGGGTCGCTCACCACCCTCATGACCGCTGGAGCGACGGTGATCGACAAGAAGGACTCCTTTCACGTCGCGCAGTTTCTTACCAACAGCACGGTCGACATCTTTCAGCGGAAGGCCGAAGGCAATGAGGCACCCAGTCGGTCGTTCACGTTGACGATGACAAATGACCTGCTCAGCATCGCGGTGGATTCCCACCTCAACGACTTCGTCCTGACCGTTCGCCCCGCGGAAGCGGGAGTGCTGGTCGCTCCCGCCAACAGCTCCGGGCCTGTAACCAATCCGATTCACATCACCGATCCGAATATCGTCCAGTACGTGAGCATTGCGATTGACAGCGACGACAATCTGCTGATTGCGGGTTATGACGTACGGGGGGCAGCGATCATCGACACGTTTGGCACGCGTCGGAGCATGACCTCGCCGCCGCTCCTGCGCAGCCTCACGGGTAGCAAAACCGGCCTGCTGCCGGGGGCCGGACTTTTTGCACGGAACAACATGACGATCGCTGTCGATCCGCGTACAGACGAGTTATTCGTCTACAACCAAACCGCGGACGTGATGCAGATCCAGGTGAGCGTTTTCGCCGCCAAGGCGAACGGCGACGTGCCGCCGCTACGGACAATCAGCGGTCCAGCCACGGGAATCACCGGCTCCGGCTTGCCGGGAAACAAGATCGCCATCTCCTCGGACGGGCGGCTCTTTGATGCCGAGCCGAACCTGCGCATTCTCGCGTTCGCGCCGGGGGCAAGGGGCAATGTGGCGCCGTCTCAGATCATCGAGGACTCCACCCCCGGTCCGGTCACCCTGGGCGGGATCGCGGTCCGGTCGAGAGGAGGCCGGCAACATGATCGAAATGACGATGCCCAATGAAACGGACGACATTGGAAAATCCGTTAATCAGCTAACTAACGGGACGGTCGGGGATGTCGGCTATCGTCGTTCGCTGCAGGTGCCAACGCCAGCGCCAGCCTTGCCCCCACCTCGGCATTGTGTTTCACGAGCGCGATGTTTGTTGCCAGGCTGCGTCCGCTCGTCAGTGCCTTGATGCGAGCTAGCAGGAAGGGGGTCACGGCCTTGCCGGTGATTCCCTTCGCAGTGGCCTCGGCGAGCGCCTGCTGAGTCAGCGCGTCGATCTCTTCGGCGCTCATCGCTGCCGCTTCCGGCACCGGCGTGCTCAACACCACGCCGCCCACGAGACCCAAGTCCCACTTGGTGCGGATGAAGCGTGCCTGCTGTGCCGCGTCGTCCAGCCTGAAGTCCGCGCGAAAACCGCTGTCGCGCGTGTAAAACGCAGCGAAATTGTCTTGCTCGCAACTGAGCACCGGCACGCCGTGTGTTTCCAGGTATTCCAGCGTGAGCCCGATGTCCAGGATGGATTTCGCACCGGCACAGACCACCACCACCGAGGTCTTTGCCAATTCCTGCAGGTCGGCCGAAATGTCGAAGGTTTCGGGCGCGCCCCGGTGCACACCGCCAATGCCTCCGGTAACGAAGACCTCGATGCCGGCGAGAGCGGCACATATCATCGTGCCAGCCACTGTCGTGGCGCCAAGCCCGCCGTCGGCCAGCACTGCCGGCAAGTCGCGGCGGCTGACCTTGTGTACCTGGTCCGAGCGGCCGAGCAGTTCCAGTTCGTCGTCCGAAAGGCCGATGCGGATTCGCCCGCCGATCAGTGCAATAGTCGCGGGTTCGGCGCCCAGGTCACGGATCAAGGCCTCCACTTCACGCGCAGTGCGAACGTTCTCTGGATAGGGCATGCCGTGAGCGATGATGGTCGATTCCAGCGCCACAAGCGGGCGGCCGGCGGCCTGTGCAGCGGCCACGGGTGCGCTGCAGGTCAACCACGAGTGTGCAAGGTCCGCAACCATGTCGATGTATCCGGTGATGTGATTCACTTAAGTATGCAACACAAGACTACTCCACGGGTCGCCTGCTGCAGCGCGATGACGCCTATCATTAACGCACCGCAGAGAGGATGTTAAGCGCCTGATGTGCATCGCACACACGGCGCTCGTGATGGAAAGGAAACGACATTCACGCCCTGAGCGTGTTGGATGGTCGATTTCAGGTTGGGAGGCTTCATGCCACCGCTACGCGCAATCAATCTGCTCCAGTCGAAGGAAGGTGCCCGTCTCCATGGTCCGGAACTCGACCGCTGGCGCCGCTGGGGGCCTTATCTAAGCGACCGGCAATGGGGCACCGTTCGCGAAGACTACAGCGAATACGGCACCGCATGGGACTACTTTCCGCACGACCATGCGCGCAGCCGCATGTACCGCTGGGGTGAGGACGGCATTGCCGGATTCGGCAACGACCCGCTCGACTGGTGCGTATCGCTCGCGCTCTGGAACGGGCACGATCCGATCATCAAGGAACGGCTCTTCGGGTTGACGAACGAGCAAGGCAATCACGGCGAGGACGTGAAGGAGCTTTACTTCTATCTCGACGGCACGCCGACGCATTCGTACATGAAGATGCTGTACAAGTATCCTCACGACGCGTACCCGTACCAGGAACTGATCGATGAAAATCTGCGGCGCGGCGCCGATCAGCCCGAATATGAAATTCTCGATACGGGCGTGTTCGACGATAACCGCTACTTCGACGTCTGCGTCGAGTATGCGAAGCACACGCCGGACGATATCGTGATGCGCGTTAGCGTCGAAAACCGCGCTGATCAGCGCGCGGCGCTTCATCTGTTGCCGCAATTCTGGGCGCGCAACCGATGGGCGTGGTCGGGCAAGCCCGGCAAGCCGTCGCTCACGCTCGAGCCGGATACTGAGGAAGGCGCACGCGTCGTCGCGCACAATCCGGCGCTCGGCACGATGATCGTGACGGCGTCGGCGCAACAGCCGATCGAGTGGATCTTCTGTGAAAACGAAACGAATGTGCGCCGCATTTTCGGCTTCGAAGGAACGGGGCCGTTCAAAGACGGCTTCAACGACTACCTCGTTGACGGCGACGAGCAGGCAATCCGGCGCGACAAGGGCACCCGCGCCGCCTCGCATGTGTATCTACAGTTCGCGCCTCATGAGCGCTCGGTGCTGTATCTGCGCTGGCGTCCAGAATCGTCCCCGGCTGCAGTTTCGAATGCCGTGGCTCTCGACATGGAAGAACTCTTCACGCGCCGGCAAGCGGAGGCCGACGAATTCTATGCGGCGCTTCAGCACGACATCCCTGACGCCGATGCACGGCTCGTGCAGCGTCAGGCGCTCGCCGGCATGCTGTGGTCGAAGCAGTACTACCAGTTCGACGTGACGCGCTGGCACGACGGCGACCCCGGCCAACCGACGCCACCGAGAGCACGGAGGCGCGGCCGCAACGCGGACTGGCGGCACATGTGCAATGGCGACGTCGTGTCGATGCCCGACAAGTGGGAGTATCCATGGTACGCATCGTGGGACCTCGCGTTTCATGCGGTCGCATTCGCCATGATCGATCCCGACTTCGCGAAGAAGCAATTGCTGCTGCTCGTGAAGGAGCGCTATATGCATCCGAACGGGCAATTGCCTGCCTACGAGTGGGCGTTCGGCGATGCGAATCCGCCCGTTCATGCGTGGGCAACATGGCGTGTGTATGAACTCGACCGCGAGGTGACGGGCATAGGCGATCATGAGTTTCTTGAAGTCATGTTCCACAAGCTGCTGCTCAATTTCTCGTGGTGGGTCAACCGCAAGGACGCCGATGACCGCAACATCTTTCAAGGCGGCTTTCTTGGGCTCGACAATGTCGGCATCTTCGACCGGTCTTCGCCGCTGCCGACCGGCGGCCGCATCGATCAGGCCGATGGCACTGCATGGATGGCCTCGTACGCGCTTGACTTGATGCAGATCGGCCTCGAACTGGCGATGACGAACAACGCGTATGTCGAAATCGCCGTGAAGTTCTTCGAGCACTTTCTGTATATCGCGGAAGCGGTCAGTTGCAGCGAAGGCTGCAGAACAGGGTTATGGGACGGACAAGACGAATTCTTCTACGACGTACTGCACCTTCCGGACGGAACCCGTGTGCCAATGCGCATTCGTTCAATCGTCGGACTGATTCCGCTGTTCGCCGTTCACGTGCTCGAGGATCGGGTGTACGGTCATCTGCCGGGATTGCGCGAACGGCTGGCGTGGTTTCTCGATCATCGGCCCAATCTGGCAAAGCTGGTGTCGCGCTGGACCGAACCCGGCACGGGTAACACCACGCTGCTGTCGTTGTTGCGCGGACAGCGGATGACAGCGCTGTTGCGCCGCGCGCTCGATGAAAACGAATTTCTCTCCGAGCACGGCGTGCGGGCGCTTTCCCGTGTGCATCGGGATGCACCGTACGTCTTCGACCATGATGGCGTGAGCCTCCGCGTTCAATACCAGCCAGCCGAATCGGACTCGCGTGTTTTTGGCGGCAATTCGAACTGGCGCGGGCCGATCTGGATACCGGTCAACTACTTGCTGATCGAATCGCTGTATGAGTTCTATCGCTACTACGGTGATGAGTTTCACATCGAATATCCGACGGGATCGGGCAACCGTGCTTCGCTGAGCGGGATTGCCGACGACCTCGCACGGCGGCTCACCACGCTCTTTCTCAAAGATGCACAAGGCGTGCGGCCCGTGATGGCCGCTTATCCGATGCTGCAAGCCGACCCGCGCTCGCAGGACCTCGTACTGTTCCATGAATACTTTCACGGAGACAATGGACGCGGGGTCGGCGCTTCACATCAGACCGGCTGGAGCGGGCTCGTCGCGCTGCTGCTCCAGCCACGCATGATGAAGCTGGCCCATGTAGCGCCCGAGGCAGCGCCTGATGTTGCGTCGGTGGCCGAGGACACCATACCAGCCATGGCCCGGTAGCGTTTCGGCTGCCGAAAGGCTAATGACGCACAAGGCTGGCAGAACGTGTCGCCGGCTCTCACGCGTGGCGCGAAGCGCGACGTTGCCTGGGCGGAATGCGTCCCGCACTTCGTGTATAAAGGAGGAAGCCTGAACTACGTGAGCCCGCCGTGCCCGAAATCCCGCCGTCAACCACGAACTCAAGCGCTGAAGGTCCGAACACGTCCTTGCCGCGAATCATCAAGCCATGGGCCATCGGCGGCGCAATTGTGCTGTTGCTCGGCATTTTGCTGCTGATCTTCAACCCGTTCCACAAGAGCCCGGACGAACG
Organism: Paraburkholderia sp. SEWSISQ10-3 4; assembly: GCF_030464785.1. Classification (NCBI taxonomy): domain Bacteria; kingdom Pseudomonadati; phylum Pseudomonadota; class Betaproteobacteria; order Burkholderiales; family Burkholderiaceae; genus Paraburkholderia; species Paraburkholderia sp. SEWSISQ10-3 4. Next base: position 322,526 of record NZ_JALPRI010000001.1, read on the forward strand.
GGCGCTGAGCGAACTGGGATTCCTCAAAGGAACCTGCAACGACAGCAACGCGTCGACAGCCACACCCGACTCGGAATGCCTGGCGTTGCGGGCGAAACCGACAATGACGGCATCTCAGCTCGCGGCCGCTTTGCCACATCTAAAGAATTCCGACCGCAAGATTGAACTGAATCTGGCAGGCACCCAGATCGATAACCTCGATTCGCTGAAGGAACTGGACGATCTGGAATCGCTTGACCTGACAGACACGCCCGTCTGGAACATCGAAGCCCTGAAGGACGTACATTCGCTGAAAAGGCTCGTGCTCCATCGCACCGAAGTCGAAAACATCGCCGCGCTAAAAGGGCTGACCGGTCTGCAATCGCTGAACCTCTGGGATACCCGCGTCTCGAATCTCGACGCGCTCAAGAACCTGCGCGATCTGCGAGAACTCGACCTGCGGGATACACAGGTTCGCGATCTCAATCCGCTCGAAGATTTGCCTCATCTGGAAACGCTCAAACTCGGCGGTGCGAGGAACGTCCGGAACGTCCACGCGCTCAGCCAGCTCGCCTCCTTGCAGACGCTCGACCTCAACGAAACCCAGGTCGACAGCATCAGTGAGTTGAAAAAGCTCTCCGGTCTCCAAGCGCTCTATCTAGCGAACACGCCGCTGCGAGACATCGACGCACTAAAAGGAATGTCCTCGCTCAGGACGCTCGTGCTGGACGGCGCGAAGGTCGATGATATCGACGCGGCGCAAGGCATGCTTCAGCTGAACACGCTGGTGCTCGCTCGCACGCAAGTGACGAACATCGATGCATTGAAGGGGCTCACCGGCCTGCAAAGGCTCAATCTCGCCGACACCCGGGTCGAGAACATCGAGGCGCTGACAGACCTGAAAAGCCTGCGAATGCTCAATCTCTTTCGCACCAGGGTTCGAAACATCGATCCACTGCGAGGTTTGACCGGTTTGCAGGAACTCTACCTTGCGAACACCCCTGTCGAAAACGTCGACGCACTGAAAGGGCTCACTGGCCTGCGAGAGCTCGTTCTGTATGGAACCCAGGCCAGGAACGTCGACGATCTCAAAGCGGCGCTTCCAAAAACGCGAATCGTTTGGTGATCATTCAACAGATTTTCAACAGGTGCGCGAGGCTGGCATCAGCCATCGTGGCTCCCGTGCCGCATCAAACCAGTAAGGCAAGGGAAGCAAATCGACATCGATATCTTCGCCATCTTCCTTGCGTATAGCGTTTCTTCTACGGTTAAATAAACCCACCTTAGCGCGTTGATTTCAATGCGCTGAGGCACAGTGCATTTCTTCCAAAAAGGCAACCGGAGGCCCGCTCTAACCAGCGGGCTTTTGGCTTTCTTACGCCCGCTAAAAGTAGTCACACGTATTCGATATCTGAATCGGCTGGGTGCTAAATCCTTACCAAATTTCAGAGGTCACATTCGACAGAACAGATCACAAATAGCACGGACGTACGCATAGAATCAGCACTGCCTATTCAGCAAAGGCAGCAAAAACAGTAAAGACAGAGGAGATAAGATGAAGCAGATAAAGGCATTCGGCGTGGCTGCCGCATTGTTAGTGAGTACGGCCGCCCACGCGCAGAGCGCCGGCGATATCGTTGCAGGCTTCGGCTGGTTCCACCTCGCGCCGCAGGACTCGAGCAAACCGCTGACGGTAAACGCACTTGGCACGAGCGTAACGGAGACCGGCACGGGCGCGACAGTGGATGATTCGGATACCTTCGGTCTGACGGCCACCTATTTCATCACCGATCACCTTGCCACGACCGCCGTGCTCGGCATCCCGCCGAAGTTCCATCTAACCGGCACCGGGTCGCTCTCCGCGCTTGGTCAAATCGGCTCCGCTTACGAATGGAGCCCGACGCTGCTCCTGAAGTACTACTTCAACGATGCAAAGAGTAACTTCCGTCCTTACGTTGGCGCGGGCGCATCGTACGTCTGGTATAGCGGCATTAAATTGAGCTCAGCAGTATCGAGCGGCAGTTTCTTGTATTCGCAAACCTATGGCACCGCGCTGGAGGGGACGACAACTGCGAAGTTGAGCAGCTCGTTTGCACCGGTCATCAATGCCGGCTTTGCCTATAACATTGACAAGCACTGGTCGGTCGATGTCTCGCTGTCGTATATGCAGTTGTCGACGCGTGCCACGCTGACTACCAAGTCCCAGGTAGGAACGGTGACCAGTAGCACAAAGCTCAAGCTGAACCCGATCATTTCTTATGTTTCTATCGGGTATCGTTTCTAACCGAGCTCCGCATTGCGCCGATGCAATGCGGAGCCCAGCGTGATAAGTGCCTTCAACCAGCCGTTAGTCAATGACGTTCACTTCAACGGCTTTTGGATCGGTCAGTTCGAATGTACGAATCCGGCCGGCGCGGACGTCGAGTACCAGCCGGTCTATCGATTCGATTTCGAGCATTTCCCTTTCGACGTTGTCGTCCACGGCGGTCGCAATCTTTCCCTGCCAGCCACGGCGGTGATATAGCAACATAATCACGGCGCTGCCGCGCCGCATAAAGAACCGTTCCATTCCCCGCGTCCGTGAGTCTTGAATGTCCGTTTCTCAATTCCGGACAGACCATAGCACGCGGGTATCGCCGATTGCGGGGCCGCAAAGAACGTGAAAGAAAGTCGATGCTTGAGCGGAGACGGCCAATGCACCGCCTCCGCTCAGCGTAGTGACGCCGTTGCCTCTTGACGTGAAACGCGCGTAAATCAGCGCTCTACCTTCGACATAACCGCCGTCGTCGGGTCATACCGATAGCCCTTCTGCGAAAGCCGCTCAGCCATCGTCGCCCCAATCAGCTTTTGCTGCGTGTCCCGGGAGACCAACTCACTATCAGGCTTAAGCCGCTCAAGTTCAGACGAGAGCTTGCGGATGAGCGCCACTTCTCCTGTGCTGCGTGAGTCGACGAACAGAAGCTTCTCGTTTGCAGAAGCGAGACGTTCCTTCAGGTCCTTGGCATGCTCCACCCATTGTTCAGCAATCGTGCGAAGTTCGTTGAAGGCCTTCTCATGCGCTCTGGCCTGAGCCGATATCTGCCGCTGCAACTCGGCAACTTCTTCCGCCTTCGCAGAGTCGCCCGCTTGAAGGGCAAGTTGATGGCTGCGTCGCGCTTCTTCCGCGCGAGCCTTCTCGGCATCCCCAAGGCGCTGCGCCAATGTCGCCGCATGCTGTTCGGCGGCCTCTGCCCGCTCCTTCGCGGACGACGCATCCTGCGAAACCTGAGCCAGTTCAGCGATCGCGGCCGCTTTCGCCTCAGTCATTGCGGTGACCTGCTCCCGCGCCGCCTCGAGTTCTCGGGTGACGCTTTCCAGTTGCTCGTGCTGAATCGACGCTGCCCCGCTCCGCTCTGCGTTTGTCTGCCGCTCTGCTTCGAGTGCGATCCGAGCGTCTTCAAGTTCTCGGGTGACGCGTTGTAGTTCGTTGAGCTGGCCCGATGCTTCCTCGCCAAGGGCTGCGCTTGTCTGGCGCTCAGCAGCAAGCGCAGTGTGCGCCTCATTGAGTTCAGCCTCGATCGCAGCAATCCGCGTGAGGCTCTCGCTCACCTGTGCCGTAGCAGCTTCTGCGCGTGATGAAGCCGCACTGGATTCCTGCGACCATCGTTCCGCTTCAGCGGACTTCGCCTGTTCGACTTCTGCAAGACGCTGCTGCAACGTCACCGCATGCTGCTCCGCGAACTCTGCCCGCTCCTTCACGGCAGACGCGTCGTGCGAAACCTGGAGCAATTCAGCGGTTGCGGCCGCGTTCGCTTCAGTCATGGCGCTGACCTGCTGTCGCGCCCCCTCGAGTTCCCGAGTGACGCGCTGCAGTTCGTTGAACTGCCCCGACGCTTCCTCGCTCCGCGCTGCGCTCGCCTGACGCTCCGCAGCAAGCGCGGCGTGCGCCTCATCCCGCTCAGCCTCCAGCGCGGCGACCCGCGCGAGGCTCTCGTTCGCCTGCGCCGTAGCGGCTTCTGCACGCGACGAATGCGCGTTAGATTCCTGCGCCCATCGCTCAGCTTCGAACGACTTCGCTTGCTCGACTTCCGCGAGGCGCTGCTGCAACGTCGCCGCTTGCTGCTCGGCGAACTCTGCCCGCTCCTTCGCGGCAGACGCGTCCTGCGAGACCCGAGCCAGTTCATCCCGCGTGACAGACGCATCGTGCGAAACCTGAGCCAGCTCAGCGCTCACAGCCGCCTGCGCCGCACTCATCGCGCTGACCTGCTCCCGCGCCGCCTCCAGTTCCCGTCCGACGCGCTGCAATTCATCAAACTGAATCAATGCTTCTTCGCTCCGCGCCGCGCTTGTCTGGCGCTCTGCTTCGAGCGCAAAGCGCGCCTCATCCCGCTCAGCCTCCAGTCCAGCGACCCGCGCGAGACCCTCGTTCATCTGCGCCGTGGCAGCTTCTGCGCGCGCCGAAGCATCGCTGGCCTCCTCCAACGCTCGATCCGCTTCGGCCGACTTCGCCTGACAATCGTAGCCCATCGCGGTCACCTCCTGCCGCGCCTCGTCGACCTCCTGCTTCATCTGTGCGATCTGATCGTTGTGGCTGGCAGCAGCAGCGGCCAACTCCTCACGCGCGTGACGTTCCTGGTCGAGTTCCGCCTTCGTGTGTTCCAGCGCGGCCTCTTCCGCCGACACACGTTGCGCCAGCTCTTCGGCCCGAGCCTCGGCGGCCTCAGCGCGCCCCGTCGCGGCTGCGAGTTCCGCCGCGAAACGCGTGGACGTATCTTCGGCGATGCTCAGCGCGCTCGTCAGCGCACTATGCCGCTCACGCCCGGCTTCGACTTCCGCCGTCGTCCTCTGATACTCGGCAAGCGCCTCGTCCCGTTCCGAGCGGGCAGCGTCGAGGTGCTGGTGCACGGCACTCAGGTGCTGACTGACCGCCCGGTCAGCTTCGCCTTGGGCGGCCATCCAGAGCCGCTCAGCGGCACTCGTCATGGTTTCGGCAATGTGCTCCGGCAACCCGGCCTGGACCTGCACATGCGGGGTGAAAGGCTGTCGCGCTTCGCGCCAGCGCTGCAAAGCTGCCGCAATGGCAACGATCGAACCGCCGGGAATCTCCGGCCAAATGGTCACCGGGGACACCTTCCGGCCCTCTTCGACCATGCGATCCGCGATTCCGGCGACGAGTTCGTCCGTGATTGTGTCTGCGTCCGTAGACATAAGCGCCTCAAAGCTCATTTTGGCCTGACGAAAAATTGAGTCCCCAATACGTTACTCCAACCCAGCAATAATCCCGATGAAAGGAATGCCGGTTGGCTCATACCGCGCGATTCGCCGTTCACTGAAAAAGCGGCGACGCGGTGACCGACGTCATCCGCGCGGTAAAGCGCGAGATCGATATTATGGGCGATATCGTGGCAGCTTCGGACGAGCTGACGCGTGGGGTCAAACTGGCCAATGTTTAAGGCGATCTGTTCGACGTTTTTCCTATTTCTTATTCGCCGAGATGCAACGCGGCGTATTCCAGCTTCCGGTTGCCCGAATGTTCGGCTCGACGAGACCTGGATGATGTACAACGCCGCATTCGAAAAAATCGGCTGAGTGTCTGCCGTAGGCGATCACACGCCGGACAGCAACGCCCCCGCACCAGGCACGATCGGCTCGAGCCCAAGATGATCCAGCATGCGCCGAACAGTGCATACCGCAGTCGAAACGGTGCGGATTCCCAGCATGTCTTCAATGCGCTGAATCGCCGGCAATGAAGGCATCTGGACGCAAGCGGACGCCACCACAACGTCCGCGCCTTCCGTGTTCAGGTCGCGCACGTCGTTCACAAGTTGCATCGGGTCACGCAGACCAACTTCAAGGTTGTCGGGAATCTCAAAGCAGAGGGAATCGATGACCTCGATGCCTTCGTTCTCGATATAAGCGACGACAAGATCAGTCAAAGGCCGCATGTACGGCGCCATCAGCGAAATCCGCCGAGCGCCCATGATCTTCAGTCCTTCTACCAACGCGCCCGCGGAGGTCATGACGGGCGCAAGGCAATGATTGGCGCGCGCAACTTCCAGCAGTTCGCGTTCGGTTTGCCGATGATATCCGGGCCCCATCGCCATGATCGCGACCAGGCACGCCGTGCTCATGACATCGACACGCGCGTCGGCGAGTTCCGCCGCACAGCGCAGGCCTTCCTTGTTCATTGCGACCAGTTCTTCCTTCGTGACCTTGTGCATTCTCATCCGGCTCGAATGGAATGTGAACCTTTCCGGGCGGATCGCTTCACGGGCACGCAGCATGGCGGGAATTTCAGTTTCCATCGTCGTGTTCGAGCTTGGAACGATCTGTCCAATACGAAAATTTTGACGCATTTTTCTCTCCGAAATAGAATTAGGCATCCAAAGTTATCAACTGACTCAGTCCGGCATACCCGTGCCGCGTGTCTCCGGCAAAAACCACGGAACCACGATACCGAGCAGATACACAGACCCGAGTGCCAACGCAGCTTGGGACACACCACCGAATGATTTGATCATGCTGCCCGCGATGATCGGGAACACCCACGCGATCAGACGCGCTGCATTGAACACAAAGCTAATCGCGGTGGAACGCACGCTGGAACCAAAGAGTTCGCATGGATAGATCGCCATCCAGACATAGGCACAGCCCAGCGTGAAGAAGCCATTGATCGGCGCCACGACCATCATCGCTTCGACGCTTGTCGTCAGCTTGTACGTGATGATCGTTGTGAGCAGTGCGCCGACGAAAGTGAGTGACAGGAACGCTCGCCGGCCAATTGCATCCACCACGAAGCCCGCGACCATGTAGGCCACAATCGCGCCGATGGTGTACACGATCGATACCTTCGAGCCCCACGACAAGGCATCGGGGATGCCTTCGGCTTTAGCGAGCGCTACGGTAAAGGTCGGCAGCCAACTGGAAATGGCCCACCAGCCAACGGTCGTAACGATCGACAGCACGAGCAGAAGCAGCGTGCGGCGTAGCGCTTCAGGTTCGCTGAACAGTTGCGTGAGCGTGAAAGGACGCTTGTCGGAGGCAGGCGCGTCTCCCGCAACCGGCTGCGTACTCGTCGCGCTCCAGCGTTTTTCGCGCACCGCGCGTTGCCATTTCTCCGACTCGTTCACCCCGCGGCGGATGTACAGCACAAAAAGCGCGGGCACTGCGCCAAGCACGAACATCAACCGCCACGTTTCGGCGCCGAGGGGATGCGCCGACGAAAGCGCGTACCACACCACCGCCGCGATCAACGTGCCCCAACCGAAACCCGATTGCAGGAAACCCGCTCCTTTTGCACGCGCCCGCTCAGGCCAGGTTTCCGACAGCAGCGCGACGCCCGTGCTCCATTCGCTGCCCATGGCGAGGCCCGTCAGAAAACGCAGCCCGCACAATACCCAGAAGGTTTGCGAGAACGCGGTCAACCCCGAAAACACCGCATAGAGGAACACGGACCAGAGCATCATCCGCTTGCGTCCGACATAGTCGGCGAGAATCCCGCCGATCAGACCGCCCGCCCCCCAGCCAAGCAACGTAATGCCGATGACCAGACCCGCGTATGTCGTGGGCGACGCGGCTTGTGCCGGCGAGAGCACCGAATGCAGCATCGGCCCAAGCACGACGACGAGCGCCAGTGCCTCATAACCGTCGAAAATCCAGCCGAGAAAGCTGGCCTTCAGGACACGCCAGTGCATGGCCGTGAGCCCCTCGTACCAGCGCGTTCGCGCGCTCAGGGCAAGGTGTTTGTGTTCCATCTTTTCGTCTCCTTCATGTTTTCAACCGATTTTTCCTGCGTGCCGGCCGTCCGCCGGCTTGTGCTTCTGAAAAGGCTGATGGGCCGGCGTCCAGGACAACCGCGCCGCCGCGACATAGAATCGCGAGGCACAGTGCCCGGTCTCGCGCCTCGACCGATCGTCCTGCGAGGATTGAGCCCTATGGAACATAGGATGCCGGTCACGAGGCGGATTGAAAACTTCTCAATGTTCAATAGAGGCATCGCCAACCGCGATGGGTGCGAGGCGCCCGGATAGCCAACCCGAAGGAGTAAGGATGCGTGTTTCAGCAGATCGGCCGTTGCGCCTCGACATGGAGTCCCTGCGCATTTTTGTGGCCGTCATCGAGGAGGGCAGCATTGCCGCGGCGGCGGCCCGCACGCATATCGTGGCGTCGGCCGTCAGTAAGCGCGTATCGGATCTCGAAGAGGACGCCGGCACGCCGCTGCTATATCGGCACAGTCGCGGCGTGCAACCCACGCCGGCCGGCGAAGCGCTCTATCACCACGCGAAGCGGCTGAGTGAGCACCTGCAGCAAATTTCGGACGAATTGTCTGAGTATTCGGCGGGGTTGAGGGGCCATACCCGGATTTATGTGAACTTTACGGCCATGGTCCAGTATCTGCCGGGTGTGCTGCGCACCTTCCTGCGCACCAACCCGAAGGTGCGGATCGATATGGCCGAGAAGTCGAGCGATGAAGTCGTGCAGGCAATCGCAAGCGGTGTCGCCGATCTCGGCATCTGCGCGGCTACCCGGGACACCCTCGGCGATCTGCAGTGGCGTCCATACAGCGTCGATAAGCTGGTCGTGATTGTGCCGTCGGATCATCGGCTCGCCGAGCGCGCAAGCGTGACCTTCGCGGAAGTTCTCGAGGACGACTTCGTCAGCATGCCGTATGGCACGTCCATTTCGAAGTTGTGTCGCGCCGCCGCTGAGCGTGCCGGTATGCGGCTTCGCGTGCGTATCGAGGTGACCAGCTTCGAGGGCGTGCGCAACATGGTCAGCGCGGGTCTCGGCATTGGCGTGCTCCCCAAGGGAAGCGTGACGCCTTATATGCAGTCGGTGCCGTTTCGCGTCGTTGAGCTTGATGAACCGTGGTCGCAGCGGCCGCTGGTGATCATTGCCCGCAACTTTGAGACGCTGCCGCTGCCTGCGCGCATGCTGGTCGACCACCTCAACAAGCACCGGGACAACGAGTCATGAGGATAGTGAGCCATCGCGGCTCGCGATGGGTGGCGTCGTTACATATTGATTTACGTGACGAGCCGGGATTCTTAGCATTCGGTTAGCAGCAACCGTCTACAACACATGGAGCGCGCAACATGAACCCCAAACTCCCGATCAAGGTCGCCGTCCTCGACGATTATCAGAACGTCGCGCTGAGCGTGGCGGACTGGTCGCCGCTTAAGGATCTGGCAGACGTGACGGTGTTCAACGATCACGTCGCTGATATCGGGAGCCTGATTCAACGCCTGCAACCATTCGACGTCGTATGCGTGATGCGGGAACGCACACCGCTGTCCCGCGTGGTTATCGAGAGCCTGCCGAACCTGAAGCTGATTGCTTCGACCGGCCCGGGGAATGTGTCGATCGATCAGGAGGCGGCTGCGGAACGCGGCATCGAAATTCGTCATACGGGCTATTCGTCCACGCCGACGATCGAGATGACGTGGGCGCTGATTCTCGCGATGGCCCGCAATATTCCGCTCGAGACTCAGTCAGTGCGTGAGGGAGGCTGGCAGCTTTCGCTAGGCGAGCAACTCGCGGGCAAGACGCTCGGCGTGCTTGGTCTTGGCCATATCGGTTCGGCTGTCGGCGTCATCGGGCGGGCATTCAGAATGAACGTCATCGCGTGGAGTGAGAACCTTACCGAGGAACGCGCTGCGGAGAAAGGCGTGCAGCGAGTCAGCAAGGATGTGCTGTTCTCCACTTCCGATTTCCTGTCGATTCACTTGCGGTTTAGCGAGCGAACCCGAGGTTTGGTCGGCGCGACAGAACTCGCGCAGATGAAATCCACGAGCCGGCTGATCAATACGTCGCGTGGAGCGATCGTCGACAATGCCGCCCTGCTTCGGGCACTCACGACCGGTCAGATTGCCGGCGCGGCACTGGACGTGTACGAGGTCGAACCGCTCGAGAATCCGCACCCGCTCCGCGAATTGCCTAACGTGCTCGCGACGCCTCATATCGGCTATGTGTCGAAGGAGTTGTATCGCACCTTCTATGGCGATACGGTGCAGAACATCGTTAAGTGGCTTGAGGAAACCGGACGTTCTGCGTAAGGGTAGCGGTCACGACGGACGTGTGTCTGCCACGGTGTGCTCGTGCTCGTCCGCACGTGCAATATCGAGCGTCTCCTGGTGGAACGCCGCAAGCGACCCGCGGTGCGTGACACTGACAATCGCCGCTTTCGGCAATCGCTCGATCAACAGGCCATACAGATACGCTTCGTTCTCGGTATCGACCGCACTCGTTGCTTCGTCGAGAAACACATAGTCAGGCTCGTGCATCAGCACACGCGCGACTGCCAGCCGCTGTTGCTCGCCGGGAGAAAGAATGCTCCACCAGTGCTGAGATTCGTGCAACCGGTCGACGTAGCCCTCAAGCCGGCACAGACGTAGCGCCTCGCAACATTCCTCGTCGCTGAAATTGGTGGCAGCCGTGGGATAAGCGAGCCCAGTCTTCAAGGTGCCAACCGGCAGGTAGCTCTGCTGCGGGACAAACATCATGCGCGCATTCACAGGTGCATCGATCGAGCCGTTTCCGAACGGCCAGAGACCCGCCAGCGCGCGCAACAGCGTGCTTTTTCCCGAGCCCGAAGGTCCACGCACGAGCCAGCGCGAACCTGGCTTGACGGCAATGTCGCGCACACTTGCGAGCGTCTCGCCGTTGGGCAGCGCAAGCGTGAGCTTGTGCGTGGTGAGCTGGTTCTCGTCGACGTAGTGCAGATTGATGCCGCCATGCTCGGTGGCGGGCGACACCGACTCCTTCAGATGAGGTAGATGCATGACGCGTTTGAACTCGCGCAGACGGTTAACGGTTGCGCGCCATTGGACGAGCGTGTCGTAATTGTTGATGAACCACGAGAACGAATCGCTAACCGAACTGAATGCGTCGCCGATTTGCATCAGTGTCCCGAAACTCATCAACCCTGCGAAGTAACGCGGCGACGCTACGACGATCGGAAAGATTTCGGCGATCTGGGCGTAAAAATTGAGCACGAAGCTGTAGCGCCGCGTGTACTTCATCACGCGCCACCAGTTTTCGCGAATCCGGCCGAACAGGTCTTGGGCCGTCGACTCCTCGACACGCATCCCGTCATAGAACGCAATCTGCTCGGCGTTTTCGCGCAGACGGATCAGGCCAAACCGAAAATCCGCTTCGACGCGCTGCATCTGGTAGTTGATCGACACCAGCGGATGACCAACCTTGTTGGTCAGGAGTGAGCCGACAATCGCATAGACGATGGCTGCCCACAGCATGTAGCCCGGAATCTGGACGGGCATGCCGCCAAGCTCGATTGCCAGCACGCCCGCCGTGCTCCATAGAACGGTCGAGAACCACACGAGTGTTTCGAGTGTCGAGAGCAGATCGAGCGTGAGCGAAAGTGTGGTGTTGGCGAATGATGCAAGATCGACGGCGACCCGCTGGTCAGGGTTGTCGGCGAGGCGATCGCGCTCGATACGATAGAAGGTGCCGTCGCCCAGCCATTCCTGCAGATAGCGTGTGGTCAGCCACTGGCGCCATCGGAAGCCAAGCATCTGGCGCAGATAGCGGTTATAGACGGAGATCCCGACGAACGCGAACGCAAGCGCGCTGAAAAGCAGCATCAGCTGCGGGAATTCATGAACCTTCCTGCCTTCCAGTGCGTTGTAGAAATCACGGTTCCACGTATTCAAGCGAGCGTTGATGCCGACCAGAACCAGGTCCATGACGATGATCGTGATCAGCAAACCCCACGCGGTCTTGCGTTCCTCAGAGACCCAGTACGGTCTAATCAGGCTCCAGGCTGAGACACGGTCCGCTTGCCCGGACGCAGGGCCGGAAGATTGGTCGCTCATGAACACCCCTTAACGCGCAGTGAATACGGACCGAGTGCACGGGGGTGATTGTAGGGTGTGACCTGTCCTGCCGTCGATGCGACTTTAATCTTCGCCAGTCATGGCTTCGATATGATCGATTTCGACATCCGTGACGAAGACCAGTACCCGGCGGGCGCTAGTGCAGGCCCGGTTCGCCGACAAGTCATGATTACTCGACGGAGCAATGATAAGTCCGGTGTTTATGCTGCTGGCCAAGGCACGGCGTGGCACGCCGCTTTCGAGCATGATTTGGCGACTGGAGTGTTCGGCGTCAGCTCCGTTTAGTTCGGTTGCGTTATATGGCCATAGGAGCCGGACCGGGGTCCGGCAGCCACGATAGCGCCCTCCTCTCAACCCTTGGCGAACTCGAGCACCACGCGCGATGGGACATCGCCGTGCGCTAGGCGATGGAACACGCTGTTGATCGCCGAGAGCGGCTGCAGTTCGATATCCGCCTTGACCTTGCCGTCAGCGGCGAAGGCAAGCGCTTCGGCCATGTCCCGGCGATTGCCGACAAACGAGCCGCGAATCGTGATGCAGTTCGCCACGACGTCGAACAGGGGGGTCGGAAACTCGCCCGGCGGCAGCCCAACCAGCACACAGGTACCGCATTTGCGCGTCATGCCCACACCTTGCTTGAATGCGCCCAACGACGGCGCTGTAATCAGCACGCCATGCGCACCGCCCCCAGTAGCCTTTCTGACGGCAGCAACCGCATCGCCGTCCTTTGCGTTGACCATGGCATCGGCGCCAAGGCGTTTGGCATGCGCGAGCTTGCCGTCATCGATATCGACCGCGCACACATGCAAGCCCATCGCCTTGGCATACTGAATGCCAAGGTGTCCGAGGCCACCGACGCCAGAGACCACGACCCATTCGCCTGGGCGCGCCTGGGTCTCCTTGATGCCTTTGTACGAGGTGATCCCGGCACAGATGAGGGGCGCCGCGTCGCGGGCCGCCAGATGGGCTGGGATATGGGCCACATAGTTCGGATCGGCGACGATGTATTCAGCGAACCCACCGTTCTTCGTATAACCGCCGAACTGCGCTTCGGCACATACGGGCTCGCGTGCCGCGAGGCAAAACTCGCAGTGTCCGCAAGCGGAGTAGAGCCACGGTACGCCGACCCGGTCGCCTTCCTTCACGGCCGTTACACCCGCACCAAGGGCGGTGACGATGCCGATGCCTTCATGGCCCGGTATGAACGGCAACGTGGGCTTTAACGGCCAGTCCCCGCTCGCGGCATGCAAATCGGTGTGGCATACGCCGCACGCTTCGGTCTTCACCAGGATCTGGCCTGGACCGGGCTCGGGAATATCCAGTTCCTTTAGCACCAGTGGCTTGCCGAACTGTTCGACGACGGCAGCTTGCATTTTCGATGTCATGGCTTGTTCCTCGGTTGCGATGAATTCAGCGCGCTAGGCAACAGCGGGCAATCCAAGCCCTCTGACCGCTTCACTCATCTTGATGAGCACGGTCTGGGCGTCGCCATAGACCATGTTGCAGTTATCTGCGTAAAAGAGTTCATTGACGATGCCAGCGTAGCCCTTGCCTTCCCCGCGCTTGATCACAAACACCTGCTTGGCGTGATCGGCGTTGAGAATCGGCATGCCGTAAATGGCCGACGATTTGTCGGTACGCGCGGCCGGGTTGACCACGTCGTTGGCGCCGATCACTAGCGCAACATCCGTCGTGGCGAACTGGTCGTTGATGTCCTCGAGCTGGAAGATCACGTCGTAGGGCACGCCAGCCTCGGCCAGCAGCACGTCCATCTGGCCCGGCATGCGGCCAGCCACCGGGTGCACCGCAAACTTCACCGACACGCCGCCCGCCTGAAGCAGCTTGACGAATTCGTACAGCTTGCCTTGCCCCTGCGAGACCGCGAGACCGTAACCCGGGACGATAATCACCGAGGCCGCATAGCGCATCGCGATGCCGGCGTCGCCTGGCTGCGTCGGCTTCAGGCTGCCCTTGATCTTCCCCTGCTTGCGCGTGGCGACCTCACCAAAGTTGGTGAAGATCACATTGCTCACGGAACGGTTCATGGCCTTGGCCATCAGCAGCGTCAGCAACATGCCGGCTGCACCGACCACCATGCCGGCGATCATCAGTGCGGGGTTCTGCAACACGTAGCCTTCAATGCCGACCGCGAGGCCGGTAAAGGCGTTAAAGATCGAAATCACCACCGGCATATCGGCGCCACCGATCGGCAGCGTCATCAGGATGCCGAGCGCCAGCGCACAACCGAAGAACAGATAGATCCAGGTCGGCATCGTCAATATCAGCGCAGCGTTATCCGCGCTTGCGACGACGATGTAGCCGCCAACCACGAAGGTAGCCAGCAGCACCAGTCCATTGAACACCTGCTGCCCTTTCACTCGTACGGGCTTGTTGATGACCCCATCGAGCTTGGCCCAGGCGATCAGCGAACCCGACAGCGACACCGCGCCGATCAGCGCGCCCAGCAAGGTCACGATGAGCGCGGTCGCGCCCTGCGCCTTGTTGCCGAACAGTTCCACCGCGGCAATCGCACCGGCCGCTCCGCCACCCATGCCGTTGTAAATCGCCACCATCTGCGGCATGGCGGTCATCGCCACCTTGCGGCCGCCCCACCAGGCCAACCCGCCGCCCAGCGCCAAAGCAACGACGGCAAGCCCCAGGTTGACCGGCAGGTTGGGCCGGGCCGCCGCGCCGACGTCGAAGGCGTACAGGAAGCTCCCGAGCACGGCCACGGCCATGCCGATACCGGCGACGAAAATGCCCGAAGGCGCCGTAACAGGCGACGACATGCGGTGCAGGCCGTAGAGAAAGAGAAAAGCAGCGGCGAGATCGACCACGCCGATGCCGAGTTGGGGGATCAGGGTCAACATGGCGGCGTCCTCAATGCTTCTTTGCGTGGATGGACTTCACGGTGCCGGACTTGCTGTGCGCACCGTGCGTGCCGTGCGCCGCGGGATGACCGCTGGTCTTGAACATGGCGAGCATGCGATCGGTGACGGCATAACCGCCTGCGGCATTGCCCGCGCCGAGCAACACAGCAACGAAGCCGATGACTTGCTCCTGAACCGTACTCGCGTTCAGGAGCGCATAGATGCCGCCCACCACGACAATGCCGTGTACGAAATTCGAGCCCGACATCAACGGGGTATGCAGAATGGCCGGCACGTGTCCGATGATCACCCAGCCGGCGAAAGCGGCCAGCATGAAGATGTAAATCGCGACGAAGCCGGAAATGCTGATCGGGAAGTCCATCACTTGGTCCTTGGTCAGAGCGTGTTCGTGCCGGTGTTGATACAGGCGCTCATGCCGGCGTAACAGGTTCGGCTTTCGCGGGGGGCTTCTTCGCGGCGGCAACAGGCTTGGCCGCCGCGTCGCTCGCCTCAGCCTTGTTCTCGCCCGCGTGGGTGAGCACCGTTTTGGCGAGCACTTCGTCGCTCCAGTCAATCTCGATGACGTTGTTTTTCATGATCAACGCGAGCAGGTTGTACTGATTCTTCGCGTACAGTTCGCTCGCGTCCTCGCCGAGCAGCGAGGGCACATTCAGCGGCGCGACGATCGTCACGTTGCCGATCCGCGTGGTCTCGCCAGGCCGCGTGTCTTCGCAGTTGCCGCCGCCCTCAGCCGACAGATCGACGATCACCGAGCCCGCCTTCATGCCGGCCACCTGTGCGTGGCTGATGAGCTTGGGCGAGGCCTTACCGGGAATCGCGGCGGTTGTGATGATCAGATCGGCGCTCTCAATGTGCTTCGTCAGCACGTCCGCGACCCGGGTCTTTTCCTCGGAGCTCAGCTCACGGGCATAGCCGCCTTTACCACGCGCATCGATACCGGTATCGACAAAGGTGGCGCCCAGCGAGAGCGCCTGCTCCTCAGTTTCCGGCCGCACGTCATAGCCCTCGACGACGGCCCCAAGGCGGTGCGCCGTCGCGATCGCCTCCAGCCCTGCCACACCGAGCCCCATCACCAGAACGTGAGCCGGTCCGATCGAACCTGCCGCACTGGTAATCTTGGGCACCACGCGAGCGAGATGGGTAGAGCCGAGTTGCACCGCGTAGTAGCCTGCAAGCGCGGACTGGCTCGATAACGCGTCCATGGACTGGGCACGCGTAATGCGTGGCACCCGCTCCATTGCGAAGCAGGTGATCTTCTTGTCGAGCAGGCGCTTCACCAGCGCGGGTTCGCTGTGCGCATAGATGAACGAAACGAGGATCGCGCCCTCCTTCATCGCGTTGACCACCTCGAGCGCGGGTGGCTGAACTGCAAGCACGACGTCGGCGTCTTTCACCAGCGCCGTGCGATCCGCTATAAAGGCGACGTTCTCGAACGCGGCGTCATCCAGATGAATCGCCGCGCCCGCCCCCGGCTGCATATGCAGCCGGGCACCCAGTTTGACCAGTTTCTGGACCACGGACGGCACGAGCGCCACACGGCGTTCATGGGCCCGGGTCTCCGTCAGAACGGCAACGTTGACATACATGGCGGGCTTTCCTTGTGGAGATCAGGCCGGTGCATCGAGGCGGGCGGTACGGACCAGCTTCGTATTGACGAACTCCTGGATGCCCATGTTGCCGAGCTCACGGCCGTAGCCGGAATCCTTGATGCCGCCAAACGGCAGTTCCGCATCGGACCAGTCGATGTTGTTGATGAACATCATCCCGGTCTCGACCCCGCTCGCCACGCGCTTGCCGCGCGCTTCGTCTTTCGTGAAGACCGAACCACCGAGGCCGAAGTCCGAATCGTTGGCTAGCGCGATGGCCGCGGCTTCGTCCTTGACGCGGAAGAACGACACCACCGGACCGAAGAATTCGTCGCGGAAAGCCGGATTGTCCGGTTTGATATCCGTGAGGATCGTCGTTTCCATGAACGAGCCGGGTCGGTCAATGCGTTTGCCGCCCATCACCAGCGTGGCGCCATGTGCCACTGCATCGTCGACCTGCTTGAGCAGTTGAACCAACGCCCCCTCGGTGGACAAGGGGCCGTGCGTCGTCTTCTCGTCCATCGGATCGCCTGCCTTCAATTCGGAGAGCGCGGTCTTGAACTTCGCAAGAAATTTGTCGGCAATCGAATCGAGAACGATGAATCGCTTCGCCGCGCAACAGGTCTGGCCGGCGTTAT
Organism: Paraburkholderia sp. SEWSISQ10-3 4; assembly: GCF_030464785.1. Taxonomy (NCBI): domain Bacteria; kingdom Pseudomonadati; phylum Pseudomonadota; class Betaproteobacteria; order Burkholderiales; family Burkholderiaceae; genus Paraburkholderia; species Paraburkholderia sp. SEWSISQ10-3 4. The sequence continues at coordinate 339,454 of NZ_JALPRI010000001.1, forward strand.
ACATCCGCCCCCATACAGCCCACGGAACGGTCTTTTCCAGGTCGGCATCATCGAGCACGATGAACGCATCGCTGCCACCCAGCTCCATCGAAGTCTTCTTGAGGTTCTGCCCCGCTCGCGCCGCAATACTTCTGCCGGCCTCGACGCTGCCCGTCAATGCCACACCCTTGATGCGCGGGTCGTCGATGATTCGCTCGGACTGCTCGTGCGAGATCAACAAATTGGTGTAGGCCCCCTTAGGTGCGCCGGCGTCGAGCAGGAGTTTCTCGAAGGCAATCGCGCATTGCGGTACGCAGCCTGCATGCTTGACCACCAGCACGTTACCCGCCATCAGTTGCGGGCCGGCGACGCGTGCAAGCTGGTAGTACGGGAAATTCCACGGCTCCACGCAGAAGAGCACACCAAATGGACTATTTTCCATGTGCGCTTCACCGACTTTCGGATTCAGTTTGGTCGGTGCCAGGAATGTTTTCGCGTGCTCGGCGTAATAAGCAAGGATGTCGGCGCTGAACCTGACTTCGCCACGCGCTTCGTCGATGCGCTTGCCCATTTCAAGGGTCGCCAGTTTGGCAAATTCGTCGACGTTCTTACGCATCAGTGTTGCGGCCTTATCCACGATTTCGGCACGTTGGGCGTAGGTCGTGTGCTTCCACGTCTGGAAACAGGTCTCGGCGGCAGCGATCGACTTTTCGAGTTGCTCGTCGGTCAGTTTTTCGAAGCTCTTCAGGACCTTGCCGGTGTTAGGGTTGACACTTTGATAAGCCATGATTTGTGTTCTCTCTAAATGGAGGTTGGCTTGAGTCCCCGGAGCGGAACGTCAAGCAGGTGTCGAACACCAGTACGTCTTGTGTTCGACATCCTAAATATTAGTTTTCGAATGATCCCAATTCGGACGCCACTTGCGTGCCTGACCTCAGGCGCCTTGCTTCTTCATCGAGGCCTTCGACTCTTTCACGTCCTGCTCAGTCCTTGGACCAAAATCACGCAAAATGATCTGTCTTGCCGCGCCATTGCATAGCAGCGACTGCCTCCGCCATGAGCGCGGCGGAAAGAAATAGTGTTTTCGGATTGTGAGCATGATGGCCACTCCTTGTTGGAGGGGGCGGCCCGGGCGAGCGATTGAAGAAAATCATACTGCGCGAGGGTGTTTCGAGCGCCTTTGGATGAAAGACACAAGGCACGTGTAACCACGGTGCGCTTAACCTCGGCGGAGGTCGGTACGGTGCCGTACAAGTACGGACCCGGCCCCAATGAGCACGAAACGAAGTCTCGATGTCCGTCGCGCTACCGTTCAGGACGGTTCGCCTGCTCCAGACCCTCCGGGTGCTGTCGCCGGCGCAGTCAGGTCTTCGTCTGAGTGCCGGTATGCCGTCCCCTTGCCGCCCGGCAGCCCGCTTGATTCGGCGATTTCAACCCGCAGACTGCCTTGATTGTTCCAATACGCCCAGGTGGCGTCGTTGGCGAAGCAATACAGGTAACCCGAGTAAGGCGCCTTGATCTCCATCTCTCTGCCGATTCTGAAGTAAAAGGGTTGAGGTGACACGCCTGCTTCGCTCGGTTCCCCTGGGTATGAGATCGCACCGCAGAGCTCGAACCAGTTCGCTCCCCTGACCCGCTTGGACCATGCAAACAGGCGCTGCATCCAGTTACCAGGCGTGCCCTCCGCGCCCGATACGCTGTCCCCATCCAGCCATGTTTGACCTTCAAGCACCTTGAACCGGTAGCTCACCCCCTCCTTCATGAAAATGCCGGTCCAGTTCCACAACGTGCTGGCGAAGACCCGCACCTGCACCCCCTTCCCTGGATCGATGTTCGGTCGATAGGGAGCCTGAAAGATTGGCGGACTGGCCTGCCGTGCCAATGCCAGATCCGATATCGATTCGGAGCATATGCGTGAATCCTTCGCCAGATACGGAAAGGACCGGGGACGAAATCCGATCCTCCTGTAAAAGCCTGTGAGCGAGTTGTGCAGGACGCCATGTACCGCGGATGGCGACAGCTGGCCCGCATCCGCTATTTGGTCCAACATTTTCGGTTCAAACACCGCACCGCACTGCGCGGCCTCGGTAATCATCCATTTGAGCGTGGCGTCAGAAAGCCCTGTCTCCTTGTAGCCGCCCCCAACGTCCGCGTGCACACCAGGGAACCACACTTGCGTCACGCGTGCCGGGTCGCAACCATCGGCATCCGTCCACAACGTTGGAAAGAAAGTGTTCCGCTGCTCATCAATGGCAAGGGCTTGTACCGCGCGTTCAACTTCTGGCGAAAGCCTCGTGTCATGAAATTCGAGGCGCTGTCTCCCTAAGCCGAATAAGTTCGCAATTTCAGGAATACCGAGAGCGCCCACCGTCTCCCACACGCCCAGGAAGCGAATGGGAGGCGGTTTGCCATTCTCGATGCAGAACCGTTCCTGCAGGCTGATGTTTTCCGGTGTTGCTGGATCGAGCCGGTACAGGTTCCATGCCTGTTTGACTAGCGCCCAGCTTGCCTCGCCAGGAAGTCCACAACGATGAAGCATGCCCACCAGACTTCGCGCCGTGAACGCGCCACGCGAAAAGCCAATGATGAAGATTTCAGAACCCTCCTCGTAGTGGTCGGACAGCCACTTGTACGCAGTTCGAATGTCTCGCGAGAGGCCCAATCCCAACGCACCGTCTACGAGGCGACGAACCCGGCCTTCGTTGGCGCCAATGCCGACGTGGTAGTAGCGGAGTTGCTCGACGCCATCTTCACCGTGTTCACTCAACGCGTTGAAAAAGCGAACGACATTGGTCGGAACGGGCACCCCCTGAAACTCGTCGCTATCCGAGTTCCATGTGCCGTCGCAGCAAACGAAAAGTCTCTTCATGTTTGCAGGTTCTACCTTATAGGTTCTACCTCATATTTCGACGCGCGAGCCCAGCTCGATCACCCGGTTTGAGCTCAGTTTGAAATAAGCGGCGGGGTTGCCGATATTGTGCGCCATCACGCTGAACAATCGTTCGCGCCACACTGGCATGCCCTTGCCTCCGGTCGCCACCACAGTGGCATGACTGAGGAAGTAGGAGACCTTCGCCGGATCGACCACCAAACCCTTCGGCTCGCAGTCGCGCAGCGCTTGCGGAAGGCTGGCCACGTCCTTGAAGCCGTATGTCACCAGGATGCTGTGGCAATTGTGGCCCAGCGGCGTGATCGCCACGCGCTGCTCGCGCGGTACATAGGGCACATCCAGGTTGGTCACGTGCACGAACAGCACACGCTCGTGCAGCACGTGGTTATGCGCCAGGTTGTTGACCAGCGCGTGCGGCACGGTGCTGGGGTCGATGGTCAGGAACGCCGCCGTGCCGGGCACGCGTATCGTTTCCTGCGCGAACAGGCTGTCGAGGTACCTGGCCAGCGGCAGCGCGCCGGCATGGATGCTGGCCTCTTCGATCATCAGCGCACGGCCGCGGTGCCAGGTGGACATCACGGTGAACATGATGGCGCCCAAGAGCAGCGGGAACCATCCGCCATCCACGAACTTGAGCAGGTTGGCCGAGAAGAACGCCAGATCGATGACGAAGAAGAACCCGGTGGCCAGCACGCACAGCAACCAGTTGTAGTGCCAGGCGTAGCGCACCACGTAGAACGTGAGGAAGGTGGTGATCATCATCGTGCCCGTTACCGCGATACCGTAGGCCGAACCCAGCGCCGTAGAGGAACCGAAGCCCAGCACCGCCCCCACCACCGCGATCAGCAGCAGCCAGTTGATGGCGGGCACGTAAATCTGGCCGACTTCGCGTTCGGACGTATAGACGATGCCCATGCGCGGCATGAAGCCGAGTTGCATGGCCTGCTTGGTCATCGAAAACGCGCCGCTGATCACTGCCTGCGACGCGATCACAGTCGCCACCGTGGCCAGCACCACCATCGGGAACAACGCCACCGACGGGAAGAGGTGGAAGAAGGGGTTATCCACGGCCTTGGGATCCGACAATAGCAGCGCGCCCTGGCCCAGGTAGTTGAGCGCCAGCGCGGGTAGCACGAGTGCGAACCACGACAGACGAATCGGCGGCGCGCCGAAGTGGCCCATGTCGGCATAAAGCGCCTCAGCGCCGGTCAGCGCCAACACCACCGCGCCGAGCGAGACGAAGGCCCGCCAGCCGTTGCGCATCAGGAATTCGAGGCCCACGAACGGGTTGAAAGCGACCAGGATGGCCGGCGCGCGGCCGATGCTGAGCAGTCCCGACACCGCAATCACGACAAACCACAGCACCATCACCGGCCCGAACACAGCGCCGATGCCGGCCGTGCCGCGCCGCTGCACGAGGAACAAAGCGATCAGCACGACGAGTGCGATCGACACCACGAAGGGCTTGAGCTGCGGTTCCGCCACTTCCAGTCCTTCCACCGCGCTGAGCACTGAGATGGCCGGCGTGATGACGCCGTCGCCATAGAACAGCGCCGCGCCGAATACACCGGCGAGTAGCAGCCCGTTGCGCAGGCGGGGCCGGTCCATTACAGAACTGGAAGCCAGCGCCAGCAGCGCCATGATGCCGCCCTCACCGTGGTTGTGGGCGCGCATGATCAGCGTCACGTACTTCAGCGTCACCACAATGATCAGCGACCAGATGATGAGCGACACCACGCCCAGCACATTGAAGCGATCGAGCACCAGCCCGTGACCCGAGTCGAATACCGTGCTCATGGTGTAGAGCGGACTGGTGCCGATGTCGCCGAACACGATGCCGATGGCGGCCAGCGCCAGCTTGGGCATCGACCCGTGGCGGGTTTCCTCGACGTGGCCGGCAGGGGCGCCCGGTTGTTGGCCTGAAGACGATTCCATGAATGGCTCCTTCTCAGTGGGTGGGGCCCCCGGCCAACGAACGGTGCGCCGGCGCTCAAGCGCCTGGCGGCCCGTCTGGTCACGCTGATTTTGCTGCAATGGACTGATCAGCGGACGGCCTGTCGGTGACAGCCTACAGAAGAAAGGGCGCGGTTCAAAGCCAGGCATCTCCTTAGGATCACCCAGCAGAACCGGTTCGCCTCAGTTGGTCTCCGGGTCTTCATCCATGATGAGCAGAAAGAGTGTCGCTTGAGAGGAGATGTTCAGCTTCTTGTAAAGATTGCGTCGGTGAACTTTGGCAGTAGCGGGTGACACGCCGAGCAGCCTTGCCATATTCTTGGTCGAATGACCGGCAAGAATCATCAGCGCGATTTCAATTTCGCGGTTGGTCAACGATGTGTTGGAGCGCTTGCGCAACGCCTGTTCGAAATGAAGGCGCCGGTCACCTCCCGCGGGTGAACTCACCGGCGGCGGGAGCACGGCTGTTTGTGCTGCCAAGGCGTGGCACATCAACGGAAGCAACCATGCGCCGTAAAGACAGAGGGTTCCGATTTCAGTTGAGCTGAAGCGGCGTTCACTGCCCATCGATACGGACAGCGTTCCACCCGTTGGCAGCGGGGCCAACAACTGCACCTCATCTTCCAGCACGTTCACCGAAAAATAGCGGCGAAAATATTCGGTTTCCCGAAAGTGATCGGGCGCGACTTCGTCCAGACAATACACACCCGGGCTGATCTCGCCCAGGCTGAATTGATAGAAAGGGTCCAGCAAGTAGACGCTGTTCAAATACCCCTTGAACAGTTCGTCGTTCGGCGTGCGCGACTGGATTTCCGCAATCAACTGGGGTTTCCCATTGGGCCAGAAGATCACCACCACCCAGTTGTCAAAGTGGACCACTTTGCGCAACAGGTCGATCAGCGCATGCCAGAACTGTTTGTCGTCGAGCTTCTCGACCAGACGTCCAAGCCGCTGATGAAAGGCAACGTCCGATACATCAAGCTGCATGTCAGTTTCCCCCACTACCCCTTAAAGGGTAGGTCGTCCCATCGTTCTAGCCCTTCGGCCTGATTTTCACGCGTCGTTCCCCACCCTACCATCTCTGTACCCCGTCGCATGCGCGTCGGCAGGCTTGCTCGCAGCGAGCAATACAGGAGAAAAGTATGGGTATCAGAGACATCGGTGTTCGAGTTGGCCACGGCACGCCCGGTCCGTTTAACAGCATCACCGACGTGCAAGGCGTAAGAGTCGGTCATCGTACCCTGGTCGAAAACCGCGCAGAAGCTTCGATTCGAACCGGCGTGACGATCATCGAACCGCGCGCCGGCATGGCACGGCTCGACCCATGTTTTGCCGGCTGTCACGTGCTCAACGGAAACGGCGATGCCACCGGCCTGGAATGGATACGCGAATCAGGATTGCTCACTACGCCTATCGCCTACACCAACACGCACAGCGTCGGTGTGGTTCGCGATGCTCTGGTCGCCGCCGAACGCGCGTGGGTCGGCAATAGCCAGTACTGGTGCATGCCGGTGGTGCTGGAAACGTTTGATGGAGTGCTGAACGACATCTGGGGGCAGCATGTCACCGCCGCGCACGTTCACGAAGCGCAGGCCGACGCTCGCAGTGGACCGGTGGCCGAGGGCTCGGTTGGCGGTGGTACCGGCATGATTTGTCATGAGTTCAAAGGCGGCATTGGAACAGCCTCACGCAGGCTCGCGGCAGCGGACGGTGGCTGGACCGTCGGCGCGCTAGTCCAGGCGAACTACGGCCGTCGCGACGCGCTGCGCGTGGCCGGTTATCCGGTGGGCGAAGTGCTGCGAGGTCTGCCGTCGCCATTCGACCGACGTCGTGCGGGTGTCCCCGGAATGGGATCGATCGTGGTGACGCTTGCGACCGACGCGCCGCTTCTTCCGCATCAGTGCGAGCAGATTGCGCGGCGCGCGAGCATTGGATTAGCCCGCGTGGGCGGTGGCACCGAATACTCCAGTGGCGACATCTTCATTGCCTTCTCGGTGGGTAACCGCGGCATACCGCCGGCGGATTACGGCAAGGCGATCGAGCCTGTCATCAGCGTGCGCTGCGTCATTCACGATTTCATTTCTCCGCTATTCGTCGCGGCTGCGGAAGCGGTCGAAGAAGCCATTCTCAACGCCCTCGTTGCTGCCGAAGATATGGACGGCCAAGGCGTTCATGTCCACGCGCTCGGCGCCGCCCGTCTGCTGAAAGCACTGGAACAAGTTGGTTGGCGCCGCGACCGCCCGATTGCTGACTGACGCTTCTTCCCCTTCGCACGAGTTCCTCCATTAACACGGAAATGCCGCTATGACACCCCGCCATCTCATCACTGTCGTCACGGGACTCCTCGCAGTTGCGGGGACACTGGTTGCGACCGCAAATCATGCTCAAGCCGAAGAGCTGAATGTCTACAACTGGTCGGACAATATCGCCGACGACACCGTCTCCGGGTTCGAAAAGGAAACCGGCATTCACACCCGATACGACGTCTATGACGGCGACGACACCTTGCAGGCAAAGTTGCTAAGCGGTTCATCGGGCTATGACGTTGTCGTGCCGTCATCCAGTTATGCCGGCAAGCAGATTGAAGCAGGGGTTTATCGGAAGCTCGACAAGAGCAAGATTCCAAACCTGGCCAATCTGGATCCCGTGCTCATGAAGATGCTTGCGTCAGCCGATCCGGGCAATCAATACACCGTGCCATGGTCATGGGGAACAGATGGCATCGGTTACAACGTCACGAAAGTGACGCAGATATTAGGCAAGGACGCACCGTACGATAGTTGGGACCTGCTGTTCGATCCGCAATACGTCTCGAAGCTGAAAAGCTGCGGCGTTTCCGTGCTCGACTCCGCGGAGGACGCATTCTCGGTTGGGTTGATCTACCTGCATAAGGACCCCAACAGTAAGAACCCCGCCGATTATCAGGACGTGTTCAAGCTGCTCAAAACGATTCGCCCGTACATCACCCAGTTCAATTCTTCCGGCTACATCAACGATCTCGCCAACAACGATGTCTGCATCGCGCTAGCGTGGTCGGGCGACGTCGGAATCGCAAAGCGGCGTGCAGAAGAGGCCCATCGCTCGTACGAGATTCGCTACGTCATTCCTAAGGGCGATGGAGTGTTGTGGTTCGATCTGATGGGCGTTCCCAAAGATGCGCCACACCCGGAAGCTGCAATGCAATGGATCAATTACATCCTTCAGCCGAAGGTGAGCGCGGCGATCACCAATCAGGTTTTCTATCCGAACGCTAACGCTTCGGCGCGTGCCTTTGTGAAGCCGGCGATCCTCGAGAATGAAGCGGTTTATCCTCGCGGTGAAAAGATGAAATCGCTCACGCTGTCATTGCCTTTGCCGGCCGATATCCTGCGCCTTGAAAACAGGCTGTGGACACAGCTTAAGGCCGGGCGCTGAGGTTGAGGCGGATCGACGTATTGCGTCAGCGTTGGATTGGCCGGCCGGCATCGGGATCATCCTGTTAGTTCTTTTCATAGGATGACGTCACCACTTCAACAGAACGGGAAATGGTCAGATAGTCGCAGTGACAATCACGGAGGTTTTACTATGCGTATCTTTCTGACGGGCGCGACAGGCTTCATCGGTGCGGCCATCGTTCCCGAACTCATCAACGCGGGTCATCATGTGATCGGTATGACGCGTTCGGACGCGGGAGCGCAAGCGCTTATCGATGCAGGTGCGGAAGTGCATCGCGGAACCCTGGAGGATCCGGAGAGCCTGCGCAGCGGCGCCGCAAAAGCAGATGCCGTCATTCACACAGCGTTCGATCACGATTTCTCAAGATTCGTGGAGAACTGCGAAAAAGACAAGCGTGCGATCGCAGCACTCGGTTCCGTGCTCGCCGGCTCCGACCGTCCTCTGATCATCACCTCGGGAACCGGCATGGGTAGTGGTGAGCACGGTCAACTGGCGACTGAAGATGTCTTTAATGTCAGCCATCCCAATCCGCGGATCGCATCCGAGGTTGCTGGGAATGCTCTCCTGGAGGCGGGAATCAACGTGTCGGTGGTGCGCTTGCCTCAGGTTCACAACCCGTTCAAGCAGGGTCTCATCTCGCCGCTCGTTGCTATCGCTCGGGAGAAAGGCGTCAGCGCCTTCGTCGGCGAGGGTCGTAACCGCTGGCCGGCCGGCCATCTCTCCGATGTGGCGCGTCTCTATCGGCTCGCCGTAGAAAAGCGCCAACAGGAGGCTCGATATCATGCGGTCGGCGAAGAAGGGATCAGTAGCCGCGAAATCGCAGAGGCGCTTGGCCGGGGTCTGAACTTGCCCGTCGTTTCGATCAGCCCGGACGAAGCGGCGTCGCATTTTGGATGGATGGCAATGTTCGTCGGCCTGGATATGCCGGCCTCCAGTGTTCAGACCCAAGCTCGGCTGGACTGGCATCCAACAGGTCCGACGCTCATCGCCGATCTCAACGAAGCGCGGTATGTCTAGTCACTTTTGTTGATCAGCCCGCGGCGGAGCGGAATCAATCTACGCCGCGGCATCAATGCGGCTCCACCGAAGTCAAAACAAAATAATTTGTAAAGTACGCTACATACGTGTAGTTTACTTTACATGAATGCTCTAACCACCTGGTCTGTCCTCGTTCTGACGTTCCCCACCGTGAACGCCACCGCGCGCATGCGGGCGTGGCGGGCGCTGAAGGCGAAGGGGTGCGCTGTCCTGCGCGACGGCATCTACCTGTTACCCCAAACCGCGGAGCGCGAGGACATGCTGCGCGAACTTGCCGGCAGCATTGACGAAGCCGGCGGCACCGCCCATCTGCTACGGGCGCAAAGCCTGGACGCGTCGCAAGAAGAGGACTTCCGCGCACTGTTCGATCGGAACGACGACTACGCAACCTTTGTCGCGGCACTGGGCGCGGCGCGCAAAACGCTGGGCGGTATGCTGCCGGCTGACGTCACCCGTTTGCTGCGTCGCTTGCGCAAGGACTACGACGCGATCCGGACGATCGACTACTTTCCGGGCGCCGCATCGACCGATGCCGAAGTTGCCTGGGAAGATTTTCTGGCGCTCGCGGATACGGTCGTGTCACCGGGCGAACCGCATGCGGCTGAACGAGCTATCCGGCCACTGCGACGCGACGACTATCTCGCCCGGACGTGGGCGACCCGACAACGGCTATGGGTCGACCGCGTCGCAAGCGCATGGTTGATCCGTCGCTTCATCGATCCGCAGGCACGCTTTCTTTGGCTCGTGTCGCCGGAAGACTGCCCCACGGACGCCCTCGGCTTCGACTTCGACGGCGCCGCCTTTACGCACGTGGGCGAGCGCGTGACGTTTGAGGTGCTGGTTGTGAGTTTCGGCCTCGACGAGGACGCAGCGCTTCTGCGGCTCGGTGAAATGGTGCACACGCTCGACGTCGGCGGCGCACCGGTACCAGAAGCAATCGGCTTCGAGGCAGTGATGGCCGGCGCACGGCAACGCGCGTTGGACGACGATCAACTGCTCGACGAGATGGGTCGGGTGCTCGATTCGATTTACGCGCACTTCGCAACGGGCAAAAAAAATAACAGCGCAGAAGGCCGTTCATGAACACCACGACGGCGATCTCGCCCGGCTACACGCTCGGCCAGATGATCCTTTACATGCTGCGGCTCGGCACCTTTGGATTTGGCGGTCCGGTGGCGCTGGTCGGCTACATGCACCGCGACCTCGTCGAGCGCCGGCGTTGGATCAGCGAGCAGGACTACAAGGAAGGACTGGCGCTGGCTCAAATGATGCCAGGTCCTCTCGCCGCACAACTCGGCATTTATCTCGGCTACGTCCATTACCGCGTCGTCGGTGCAACGGTGGCCGGTATCGCTTTTGTCCTGCCGTCGTTCCTGATGGTTGTGGCGCTCGGCTGGGCCTACGCGCAGTTTGGCGGCCTCTCCTGGATGCAGGCAGTCTTCTATGGCGTAGGCGCCGCGGTGGTCGGAATCATCGCGATGAGCGCGTACAAACTGACCAGAAAGACCGTCGGCAAAGACAAACTACTGTGGGCGATATTCCTGGTGCTCGCGGTCGTCACCGTGGTCACTGAATCCGAGATCGCGTGGCTGTTTATCGGAGGCGGTCTGCTCAACTGGTTCTGGCGCGCGCCCCCGAAATGGCTTGGCAAGGGCGGATTGAATGCACTTGCCGTGGCGCAGGCGCCGGGTGTGAGCGGTGTCCTCAGTGGCCTTGACTTGCCGCTGCTCGGCCAGATCGGTCTGTTCTTCGCCAAGGCCGGTGCGTTCGTGTTCGGCTCGGGACTCGCAATCGTGCCCTTCCTCTACGGCGGTGTCGTGACCGAACATCACTGGCTCAACGACAAACAGTTTGTCGATGCGGTGGCCGTCGCGATGATCACTCCGGGGCCGGTCGTCATTACGGTCGGCTTCATCGGCTATCTCGTTGCGGGATTTTCGGGCGCCTGCGTCGCCGCGCTCGGGACGTTTCTTCCCTGCTACCTGTTCACCGTGCTGCCGGCACCGTACTTCAAGAAATACGGCAAGCTCCCCGCCGTCAAGGCGTTCGTTGATGGCATTACTGCGGCGGCCGTGGGCGCGATCACGGGCTCAGTCATCGTTATCGCGAGGCGCTCGATCGTCGACTGGCCGACTGTCGTGCTTGCTCTTGTGACGGTCGTGTTGCTCTGGCGATTCAAGAAGCTGCAGGAGCCGGTGATTGTCGTTGCGGCTGCCCTATTTGGTCTAACTGTCTATCCACTTATCCATTCGCACGCCATCTGAAGGCACGCGTGCGCGTGCATTCTACGAGGATCGTATTCATGGCTACACGTCGTACCTTCCTGCAAGACACCGCTGCTATCGGTGCTGGAATCATGCTGGCTCAGGCACAAACGGCACGTGCCGCAGAAGAGTCCGGTTACACCGACAAGCTCACAGACGCGGACGGCAAATATGCCGCTGGACCGCTGCCGTTTGCCTACGACGCGCTTGAACCCGTTATCGATGCGCGCACCGTCGAACTGCACTATAACTTTCACCACAAGCCCGCGGTGGCTGCCGCGAACAAGGCTGAAGATGGCCTCGCGAAAGCCCGGGACTCAAACGACTTTGCGCTAGTGAAGTTCTACGAGAAAGAACTCGCGTTCCAGCTATCGAGCCACATCCTGCACACCATTTACTGGACCAGCATCTCCGGCAAAGGCGGTGAACCGAAGGGCGAACTGGCAAAAGCGATCGACAGGAATTTCGGTTCCTATGCGAAGTTCAAGGCGCAACTGCTTGCCGCGACGATTGCTGTGGAAGCATCCGGCTGGGGAGTAGTTGGCTACCACCCTGCGACGGGTAAGCTCATGATCCTGCAATGCGAGAACCATCAGAAGCTGACCGCCTGGGGCATCCAGCCCATCCTCATCCTCGACGTTTTTGAGCACGCGTACTACCTGAAGTATCAGAACAGGCGCAACGAATACGTCAACCAGATTTTTAGCCTTATCAACTGGGACAACGCCGCCATGCGGATGCAGGCAGCGTTGCCTGCGCGGAGGATGACGTGAACCGGATGATCGATGTTCAAAGCCGACGCCGGCATCGTGTCGAAGATCGGCGACGGCCGCATCGACTCTAACTGTTCGGACGATTTGCGTCCTGAGCGATCGTGAGTGCTTGTGGCCGCACGTAGTCCATTGAACTCATTGTGCCGACACTCACTGAAACGATTAACCCCCGGCGCGCTTCGCGCTGTGGCCGTACTTCTTGAGCGCTTCGATGACCCGCTCGCAATGGTCACCCTGCACTTCAATCACGCCATCCTTGACTGTTCCACCAGAACCGCAGGCCGTGCGCAATTGCTTGCCTAATGAGGCCAACGCAAGAGGATCGAGCGCCAACCCCTTAACGATCGTCACGCTTTTCCCGCCTCGGCCCTTGGTCTCGCGTGACACTCGCACGACGCCATCGCCTACCGGTAATGCCCTGGCAACTGTCTTGCAGATACATTCCGCGAGCGCCTTTCTGCATTCGGGACACATCCGTCCGCCGTCGGTGGAATAGACGAGGCCGCCTTTTGAACTATCTTTCATGATTGGTTTACTCAAAGACACTACTTGGCTGCGAAACGCTGGCTCGAGCATGCAGGCATTACCTGCGTCGCTCGACGCCCCGCATCCGCAAACATCTCACGCAGCCGTTGTCGTTCATCGTCAGTGAGATGTGAAGCCGCAGCCGGCATCGCGAGCACCAATTGCAGCGTCAGGTCGCCGCGAAAGCCGTTGCGGTCCGTGAGTCCATGTCCGCGTAGACGAATCGTGCTGCCCTGTTGCGCGTTCGGCGGAATCGTCATCCGATGCGCACGCCCCAGGATCTGCGCGTCGAAGTTACCGCCGAGCGTGGCGGTCACGAAATCAACCTGAATCTCGCTCGCGAGATTCAGGCCGTCACGACGAAAGGCCGCGCTGCACACAATCGCGACCGAGAAGATCGCGTCACCAGACGGACCGCCATTCGTCCCGGGATGACCACCACCTTCGACGACAAGACGCTGGCCATCCCACACACCCGCTGGAACCTTCACAGTCTCGAACTTCCGCCAGGTTCTGATACCTGTGCCGAGACACGCTTGACACCGGTCACTCGCCGGCGGCCGACCAGTTCCTCCACAGGCGACGCAGTGCATGCCCGAGACCGACAGACCGCTGCCGTTGCAGCTCGCGCACTGGGCACCGCGTTCTTGACATGGGTGACACGGTCCCCTCACCGCATAGCTCGCTTCGACCTCGCCGCCATGAATCGCGGCTTCGAGCGGAACGAAAAGTTCGACCAGGCAGTTCGCGCCGCGCATCGGAGGCGAGCTGCGGTGTTCGCGTGAGTGGGCTGGCTTGTCACGGCGCTCAGTCGATGCCGCCGCCTGACTGAGTACGGGCGGTTGACGCTCGCCTGTCAAAATCTCAAACGCCTCCTGAATGCGCTTGAACACCGGCTCGACTGTCGATTCGCGCCCCTTGTTGCGATCGGGGTGGTACTTCGCTCTTAGCCGTCGGTACGCGCGCTTGACGTCTGCCGGCGACGCAGTGTCCGGCAACTTCAGCCGCCTATAGTATTCGTCAAGACTCACGCATTTCCCCCGCATCTCTTTCCGTACGCGCAAGTCTATCAAGACGCGATGAACGGACTGCCAGTTGTCGAAACGTCATCTCATCTGCAGCGCTCAGTCGCTGGACCTTCGGCATTCGTCTTCGCTCCAAACCTTACAAAGTAATAACTTGGAAGCATAAAAATACGATAAATTTGCGCGTAAACGATAATTGGTATGAAGAATAGATTGTGCCTGCCGTTAACTGAATACATGGAGCACTTGCCGCATCCCCGGACGGCATTGCCGACTATCCGGCGACGCGCGAGCGTCGTTGGATCTATTTCTTTGTTCCAATTTTTTCACGTTGACGAAGCAAGCTATGAATATCGGCAATATGAAGCTCGGCGCCAAACTAATCAGCGCCTTTATCCTCGTATCAGTCATCAGTGCCATCGTCAGTGTGATCGGTGTCCGCAGCATGGGACGGATCAGCGACAACGCGGACACGACCTATCGAATGGATCTCGTGGGGCTTAACCAGATCCAGCAAGCGAACGCCGATGTGCTGAGAGTCGGTACCTATCTACGCAACGCCATTCTGGCTTCCACTGCCGAGCAGCGGACTGCCTCGCTAGGCCAAGCCGAAAAAGCCCTGGCCTCGGCGCGCGAGCACCTCAATCAAGCCGAGCCCCTCGTCTACACCGACAAAGGGAAGGCGACCTTCGCCGATCTCGATCAGGGCTGGCACGACTACATACAGGCCTTCGATGAAATGAAAGGCCGGATTAACGCCGCTGGGCTACAGGATCAAGCTGCCCTGACTGCCTATCTGTTGGGCGAATACCATGAGAAGGGGTTCAAGACCCTGGTCCTGATGGGCACGCTGGTTAATGTGAAACAGAGCGACGCCCAAGCGACGGCCGGATCTAACGACAAGGTCTACGAGGACGGCCGCAATCTGATGATTGTTCTGGTGGTCTTGTCCATGTTGATCGGTTGGGGCATCGGCGTCTGGATGGCCCGCAATCTGACACGGCAACTGGGCACTGAACCGGCGACAGCCGCCAACCTCGCCAGAAGCGTGGCGGCGGGCGATCTCAGCGTAAGCATCGACCTCCCGCCCGGCGATACGACCAGCCTCATGGCATCGCTGAAAGCAATGCGCGATGCGCTCGCGCAGGTCGTGGCGGAAGTCCGCGAGAACGCCGAAGGCGTGGCGACGGCAAGTGCGCAGATCGCACAAGGGAATCTGGATCTGTCGAGCCGCACAGAGGAGCAGGCAGCATCGCTCGAAGAAACCGCCTCGAGCATCGAAGAACTGACCGCTGCGGTCCGTCACAACACGGATAACGCGAAGCAGGCAGCAACGCTCGCCGGTACGGCCTCCGGCATCGCACAGCAAGGCGGCGACGTCGTCGGGCAAGTGGTCGAAACGATGCGCGATATCTCCGCCAGTTCGACCAAAATGTCCGAGATCATCAGTGTGATCGAGGGTATTGCCTTCCAGACCAACATCCTCGCGCTCAACGCGGCGGTCGAGGCGGCTCGTGCCGGCGAACAGGGTCGCGGCTTCGCCGTCGTTGCCGGCGAAGTGCGCGCGCTTGCGCAGCGTAGTGCCAGCGCCGCAAAGGAAATCAAGGATTTGATCGCCGATTCGGTCAATCGGGTAGAGGTGGGCTCGAATCTTGTCGAGCAGGCGGGCGGCACGATCAATGAGATCGTCGCGTCGGTGAAGCGTGTCACCGATATCGTGGGCGAAATCTCGTCGGCGTCGCAAGAACAGAGCACCGGCATCGAGCAGGTCAATCAGGCAGTCAACCAGATGGACCAGGTCACCCAGCAGAACGCCGCGCTGGTGGAAGAAGCTTCGGCGGCGGCCCAGTCGATGGCGCAGCAGGCCCAGGGTCTGCGTGCAGCGGTGGCGTTCTTCAAGATCGACGTCAGGCGCGTATCTATGTCACCTGTGAACGCAGCTCGGAAGGAACCGCATCGCAAGCCGCAGGTGGCATCCCCGGCAAAGTTGGCAAAGCCCGCGGCGACGCCACGTTTAACAAGCAGTGCAAGCACCGCGGCCGCAGCCGCGACCAGTGCAAATGAAGCTGCCGACTGGCAGACATTCTGAACGGGGCAACGCGTTCAAGCTGAACGTCTACCTGTAGTCGAACGGACCGAGGTTCGCGATTCTCGCGCGCCGCATGGTCGATAACACCTCGCAGCGCTCGCCTCCATTGAGGCAGTGCATGCGAGCGACGTCGTAATCGAGAAAGAGTACTCACGGATGGAGACACGGGCCCGTTTCAGGCGGGCTCGATGCAGCAGCACGGGACGCGATTGCAGCCGGTGTGCAACGCGTTCAGGGCCGTCTCGCTGTCTCCACATACCGGCGTTGTGCCGCCGGCTTCGTCACGTTGCTCTTTCGAGGGCCACGCGCGACGTCCGGATGAGAGATAGCGAGATCCGATTATTGGTTTCTACTCGGATCGTACTCAAAAAATATGGAATCACACGCTCCTCTCAATGTATCGACAACGGTCGTGAAGTCGTTGGAAGTCGCGAAAATCGACCACGTCTTCCTCGTGCCGGGGAAGATGATCTACCCACTGCTGGATGCAATCGACAAATCGCCATCGATCCGCGGCATTGTTTGCGCGCATGAGACCAGCAGTGCTTTCATGGCCGATGGTTATGCGCGGGCCAGCCGAAAATTCGGCGTGTGCGTGGGGATTTCCGGACCGGGCACCATGAATTTCGTGCCCGGTATGGCGGCCGCTCACGCAGACCGGATTCCCATGCTCTATATCGCCGGAGGGGTTTCGTCGCGTGCGGAAGGCAAAGGTGCGTTCCAGGATGCTACGCAGAGCGGCATTTTTGAAAGCGGCGTGGTAAGGAGCCTGGTCGAAAATGTTGTTGAACTGAAGAACAAAGACAATCTTCAGGCCGAGATGCGCCGCGCGACAGATGGGTTGAACTGGATGCGTCGAGCGCAGTCCTTCGTGAGCATCCCTGTCGACGTTCAGCGGCAGGAGGTGCTGCCCGGCCACAATGCATCACGGCAACCATACGATCATGACGAGTTCAACGCCTGCGAGGTCCCCGCGAACCGCGCTGCGTTGGAGGCCTTGTGCAACCGGTATCTGCTCAAATCGAAGAGAGTCGCTTTTCTGATCGGCAGTCGCGGCAATGACCCGGAAACCGCGAAGGTCCTGCTCGACGTAGCCGAAAAATTTTGCATTCCGGTTGCGACCACGCTCTCGGGAAAGGGAGCGTTTCCTGAGGACCATATCCTTTCGCTCGGCGTGTACGGATTCTCGGGCCACTCGCGGGCCGTCCGCGTCATCAACTCGGACGAGCTTGACGTCCTCGTCGTATTCGGCAGCGACCTGAATCAGCGCGACAGCATGAACTGGACGGAGAAGCTCTCCGCCTGGAAGGAACTGATCATCTTCGACGACAGCTTTGACGCACCCGCGACGGGGCATGTCGCGCGCGGCAGAGTTTTCTCCGGAATTGGCGCCACATTCCGCTTGCTGTCCGAGATGGACACGGACCGCAGCGCCGACTTTCACACGGTGTTGGAAAGAAGAAAAGCATGGGTCGCCGAGGTCAACGAAACTCCTTTGTACGACTATAAGTTCGAGCAACCCGGCGTGCGGGGTTCAGATGGCGATCAAGCGCTCTATACAGGAGACGTCGTCAAGCAACTGTGTCAATTCCTGCCCAAGGATGCAAACGTTGTCGTGGATTCCGGCGCCCACCGGATATTCATGGCTCACTACTGGCTCTCGTCGGGCATTGGCAACTATTTCTCATCCAGCTCGCTCGCGCCGATGGGTTGGGCAGTCGCCGCTGGGATCGGCGTCAAGCTTGCGGCTCCGGAGCGCCCGTGTGTCGTCGTGACCGGAGACGGATGCATGCTTATGCACGGCATGGAGATCCAGACCGCAGCCCGATACGGCGTAAAGGTGCTTTATGTCGTGTTGAACAATGCTGCGCATGGCGCGGTCCATATCGACGCAATCAGCAATGGCTCTATTCCGGCGCAGTTCAGCGAGTTGCCGAGTCATGACTGGGCTGCTTTTGCCGCTTCGCTCGGTGTCGCGTCGCGCAGAGTTGAGCACCTCGATGATCTGGCAGATGCGCTGAGCGATGCGTCACAGCTTAACGGTCCATTCCTGATCGAGGTGATGACCGGCGTTTTTCCGGCACCGAATCGGTACTACGCGGAATGCGCGGCTTGAACAGCAGCTATCAAGGTGCAGCGGTCGTTTGCGCAGTCAGGTCGGCTGTCTAGCGACAGCAACCGCAGCCACCTTGATGCCTGAAGCCATAAGCCCCTTCTTCCGCCGGCATGGTCTCGCCGCGGTGCGACAGCAACACCGTCGCACCGCTGGCGATGCGCGGCGACAGCAGGCCGCACTCCGGGCACGGCGTTCGCTCATCACGCCTCGCGACCGGGCGGATGGAATCGAACGTCCCGCATGCGTCGCAGGCATATTCATAGATTGGCATGACGCTCTACCAGTGACCGCCCAGTTCGCCGCGCGTGACAAACTGTCCCTGACCGGTCCGTCCGACCCAGTCGCCGTTGTCGATCAGCAACTCACCCCGTAGCAGCACTTTCTTCACCCGGCCCGTGACTGCGTGGCCTTCGAACAACGTAAAGTCGCAATCGCCGTGCTGCGTGTCCGCGCTGATCGTATGCGACTCGTTCGGATCGAAAAGGACGATGTCGGCGTCGCTGCCGATCGCTAACGTTCCCTTCTTCGGGAACAGGCCGAAGAGCTTGGCAGGCGCAGTCGACATCAATTCGACGAAGCGATTCAGCGAAATGCGGCCGCCGCGTACGCCACCGTCGTAGACCACCGTCATGCGCGTTTCAACGCCAGGCACGCCATTCGGAATCTTCGAAAAATCGTCGCGTCCAAGCGGCTTCTGGTTAACGTTGCCGCGATGCCCCTCCTTCATGCAATACGGGCAGTGATCGGTCGAGATCAGTTGCAGATCGTCGGTCTTGAGCGCGGTCCAGAGCGCGTTCTGCGCTTCCTTCGAGCGCAGTGGCGGACTCATCACGTAACGCGCGAGCTCGAAGCTGTCGTCGGCGTATGCAGATTCATCGAAGAACAGATAGTGTGGACAGGTCTCCGCAAACACCGGAATGCCCAGGTCGCGCGCTTCGATCACATGCTTCAGTGCCTCTTTCGCCGAAAGGTGCACGAAGTAAACCGGCGCTTCAGCGAGTTCGGCAAGCTTGATGCCGCGATGCGTCGCTTCGCCCTCCATGATCGCGGGCCGCGTCAGCGCGTGATAACGCGGCGCGGTATGGCCTTGCGCGAGCGCCTCGCGAATCAGCAGGTCGATGACCGTGCCGTTCTCGGCATGCAACGCGATCATGCCGCCGTGCTGGCCGACCATTCGCATTGCCTGAAAAATCGCGGCGTCGTCCGACATGACCGTGCCGGGATAGGCCATGAACATCTTGAAGCTCGAGACACCTTCGTGACGAATCGCGTATTGCATGTCGCCGAGCACGCGCTCGTCCACCTGCGTCACGATCACATGAAACCCGTAATCGATGCTCGCGGCCGATGCGGCTTTCGATTGCGCCCTCGAGATCGCATCGAGCGGACTCGTGCCGGCGGTTTGCAACGCGAAGTCGATGATCGTCGTCGTTCCGCCGAAGGCGGCCGAGCGTGTGCCCGACGCAAAGTTGTCGCAGGTCACCGAGGCCCCGAAGGTGTTCTCCATATGCGTGTGGCAATCGACGCCACCAGGAAACACCAGCAGTCCTGCCGCGTCGATCACCCGTGCATCCGGTCCTCCGTCGAGATTCAGTCCGATACTGACGATGCGCTCGCCTTCCACGAGGATGTCGGCGACGTAGTCGTCAACGGCCGTAATGATGCGGCCGCCTTTGATGAGGGTTGGGGTCGAACTCATAAACCACTCCGTTGAGTGTCGGTTGCGATGGCGAGCGCGTCTTCGAGACGCATCAGCTCTGCATGGGAAAGCGGTGGGATCGGCGGGCGCATCGACGGATGCGGAAAATGGCCCAGCAAGTGCAGGCAGGCTTTCAGACGCGCATTGGCGTATGAGCCCGGCGCGGTTCCGTAGATCGCCTTCGCAAGCGGATAGATGCGCTCGTGAAGCTGCTGCGCGCGGCCGAGATCACCGTGTTCGATAGCGCGATACAGTGCCACGACCAGTTCGGGCACAACAGCCGCAAGGCTGACGAGGCTGCCTTCGGTGCCGATCGCAAAACAGGTGAACAGGTGTTCGTCGCCGGATGCCATCACGGCCACATGCGGTGCGATCGATTTAACGAGCCGGCGGTTTGCTTCGTACGCGGCCGTCTCCCAACTGCCTTCCTTGATGGCTACGACCTCGGGCAAGCCGACGAGCGCGGCAAGCATCTGCGGCGTGTAGGCCATGCCGCCCGTGGCAACGCCGGCCTGGTAAAGCATCATGGGCAGGCGGGCCTCGGCGTTGGCAATGCGGTGATGCGTCAGAACGGTGTCGAGATCGGTCGACAGCGCCCAGGAGAACGGTGGAAACAGTAGCATGGCGTCGGCGCCGGCCTGTCTTGCGTCGTTTGCGTGGGCCTGCGCTTCGTAACTGTCTTCGGCATTCACGCCGGCTACGATGATCGAGCGATCGCCGCAGACGGCATGCGCAATTTCCACGACACGTCGCTTATCGGCCGCCGAGAGCGTGAAGTTCTCGCCGGCATGGCCGTTCACCAATAGCCCGACAATGCCGTCGACGCTCGCCACCGCTTCGATATGCCGCTCGAGCGCCGCTTCGTCCAGGTGTCGTCCATCCGCGTCGAGGGGGCACAGCGTAGCGGCATAAACGCCGTTGAATGGGTCGGCATGCGTAGGGATCATTCTGTCTTTTCCCGATGAAGTTGGGCGGGCACATCGTCATGAACGACAAGCCGCGCCGGATCGAACAAGGGCAGCTCGGGTTCTTCGCCGAGCATGGCCTGGGCAAGCAGCTTGCCCATGTAGGGACCGCTGGTGTAACCGGAATGCACGCAACCGATTACCCACGCATCGGGGGAACCGGGGAGCGCACCGATCATCGGCATGGCGTCGGCGGTTTCGGCTTCGAGGCCGAGCCAGATGCGGGCCACGCGCGCTTTGGCTAGCGCGGGGATCACATGCTGCGCGAGCCGGAGATTGCCGATCAGGTTGTCCGGCACGGTCTCCACGCCGCCCCGCTCGCGATCGCCGATGCCTTGCCAGCCACCGCCTATCAGGACACTGCCGTTGGCGAACTGCTTCATCGACAGCAGCCCATTTGCGATGCTCAGCACCGACTTCATCACGGGCGGCATGCGTTCAGTGACGATCAACTGATTGACGAGCGTCTTGACGGGGATGCGGATGCCGAGCATCGCGAGCAGCGGTTCCAACCACACGCCGCCCGCCATCACCAGACGCGTCGCGTCGATACGGATAGCGTCGTTCGGGCCGTACACCTGATACATTCCCGCGACGCGCTCGATGCGCGTGACAGGTGTCTGCTCGAAAATGTGTACACCCGCTTCGCGCAATGCCGCATGGAAAGCACGGCCAGTAAGATAGGCGCTCGCGAAGCCATCGGTTGCGCAGTACGCAGCTTGCAGCATTGCGGGATTCAGGCCTGGCTCGACGGCGAGCGCGGCATCCCGGTCGAGCAGATCGATCTGCGCGCCGTACTCGCGCCTCGCCGCCGCGCGTTGCTGCAGCAGCACTTTCTCGGATTCGGTGAAGGCGAGCGAAAGGCCGGGCGCCGACGTCGCAAGCACGCCGTGGCTTAGCCACGTGTCGGTGTTCATCCACATTTTCCACGCGCGGATCGCGTAGGGAACGAGCGCGGCACGCGTCATATGCAGCGTCAGCGTGCCGGCGTTGACGCCCGACGCGCCACGGCACAGCGCATCGCGTTCAATCACAGCCACTCGCATGCCGGCTCGCGCCAGAAATAGTGCGGTGGTGCAGCCCATCACGCCGCCGCCAAGCACGGCGACGTCGAATGCGGTTGTCGTCGGCTGGCTCATAACGGCGCAGCCTTCGGGATCGGAATGTCGTCGTAGCTGAACTCTCCCGTCAGCGCTTCAACCGTCACGGGCCGCAACGGCGTGCGGGCGGAAAAACAACCCACGCGTTCGCGCGAGCCGCCGCATGCGCGTGCGGCAAGCAGTTCCGCCGCCACGTCCCCGCATGTGCGGCCCTGGCACGGTCCCATGCCGCAGCGCGTCCAGGCCTTGAGCTGGTTCACGTCGTGCGCGCCGGCGTCGCAGGCGGCGTCGATCTCGGCGCGCGTCACGTCCTCGCATCGACACACGATGGTTTGCGGCCCAATGCCGTCGACATGGCCGGCCCGTAGCGCCATCAATTGCGCCATCGAACGACCGAAGCGCGCCGCCTTGAGATGCGCCCGACGCACGGATGAGAGTCGCGACCGGAGCCCGGCGACGTCCGTGCCGCCAAGCTCGATGGCGCAGGCGAGTCCTGCGAGCGTGCCATGATGGCTCGCGGCGGCCGCACCGGCGATGCCTGCGCCATCGCCAGCCACGTAGAGCCGCGGGCGCGAGGTGCGGCAGTTCTCGTCAGTGATGGCGATCCATCCGCCCGCCTGCCGCGAGTACCGATGCTCCGCCCGCAGGAGACGCGTGATTTCGGTTGACGGGGTCAGCCCATGACCGACCGCGATGCAGTCGGCGATCACGCTGCGGTGTTCTCCGGAGACGGGCCGGCCTGCTGCGTCACACGGCGCCAGAGTCGCGCGCAGCTGATCGCCGGCCGGCTCGACTTTGACTATCGTGTGCCGCGAATGAATCGGCACGCCTGCGTGGCGAATCTCGCGCCACCAGCGGAAACCCTCCCGCATCAGATCGGGGCGCGACACCATGGCGGGGAGCGCGCGGGCCCAGTCGCCGACGCCCCCGATATCCGCAATTGCTTCGACCTTGCCGCCGTTTTCTATCGTCTTCGCGGCGACGGCCGCAAGCAACGGCCCACAGCCTGCGACTAATGTCGAGCGGCCCGGCAGGATGGCTTGCGATTTGAGGAGGATCGTTGCAGCGGCCAGCCCGATGACGCCCGGCGTGGTCCACCCGTCGAAGGGAACGACACGTTCCGTGGTTCCCGCTGCGACGATCAGCGCACGCCCGGTGCAATGCACGGGGCCGGCCGGACCCACGGCATCGACGCGATAGTCGGCGGTGACCGCCCAGACCACGTGATCGAAGTAGGTGGTGACCTTACTTTCCGCGAGTTCGCGCCGTAGCGCGTCGCCCGCTTGCTGGTCCGCACTCGACGGAACAGCGGCGCTGACCGGTGCGCGGTAGACCTGCCCACCGGCCGCCGGGTTCTCATCGAACAGCGCGACCTTGAGACCTGCTGCCGACGCAGCCAGCGCCGCGTTCACGCCGGCAGGGCCGCCGCCGAGTACAAGGACATCGAACTCAGATATCAAGGCCGATCTCCGGTACTTTGTCGACGCGCATTCCTTCAATGACCGTTGTCCGGCATGCAAGCGCGCGGCGACCATCGACTACGACCAGACACTCCTGACAAGACCCCATCAAACAGAACATGCCGCGTGGTGCGCCATTGCGCGGACTCGCCCGCAAGGTCTTCGTACCCGAGGCGAACAACGCCGCCGCCACGCTTTCGCCCTGGCGCGCCCGCACCGGCCGGCCGTCGAAGAGAAACCTCACTGTAGCCGCGCCGCCTGCCTTCTCGATGCGCATGGTCTTCTCATCCAGCATGGGGCATGGCTCCCTTGACAACTAATTTCGTCGATGTTTTTATCTTATCGTATACGTTTCGTATACGCAAAATGGCCAAAATAAAGGCGGTCCTGGAGATGCCCGAACCACGCGCCAGAAAGGTCAGCATTCGCCCCCGAACCTATTACGGAGTTGCAGCATGAAATCCTTTACCCTCCTCACCCGCATGCTCGCCGTGGGTGTTGCCGCCTGCGCGTTGCTCGGCTCGTTGGACGCCAGCGCCCGCACGCTCGACGAAATCATCGCGTCGAAGAAGATCGTGTTCGGCATCAACCCGAACCTGCCGCCGCTCGGCATTTACGATGCGAAAAACAACATCGACGGCTTCGATGTCAGTATTGCTAAGAAGATTGCCGACTCGCTCGGCGTGAAGCTTGAGATCGTTCCGGTGGGCTCGAACGATCGCGTGCCGTTTCTGATGACCGACAAGATCGACGCGGTGATGGGCGGCATGACGCGCAACGCGGACCGCCTGAAGGTGATCGACTTCACCGACCCGGTCAACACCGAAGTGCTAGGTGTCCTGACGACACAGGCAACGTCGTATTCAGACTGGACCCAGCTGAACGATCCGGCGGTACGCCTCGTTCAGGTACGCGGCACGACGCCTATCCAGCTGATTCATGACAAACTGCCCAAGGCGCAGCTTCTGATTCTCGACAACTATCCGGATGCGGTTCGCGCGATCGCTCAGGGCCGCGCCGACGCATTGATCGACGTGCTCGACTTCATGCTGAGCTACACGAAGAACTATCCGACGAAATGGCGCGTAGTGGATGCGCCGATCGAAGTGGACTACGACTGCATCGGCGTGCAAAAGGGTAATGTGGCACTGACGCAGCGTCTGAACAAGGAAATCGGCGCGTTGCAGAAGAACGGCTTTGTCGCCGCAAGCTGGAAGAAGTGGTTCGGCAGCGCCATGCTGCACGATCCGACCGCCTCACCTACACCTGTTGCAGCCGCGCAGTAAGGGAAACTGGCGACAGCGCTCGTCGCCGTAACGGACGAGCACTGCGCATCCGGCGGGAGCCACTATTCGATGACCCTACATTTCGAACCCATCCTCCAGCAGTGGCCTTATCTGCTTGCCGGCGCATGGCTCAGCCTGCAGATCGCCGTGCTCGCGTTTGGGTTCGGCATGATCATCGGCCTCATCTGTGCTTCGGTGTTGCGCTACGGGCCGGCGCTTCTGCGCAAAGCGGTGATGGCTTATGTGGTGTTCGCGACCAATACGCCGCAACTCGTGCAGATCTTTTTCCTGTTCTTCGCACTGCCTGAGATCGGCGTGACCCTGTCGCCGTTTACAGCGGTGCTGATCGGGGCGACGTTCAATGCCGGCGCGTATCTGTGCGAGATCCAGCGCGCAGGATTCAATTCGGTCCGACTGATGGAAATCGAGGCTGCCGAAGTACTCGGCTTCTCCACGCCGCAGATCGTGCGGCATGTGATCTTTCCACACGTACTGAAGGTGATGTTCCCGCCGCTGTCGAATCAGTTCATCGTCATGACGCTCGGCACGTCGATGGCGTCGATCTTCGGCGTCGAGGAACTGACGGGGCGCACGTACAACCTCAGTTCACAAACCTACCTTTCGGTCGAAGCGTTCAGCGTGGCCGCCGTTCTGTATGTCGCCGTCACATTGATCGCTACGTTCGCGCTGGCGATGATCGGGCGTCATGTCTGCCGCGCCAAAATCAAGGTGTTCTGATGTTCGCTTCCTCACACGCCGAAATCGCACAACTGTTTTCTTTCTACAACCTGCTGTTGCTAATGGAAGGGTTCGCCGCAACCTTCGTGCTATCGGCTGCCGGCTGCTTTACGGGCTTTCTCGCGGGCTTTGTCATAGCGATTGTCCGCGTCACGCATTCCCGCACGATGGCGCCTTTGCGCGCCCTCGCCTTTGTCTATTGCTTCCTGTTTCGCCGCATCCCGTTTCTGGTCACGCTGATGCTCGTGTTCTTCGCGAGCCAAACGTCGAAAGCGAATCTCTCGACGTTCGCCGTCGCGTCGCTGAGCGTCTGCCTGATCGCGTCCGCGTACCTTGGCGAGATCATTCGAAGCGGACTCGAATCGGTCCATAAAAATCAGTGGGAAGCCGCGCAAACGCTGAATTTCTCGTACTTCGAATCGCTGCGCTTCGTCATCGTGCCGCAAGCGTGGCGCGTGATCGTGCCGCCCACGTTCGGGTTCTTCGTCATGTTCATCAAGGACACGGCGCTCGCCTCGCAGATCGGCGTGATGGAACTGACGTCCGCCGGCAAGGTGCTCACCAACAAGGGGTTTTCCTCGTGGCTCGTGTATGGAACGGTGTTGGTGCTTTATTTTGTAATGTCGTACCCGTTGTCGCGCTTGGGTAAGCGCCTGGAGAAGAAACTTGCCGCAACTCGAAATCGTTGATCTGAAGGCGTCGTATGGGCCGCACACGGTCCTCGAACGCATCAACCTGTCGGTCGAGAAAGGTGAAATCGTCAGCCTGATCGGGCCGTCCGGATCGGGCAAGAGCACGTTGCTACGCGTTCTGCTGGGGCTGTTGCCCCCGGAGCACGGCAGCGTACGGCTGAACGGTGATCTTGTGAACTATGGTGACAAGGCGGCCGTGCGGTCGTTGCGCTCGGAAATCGCGATCGTTTTCCAGCAATACAACCTGTTCCAGAACATGACTGTGCTGGACAACGTGATGATCACGCCTACCCGGATCAAGGGGTGGCCGCGCAAGCAGGTGGAAGACGATGCCATCCGGTTGCTCACGCGCGTGGGCCTCGAACACAGGCTGAAAGCGTATCCGGACGAGTTGTCGGGCGGTCAGCAGCAACGTGTGGCGATCGCTCGCGCGCTGGCGTTAAAGCCAAACGTGCTCTTTCTTGATGAAGTCACCGCCGCGCTCGACCCCGAACTCGTCACCGAGGTGCTCGATACGATTCGCGCTCTGGCGCTGGAGGGCATCACCATGTTCATCGTGTCGCACGAGATGAGCTTCGTGCGCGAGGTGTCGTCGAAAGTCGTGTTCATGGCCGGTGGCCATGTGATCGAAACAGGCTCGCCGCAGCAGATTTTCGATGCCCCGCAGGAAGCGCGCACGCGTGAATTCGTCGGCAAGATCCTGCGCCACTGATGGAGTCGCTGGGGCCGCTAGCCGCTAGTCGCTAGCGGGTCAATCCGGCTCAGGGACCGCTGCCTCCACTCAGACGGTTAAGCACGAAACTGCGCAGATTCTGTAAGTGCGTGCGAACGGCAGCGCGTGCAGCTTCCGCGTCGTCGGCAGCATACGCTTCGAGGATCGCAAGGTGTTCGGCGCGATCCTCCTCGATTCGATTGAAAGGTGTCGTGAGTTCAAACAACCGGCTGTTCGTGCGCACCACTTCGATCGTCCGCGCGAGCACGTCGTTGCCGCTCGCATGCGCCATCATCGTATGAACCTGGTCGTCGATCTGCCAGTGTTCCTGCTCCTGCTGACCACTGCGCAGAGCCTTGATTTTCTTTACTAGTTGCTGGATCTGCTTCTTGTCGATCTTGCCGATGGCAAGGCCGACGGCCTCCGCTTCGAGCAGCTCGCGCACCTTCATCGCCTGCAAATATTCCTGCGCGCTGACGAAGCGCACCGAATAAGAACGGGCCCCGGCGCGCGTCAGCAGCCCCTCGCCCTCGAGCCGCAGCAACGCTTCTCGCATTGGCGTGCGGGAAATGTTGAGTTCCTCGGCCAGCCGCCCTTCAACGACGGCGCCGCCGCTGCGTAATGCCTTGTCGAGGATCATTCGCCGCAAAGTCTGATAGGCCAGTTCCCCCAGTTTTTCCGGGGTTGTCAGGGAAGATGCTGTCACGTCGTCTCACTCAATTCGGATGCACGGTATACGTATTGTATGCGATCGAATGTCCACATTGATACGCCGTCGAACGACTGAGACTGGCCGTCATACCAGCCGCGATACTGCAAATCGCGTCAGTAGCACTCAACGATCTTCCGAACCCCTGCGGGGGAAAACTCCAGCTGTTGAAGTCTCCCCGTCGCCGCATCCACATCGCCCCGTTCAAGCAGCGTGGCGACCGACAGCAATTCGCCGAGTACGCCACCGCCGTTAAGGATAGCCAGCCGGATGGAATCGGAAACGGGCAACTCGTCGACGAAGCTGCGCAGTTCCATGTGGTACGCGACATGCAGAAGCGACAGCATGCCCGTCAGATAGCCAGCAGACGCCAGCGAACGCGAGCCATCCGGCATCGCGTCGATTGCCTCTTCCATGAAATGTGCGCGTCTCTGCGCAAGCAGCACAAGCGGATCATCCTCGATGGGAAGTCCGTCGCGGCCGACGTAAAGCAGAAGTCCGCACCAATGCAAAAGTCTGCGGCTTCCGGCGATCGAGAGCGCCTGTTTGAGCGACGAAATGCGCTCGGTTTTGCCGTTAGGCTGCTCGCTGCTGTTTGCAAGCCGTAAGAGTTGGGCAACCAGCATTGGCGTTTCTTTTAGCGCTCGCGCGATACTGCCCAACGGCGCATCGCTTCCGACCAGGTCGAACACGTGAAGAATCGCCTTGACTGGCGGCATCGCGCGCTTGCCTGACAGAATTTGCGGTTTGGCGAAATAGTAGCCCTGCAGCAGATCGCAACCCAGTTGCCGGGCGTGCTCCGCGTCCCCCGCAGTTTCGATTTTCTCGGCGAGCACGACCTTTCCGGCTCGTTTGAACTGACTGACCAGCTCCGGTAACTCCTCACGTTCAACAAACGGCCAGTCGATCTTGACGATGTCGACGGAAGGAAGAAACCATCGGACCTCGTCAGTCATGCTCCTGACGTCGTCCAGTGCTATCTGGAAGCCCGCGCCTCGCAACTCGCTGCACCGTCGCGAGAGGTCCGCTGTCAGCTCGACAGACTCCAGAATTTCCAGAACGAAACGTGACGCCGGCAGCACATACGGGTAGTCCGAAAACAGAAAATCACGTGGGCAGTTCAGGAAGCACGCCTTGCTCCCCGCAAGCCGTTCGAGACCGATCGAACCCACCGCGCGTTCAATCACCGCCGTGGTGCAACGCAGTTCGTCGCCGATCCGCGCTCCCCCGGTGGGACCGTCTCTGAAAAGAAGCTCGTATGCGACAACGCGACCAGCCCGATCCATGACTGGTTGACGTGCCACAAACACGTCCGCATCGCTCGGCGCGACGGCCTCAATTGAAACGCTGTTCACGACTACCCCTGGCTTAAAGGCTTAACAATATGCAAAATGGTTATGCATCGCCTTTCGTCACACGCCTTCGACGAGAACGGCGCGATAGCGCGCACCCTTGAACCGGTGCTGCGCGACCTCCTGATATGCCGGGCTGTCGTACCACGCGCGCGCGGCCGCCGTCGTCGGAAACTCCACGATCACGACGCCCTCTGGCGCGTCGCCCTCGAGGACCTGCTGAGGTCCGTAAGCAGCGAGAATTTTGACGGGATGACCTTTAAAGGTCGCGCCAACCGTGCTTTGGTAGATGTCGAGCTCCCCCTGATCCTGCGTGCTTTCCTTTGTGAAAACAATGTAAGTCGCCATGGTGTGCGTTCCCGCGGTGGTGTGAAGGTGCACACGATAATGCCATGAAACCGCGTTGGACCTCATCACCTGTACGGCGCCAGGACGCCTGACTCAAACCTCATACAGGCGGGCGGGGCTGCCTGCGCACGCCCCGCAGACTGATGCGATAAAAATTGTCAGCGCGTCTGCCCATCGATCTGCTGCCGTAGACGCTTTTCCTGCTCCTGAAGCTCAGGAGTAAAGACCTCACCAAAATCCGCAGGCTCAAAGAAAGGCCGAATCTCGATCTCCGAATCACTCACCATCGGATTCGGGCAGCGCTTGACCCATTCAATCGCTTCGTCCATCGATTGAACTTGCCAGAGCCAATATCCGGCGATCAATTCCTTGGTCTCTGCAAATGGGCCGTCAACGACGGTTCGATCCTTCCCTGAAAACCTCACGCGTACGCCTGCCGAACTCGGCTTCAGCCCGTCGCCGCCTTGCATGATCCCAGCCTTCACCAGTTCCTCGTTATATTTGCCCATCGCCGCGATGAGCTCCATGCTTGGCATCTGCCCGGCTTCGGATTCGGGCGTTGCCTTAACCATGACCATTACACGCATTTGGGTTTCTCCTTTGAAGACGATAGTGTTCGGAGGCAAAAGCGCCTCCTGTGAATACGACGAATGATCGCGGGAGAAATCGACATGCGCAAGACACGACTTTGCGGTTTTTTCAGAGCGCGGTGAGGCGCTAATTGGACGCGACGAAAACGATTCGAGTCGCCGCGCCCGCATTGCGAAGTTCAACCGACCACGAGGGTCGATTTCAGAACGACAGCGTTCGCCAGATTGTAGACGTTGGGGGAAGTTGCCATTACCGCATCATGGACTTCAGCGAATTGCTGGCTGGTCCCGCTGCCCTTGATACGAACGGTGTAACGCAGGCTCTCATAGCCGTTTGCCACTTTCGGGTCGATCCCAAGAAAACCCCTGAGGTCGATTTCACCCTCGGTCTCAATCTGCAGGGACTCGAGCGTAATCCCGCGGACGGCGCATTGCGCCACGTAACCCACCGCTATACAAGCATTTAGCGCGGCGATCAGATGCTCCTGAGGATTGGCAAACTGATTCGAGCCACCGAGTTCGCAGGGTTCATCGATATCGATCGTGAACCGGCGCGACACATTCTGGCCGCCGATCGAGAACCCCTCTACCTCGGCGCGAGTTCGAGTCTGGCCCTGCCAGCTCGTCGCTACGCGCCAGTTGGTGGTGGCTTTCGAAGCATCGCCCTTGACGCCCTCAATCAGGGCGAAAAGGTCGTCGACGTTAAGACCGTTAACAATGTTGGGTTCGTTGACCTGTGCGTTCGCATTCATGTTCCATCTCCTTCAACATACGTGGATTGTCCAGCTTCGGTAAATCTCATTGCAGTGTGGCGAGCGCAGCATGGATGCGCTTGCGCTGGTCTTCGGAAATGAGGCTATAAAGCACTTCGCCGAAATGGGGATGACGCACACCCGAGTGGATGTATTGCCACCGGTAAGCCTCGAGGAAATTCGCTTCGATCGACTGGGCTTCCGTCTCGTCGACTGCGCGGCCGCAGTTCGCCTTGAAATAACGCGCGTCGGATGCTGCCTGTGCCTGCAGAATGCCGTCGATTGCGGCGACCAATTCGATGAATTCGTCAACAGCCTTGTTGCGATCACTATCCGTCATGGTGGCGTCGTGACGGACCCATTCGAGCTCGTCCAGGATGGCGTGCTGGCTCTCTTCCTTCCAGTGGTAGAGGAACACGCTCTTGAATAGCTCCGATAGCTGATCGTCTGGCGCGATACTCTGGCGGTAGTGGAGTTGGCTGAACAGTTCGATATGCAGCGTCAGCGCCAATACGGCCCACGTGCTTTTCCCGAGAACTGCAGAGGCAACGACATTCGGGTCGACGTCGAAGCGATAGCCCGCGGGAAGGGTCTCACTGATCATCTCGTCGATGCGACGAAATAACGCCTGATGCTTGAGCTCTTCTTCGCTGAATCGGACCAGCGCCTCAAGCGCAATCTGGTCGCCGAGCCAATGATCACGGCTGACTTCCAGCACCTTGGCGTTGATGAAGCGCTCTACCAGCCCGAACACGTTGGCATACGTGCGTCCTTGAATCTGGCTGACGAAACGCTTTTCGTGCTCGGAGAGCGTGAAGAAATTCGGAGCCAGTGAGAGCCCATCGGGAAGATATTTCTGCGACGTGTCAAAGGTGCGGCCTCCAATCACGTCACGTTCGATATCCCAACTGACCATCTTTGAAGCGCGAATGCAACGGGCGTAACGATCGCGGTTGGAGAGTCGCGATACTGCGTTCATAGCATTTCTCCCAATATGAACCGACATGCGGTCGAGCTGTGAATGCTCATCTACCGGTCAGAACCAGATGGTTGATCTGGCATCCGGTACGCTCGAATGTACGGTTGCGAGACGCGAGGTTCTATGGCCGGGCCACCGGGAGATATGGCCGAAACGCCGGGTCAGCTTTGACGTGTGCGAGTGAATGTGGCGTCGGGTATGGCAGTCCGTCACTGATCTAGTGGTGGCGTGATGCCACTCGCAGCGGGCGCGGCCTGCGCAGATTCGGCAGCGCCGTTCATCTTTCCTTTGCTCTTGCGCCAGCCTGCCGGCGGCATTCCAAATTCCCGCCTGAAGGCCCGACTGAATGCCGCCTCAGACTCATAACCAATCTGCTCCGCTACAGCGGCGAGGGACTTTCTGCCGACGAGAAGTTCCTGTGCCGCGATCTGCATCCGCCATCGCGCCAGGTACTGCATGGGCGGTTGTCCAAGGAGATCGGTGAAGCGTTGCGCCAACGCGGAGCGCGATAGCCCTACCTTGCGCGCAAGCTCGTCGACAGTCCAGGGGTGGACTGCTTGAGCGTGGAGCAACGAAAGCGCACGTCCCACGTAACGATCGCGCACGCCGGCCAGCCATCCGGTCTCATGGGCAGGAAGCGCTTCAATACAGCTACGCACCGCCTCGACAAACAGTAGTTCGGACAGTCTGGCGAGGACAATCGTACCGCCCGCCCGCGAACTCGCAGCTTCGCTGGCTGCAAACTTGAGAGAGGACTCAAGCCATGCTGCCCGCGGATCGTGACGCATATCAACCTTGAAGAGTCGCGGCAACGATGACAGCAGTGGGTTACTCAGCGTATCGTCGCAGGCCAGAAAACCGCAGACGATGCGAGTCGTAGGTCCTCCGCCTCCGTAAGACACCGTCATCACCTCACCTGGTTCTACCGCCATCTGGCCGGCCAATAGCACTTCGGTTGGCGTGGGCGCAAGATCCACAGCACTACCTATCAAATGCGTTTCGCCTTGCGGCACCACCAGCAGTTCGCCGGCATTGAGATGAATAGCGGAAGCGGGGTCGTCTGCCAGTTGAGCCCAGCAGTTGCCTTCTATGATCAGATGATATGAGACGACACGCTCGGATTGCGGCAGATAGGCCGCGCAGAGCGCAGCATCCGTGCGGCCTATCACGCACCACGGTGCCGTGAAGGTCCCAGTCAGATACACCGCGCCGCTTAGGCGCACAGCGCGCAGGACGTCAGAAACTGCATCCATGAAGAGCTCGCGTGATATGCGATTTCCCGGGTAAGAAACCGGGGAGGCCGGTCATTCTTCAAATTGACCGAGGGGTTCATGTTATACCCGCCGCCACGGAAGATGACAAATGGCTTACCGATTTTCGGTGCGCTCGATGCATCGCTGCGTAACTTAAACGCGTGCAACAAACTCGCCTTTTCGCAGGAGGGACGGACAATCCATCTGGACGTTCTGCAATGGTCAGGAGAACCATCGGCAAGACTTGGACGATGGAGCAAAAAACATCGACGCACGGGCAGGACGGCAACAGGTTGCGAGCGGCAAAGTTGATCGCAGGACGGGACGTGACAGATCAGTGTCATCCGTACTTCGCAGCCAAACCTTCCACGGATTCCGGAAGCCTGGCACGCCACGAAACTTGCGCAGATCGGTTCACGCACAGTGACTTACCGGTTCGGGCAAACGAAACCGCGTGAGACGCCGATGAAACGCCTGATAAACCGCGCGATGTACCACCCGCTCATCGCGTTAGCCATGTTCTATTTAATCGACCTGATGTTCAACGTCGACTACAGCGTCTCTGGCGCGCTGCTCGTTCTGGCAGCGAAATCTATGTCTCGTGTTGTGAGCCTGTTCAATAAGGGGTAGTGGTGTAGGTTGGTGGGTGGGTCGGCGATCGCTATTCAACGTGCACCCTGCTCCAACAACTGCCCCCAAAGACGCTGCGCAATGGGACCGTGCGCGGCATCGCGAAGCCGCGCCGCGTAGTGTTTGAGCGTCGCGCCTTGCAAGTGCCGCCCCTCCAGTGACACGAGCCGCTTTTTCTCGAGGTCGCCCGCAACCAAGTGATAAGGCATGTGCCCCCACGCAAGCCCCTGCACGATCAACTCGCGCTTCATCAACTGGTCGGGCACGGTGCAGGTTGGCGCACCGTCGATCAGATAGTAGTTGGCGTCCGACGACTGCTTGCTCGTATCGCGGATGATGCACTGAACATAGTGCCTCAAATCGGTTGGCGTGAGCGATTCGACTGACAGTGGCTTGATATACCCAGGGGCCGCGACCGGAACCAGCCTGACCTCGAACAACTCAACCGATTCGATCGCTGGCGACGGTTTGTCGAGGTGATGAAATATCAGGTCACACTCGCCGCTCCGCAGCCGTTCCCAAGGGCCGCTAATCGCCTCGAACAGAAGCGTAAGACGCGTGCCGCTGCTCGTCTCGAAGAACCGTTTGAGCGTGCGGAGGGTTTCGGGCAATGGACACAGGTCGCCGACTACGACGCGCAACTCTGCCTCCTGGCCAGCAGCAAGCTGAGCCGCTTCGCGCTGCAAATTTTCATATTGACGAAGAAACTGCATCACGCGCTCGTGATACGCCGTGCCTTCTGCAGTCAGCGTGACACGGTATCCGGCCCGGTCCAGCAGAGCCATTCCCACTTGAGCTTCAAGCGCCCTCACCGCTGCATGGACCGTTGGATGCGTTCGGTTTAACCGTGCAGCGGCCGCGGCAAAGCTACCTTCGGCAACCAGTGCTTCAAAGCACTGCAACTGTAAAAGTGTGGGCTCGTTCATTGTAGAGATGGCCTTCAGTCTTTGTCGAAAGAGAGTAATTTCTCTCGACGAAGATCGATCCTACCATTCAGTCTCCCAATGAGGAGATCGACATGAAAGCAATCGTGAGAAACAGGTTTGGTGGTCCTGATGTGCTTCAAATCGTTGAGAGGCCACGTCCCGTCCTCAAACCCGGCTGTGTCCTGATTCGCGTTCGGGCGTTTGGTCTGAACCGCGCCGAACTCTATATGCGGCGAGGATTATGGGGAGAGGCGGCGGAAGTAAGCGGCATCGAATGTGTTGGGTCTGTGGTATCGGATGCAGCCGGGATACTGCATGAGGGCCAGACGGTCGTTGCGCTGATGGGCGGAATGGGGCGAACGATCGACGGCAGCTATGCAGAATACGTCGTTGTACCCGCCACCAATGTTGTGGCCGTTGAAACGACCCTCGACTGGGCAGAACTCGCCACGCTGCCGGAAGCTTACGCAGTCGCCTGGACGTGTCTTCACAGAAACCTCGAAGTAAAGTCCGGGCAGCGACTCGTCGTGCGAGGGGGGACGTCGAGCCTTGGGCTGGCTGCGATCGATATCGCCGTCCAACTCGGTGCGGAGGTGATTGCGACCACACGTCGGCCGGATTGCGAAGTCATGTTGCGCGCGCGGGGAGCCGCACATGTGGTGACGAGCGCTGGTGAGTTATGTGCAGCGCCGGGATGGCCGGGCGATAAGGCCGATGCAGTGCTTGATCTGATCGGAAACAGCACCGTCCTCGACTCGCTGCGCGCGGCACGTCGTGGCGGCCGTGTGTGCCTGGCCGGATTTCTGGGTGGGCTCACGCCGCTCGCCGAGTTCGATCCGCTCGGCCAGATGGCAAGCGGTGTTCATCTGAGTTTCTTCGGGAGTTTCGTGTTTGGGACTCCGGATTTCCTGCTGTCGGATGTACCAATGCAGAAAATTGTAGAGCTGGCCGCAGGCGGTTTTTATCAATGTCGACCCGCGCGTATCTTCGGCCTGTCCGAAGTACCGGTTGCTCATGAATTGATGGAGCGTAATGAGGCCGTGGGGAAGTTTGTCGTCGTAGTTTAGGTTGGCAGTAGGAACGGCGAACGTCGGCGACGGGCATTATTCGACTTATCCCGCCGCAACGCGTCGCCTCACTCGCCCTGCTGAACCCATTGACTCCTCCAACCCGGCGCCTCGAAAGGATCCGAAAAATACTGGGTCTCGTGAACAACCTTGCCGTTGCGGAACTCCATAATGCTTACTGTGTAAGCCGCTCGCCCCTGATAGTTGATGGAGTATTCCGTGACCCAGAGATTACCTTCTCCCTGAATTCGCCTGACCTCGAAGCCTGATGGTTTGCCTGGATGATGCCCTCGCAGCGCCTGCAAATTAGCTCGCCCGAGGATTCGTTCACCTGACTGGGGATACTCACAGATGGCGTCGTCATCGTAAATATCGTGTTCTGCGTTGAGATCGCCGGCGGCCGACGCGCGCCAGTGGGCATTCAGTGCGTCACGTAACTGTTCTTCATGCATGGCTTGCCTCCGGATACCGTTCACGTCGATCTATTGACCGCCTCCATGATTGAGCACCAACTTTTTGCTCCGGAAATCGGAAGACTCAATCACAGCGACACCTCCGCGCTATTTCATGCCCTACGACGACGGGTCGGCGCTCAGGCTTGCAATTGTGGTGCCAGGTGTATGAACAGAAAATGTCACCGCACTCGAGTCGCTACTCGGCAGCCGCCATCAGGGGCAAACCGAGCACCAATCAGGTTTGCTCCTTGATCGAGTGTAGCAAGTAAATTACTGGGCGGCGGCGGAGGGTTTCTGAAAGGTTCAACCTAGCGCGGGGTTAATCTCTTTGCGCGTGTGGCCCGCGACTCGTCGAAGTCGGAGATCCAGAGAGAAGTTTTTTGCCTCGGTACAATCACGCGCAATATTGCATACCAAGGGCGATAGACTAATGGAAAATGCAGCAAATCATCCAGACGAAGGACTAACCACCGAACGCGTGATACTGCGAGCCGTCAGTGAGAACGACGCAAGCGCTCTGCAGGCGCACTACGCAGCCAATCGAAAGCATCTTCAGCCTTGGGAGCCTGCGCGACAGGAAAGTTTCTTTAACCTGGATGCCATCGCTGACAGGCTACGCGCAATGGCTCATCAAACCGCAACAGGAAACGCTCTTCATCTCGCGCTGTTTGAACGCGAAGGCGATCAGTTGATCGGAGAGTGCAACTTCACCAATATCGTTAGGGGATCGTTCCAAGCATGTCACCTTGGATTCTCTCTTGCGAAAGTGGTCGAAGGGAAAGGCCTGATGCGAGAGAGTCTAACGGTGGCTATCCAGCATGTGTTCAGAGATATCGGCTTGCATCGCATCATGGCCAACTATCGACCGGAGAACACCCGCAGCGCTCACCTACTGGCTAGCCTTGGTTTCGAGAAGGAAGGCCTGGCTCGGTCGTACTTGAAGATCAATGGTTGCTGGGCCGATCACGTACTTACGTCGTTGCTCAATCCAGACGATCTTGCCGATCCCGCATCCAACTCACGTAAGCTGTGAATGGAACAACAATGCGGTCTTCATTCAGAATGCGCGATCAGAAATCAACGCGAGCAACGCCCTTAACCTGCTCCACTAACAGGCTTTGGAAACTGTTGCGTAGATTCGCGGCCCCAATTTGCGCATTCGCCTGCACACTCCTAACCGCAATTCCAGCGTATTCCGATGAACTCCTGCAAGTCCCAATACGAGGACAACAGACCCAGGCCATCTTCATCGAACAGCCAGCAAGCGCGCCGCCGTGGGTCATCGTATTGTTTGCCGGAGATGACGGTGCAATCGCCCTCAGTGAAACCGGCCCAACGACAATGAGGGCAAATTTCCTCCTCCGGACCGCCGGCTACTGGACTTCTGCGGGCGATGCGATCGCAATCGTCGATGCGCCATCGGATCAATCATCCGGCATGAATGACGCATTCCGTTTGAGCGAAACTCACGCTCAAGACTTGCACGTCATCGTCGCGGCGCTGAGGCAACGCTTTCCAGCCGCAAAAATCGCCCTCGTGGGTACCAGCCGGGGCACGATTTCGGTTGGCAATGTGCTCCAACGGGAACCACGGCTGGCCGACGCGTATGTACTGACTTCCCCCGTCACGATCGGTATGCGTGGCGAGACCGGGCTTTCGGGCATGCATTGGGACGTCAGCACGACTCCAGTGCTGGTAGTGTCGAACGAAAATGACGGATGTCGAGTTTCACCGTTTAGCGCGGCCCACACGCTCGCGAAGGACAACCGGTTCCAGTTCCTGGCGGTGTCAAGCAGCGAGCGCGGCGGGAACGGCGCTAGTGAATGCGGGGCGAAATCGCCTCATGGCTTTCTTGGCATCGAGACACAGGTGCTGTCGGCGGTCTCACGATGGCTGGAAGAACCGGGAACCGTGCCGCGCTAGCAGCTTGTCTCGATGCGGCTGCACGCGGCAGGCAGAACCCGGCCCGATTGAGCGCTCAGGCAACGGCAATCACCAGGCGCGGGCCCTGCGTTCTATCGGAACTGCAGCGGTATAAACAAGCTTATGCCAGGTGCCGACTCCGGAGCATAGACCACGGGTGGCGGCGCATACACATAGTCCTGGTTGCCGTAATAGTCGCCGCGACGGTGGTCATTGCCGGGATGTTGATAGGCGTGCCGGTTGCCATGGTCCGACTGATGCCCTTGGTTATGCTGATAGTTGTTATTCGCGCCATGCTGCTCCTGGCCCTCGTGATTACCGTTGCCGTTGCCTTCGCCATAGGCAGGCGCCATGGACATGCCGCCAATGGCCAACGCCAGACCAACTGCAATCGAGATTCCGGTCTTCACCGGGCCCCTGCAAGCGGCTCTCACTCTTTGGATCTTCATGATGTACTCCTGTCTGCGATCCGGGACCTTACTGAGGTGCCAGTCCGCTTCCCGTTGCGGGTGTCTTGAGATCACCCTTTCTTTGCGGCGTGGTGGTGGTCAGTCTGGAAAATCAGATCAGCGTTCTTCTTCTGAACGTCCGACATGCTGTCGTAGAGTGCCCGAAACGCCGGAGTGAGCTTTCTGATGCCGTCCGCATGGGCATCGGCAATCTGGCCATAGGACTTGAGATCGTCGACAGCGCTCATGCTGTTGGCCTGACTGGTTCGTGCCTGTCTGAGCGAGTCCATCGTTCCCGCATTGTCACGCATGACCTGTGCGACTTTTTGCCAAAGTTCTTCCTGCGCCGCGGTGATCTGAAGCCTCGTGTGGAGTCCACTGATACGCGTATCGATCTGGCTGTGGGCCGCAACGGTCATCACGCTTGCACGTGGTTGAGTCTGGATGGGAGTGGCAGCGCTCGCCGGATTGGCGAATGCCGTTATCGCGAGAAAAACCGCTATCGCGAACGCCGGCGCGGGTCGCCGTTGGAATGGGGTGGCAACGAGTCTCATGATCGGTCTCCAAAGGAGTTCGATGGACTCGCGAAGGGATTATCGTCAGTGCGGCGAATTCGATCGAACAGATCATTTGTGCGCCGACTCCCGAAGGGCGTCTGTCCGGTGCCGTACCGACTCCTTCCTCCATTGAGGTCATGCTGTCGCGATGGAAGCAGCGCTCAAGGAGCGAGGTGATGAACAAAGACCAGATGCAGGGATGGATAAGAGAGGTCACGGGCAAGCTGCGTACCGGCCTCGGCAAGACCATCGGAAACCGGAGGGTCGCGTGGAGGGGGCGCGTCGAGCAGGTCGTCGGCAAGACGCAGGCATCGTATGGCGATGCCAAGGCGCGCTTCAGGAAACGCTAATAATCGACCGATGCGCCGCGCGGTGCATTACGTTGCGCGCCATGACCCCACTCCTCCGCTCCGCTTAAAGCCGGGTGACGTCGACGATAGCATCGGCAAATGCCTTCGGCGCTTCCTGCGGCAGGTTATGTCCGATGCCGCCGTCGATCGTCCGGTGCTGATACTTGCCGGTGAATTTCTTCGCGTAGGCTGCCGGCTCGGGATGCGGTGCGCCGTTGGCGTCGCCCTCCATCGTGATGGTCGGAACCGAAATGGTCGGCCCTTTCGCGAGCCGCGCTTCGAGTTCATCGTATTGCGGCTCGCCCTTGACCAGACCCAGACGCCAGCGATAGTTGTGAATCACCACCGCGACGTGATCGGGATTCTTGAAGGACTCAGCCGAGCGGTCGTACGTTGCATCGTCGAAATTCCATTTCGGCGACGCGAGACGCCAGATCAGCTTGTTGAAGTCGTGGCGGTTCGCTTCGTAACCTGCACGGCCACGCTCCGTGGCGAAATAGAATTGATACCACCAGGCCAGCTCAGCCTTCGGCGGCAGCGGCGCCCGGTTGGCTTCCTGACTGCCGATCAGATAACCACTGACCGACACCATCGCCTGGCATCGCTGCGGCCACAGCGCGGCAATAATATTCGCCGTACGCGCGCCCCAATCGAAGGCACCAAAGATGGCTTTGTCGATCTTCAACGCATCCATCAACGCGATGACGTCGACGGCAACCACCGCCTGCTGACCGTTACGCGGCGTATCCGCGGATAAAAACCGTGTCGAACCATAGCCCCGCAGATACGGCACGATGACGCGATAGCCGGCGGCTGCCAGCAACGGTGTGACTTCGGCGAAGCTGTAGATATCGTAGGGCCAGCCGTGCAGCAGGATCACCACCGGTCCATTCTGCGGACCCGCTTCCGCATAACCCACGTTGAGCGTTCCGGCGTTGATCTGGCGAATGTTCTCGAACGAAACGACACGCGTTGCAGGGTTCGTACTGGTCGACTGCGCCTTGGCGAGTCCGCTCAAACCTAACTCCATCAAGCTGATACCAGCAACTGTCGTCCCAAGCAGACGACGACGTCGAGTATTGATCTGATCCGGCATCGCGGATTCTCCTCAAAGGTTAGCTACAGAAGCGCAGGGCGTGTCCAGCCTGCGAAGCCAGACGATCTGGCCTGGAATCATTAAAGCCCGTGGACGTATCTGGCGTGTGTCTGCGAAAAGCGCCAGTGAAACGCTATGTATTTACCGACGGTGCAGATACGTTGAGATACAGAGACGGGGGGCAGAAGTTAAAGCTCATCGACGAAAAAGTACGGCATACAACGCGATCGGCGAGCGATCGGAATCTAGCCGACGCCTTTCAACACAAGCGTGGCTTCAAGGCCGCCATCGGGCCGGTTCTGCAACGACAATGTCGCGTCCATCGCCAAAGCGAGTTGCCGCGCAATCGCGAGGCCCAAGCCGGTACCACCGGTTCCGCGGTTGCGCGATCCTTCCAGCCGATAGAACGGCTCGAATACCGCTTCGAGCGACTCGTCCGGAATACCCGGCCCACGATCGAGCACGGAGACCCTCACGCGCCCGTCTTGCGAGGCAACCCTGATCTCGGCAGCACCACCGAACTTCAGCGCGTTATCGACGAGATTGCCCACGATCCGGCGCAACGCCTGAGGACGCGTCACCAGTGCAGCGTCGATTCGACCGTGCAGCGAAACGTCCTTGCCGGCATCCATGTAGTCGAGCACCAGGCTGTCGAACAGCGCGTCGGGATCGATACGCAGCGGCGCCTCGCTGGCGCCGTGCATGGTGCGCGCATACGTGACGCCTTCCTTGACCATGGTTTCCATTTCCTGCAGGTCCTGCTGCAGCTTGGCGCCTTCTGGGCTCTCGTCCATCACATCGACACGCAAACGCATGCGGGTAATCGGCGTTTGCAGGTCGTGCGAAATCGCCGCGAGGATCTGCAAACGCTCGGTCATGTACAGCCTGATGCGGTCCTGCATGGCGTTGAACGCTTTCGCCGCCCGCGCCACTTCGTCCGGTCCGTCTTCGGGCAGGCGCTCCACCTTCAGATCGGGGCCCAGCGCATCGGCCACTCGCGCCAGGTGGCTCAACGGGCGCGTTGCCAACCGTACCGCCAGCCAGCAACACGCGGCCAGCACCACCAGTTGCAGCACCAGCAACCACGACAACCACGGCGACAGCGGCGCGCCCGGCATGGGGCGATAGTCGATCGTCAGCGGCGTGCCGTCGCTCAACTGCAGATGGACCTGCAGGCGGTCCGGATCGCCCGGGACGGCGTTGGCCGTGAGCGCATAGCGCTTGCCGATGCCGTCTGCGATAGATTGAGCCACTCTCGCTGAGAGCTTCGCATCCGGCGGTGCGCCGGCGACGCCGGGCCCGAGATTGAAGGTATAGGTCCGCCGCGCCAGCCTCGGCAGCCATTCGGCGCGCTCGTTAGCGGGCAAATGATCGAGCAGCGCGACAGAGCTGGTGACCTCGCGTTCGATGTAACCCATCATCACGTTCGTCATGGTCTGGTCCCGCTCCGTCATGGTGAGCCAGACCGACAGTGTTTGCACCAGCGCAAGGCTGACAAAGAGAATCAGGGCGAGCCGCGCGAACAGCGTGCGCGGCCAACGCAGCAATGTATTCAGCTTCATGACGTGCCTTCGATCATCGTCACAGCCGCCGAAAACACATAACCCTCGCTACGCAGCGTCTTGATGTAACGGGGCTCACGCGCAGTGTCCTGCAAGCGCTGCCGCAAACGGCTAACCAGCAGATCGATCGAGCGGTCGAACGCGTCGGCCTGGCGACCTTGAGTCAGATTGAGCAACTGATCCCGAGTGAGCACGCGCTGGGGATGATCGAGGAACACGCGCAGCAAGCGATACTCCGCGCCGCTCAGGGCAACCATG
Source organism: Paraburkholderia sp. SEWSISQ10-3 4 (assembly GCF_030464785.1). Classification (NCBI taxonomy): domain Bacteria; kingdom Pseudomonadati; phylum Pseudomonadota; class Betaproteobacteria; order Burkholderiales; family Burkholderiaceae; genus Paraburkholderia; species Paraburkholderia sp. SEWSISQ10-3 4. Next base: position 381,449 of record NZ_JALPRI010000001.1, read on the forward strand.
GTGCCTTCGGCGTCGAGCAAATGACGCGCGGTGGTGTCGAGACGCCAGTCGCCGAAAGCGATCATCGGTGCAGTTTCCGTCACCTGCATGCCGGGCGGCAGCATCCGCGCGCGGCGCAGCACGGAGCGGATACGCGCCAGCAGTTCACGCACCGCAAACGGTTTGGAGAGGTAATCGTCCGCGCCCATTTCCAACCCGACGATGCGATCCGTCTCCTCGCTGCGGGCGGTCAGCATCAAGACAGGCACCGCGCGAAACTTGCCGGCACGCAATTCCCGGCACAGCACGAGACCGTCTTCGCCAGGCATCATCAGATCGAGCACGATCAGATCAGGCGCGCCCTGCTCGAGGACCGTGCGCATCTGCCGGCCATTGGCGGCCAGTGAAACACGCATGCCGTTCTTCTCGAGATACGTGGCGAGCAATTCGCGGATGCCGCGATCGTCGTCGACGATCAGGACGTGGTCGGTGGTTTCCATCAACGGATCAATCCTTTCGACGATTGACGCGCACCCGGTTCACGTTGATCAGCGAACAGTGCACGGGGTGCGCCAGTTCCGCCGCCAATCCGCCCGCGAGGAAAGCGAGAATTGTCATGAGTTTTCTCATGCATCCTCCACGACGGACAGGCTGGCGCCATTGGCTACGCTCGCCTCCAGCGTATACGGGTCGACACCCTCCAAGCAACCGATGTTGACCCGCCACAGCTGCGGATCTCTACGCGTCTGATGGAATGGATAAATACCGCAGTGCTTGCAGAAATAGTGCTTCGCCGTGCGCGTATTGAACTGATAAAGCGTCAGCGCTTCCTCACCCTTCAGGATTTTCAGTTCACCCGCGGCAAACGGCGGTGTCATCAGCGCGCCCTTGCGCCGGCACAGGCTGCAATTGCAACGCCCAGCAGGCTGGACATCGGTGCGGACTTCAAATTTCACGGTCCCGCAATGACAGGATCCTTGCAGCAGTTCGGTACTCATGTGGCTTCTCCACGGTAGGAATGGCTGCTTTATAGCCTGGTACGCGCGACGCTTTGTATCCCAATGTATCTGGGCGTTCCCCTGACACAAAACATTGCACCCACACCGCTCCGGCGACACAAGCCAGATACGAACGGGCGTTCAAATGCACCCATGCCAACCACTGGAATGCCTGAGGCGGCGTACGGGCCCATGCCCGGATCGCCGCTCTGCTCTCCACTCTGAAAAGGACGCTGACATGCTCTCCCGACTCAAAACCACCGCTACCGTCGCCCTATTCGCCGCCACCGTGGCAGCCGGCGCCGCCGCAATCGCAACGCTCGTTGCAAGTCCCACGGCCAGCGCTGCTGCCGGTCCTGTTGCAAACCAGCTCGACAACAACGCTGCCGCGCCGGAATTTACCGGCATCGATAAATGGCTCAATAGCGATCCCCTGACCTTGCAACAGTTGCGGGGCAAGGTTGTGCTGGTCGACTTCTGGACCTACACCTGCATCAACTGCATTCATGTGCTGCCCTACGTCAAGACCTGGAATCAGAAATACAAGGACCAGGGCCTGGCGGTGGTCGGCGTCCACACACCCGAGTATCCATTCGAGCGCAGCACGGACAACGTCAAATCGGCGATCAAGCGCTTCGGCATTACGTTCCCGGTCGCGCAGGACAATAACTACGCAACATGGCGCGCCTACGACAACCAGTATTGGCCCGCGTTCTATCTAGTCGACAAGAAAGGGCACATTGCCTACACGCATTTCGGCGAAGGCGACTACGAACAGACTGAAGCGAAGATCAAGGCCTTGCTCGCGGAAAACCCGTGATTCGCATCGCAATGTGCCTGGGCTCATCAATCAGTCACGTCCGCCCGGCACGACCTCGCTGCTGAACGCATCCACCGCGCGAATCAGGCTCTGGGCGGCCAGCTTAACCAGCGCGCCGCCCTTCTCCTGAGATGCCTGAGCTGGATCCGAGCCCATCCGTCCATCGGGATAGCGCGCGCGGAAATCGAGTGCCTCGCGAATCGGCCCGGACGGTGCGATCTGCGGGGCGTAGCGAGCTGTTTTGATCGTCTCGGGAAGCGCCCACTGAGTGATGGCAATCTCGGAGGGCGTCGCGTGCACGCCATGCCCTTCGGGAAACTGCTCGCGCGCCAACTCGCCGACGCCTTCGAGATCCCACCAGTTGCATAGCTTCAGTGCGAACCCCAAGCGGCGCCGCGCGAAACTCGCTTCGGCATAAATCTCGGAGAAAGCAGCTTCAATCGACGCGATGTTGCCGCCGTGACCGTTCAGAAACAGGATTTTCTCGAAGCCATGAACCACAAGCGAGCGCGTCCAGTCGCCAATGGCCGCAATGAAAGTTGATGGCCGCAACGAGATGGTTCCCGGAAAGCCCAGGTGATGTTGCGCCATGCCGATATTGAAGGTCGGCGCCATCAGGATGTCCGCGCTCTTCTCGGCTTCATGCGCAATGATTTCCGGGCACAGCCAGTCGGTGCCCAGAAGACCGGTGGGGCCATGCTGCTCGTTCGAGCCGATAGGAACGACGATCGAACGGCTTCGCTCCAGGTATTGCCCCACTTCGGCCCATGTGGACAGGTGTAAAAGCATTTGAAGTCCTCTGCTTCGCCGTGTCCCGCAGGAACGCGGCTCATTGGGTTGACTGCTGCTCCTCGACGACGCCTGCGGGTGTCTATGGAAGAGCGTCCCTATCCGGATCCGGGCGTGCCCAGATCGCTATTCTGACGGTAATCTGTTCGCGACGAGCAGCGCAGAGCCGCATAGCGCCAGGCCGGCAATTATCAGGAGTCCAAGATGCAGGTTGCCGGTTGCCGTCTTCGCCCAGCCGATGATGGCAGGCCCCCAGAATCCACCGGACAAACCGATCGTATTGATCAAGGCAATACCGCCCGCTGCCGCGTCGCCCTTGATGTATTCAGAGGGGATGGCCCAAAACACCGTGTACGCCATCCACAACATCGTCGTGGTAAGCGTCAACAGGACGAGCGTCGCGACGAGGTTACCGTCCATCAAAACCGACAGGGACAGCAAGACCGCGGCGAGCAGCGCCGGCACCGAGCTGTGATAGCGCCGTTCGCCACGTGTGTCCGATCTGCGGCCGATGAAATACATGCCGAAGGCGGCTCCAACGTACGGAATCGCCGAGTACCAGCCAAGCCGGATCGTATCGTTGACGCCTTGCGACTTCACGATGGTCGGCAGCCAGAAGCTCATGGCATAGATCGACGCAATGATGCAGAAGTACGCGCACGCCAGCAGGTAGACCTTGGGGTTGCGCAACACAGCCTTGAACGAGTGATCCCCAGCCGGTGTCGCCACGAGTTCGGCCTCGAGCAGGCGCTTCTCGTCATCGCTCAGCCAGTTGGCCTGCGCGGGCCGATCCGAAAGAACAAACAGCGTCAGCACGCCCAGCACAATGCACGGCAAGCCTTCGGCGAGAAACATCCACTGCCAGCCGGCGAGACCCGCTGTACCGGCGAAGGTAGTCATCAGCCAGGCCGAGACGGGGCCGCCGACAATACCGCCGATTGGCCCGGCGAGAAAAACGATCGCGATGGCCCGAGCCATACGCGAGGGTCCGTACCAACGCGACAGGTAAAAGATCATGCCCGGCGCGAAACCCGCTTCGAAGATGCCGAGCAGAAAGCGCATTCCGTAGAACATATGCACGTTGCGCACGAACAGCATGCAAGCCGATGTGATGCCCCACAACACTAGGATGCGGCAAAAGGTTTTCCGTGCGCCGACTCTCGGCAGCATGAGGTTGCTCGGCAGCTCGAACAGCACGTAGCCCAGAAAGAATATCCCGGCGCCCACACCGTAAGCGGCATCGGAAAAGCCAAGATCGCTTTGCATCTGCAGCTTGGCAAAACCGACGTTGACTCGATCCAGATAAGCGAACAGATAACAGATCAGAAGAAACGGCAATAGCCGCCAGTTCAGCCTGTCATAGAGCGCGGAAACATCGTCCCCGTCGATGGTGGTTTGAATTGCTGCCATGCCTGTCTCCCTGTTCACCGTTCTGTTCGGCTCGCCTTCCGGATGAATAGTGGCGACGCCCAGCCGAACTAGCAACAGCAACTAAGTTCACGTATCGTTGCTCACAGGGCAACGACAGCCATGAAAGGACAGCCGACATGCGAGAAATCAACCAGCAACGCCTCCGGTATTTCCATGAAGTACTGGCGCACGGCACGATCCGTGGCGCCGCGGATAGCCTCAACACGTCCCCCTCCGTTATTACGCGGCAGATCAAGCTGCTGGAAGACGAACTCGGCGTGATGCTGTTCGAGCGCCAGGCCCGCGGCGTCAAGCCCACTGAGTCGGCGGCGCATCTGCTCGAGTTCTGGAGAGGGTACCGGTCACAGCAGGAGAAACTGGAAGACCAGCTTCATGCTTTGCAGGGCCTCCAGCAAGGCCATGTTCAACTGGCGATCAGCGAAGGCTATGTCGATGCGCTGGTCGACGAAGTGCTCACCCCGTTTTGTGCGCGCTATCCCAAGCTGGACATCGGCGTGGAGATCCTGGCGGTCGACGATGTGCTGAATGAAGTGGCCGAAAGCCGCGCGCATATCGGTCTTGCCTATAATCCGCCGCCGCATTCGCGCATCGAATATCGCGCAAGTTCAGCGCAACCCGTCGTTCTGCTGGTTCGCCCGGAGCATCCGCTGGCCGTGAGAGGCGGCCCGGCAAGCATCGAAGACGTGCTCGCCTACCCGCTTGCGTTGATGCCGGCCACCTTCGGAATCGGCCACGCGGCAAAGATGTTGGCGTTCGCCGAGAACATCGAGATTCGTGCGACGCTCACCACGAATTCGCTAAGCGCGCTCAAGCGCTTCGTCGCGTCAGAAGACTTCGTGACGCTCGTTGGCGAATTCGCCGCGTATCGGGAGATTGCGGCGGGCGAATTGACCGTCGTGCCGATCGACCATCCCCTGTTCCGCGGTATCAAGGCGCGGCTGCTCGTCAAATCCGGCAGGCCGCTCGCGGCCGCCCCGCAGGAGATGCTCGAATGGATCCTGCGCCACATGACCATGTTCGCGGAGCCGGATAACGCCTAGCGCGTCGACGCATTCGCATCTGGCCCTGCTGGCGGAAAACCCGTGATTCGTATCGCAATGTATCTGGGCCTCCAGGTGATACAGAACATTGCAATTGCCCCGGTTTCTCGACACAAGTCAGATACGTCGGGACGTTCTAATGCATCAACGCCGGATGCAAGACACAAGCAAATCGCAGATGACTGATCGAATTGCTGCCCTTGCTCCTGACATCGCGGCGCCTTCCTTTTAATTGATTGGTTCACGGAGAATGATATGAAAACCTCAATGATCGCTTTGGCATTCGCTGCATTCGCTACCGCTGGCTTCGCTCACGCGTCCGAAGCTCCTGCAACAACCAGTGCTCAATCGGCCGCCCCGCAAGTGCAGCAATGGAACCCGAGCCAAACTGGCGCAACGCAGAAGACCCGCGCAGAGGTCCGCCACGAACTGGTGCAAGCCCAGCAGGATGGTCAGCTCGCGCAGCTCAGCAGCTTGTATCGCGGCAGCTGATTATCTGAGCTCCAACGGATTGAACTATGCTTCCAATACGGTAAGTAATCCTCTTGGTTCAAGATCCTTCGTACGATCCACAACGCCCACACTGAGCACGCTCGGCGTGGGCGTATCGCGTTCAATCGCTCGTAGGACCACGCTGCCATTGATCGGGAACCTCGCTCTGTCGCCCATCGGAAATGCCATGTCAGACACCATCCTTCCCCAATCGCCGTCTCGCCGTCGTTTTGTTAGTGTGGCAGCGGCGGCCGTTGCCGCGGGCTCGCTGAGTCAGCTCGCTTTTGCAGAAACGAATCAAGCGATTACTGAAATTGCCAAGCCGGCCGGCGGCGACAAGACCGCTATTCGTCCACTTCGCGTGCATGTGCCGGAATCGCAACTGATCGACTTGCGCAGGCGCATCAAAGCCACAAGGTGGCCTGACCGCGAAACCGTTACGGATGACTCGCAAGGCGTGCCGCTCGCGATGATTCAGGAATTCGCGCGCCATTGGGCGACCGATTACGATTGGCGCAAGTGCGAGGCGAAGCTGAATTCGCTGCCGAATTTCGTGACCGAGATCGACGAACTGGACATTCATTTCATCCACGTTCGCTCGAAACATGAAAATGCGATGCCGCTCATCGTCACGCACGGATGGCCCGGCTCAGTCATCGAGATGTTGAAGGTTATCGATCCGCTGACCAATCCCACGGCATACGGCGCAAGCGCGTCGGATGCTTTTCATCTGGTCATTCCGTCTTTGCCGGGCTACGGATTTTCCGGAAAACCCACCACGACCAGCTGGGGTCCTGAGCGCACCGCCCGTGCCTGGGTCGTACTCATGAAGCGCCTTGGATACGAGAAATTCGCGGCGCAAGGCGGCGATCTGGGTGGCGTCGTCGCGAATGTGATGGGTAAGCAGGCGCCGCCGGAATTGCTGGGCATCCACGTCAACTTCCCTGCGACCGTTCCGCCCGAGATTGCAAAGGCGCTCGCCGCCGGCGATCCGCCGCCATCCGGTCTCTCGGACGATGAAAAGCACGCTTACGAGCAGCTAAGCAGCGCGGCCAAGAAACGGCGTGCCTATGCGTTGGAGATGGGAACACGCCCGCAAACGCTCTACGGACTGGCGGACTCGCCGGTTGGACTGGCAAGCTGGCTGCTCGATCATGGCGACGGGTATGTTCAGCCGGCGGCGGCGCTGACTTCGGCCGTGTTCGGGCGACCCGTCAATGGAGAATCCGCAGGCGATCTGACACGGAACGATCTCCTCGACGACATCACGCTCTACTGGCTGACGAACACGGGGATTTCCGCGGCGCGCTTCTATTGGGAGTCCCACTTCAACTTCCTCGCCGCCGCCGATGTATCCGTGCCGGCAGCCGTGAGCGTCTTTCCCCGCGAGAACTATCAGGCCCCGCGAAGCTGGACGGAGCGGGCGTATCACAACCTTATCTATTACAACAGGCTCGATAAAGGCGGACACTTTGCGGCATGGGAACAGCCGCAATTATTTGCCGAAGAGGTTCGTGCCGGTTTGAGAACGCTGCGCAACTAGCGGATCATTCCCCGCTTTGGACCGACTTGATCCGATTGTTGCGCAGCGTCACGATCGCCTCAGTGCGGGCCCTCGCCGGCTTCCGGTTACGATCCTCGGTCTTCCGTACGCATCAATACCGAACGCTGCTTGCGGTGACCAGGGGCAACGCTTGCGTCGGCTGTCCGTCGACCGTGGCGCCGGCGAAGATAAAACTCGGCGAAAGATGAGCATTGATATCAGCGGGGAAGTTGAGCGCGGGCTTCGACACTTCGTCGAGCATCGCGATCTGCGCAGCGCTGAGCTCGAGGTCCAGCGCAGTCAAGTTGGTCCGCAGTTGATCGATACGTCGTGCGCCGACGATCGTCGAGGTCACGCCGCGCCGTTGGTGAACCCATGCGAGCGCGACCGCAGCGGGGCTCACCTGAAGTTCAGCGGCGACCGCCACAAGCACGTCGATCACCGGAAACTCCTTGTCACCCGGCACACCGACAAGCGCCGAGCGTTCCGACTTCACAGCTTGAGTGTTTTCGCGCGTGTATTTGCCCGACAACCAGCCGTTCTTCAACGGACTCCATGGCATGACACCTATGCCGAGTTCTTCGGCCATCGGTATCAGTTCGCCTTCGGCTGTCCTCTCCAGCAGCGAATACTCGACTTGCATCGCAATGATCCGGTTCCAGCCGCGAAACTGCGCCATGGTCTGCGCTTGCGCGACCTTCCAGGCCGGTGTGTCGGAGATTCCGATGTAGCGAATCTTTCCAGAGGCGACCAGATCGTCGAGTGCGCGCATCGTCTCGTCGATCGGTGTGGTCCGGTCCCAGTTGTGAATCCAGTAGAGATCGATGTAGTCCGTCTGCAGGCGGCGCAACGACGCTTCGCATTGTTCGACCATCGCCTTGCGTCCGGCGCCTCCACCGTTCGGATCGCCAACGTGCAGGTTGCCGACAAACTTCGTCGCAATGACGCTGCGATGACGACGGTCCTTGCGCGCCGCAAAGAAGTCTCCGATGATTTTTTCCGAATGGCCTAGCGTATAGATGTTGGCCGTATCGATGAAATTCCCACCGCGCTCCAGGTACTCCGAAAGTATGGCTTCGGATTCGGCGGAGCTCGTGCCCCAACCCCAGTCTTCACCGAAGGTCATCGTCCCAAGACAAAAGGGACTCACGCGTAGACCAGAGGATCCGAGCGTGACGTATGAATCGAGCGACATAAAGTTTCTCCTGGAAAATGAGCCGACTGGCTAGCTCCAATGAGACCATCGCACAAGTGCGGCACGGTAGACCGAAACGCGCAAGCTCTTGCACAATCCTCTCAGATTGGATCGATTCGGGCAGATCCGCTTGCGCTTTCATCGCTCGCCAGGATACGTTTGAGTTATGGATACGATCGCTGAACTTCGCACCTTGATTGGCCGCCATGCTGTCGACGACGTGACGGCAACAAGCCTGCCCGGGGTCATCGTGTCGGTGTCGACCGCACAAACGCACTCGGTTCATCGCATCTACGAGCCAGTCTTCGCTCTGGTCGCCCAGGGCGCAAAGCGCGCGACCCTCGGCGACCAGTTCCTCGAATATCACGCGGGACAATGTCTGGTCGTGACCGTCGATCTCCCAATGTCCGGACACGTGATCGAAGCGAGCGCGAAAAAGCCGTTTCTGGCAGTGGGCCTGAAGTTGAAACCCGCGACTATCGCTTCATTGTTGCTCGACACCGCATCGGACGCACCTGTGGCGATGAACCCGTTCGGCGCAGCTGTCGCCGAAGCGACGCCCGAACTGCTTGATCCATTTGTGCGGCTGCTGCGGTTGCTTGAGCATCCGGAAGACGTGCCCGTTCTCGCGCCGATGATCGAGCGCGAAATCTTGTGGCGGATACTCACAGGAAGCCAGGGTGCGCTGCTGCGGCAAGTCGGCCTTGCCGACAGCCGCCTGTCGCACGTCGGGCGCGCGATTCGCTGGATCCGCATGCACTACGCGGAGATGCTTCACACCGAAGAGCTCGCGGAGCTGGCGGCGATGAGCGTGTCCTCATTCCATCGGCACTTTCGCGCCGTCACCGCCATGAGCCCGCTGCAGTACCAGAAGCAGATCAGGCTTCAGGAAGCCCGCACACAACTGCTGACCACGTCGAAGGACATTGCCAGCGTGGGGATGAGCGTTGGTTATGACAGCGCCTCCCAATTCAGCCGTGAGTACAGCCGGCTGTTCGGAAGACCGCCGGGGAGGGATGCGGAGCGGCTGCGATCGTCGGCCATGCAGGGAGGTGGTGCAACTGCGTGATCGTGAGTGACTTCAACGTCGATTTCTAATAATCATCACTTTTTGGTCGGTTAACCGCGAAAATTCAACGTAAACGGCAAAAATTTGCCTGTTAACTGCGACTTGCCTTGCCGCACTGAACATCAACCGGTAAAATATCACCGTTTATCGGCGAATTTAAAGGATAACCGGCGAAATGTTGCTCTTTGATCTCGCTACCGCAGATGAAATTGCGCTTGAGCTGGGTCACCGGCTACGCGCGCAGCGCCTCGCCCAGAATCTGCAGCAGAGTGAACTGGCCTCCCGTGCAGGGGTGTCGGAACGCGTGGTACGTAACCTCGAGCGTACCGGGAAGGCAACGCTTGAGAGTCTTCTCCGGGTAGCTATGGCGCTTGGGCTGACCGGCTCGCTGTCGCCTCTATTCGAATACAAACCGAACTCCATTCGCGCGATGGAGCAGGCGAGCGCCACGCGCGAACGAGCTTCCCGGAGGTGACGATGAAAAAACTGAGCGTCGTCTACGCCGGCTGGAGCGAGCGCTTCGAACTGGGCAAGCTCGGGGACGACGGAACAAACCTGATATTCGAGTACTCTTCCGAAGCGCTGCAACGCGGTCTTGAGCTTTCGCCCTTGCATCTGGCATTGCGTCAGCAGGCCTACGATAGTTTCCCGGACTACCAGTTCCGCTTGCCAGGGCTCGTTTCTGATGCCCTGCCCGACGGCTGGGGCATGCTACTAATGGACCGTCTCTTTCGGCAGCGGGGTTGGGAGCCTGCGCGGATGTCCCCGCTCGACCGTCTTGCGTTCATTGGCGAGAAGGCAATGGGTGCTCTTGTTTTTGAGCCGACTCAGGGAGACGATCTTCAACCTTCAGATGTGCAACTGATCGAGCTTGCCCGGGAGGTCCGCGAAGTGATGACGGACGGCAGTACCGAGTTGCTGCGTGAACTCGTCCTGATGGGCGGTTCACCTCACGGCGCCCGCCCTAAAGTGCTGGTCAACTTCGACCCGCACAGTGGCCGCATGTCGAATTCGGAGCAGAGTGCCGGCACGCCCTGGCTGGTCAAATTTCCTGCCCAGTACGACCACAAGGAAGTGTGCGCAGTCGAGGCGCTGTATGCCGTGCTTGCGCAAGCGTGTGAAATTCCGGTGCCGGCAACAAGGTACTTTGACCTCGGCCCCCGTCTTTCAGCATTCGGCATCGAGCGTTTCGACCGGTCTGGCGCTCAGCGCGTGCCAATGCACACCGCTGCCGGCGCGCTGAACGCCAACTTCCGATATCCATCGATTGACTATGGTTCGCTTCTGAAATTGACTCGCTTCATTACGCGGGACGAGCGTGAAGTGTTGCGGGCCTTTGAACGCTGTGTGTTTAATGTGGTGTTCAACAATCGGGACGACCACACAAAAAACTTTTCGTTCCGCCTGTCTGCGCAGGGGCAGTGGCAATTCTCACCGGCTTACGACTTGACCTTCAACGAAGGGCCGGGTGGCGAGCATCAAATGGACGTGTGCGGCGAGAGCCGTGAGCCGGCGCGTAAGCATCTATTGCAGCTTGCCAACCTGACGGGTGTACCGGCCCGTGCCGCGGAGGCGGTCATTGAACGCACTGCGGATGTGGCCAGCCGGTTTCGGGATCAAGCGAAGAGTTTTTCCATTCGGCGCGCAACGGTAAGCCTGATCGCAGGCAAGATAGAAACGAACCGCTCGCGCATGCTGTGAGGCGAGATCGATGATCAAGCACACTGACAGCACTCGCACTCGCCACACACATCGGACCCGACATGGAAATCAAGTGGATTGAGGACTTCATTGCGCTCTCCCAGTATCAGAGCTTCTCGCGGGCGGCGGAATTCCGGAATGTCACCCAGTCGGGCTTCAGCAGGCGCATTCAGTCGCTTGAGCAGTGGGTGGGCGCGGACCTCATCGACCGAAGCAGCTTCCCTCCCACGCTGACGCCTGCCGGACAACTGTTTCGCGAGGCAGCGGTAGATATTCTTGGGAAGCTATTCGATACGCGAGCCATCATTCGCATCGACCAACGCATGGCGGGCAAAGGCTTGCAGATTGCAGCAGGCCACACGATCGCGCTAAGTTTCCTGCCTGCCTGGTTAAAAGCGCTCACTGCCCGTTTCGGCGAGGTACGTGCCCGGGTGATACCCACCAATGTCCACGACTCCATCCTGATGCTCGTGAACGGCAACTGCGAATTGATGTTTGCCTATCATCACCCGGAACTGCCTCTCCACCTCGACCCGATCAGGTACGAGCATCTCACCGTAGGTGTCGATGTACTGATGCCAGTCTGCAGGCCGAATCCGCGTGGCGCGCCGATATTCCGGTTGCCGGGCACGGCCGCGCGTCCCTTGCCGTTGATTACGTACACGGAAACCAGCTATTTCGGCCGCTGCCTCGCACTCCTCCTCGGCCGGGTCGACGCAACCCCAGCTTTGCGGCCTCACTACGAGTCCGATATGGCCGAGGTCCTCAAGAAACTGGTCCTGGAAGGCGAAGGCGTTGCCTGGCTGCCAAAAAGCTCGATCGGCGCCGAGCTCGATGCGGGCGAACTCGTCCCTGCCGGCCGGGATACGTGGCATCTCGAGGTTGAACTTCGCGTCTACCGGGATGCCTCGAATCGCAGTGAGTTTCTGGACACGCTCTGGCGCCACCTTCGCGCCGAATCGCAGGCTGTCGATTAAGGGTAATCCCGCGTTATGCGAGTCTCGCATATCCCCATGCAGGACCCGCATTGAGTCTTTTTTGATCATCTCTATCATCCGTCCATACACAGAAACGTCGCTCCTCTAGCGGCGTTTTTGCCTCCTGCCAGCGTACGGTGGTCGCGTCAGACCCTTGTGCGCCTTCTCGGACTGATGGAAATGAAAAACCGCCTAACGTTCTATATTGTGGTCGGCATGGTGCTCGGCGTGATTGTCGGTTACGTGTGCCATCGGACCGTAGCCGATGCTGCGGAAGCCAAGACAATCGCCGGTTACTTCTCGATCATTACCGACATCTTCTTGCGCCTCGTGAAGATGATTATCGCGCCGCTCGTCTTCGCTACGTTGGTGTCCGGACTCGCCGGAATGGAAGGGACGAGCGACGTGCGCAGAATTGGCTTCAGGTCGGTGGGATGGTTCGTGTGCGCATCGCTTTTCTCGCTCGCGCTTGGCCTCATCCTGGCGAATGCGCTGCAACCCGGCGCCGGCTTGCATATGACGCAGACCAGTTCCGATGTCGCCACCGGCCTCAACACCGCGGGTCTGAACTTCAAGGACTTCGTCACGCACGCGTTCCCTTCCAGCATCATCGATGCGATGGCCCGGAATGACATTCTTCAAATCCTCGTCTTTTCCGTGCTGTTTGGTGTGGTGCTGAGTGCCATCAAAACGGACCCGCGCGTCACGCCGTTGATCGCCGGCATCGATGCGCTCGTCCCCGCGATGCTGAAGCTGACCGACTATGTGATGCGACTCGCTCCGATTGGTGTCTTCGGCGCCCTTGCCTCCGCGATTACGGTGCACGGCCTGGACGTGTTGACCACTTACGGCAAACTCGTCGGAAGCTTCTACCTCGGCCTCGTCCTGCTGTGGGCTGTGCTCATCCTCGTTGGTCATGTTTTTCTGGGCAAATCGATCTGGAAGTTGTTGAAAGCGGTCCGGGAACCCGCGATGCTCGCCTTCTCTACTGCAAGCAGTGAAGCTGCTTATCCGCGTCTGACCGAGAAGCTTGAACAGTTCGGTATCGACAAGAAGGTCGTCGGCTTCACCTTGCCACTCGGCTACGCGTTCAACCTCGACGGATCGATGATGTACCAGGCGTTTGCCGCGATCTTTATCGCGCAAGCCTTCGGCATCGACATGCCGCTCAGCGCTCAAATCATGATGTTGCTGGTGCTTATGTTGAGCAGCAAGGGGATGGCCGGCGTCGCAAGAGGTTCCGTGGTGGTGGTTGCGGCCGTTGCCCCGATGTTTCATTTGCCGCCGTCCGGCGTGGTGTTGATCCTCGCCATCGATCAGATTCTCGATATGGGGCGAACCGCCACGAACGTGATCGGTAACAGCATCGCGACGGCCGTGATTGCGAAGTGGGAGGCCAAGCGGGTTGCCAGGCAGAACGACGCAGAGAACAACGTTGTCCTGGGCCAACTGCAAGGCGAAGCAAAATGATCAGCGCAAACGTGCTGAGCGGGAAAAAGTTCGGTGTGGTGGGCGGCCTGGGTCCACTGGCGAGCGCGGATGTCTTTTTCAAGCTCGTCAAATCGACGCCCGCCTCGAGCGATGCCGAACACGTCGATGTCATTTTCGAGCAGCATCCCTTCCGAAGCGCGGCCATAGGAAGCGAGGCGACGACTCAACGGAAACTGTACATCTTCGACATGATTAGCGGTTTCGAGAAGAGGGGTGTGACGACCGTCGTACTGCCCTGCTTTCTCAGCCACACGTTTATCGACGAGCTAAAGGCTAATTCGCCCTTGCAGATTGTCGATATGGTGGAAGCCGTCCGCAGCCATGTCCGAAGAAAATTTCCCGCCGCACGACGAATCGGCGTGCTGACCTCGGACTACACCCATCGAAAGGGGTTATTCGAGAAGTATTTCGCGGAGCCGGAATTTGAAGTCATTCATCCCCGCCCGCGCGACAGTGTCGACCTCATCACCGAAGCCGTCTACGGCGCGAACGCCATCAAGAGCGGAAATCTGTCTGGCCGGCCCGTCGCGCTTCTGCGCGAGGCGTGCGAGGACCTCATCGCGCAAGGCGCACAAATCATCGTGCCGGGTCTGACGGAGATTGCGCTCGTGGCGGAGGAAATGGGCTCATTTCGAGTACCGCTGATCGATTCGAATCTTGCGTATGCGCAGTATGTGATCGCGGGTGAATACGGTTTGCCCGAATCCATTTTCAAAGTGGGAGTGGTCGGTGGAGTTGGGCCTGCAGCGACTGTGGACTTCATGCAGAAGATCGTACGCAATACGCCGGCGAATCGGGATCAGGACCATATCAGGCTTCTGATCGAACAGAATCCGCAGATTCCAGACCGCACAGAAAACCTGATCGGTGACGGGCCCGACCCGACGATTTCGCTTTACGCGACCTGCAAGAAACTCGAGTCGGGCGACGCGGACCTCATCGCGATTCCGTGTAACACCGCTCACGCATTTGTCGAACGCATTCAACCGTATCTGGGGATACCGATCGTCAACATGCTGACGGTGACGGTCCGCCATCTGCGCGAAACGTTTCCGCTCCTGCGCTCCGTTGGCGTGCTGGCCACCTCCGGCACGATCGCAAGCGGCGTCTATGAAAAGGCCCTCGAATCGCAGGGTTTGCGGCAAATCGTTCCGAACGCGGAATTGCAGGCCCGCGTGATGGATGCGATCTACGGCAAGGAAGGGGTAAAAGCCGGATTCACTACCGGGCAATGCCTCGACGACATTGCCGCTGCCATTGATGGGCTTATAGCGGAAGGCGTCGAGGTCATCGTCCTGGGATGTACAGAGTTGCCGCTTTTATTGCCACAGACGAGTTTCGTGGGCACGACTGGCGCACGCGTGAGTCTTGTCGATCCAACCGATGTCCTTGCACAGCAATGCGTAACCCTGGCGACGGCGGCTGCGGAACGCCCTGTTTCTTTGCGCTGTTAAATCCTTGTAGGAGACCACGCTATTGCCGATGGAGCAAACGGCAACTAACCCAGGCAAGGTTCAGCAGGCCTTCTCGGCTACCTTTTGACCGGGGCCCGGCACGTTGTGATTAGTTGCGCGCGCCGCTACGCGGCGAGCGCAGCG
This sequence comes from Paraburkholderia sp. SEWSISQ10-3 4, assembly GCF_030464785.1. Classification (NCBI taxonomy): domain Bacteria; kingdom Pseudomonadati; phylum Pseudomonadota; class Betaproteobacteria; order Burkholderiales; family Burkholderiaceae; genus Paraburkholderia; species Paraburkholderia sp. SEWSISQ10-3 4. Next base: position 396,572 of record NZ_JALPRI010000001.1, read on the forward strand.
TCCACCGCAGGCAGATAGCTATCGAAGCCGGCTTCCACGAGGGCTGCACGCACACGCTCTAGTTCGTGCTGTATTTCTTCACCGGCGTGGTCTTGCTGCGCGCGAGCGAGAACACGGCCGCGCGCCACAAACAGGTCCGCCCACGGCAGCGGTTCGGCGCGCGTATAGCCTTCGAGGGCTGCGACATAGCGCAGTGCGCCAGCCGAGTCGCCGGCGGACAGCATCGCTTCGATGGCGTCACGATAGAACCACAGATGATTGTGACCCACCGCGCCGCGCTCCAACATGTCGGCACCTTCGGCGAGCAGACGCGCGCGTTCGCCGTCGTCCTCGACGGCACGGCTCAGTGCGCCCACCGCCTTGGGCGCACTGAACTGCGTGCCCACCTCGCGGCACAGCGCCAGCGCTTCACGCAACAACGCCGTGGCCTCACGCCGATGGTCGGTCGCGAGCAGCACGCGTGCCCGCATTTCCATATTTTGTGCCTCGAAGCGGCGAGCACCCAGTTGACGGATGATAAGGGTCTCGCACTCGAGATGGGCAAGCGTAGCCTGCATGTCGCCCAATTCGTAGCTGGCAAACGCGCCCAGCGTTTCGCATAGCATCTGTGCACGTGGCTGGCCGACCAGCGCAGCGGTGCGTGCAGCGGCGCTGACGTCCTCGTGCGCCAGACGTGCCTCGTTGAGATAGATCCTGCTGAAGCCCGCCATCGAACGATTCGCGACCTCGATGCGGCCGAAGCCGTGTTCGCGGCTTAGCGCAACGCACCGGCTGAAGTGCTCGAAAGCAGTGCGCATGCGCCCTTGCGCGTAGGCCGCATCCGCAAGGCCGCCAAGCGCGCGCGCCTCCGCTTCCGGCGCGCCGAGGCGCTGGGCATAGGCGAGCCCGCGCTCATGTTCGCTACGACAATCGTCGATCCTGCCGAGCGGAAAGAAGATGTTGCCGCGCAGGTGATGCAGGCGCGCGAGTTCAGGTACCTGATCCAGGCGTTGCGCCACTTGCTGGGCCGCATCGAGCAGTGCGAGGGCTTCGGCGAGGCCTTCGCTCACCCGCAGACCTTCAGCGAGCCCAAGCTGGGACTGGCAGAGACTCGCTTCGTCTGGAGCGGCAGCCACCGCCGCACGGTACGTCGCGATCGATGCGGCGATGTCGCCGAGATCTCGCTGGAGTTCGCCCCTGAAACAGATCAGTGCATGGCGATCCTTATCCGCTTGCGCGATTTGCAGACCGCGCTCGACGAGCCGCAATGCCGCGTCGGCAAAGTAGGCCGCGCGTTGTGCGAGCGCGGCGTCGAGGTAGGCCCGCGGTGCACGCTCGTCCTCGGCCCGGTCGAGATGCTGGGCGCGCAGTACGGGGTCCGTCGCCGCAAACCAGTCAGCGGCGAGGCGATGCAACTCGCGCCGGCGCGCCCGCAGCAGTGTCGAGTACGCGCTCTCCTGGATGAGCGCGTGAGCAAACAGAAAATCTTCGCCCTCAGGTAAGACGAGCGCGTTGGCGACAAGCCCGTGACAGACGTACTCCGGTGCGTCGATCAGCTGCCGCAGCAACGCGAGGCCAAAGCGCTGCCCGATGACCGCGGCAGCCTGGAAGGCCTCGCGGTCGCGCGCAGTCAACCGGTCCATGCGCGCCAGCACGAGGCTCTGGATCGTCGCGGGGACCGCCTCCTCACTCCCTTCTTCGGCGTTATGCAGGAGCTGTTCGAGGAACAGCGGATTGCCGCCGGCTCGCTCGATGCAGGCACGCGCGATACGTTCGGTCGCATCGATAAAGCTGCCGGCAAGATTCAGCGCCTCGTCGCGGCGCAATGGGCCAAGGTCGATCGTGGCGAAGGGCGTGCCGCGGCAACCTGCCCGCCATGCCGCGTCGAGCGGATCGCCGTCCACGCGCGAAGTCATCACCAGCAGGCCCGGGCCGTTCGCGATCGCTACGGCGAAGGCGGCCAGGTAACCGAGCACCTGCGGGTCCGCCCAATGAAGGTCTTCCACGACAATCATGGTCGGCCCGTGCCGACAGGCATCCTGCGCGATCGCCGTTGCAACCGTGCGCTTGCCGCGCGTCCGGGCGGTGTTGTCCATCGCGTTGTAAAGCGTGCGCCCTTCGCCGGTTTGCGCAAGGTCGAGGAGGTCGTGGAGGAACATCAATTGATCGGGGCCGACGGCACCGGACGCGGCAAACCGCTCGGCTGCCGCGCGCCGCTCGTCGGAGCCGGCCGCGGGCGGCAGGCCCAGCAGACTGCCGACAATGGTGCGAATCGGGTCCTGGCCTTTGCCCACGCCGAAATCCAGCACGAGGCCGCGGTGGCTGGCAAAGCCCAGCGTTTCGACGAAACAGCGCATTTCGTCGACGAGCCGCGTCTTGCCGATGCCCGCCTCACCGCGGACATAAACAACGTGGCCGGCTCGCTGCTCGAGACATGTGCGGGCAACGCCCTTGAACTGCTCGAGTTCAGCCTTGCGGCCGACAAACACGCTGCGGCTCGCCATGACGGGTTCAAAGGAGAGACCGCGCAGACGCCACACCTGCACCGGCGAGTCGATCCCCTTGAAACGCATTGCGCCGACGGCGTCGCTCATCACGCCATCGCCCAGCGCGCGATGCACGCTATCGGAGAGCAGCGTTTCGCCGGGGCCGGCGGCGGCAACCAGCCGGGCGGCGAGGTTCACGGAGTCGCCGAGCACCGTGTAGTCCTGAACATCCGCGCGCTCGAGCGGCCCCGCGACCACCTCGCCGCTGGCGATGCCCACATGCGCCCTCAACGGAGGCGCGCCCTGCTCTCCCAGTCCGTTAAGTGCCTCATGAATCTCCAGCGCGGCACGCGCCGCGCGCAGCGGATCAGTATCGTGTGCGCGCGGTGCACCGAAGATCGCCATCACGGCATCGCCGATGTGCTTGTCGATCGTGCCGCCGTAACCGAGGACGATCCCATCGACGAGCGCGGTGTAACGGCCTGTCAACTCACGCAACTCTTCAGGATCGAGCGTCTGCGACAGCGCGGTGAAACCACACAGATCGGCGAACAGGATGGTGACTTGCCGGCGCTCGCTGGCGGCTGCATTCACGGCGGGCGGCACTGCGCACAATGCAGCGCCGCGCTGCTCGGCAATTGCCGCCAGCAGGCGCTTGCGGTGGCCGAGCGAGAGGACGCCGAGCTCTTTCAGGTCCGCGTCGTCGAGCTGTGCCAGCATCGCGAGATCGATGTCGTTCCCGGCAAATGCGGGTGCGTATTGCTCAAGCCCCAATGCATGCAGCCACTGATCGATATCCATCGCCGCCGCCCAATCCGGTGCGTGTACGAACACGCATGCTGCGTCGCAACTCATTGCGGTGCGGGTCGTCGAACCGTATGCCTGAACCGGGCCGCGTGGCACGAACAATCATACGAATCGGCGCACCGCCTGGTGCCGCGCTGCGACTGGCGCAACGTACTCCGTGTTCAAGTCCTTCCCGCCTAAAATACAGTGTACGTCCAGCGTGAAGCAAACGGCTACCGGGCGAGATTCCATCCGCCCTCACCGGGAGGCACCGTGAAGCCAGCTACCACAGGTTCCTCGCCTGTTGCCCGCTCCGCGCCACGCATCACGGGCCTGGTCGGAGACCTGTCGGCCGGCATGGTGTCGACCTTGGTCATGCTCTGCTACGCAATGAGCCTGGGCACCCTGATCTTCAGCGCGGATCTCGCCCGTTACGCCGAGCTTGGCGTACCCACCGCCTTCATCAGTTGCGTCGTGACCGCGCTGGTGATCGCCTTGACGAGTTCGATGCGCATGAATATCGCCGGACCCGACGGCAACGCGACGGCGTTTCTTGCCGGTGTGGCGGCCGGCGTCGCGAGCAGCGTGCGCGCTAATGGCGGTACGCCGCAGACAATTCTGCTGACGGTGCTGATCGCCATCGCGCTGTGTTCCGTGGTGACAGGCGTCATTTTGTATGCGGTCGGTTCGTCGAAGCGCAGCCGTTCCCTGCAATTCCTGCCTTATCCGGTCGTAGGCGGCTTCCTGGCCGGCACGGGCTTTCTCCTGCTAGCCGGCGCGTTTCGGGTCGTGACCGGCGAGCCCTTGAACTGGCACACATTGGCGCTGGTGACGCACCTGAACTGGCTGGCATGGGCACCCGCTGTGGTGGTGTGCGCGTTAGCCACGCTCCTGTCGCGCACATGGAAACACGCTGCGGCGCTGCCGATCACGCTTGCATTCGGCGTCGCACTGTTTTACGTGCTCCTGCTTGCAGAAGGTTTGTCGATCGACGACGCTCGCAACACGGGATTATTGCTTCCGCGCGCGGCGCTGCACGCGATGCGGATTCCAGAGCTGCATCTGCCGGCATCGCTGGCGCACGGGAGCGTCGACTGGTCGGCCATCGCTGCGCACTTGCCGGAGACACTCATGGTCACGTCGATCTCGGCAATCACGATCCTGATGAATTCGACGGCGATTGGCGCGGCCACGGGCGAAGACATCGATCTGAACCGCGAAATGCGGGCGGCCGGCATCGCCAACATCGCGAGCGGGATGTTAGGCGGAATGGTCGGCTATCAGTCGTACAACCGATCGATGCTCAACGCACGCGCGGGTGCGACAAGCCGTATGGCAGGCGTATTCGCTTCCCTCGCGTGTCTGTTCGTACTTGCCGTCTCGCCGGACCTGGTGGCGCTATTTCCGGTGCCGGTGCTGGTCGGGCTGCAGCTCTTCATGGGACTACGCCTGTTGATCCAGTGGCTAGTGGGCGCATATCGCCAGCTCAACTGGTATGAGTATCTGCTTGTACCGCTGATTCTGGGCGCCATTGCGTTCTACGGTGTGGTCCCGGGCGTGGTGGCCGGCGTCATCGCCGCCTGTGTGATGTTCGCCCTGCTGTACGGCCGTATCAGTTGCGTCCGGATGGAGTTCGATGGCAGTACGCGCACATCGAATGTCGAGCGCAGTATCGAGGCAACCGGACGGCTTCACGAACTAGGCGCACAGGTGTGCGGAACGTGTTTGCAGGGCTTCCTCTTCTTCGGCACCGCCAATTCGATCTTGCAGCGCGTGCGCGAACGGCTAACCCAGCACGGGCCCGTACCCGTTCGCTTTGTGGTGCTCGACTTCGCTTCGACCAACGGGTTGGACGCGTCGGTATCGGTCAGCTTCGTCAAGCTTAGGCAACTGTGCGCAACGCTTGACGCAGACCTGGTGTTGACGGGGCTGCCGGCACGCTCGCGTGACCTGCTCCTGAAGACCGGCACGCTGAACCTCCGGATTCACGAGTTCGCTACGCTGGACGCCGGGCTGGAATGGGTTGAAGACACAGTTCTCGCGTCGGACTCACGCGCGCTGCCGCGCGGCGAAGAGGATTTCCAGGCGATGCTCGCGCCGCATTTCACGTCGTGCGCGCTTGAAAGGCTGCTGGCCCTTCTGGAAGTGCGCGAGCTTGACGCGGGGCAGCCGGTGTTCCGTCACGGCGAACCAGGGGACGCCATGTACTTCGTCGAGCGCGGGCGTGTCACCGTCTTACTGCCGCTCGCGGACGGCAGGTCCTTCAGATTACGTTCGTTTGGGCCTGGTACCATCGTCGGTGAAATGGCGGTGTACACGCGACAAGTGCGCAGCGCGGACGTGCTTGCTGAGGGTCCCGCGCGTGTCCGGCGTTTGACGCTCGAGTCGTTACGTGCGCTTGAACAGGACGATCCCGAGACCGCGCAGCAAATTCATCGATTTGTCGTCAAGGTCATGGCGTTACGGCTAGCTCTCGCTGACGAGGCGTTGCGCGCGGCGCATTGAGATTGCCATCGGAAGTAAAGCAACCATCGGCACAGCAGCCCTAGCTAGCGTCCGTATATTCAAGCCGCGCGCGCAACCAGGCTATGAACTCGTTGAGGTCCTTCGGCGAGGTTCGACCTGCGGCAGGCAAGGCCATCAATCCAAACGGAAGCTGAACGAATCCCCAAGGCGCCACCAGAAGCCCTTCGTCCAGCTCCCGTCTTACAAGCCGTTTCTCGATGAGCGCCACGCCCAGACCGGACAATGCCGCCTCGATGCAAAGGTGTGTATGGGGAAACGTGATTCGGCCACCGGTTCCAATTCTGGTGCCCGTCTGTGCCTCCCAATGCGTCCATGCACTCGATGTGAAGTCGTGTGCGATACGCGTCCCCTTTGCTGCCGAGCGCCTGTTACCCGGTGTACATACAGGCCCGAAAGCGACAGGTGCCAGCGGAATTGCACGGGCACGGTCCGCCTCGGGATACGAAGTGAGATCCCACGCAATGACAAGATCAGCGCCTTCCGTCCTGATCTCTCGAGCCGAAGTCATGGACAGGCGGATCCGGATGTCCGGACGCGCGCGATAGAAATCGGCAAGGTTCGGCACCAGCCAACGCATCGCAAACGTCGCGCTGCATGCCACATGCAAGCCTGAGCCCTGCACCTGAGCCTGCAGCCTGGCATAGCCGTGCTCGAGTTGCTCGAACACTGAGCTGACGAGCACATAGAGGTCCTGCCCGTGCTGATTCAGCTTCAACCCCGTGCCTTCCTTGTCGAAAAGCGCTGAGCCGACGTGCTCCTGAAGCAGCTTCAACTGACGGCTGACCGCACCGTGGGTTCGAAACAGCTCTTCGGCCGCCTTGGTCACGGAACCGTTTCTGGCCGTTGCTTCGAACGCGCGCAACAAAGATAGCGGGGGAAGTGTATGCACCGGAAAGATCCCTTCGTTAAAAAAACTGACCAACTTCGCAATAAAACTCGGTTTTCGAATGCTACACGAGTGCGTATCTTCACGTTCATTGGAAGTTGGTCGGACAGTTTTTCTATCGTAGAGGAGGTCAAAAAATGAGCCGGATCGCGCAGGTCGTGGGTTACGAAGTCCTGGACAGCCGAGGCAATCCCACGGTTGAAGTCGAGATCACGTTGGACGATGGTTCGAAAGGCCGGGCAACGGTGCCGTCTGGCGCTTCAACTGGAGAACGCGAGGCCGTCGAGTTGCGCGACAACGACCCAGGCCGGTATCTGGGTAAAGGCGTCAGCGTGGCAGTCAATGCGGTCAACACCGATCTGCAGGACACGCTGATTGGCATGGACGCCACGGCCCAACGTGACATCGATCAAGCCATGATCGAACTCGACGGCACCGAAAACAAGCAACATCTCGGCGCGAACGCGATTCTCGGTTGCTCGATGGCCGCAGCGAACGCCGCGGCCGCGTTCAGCCGGACCTCGCTGTTTCGTTATCTTGGCGGGGTGCAGGCGTCTGTGCTGCCGGTTCCGATGATCAACATCATCAATGGCGGCGCACATGCCGACAATCCGCTCGATTTCCAGGAATTCATGATCTTGCCGACAGGCGCAACATCGTTTGCCGACAGTGTGCGCATGGGGGCCGAGGTCTTTCATACGCTTCGTGGCGCGCTCAAGCGTGGGGGGTTCAATACGAATGTTGGAGATGAAGGCGGCTTCGCCCCTCCGTTGCGCACCGCTGAGGAAGCGCTCGATCTGATCGTCGCCGCAGTCGAGGAGGCGGGGTATAGACTCGGCGTCGATATCGCGCTGGCGATAGACCCGGCGTCCAGCGAGTTCTTCAGGGACGGACGCTATGTCTATCGTGGCGAAGGCACTGAGCGCAGCATCGAAGAACAAGTCGACTATCTGGCCCGACTGGTGGCCGCGTACCCCATCGTTTCTATCGAGGATGGTGTCGCCGAAAACGATTGCGCCGGCTGGAAATTGCTGACGTCCCGGCTCGGCAGCCAATGCCAGCTCGTTGGCGACGATATCTTCTGCACCAACGAACGGCTGCTTCAGGATGGTATCGACGCATCCATAGGGAACTCGATACTCGTCAAGATGAACCAGATCGGTACACTCAGCGAAACGCTGGCCACTATTAGAGCGGCCCATCGCGCCACTTACAGCGCGGTGATTTCACATCGTTCGGGAGAAACCGAAGACGTTAGCATTGCGGATATCGCCGTCGCGACCAACTGCGGCCAGATCAAGACGGGGTCACTTTCTCGCACGGACCGAACCGCAAAATACAACCAGTTGATCCGTATCGAGCGCGAATTGGGTTCGCAAGCAACGTTTGCTGGCGCGACACCGTTCACGGCTCGCTCGCTGCGCGGCACGTAAGTCGCATGACGTGCCGCGCAACATGACCGTCAAAACTGATCCACGCCCTACAACGTAGCAGTCACGCCGCCATCCACGTAAAGGATATGGCCGTTCACGAAGTTCGACGCGTCGCTCGCCAGAAACACGGCAGCGCCGACGAGATCTTCCACATCGCCCCAGCGTCTCGATGGCGTGCGTCCAATCAGCCAGTTGCTGAACGTTTCGTCCTTGACGAGCGCTTCGGTTAGCTCCGTCTTGAAGTAGCCCGGCCCAAGTCCATTGACCTGGATGCCATGTTGCCCCCAGTCGATTGCCATGCCCTTCGTCAGCATCTTCACCGCGCCTTTGCTCGCGGTGTAGGCCGCGATGTTGGGACGGCCCAGTTCGCTTTGTACCGAACAGATGTTGACGATCTTGCCGCGCTTGCGAGCGATCATGTGCCGCGCGACCGCCTGACCGACCAGGAACACGCTGTCGACATTGGTCTTCATCAGCTCTTCCCATTGAGCATGGGAAAACTGTTCGAGCGGCGCACGGCGTTGCATGCCGGCGTTGTTGACGAGAATGTCGATCGCACCGATGTCGCGTTCGATATCGGCGATTGCCGCGTCGACCTCCGTGGCCGACGTCACATCGAAACTCGCGGCATGAACAGTCGCGCCCTCATCGCGCAAACGGCTGACAGCCTCTGCGAGCCTGGCCGCATTGCGGCCATTCAGAATCACTTCAGCGCCGGCACCTGCCAATCCTTTGGCCAGCGCATAACCGATACCCGTACTCGACCCGGTAACCAGAGCACGACGCCCCGACAGATCGAACATCTTCAGATTGTTGTTCAACTCAACTCCTCTTCAACGCTAATTCGTCCGACTTCCATCCAGCACCGTCCGGCGCGCCCAGCCATTGCATGACCTCCCTCAGACCGCACGCACTGTGCAGCGAAGCGGAAAGGTGGAGCACACCCTCTTCACCGACAGGCGACTCGAGCGTTGCGAATTGATTCGCCACCAATGTCGCTGGAAACTCATGATCCAGGCGCCTGGAAACCCGTGCAACCGCTGCGGCCAAGGTGATGTCGAGAAACACGAATCTCAGCCCGGCGACACGCGCGCGCATGCGCTCCCGATAGCAACGTCTCAACGCGGAACAGGACAGTACGGCCGTTCCATGCGTATCATCCACCAGCTCGGCGAGGCGGTCCAGCCACGGCTCGCGGTCACTGTCGCACAACGCGATTCCGCGACACATCTTGTCGCGGCTTTCCGCCGAGTGATGCTCGTCTCCTTCGATGAAAACGCCCTCCAGCGCCACTGCTAACTCGCGTGCAAGTGTCGACTTACCCGAGCCCGACACGCCCATCACCACTATTTTATGTGTCACGTTGCAAAATCCAGCTACGTCGTCGCGGCACGCCATCCAAAGAATCGCGCCGGCCATTCAACCGGCAGCGGCGCGCGGATGAAAGCGCACCCCTGCATCACACACTTTCCGCCTCAGGACACCGGCGTGAACTTGAGCTGGTCGATCGGCGTGACCTTGTCGGTCCGGGTCAGGCCATAAGGCGTCTTCGGTCCGAGCCACTTGTCGAAGATACCGCTCATCTCGCCGCTCTGCTCCATCGAAGCCAGGGCCTTGTTGACCGCGCTCAGCATGGCCGGCTCGTTCTGGCGCAAGCCCACTGCGATCGGCTCGATCAGCATCGGTTCCGATGCGATCGCCACCGCGCCGTCCGTGCCATCCACCTGCTTCGCGATCTTCGTGGCGGTCATCTGATTGGTCACGAAGCCTTTGACCTTGTTCTGCTCGAGTGCGAGAAACGCCGAGCTGGTATCGTGAAAGGTCACCGCCTGGCCATCCTTGATCGAAATTGGAATCGACTGAGCGGATGTCGAGCCGTCGGCAGCGCTGATTTTCTGGCCTGCGAAATCGGTCAGCTTCTTGCTAGCATCGGCCTTCTTCACGACAAGAACTTCCTTGGTGGAGTAGTACGAGTCGCTAAAGGCAATCTGCGTGGCGCGAGTTTTGGTGTAGGCCAGGTTGGCGACCACAATGTCGACGCGCCCCAGCTTCAATTGCGGAATGCGCGCCTCGACAGCCAACGGTTCGAGCTTCGCCTTCACGCCCAACTGTTTCGCCACCGCGTTGCACAGGTCCACATCCATGCCTTCGAGCTGGCGCGTCTGCGCGTTCGGATACGAGAACGGCTCAACGTTCGAATACACACCGCAGCTCAACTCGCCGCGGCCCTTGATATCGGCCAATTGATCAGCATGTGCCGGGGCAATCGATGCAACCGCGCCGCCAACGACCAACATCCCCGCGAAAATCTTCTTTACCTGCATCGTGATGCTCCTGAAGTTTATGTGTAAAGCAATCGACTGCTGATCAACGGTGGTCAAACCGAATCTGAATCTGAATCTGAATCTGAATCTGAATCTGTATTTGTGCCGCGAAGGCCATACCGCCTTGCTTGCTTCAATGCTTGCCTCAATGCGAGCGAAGATCGGACAGGAATCGCTGCGCCCGTTCATGTTTCGGGCGCAAGAAGAACTCCTCCGGCTCCGCCGTTTCGAGAATCTTCCCTGCATCCATAAACCAGACTCGATCGGCAACCTCGCGTGCAAACCCCATCTCATGCGTGACGCACATCATCGTCATGCCTTCCTGTGCGAGGCTCTTCATCACGTTCAACACTTCGCCGACCATCTCCGGATCGAGCGCACTGGTGGGCTCGTCGAACAACATTGCCGGCGGATCCATCGCCAGTGCTCTCGCAATCGCGACTCGCTGCTGCTGGCCACCGGACAATTGCGGCGGAAATGCACTGGCCTTGTTCGACAGACCGACGCGCGCGAGCAAATCCGCTGCTTTACGTTCCGCATCCGCGCGCTTGAGGCCGTGCACTCGCATCGGCGAAAGCGTGATGTTGTCCAGCACCGACAGATGCGGAAACAGGTTGAATTGCTGAAACACGAAGCCGACACGGCTGCGGTAAGCATTCAGACCCAGCTTCTTGTCGTGAATGTTCTGACCGTCGAAGAAGATCTGCCCGCGGTTGATCTCCTCGAGCCGGTTGACGGTGCGAATCAGTGTCGACTTACCCGATCCTGATGGCCCGCAGACCACCACGACTTCGCCTTTGCGAACTTCGGCGTTCACGTCCACGAGAGCGTGATATTCGCCGTACCATTTGTTGACGCTGGAAAACTTGATCATGCGAAATACCTCGAAGTGATTGAGCGCCTAGTTCTCGGTGGGCAGCGGATCGGTCAGCGCAACGTTGGCCGCCTTCTGGGTCCGCGATGCGACACCGGCCCGCTTGCGCGTCACGCGCCGCTCCAGATACTGCGCAAGCTGTGTGAGCGCGTAACACAGCGCGAAATAACTCGAGGCGAGAATCAGGTACACGGGAAAGGGCTTCGTCAGCAGCCGGTTGTTGATCTGATCCGCCGCGAAGGAGATTTCCTGGACGTTGATGATGTAGCCCAGCGAGGTCTCCTTGATCGTCGATACGAACTGCGTGACCATGCTCGGCACCACGTTGTAAAGCGCCTGCGGCAGGATGACTGCACGCATGGTCTTCATGTAGCTCATGCCGAGCGCTCTCGAGGCCTCGGTCTGCCCTTTCGGCAGCCCCTCGATGCCCGCACGGATGATTTCCCCGAGATAGGCCGAGTCATAGATGACGAGCGCACACAGCATCGTGACAAACCCGGTGACCGGATAGCCGGTCAGAACAGGCACGAGAAAGTAGACCCAGAAAATCACCATCAGGAGCGGGATGCCCCGCACCATGTAGACGAGACCTGTAGCCGGCGCCCGCAGAAACCGGAAAGGACTGATGCGGGCCAGGGCGACCAGGATACCCAGGGGAAATGCGATGACGAGCGCTGAAAGCGACAGCAAGATCGTCAGTACGATGCCGCCTAGCGGGCCATGCGGATACTGCCCGATGAGCAGCAGTGTCCAGTTATCGCGCAGGATATCGAACATGTCACTTCACTCCCGGAATGCGGTAGTGCATCGCGATTTTGGCGCCGCACAGCATGATGACGAGGGAGAGGCCGAGATACACCGCCGTGGCGATGAAATACGACTCGAAGGACAGAAAGGTTTCGTTCTCGATCTGTCGGGTGACATAGGTCAGTTCTGCCGCGCCGATCGCCATCGCAAGACTCGTGTTCTTGAACAGCAGGACTGCGTGATTGACCATCGGTGGAATTGCATTGCGCAGCGCTTGCGGAAGCACGACGAAACGCATGACGTTCAGGAAGTTCAGACCCAGTGCTCGCGACGCTTCGTACTGACCGTAGGGAATCGCACGCAATCCGCTGCGGATATCTTCGGAGAGATAGGCCGCGCTGCACAGGCCGATCGCCACGACCGCAAAAATGAACTGACCGTTGTAGTGGTTCAGCACGGTCTGCACCGATTCCGGCAGGATGTTCGAAATGCCGAAGTACCAGAACAGGATTTGGACCAGCATCGGCACATTGCGATGGTAGGCCACGAATGACGCGACAAACGCCGTCGCGAGGCGATTGTTGGTCAGGCGGATCAGCGTGAGAAGAATGCCCACCACCAGTGAGAGTATCCACGCCAGCGCGGCCATCGCGAGGGTGAGTTCGATCCCATGGAGAAACAGCGCCCCATAGTCGCCTCGCAGCACCGTCGCCAGGTCAAAATGAAGTTTCATGTTGCACGTCCCAATGATTCGGATCGAAGCGATGATCCCGGTCTGACTCGACCCGCGGCACCATCGTCATTCCCCCGGAAGCCGTCATTGACTTCCGTGTTGAATTGATACTAGCTCGCGAAAAAAGGCTGTTGCAGAGGCCTTTCTTCTGGTGCAATAAGTTTCGGGAATGATGAATCGGAACGGCGTGCGGCAATGCGACAGGCGTGGTTGTGCATGGTGTTTGTCTCCAGTATGTAGCGCCTCTGCGGGCGCCTCATCGTCAGTGGCGCGCCCCTTTGTCGGAGCGCTCACGCTTGAGAAACAACGGCGGCATTACGCCGGCGCAGCATGCTGCGCCGGTCATCGTTCAGGCTGCGGCGGTCGGGCGCGTCAGTACCTGCGGGTTCACCGGTGTCGGCGGCTTGCCGGCCGCTGCGCCGTGCCCTAGAGCGGCGATCAAATTGTCTGCGCAAAGCGCGGCCATCGCGCGCCGCGTGCTGACAGACGCACTGCCGATATGCGGCGTGAGCACCACATTCTTTTGCGCAAGAAGCGCCGGGCAGATAACCGGTTCACCTTCGAATACATCCAGACCGGCCGCCGCAATGCTGCCTTCGTTCAGCGCCACCGCCAAAGCGGCATCGTCCACTACGCCGCCGCGTGCGATGTTGGTCAGCGTGGCCGACGATTTCATCTGCTTGAGCTCCGCGGCGCCAATCGCGTGATGCGAGCTGGCCGAGTAAGGCACCACGATGATCAGGTGATCCGACTCGCGCAACAGCGTTTCCTTGTCGACATAGCGTGCCTTGCAGCTCTCTTCGACATCGGGCGCCAGTTGCGAGCGATTGTGATAGATCACGCGCATGCCGAAGCCGAATGCACCACGTCGCGCAATGGCCTGCCCGATACGTCCCATGCCGAGAATACCGAGCGTCGAACCATGCACGTCGTTGCCGACGAACATGTCGTAGCGCCCGGTTTTGGTCCATTCGCCGGCACGCAGGAAATGTTCCGACTCGGTGATGCGGCGCGCCGTTGCCATCATCAACGCGAAGCCGAAGTCGGCGGTGGTATCCGTCAGGACGTCCGGCGTATTCGTCACCAGCACGCCGCGTGCAGTGCAGGCTTCCACGTCGACGTTGTTGTAGCCCACGCCGATATTGCATACCGCCTTCAACTGCGGGCAAGCGTCGAGCAAGGTCGCGTCGATGCGGTCGCTACCGGCCGTCATGGCCCCAACCTTGCCTTGCAGCCTGGCAATCAGCTCTGGTTGCGTCCAGATCGTGTCGTCAGGGTTGTCGGTCACGTCGAAGTTCGCACGCAGGCGGTCGACGATGTCCGGAAATGACGCACGGGTAACCAGTACCGATGCACGCATGGAAAACCTCCTTGTTGAACTCTGGATTGCACTTACTCGTTGTGATCGGCGGGATCGCGTTTGATCGTCGTCAGCCCGCCCGGCACCTGCAGCGTGGGCAGAATTTCCATATTGCTGATGTTGACCGCGAGCGGCGCGGCGATCGCAAAGGCGATGGCGTCGGCAATATCGGACGGCAGCGGCAACTCGAAGCCGTCGATGAACTGCTTGCGCGCCGCCTCAATGTCGCCATGCACGTGGCCAAAAATATCGGTCGCGACACGGCCCGGACAAATCTCCGTCACGCGTACACGCCTGCCGGTCGCATCCACTCGCAACTGGCGCGACAACGCATGGATGCCTGCCTTCGTCGCGGAGTAAATGGAGTTGCCGTTGAAGTTGTAGATCCCTGCGATCGAGCTGATGTTGACGATGTGACCGCGATCGCGGGCAACCATACCCGGCATGGTGAGCCGCACGATATGCAGAACGGCTTGCAGGTTAACTTCCACCTGAAGGTCGATGTCTGCGGCAGCGGCATCCAGAATCGAGCCTTTGGTCGATATGCCGGCGTTATTCACGACGATATCGAACTGCACTTCCTGCGTCAGTTTCGTGACGGCCGGCAGATCGCACACGTCGATCGCGTGCGGGATGCAACCGGTTCGCTCCGCCAGCTCATTCAGACGTTCCGCGTTGCGAGCGAGCGCATGCACTTCGAGTCCTTCACGGCAGAAGCGCTCGACGATCGCAGCGCCCATTCCGGTCGAAGCGCCCGTCACCAGCGCGGTCTTGTAGTCTGAAAACGGCATGAATGACCTCTATCTATAGTTCTGAACTGTCGCCCTTTGAGGCGTGCGATAAGCCTGTTACCAATGTATACGCCGTGAAAACGCGGGGCAAAGACGGATTGGCTTTGTGGCGATAAGACTGGCTTATGGTTGGTCAATTCGAGCTGACCGATGCAGGTTGGCCTGCTCGCGCCTAGCGTACGAGCTTCGACACCGGCACGACGCGCCCACCCGCCGATTCGATCACGCCGCGCACCGTGCGCGCGAGTTCGACCGCACCCGGCGTATCGCCGTGCAGCAGGATCGATTGGACCGCGATCTTGAGCTTGTTGCCCGTGATCGTCGTGATCGTGCCGTCTTCGAGCAGTTCCTTGACGCGTGCCAGGACGGCCGCGCGGTCCTTGATGACCGCGCCTTCCAGCTTGCGCGAGACGAGCGCGCCCTGATCGTCGTAGGCACGGTCGGCGAGAAACGTATTGGCCGTGCGCATCCCGATGTGATCGGCAGCCCGTTCGATTTCCGTGTTCGTCGAAACGCTGATGATCAGATCGCGATCGAATTCGGCGAGCGCCCGCACCAACGGTTCAGCCAGTTCATACGATGCCGCAGCCATGTTGCCCAATGCGCCGTGAAAGCTCATGTGCGTGACGCGATGTCCGGCCCGCTTCGCGATGCCCGCCAGCGCGCCCATCTGATACACCACGTAATTCGCCAGTTCAAGCGGGTCCGCCTGAATCTGCCGCCGGCCGAAGCCCATCATGTCGGGAAAGCCGACATGCGCGCCGACGTCGATCTGGCGCGCGAGAGCCATCCGCACCGTTTTGTCCATGATGACGGGGTCACCCGCGTGATAACCGCACGCAATGTTGGCGGACGAGACGATATCGAGCATCGCTTCGTCTTCGCCCATTTGATAGGGTCCAAAGCCTTCGCCCAGGTCCGCGTTCAGGTCGATTTCCACTATCCACTCTCCATTCTTTAAGCGGTCTGTGCCGGGCTATCCGCAGCGGACCACACCGGCTCAGTGTCTATCTATCGATATGCGTCTACGCCGACGGCGAGAGTTCGAGCAAGGGTGTTCCGTAACCGACCGTTGCGCCATGCGCGACGCACAAGCGCATGACCATGCCATCCGCCGACGCGACCACAGGCACGCACAATTGCGCGATCTGCAGCAAGCCGACAACGTCGCCCGGTTTGACGTGATCGCCCGCGCTAACCAATGGCGTGGAGCGCGCAGGATGCGCCGACAGAAAGATGCCGGCCGACTTCGCTGTGATACTGACAGCCTGCGTCTGCGCAGTGTCCGCTGCGCGCGCGAGTCCGCCAGGAACCACAGCCGAAACCGCCTGCGCCGACGCCGGCGCATCCGCACCGATCGAGCCAGGCGCCTGCTCCATCGTCAATCGAACCGTCGCCCCGGGCTTGCTGATTTCGATGAACTCGATATCGACTTCTGCAAGCCACGACGTGATCTGCCGAAGCTCGCCGATATCCACTTCGATTTTTTGTGTCATGTGTCAGTGTCGGGAAGGGCAAAACAGTGCAACGAGATTGCGCACCCTGACGAGATAACTGTCCAGTTCTTCCAGCGCCGTGACGGCTTCCGCGTACGTCGTCTGAGCAAAGCGAATCTTCGTACCAATACGCGCCTGCGCGAGCCGCCACAAATCGGCTTCGATCACGGTGCCGATCTTCGGATAGCCACCCGAGGGCTGCGCATCCCGCAACTGAATGATCGGCTGGCCGCTATGCGGCACCTGGATCACGCCCGGCACGATGCCGTGCGAGCGCTTTTCGATCGAATGCGTCGCGACCAGGGTCGGACCGGCGAGGCGATATCCATAGCGATCGCTCTGCGGCGTCACCTTCCACCCATCGCGCCAGAACGCTTCGAGCGATTCCGGCTCGTAGCAGTCGTATTCCGCGGCGGGCAACACGCGCACCACAGTTTCGCCAGCGTCGGCTGCAGACAGGGACAGCGGTGCGGGCAACGAGTACTCCGGTGGCACCGTGCCGAATCCCGCGGCGAGCACAGCATCTTGCGGCACGACGCGCTCGGCGAGACCCACTGCCTTCACCACATCACCCTTCTGCAACTGACGACCGTTGAAGCCGCCGAACTGGCCGCGCAATTGCGTACTGCGTGAGCCAAGCACCACCGGTACGTCCACGCCACCCGCGAGCGACAGATAACAGCGCGTGCCACTGGTCGGCACGCCGATCGTCAGCACGTCGCCTTGTTTCGCATGCACGGTCCACCACGGCAGCACGGGCCGGTCGCCCAAGCGCGCCGAACAATCGGCACCGGTGATGGCGAACGAAAGATCTTCAAGGAAGCGGATACGGAAGGGAAACATCGGAATTTCGATGCCGGCCGCGTCGTCCGGATTGCCGAGCAACAGATTGCCGACCGCGAGCGCCAGGCGGTCCATCGCGCCGGCCGTACCGACGCCGTAGCGCAGATAGCCTTCACGCCCCTGGTCCTGCACCGTCGCGAGCGCGGACGAAGACAGTATCTCGATCATGAAACAATCCTCTCGACGCGAAAACGGATCATGTCGCCAGGTGCGAGCGTGGCCGGGTTATCGCGCGTGGGGTCGAAGAACGACATCGATGTATGACCGATCGTGTTCCAGCCGCTCGGTCCCGTCGATGCCGAGACTCCGGTCTGCACCCCGCCGATCGACACCGCGCCGCCAGGCAAGCCCAGCACCGGCACCTTGCGCCGCGGCGTGGCGATACGCGGGTCCATACCGCCCAGATAGCAGTAGCCCGGATGGCTGCCGAGCGCATAGACCGTGTAGAGCGGCGCGCAGTGCAATTGCACGACCTCATCGATAGAGAGGCCGGTGTGATTCACCACGTCCTGCAAATGCGGCCCGAACTCGCCGCCGTATTCCACCGGCAAGTCCACCACCCGCCCTTCGATCTGCAACTCGCCCGCCGCGGCCCACGCGTCGCGCAACGCGGCGCCGAGCGAGTCCGGGTCTGCGGGCGGCGTGGAAAACGTCAGCATCAGATTGGTCACGCCTGGCACTGCTTCGCGCACGCCCGGCCATGATTCGACCTCGCGGGCGAGCGTCCAGATGCGGCGTTGCGCATGCAGATCGAGCGCGCCCGGCGCTTCGAACAGCATGGCCGTCGTCCCCAGCATGCTGATGCAAAGCGCCTGCTCCGATTCATCCTGTTTCATTGCAAGGACAGTCCTCTGTGAATCCGGACGCAGCCGTTCGACTACATCCCCGTGCGCAATCGACGCATGCTCAACAGTCAGCGTCATGTCTGTTTCCTCTTTGCGAGCCAACGCTCCAGATGATGAATATCGACGCCGCCCTCACCGAACCCTGCGTCCTCGAGCATGGCCTGATGCAATGGTACGTTGGTACGAATGCCTTCGATGCGCATCTCCGAGAGCGCAATGCGCATGCGCGCCAGCGCCTCTTCGCGGGTTGCGCCGTGGGTGATCACCTTGGCGATCAGCGAGTCGTAATACGGCGGCACGACCGCGCCGCCACTCATGTGCGAGTCCACCCGCACGCCGTTGCCACCCGGCAGTTCCCAAACGGAAATCTTCCCCGGACACGGGGCGAAGGTGAACGGGTCCTCGGCGTTGATCCGGCATTCCAGCGAATGCCCGAGCGTGCGAATGTCCGACTGACGAATCGTCAACGCGTGTCCCTGCGCGATCCGGATCTGTTCGCGCACGATGTCGATACCCGACGTCATTTCCGTCACGGGATGCTCGACCTGCAGCCGCGTGTTCATTTCGATGAAGTAGAACTGGCCGTTCTCGAACAGAAATTCGAAGGTACCCGCGCCGCGATAATTCGTCTGCCGGCAGGCCTCGACGCAGCGCTCGCCCACTTGCCGGATCAATTCCGGGTCGATGCCGGGTGCGGGCGCCTCTTCGAGGACCTTCTGATGCCGCCGTTGCAGCGAACAGTCGCGCGAACCGAGCCACAGGGCATTGCCGTGCGTATCGCACAAGACCTGAATTTCGACGTGGCGCGGATGCTCGAGAAACTTCTCGACATAGAGTTCGGGCTTGCCGAAGGCGCGGCGTGCTTCCTCGCGCGTCACCGACACGGCTTCGAGCAACTGCTCCGGGCCCGGCACGACGCGCATGCCTCGCCCGCCGCCGCCGCCCGCCGCCTTGACGATCACCGGATAGCCGATCTCCTGCGCGACCCGCAGAATCTCCGTGGGGTCGTCCGGCAGACCGCCGTCCGGGCCAGGAACACAGGGCACGCCGGCCGCGCGCATGGCCCGTTTGGCGGCGACCTTGTCGCCCATCGTTCGAATGGAGTCGGGTTCGGGGCCGATGAAAGCCATCCCGGCAGCCTCGACCTGCGCCGCAAAATCCGCGTTCTCCGACAGAAAACCATAGCCGGGATGAATCGCCTGCGCGCCGCTCACGTGCGCCGCGAACAGGATCGCGGCACGGTTCAGATAACTCTGCCCCGGCGCGGCGGGACCGATGCACAGCGCCGCGTCGGCGAGCCGCACATACCGCGCATCGGTGTCGGCCTCGGAATGGACTGCAACGGTTTTCAGACCGAGTTCTCGGCAGGCGCGCTGGATTCGAAGCGCGATCTCGCCGCGGTTGGCAATCAGTACTTTGTTGAACATGGTCGATCAGCCGATCCGGAACAGCGGCTGCCCGGACTCCACTTCGCTCCCCGGAGCGACAAGAACCTCCAGAACGGCGCCGCTGAGTTCGGACTCGATCGCGTTGAACATCTTCATTGCCTCGATCGTGCAGAGCACCTGCCCTTCCTTGATCGTGTCGCCGGTATTCACGAAGGGCGCTTCGCCCGGCGCCGGCGTCAGATGAACGACACCGAACATGGGCGCACGAACGAGTTGCGGCTCGCTGGCGGTTGCAGGGGCTGCATTGGGGGCGTCGACGGATTGCGCAGGCTCGGCGAGCGGTGATTGAGCCCCTTGGCTCCTTTGCGTCCCCGGGGTAGACGCCACGGCTACACGTTCATCGCCCGAGGGCGCCTCAGCCCGCTTGCCGCGCCGTTTCGCCTTCACAAGCTTGACCCGTTCCTCGCCCTCGATGACTTCGAGCTTGGCCAGCGGAGAGTCCGCCAACAGGTCGATAAGCGCCTTAATCTTCTGGAGATCCATCTTTGAGTCCGTAGCCGGTTGGACGCGCGCCGGTCGATTGGCGTGCGCGAAGCACCGCTGGGGCTGTACGGCAACCCGATTCAATCTCCGGTTGCCCCGCCCGCGTGACGGCTAGCCTCGTCGCGCCGGCTCACTGCGAACCGGGGCGATCGACGATGGACTCAATGTATCCGGCGCATAAAAAATGCGCCAAGAGGGTTTGGCTTTGTAGCGATAAGGCGCGCTTATGTATCGGCGCCGGACTCGAAACGCACGTCGAGCGCAAGGTCGCCGGCCAGTTCCAGCAAGATATCCTTGACGGCTGCGGCGGGCTCGGAAAGCGGCAAATGGTCGGACAGACAGACCGAAAGCGGAATCTTGATGACGGGTGAAACGATCCGGCACTGCACGACGTCGCCCGCCGCGGCCACGACCCGTGCTGTGGAATCGGGCAGGATGGTCGCACCGATCCCGGCGCTCACGGCGGCCGACAACGTCGACGCGGATTCGATTTCGGCCACGACCTTGGGGATCATCTGCACGCGCGCGAAACCCTCGTCGACGTACTTGCGCAGATAGTTGTATGGACGCGGCAGCAGCAAAGGCACGTCGCGCAACGCCGTCACGGCGATCTGTTCCTGCGTGATCCCCATGCTGCGCGGCGCCACGAGGAACAATTCCTCGTTCATCAGAAGCTGGAACGACAGGCCATGGACGGGCTTATCGCCATACAGCACAGCCATGTCCATACGCCCGTTCATGATCAGCTCGCTGAGCGTCGTGCCGAAATTCTCGTTGATGTAGAGCAGGATGTCCGGATGGCGGGCGCGCACGGTCCGCAACAGCGGCAGCGATAGCGCCGACGCGCCGGTGCCGGGCGCAAGCCCTACCGAAACCTGGCCTGACAGCGTCTGGCCGGCGCTCTTCACGTCGGCCTGAGCCTGTTCGTACTGGCGCAGGATCAACTGCGCGTGGCGATACAGCGTGGCGCCCGCCTCAGTGGCCGTGACGCCCCGCTTGGTGCGCACGAGCAGCTGCTGCTGGAACTCGTCTTCGAGCGTAATCAACTGCTGGCTCAGCGCCGGCTGGGCGATATGAAGCACTTCGGCGGCCTGCGTCAGGCTGCCGATATCGACGATCTTCACGAAGTACTTCAAACGCCGCAGGTTCACGGTAGTCGCGTCTCAACGTTAAGTGATGGCAACAATGATAGGGCAAGCGCCGCCCCGCGCACAGTGCTTAAAAAACCCCGCTCCCGCTCCTGCAACGCTAAAAGCGTGGCCTGTCAGCGTATTCCCGCATGGACCCCGATGGGTAAATGCCAGACGCGCACACGTACCGTCACGTCATAAGTGGATGTTATTGCGCCAGCGGAAAGACGTCTTGGCTTGAACTTTTTCGCGCGCTTAAGGTGAAGCCTCATCAAATGCCGTTGAGGAGTCAAGTGTGAGTGCATCGCGAATTGCCGCCCGCGTCCAGCGAATCAAACCTTCGCCGAGCAGCGCCGCGGCGGACCGGGCCGCGGAACTGCGGCGGCAGGGGAAAACCATCGTCAACCTCGTGGTTGGCGAACCCGATTTCGACACACCCGCGCACATTCGCCAGGCCGCTTTCGACGCGATGGAGCGCGGCGAAACGCGCTATACGCAAACCGCGGGCACGCCGGCGCTGCGCGCCGCCATCGCGGCGAAACTGCAACGCGAGAACGGTCTTTCGTACGATCCCAAACACATCATCGTGACGTGCGGCGCCAAACACGCGATCTTCAACGCGCTCGCCATCACCGTTGAAGCCGGCAATGAAGTCCTGATTCCCGCTCCCTACTGGGTGTCCTACCCGGACATGGTGCTCGCCTGTGACGGCGTGCCGGTCGTCGTGCCCTGCACCGAGGAAGACAGTTTCAAGCTCACGCCCGCCACCCTCGAAGCGGCGATTACGCCCAACACGCGCTGGCTGATCATCAATTCGCCGACCAATCCCACGGGCGCAACGTATAGCGCCGCAGAACTGCGCGCGTTGGCGGATGTGCTGTTGCGCCACCCCCAGGTGCTGGTGATGATGGACGACATCTACGAACACATCCGGTTCGAAGGCGAGGCATCAGAGCACCTCTTGTCGATTGAACCCGAACTCAGCTCGCGCACCCTGGTTGTCAACGGCGTGTCCAAGACCTACGCGATGACCGGCTGGCGCATCGGCTACGCCGCCGGCCCCGCTGACCTGATCGCGGCCATGGACACGCTCCAGTCCCAATCCACCAGCAACGCCAGTTCGATCAGCCAGGCCGCAGCGCTCGCGGCGCTGAACGGCGACCAGACATTCGTGCGGCAATCGGTGCGGACTTACAAAGAACGCCGCGACCACGCACTCGAAGCGCTGAACGCGATTCCCGGCATCAGTTGCAAAACGCCAGGCGGCGCTTTCTATCTGTATGTCAATTGCGGCGGCATGATCGGCCGCACCACGCCGCAAGGCAAGCGCATCGAGGGCGACGTGGATGTCGTTCTGTATCTGCTTGAGCACGCCGGCGTCGCACTGGTTGCCGGATCAGCGTATGGCGTTTCCCCTTTCTTCCGGATGTCGATCGCGACAAGCATCGACATTATCGATGAGGGCTGCCGGAAGATTGCCGCCGCGGTCGCCGCACTGAACTGAGAGTACGGCGACGACGTGAATACGTCGCGTCGTCGCTTTGTAAAAAAGACATGCCGCGCCGAGAGGACGTGGCAGTCGGTTTGGAGTTTTCCATTTTTCGTCAATCTGCAAGGGGATCTACTCGTGAAAAAGCATACATTAGGCATACTAACTGGATTAGGACTGGCAGTTTCTGGGATCGCGCACGCGCAGTCGAGCGTCACCCTGTACGGCATCATCGACGAAGCGGTGCGCTATGACACCCACCAGAACAAATCCGGCGGGAAGCTTTTCACGATGGGTAGCGGCGGCGAGATTCAGGGTAGCCGCTGGGGTCTGCAGGGCACCGAGGATCTCGGTGGCGGCTTGTCCGCGATCTTCCAGCTCGAAGGCGGCTTTACACCGAATACCGGCGTGACGCAGCAATCCACGCCGTCCGGCACCGCCCGCCTGTTCGGCCGCACCGCGCTGGTGGGCCTGAGCAGCACGTCCTACGGTACGTTGACGATGGGCCGGCAATACACGCTGGTGCATGAAATGGGCTGGACGCACGATATCTATGCGTTCGCCAATTACACCGGCACGGTCGGCTTTCAGGGCGCCGGTCTGACGGGCGGCGGCCGTCTGGACAATTCCGTGCGATATACCTCGCCGACGCTTGCCGGTTTTACCCTCAAGGGCTCGTATACGTTTGGCGGTGTAGCGGGAAATACTCACCAGAACTCGTCGCCGGCCGTCAGCCTTTCTTACGACCACGGCCCCTTGAGCGTTGGCGCGGCCTATCAGATCGTCAACGATATTGGCGGCCTGACGCCTGCGACCAGCACCTATGGCAGCACGTACTTCGGCGTGACGATTCCGGACAGCTCGCAAAAGATCTTCACCGCGGGCGCAACGTATAAGTTCGGCGCGGCGAAGGTGTTCGGCTCGTATATCTACAGTCACGTCTATCCGGCTGACTATCGCAACGACTCCTTCTCCACCGCGGTCCAGTACTTCATCACGCCGTCGCTCGTGCTCGATCTGCCGTTCTACATCGACTTCGTCCATCACGCAGGCCAGAGCGGCACGCGTATCACGACCGGTCCGACGTTCGACTATTTCCTCAGCAAGCGCACCGACGTCTATGTCGGCGTGGACTACAACCACCTGACCGGCGCATGGACGACCCTCGCCGCCGCCTCCGGTTCGAATCAGCCGTTCTACGGCTTCAACTCGCTGTTCGAAGCCACGATCGGTCTGCGTCACAAGTTCTAAGGTTTGCAGTGTGGCACGTCTGTTCGGTGTCGCTCGACGCCGGCAGACCTCTCCGAAGGCCGAACGACATCGGGACGCGAAGTCTTGTCCCGATCGTCAACAATGTGATCGAGAACATGCCCAAGGCGCTCGAATAAGCATCCATAAGCGTCGACTATCGGCCCAGACAACTTTGATCTTTGTCGACTGGGCCTCGAGGCGGTACCGTATAGCGTGCTGATCCCGCATTCACCGTTATAGGCCCTCACCATGCATGCACTTGTCATTCACGCCCCGCTCGATCTGCGCATCGAGGACGTTCCCACGCCTGAACCGGAAGCCAACCAGTTGCTCGTGCGGGTTCGGGCCGGCGGTATCTGCGGTTCGGATCTTCACTACTTCAACCATGGTGGTTTCGGCACGATTCGCATCAAGGAGCCCATGGTGCTCGGTCATGAAGTCTCGGGTGCCGTCGCGCGCGTGGGATCTGGTGTGACAGATATGCCGGTCGGCACCCGGATCTCCATCAGCCCGAGCCGGCCGTGTGGCCTGTGCCAATACTGCCAGCAAGGGCTGCAGAACCACTGCCTGGATATGCGCTACTACGGCAGCGCGATGCGCACGCCGCACGTGCAGGGCGCATTCCGCCAGGAGATCGTGATCGACCGCTCACAGGCGCACGTTGTGGCGGACTCGTTGAGCGATGCGGAAGCCGCGATGGCCGAACCGCTTTCGGTCGCCCTTCACGCCGTTCGGCGCGCGGGTCCGCTGCTCGGCAAGCGGGTGCTCGTCACAGGATGCGGGCCGATCGGCGCGTTGATCGTGGCGGCCGCGCGCAGAGCCGGTGCGGCGATGATCGTGGCAACTGACGTGAATACGCTGCCGCTCGACAGCGCGAAAAAGGTTGGCGCCGACCTCGCGTTCAACATCGCGGAGACGCCGGACGCGCTCCAGCCGTTCGCCGTCGACAAGGGTAGCTTCGACGTTCTGTTCGAAGCAAGCGGCAACGCAGCGGCATTGCGCGGTGCGTTCGACGTGCTCAAACCGCGTGGCGTGATCGTGCAGGTCGGCCTCGGTGGCGACATCTCGTTGCCGATCAATGTGATCGTCGCCAAGGAATTCGATCTGCGCGGCGCGTTCCGCTTTCACGAAGAGTTCGCCGTTGCCGTCGAACTGCTGAACAAGGGGTTGATCGACGTGAAGCCCCTGATCTCGGGCATTTTCCCGTATCAGGATTCGGTCAAGGCGTTCCAGACAGCGGGCGATCGCTCAAAATCGATGAAGGTGCTGGTGAGCTTCGATTGATTGATCCCGCATGTATGGCGACGAAGACGCGGCAAGCTGCGTTCTCGTCGCCATACATAAAGCGCCCATAAAAAAGCCGACGTCGTGATGCAGACGTCGGCTTTTTCCTTCCCGTTGCGCGAGGCTCAGTTATTGCATCGTGCTTCGAGCGCATCGATAAACGCGCGGTTCCAACGGCCTTCCTTCATCGCTCGCATCGTCTCAGCCTCTGCTTCCAGAACGGCCAGCGCTTTTTCGATGACAAACTCGGCATCGCCTTGCGGAATGGCCAGCAAGCCATCCTGATCGCCGACAACGATATCGCCCGGATTGACCACCATTCCGCCGACCGATACCGGCACATTGATTTCACCCGGACCGTCTTTATACGGCCCCCGGTGCGTGACCCCACGGGCGTAAACCGGAAAATCGCGATCGCGGATCTCCGCGACATCGCGGATCGCGCCGTCGATGACCAAGCCGACAACGCCTATGTTTGCTGCGTAGAACGACAAAATGCCGCCGACCACGGCGTTGTTGAGATCGCCACCCGCGTCCACGACCAGGACATCACCTGGACGGCAAAACTCCAGGGCGCGCAGGTAAGTCAGGTTATCCCCGCCACGCGAGCGCACGGTGACCGCGGTGCCGGCCATCGTCTTCTTGCCAGGCCGCTGATACGGGTGCAGACCCACGCTACCGATGTTGCGATGCATGTTGTCGCTGAGCGCTGAGACGGGAATATCGCGCAATGCGCTAAGGATGGTATCGGCAGCCTGAGCCGCCGACGGGTTCTTCCTGATGGCTTTGTACATGGTCGATCTTCGCTTCCGGATGTAAGGGGGAGCGGCTCATGCAGATCAGGAACGAGTAGGCACGACACCGCTGCAACACGGATATAACGGTATATCGCCCCCACAAATCGCGCCAAGACGGGTTCGTTCTTGCGCGATAGGAAACGCTTATGAACCGCAATTGCCGGGCGGCCGGCGCTGAGATACGTGGAGGTCGGCTCTCGACGATCAGCTATAGGCAGCGAAAGCAGACATTGGTTAACATCGCTCATCGCCCCCTGGATTTCACACCGATGCCCTCTTCCATCCGTAACTCGCTCGTCTGGATCTTCGACGCATTCGAGCGCGACGCCACCTATATTCGCAAACGGATGTTCGGCAGCGATGCCGCCTATATCGACGGCCTGCTGTGCCTGATTGCTGCCGATCGCGACAAGCCATGGAATGGCTTGCTGGTGTGTACTTCGCAGGAGCGCCACGCCGCGCTCATTGAAGAAGTCCCCGCTTTGCGACCGCATCCGGTGCTGGGGAAATGGCTTTATGTCCCGCAAGAGGATCCGGCATTTGAAACCACCGTCGAAACGATGACGGCGCTCGTGCTCGCACGCGACCCGCGCATAGGTGTCGAACCGAAGCCACGCAAACGGAGCGGCAAATCCACGTTGCCGAAGACATAAGGTATCGCTGCCGGCACCCTCACACATGACGTCCGCACGCTAACGGGCGGCCCAACGCTGCAGTACGTTGCCCGCATTCAGAGGCTTATCGGCTCATCGAACCCGACACGCTCAACACTCAACGCGCCGCACGAAGCTCAGATGGCTCGAGATAGAAATTCCTGTTCCCCGCGAGACGCTCGACCATAAAGTCGATGAACGCCCTCACGCGCAGCGGCTGTTCAGTTCGATGGCGATAGTAGACGTAGATGGCTTCACGCTGCGTGACATGTCTGACGAGCAGCGGAACAAGTTCGCCACGTTTGATAGGCAAGGTTGCCGAAAAGCCGCCGAGTTGCCCGATGGCAAGTCCAGCCAGCACGGCTTGAGCCTCCGCCTCCGTGTCATTGACGCATAAGCTGGCTGCGACGTCGCGATAGACGATCTCGTCGTCGATCAGAAATTCCCACGGAGACTGCTTGCCGGTATTCGCCCGCCGATAGCCGGTGCAGCGGTGCCCGTCGAGTTCGTCGATGGTCCGCGGCGCGCCATAACGCTCGATATAGGCAGGCGACGCACAGACAATCAGTTGGATCGGCAGCAACCGTCGCGCGATCGTGCCGCCCGACGGCGGCGAACCGCCGCGAAAACCCACGTCGGCGCGATCGCTGACGAGGTCGGTGAAATGATCGTCGAACTGCACATCCAGTTGCACATTCGGGTGCAATTCGGCGAATTCGAGGAAATACGGCCATAGCACGGTGCGCGAGAAGGCGCTTGGCGCGCTCACCCGCAGCGGCCCGGCGATCGCGTCTTTCGATCGCCGCGCGTCGTCGAGCGCCGAGGACAGTATGGCCAACGCAGGCCTCACGCTGTCGAGGAGCCCCTGCCCCTCCTCGGTCAGGCTCAACTTGCGTGTGGTTCGGTGGAAAAGCCGGACCCCCAGCTCCTTTTCCAACTGCATGACCGCGTGGCTCGCGGCCTGCGGCGAGATGCCCTGATCCACGGCGGCCTTGCGCAGGCTTCCCAGCGCCGCGGCCCGGACGAATATCGTGATCGCGCGTACTTCGTTCATGGCCGCCCGGATTAGCAAATAAAAGTTGATTATCAGTCTACCAACCACCGTCTAGTTTGTGCCAATCGACACGCCTACTATTCGTTCACTCTCACCCGAATCGTAGGAGAAACATCATGGCTAACAACACGAACAATGGCTTCAAGCGCGTCTGGTTCATCACCGGCGCGACGCGCGGCCTGGGCGCCCTGATCGCCGAGGCCGCTCTCGCTGACGGCAATGCGGTCGTTGCCACTGGCCGCAATATCGCAGCGATCACCGAGCGCTTCGGTCACTCGGCGGCCCTCCTTCCCGTCGCGCTGGACGTGACCGACGAAGCCCAGGCGAAGGCCGCGGTTCAAGCCGCAGTTGAACGGTTCGGCCGGATCGACGTTCTGGTCAACAATGCGGGCTTCGGCTTGCTTGGTGCCATCGAGGAGTCGAGCGATGCCGATGTGCGCCGCATGTACGACACGAACGTATTCGGCTTGCTGAATATCACACGCGCCGTTCTGCCGGTGATGCGCGCGCAGCGGGCCGGTCACGTCATCAATATGTCGTCGATCGGCGGTTATCGGGCAGCCGCCGGGTTCGGCGCCTATTCTTCGACCAAGTTCGCCGTTGAAGGCTTGACTGAAGCATTGCGGGCCGAACTGAAGCCGCTCGGTATTCACGCAACGGTCGTGGAGCCTGGTTACTTCCGTACGGACTTCCTCGACGCGACATCGCTTGTGGTTGCCGGGAACGTGATTGCCGACTATGACGAGACGTCAGGAGAGGTTCGCCGGCGTGCTACCCACATGAATCACAACCAGCCGGGCAACCCGGAGAAGCTCGCAGCCGCCATGGTCGAATTGGTCGACGCACAAACACCGCCGCTGCGCCTGCCGCTTGGCACCGACACGCTGAAGGCCATCGCTGAGAAGAATGCGTATGTTACGCAGGAAACCGAAACATGGAAGGCATTGTCGGCATCGACTGACTTTTCTGAATAAATGCTGACACCATCCGCTTCCCGTTTGCATTGTGTAATGGGAAGCGGATAGGCCGATACGCAATGGGGGTTTGCACCGAAGTCGCCGCCACTAATCCTTCATCATGCGTTGATACGGTAACCGGGTTGTACGTGCTAGTCCGTCTGACAAGAACTTCTACTTCCCCACCCGGAACCAACAGATGAAAACGACTCCCGTCTGCAACGCGACACGCCGCCTGTCATTCCCCCGACCGGCTTCCACGGTAGCACTCGTGCTATGCGCCGCCGCCCTCAACGCCCATGCCGAACAGTCCGATTTCCGCGGCGAAAGTCGCTTCGAGCCAGGCTTACTGGTTGTAAGTCGAAGCGTGTACGACAACCTGTCGAGCAACGTTCAGGTTGGCGCGATCCTACCGCCGAATTGCGGAGCCACTCAGGGCGGTTGTAGCGCGGCAACTGGCGCGCCGAACGACGGTACCTATCCGTTTGTTTGGAACAACGATAGTTACGACGCCAGCTTCGGCATCACGTCGCGGATCTTTCTCGATCAGCTCACGCCGTCAGGCGAGTGGGTCAGCTCGCTCGAAGTGCCCAACAGTTTGCAGAAAACGCCGCGACGCGACCAACTCGTCACCAGCTTCAGTTCCAAATCGGAACTCGGCCTGCACCTTTCGCTCGACGGCCAGTACCTGACCTTTATGGGGTATGTCGCGCCGGTGAATACGGTGGATGTGTCCAATTCGAACACGCCAGGTGTAGTCGATCCCACTAATCCGGTGGGGCAGAATTACTATCGGGCAGTCGCTCGCGTCGACCGTGATGGGCACTTCCGCATCACCGAGACGAATGCATATAGCGGCAACAACGGCCGTTCGGCGATTCTGAATAACCGCGATGGCGAAGATTTCTTCTACACAGCCGGCAACGCGGGTAACGGCGCCAACCCTCAACCGGCCGGAGTGGTCATCGGCGCCGGCGCACAATTCATCGACGCCACGAAAAAGCATGAGGCGCAGCAGGACCCGGGCGCACCGACTCCGCTCGCCAGCTTTTCGGTCACTGAACTTGGCGGCCCGGCAGACAAGATCGGCAAGGACGATAACTTCCGTGGCATGACCGTATTCAACAACGTCCTCTACTTTACGAAGGGTAGCGGCAGCAACGGCGTGAACACAGTGTATTTTGTGGACACCACGGGGAAAGCCTGCCCGTCTGGCACAGGTGTGCCGGCTGCGAATGCGGCATTGCCCAGCAAGGCGCTTGCTTACGATTCCGCAACGGTCCAAACCAACGGACTGCCAAACAATATGTGCGTGCTGGCCGGCTTCCCTTCGACGCCCAACAAGACCGCGACTACGCTCTCCTTTCCATTTGGCCTCTGGTTCGCCAACGCGACGACGCTCTATGTCGCGGACGAGGGCGATGGCTACACGGGCGGCCCCGATCTGTACACGCACGCGGCCGCGCAGACTGGCGCGGGTTTGCAGAAGTGGGTGTATAACGCTGGCGCGAAAAAGTGGACGCTCGCCTACACCCTGCAAGCGGGTCTGAACCTGGGGCAGCAATACACGGTTTCCGGATATCCGACCGGCTCCAATGCGGCAACTGGATTGCCGTGGGCACCGGCGACGGATGGGCTGCGCAACCTGACCGGTCGCGTCGAAAATGACGGCACAGTCACGCTCTGGGCAATGACGTCGACCATCAGCGGCAATGGCGATGTGGGCGCCGATCCGAACAAGCTGGTCGCCATTCGCGATCTGCTCGCGAATACGACTGCGACCGGTGCTGCTCGCGAGAAATTCGTCGCGTTGCGAAGTGCGGGCTTTGGCGAGGTATTGCGCGGCGTCTCGTTCACGCCGGGTACTGATCCGGACCACCGTTTCTGACGCGCTGACAATCGGGTGAAGCCACGCCGCGGCGCATTCAAGCGTGCGTGGCTCACCCGGTTTGCACGACCCGTCAACGCATCACGCCGTGTGGCCCTTACTTCCCTGCTCGCTGTCGAGATGCGCCATCTGCGCCGCTGCGTAACGTTCACCTGCGGCGGCCCCATGCGGCACTGCCTGCGCGATCGCGGCCAGATCCTCAGCGCTGAGCGTCACGTCAACTGCACCGAGTGCTTCGGCGAGACGATCACGCCGACGCGCGCCAACCAGCGGCACGATATCGCTGCCCTGCGCCGCAACCCACGCAATCGCGATCTGCGCAACCGAGACGCCTTTAGCATCGGCCACCTTGCGCAACGCATCCACCAGCGCGAGATTGTGATCGACGTTGTCCCCCTGAAATCGCGGACTCATAGCGCGGAAATCGCCTTTCCCCGCGGCGTCCTTGCTCCAGTGGCCGCTGATCAAACCGCGGGATAGCACGCCGTACGCCGTCACGCCGATCCCGAGTTCGCGGCAGGTCGGCAGGATTTCGTCTTCAATGCCACGGGAAATCAGCGAGTACTCGATCTGCAGGTCGCTCACCGGGTGCACCGCTGCCGCACGGCGAATGGTCGTGGCGCCTACTTCGGACAAGCCGACGTGCCGCACATAGCCGGCCTTGATCATGTCGGCAATTGCCCCGACCGTGTCTTCGATCGGCACGTTGGGATCGAGCCGCGCGGGACGGTAGATGTCGATATGATCGACGCCCAGGCGCTGCAGCGAATAGGCGAGAAAGTTTTTGACCGCCGCGGGACGCGCGTCGTAGAGCGACCAGCCACCTGCGGGGTCGCGCATGGCGCCGAACTTCACGCTGATGATCGCCGAGTCGCGGCGTGACGGCGGCGCACTTTTCAGGGCCTCGCCGATCAGGATTTCGTTGTGGCCGGAGCCGTAGAAATCGCCGGTATCGAGCAACGTGATGCCGGCTTCGAGCGCGGCGTGGATCGTAGCGATGCTTTCAGCGCGGTCAGACGGACCGTACATGCCCGACATGCCCATGCAGCCAAGACCGATGGCGGAGCTTTGCGGGCCCGTCTTACCCAATTGAAGTTGCTTCATGATGTCCTCAGTAGGTGCGCCGCAAGAAAGGCGCTTGCGCTGAAGTATCGGTCGATTTCCAGCGTGCGATAATCCACCCCAATCCGGATGACCCGTGCGGAAAAGCGAACAATGCAGGAACCCGACCTGTCCGATTTGAAGGCATTCGTCGCCGTCACACGGGCACGCGGATTCCGCCATGCCGCACTGACGGGCGGCGTGTCAGCCTCATCGCTTAGCGAAGCGGTTCGAAGGCTTGAACAACAGCTTGGCGTCAGACTGCTCAACCGCACGACGCGCAGCGTTACACCAACGGAAGCCGGGCAGCGTCTTTTTGAACGGCTCGCGCCGGCCTTCGGGGAAATCACCATCGCGCTGGACGCGGTGAACCTCTTTCGCGAGAGTCCGACTGGAACCTTGAGATTAAACGTTCCGTCGATCGCGGCAAGAGAAATTCTGCCTGCTCTCCTCTCGCGTTTCCTCGCCGCTCATCCGGGTATCACGGTGGACGTCGGCACCAACGACACCTTCATCGATATCCTCGCGGCGGGCTTCGATGCCGGCATCCGCTATGACGAACGCCTCGAGCGCGACATGATCGCCGTGCCGATCGGCCCACGCGTTCAACATTTCGTCGCGGCGGCCTCGCCGTCCTACCTCGCGGCCCGCGGCACACCGCAACACCCGGGCGAACTGCTGAACCACGCGTGTATTGGACACCGCTTCGACAGTGGCGTGCTCGCGACATGGGAATTCAAGCGAGGAGACGAGGTCGTGCGGATCGAGCCAAACGGACCGATGATCGCCTCAATAATCGAACTGGAGCGAGGCGCGGCCATCGCAGGATTGGGAATCGTCTACTCGTTCGATGAATTTCTACGGCCGGCGATAGAGCAAGGTGCGCTCGTACCGGTGCTCGACGAGTGGTGTCAAACCTTCACTGGACCGTTTCTGTACTACCCGAGCCGGACGCATATGCCGGCTCCGCTCCGGGCGTTCGTTGACTTTATTCTTGCCGGTGAAGAGTCAGGTAGTCATCCGTAGGCAGGGCGTCACGATGAACCGATATGGGTTACGGCGCGGACCGGTGTCACGCGATCCACGCCGTGCCATGCAACAGCAGCGCACTCAGCCCGCTGCAATGACGTCGATGCGCAACGCTTCCCCACCGGCCACAATCGCGAGCAGATGGTCGACGTTCGGGTGTGCACCCGGACGGTTGCGCGCGTCGGCCGTATGCTCGGCGAACACCGCGAGACCATGTTCGGCCGCCTTGGCGTCCAGCGTGCCAAAGGCCTGCTGCAAATAGTTGTACACCGCGAGCGACCCTTGCTTGCCCGGCTTGTTCTCGATGCTGGCCACCACGGCGCCCTTGCCGTCGAGCAGATCGATACGTTCGATACCGTCGATGGCCGGCAGTTGGGCGAGGTTGTCCTTGAACACGTTGCTCGGTTGAATCACTGAAAACACTCCTTCTATTCGGAAAAATGCGGTGAGCCGTATCTTATCCGATAGGGTGTTTTGCATCGTGCTGAACGAGGAGATGTCATGCAGTTCATTGCGGAAGCTTCGGTTTTTCCGAATCTTATCTCCCGAATTAGCAGATTTATCCGTTCCCCAATCTGACGCAGACTGAGGTTCACCACCACTGCGGACATTGTCCGCGCCAGGAGCCCAAACATGCGTACCTATCCGCGCAACAGTCCTCAAGCCGCCGCACGTATCGTCGCGTTGGCACTCACTTCCGACGGACACGTCAGCAGTTCGGAAGAGCTCGCTCTCGAAAGCCTGGATATAGCGGGCCAACTCGGTCTCGCACCAGAGCAATTCGCGCAGATTGTGCAGACGCTGTGCGAGGACCAATCGGTCGCGAACACGCCGTTCGCGCCGCCAGTCGGCCAGATCGGCGCGGCCTTGCTCACCACCTTGTTAGATGAGATCGACGACCCCGCGCTGCGTCGCAAGGTAATGCGCCTGTGTATCGCCGTCGCGATCGCGGACAACTATCTGGCGGATGGTGAAATTGCCTTGCTGGCTGCTGTGTTCAACGCGTGGGGGCCGAAGCCAAACCAGATGGCAAGCCGGCACATCCCGTTGCCGGACGCGCCGTACACTCACGCACGCCCGGCAGCGACCACCTGAGAAGCGAGCGCATGATGTTGTCCGCGTCGCGAGCGGATTGCGTGGATTTCTTCAACCACGCCTTCCGCTCGACCGAGCCAGCGCAGTCCGCGCAGCAGCGCCACATCCCCCGCGCCCAGTTCTGCGAGCGGAAACACGCCGAGGCCACGCGCGGCGAACACCGCCATCAGCGCGCTGTCTTCGAACTCCCCAACAATCCGCGGCCGGATTCCTTCGGTTTCGAACCATCGGTCTATCCGCGCACGCAACGCGCCGTGCCCGGTGGGCAGAAGCACGGGCAGCTCGGCCAGGCACTGCGGAAAACCGGTACGGGCGGCCTTGCGGATGATCTCCGCGGGGCCATACCAGTCGACCGGCGAACCGACGAGGCGCTGGCTCACGACGCGCAGATCCGCATTGTGCGGCGCAGGCTGGCACGCCAGCACGAGATCGAGCCGATGGAGCGCGAGCTCCGACAGCAACTGCGCATGTTCGCCCTCGTGGCAGAGCAGCCTGAGCGACGGCGTTTCAAGCACTGGCGCGAGCAGCGCGTGCGCGGCCAGCTTTGAGATGCCGTCGGAAAGACCCACTGCAAGCCGGGCAACACGCTCGCCGCCCGCCTCGCGCATCTCGTCGAGCAGCGCTTCGCCGATTTGAAAAATCTGTTCCGCGCGATTGAAAGCCGTCTCGCCGGCTTCAGTCATCGTAACGCCGCGCCCTGCCGGTTTGAGCAACTGGCGCCCGATCGATTTCTCCAGTTCGCGCACCTGTGCGCTGATCGTCTGAACCGCCATGTCGAGACGCTCGGCCGCACGCGCGAAGCCGCCCTCTTTCACGACGATCCAGAAATAGTAGAGATGGCGATAGTTAAGCATGTTGGCGACACTTCGAAAAAATCGATATATCGCTCAGATTATCACTGATTTATCCGAACCATGAAGACGGCGATGATAACGGCATACCGACGTTGCCTGTCACCCTTTGCTTACGGACCCCATGGACTCTTTACTCACACTCGCCGCCGACCCCGCCGCATGGGCTGCGCTTCTCACGCTGGTCGTGATGGAAATCGTGCTCGGCATCGACAACCTGATCTTCATCTCGATCCTCAGCAACAAGCTGCCGGAAGCGCAGCGCGCTCGCGTTCAGCGCATGGGCATCATGCTTGCGCTCGTGCTACGGCTCGCCCTGCTCGGCACCGTCGCGTGGATTGCGCAACTGACCGCGCCTGCCGTGACGCTGTTCGGCCACGCGTTTTCATGGCGCGATCTGATCCTGCTCGGCGGCGGCCTGTTCCTCGTCTGGAAGGCAACGAGCGAAATTCGCCACCACGTCGTTCATGCGGAAGAAGTACGCGACAAGGCCAGCACGACCGTGCAGTTGACCGCGATGGCTGCAATTGGACAGATCCTTGTGCTCGATATCGTGTTCTCGGTCGACAGCATCATCACTGCCGTCGGGATGACCGAGCACATGCCGATCATGTTCGTTGCCGTGATTGCTGCAGTCACCGTGATGCTGTTCGCCGCCAACCCGCTGTCGCGCTTCATTGACCGTAATCCGACCATCGTCATGCTCGCGCTCGGTTTCCTGCTCGTGATCGGCATGACGCTCATCGCGGAAGGTTTTGGTTCACACGTGCCGAAAGCTTACATCTACGCGGCTATGGCGTTCTCCGCGTTTGTCGAGGCACTCAACATGCTCGTGCGCCGGGCGAATTCGAAGCGCATGGTTAGCGCGGAGTAACGAGCGCTAGATGAATTTTTTTACTCTTGAGGAGCAACGAAATGAAATGTCCCGTTTGCAAGACCACTGACCTGCTGATGACCGAGCGACGCTCAATCGAAATCGACTACTGCCCGGTATGCAGGGGCGTCTGGCTCGATCGCGGCGAACTCGACAAGCTGATTGCGCAGGACGCCGGCGGCGATGACGCGCAGGCTAACGCTACCGCACGCACGAGCCGCGACAGCTATCCGGATCGGGATCGAGATCGGGAACGGCATCGCGACCACGCGTACGACAACAACCGCACGTATGACAATCACCGGACGGATTATCGGGGACACAAGAAGAAGCGCTCGCTTTTCGACATGTTCGATTTCGATTGAAGGTGTCCGCGGGAGAAGAATCAGGCAGCAGTTATCAGATGAAAGGCGCGAGCTGTTATCAGACAGCCGCGCCTTTTCCTTTTCGTCTCTGACGTTGCCTCAGCCGGCGTCGAACCCTTCATACAAATAACAACGTGTCGCGTGTCATCGACAGAGCGAAGTGGTGCGTTAAGCCGTTAACGGTGTAGGTGTGGCGCGCGTTAGCCACGACCCACGCCGCGCGCGCTGAATCCCCTGCGCCCGCCGCCATGATGTTCCCCCAAATTGTTTTCCTGCCCGTCCATCGTTCAGATGCCACTTTCTATCGTTTCGATTACAAAGACCTGCGCGCTTGCCGCGCTAACGTATTGCACGCTAACCATGGCGATGCCGGCGCAGGCAGCCGACAACGTGATCGTGCTCGACTCCGGCGAAGCCCAACTGACGCTGATCGATCCCGCTACGCATAAGGTCATCGGCACCGAGCCGACCGGCAAGGAACCGCACCATCTGATGATTACGCCCGACGGCCACTCGCTGATCGTCGCGGATTCGATCTCGAACGATCTGATGTTTCTCGATCCGCACACCGGGAAGGTGCAGCGCAAGGTCGACGATATTGAAGATCCCTATCAGCTCGGTTTCTCGCCCGATCACAAATGGTTCGTGACGGCAGGTCTGCGACTGGATCGCGTCGACGTGTACCACTACGACGGCCAGAACATGACGCTCGCCAAACGCGTCCCGCTCTCGAAGACGCCGAGCCACATGACGTTCTCGTCCGACAGCAAGACCGTCTTCGTCACACTGCAAGACACCGGCGAGGTGGCCGCGATCGATCTGGCGACGCAGACGGTGCTGTGGAAACTGCATGTGGGCAACACACCCGCCGGCCTCTGGATGACGCCAGGCGACCGCTATCTGTTGATCGGCATGACGGGCGAAGACGATGTGGCCGTGGTCGACTGGCACAAACAACAAGTCGTGAAAAGAATTCAGACCGGGCGCGGCGCGCACAACTTCCGCAACCTCGACGACGGCCAGCACATAGCGCTCACGAACCGCGTGGAAAGCACAATCAGCATTCTCGATTACAACACGCTGACGAAGACTGCCGACATCACCGGACTCATGCCCGGCCCTGACGACATGGAACTGTCTTCGGATCGCCGCTACCTGTGGGTCACATTCCGTTTTTCGCGGCATGTCGGCATCATTGATCTGACGACATATAAACTTATCGACACGATCGCGGTCGGACGTTCACCGCATGGTTTGTATTTCGCCAATCGTGCGCCCGTCTATGCGCCCAATCCAGACTGAACAGGCTTTCGTTTTGATGACAGCACCCGCAATTTCACGAGGTTTTTGATGATCCACGAAATCCTCGCGCTACTCGACAACGGCATCTCGACGTTGCAGACACTCCTGTACGTCGACGTGGTGCAGCCGTTTTTCTATCGCTTCGGCCTGATGGGATACGACGAGGACACCTACGATGCACTCTACTGGGTGATCGTCGGCGTGCTGGAAATCCTGGTCACGTATATCGCCTTGCGGCCGCTGGAAGCGCTGCGGCCCGTCGAGGCGTGGTCCGATCGAAAAGCGCTGCGCGCCGATGTGATCTACACGTGGATCGCCAAGCTCGGCATCGTCAATATCGCGTTCTTCTTCATGCTGCAGCCGCTGTTCAATCACTGGCAGAGTTTGATGGCGATCTACAACGTGCCGAACATCGACATCGACGGACTGTGGCCGGGCGTCACCGATCAACCGGTCGTGTCGTTCCTTATCTACCTGATCGTGCTCGATTTCTTCGGCTACTGGTATCACCGCTGGCAGCATCGCTTCGGCGTGTGGTGGGAACTGCACGCGGTGCACCACAGCCAGCAGCAGATGTCGTTGTGGGCCGACGACCGCAATCACTTTCTCGACGACATCATTCAGGCCGCGTTCTTCGCCGCGATTTCGCTGTTCATCGGCGTGCAGCCGACGCAGTTCGTCGTGCTGGTTGCGGTCGGCAACTTCATGCAGAGCGTGCAGCACGTGAACGCGCGCTTGCCGTATGGATGGCTGCTCGAACGCACGATCGTAAGCCCGATTTTTCATCGGCGTCATCATGCAATTGGCTACGGCCATGAAGGCACGCGCTACGGCTGTAACTTCGGCGTGCTGTTTCCGTGGTGGGACATGATGTTCAGGACCGCGTCGTGGGACCGTACTGTCGAGCCGACCGGCATCCGTGACCAGTTGCCCGTGCCGCACGGCGCAGCGCGTTCCTATGGCGACGGGTTGATCGCACAGCAATGGCGCGCCTTTGGCCGCATCGCGATGCGGCTGCGGGGACAACGCAATTACGGTGGCGTGACGGACTGATTGTCATTGGGATGGAGCGGGTGAATCATCCCAAGCCCGCTGCTCGCACGATCAGCAACACGCCTGCGCCGACGATACCAACTCCAATCAAGCGCGCCGCCCGCTCGCCACGCGGCGCAAGACGTTCAACGGTGATGGCCGCCGTCACAGCGGCCATCACACGCAGATCCATGACCCCGGCAACGAGCAGGACCGTCGTCAGGCCGGCGCAGCAGTAGCTGCACTGCAAGCCCAAGTGCAGGCCGTGGCGCCATGCCGTGGCGGCGTCCGCGGGCAACGCGGGCAACATGAGGCAGCGTCCCCGTGTTGCGCGACAGCAGGCAAGACGCCGGGCCTTCCACGCCGTGAACTGCAGCGCCCCGGCGATCAGCACAATCACACCCATTGCGAACGGAACGGCTCGCGCCAGCGCCGGCTGTTGCATTTCGAGCGCCGCCAGCGCAGCACCGAGCGGAAATGCGGCCATGCCGAACGCGGTCCACATGAAGAAATACCCCGCGCCCACCACCACCGTCAGCCAGCCCAAACCTGTTACGCCCGCCCCGCCGACGGCCTCGCGATAGCGCAACAGCATGGGGACGAGCGATGGCAGCATCATCGCGACCATCATCACCACCCACATGCCAAGGAACGACGCCGCGAGGCCAGACCACGTTTGTCCGCACATCGGCATCCACGCCGCCGACATCGTCCAGCCGCCGGGCATCGGCATCTCACCCATCGCTGACATGGACGCAGCGCCGACGATCGTCACCGCCGTGCTGACGGTGAAGAGTAACGCCGAGACACCGAAGAAAGCCCGCTGCGAAGCGCGCGCTTCGATCGAGTGCCCCGGCATCTCCCGTCCTCCGATTGCGCTAACGTGTTCCATCATCTGGCTCAGCGCGTCGTCTCGTACTCGTCGTGACGCTTCCACCAGACGCCTGTCTCGTTACGGCCCTTCGGCGCGCGGTCCAGCCACTGATACATACCCCAGATGCCGTCCACGCCGCGCGCATAGGTGGAATACGTGTGATAGACGACACCGTCCTCGAGTACGAACGCACTCAGACCCGGCCTGTCGCGCGTGTACGTCGCCGCGTCGGTTCCGCATGTAGCCGCGAACTGGGCGACGGGCTCCGGAACGACCTGGGTTTCGTCCATCGCGTGGCCGCCACGCTCGTAGTTGTATTCGATGCTTCCTTCGCGCTGCTGCGCCTCCGTGAACGCGATGTTGAAGTCGAAGTTAAAGTCGCTGCCAGCCGAGGAAGCCCACGGGAACGTCCAGCCCATCCGGCGCTGATACGCCTGCAGCTTCTCCAACGGCGCCCGCGATACCGCCGACAGCGTGACGTCGTGATTCGCCAGATGAACGACGAAGCCGTCGAACCCATCGGCGATCGATGAGCACGACGGGCATCCCGCTTTGTAGTCGGGTCCGAACATGAAGTGGTACACGAGAAGTTGCGAGCGTCCTTTGAAGAGGTCCGCCAACGAGGCGCGTCCCGCGGCAGTTTCGAATGTGTACGCCTTGTCGATTCGCACCCACGGCAGTGCCTGCCGTTGCTGCACCAGCGCGTCGCTCTGCCGCGTGAGCGCCTTCTCCGCCTTGAGCAGTTCGATCCGCGCCGCCAGCCACTCGTCACGCGTCCCGGTTTGATGTGTCGTGGTCATGCTTCCCTCCTTGGGAGTCCTTCGTCGATCGTTCAGTTGTCGATACGACGAACTGGTTGGTGGTCGTGCTAGATTAGCCACGGGCACCCGAACGGTGGGAGTGACAAGTGTGGCGGGATTCGAATAGACCATGGACTCGCTAGTGACGGCTGCGGCGCGGGCGCTCGCGGCGGGCGACCCGCTCGGCGCACTGAATCGCGTCGCCTTGCGTGACGATGCAGCCGCGCTCGCGCTGCGAGGCATCGCGATGGCGCAGCTCGGCGATCTCGTTCGGGCAAAAGCGCTGGTGCGAAGCGCGGCGCGCGCCTTCGGCCCGAAAGCGCCGGTGGCCCGCGCGCGGTGCGTGGTCGCCGAGGCCGAAATCGCGCTCGCCTCGCGCGATCTGGGCTGGCCCGCAAAAGCGCTCGACGCCGCGCGGGCAACGCTCGAAGCCCATGGCGACCGGCTGAACGCCGCGCATGCGCGGTATCTCGAAGTCCGGCGCCTCCTTCTGATCGGACGCCTCGACGAGGCCGAGCGCCTGCTCGTCCACCTCGATCCCACGCCCTTCCCGCCCGCGCTGCGCGCCGCCCACGAGCTGGTCGTCGCGGGGATCGCGATGCGCCGCCTGCAGACGAAAACAGCGCGTGCCGCGCTCGCGAAAGCCGAGCAGGCCGCACGTCACGCAGGTATCCCGTCGCTGACGGCAGAGGTCGAGAGCGCACGCCTTCTGCTGGACACGCCCGCGGCTCGTCTGATTGCACATGGCGAAGAGCGTCTGCTCGTGCTCGAGGAAGTTGAGGCGTTACTCGCGTCGAAGGCGCTCGTGGTGGACGCGTGCCGTTACGTCATACGTGAAGCAAACATCGTGGTTCCGCTTGCGAGGCGTCCCGTGTTGTTCGCGCTAGCCCGCGCACTGGCTGAAGCATGGCCCGAAGACGTAGCAAGGGACACCCTCATCGCGCGCGCATTCCGGACCAAGCATGCCGATGAATCGCACCGCGCACGGTTGCGCGTCGAAGTCGGACGGCTTCGCGCATTGCTTGGGCCGCTGGCCGGCGTGAGCGCGACGAAGCGCGGTTTTGCATTAGTGCCGCACGGCGCGCGCGAGGTCGTCGTGCTTGCACGGCCGGTCGAAGAGCCGCATGCGATGGTGCTCGCCTTCCTCGCCGACGGTGAGTCGTGGTCGAGCTCGGCGCTCGCGATTGCGCTGGACGCCAGTCAACGCACCATGCAGCGGGCACTCGATTCGCTGGCGGCAGCCGGCAAGGTTCAGTCGTTCGGCCGCGGGCGCGCACGACGCTGGGTGACGCCGCCCATGCCCGGATTCACGACCACTTTGTTACTCCCCGCTCCCCCTACCGAGTGATTAGGATCGAAACATGAACAAATCAACCGCCAAAATCATCCGTGAATATGGGCCCTTTCCGGGCGTCAACCAGGTGGGGGGCGTCACGTACGACGGTCAGCGTGTCTGGATTGCCGCCGGAGACAAGCTGAACGCCTTCGATCCCGTGAGCGGAGAAACGCTGCGCTCGTTCGATGTCGCCGCGCAGGCAGGCACGGCCTTCGACGGCCAGCACCTGTTCCAGATTGCCGACGATCTCATCCAGAAGATCGATCCGGATACCGGCCACGTGCTCGCCACCATTCCGGCGCCCGGCGGCGGTGGCAACTCAGGGCTCGCGTGGGCCGAAGGCACGCTCTGGGTGGGCCGGTATCAGGACCGGAAGATCCACCAGCTCGATCCCCAAACCGGCGCGATTCTGCGCACGATCGAGTCCAACCGCTTCGTCACCGGCGTCACCTGGAGCAACGGAGAGCTCTGGCACGGCACCTGGGAAGACGACGCGAGCGAGTTGAGGCGCGTCGATCCAGATACGGGAGAAGTGCTGGAGAGCCTGGAGATGCCGCCCGGCCTAACCGTGTCGGGTCTGGAAGCCGACGGCGGCGATCTGTTCTTCTGCGGCGGCGGCAACAGCGGCAAGGTGCGAGCCGTACGCCGCCCCGCGCGAAACGCCGAGGTCCCCGTCGAGTCCGCGAGCGAGTAATTTACCGCTTGCTTACCCAGTCGCGCACCGCTTGCGCGAACAATCTCAGTGCGATCGGCGGATGGCGGTTCGCGGGGTAATAGAGGCACAAACCGGGGAAAGTCGGACTCCATTCAGGCAGCAAATGGATGAGGCGCCCCGACGCCAGATGCTCCGACACATGATATTCCGGAACCCAGGCAATGCCGATACCGGCGAGGGCGGCCTCGATCACCAGATTGAGATTGCCGAGCGTCATCGGCCCAGCAACATCGATATTCGCTCTTTTGCCCCGATGTTCGAGATCCCACCGGGGAAGTACGCCGCTATCAAAGCGAAAGCGGATGCACCGGTGCTGCATCAGGTCGTGCGGCGCTTTCGGCGGTACGTGATGCGCAAGATAGTCCGGCGAAGCTACCGCTGCGAAACGCATGTCGCCCCCGAAGCGGATGGCGATCATATCGCGCGGCACGTCGTCATAGACGCGTATGCCGGCGTCGAAGCCATCGGCCACGATATCCACAAGCCGTGTGTCCACGACGAACTCGACGTGAATGTCGGGATATGCCGCGAGGAAGTCAGGAAGAACATGCCGGATCAGCGGTCTCACTGACGCCTCCGACGCACTGATCCGGATCGATCCCGACGGCCGGTCGTGTTCCGACGCGACCTGATTCACCGCCTCTTCCAGATCCGCGATGGCGGGCCGCACCCGCCGCAGGAGCTGCTCACCCGCCTCGGTGAGCGCAACGGATCTTGTTGTGCGGTTAAGCAGCCGCACCGCCAACCGAGCCTCCAGACCCCGCATTGAATGACTCAGCGCCGAGGGCGAGACCCCCAGCGTACGCGCCGCCGCGCGAAAGCTTCGCTGGTCGGCAATGGCGACGAATGCAGTTAGTTCGGACAGACCGGCGCGCGCCATAGATGAATTTTCCTCAATGCCCTGTGCAATTCTAGCCAGATTGTTGAGCCAATCACAACAGCATGAGATCGTTGGCGTCAACCGACATCGCACGAAAGGAGCAAGAACATGCAACATCGCAAGCTTGGAAACAGCGGTCTCGACGTATCGGCGCTTGGCCTCGGCTGCATGGGTTTGAGCTATGGCTATGGCCCCGCGACCGAAAAGTCCGAAGGCATCAAACTGATCCGGTCCGCTTTCGAACAGGGTGTGACGTTCTTCGATACCGCTGAAGC
Organism: Paraburkholderia sp. SEWSISQ10-3 4; assembly: GCF_030464785.1. NCBI lineage: Bacteria > Pseudomonadati > Pseudomonadota > Betaproteobacteria > Burkholderiales > Burkholderiaceae > Paraburkholderia > Paraburkholderia sp. SEWSISQ10-3 4. Next base: position 439,643 of record NZ_JALPRI010000001.1, read on the forward strand.
CTACGGACCGTTTTTTAACGAGGAACTCGTCGGCGAGGCGCTAGCGCCGTTTCGCGATCAGGTGGTGATCGCCACCAAGTTCGGTTTCAAGGACGGCGACGTGAGCCAAGGCCTGGACAGTCGGCCCGAGCGCATTCGTGCGGTCGTCGAGGCTTCGTTGAAGCGCCTGAACACCGATCGCATCGACCTGTTCTACCAGCATCGTGTCGACCCGAACGTGCCGATCGAAGACGTCGCCGGCGCCGTCAAGGAGTTGATCCAGCAGGGCAAGGTGAAGCACTTCGGTCTCTCCGAAGCCGGCGCGAATTCGATTCGTCGTGCCCATGCCGTGCAACCCGTGGCGGCACTACAAAGCGAGTACTCGATGTGGTGGCGCGAGCCGGAAGAAACGGTGCTCCCCACGCTGGAGGAACTGGGCATCGGGTTCGTGCCGTTCAGCCCGCTCGGCAAGGGTTTCCTCACCGGCGCCATCGACGCGAACACCGCGTTCGACAAAACCGATTTCCGCAGTATCGTGCCGCGCTTCTCGGAGGAGAACCGCAAGGCCAATGCGGGCCTCGTCGAAGTGCTGGGCCGGATCGCGGACGGCAAAGGTGCTACCCGCGCCCAGATCGCTCTCGCCTGGTTGCTGGCGCAGAAGCCGTGGATTGTGCCGATTCCGGGTACGACCAAGCTGCATCGACTGACAGAGAACATCGGCGCGGCCGCAGTCGAACTGTCAGCTGACGATCTGTCGGCCATCGAAGCGGCCCTGCATGAGGTCAAGGTTGTCGGCGATCGGTACCCGGCGCATCTGCAGCAGCGCGTGAATCGCTAATGCGCCTGGCGCGCCTGATCTCTACCTGACAGCGGGTTGGGCACAACGCGTGGTAGGGGTATGCACGGTACCCCGTGCCGTGCACACGATGCTACGCTTGGAGTTCTTTGCGCACGACACTAACTAAACGCAGATTTCAGCCAAACATCGCACAACTCGTCTAGCCGCCACGGAATACATGACGAGTGTCTTTGGCACTCCACAAAGTCGATAGCGAACTGAAAAAGCGGCGCAAGCAACCGAATATCCGTTCAGGAGACTTCGATGAAGACAGCGGCTTCCACCCCTCTACCGCCGGATCAGGCGAAGAAGCAGGCCTTCTGGCCCCAAGGATGGTGGAGGCTGATGGAAATCCGCATCGGCATCATTCCGCTGCCGATCTACATCATTGCCGGCGCGCTCATCGCAGTGCTTGTCTATATCGACAAGCTGCCGAATGAGATCTCGCTCGTGATTGTCATGTTTGCGTTCTTCGGTTTCACGCTGGCCGAAATCGGTAAGCGCATTCCGGGTATTCGCGCGATCGGCGCCGCTGCCATCTTTGCGACCTTTATCCCGTCCGCGCTGGTGTACTACAAGTTGCTGCCTGTGCAGATCGTGAAGGTCACGATCGAGTTCACCAAGTCCACCAATTTTCTTTACCTGTTTATTGCGTCCATTATTGTGGGCAGCATTCTGAGCATGGACCGGCAGGTGCTGATCAAGGGCTTCCTCAAGATCTTCGTGCCGCTCGGTATCGGAACGATCGTGGCCGGCGCCGTTGGTACAGCCGTCGGCACCGCGCTGGGACTTGGCGCCTATCACACGTTCTTTTTTATCGTCGTACCGATCATGGCTGGCGGAGTCGGCGAAGGGGCCATTCCGCTGACCGTTGGATACGCCGGAATCCTGCATCAGGATCCAGGTGTGCTGTTTGCGACCGTTCTGCCTCCTGTCATGCTCGGCAGCCTGGCGGCGATCATTTTCGCCGGCACGTTGAACTTCGTCGGCAAGCGATACCCTCGTTTCACCGGCGAAGGGCGTTTGCAGCCTGGCGAGCACGACGAGATGGACCCTGCCCAGCAAGAAATCTCGGGGCATATGGATGTGACCCACATCGCCGCGGCGGGCATCACCGCACTGACGCTCTACGTTGTAGGCATCTTGTGCCAGCGGCTGTTCGGCCTGCCGGCGCCGGTCGCGATGCTTTTTATCGCGGTGGTCGTGAAGCTCACGCAAGCGGTGTCTCCCCAGTTGCAGCAGGGCGCTTACATCGTGTACAAGTTTTTTTCCACCGCGGTCACCTACCCGCTGCTGTTCGCCATTGGCGTGTCGCTGACGCCATGGGACAAGCTGATGGCTTCCTTCACCCTGCCGACCCTCATCACCATCGTGTCAACCGTCGCCACCCTGATGGCAGTCGGCGCTCTGGTGGGGTACTGGATGAAGATGTATCCGATCGACGCGGCCATCGTGAACGCCTGCCACAGCGGCCAGGGCGGCACGGGCGACGTCGCCATCCTGACTGCCGCCAATCGCATGACGCTGATGCCGTTCGCGCAGATCGCGACGCGGATCGGCGGTGCGATTACCGTGACGACCGTGCTAATTGTGCTGTCGCGGGTTACCTAGGCAGTATCTCTCCACTGCGAGTGGCACCATGCAAGTCACAGGTGCCGCGGTCGCAACATGGACACACGCGCGCCGCGTCTAGACACCCGCGAGCGCCGGCAGCTCCATCTCGTACGACACGCGCTCGCGCCAACTGCTCATCTGCGGCTGATGTACCACGCGGGTCGGATGCTGCGCGCTTTCGACGTGAATCGATACGCGCGCCGGATAGCGCGCCTTTTTCCGCTCGAGAATGGCCCGGCTCAGAAACCCGACGCTATACGCTTTCAGCAAGTGCGGATGATGAGCTTCGATGTACGCGGCAATCTGCGCCTCCTCATCGTCGATCGTGGCTAGCAACGCCAGCGTGCGCGCATCCCAACGGAAGCGCAGGCCGAGTTCATCGAAAGCACTGTTATAGGCGCACAGTTGCGCCTCTATTTCAGCATCGTGCGCGTTGTCACGGGCGTCGAACTGGGACGGGTTCATGGTCGTCTCCTTCAGGCAGGTTGGCATGACGAAGAATAGGAGCGCGCATAGATAAACAACAGTTAAAGTTTTTTCGAAAAACTATAAAGTTTTGTTTATATATCCGTTCCCCTGATGACGACCTCCACGAAGTCAGGATGCCTCGACAGTCACCCTCAATGCGCTTTCCGGTCAGCTGCGCGACAGCTTCGCGTAGAAGAAGCTGACCCCGGCAATCCGCCGAACCCTCGTCGATCGAAAATTCCCCGAACGCAAGCACGGCCGGAAGCAGACGCTTCTTGCAGTGCACCACATGCCGGCTCGATCCATGCAAGGTCGCGTCGCTCATGACCCGCAATCAGAACCGGCATACCCATCCATTCGGTATGCCTAATGCTAACCATAAAATGTTTTAACTTTTACTTATCGCTGTTCGCGCGCAGCATCCTTCAGACGCGCTCCACGCGAAACGCCTTTTACCCAGTTGTTGTGAGATCGACGGGCAAGGGTTTTCGTCAGTGCAATTCCCTCTGGCCGACCAATGGCGCTTGATTGCCAACAGACAAACCGGCGATGAAGCGATTCGATCACGTAGGTCCAACGCGCCGCTCGAGCGCGACGGAATATACAGGAGACGAAGGACATGGGACATACCAACGTATCCGGGACAGGCAGTACGCCGTTCCGGCAAAACCGCTGGGTGCAGCTAGCAATCGGCATCGTATGCATGGGGCTGGTCGCGAATCTTCAATACGCCTGGACGCTGTTCGTCGTCCCGATGGACAACGCCCATCACTGGGGCCAGGCAGCCATTCAGACCGCCTTCACGGTCTTCATCGTCACTGAAACCTGGCTCGTGCCTATCGAAGGCTGGCTCGTCGACAAGTTCGGGCCGCGCCCGGTTGTGATCGGCGGTTCGGTGTGCGCGGCGCTCGGCTGGATCATCGACGCGCATGCGAGCAGTCTCGTCGAGCTCTACATCGCGGCTGTGATCGCCGGTATCGGCGCGGGGTGCGTGTATGGCACCTGCGTCGGCACAGCGCTCAAATGGTTTCCGGACAAGCGCGGTCTCGCAGCCGGCCTGACCGCGGCAGGTTTCGGCGCCGGCGCGGCCGTCACCGTGATTCCCATCGCCAACATGATCCAGCGCTCGGGTTACGAGCACACGTTCATGTTCTTCGGCATTTTCCAGGGCGTCTGCATTCTGCTGCTCGCCACCATGCTGGTACGGCCGAAACCTCCTGCATTCGCGGTCGCGGCCAAACGTGTGGTTGCAAGCAAGATCGACTACACGCCTGGCGAGATGATCCGTTCGCCGCTCTTCTGGGTGCTGTATCTGATGTTCGTGTTCGTCGCAGCCGGCGGCATTATTGCCACCGCCCAGCTTGGGCCGATCGCGAAGGAGTTCGGCTTTGCCAAGCTGCCGGTGAACCTGATGGGCATCACGCTGCCGCTGCTCACGATGACGCTCTCGATCGACAATCTCTGCAACGGGTTCACGCGTCCGTTGTGCGGGTTTCTGTCGGATCGCATCGGCCGCGAAAACACGATGTTCATGATCTTTCTCGGTGAAGGCGTCGCGCTGCTCGGGCTCATGCAGTTCGGCCACAACCCGTACGCCTTCATGTTCTTCGCCGCCGCCGTATTCCTGTGCTGGGGCGAAATCTTCTCGATCTTCCCAGCGACCTGCGCGGACACGTTCGGCAGCAAGTACGCCGCGGCCAATGCCGGCACGCTTTATACGGCGAAGGGCACCGCGTCGATGCTGGTGCCGCTCGCCTCTGTACTGTCGGCCAGCGGCGGGTGGAGCACCGTGTTCATCTCGGCGGCGGTGGTGTCGATCGCGGCAGCCGTATCCGCGAAATTCATCCTCGCCCCCATGAGAAAACGCTGGATCGAAAACTCAGGCGCGCCGGCTGGCGTAGTGATCGCTGAAGCGCGCCTGCGGCCGTCGCCAGGCGGCTCACCTGAATGAACAACAACGTGAGCTCGCCACTCACGACAAATCCATAACGTCCCGCGACCAAGGAGCAGCATCATGGCAGAAGCCGACCGGCAAACAGTAGAAGAGACTTCGACACAACAAGCGGCCGAGACGACCGACGGGTTTCATCTCGTCATCGACGCGCTGAAACTGAACGACATCAGCACCATCTTTGGACTGGTCGGCATCCCGATTACCGACCTCGCGCGGCTTGCACAAGCGGAAGGGATGCGTTTCATCGGTTTTCGTCACGAGCAGCACGCGGGCAATGCAGCGGCGATTAGCGGTTTCATGACGCAAAAGCCGGGTATCTGCCTGACCGTGTCGGCGCCCGGCTTTCTGAACGGCCTGACCGCGCTCGCCAACGCGACCACCAACTGCTTCCCGATGATCCTGATCAGCGGTTCGAGCGAGCGTGAAATCGTCGATCTGCAGCAGGGCGATTACGAAGAAATGGATCAGTTGAATGCGGCCAAGCCGTATGCGAAGGCCGCGTATCGCGTGCTGCATGCCGAAGACATCGGCATCGGCGTGGCGCGAGCGATTCGCGCCGCGGTGTCAGGGCGTCCGGGCGGCGTGTATCTGGACTTGCCGGCCAAGCTGCTCGCGCAAACGCTGGACGCCGTGAAGGCGCAGCAATCGCTGGTCAAAGTGGTCGATGCCGCGCCGCGTCAGTTGCCGGCGCCGGAATCGGTCAAGCGTGCCATCGATGTGCTGAAGAGCGCCAAGCGTCCGCTGATCCTGCTCGGCAAGGGGGCGGCTTACGCGCAGGCTGACGCGGAGATCCGCGCGTTCGTCGAGCAAAGCGGCATTCCCTATCTGCCGATGTCGATGGCCAAGGGCCTGTTGCCCGATACGCACGAGCAATCGGCGTCGGCGGCACGCTCGTTCGTGCTGCAGGAGGCCGACGTGGTCGTGCTGATCGGCGCGCGTCTGAACTGGCTGCTCTCGCACGGCAAGGGCAAGACGTGGGGCGCGGAGCCGAAGAAGTTCGTCCAGGTCGATATTTCGCCGACCGAGATCGACAGCAACGTCGCGATCGCCGCGCCGGTGATCGGCGATATCGGCTCGTGCGTGGCGGCATTGCGTGCCGGTCTGGATGCGGGATTCGCAAAGCCGAGCGCTGAGTGGACCGGCGCGATCGCCGAGCGCAAGAGCAAGAACCTCGCAAAGATGGCCGCCACGCTCGACAAGAACCCGTCGCCGATGAATTTCCACAGCGCATTGCGTGCAATCCGCGATGTGCTGAAGACACGTCCGGACATCAACGTCGTCAACGAAGGTGCGAACACGCTCGACTACGCGCGCAGCATCATCGACATGTACGAGCCGCGCAAGCGCTTCGATTCCGGCACGTGGGGAATCATGGGCATCGGCATGGGCTTCGCGATCGGTGCGGCGGTGACGAGCGGCAAACCGGTTGTCGCGATCGAAGGTGACAGCGCGTTCGGCTTCAGCGGCATGGAACTCGAAACCATCTGCCGCTACGACCTGCCGGTTTGCACGATCGTCTTCAACAACAACGGCGTGTATCGCGGCACCGACGTGAACCCGACCGGCGGCAAGGACGTCGCGCCGACCGTGTTCGTGAAGGGCGCGCGCTACGACAAGATGATCGAGGCATTCGGCGGTGTCGGCTACAACGCGACGACACCGGAAGAACTGACGAAGGCGCTGCTCGAAGCGATCGCGTCCGGCAAGCCGACCTTGATCAACGCCGTCATCGACGAAGCGGCGGGCACCGAAAGCGGCCGCCTGACCAATCTGAATCCGCAAAGCGCGGCAATGAAAAAGTGATCCAGCGTAACCACGGAGATATCAAATGACCAAACCACTCGAAGGCATCAAGATCATCGACTTCACCCACGTTCAGGCCGGTCCTGCGTGCACCCAGTTGCTCGCCTGGTTCGGCGCCGACGTGATCAAGGTTGAGAGACCGGGTTCGGGCGACGTGACGCGCAACCAGTTGCGCGACATCCCCGACGCCGACGCGCTTTACTTCACGATGCTCAACAGCAACAAGAAGTCGCTCACGTTGGACACGAAAAAGCCCGAGGGCAAGGAAGTACTGGAAAAGCTGATTCGCGAATCCGACGTGCTGGTCGAAAATTTTGGGCCGGGCGCGCTGGACCGGATGGGCTTTTCATGGGAACGCCTGAATGAACTCAATCCGAAGATGATCGTCGCTTCGGTGAAGGGCTTCAGCGACGGCCATCACTACGACGACCTGAAGGTCTACGAAAACGTCGCGCAATGCGCGGGCGGCGCGGCCTCCACCACCGGCTTCTGGGACGGCCCGCCGACCATCAGCGCCGCGGCGCTCGGCGACAGCAACACCGGCATGCATCTGGCGATCGGCATTCTGACCGCACTGATTGGACGCGACAAAACCGGCAAGGGCCAGAAAGTCGCGGTGTCGATGCAGGACAGCGTGCTGAACCTGTGCCGCGTGAAGCTGCGCGACCAGCAGCGGCTGGAACGCGTCGGCTATCTCGAGGAATATCCGCAGTATCCGCACGGCGAATTCAGCGACGTGGTGCCGCGCGGCGGCAATGCGGGCGGTGGCGGTCAGCCGGGCTGGGTGCTGAAGTGCAAGGGCTGGGAAACGGATCCGAACGCGTACATCTATTTCACGATCCAGGGCCATGCATGGGAGCCGATCTGCAAGGCGCTCGGCAAGCCCGAGTGGATCGATGATCCCGCCTACAAGACCGCTGAAGCACGTCAACCGCATATCTTCGAGATCTTCGGCACCATCGAAGCCTGGCTTGCCGACAAGACCAAGTTCGAAGCGGTCGACATTCTGCGCAAGTTCGATATTCCGTGCGCGCCGGTGCTGACAATGAAAGAACTGGCCAACGATCCGTCATTGCGCGCGAGCGGCACGATCGTCGAAGTGCCGCACAAGAAACGCGGCACATATCTGACGGTCGGCAGTCCGATCAAGTTCTCGGACATGAAGCCGGAAGTGACTGCGTCGCCGCTGCTCGGTGAACACACGGATGAAGTGCTGGCGAGCCTCGGCTACAGCCGGCAGGACATCTTCAACCTGCACGAAATCAAAGCGGTTTAATAGTGTTACTTACGCTACGGGCCTGGGCGTAGGCTCGGGCCTGTGAATACGGCGCCCCTCAGCGGGCGCCGTATTCAATTCAAGGATCTGCGGTTTTACTTCCGGGGAGCGCCATGCAAAGCGCTATCGACTTCGAGCAACTCGTCAACGCAATCGGCGACGCGATCATCATTTCCGATGCCGCCGGCAGCATCACGTTATGGAACCCTGGCGCTGAGCGCATGTTCGGCTTTACGCAGGACGAGGCACTGGGAAAGTCGCTGGACCTGATCATTCCGGAACGTTTGCGCGGCCGCCATTGGGACGGTTATCACAAGACCATGGCAACGGGCGAAACCCGTTATGGCAACGACGTGCTGCGTGTTCCTGCCGTCCATAAGGACGGGCGGTCACTGTCGATTGCCTTTACGGTCGCGTTGCTGCATTCGCCGCAGAACGAGCTCACCGGCATCGTCGCCGTGATCCGCGACGAAACCAGCCGCTTCCAGGAGGATCGCCTGCTGCGCAAGCGTCTTGCAGAACTGGAAGCGTCCGCCGGCGCGTGAACGTGAGCGTCATGAATAGCGCGCAAGAAACATATCGGCCGCAGATTCCGCGACGTGCCTTTGCTCATCCGCGCTGAGGGGTGGCTGCCCCATCGTCACCTGCGGCCAGAACGCGAACGCTTTCACGAGAGCCTGCAACTGCTGTGAGGCAAACATCGGGTCCGATGTCTTGAGGCGGCCATCAGCAGCAGCTGCGCGAATCCACACTGTCAGGTCTTCTTCGCGCTCGCCCATGCGAGCGACCATGTCGCGCGCGCGTTCCTGCGAATGAATGCCCGCCGCGATCGCAACGCGTGCCAGCGACAGAAACGCCTCGTTATTCAGAAGGGCCAGCTTTTTAAACAGAAGCTGGAGCAACTGCGCACGCAACGGATGCACGGCCGAATAAGCCGTCACCTCGCCCGTGTCGCTCGACTCCCACAACTGCCCCAGGATCGCCGCAAACAGCGCTTCCTTGCTCGGAAAATGGTTGTAGACCGTCCGCTTCGAGACGCCCGCGCGTGCGGCGATTCGGTCCATGCTGGTCGCGTCAAAGCCGGCCGCGAGAAATTCTTCGATTGCCGCCCCAATGACGGCGGCGCGCTTGCGGTCGGTCAGGCGGAGGGTGGGTTCACTGGTGCTCATCATTAAATTTTACACCGGGCAGTTTACTTTTCTCGAAAATAAACTACACTCAGCAGTCTACTTTCCGCTTCGAGGCTGCCCGCATGACATCGTTTACCGGTTCTATTCGCCGCGCCTTGGGGCTGACGGCTGCGCAACGGGGGCGTGAATCGTTCGATATGTCGGCTCAGCACGACGGCGAGCGCTTTCGTAACGTCAAACCGCGTCCTGTCGAAGGACTCGGCAAGACTTTGAGCATCGTCTGGAATATTTTGCTCAACAAGCCGGCCGGCACGACGCCGGCGGGCGCCCTGCCCGTCGATGCGCTGACGCGCGAACAACTCCAGGCCGCACCGGACCGGAGCCTGTATCGCCTCGGGCATTCCACCATGCTGATCAAGCTGCGGGGTCAGTTCTGGTTGACCGACCCGGTCTTCGCTGAACGTGCATCGCCGTTCCGGCGCTTCGGTCCGAAGCGCTTTCACGCGCCGCCCATTGCCCTCGAAGACTTGCCGCCGTTGCGCGGCGTGATTCTGTCGCACGACCACTACGACCACCTGGACCGCGAGACCGTGTTGGCACTCGCTGCGAAGACAGGCGTATTCCTGACGCCGCTGGGCGTCGGCGACCGTCTGATCGAGTGGGGTATCGAGGCGTCGAAGGTCCGCCAGTTCGACTGGTGGCAGGGTGTCGAAATCGACGGCCTGGCGTTCACGGCAACCCCGGCGCAGCATTTCTCTGGCCGCAGCCTGTTCGACGGCAACAGCACCTTGTGGGCTTCGTGGGTCATCGTCGATGACGCGCTACGCGTGTTCTTCAGCGGCGACACGGGGTACTTCGACGGATTCAAGGCCATTGGCGAACGGCTGGGTCCCTTCGACGTGACGCTGCTCGAAACCGGCGCCTACGACGCGCAATGGCCGTACGTCCACATGCAGCCCGACGAGACCGTCCAGGCCCACGTCGATTTGCGTGGCCGCTGGCTGGTGCCGGTTCACAACGGCACGTTCGATCTGGCCATGCATCGCTGGCAGGAACCGTACGAGCGCGTGATCGGACTCACCGCCGCGCGCGGCATTCCGCTGTCGACGCCCCGCATGGGTGAGCGGCTGGACCTGGCCTCGCCGCACCGCGGCGAGAAGTGGTGGCGCGAAGTCGCCGAGACCGAGAGTGCGCGAGAGTCGAGGACACCGCTGCGCCGGTTCTTCTGCCGCCAGACCCGGCAAGCGAATTCGTGAGGTCGACGACCTCGCGCAGCGTCGTCTCAGTCGGTTTGATTAGATGCCCGCGCGCAACGTTTTAGCTGCCGCAACCATGTTCTTCAATGCAGGAATGACTTCTTCCCACGCACGCGTCTTCAGGCCGCAATCGGGGTTCACCCACAAGCGCTCAGCCGGAATCCGCTCGGCCGCCTTGCGCATCAGATTCACGATGTGCTCCTGGCTGGGGATATTCGGCGAGTGGATGTCGTAGACGCCCGGCCCGATTTCGTTCGGATAATTGAAATGGTCGAAGGCGTCCAGCAATTCCATGTCCGAGCGCGACGTCTCGATCGTGATGACGTCAGCGTCCATATCGGCGATCGAAGCGATGATGTCGTTGAACTCCGAGTAACACATGTGCGTGTGGATCTGCGTCTCGTCCTGCACGCCATTTGCCGTGATGCGGAAGGATTCCACCGCCCACTGCAAGTAGTTGTTCCACTGCGACTTGCGCAACGGCAGACCTTCACGCAGCGCCGCTTCGTCAATCTGAATCACGCGTACACCTGCCTTCTCCAGGTCCAGCACTTCCTCGCGGATCGCCAGCGCCAGTTGATAGCAGGAAACCGAACGCGGCTGATCGTCACGCACGAACGACCAGTTCAGGATCGTGACCGGGCCGGTCAACATGCCCTTCATCGGCTTGGCGGTCTGCGATTGCGCATACGTGATCCACTCGACCGTCATCGCCTTGGGACGGCTGATGTCGCCGAACAGAATGGGCGGCTTCACGCACCGCGAGCCATACGACTGCACCCAGCCGAACTGGCTGAACGCGTAACCATCGAGTTGTTCACCGAAATATTCGACCATGTCGTTACGCTCTGCTTCGCCATGCACGAGCACGTCGAGACCCAGCGCCTCCTGTTCCTGCACGCTGCGCGCAATTTCGTGCTGCATCACCGTCGTGTAGCTGGCTTCGTCCAGTTCACCGCTCTTGAGCTGGCTGCGCGCCTGGCGAATTTCAGCGGTTTGCGGGAATGAGCCGATGGTGGTGGTCGGGTAAGCCGGCAGGTTCAACAGCGCGGACTGCCGGGCGGCGCGTTGCGGATAGGCGCTGGCGCGACGTCCCAACGCGGCATCGATCTTCGCGATCGCGGCCTTGACCGTCGGGTTGTGCACGCGCGGCGACGTGCGACGGGTCTGGATCGCGGCCTGATTGTCGGCAAGCGCGGCTTGCACAGACTCGCGTCCATCGTTCAGCGCCTTCGCGATGATCTTCAGTTCATCGAGTTTTTGCAGGGCAAACGCGAGCCACGAACGGATTTCGTGATCGAGCTTCTGTTCGCTGTTCAGGTCGACCGGAACATGCAGCAATGAACACGACGGCGCGATCCACAAGCGAGCTTGCAAGGTCCGATGAATCGGCGTCAGCCATTCCAGCACCGCGCTCAGGTCGGTCTTCCAGATGTTGCGGCCATTGATGACGCCAAGCGACAGAATCTTGTCGGCGGGCAAGCGTGCGACGACCTGCTCGACCTCGCCACGGCCGTTGACCGCATCGACATGCAGACCTTGAACCGGCAATCCACAAGCAAGCGCGAGGTTATCGCGCAGCTCACCGAAATAGGTTGCCAGCAGCAGCTTCACGCGGGCGGTCTTCAACGCGTCGTACGCCGCGACAAACGCGTGTTGCCATGCCGGCTCGAGTTCGGTGACCAGCGCCGGCTCATCGATCTGCACCCACTCCACGCCTTGCGCCGCCAGTTGATCGAGCAGTGCCGCGTACACAGGCAACAGACGCGGCAGCAGCGCGAGCTTGTCCGAATCGTCCTTCGCCTTGCCAAGCCATAGATACGTCACCGGTCCGATGATGACCGGCTTGGCTTTGACGCCAAGCGCGCGAGCCTGGGCGAGTTGATCGAGGAGGCGCGACGCGTCGAGCGCAAACTCGGTCGACGCGCTGAATTCCGGCACGATGTAGTGGTAGTTCGTATCGAACCACTTGGTCATCTCGCCTGCCTGCACGCCGCAACTGCAGGCGGAATCATGCACGGAGCGGCCACGTGCAACGCGAAAGTAATTGTCGAGCGCGTCACCCTCGAAACCCCGGACCCGTTCCGGGATATTGCCCAGCATGAAGCTCGTGTCGAGCACCTGGTCATAGAACGAGAAGTCGCCAACCGGAACCTGATCGAGGCCGGACTGGTTCTCCCAGTGGCGCTGACGCAGTTGCGCGCCCAGGCTTTTCAGTTCGTCGCGCGACGACTGGCCTTTCCAATACTGCTCCTGAGCGAACTTCAGCTCACGCTTTGCGCCGATGCGGGGGAAACCCAGATTGTGTGTCGTAACCATGGTGATGAGCTGCTCCGAAAATGAACGGCTCGATCATAGGATGGATGACTCATGAAATATAATGGCATTATTTCATTGATCAATTAGTTTTCTTCATGGACTCACCATGCTTGAACGAACCCATCTGACGATCATTCGGGAAGTGGACCGGCAAGGCTCCCTGACCGCGGCGGCCAACGTGCTGTGCCTGACGCAATCGGCGCTGAGTCACACCGTCAAGAAGATGGAGCAACACCTGGGCACCGCCGTGTGGGATCGCGAGGGCCGAAACCTGCGTCTGACCCAGGCAGGGCAATATCTGCTGGCGCTTGCCAACCGCGTGCTGCCGCAAATGGAACATGCGGAAGAACGGATGAAGCAATACGCCCAGGGGCAGCGCGGCACGCTGCGTATTGGAATGGAATGCCACCCCTGCTATCAGTGGCTGCTCAAGGTGGTCTCGCCGTATCTCGCGCGCTGGCCGGACGTGGATGTCGACGTCAAACAGAAATTCCAGTTTGGCGGCATTGGTGCGCTGTTCGGTTACGACATCGACATTCTGGTCACGCCGGACCCGTTGAGAAAACCCGGTCTACGCTTCGAGCCGGTGTTCGATTACGAGCAGGTGCTGGTGGTCGGCCCCGGGCACCGACTCGCGCAGTTGCCCTTCATTCCACCCGAGGAACTGGCGGATGAAGTCCTCATTACGTATCCGGTGGAAATTGATCGGCTGGATATCTACAACCAGTTTCTGATGCCGGCGAACGTCATGCCGAAGCGCCACAAGGTCATTGAAACCACCGACATCATGTTGCAGATGGTGGCGAGTGGACGGGGCGTCGCCGCGCTGCCGCGCTGGCTGGTGGAAGAGTACGCCGGCAAGGTCGCCATCAGTCCGGTCAGACTGGGCAAGCGAGGCATTGCCAAGCAGATTTTTCTCGGCGTGCGCGAGACAGACGCGGCGATCGATTATCTGAAAGCGTTCGTCGAACTCGCGCGCGAATCGGACTGGAACGCGGCACAAAAAGCCGGCTGAACGGTGAACGTATCTGGAGAATTCGATGCGTTGATGGGCGGCCGTAGTGCGTGACGGCACATCGCTGATGGCCGTTTCACTGCGCCGCCCGGTGTCTCGACGGACTTACTCCGGTGACTCCATCGCCGATTGCTGATAGTTCTGAATCCCTACCTTGTCGATCAACTCCAGATTGGTCTCGAGCCAGTCGATATGTTCTTCAGTGTCGTCGAGAATATGGGTAAGGATCGCACGTGAGACGTAATCGCTAACCGTCTCGCAGTAGGCAATGGCTTCCTTGCACGTTGCCTGCGACATCCGCTCGAGCTTCAGGTCGCATTCAAGGATTTCCTGCGTTTCCTCGCCGATCAGCAATTTGTGCAGGTCCTGCAAATTCGGCAAGCCGTCCAGCACGAAGATGCGCTCGATCAGCAGATCGGCATGCTTCATCTCGCCGATTGATTCGTCGTACTCGTGTTTGCCGAGACCTTTCAGGCCCCAATGACCATACATTCTTGCGTGCAGGAAGTACTGGTTGATTGCGGTCAGCTCATTCTTCAATTGCGCGTTCAGGTATTCGAGTACCTTGGCATCTCCTTGCATACCGCCTCCTCTATTCGCTACGCCACGCCGCTCAGGCAACGCACTTCGCGTGATGCTGTTTGGTGCATGGCATCACGCGGCTCATGTGCGGCACCCGTTAGCGCAGCATAGTGCATGGCAGGCGCGACCGCACGAATGAGAATTGGTATCCCCTCAGATCCAAGCAAACCAAACGCGCAAAGGGTTACTGGATTGCCAACTTGCGGATTCCATCCAGCAGTCTGCCAATTTCCGCCTCGGTAGTCAGATAGCTGACCGACGCGCGCGCGATCTGTTTAAGTCCTCTGGATTCCATATCAAGAGGCGTGTACGGGACACCGTTGCTGCCGATTGAGATCCCCTGATCCGCCAGACTGCGCTGCACCGATGCAGCCTCCAGACCCGCTATGTTGAACGCCACCAGCCCGGATTGCTCGCGGCCCTGGTCCAGCACCGTCACACCGGGGATCTCCGCGAGTTGCCCGCGCAACGCGCGTGCCACGCTGTCGATCCGCGCGCGAATATTTTCAACGCCGATCTCCAACGCCTCTTCCAACGCATTAGCCAAGCCGCAATGCAGCGCTGGCGCGGCTTCCGCCGCCTCGAAACGCACCGCGTCGTCGCGCAAGACGGGCTCTCCGTCTGCACCCAGCGGCGCGGATCGTATGTCGACGAAAGCCGGAGTCAAGCGGGACAGAAACTCCTTCCGCACATACAACAGGCCTGTGCCTCTCGGACCACGCAGCGCCTTGCGGCACGGAGCGGTGAGGACATCGCAACCCACCTTGGCGACGTCGATGGGAAGTTGCCCAATCGCCTGGGCGGCATCGACGAAGTAAGGAATGCCGTGGCGGCGTGCGACCTGCCCGATCGCCGCAGCCGGATTGATCAGCCCGCCGTTCGCCGGCAACCAGGTCAGCGCAATCAGGCGCACACGGTCGTCAAGCATGGCCTCCAGCGCCTGCGGATCCACGGCGCCGCTGGAATCGGACGGAATGACTTCGATCGACGCCCCTGCGCGCTGGGCCGACAGGCGCATGGCAGCCAGATTCCCGCCCCACTCGTGACGCCCGACCAGGATCCGCTCTCCTGTTCTCCAGGGTCCTAGCGCGGCGAATGCGCGCCCCCACCCTGCCGAGTTGCCGCTTGTCAGGGCGATCTCCGCCGGACGGGCGTTCAGCAGTCGCGCAGCCAGCAAGCGAGCGCGCTCAGACTGCTCACGCCCGGCGATGCCGGCTTCCATCGGACCCATCGTGGCTTCGAGCCAAAGGTGGGCGCGCATCGCCTCCAGCGTGGCGGACGACGGCAGCGAGGCTCCCGCGTGATTGAAATGCGTGGTGCTTTGAGCACCGGGCGTAAGGGCGCGCAACGCATCGACGGCAGAAGGCGAAAGAGGAGAAGGCATGGTCGGTCCAATAACGCGCGGTGGATTCACGCTTGGGTCAGGGAGATAGAGGCTTATGTCCGAGGATCGGCGCGGGCATCGAAGAGGTCATATCACGCGTGTCCGATCGTAAGGGACTCCCGATCCTATTTGCTAGACCAGCAAGTGGCAAATCAGTTTTTCCACTCGATGCATGAGCGAAACTAATGCGTGCGGTCCAACGAGTCTTGCGCCGCTGTCTGTGTGATCCACGCGCGGAATGCAGACGCCGGATCGCCCAACGTCCCCTTGGGCATCACGAGCCACCAACCAACGCGAGGGTCGTCGAGCACCGCGTCGGGCAACACCTCGACCAGTGCCTTGCTCGCCAGTTGCTGGGCAATCAGCCGATGACGGCCCATGGCGATGCCCTGCCCGGCGAGGGCCGCTTCAACGACGATATTGTAGTCATGCAGTTGCACGCGCTGCGCCCGGGTCAGGTCCAGCCCGAAACGATGCGCCCAGACTTCCCACTCGAACGCATGTTTCGAATACGACGCCAGCAATGGAAAGCGCAGCAGGTCCTGCGGCTTGCGCGGACGGCTCTTTCCGTCGACGAGGGACGGGATGCAAACCAGTGACAGACGCTCCGGCATGAGCTGCTGCGAACGCACGCCCGGCCAGCCGCCGCGGCCGTAACGGATCGCCACGTCGACCTCGCCGCCAGACACGTCGGCAAGCGCGATCTCCGGACGCAATTGCAAGTCGATACCGGGATGGGCGGCCGAGAACGCATGCAGGCGCGGCGCCAGCCAGCGCGTAGCAAAAGACGCCAACAACCCGACCGTCAACGTGACGCGCTCGTCGGCGTGGGCGCGAACCTCGCTGGTGCCGGCCCGCAGGAGTTCGAATGCCGCGTGCACCTTTTCGTAGTACGCCCTTCCCTCCGGCGTGAGTTCGATGGCGCGCGTGCGTCGTTCGAACAACGCGACGCCCAGGTCCGCTTCCAGCTTCTGGATCTGGTGGCTGATGGCACTTTGGGTCACGAAGAGTTCCTGAGCCGCATGGCTGAAACTCAGACGCCTCGCGGCTGCTTCAAAGGCACGTAACGACAGCAAAGGCGGTAATGGGCGAGTCGGATGCATCGGGCATGGGCGATAGGCGCGAGGAGTTTGCCATGCTACGCCACCTTGCCAGGGAAGACGCGGGCCTGGCGCCCTCGATGGGCTCCACGACGCTTAAAAAAGCCGGCATTCAGCGACGGATTCCCACAGGTTGCTCCGTTAAAGCAGCTGAAGCACAACGTTCGCGGAGTCACGAGCAGCCTGACGACACTGAAAGCTGGCGCGGCAAACCAGCAGTCGTGACGTGGCGGCCAACGTTATTGCACCCCCTGCTTGCCGGCCTATGCGTTCGATTTCCCTACTATGACAACTCAAATTCTGGTCGTTGACGACGATGTCGAACTACTCGCGTCGCTGGCCGACTTTCTCGGACGAGAAGGCATGGCGGTCTCCGTATTGCACGAGGTGAAGTCGCTCGGGGAACACATCGAACGGAACCCACCTGATCTGATCGTCCTCGACCAGATCATGCACGGTGTGAATGGCCTCGCCGCGCTGAGCACGCTACGCGCCGCGGGCAACACCGTCCCCGTGATTCTGGCCTCGGGACCCGACGACATGGACCGGATCGTGGGGCTCGAAATGGGCGCGGACGACTGCATCGGCAAACCCTTCAATCCGCGCGAACTCCTTGCCCGCATGCGTGCCGTATTGCGACGACGAACCCTGTCTGCCTCGACCGCCGCGCGGGAAAAACACGAAGTCCTCGGATTCGGCCCGTTCACGCTGGACCTTCAGTTGCGCACGCTCAAGACGGAGAGCAACCGGCTCACGCTATCGGCGGGAGAATTCGCGCTGCTTAAGATCTTCGTCAGTCACCCCATGCGCACGCTTACCCGTGAGCGCCTGCTTGAATTGCTGCACGGCCCGGAGGACGATCATACCGACCGCGGGGTCGATGTTCAGGTGTGGCGGTTGCGCAGGCTTCTCGAAGCGGACCCTTCCGCGCCGAGGTTCATCCAGACCGTCCGCAGTCATGGTTATGTATTTGTGCCGGACGGCGCGCAACCGTCCTCGACGCACTGAGTCTTCACGCGCTACGGCAATCGCAAGCTCGAGTGCGGATATGGACAAGGCGTGCACGGCACTGCATTATCCATGCTGGCTGTCAGACACCACCCGCGCGCGAGAGGCGAACAATGCCCAGGCACAACCCAGCGCTTCATCGCAACGAAAAACGCCCTATGACACCGGGTCGCCGGCGGCTTCTCATCGCCGGCGTGATCGCACTGATCGCCGCGCTTGGTTGGGGGCTTTGGGTCATACTCGAGCCCGCCTTCCGGCACACCATCGTCATCACAACCGGCGCAGACAACGGGATCTATCGCGGCTTTGCGGATCGCTATGCACCGATCCTGAAGCGTGATGGCATCAAGCTCGATATCCGCAGTTCGTCGGGGTCCAGTGAAAACTATCAGCGGCTGAGTGACCCCAACAGCGAATACGAGGTGGGCTTCATCCAGTCCGGCACTACCAGCCCGAAAGATACCGATCACCTGCAGACGATCGCCGCAGTCTCCTATGAACCGATCTGGGTGTTCTACCGTGGTGACTCCACCATCAACCGTCTGGCACAACTGCGTGGCAAGAGAGTTTCAGTCGGTGTTCCCGGCAGTGGCCTGCTGAACGTCTCGCAGGTATTGCTCGGGTACAGCGGCGTCACACGGGACAATACGACGCTGCTCGAGATGGATGCGGTCAAATCCTATCAAGCCCTCGAAAACGGTCAGCTGGATGCAGCATTCTTTATCGGCAGGCCCGATGCGCCCATGCAGACCACACTGCTGAACAGCGATCTCAAGCTGATGAGTTTTGTACAGGCCGATGCGCTGATACAGAAATTCCCATCGCTATCCAAGGTTATTTTTCCACGCGCCGCGACCAGCATCGTCAACGATCTGCCGCAAGCGGACGTTACGCTGCTCGCCGCCACCGCCTTGCTCGTCGCCAAAGACACGCTGCACCCTGCACTCGTCTACCTGTTGCTGGACGCTGCTAAAACCGTCCACGGCGGCGAAGATTACTTCACGCCGCTTGGCGTGTTTCCCAATCTGAATACCGCGGACTTTCCTGTTGCCGAAGAGAGCGAGCGCTACTTCAAAACGGGCCGCCCCTTCCTGCAACGCTACCTGCCATTCTGGCTGGCCAGCTTTATCGAACGACGTCTGCTGATCCTGCTCCCCTTCATGGCTTTATTGCTCGGCCTGCTGCAGGCGTTGCCGCGCATGGCGGAGGCGCGCATAAAGAAACGCCTGGTTGTCTGGTATCGCGAGATCAAGGCGCTCGAAGACGAAATATGGAAAACCAGCCATCCAACGCCGGACCAGATTGCACAATGGCAGGACGAGATCGAGCACATCGATGCCAATGCCAATCAGATCCGGATGCCGCAGCGTTATTTCCAGGACGTGTATGCACTTAAGCAGGCGATTGCCGTAGTACGGAACCGGATTTCCCGCGTTGCGGGGGAACAATAGCTGCGCGGCGTGCACCGCGTTTCACTCGAGGGGATACCCATGCTCAGGAAAGTTTCACAAGCAAGCTTCGCAACCATCGCCGTATCCCTGCTGGCCGCGTGTGCAACGCCGCCAGCAAGTCCCCCGAGCACATCCATCGATCCACCTCAAGCCGAGCGCGTGATGACGCTCACCGCATCCGGCGTACAGAACTATTCGTGTGAATTCGACGCGCAGCATCAGCTGGGATGGGTGTTCAAGAGTCCGCTGGCAACGCTCTACGACGCGAGCGGCCAAGCTACGGTCCGGCACGGCGCGGGGCCGTCCTGGGAAACGGAAGATGGCAGCCGGATAGTCGGCCACGTGCTGGCACAGCGGCCCAGCGAAACACGGGCGAGCATTCCCCAGCTATTGCTCGAAACGCATAGCACGGCCGGCAGCGGCCCACTGTCAGCAGTGCGGTATGTGCAGCGCTTGCATACCGTCGGCGGGCTAGCGCCGACAGCGCCGTGCTCAACAGAACATCAAGCCGGAAGCTCGCCCTATCTCGCGGACTACGTGTTCTACCGGTAGCCGCTCAAGCTTCGCATCGCGCGCCTACTTCATGTCGGACTGATTCGGCGGCGGCAGTGACGGATCGAGTTTCGCAGACTCCCGCACCAATTGGTCAGTCATTGCGGCCGCAACCGGGTTCGAGCCAGTACGATACGAGTCGTCATGACTGGCTTGGGCCTGGACTTGCGCCGGCGGCGGCAAACCCGGATCGAGTTTCGCGGACTCCTTGACCAGCTGATCCGTGATCGCGGCCGCGACCGGATTCGGGCCATGGCGACGCAGACTGTCACGCGTGCCATCGGTTCGCAACACGGGGTTGGTCTTCGACTCGGCATAAGCACGAACGGCGACCGATTCGCGCGGCCGCGTGTTCGCCTGCGGCAATGGCACGACGTCGTCCACTGGCGAGCCGGACACGGTCACCACAGTCCCGTTTGTAGACTGCTTGGGGTCAGTCACCGTGTTGCCGGAAAGAGGCGCCGCACCGATCACACTTCCCGCCGTCACATGGGTGTCACCCAATGGGGGCGAAGTCGCGGCCAATTCCGTCGAACCGCTTGTCGCAGCGTCGGGGTCGACTGTCGAGCGATGGCTTTTTTGTAGCAGTAGAAAAGCACCGAACACCAACTCGAGGAGAAGCACTCCGACAATAAATGATGTACGTACATTCCTCATATTAACCAACGATTCGTTCAATCGAGACGATTGGATTGATGATGGCCGATGGCTCGAAGAGCATGCCGAACGGCAAGTTCGCAGCGTGAGCCTGCGATGAGTTGATGTGGGGATAATTTGCGCGACCCGCACACGTTGATTGTCCGGTGGCAATGGTCCGGTGATTCCCTCCACCGAACGGCACGGGACATCTCTCGTATGCTAATGCGAAAAAATAACCTGTGGTGACCCGTCACGAAGTCGGGGCAAGATCGTCAGAAACGCGCAGGCATTCTCTACACCCGCGTCCATGGGGGACTACAGGTCGATTTGATGGACCATACGGTTGGCGAGAGGTAATTTTCTCGTCCGGAGTAGTCAGATTTTTGTCGGCAACGAACTAGTTCTGTTTGCGATCGATGCGCACGCGATTTGTCGGACGATCCGCACGCAGCGTGACGCCGCGTGCGCTGTCAATCAATATGCCCCTTGCACCAGATTGGTCGGCACACCGTTGACGAAGTTTTCAATGTTGTCCATTAATTGATCGGCAAGACACTGTTGCGCCTCGTCCGACGCCCACGCAACATGCGGCGTCAGAATGACGTTCGGGCGAGCTGCCGCGCGCATCAGAGGATTGTCCTCAGGAGGCGGTTCGCTTGTGGTCACATCGAACCCTGCACCGCTGATCAAACCTTCGTCAAGCGCCTGCACCAATGCACCTTCATCGACCAGGCCGCCGCGCGCCGTGTTGATGATCAAAGGCTTCCTTTTCATCGCGCGGAACTCGGGCATGGCCAGCATATTCCGCGTGTTCGATGTGAGCGGACTGTGCACGGTGATGATGTCGCTGGTCGCGAGCACTTCGTCCCACGGCGTGTAAAGCGGACCCAGACCGTCACGTCCCTTGTGCGCGGCGAACATCGGTTGCATGCCGAAGGCTTTGCCAAGTTCCGCGACACGCTGCCCGAGCACGCCTTCACCGATGATGCCTAGACGCGCGCCGGCCAGATCGTGAATCGCGTGCGTAAAGAAACAGAATTTCCCGGACTTCTGCCACTCGCCGGCGAGCACGTCATCGCGATACGCGATCAGATTGCGCCGCAGCGCAAGTATCAGCGCAAAGGTGTGCTCGGGCACCGTGTTGATCGCATAGCCGCGAATATTGCACACGGCGATGCCGAGCCGCTGGCAAGCCGCTTTATCGACGCAATCGGTGCCCGTGGCCGCGATGGCGACAAGCTTCAGATCGGGCAATTGAGCGAGCATGTCCTGCGTCAGCGCCACCTTGTTAATGATCGCGATCGACACGCCGGCGAGCCGCTGCAATACCTGCTCAGACGACGTGTTTTCATACTCGATCAACTGATGATCGAAGCGCGGTTCGCGCAACATGATTTGCGGCGCAAGTGTGGCGCGGTCGAGAAAGGCGATCTTATGCATGCTCATGTCCTTGTGGATTTACAGATGCCGCTTTGCTTCGGCCACGACATGTTGCGCCGTGATACCGAAGTGCTCGTACAACGTCTCCGCGGAAGCCGAGGCGCCGAAGCCCGTCATCCCGACAAAACCACCGCGCTCGCCCAGATAGCGGTCCCAGCCGAAACGCAGTGCCGCCTCGATACCGACGCGCACCGTGTTCGGACCCAAAACCGCGGCGCGATAGTCGGCGTCCTGTTCATCGAAAATTTCCCAGCACGGCATCGACACCACGGCGGTCGCAATGCCCTCTTCCTGTAACTGAAGGCGTGCCTGCAACGCCAGCGCGACCTCGGAGCCGGTGGCCAGCAACGTGACGACACGCGCACCGCCCTCCGCTTCGGCCAGCACATAAGCACCGCGTCGCGACAACGACTCGGCGCTATATTCGCGGCGCACCAACGGCAACGCCTGCCTTGCAAAAATCAACGTGCTCGGCCCGTGCCGATGTTCGAGCGCGAGCGCCCAGCACTCGGCGGCCTCCACCGCATCTGCGGGACGCAGCACGCGCATATTCGGCATGGCGCGTAACGAAGCAAGTATCTCCACAGGTTGATGCGTCGGCCCGTTTTTGCCGACGCCGATCGAGTCGTGGCTGAACACGTAGTGCACCGGCAGACCCATCAGCGCGGCCATGCGCATCGCCGGGCGCTGATAGTCGGAGAACGCCAGATACGTGACGCTGGTCGCGACGATGCCGCCGTGCGCAGCCATGCCGTTGGCCATCGCACCCATCAAATGCTCGCGCACACCGCAGTGGACGTATGCGCCGCTGTGATCGTCCGCGGTGAAGGTGTGCAACTGGCGTTTGTGGCCCGTAGGCGCTTCGAGATCGGCGCAACCCACCATGCGTTCAGGCAGCAGCGGCGCGAACAGATCGCTGATCTCGCCGGACACGGTGATGCCAGGCTGCGGCTCGTCGCGTTCCACCGCACGCTTGCGGTAAGCGTCGAGCACGTCACGCCAGCCTTCCGGCAAACCGCCCGCCATAACCCGTTCGAACTCGGCGCACTGCGCGTCCGGCAACGCGGCGAGACGTGCATGCCACGCGTTGTATTCCTCGCTGCTGCGACGGCCCGCTTCGCGCCACGCGCCGAGGACATCGGCGGGCACGTCGAACGGTGCGTGCGGCCAGCCGAGTTGTGCGCGCGCCGCGTCGGCATCCGCCTGGAACAGCTTGCCGCTATGGCCGCCGCGCTGTCCTTGCAAGCGTGCGATACCGCGGCCGATAACCGTCTTGCACGCGATCATCGAGGGCCGCGGGTCGGCGCGCGCAATCGTCAACGCCGCGCTGACCGCTTCGAGATCGTGGCCGTCGACTTCAATCACCTGCCAACCGGCGACACGAAATCGCGCGCAGACGTCCTCGCTGATGGAGAGTGAGGTGCTGCCGTCGTCGGTGATCTGGTTGTCATCCCAGCAGAGGATCAGTTTGCCGAGCCGCAGATGGCCGGCCAGCGAAATCATTTCCTGACCGATGCCCTCCTGAAGACAGCCGTCGCCGACGAATGCATACGTGTAGTGATCGACGAGCTCGCGACCGAAATTCGCCGCGAGATACGCTTCGGCGATGGCCATGCCGAACGCGTTGGCAATGCCCTGCCCCAAAGGACCAGTGGTCGCCTCGATACCATGCGCCGGCTCATACTCGGGATGCCCCGCGCAATGCGAACCGAGTTCGCGGAAGGTCTTGAGCTGGTCGAGCCCGATCGCCGCATAGCCGGTCAGATACAGCAGCGAATACAGCAGCAACGAACCGTGGCCGTTGGATAGCACGAAGCGATCGCGGTCGGGCCAGGTTGGATCAGCGGGATTAAATTTCAGGTGCCGGGTGAACAACGCCGTCGCGATTTCGGCCATGCCGAGCGGCACGCCCTGATGGCCTTCACCTGCGCGCAGAATTGAATCGATGGAGAGGAAGCGGATCGCGTCGGCCAACGGCAATTGCGCCCCTTGCTCACGAGATTGCGATTGCGTCGCTGCGGCCGATAGTGAAGTCGATGGCGTAAGCGAAGCAATCGATGCAGCAGACTGAGCTTCAGTGGTGGACATGGCAAAAGGCTCCTCTACGCCGCCCCGGCACGCAGGGCGGCGGCAATAAACGAATCGAATCGGATCAGGCGGAAGAACTTCGTATGAGGCGGCACCGCGCTGCCTCATACGTCAGCGGATCAATGCAGGAAACCTGTCGAAATCCACGGCACCGCAGCGACGATGATCAACCCGACCATCAACGCAGCGATATAACCAAGAATCGGCTTCATACCTTCGTCGGGATGAATACGGCTCACCGCGCAAGCCGAGTAATAACCCACGCCGAACGGCGGTGCGAACAGGCCCACGCCCATCGAGAGGATCACCACCATTGCGTAGTGCACGTCATGGATGTGCATCGCCCGCGCGATCGGGAACATCAGCGGGCCGAACAGCACGATCGCCGGAATGCCTTCGAGCACGCTGCCGAGAATCACGAATACGCAGATGGATGCCGCCATGAACATCGCCGCGCCGCCAGGCAGAGCGCCGAGCGTCTGCGCGAGCTGTCCGGAGAAGCCTGATTGCGTCAACGCCCATGCCATGCTCGTCGCCGCGCCGATGATCAGCAGAATCGCGCCGGACAACGTTGCGGTATCGATCAGCATCGGCTTGAGCCGCTTCCACTCGAAACGGCGATAGATCAGCAAGCCCGCCAGCACCGCATATGCAATGCCGATGGTCGAGACTTCTGTCGCTGTCGCAATACCTTCGACCACCGCGGCGCGAATCACGAACGGCAAGGCGATCGCAGGAAACGCGATGACGAACTTGCGCAGAATCTCGACGCCCGTCGCACGTTTGACGCCCGACATGTCTTCGCGCCGATAACGCCACTGCACCACGATGCACAAGGTGATCGCCAGCACGATGCCCGGCAGCATGCCGCCCGTGAAGAGCGCCGAGATCGACACGCCAGTCACGGAACCAAGCGTGATCAACACGAGGCTCGGCGGAATCGTCTCGGTCTGCGCGCCGGTAGCGGCCAGCAGCGCGACCAGATCGCCCGGCTTCGCACCACGCGCTTTCATCTCGGGAAACAGCACGGGCGCGACTGCCGCCATGTCCGCGGCTTTTGAGCCCGATATGCCCGACACCAGATACATCGCGCCGACCAGCACATAGGACAGTCCGCCGCGCACGTGACCCAGCAAGCTCGCGAGAAACGCGATCATCGCCGCGGCCATGCCGGTCATCTCGATCAACTGGCCGAGAAACACAAAGAGCGGCACCGAAAGCAGGATCAGATGCGACATGCCCTCGTCCATCCGGCCGACTACCACAGGCATCGGCGTATTCGTGGTCAGCGCAAGATAGCCGAAGGTCGCGAGTCCGAACGAGAAGGCAATCGGCACGCCGCTCAACACACCGAGCGCGACCAGACCGACAAAGAAGATCAGCAGGTTGATATTGCCGAGATCGCGCAGCAACGGACCGAGTGCAATGAAGATGCCGGCCAGCGCGCCGACCGTTGCGATTGCGGCGAGCGTCAGGCGCCAGTTGCCCATGCGGGCGAGCCGTACCACGGCCACCAGCAGCATCAGCGCCGAACCAACCGGCAAGGCAGCCGCGCGCCACGAGTTCGACAATTCGAGTGCCGGCGTGGTGATGAACGATTCGTCCTGCGCGAAGCTGATCGCCGGGCCGATCACCATCGCGAGGAATGCGATCGGCGCCGCGATCGCGACCACGTCGAGAAAGGCGCGCGCACCTGGCGGCGCCATGCCGACCAGCGCCGTCATCCGCATATGCTCGCCGCGCCGCAACGCGATCACGGCACCAAGCATGGCGAGCCACAGGAACAGCATCGACGCAAGTTCATCGGACCACACGAGCGGCGCGTGCAGCAGATAGCGGCTCGTCACGCCAGCCAGCAGCACGACGATTTCCGCGAGCACCAGCAACGCAGCGGGAATCTCCACCAGATGGCCGAGAGTGGAATCGAGCGCACAGGCGAACCGATGCTGCCGCTCGTGCGAATAGGAGATTGAGATCATCGCATTACCCCAGTTTTCCGACGGACTTCTCCATCAGTCCCCACGCCTCGTCGCCGTACTTGGCTTTCCAGTCGTGATAAAAACTCGTCTTGGCCAGCGCGCCACGGAACGCGTCCCGGTCGACATCGATAAAGGTAATGCCCTTCTTTTTCAGATCGTCGCGCAGCGAGAGGCTGAGCCTGGCGATATCCGCGCGTTGCAGCATCGCTGCGCTTTCGAATTCACGCGTGACGATCGCGCGAATGTCCGCAGGCAGGCGCTCCCACGCGGCGCGATTACCGAGAATCCAGTACCCGTCCCACACGTGCGACGTGAGGCTGATGTACTTCTGCACTTCATAGAGCTTGGCCGTCGCGATGATCGGCAGTGGGTTTTCCTGACCTTCCACCACGCCGGTTTGCAAGGCCGAATACAGTTCGTTGAAATTGATCGGCGCGGGGCCGGCGTCGAGCGCCTTGAACAGCGAGGTCAGCATCGGCGCTTGCGGCACGCGAATCTTGAAGCCTTTCAGATCAGCCGGCGCGCGCAACGCCCGCGTCGATGAACTGATCTGCCGGAAGCCGTTGTCCCACACCTTGCTCACCGACACGAGGCCCGACTTGCCGATCTGCGCGCGGATGTAGTTGCCGAGATCGCCGTCCATCGCCTTCCAGACCGCGTCGTAGTCCTTGAACGCGAAGCCGGTGTTGACGATGCCCGCGGCGGGCGTCAGCGTCGCCAGAATCGACGACGCCTGGTTGAAGAACTCGACGCCGCCATTGCGCACCTGCGACAGCAGATCGGTGTCGGAGCCAAGCTGATTCTGCGGAAAGAGTTTGATATCGAGGCGACCCTTGGTCGCTTCGCGAATACGATTGATCGCCTCCTGCGCGCGGATGTTGACCGGATGTGTCGGGTCCTGGCCGGTGGCGAGTTTGTACGAAAACTCGGGGGCCGCCATCGCGCTTCGCGAGATGCTCCATAACGGCGCGGCGGCGGATAAGGTCGCACCGGCCTTCAGAAAGGTGCGGCGGCTGATGCCCTGCGGGGCGTTCGAACGGGTTGTCATGGTGTCTTCCTCCAATGCTGGATCGCGCGTCGTTATGGTTTTGGAATCTGAACCGCGGCGGCTGCACGTGTTGCTCGCCGCGATCGTCTGTTCTCTACTACGTGGTCCCCATCGCCGCCGCCGGCCCCCCGCCTGACGGCCCGTCCTGCCGTCAGGCGTCAGCCGTGAATCAGCATGCCGCCGTTCACATCGATCACCGCGCCGGTGATATACGACGACAGGTTCGACGCGAGGAACAGGAAGGCGCCGGCCACATCGTCCGGTACGCCCAGACGATTGAGCGGAATGCCCGCGAGAATTTCACCGCGTTTGTCGTCGCTGATCTTGCCTGCGTTGATGTCGGTCTGAATCAGCCCCGGCGTCACGCAGTTCACGCGGATGCCGTCGTTGCCGAGTTCGCGCGCCATCGCTTTGGCAAGGCCCAGCACGCCGGCCTTCGCCGCCGAGTAATGCGGGCCGCCGAGAATGCCGCCGCCGCGCTGCGCCGATACCGACGACATGCAGCCGATCGAGCCGCTCTTCTGCTTCTTCATCTGCGGGACGACCGCTTGCGACAGATACAACACGCCGCGCAGATTGACGTCGAGAATACGGTCCCAGCTTTCCGGATCGATCTCGAGCAGCTTGGCAGCCTGCGTAATGCCGGCATTGTTGATCAGGATATCGATCGAACCAAAATCGGCGACGGTGCGTTCGACAGCAGCCTGGCAGGCGCCACGGTCGGTCACATTGCAAACGTAGCCGCGATGTTCGGGCCCAATCGACGCAGCGGCTTCGACCGCGGCATTTTCGTCGAGATCGAAAATGGCGATGCGTGCGCCGTGCGCCGCGAACATGCGGGCGGTCGCCATACCGATGCCGCGCGGCGACGCGCCGCCGGAAATGACGGCGACCTTGCCGTCGAGTAGACGTGACTCTGACATGATGCGGATCTCCTGAATATGAAGCTTATGGTTTGCTGAATTGTTTGCTATTGGTAAGTGCGCGTATGTGCGGCACTTACCCGCCTTGATGAACCTTTACCGCAGCCAGCCTTTGATCGTGTCGCACATCGCCTCGGTCGAAATGCCGTAGCGGTCGTGCAAGGTCGGCAGCGCACCCGCGTCGAGAAATGCGTCGGGCAAACCGATCTGACGGAACGGCGGTGTGACGCCATTGGTCAGCAGCACGGCGGCCACCGCTTCGCCCAGACCGCCGATCACCGTGTGGTTCTCCGCCACCACGACAAGTCGGCCGGAGCGGCGCGCTTCGCGCAGCAGCGTGGCGGTGT
Source organism: Paraburkholderia sp. SEWSISQ10-3 4 (assembly GCF_030464785.1). Taxonomy (NCBI): domain Bacteria; kingdom Pseudomonadati; phylum Pseudomonadota; class Betaproteobacteria; order Burkholderiales; family Burkholderiaceae; genus Paraburkholderia; species Paraburkholderia sp. SEWSISQ10-3 4. The sequence continues at coordinate 467,836 of NZ_JALPRI010000001.1, forward strand.
CGAGCGGCTTGATGGTCGGCACGTGCAGCACGCCTACGTCGATGCGATCGGCGGCCAGCGCCTTCGCCGTTTCCAGCGCACGCATCGTCATGATCCCGGACGAGATGATCAGCACCTCGGCGCCGTCGCGCAGCAGCTTCGCTTTGCCGAGTTCGAACTGGTAGTCGTATTCGTCGAGCACGACCGGCACGTTGCCGCGCAACAGCCGCGCATATACGGGCCCGCGATGGTCGGCAATGGCCGGCACCATCTGCTCGATTTCGATGGCGTCGCACGGGTCGATCACCGTGAGGTTCGGCATTGCGCGGAACAGCGCGAGGTCTTCCGCCGCCTGGTGGCTCGGGCCGTAGCCGGTCGTGAGACCCGGCAAGGCGCAGACGATCTTGACGTCGAGGTTGTCCTCGGCAATCGCCTGATGGATGAAGTCGTAGGCACGGCGCGCGGCGAACACGGCGTACGTGGTGACGAACGGCTGCGCGCCTTCGTGCGCCATGCCGGCCGCGGCGCCCATCAGCAGCTGTTCGGCCATGCCCATCTGGTAGTAGCGCTCCGGGTATTCCTTGGCGAAGAGATGCAGGTCCGTGTACTTGCCGAGATCGGCGGTCATGCCCACCACTTCGGGCCGGTTGCGCGCCAGTTCGACCAGCGCGTGGCCGAACGGAGCCGAGCGGGTGATCTGCCCTTCACCGGCGATCGAGGCGATCATCGCCGACGTTTTCAGACGCGGTTTCGGTACGGCGGCGCTCATACGGTTCTCCCGGCTTCCAGTGCCTGCAGCGCGAGTTGCCACTCGTGCGCATCGACGCGGATAAAGTGGTTTTTCTCGCGCGCTTCGAGGAACGGCACGCCACACCCCATGCGCGTATCGCAGACGATGATTCGCGGTTGCGCTTCCGGATGCGCGTGTGCCGCATCGAACGCGGCGACGACGGCCGCGAGATCGTTGCCGTCCACGCGTTGCACGAACCAGCCGAACGCCTGGAGTTTGTCGACCAGCGGCTCGAACGCCATGACGCTCGACGACGGGCCGTCGGCCTGCTGGTTGTTGACGTCGACCATTGCGATCAGGTTGTCGAGCTTCCAGTGGGCGGCCGACATCAGGCCTTCCCAGATCGCGCCTTCATCGAGTTCGCCGTCGGAGAACAACGTGTAGACGCGGGCATCCGAGCCTTTGCGCTTCAGGCCCAGGCAGCGGCCCACCGCGATCGTCAGTCCCTGCCCGAGCGAGCCGCCGGACATCTCCATGCCGGGCGTATAGCTCGCCATACCGGACATCGGCAGACGGCTGTCGTCGCTGCCATAGGTTTCCAGTTCTTCGTCGGCGATGATGCGGGCTTCGATCAGCGCGGCGTACAGCGCGATGGCGTAGTGACCGTTCGATAGCAGAAAGCGGTCGCGGCCTTCCCATTCAGGATCATCGGCGCGAAAGCGCATGGCGCGGAAGTAGGCAACGGCGAGGACATCGGCAATATCGAGCGCCTGGCCGATATAACCCTGCCCCTGCACTTCGCCCATGCGCAGCGCGTTGCGGCGAATCTGATAGGCGTGCTCCGCGAGTTGGGCGTACGGCGCGGTTTCGCTAGTGGTCACTGTTTGTCTCCTTGGGGATCGCTTCGCAGGGGCCGCTGTGATGCCGATCCCAGTGACTCAAGCGTAATCTCGCGCTCACACGCGCTCAAACGAATTAAGATGGACCAATGGATGAATTCAATTCACCTTGATGCTGCCATGCACAATCGCGTCACCTTCAAGTCGATACAGGCATTCGAGGCCGCTGCGCGGCTCTCTTCGTTTGCGCTCGCAGCAGACGAACTCTTTGTCACGCCCTCAGCCGTGAGCCATCAGATCAAGCTGCTGGAAGAGCAATTGAGCATTCGTCTGTTTCATCGGCTGCACCGCACGGTGATCCTGACGGACTACGGGCGGCAATACGCTGAGGAAATCACCGCGGCCTTCGCGCGAATCGACTCAGCCACGCGCGAGATCGGGCGCGCCGCCAAGAGCGACATCCTCACGATCCACTGCACGCCCAGTTTTGCGACTCAATGGCTGATGCCGCGCATCGCACGTTTCAGTGCGGCGCATCCGGATATCGATGTGCGCTTGAATGCCTCTTCAGAGGCGGTGGATCTGATCTCGGAAGCGGTGGATATCGACATCCGCTACGGCCCGAGAAAGTTGCAGCCGGCCGGCACGATGGTGCTCGAGTTGCCGCCCGAGACGATCGTGCCGTTGTGCTCGCCCGCGCTGATGACCGGAGAACATCCGCTGCGCAGCGTCGCGGATTTACCGCACCATGCGCTGATTCATAGCGAGGGCTGTCTGGTCGGATGGAGAGACTGGATGCGTCTTTATCGCAAGACGCGGCTCGATATTGGACGCGGTCCGCGTTTCGATCGATCGTTCATGGCGATCAGCGCGGCGGTGGACGGCTTGGGCGTCTGCCTCGAAAGCCTGCTTCTGGCGCAGCGTGAACTGGAAACGGGGCGACTAGTGGCGCCGTTCGGTCTGGAAGGACTTCCGGTAAATGGCTATACGCTGAACCTGCTGAAATCCCGCGCCGAATTGCCGAAGCTGCATAGCTTCCAGGATTGGCTGTTTGCGGAACTTGAGAAGTGATGCGCGTGCGGCACTGGTCCGGTCATGCGCAATGCGCTGCCGGAGACAGTGCCGACTACCGGCCTTTAAGATTTGCCTTTGAGGGTGAACGGTGCAAGCAGTGACCGTACATCGACCTGCTGCCCCTGGAGCAGAAGCAGCCTCGCGTGAAGCACCGTATTCTCGAGAACGAGCTTGGCGGTGCTCAGCAGATACAGCGCGTGGATATCGGAGATCGACATGTTGCCTGCTTCGACCTGGTGGTGACGCTCGACCAGCGAACTCATGACGAGCCGCCTGAGTTCCTGTTCTCCGAATGGAAGGTCCGCGTAGTCGATCGGGTCGTCGGCCTCTACTTCCCGCAGCAGTTCCACCAGCGTTTCAGTGCTCACGTCCATGTGCAGGCTCCACGTTGTCGTTCAAGACCAGCATAGCCAAACAGAGTCACCAGCACTGACAGCCTACCGTTTCTATTTAAGGGAGTCTAGTCTGCAGGTGACACTGCCCGGCTTCAAATCACGACACGTGAAATCGCGTTGAGCTTTACCCTCGACGCTTCTTCTTCAACTCGATCGTTTCGAACAACTCGTAGTTCTGCGTCGGCGTCTGGTCCGCACCCGGCGCGTGGTAGTAGTTCATCGTGATCGTGGTATCGCCACCCGGATGACCCGGATCATGGTCGAACACCGCGATGCCGTAGCCCGTGCCCGTATCCCGTTGCGCCGACCACACCGCATCTTCAACGGCATCCGCGGCGGCACGCACAAACGTACCCGCAGTCGTTCCGGCAACCGGACGATTCGGCCGCGTGAAAATACGCGCCTGCGGCAAGCCGGTACCGAGATCTACCCCATACACGTCGAGCGGCGCACTCGTGCCGCCACCGCCGAGAATCAGGTGAATCGTGCCGTGACTCGTATCGAACGTCGATGCGCCCGACGATACTGCCGACATCACCGGCCGCGGCTGCAGCGTATCGACCACGCGCCCGGTGGCGATGTCGGTGCCCTTGTTGTGATTGCAGCCTCGCACGGGATAGCTGCGCTCGTAATCATGGTCATGCCCGCACAGCACCAGATCGACGCCATAGCGGTCGAACAGCGGCAGCCACGCCTCGCGGATGCCCTTGTCGGAGCCATTGCCGGTCTTCGATGAACTCAGCGCGTCCTGATGCATCTGCACGACGATCCAGTCGACTTCGCCGTCTTCCGCCGCCCGGCGCAATGTCCTCTCGAGCCAGCGGGTCTGCTCGCCCTCGCTATAGCCGCGCACATAGAGCGACGTGCCCGGCTGAATCGGCGGATTGCCGGTGCTCGCCACCGGCACCAGGGGAGCCGGGCCGCCCACGAACGCAGCCGCGTCCTGATAGACCACGTCATCCGCATCGAGCGAAATGAAGAGCACTGAGCTCACGCGGAAGCTGTACCAGCGACCCTGGAAGCGCGTGTGATTCTCCGGCAACGTGTAGCGCGAGAGATACGAGGCGAGGCCCTGTTCGCCATTGTGGAATTCGAGCTCGTGATTGCCCGGACAGGGCATCCACGGACGGTTCGACGCCGAAGTCTGGCAGTTGTTGCCAAAATCGCGCCACACGTCGGGCTGGCTCATCGGGTTCAGATTGGCGTAGCAGAGATCGCCGTTGAGCAGGTGGAACAGCGGCTGAAATCGCTCGACGGCCTGAACCGCAAAACGGCTTTGCGGCGACGACAGGACCCAGCCGGTGTTGGGCGTCGCGAGATCACCGTAGCTGGTCCAGCGAAATGGCGCGCGGCCGCGCGGCGCCGTGCGGAAGCTCGCGGTGAAGGGCTGAGCCGCGTTGCTGTCGTTGTCGGCGCTCACCTCGTACTCGTAGCTCGTGTCTGCCTTCAGGCCACGCAGACGCGCGTGATAGGTGAACACGACCTCGCCGTTGATGCCATCGGTATAGGTGCTTTGCACGCCGTGCACAGTTACTCTCGCCCCGCCCCCGCCGCTTAACCGCACCAGCGGATTGACCGCCGGTGCCGGCGACGCCCATGACACGGTCACCTCGCTCGTCGGATCGTTGCCCCAAGTCAGGTGGACCTGCTCCGGCGTACCGTCGGGCGCGCCGTTCGCGGCCCGCGCCGCCGACGCGAGCGTGCCTGCGGCCGTCGCGAGGCTCGATGCGCCTGCAAACTTCAGAAAGCCACGGCGCGAGACGATGCTAGCGCCCTGATCGGTCGGCAAATCCTTGTCGATTTTCTTGTTTGTCATGTCGAGTTTTTGTATGGGGGTGGAAGGTCGGCAACGCGGACGGCGAGCGCACAGCGCGATATGCGCCGCGCGTGCCGTGCCGGACCAGGGTGCGACAGAAGTGACAGGGCATCCTAGTCGCGAAGCTATGACAGGCAGATGAAATGGCTGGACGTGGGCGGCGCCGTGCCGGCTCTTTCGGGAGAAACTACACCGCGTCGGCGCGGTGCATCGCGCCACCCCATCGCCGTGACCGTTCAGTCGATAGACGGTGTAGAAGCCGCCGAATTAACCTCGTAAAAACCCTCATGGAGGCCCAAATCACCGCATCGCGATCGGCCCGTTGGCCGCGCTGAAACCCCTCGCTTGCCCCGCCCGTTCATTAAGGGGCTGCATCCCTCACCCCGCCGCCGTGTAAACTGCTGACTTTTTTGACTCTGGTGGTATGGTGCAAGCCCCACAGCGCACAGCTTTCAGTGGCCCGGCGCTCATTCGTTTACTTGCTCGCCTGACGGACGTCGATGTTCCCGAATCCAGCCAATCGCTTTCGGACCGGCTAAGCCAATGGCTCGGCTGGACCGACGCGATCGCGTTGTCCTCGGCGCTGAGCAACGCTCCGCCTGCCGTCGCCGGCGGCGCGCGCGCCTTCAGTGACGCTGAAGAGAGCGAGTGCGCCCGCGTGCGCGCGTCGTTGGCGGACGCCATCGTCGGCGATAGCGTGTTTGCCGTCGCGAGGCGTCGCGGGTCGGCAGCGCAGGCGCTCCCGCAAGGCGCCCCGGCGGATGCGCCGGTCGATTACGCGGTTTTTCGTCAGCGCTACCTCTCCTTGCAGCAGTCGATGGAGACGGGCATCGGCACCCTGCGCGGCCGCCTGCGGGCCATGCTGGCCGCCAGAACGCCCGCCATGGCCCGGCTCGCGGTGGTGGACGCCGTGATGGAGCGCGCGCTCAGCGAGCGCGAGCGGAGTCTGCTGGCCGCCGTGCCCGGCTTGCTCAAGGGGCACTTCGACCGCTTGCGCGAGGCGGAGCAACAAACGCTGGCCGACGCGGAAGCCTCGGGGGACGCCGCAACCGTCCCACCCGCCACACCCGCCATACCCGGCACGTGGCTGAACACGTTCCGCAAGGATATGCAGAGCGTGTTGCTGGCCGAATTGGATGTTCGTTTACAACCGGTCGAGGGGCTGCTCGCCGCCCTTCGCACCTGCTAACTGGGACACTATGTCCAGATATCTCAATCTCGTTGTTTTTCTGGTAGGTCTGGCCGCGGTGTGCTGGATCGGTGGCGGCTACGTCGGCTCGAATGTGCTGGCGTTGGCGGTCACACTGTTGATTGGCGTCTGCTACGTGGCAGGCGCGCTCGAGCTGCGACGCTACAGCCAGGCCACGTCCACGCTGGCGCGTGCGGTTGCGGACCTGTCCGGGCCGCCGGCCAGCCTGGGCGCCTGGCTCGAGCCCCTGCATCCCAGCCTGCGCAATGCGGTGCGCCTGCGCGTTGAGGGTGAGCGGGTGGCCTTGCCGGGCCCGGCGCTGACGCCGTATCTGGTCGGCCTGCTCGTCCTGCTGGGCATGCTCGGCACGCTCCTCGGCATGGTGGCGACCCTGCGCGGCACCGGCATGGCGCTGGAAAGCGCGACAGACCTTCAAGCTATCCGCGATTCGCTCGGCGCACCGGTCAAAGGACTGGGCTTCGCGTTCGGCACGTCGATTGCGGGCGTGGCCACGTCAGCAATGCTGGGACTGCTTTCGGCGTTGTGCCGGCGCGAACGGATCGATGCCGCTCAATTGCTCGACGTGAAGATCGCGACGACCTTGCGCATCTACTCGCAGACCCATCAGCGCGAGGAAAGCTTCAAGCTCCTGCAGCGGCAGGCCGAGGTGATGCCCACGCTGGTCGATCGTCTGCAGGCGATGATGACGGTCATCGAACAACAGAGCCTCGCCTTGAACGCGCGGCAGCTCGCCAGCCAGGACGCTTTCCACGGCAGAGCCGAAGCCACCTATACGCGCCTTGCTGCGTCTGTTGAGCAGTCGTTGAAGGAGAGCGTCGCGGAAAGCACCCGCGCCGCCAGCGCGGCGCTGCAGCCGGTCATGGCGGCCACGTTGGCAGGTCTCGCGCGCGAGACGGCCGCGATGCACGACACCGTCACGCACGCCGTCCAGCAGCAGTTGGATGGACTCTCGACTGGATTCGAGGCAAGCACCGCCACCGTCGCGGGCATCTGGAACAAGGCGCTCGAGGGGCAGCAACGATCGAACGAGGCGCTCACGCAGCAGTTGGGCACGTCGCTGGATCGATTCACCGAGACCTTCGAGCAACGCTCGGCCGGCCTGTTGGAAGGCGTCTCCGCGCGACTGGAAGCGACGGCGGGCAACGTGTCGGCAGCGTGGAACGAGGCGCTGTCACGGCAAGAACAGGTCGGCGAAAAACTGGCGGGACACAATCAGCAAGCTTTGGCGGCGGCCGCTGCAACCTTCGAGCAGCACTCGGCGTCACTGCTCGCCGCGGTGGGCCAATCGCATACGGACATGCAGACGGAATTGGCCTCGCGAGATCAGCAACGATTGGCAGTCTGGACCGAGACGCTCGGTTCGATGGCCGCTACGTTGAACAAGGAGTGGGAGCAGGCGGGCACGCTTAGCGCGAGCCGGCAGCAGGAGATCTGCGACGTGCTGGCGCAAACCGCGCGCGACATCTCCGCTCAAACTCAGGCACACGCGAGCAGCACGATTGCTGAGATCGACCGGCTCGTGCAAGTGGCTGCGGATGCGCCCAAAGCCGCAGCAAACCTGCAGGCGGAACTCGCCGCACGTGACCAGCAGCGGCTGGCCGCCTGGACCGAGACACTCGGCTCCATGGCCACCACGCTGAGCAAGGAATGGGAGCAGGTTGGCACGCGCAGCGCGACCCGCCAGCAGGAGATCTGCGACACGCTGGCACAAACCGCACGCGACATCTCCGCTCAAACTCAGGCGCACGCGAGCAGCACGATCGCCGAGATCGGCCAGCTTGTGCAAGCCGCGTCGGAAGCGCCCAAGGCAGCGGCGGAAGTCGTCGCAGAATTGCGTCAGAAGCTCTCCGACAGCATGGTCCGCGACACCGCGATGCTGGACGAGCGCAGCCGCCTGCTGGCAACGCTGGAAACCCTGCTCGATGCCGTCAACCATGCATCCACCGAACAGCGCACGGTCGTCGACGCGCTCGTCGCCACGTCAGCGGATCTGCTGGATCGTGTCAGCATCCGTTTCACCGACAAGGTCGAACTCGAGACCGGCAAGCTGGGCGCGGTGGCCGCGCAGGTCACCGGCAGCGCCGTCGAAGTAGCAAGCCTAGGCGAAGCATTCGGCGCGGCCGTCCAGGTGTTCGGCGAGTCGAATACCACGCTGGTCGCACATCTGCAGCGTATCGAAGCCGCGTTGGACAAGTCCCTCGCGCGCAGCGATGAGCAGCTGGCCTATTACGTCGCCCAGGCGCGAGAAGTCATCGACCTGAGCATGATGTCGCAGAAGCAGATCGTCGAAGACCTGCAGCACCTCGCCGGCAAGCGGGCGTCTGTCGGAGCTGAAGCGGCATGAGCGAGGAAATCGACGGCGGCGTGGAGACCACGGCGCCCATCTGGCCAGTCTTCGGCGACCTGATGTCGGTGTTGCTGGGCGCGTTCGTGCTGATCCTGGTGGGTGTCATCGGTGTGCAGCTGGAACTCTCGACAAGGTTGGAGCAAGAGGTCAAGCAGCGTCAGATGGAAACGCAGCGCCGCAAGACCCTGGAGCAGGCGCTGGCAGGACCGCTGGCCGCGGGCCGGGTGACACTGGTCAACGGACGCATAGGCATCAACGGCAGCGTGTTGTTCGCACTGAACTCCGATCAGTTGCAGCCGGAGGGCCGGGACGTCCTGAAGAGCCTGGCGGGGCCGCTGTCCGCTTACCTCCGGGCCAATGACGAGATCCTGATGGTGAGCGGCTTTACCGATGACCGGCAGGTGCGGGAGGCTAACCGTCGCTTTGCCGACAACTGGGAGCTCTCGGCCCAACGCGCGCTGACGGTGACCCGTTCGTTGATCGATGCAGGCGTGCCCGCCTCGTCCGTATTCGCTGCCGCGTTCGGCTCGCAGCAGCCCGTCAGCACGAATGCCGACGACCAGGGCCGCGCTAAAAACCGGCGCGTGGAAATAGCACCGGTCCCGAGGCCTTCGAGCGCAACGGTGAAGCCTCGTGAGTAGTGTGAGTCGTACGAGTAGTGGCGCTAGCGAGGTGACAGGCGGCGCCCGGGCCACGCTCGACGCATGGCGCGAGCGTGGCGCCGATCGCATGGATCCCATTCGCTTTCATTTCATCGAGGCGCTGGATCGGCGGGCAGCCAGTCATAGCGGCGAGGCGCGGCGTCTGCTGGATGAGAGGCTATCCAAACTGATCGAGGCGTATGCGGTCGATCTCGAGCGCGCTGCATCCGAGGCTGGCGATGCTGGCACCGACACCAAGGCATCACCTGGCGATCCCGCTCGCGGAACGCTGGCCGGACTGATCGACTACATCGCCAGTCATGCGCCTGCAGATGGCGACAGCCTCACAGCTGGTAGCGCCACGCCTCGGCCATCGTCCTATCCGGAACTGGAGGCGCTCGACTACTTCAGGGAGACCTGGTCCAAGGTCCGATCCGAGAAACAGCTGCGGCAGTCGTTGATGAAAGCGCCGGGCAATGCCGGTCCGCTCAACTCGAGCAGCCTTGTTCATCGATCGCTCTCGTTGATGCGCGAATTGTCGCCGGGGTATCTCCAGCAGTTCCTGTCGTACGTCGACGCCTTGTCGTGGATGGAGCAGATGAACGGCGGCGGTGCCTTGCCGGCGAAAGATGCGCCTCGCGCCGCGGGCGCCAAAAAGAATACCAGGGGCAAATCGCGTTAGCGCGAGGGCAGATCCGTCGAGCCCCTGGACCACCACAATCCAGCCAAAAGCAATCCTCCGGTTTGCGCCGCTTTAACGTCCGAAATCGCAATTTAGAAGACGGCCTCTACTTGGGATAATCGGATTGTACTGGCTGGTTAAAATCTGAAAATGTTCGAATCCCCGCTGTCTGATGAAGATTGGCAACGCATCGCCCACCTGTTCCACCACGACACCACACCGAGAGTTGGCCGACCACGGCGAGATCCGCGCGAGATCGTCAACGCCATACTGTGGATCGTTCGCAATAACGAAAAGTGGCAGCGCCTCCCCGCAAGCTTTCCGCCATCGCAAACCTGCTACATCAAATGGCTGGAGTGGCGACGCGCCGGCATGATGTCGAAGGTTTTCGCCGAACTTGGCATGAGCGAGCAGTTGGAGTGTTCAAACGGCACGCGATGTTGAAGTGGTGAAGCAGGATAGGAAGAATCGGGACGCCGCGGATCACATCCATCCGCGGATTGCGCGGGTCATCGTGCGTCATGCCCGATCCGTTGTCCACTTCACGAACACTGTACCGACCTCCCGCAAGACAGCCTCGCGAGCTGGCATGTCAAGCGCGGGCGCATCGTAATAGGCTGCGATCAAAAGTGGCGCGCGTCCGGGCGGGCGAACGATCGCATAGTCGTTGGTTTCTTCTTCGACGCTGGTTCCGGGCCTGTCACCCGCTATCCAGTCCGGCGGTAACGCAGCGCGGAGCCGGTTCAAACCCGGCTTGCAGGCAAGCATCCAGTTTTCCAGCTGCGTACGCGATTGGGGACTCAGAACATTTCCCAAGAGAATTTTGCTCGCCGAGTTGGTGATCGAACGAGGCGTAGTGGTATCGAGCACACCGCTGTATTTGTTCGACTCGGGTTCGTACCGATCGGAACGCGTCACGGTATCGCCGAGGCCGCGAACGAATTGAGTCAAAGCGGCGGGACCACCGGCGCTTCTCATCAACAACACGGCCGCCGTGTTGTCGCTCACTTCAACAATCGCCTGGCACAGTGCGCCCACCGACATCGCGCCTTCTGCAACGTGTGCCTTCGTCACGGGCGACGTAAAGATCAGATCCTTCCCGGTGTACTTCATCAGACGGGCAAGATCCTCCTTGCCTGCATCCACGCGCGATAGCACCTGCGCGGCGAGCAGTCCCTTAAACGTGCTGCACATCAGAAAGCGTTCGTCAGCGCGATGCGCCAAGGTTCGGCCCGAACCGGTATCGATAGCGAACACACCAAGGCGTCCGCCATTGCGGCGTTCGATGTCGGCTAATGGGGATGCGTTTGCGGCCAGTGTGGGAGTAACGCGAAGGCCGAGGAGCAGCGGCAACCCAAGCGTCAGATTCCTGCGTGTCGCAGAGATGGTCAAAGAGTCGTCCTCAAATCAATTCGCTCACAACAACCACGCGACGGATAGGAACGATCAGGCATGTCACGTCCCGGCTCACAATAAAAAACGGGCCAGTCCTAAGTAGAACTGGCCCGCTCACAGCGCAAAAATCACGTCTGAGGATTCGTACCGTCTGCAGCCTGAGCATTGTCGGCGTCGTCCTGCTTCTCGCCGTCTTTCTTCTCGACCAATCCCTCCAATGCACCTGCGCCTTCAAAGCCTGCAATCGCTGCAACGCCTTTCGTTAGCAGACCTGCGTCCGGATCGACTTTTTCTGCTGCTTCAACGGCCGCTACCGCACCAGCGATCTTGCCTACTTCGTCCAAGAGTCCCATTTCGCCCTCCGCGAGAAAAAGTGAAATGCCATCCTCTCACGAACTTCGCGCCTTGTCGCCAAATGTAAAATTGACTTACCACTTTGCCGCCGACCCGAAATGACATTGAAAGAAATGTCCACTCTGTACGCCTAAATCGCCTTCGTCACCGGCGCAGTGGCAGCAGGATCGGTGATGCTGGCGTGGCCTGTTTCCACGTGACCTGCTATGCGCCGCAACCAGCCCGCATTGCCTGCAACCATCAATTGAAAGTCATACCACTGACTGCTGCATGACAAGTCCCAATGCGCCTCCACACTGCTTGCCGCAGGCACGGTCAACGTGCGCGGCGCCTGTCCATAGACGACGTCGCTTACGGTGACCGTGAGTGACTTGGTCCCAGCATTGGACACTGTCACGTAGACGTTGCCGTTGGCCACGTCGTAACAGGTCACGACATCCGGCTTGGCTGCAGCATCTGCAGTGGACGAACCGGCGAAGCGCCGGAAGTAACCGTTCGGGCCATAGACGCTCACCAGATAATTACCGTTCGCGTCGAGTGCCCACGTATCGGTCAATTGCTTGCCGGCCTCGACGGTATAGCGGCGCGGCATCGCGGTCGGGTCACCCGTGTACACCCAGAAATGCGCGCCCTGCGTGCCGGTGTTCGCAAACGTCAGCGCGTACCCTTGCGACTGCAACTTCCCGTTCACATGCAATTCGTACGGCAACGCCCGCGCGGGCCGCGTGCCCGCTTCCTGCGCCGTCACCAGCTGCTGAGCCGTGCTGGCCGGCGCAGCCTGCGCCGTGGAACGCGCGCATTGCAGATCGGCCTGTGCAACATAGGTTTGCGTGCTCGGCAGCGGCGGCACGGCCGCATCCGATTTCGAAAAGTCGAGCGCCGTGGTCAGGTCGCCGCAAACGGCACGGCGCCACGGCGAGATATTGGTCTCGACTACGCCGAAACGCTTTTCGATGAATTGCAGCACCGACGTGTGATCGAACACCTGCGAGCAGACAAAACCACCCTTCGACCACGGCGACACGACCGTCATCGGTACACGCGGCCCAAGGCCGTACGGCAGATTGTCGGCGGTATACGTGCCGGCCTGCGAGGCGGTCACGACGTTGTGCCGTTCGAGCGAGATGTCCACGGTGCTCATGCCGGAGCCGGGCACTGTAGGCGCCTGCGGCGGCACCACGTGGTCGAAGAAGCCGTCGTTCTCGTCGTACATGATGAACAGGACGGTCTTGCTCCACACATCGGGATTCGACGTCAGCGCGTCAAGGATCGTCGAGATGTAATTAGCGCCGTAGAGCGGCGTGAACTTCGGATGCTCCGAATACGCGGCGGGCGGCAACAGCCAGGACACTTGTGGCAATGCGCCGGCCTGCACGTCAGCCTTCAACTGTGTCAGCGTGCGCGTGCTCATCCCGCGGTTTTGCAGCGACGAACCCGCCGGTGCGTTCACGAAATTCTGGAACGAGGCCAGCATGTTCGTGCCGTAGTTGCCGGTGAAATTGTCGAAACCGGTGCCCTGCTGATAAATCTGCCAGGAGATGCCGGCCGTTTCCAGCCGCTCGGGATACGTGGTCCAGTTGAAGGGCTGCAGTTTGATCGTATCGAACTGGTTGTCGATGTAGTCGGTGTTGTCGAGTAGCGGCCCGCCACCCGTGGCAAGCGGGTCGACCATCCCCGTCATCAAATACATGCGGTTCGGATGCGTGTTACCCGGAATTGAACAGAAGTAGTTGTCGCACACCGTGAAGGCGTCGGCGAGCGCGTAGTGGAACGGAATGTCCTCGCGCACGTGATAGCCCATCGTCATGTTGGTCTTCTGCACGGCCCACTTGTCGGCGCGGCCGCTGTCGATCGCACCGTGCGTGGTGGCCCACGTATGCGGCAGGCCGCCGATACATTGCGCGTTGACGTTCGGATTGGTCGTGTCGTAGCGGAACGGCGCGATCACCTTCGTCTGATCTTCCTGACGCGGCTGGAACCATACCGGCTGGCCGTTCGGCAGCGTCACAGGGAAACGGTCGTTATACCCGCGCACGCCACTCAGGTGACCGAGATAGTGGTCGAACGAGCGGTTCTCCTGCATGAACACGACAATGTGCTGCACGTCCTGGATCGTGCCCGTGACCGAACTCGGCTCGATCGCCAACGCCTTGCGAATCGATTCGGGAAACAGGGTGGTGGCGGCAGTCGCGCCCGCCAGTCCGGCGGACAGCTTCAGAAAATCTCGACGAGTTTTGGTGACCATGCGATGGACCTAATTTGAATTCTGGACTCAGGAAGCAGGCGGGACGAAGCCCGGCGGGCAGCTCATGCGCGCGTTCACAACGGTGGCGTTGCCGCATGCTGCCTTGGCCGGCGTGGACGATACGCCGTCGCTGCATGCGCCAAGCAGCGCGGTCGCAGCAACAGAACAGATGAGCGCAAAAAGCCGGAATGCCGACGTCGGCATGGAGGTCTCCGTGGAAATGAATGACTGACGGACGCGATCGCGCGTCGGCAACCGCCGCGCTCTGGCGCAAGCGGTGCCGAGACAATAGTTTCGATTTATTACACGCGAGTGTCGTGCCGGAAAGCAGATGGACTACGTGTAACCGCCGTGTAACCGCTAGCGCCTGGGTGGCTGCGGGTTATTCGCGGGATTCGTATCGAACCGGGCGACGCTATTAATGCCATCGTCACTGATGAGTGCAGTCAATTCAGCTTCCAACACGTCGGCGATTTCCTTGCCGTATATCTCGTCGCCATTCAGGTAGACAGTGAATGATTGCAAGTACTTCGCTTTCTTCTCCGGGTTCTCAATTGTCTGCCGGGTCCATTGATAAAGCGGATAGTTTTCCAAGCCCTGCTTTTCCGCTTCATTCACGTAGTCTGCGAAAGCGTCGAATTGACATTTCAAAGTCGCGTTGTGCTTGCCCAGCACATTGCGAAGCGCAGCATGCGAGGCACCGGCCGGGTCTGTGCGCAGATCGTTTGCAAGTTCGGGTGAGACGGTGATTCTTAGCTGGAATTGCCAGGTGGGTTCCATGTGGACCTCGTTATCGAATCATGAGCGCACGCTCGTGGATATTCAGGAAGGTAGCATGGCCGTGATCCAACGTATCCAGTCCAAACTGCTGTCAGACAAGCAGCCCATCAGCACACTGCTCGCAATCCAGCAGCCTGAAACTCCGATATCGTCTATCGAGGGGCAAGGCAGGACGCCCGCCTCGATGGCATAGCTCGTGCTTTGTAGTCCATATGGTCAAGAGCGCAATCGCTCTGCCTTACTCCACCAATCGACTTAAGACCAAGCGCATGACATCACAAAACCCGCGTGAAAAACACCCGCTTTCGTACGGCACAGACTACGAACAGTTGGCTGCTAGGTTCAGGCCGATCTTCAACCGCATCGCGGAAGGCGCGCTCGAACGCGAACGTACTCGTGCGCTGCCGTACGAGCAGATTGTCTGGTTGAAGGAAGCGGGGTTCGGCTCAGTCAGAGTGCCGCGCGAACACGGCGGCGCCGGCGCGTCGCTTCCGCAACTCGTGCAGCTTCTGATCGAACTGGCCGAGGCCGATTCGAGTTTGCCGCAAGCGTTGCGCGGCCATTTCGCCTTCGTCGAAGACAGAATCAACGCAGCACCCGGCGCCGCACAGGATAAATGGCTGCAACGCTTCGTGGCGGGTGAGATCGTCGGTAACGCGTGGACCGAAGTCGGTGCGGTCAAGATCGGCGACGTGATCACGCGTGTCTCGCGCCACGGCAACCAGTGGGTCGTCAACGGAACCAAGTACTACAGCACGGGCAGCATTTTTGCCGACTGGATCGACGTCTACGCGCAGCGCGACGATAACGGAGCCGACGTCATCGCAGCAGTGAGCACGCATCAGTCAGGCGTCAAACAAAGCGACGACTGGGATGGCTTCGGTCAGCGCACCACTGGAAGCGGGACGTCCGTATTCGAAAATGCCGTGGTCGAAGAAGAGAACATCATCGACTTCGCCACGCGCTTCAAATATCAGACTGCGTTCTATCAGCTCGTGCTGATCGCCGTAATTGCAGGTACGGGGCGCGCCGCCTTGCGCGACATCTCACATGAAGTACGCAAACGCACCCGTGTTTACAGCCATGGAAACGCGCCACGCGTCAGCGAAGACGCCCAGGTGCAGCAGGTGGTGGGGCAAATCGCGGCACGCGTGTATGCAGCAGAAGCGGCTGCTGTGCGAGCCGCGGAGCCGTCACAAAGAGCATATGAAACGCGCGTCGGTGCGGACCGTGATGCTGAACATGCGGCGAACGTGGCGGCCGAAATCGAATCGGCAAAAGCCCAGGTCGCCGTGGCCAGTTTGATTTTGCAGGCGACCACGGACCTTTTCAATGCACTCGGTGCTTCGGGCACTAGCGAAAACAAACTATTGGACCGCCACTGGCGAAACGCGCGGACCGCTGCGTCACACAATCCGCTGATCTATAAGGAGCGAATTGTGGGAGATTGGGAAATCAACGGCAAGGAGCCGCCCTTCGTCTGGCAGATTGGCAATAGCAGAACTGCGGCATAGTCGGCTACCGCAGCGGCATGTGGACCGGTCTCGCGGCCGGTCCGCTTCAACCTCCAAAGGCATGCAACGCAAATGAGCCTACTTCTGCGCGGAAATCTGCTTCGCCCGAATCAAACGCGCCCGCAACACATTGCGACTAATGCCCAGCAGCCTCGCCGCCTGAATCTGATTCCGGTAGCAGAAGTCGAACGCCACGCGCATCACCGTGTCTTCGATCTGTTCGAACAGATTGCCTTCCGCATGATCGAAGAGATGACGCAATGCCCCCTCCAGCCCTTCCAACGGTGTAGACGCAACGGGTTCGACAGCCGCTCGTCGCGCGGCATGAATCCCGAACGACGACATCTGCAGATCGCCCTCGCCTAACGAATCGCTGCGGCACACCAGCAACGCGTAGTGAATGACGTTCTCAAGCTCGCGGATATTGCCGGGCCAACTATGTTCCAGCAGCTTTCGCTCCGCGCGCGGTTCGATGTCGACCGGACCGTAGCCCAATCGGTTCCGGTACTCTTCAATGAAGTAGCGGGCCAGCGGCAATATATCGCCGGGCCGATCGCGCAACGTCGGCACAGCCAGATGCACGACATTCAGGCGATAAAACAGGTCCTCGCGGAAATGGCCTGCCGCCACCGCATCCTGCAGATGCACATTGGTCGCCGCCAGCACGCGCACGTCGATCGGAATGCTCCGGCGCGAGCCGAGCCGCACGATCTCGCGTTCCTGCAATACGCGCAGCAGCTTGACCTGCATCGATAGCGGCAGATCGCCTATCTCGTCGAGAAACAGCGTCCCGCCATTGGCCGCTTCGAACCAGCCAGGCTTGGCGCAGAACGCACCGGTAAACGCGCCCTTCTCATGCCCGAATAACTCGCTCTCCACCAGCGACTCGGAGAACGCCCCGCAATTGACCGCCACAAACGGGCCATCCTTGCGAGCACTCAGGTTATGCACATGACGCGCGACCAGTTCCTTACCCGTCCCCGTCTCACCGATCACGAGCACGTTAGCGTCGCTCGGCGCCACCATGCGAATACGTTCGAGCAAGGCCAGCGATTGCGGGTCCGAGAAGACCTGCGCGGTCGCGCGAATCGAGGTGGTCAGCGTGCGCTTGTCGGGCATCGTCAACAAAGGCGGCACTTCCGTTCGCGCGACGGCAGGCCGGTCCGGTAACACGTGATGGAGTGAATAGTTCATGAGTAGAAGCTCGGCGTCGGATATCGTTGCGTCAGAGCCCATTCGCCGATTTCTCGAAGCTTATAGGCAAGCGGATCGTGAAGCGTATGCGTGCGCAAATTTCGCCAGTGACGGTCTAGCCTCAACGCGCCATGGGTCGCACGCGCGCCGGCCACGTCAAACATACGGGTACAGATGGTGAGCCCGATTTCTGTGGCCGCAACTTTGGCCGTTGCAACCGCCAACGCCACGTCGCCGCGCTCGGCGTCGGTCAGCGCATCCGCTCGAATCCATGCCGCATCGAAACGATCGGCCGCGCGGTCGGTCAACAGCCGCGCCGCCTCGAGGCCCGCCCAGAACTCGCCATACTGGCCCAGGATATAAGGATCCGCGGCCGTGGTTTGCACGCCGGACGTATGCCACGGACGCGCCTCATGAAGCGTGTAATGACGGGCGTCGTTGAACGCACTTTCGCCGATGCTGAGGTACACATTCGTCAGGATCAGCTGAGCGAGTAAGGGCCGCAGACACGCAAAAGGCGTCGACAGCGGCCCTGGGTCGGTCAGAATCTCGTGGTTCTCCACTCGCACCTTTTCCAGCGTCACCGTACCGCTATCCGTTTGGCGCTGACCGATGTTGTTCCAATCCTCCGCGACGGAAATGCCCGTGCGCCCGGTGGGTACCGCCGCGATTAGCAACGCCCCCGTATCGGCGTCTCGCGCAGACGCGATCAGCATTTCGGAATCGAGCGCGCCGGAACAGAAGCTCTTCTGCCCGCTGAACTCGCGCCAGTCCGCGTGCGAGTGGCTCACGGCCCGTTCATCGAGCGGGTTTAACGCATTGCCCCAGAACCATTGACGGCGCGCAGTCTGCTCGAACCAGGCGCGCCACTGCGCCGACGAACCGAACAACCGCACCGTCGCCAGCATCAGATGATGGAAGCCGAATACATGTCCGAGCGAACTGTCGGCCCGGCCAAGCGTGCGCACGACATCCAGCGTCTGCCGCCAGTTCGCCCCGAGACCGCCGTGCGCCTCCGGAATGCTCATCGCCAGAAGACCACTGGCGCGCAATGCGTCCCGCTCCGCTTTCGGCGTCCCACCTCGCGCGTCGCGTTCGGCGGCGGTTAGCGCAAATAGGGTCGCGAGCCGCTGCGCGATCTGCAGCGGCGTTTCACTGACCGATGCTGTCTCCGCGTCCGGTAGCAGACAAGCCGGCGCGTCCGGCAGTACGTAGATCGAATTCATATGCGCAAGGACACTCACTCCGCTACACGCGGGCGTGGACCGTCATCTGTTGGCTGACGGGCGTTGAACGGCACTGATCAGGGTTGCTTCCTCAGAAGCGTATTCTGACCATCTACCGCGACTTCCGATGCATTTTGTTGTGGTATCCAAAGTCGAATTGCTGCTTACGCAGCAGCATCGGTATGGATGCTGCCTCTGCACCAGCACCGCTCTCACACATTGCCTCCCAGGCAGCAGGCCCGTTGGAATACTGAAAGCTCTCGCGTCCCTCTCCAACACCCTGCGCTGCTTCTCCAGCAGCAGCGCCGAGGCCATCTTGCTTCGCCAGCTTCATACGTCAGCCTGCAATGGTTCCATGCCACCGCGATATGCGCGGCAGCAAAAACCGCAAACGGTTATGCCATTTGACTTGGCGCGCGATCGGCGTTGGCTCGCACATTCGTCCTCGTCCCGTCTTGTCACGCAAAGCCGGATGGCACGGTATTCGCTAAATAAGCGGCACTCCCGATTAATTTGCTTTCGTCTGAAAGGATCGTTCGAATGGGTAAGAGATTGAAAGTAGTCGCCGTCTCCGGTGGATTGCAACGGCCGTCGCGCACCCTCGTGGTGGTCGAACGCCTGCTTGCCGCGCTCGGCGACGCGCTGCCGATCGACACGCATCTCGTCGAGCTGGGGCAGATCGCCTCCAGCCTCGCCGGTGCGGTTCAGCGCTCGCAGGTCCCTGCCGACGTGGCCGCGCACATCGAGACCATTGAATCGGCGGACCTGCTGATCGTTGCGAGCCCGGTGTATCGCGGATCGTATACGGGACTCTTCAAGCATCTGTTCGATCTGGTGCACCACGAGGCGCTCATCGACGTGCCGGTTCTGCTCGCCGCAACGGGCGGCAGCGATCGCCACGCGCTCGTCATCGATCATCAATTGCGTCCGCTGTTCAGCTTCTTTCAGACTCGCACGTTACCGATCGGCGTGTATGCGTCTGAAGCGGATTTCAACGGCTATGCGATCTCTAACCCGGCACTGGAGGAACGCGTTGCACTGGCGGTGACACGCGCGCTCCCATGGCTGCATGCCGGACGCCTACCCGCCTCTTTCCCGCAAGCCGCAACGCTGGCTGCCTAAATCTCTTCATTCAATCATCAGGAATACCATGAGCCAGAACCATTCTCACGACGACGCCGTCAAGTTCGCCTACTGGGTGCCCAATGTCAGCGGCGGTTTGGTTGTCAGCACGATCGAGCAGCGCACGGACTGGAGTCTCGAGTACAACCAGAAACTCGCACTCACCGCGGAGAAGGCGGGTTTCGAATACGCGCTGAGCCAGATCCGCTTTACCGCCGGATACGGTGCGGAATATCAGCATGAGTCGGTGTCGTTCAGTCAGGCCCTGTTGCACGCCACAACCAAACTCAAGGTGCTGGCGGCGATTCTGCCAGGTCCGTGGCACCCCGCCGTTGTCGCCAAACAGATTGCCACCATCGACCATATTTCCAACGGCCGTATTGGGATCAACGTGGTGAGTGGCTGGTTCAAGGGTGAATTCACCGCGCTCGGCGAACCGTGGCTCGAACACGACGAACGCTATCGCCGCTCGCACGAATTCATCGAGGCACTCAAGGGCATCTGGACCCAGGACAATTTCACCTTCAAGGGTGACTTCTACCGCTTCAACAATTACACGCTGAGTCCCAAGCCCGTGCAGAAGCCGCATCCGGAAATCTTCCAGGGCGGCAGTTCACGCGCCGCACGCGACAACGCTGCGAGCGTTTCCGATTGGTATTTCACCAACGGCAACACGCCGGAGAACCTGAAGGCACAGATCGACGATATTCAGACCAAGGCAGCAAAAAACAATCACAAGGTGCGCATCGGCGTGAATGCCTTCGTGATCGCCCGCGATACCGAAGAAGAAGCCAAGGCCGTGCTCGCCGACATCATCAAACACGCGCACGTCGAAGCCGTGCATGCGTTCGGCGACGCCGTCAAACAGGCCGGCAAGGCTTCGCCGGAAGGCGAAGGCAACTGGGCCAAGTCGAGCTTCGAAGACCTCGTGCAATACAACGACGGCTTCCGCACCAATCTCATCGGTACACCACAGCAGATTGCCGAGCGCATCGTCGAACTGAAATCGATCGGCGTGGACCTCGTGCTGACCGGTTTTCTCCATTTCATCGAAGAGGTGGAGTATTTCGGCAAGCGGGTCCTGCCGTTGGTGCGTGAGCTCGAACTCAAGCAGCAGGCCAAGGCCGCCTGATCATGACAAACGCACAGCCGTCGACGCTGCCGGACTGGCTGCGCCATCAGGCGCAGCAACGGCCGCACGCTATCGCATTGCGGCACAAGCGGCTGGGCACGTGGCACGCGTTGTCGTGGCAAGACGTCGCCACGGCGGTCGAGCAGTTGGCCGCCGGTCTCGCGCAGCAAGGCTTCGCGGCGGGTGACGCGCTGCTGCTCGTCAGTCATCCGCGCGAGGAGGCGCTGCTACTGTCGCTGGCCGCGCAATGGAACGGTGGCATCGCGATACCGCTCGACCCGCAACTCACCGACGACGCGTTGCGCTCAGTGCTCACGCATATCGCGCCGCGCTTCGTGTTCGCCGAAGACGACGGCCAGATCGATCGCCTGCTGACGTATGAAGGTTTGCGCGTGATCGATGCCAACCCACGCAATCTGGCGTCGCATCCGCATGCCGCGGTGACTGACTATCGAGCGTTGTCGGTCCACAACGAGAACGGCTTTGCCTCTGCTGCTCGCCCCCATGACGACGCATTCGCCTTCGTGCGCCTCGATGCCGATGGGCAGCTCGTCGAACAGCGTTTCCCACATGCGACACTGGTGCGTGAAGCACAGCAACTCGTCGCCACCGAGAAACTGAACGCGGACGACGAAGCGTTTGCCGCACGCGCATTCGCCGCCGCCTCCCAGGCGCGTTACCTGATTGCACCGTGGGTCCTGAGCGGCTTTCGTCTGAATTTTCCGGAGTCGCTCGCGACCCGCGACAACGATCGCCGCGAACTCGCGCCCACGCTCGTAGCAGGCACGCGCGAAACCTACGCCCGGGTGGCACAGCTCGTCGACGACCGTTTGCCCGGTGCACGCTCATGGCGGCGCCGTCTGATCAATCGTGCGCAGCGCAAACAGGGCGGCCCACTTGCTCGTGCGCTGACGTGGTGGCTCATCACCCGTCCGTTACGCGAAGTGATCGGTTTTTCGCGCACGCATGCCGCGCTCGTCATCGGGCCGCCGCTCGATGAAAAAACCGCTGCGCTGTTCAATGCAATACGTGTCGATGTGCGCGCCTGGCCCGATACCGGCGACTGGCGGCGTGTCGAACCTAAACGTCAGGCCGTGACGCCGCAGCGCTATGCAACAGACGGCGCATCAGAACAGCCGGCCTATTGACGCATGACTCCACGTCCAATGACTTCATCCTCAAACGCCTTGCTCTCGCTCGACCATATCTCGCTGTCGTTCAAGGGCGTGAAAGCGGTCACCGATATCAGCTTCGCCGTGCACACGGGTGAGATCTGCGCACTGATCGGTCCGAACGGCGCGGGAAAAAGCTCGCTACTCAACGTGATCAACGGCGTCTATCAACCGCAGCAAGGCAACGTTAATTTCGACGGTCGCGTCTATCGGCGCATGAATCCGTATCACGCGGCGCACAGCGGCATTGCCCGTACGTTTCAGAACATCGCACTGTTTCGACGGATGAGCGTGCTGGACAACGTGCTCACCGGCCGCAATCTGCATCGGCGCAGCACATGGTTTGAGCAGACTTTGAGCATTGGCCGCGCGCCCCGCGACGAAACGGTACAGCGGCGTTATGCCGAAGTCGTTATCGAAGCGCTTGACTTGCAGCGCTACCGGCATACCACCGTCGGCACCCTGCCGTACGGCGTGCAAAAGCGCGTTGAACTGGCCCGCGCACTCGCCGCCGAGCCACGTCTCTTACTGCTCGACGAACCGATGGCCGGCATGAATGCAGACGAAAAACGTGCAATGGCCGGTTATGTACTCGACGCCAACACGCAATTCGGCGTGACTGTCGTGCTGATCGAGCACGACATCGGCGTGGTGATGGACCTGTCGGATCACGTGGTGGTGCTCGATTACGGCAAGAAGATCGCCGACGGCGCCCCTGCCGACGTGCGCACCAACCCGGACGTACTGGCCGCTTATCTCGGCACTCGTCACTGAGAGATTGAACGACATGGGATTTTTCCTCGAAGTACTCGTCGGCGGACTGCTGGCGGGCGTGATGTATTCGATGGTCGCGATCGGCTTCGTGCTGATCTACAAAGCGTCCGGCGTGTTCAATTTCGCGCAGGGTTCGATGGTGCTGTTCGGTGCGCTTACGTACGTGAGCCTCGTCGAGCGGCACGTGCACCCCGTGCTGGCATTTGCGATCACGTTAGCGGCCCTGGTGCTGATTGCGTTGCTGATCGGCCGGCTCGTTTTGCGACCGCTGGTGAATCGGCCGCCCATTGTTCTGTTCATGGCGACGCTCGGCTTGAGCTTCATTCTCGAAGGCGCCGCGCAACTATTCTGGGGCGCCCAGGTGCACGGTCTGGACCTCGGCATCGACGACAAACCGCTGAACCTGGCCGGCGTCATGATTAGCCAGTTCGACGTCTTTGCCGCGGCGACCGCCGGCGTACTGGTAATCGGCCTGTCGCTTCTGACCCAGCGCACGCGGCTCGGGCTGTCGCTGCGCGCAGTCGCCGACGATCCGCTCGCCGCGCTCGCTATCGGCATACGGCTGCCGCGCGTGTGGGCGATCGTATGGGCTCTCGCCGGCTTTGTCAGCCTCGTGGCGGGGCTCCTGTGGGGCGCTCGGCTCGGTGTGCAGTTCTCGCTCTCGCTGGTGGTGCTGAAGGCGCTGCCGGTGCTGATCATCGGCGGGTTTTCGTCGATCGGCGGGGCGATTGTCGGCGGCCTGCTGATTGGCGCGTCGGAAAAGCTTGCCGAAGTCTATGTCGGCAGCCTGCTCGGTGGCGGGATCGAAAACTGGTTTCCCTATCTGCTCGCGATGCTATTCCTGCTCGCGCGGCCAGTCGGTCTGTTCGGCGAACCCGCCGTTGAACGCGTGTGAGGCTCGCTATGTCATCTCTTCACACCACGCAGAACACACTACGTCGGTTCAAACCGTACTCGCTGCAATTGCCGGGGCTAAAGCTATGGTTCGCGGCGATTCTCGCGCTGATTGCGTTCGTCGCCGTGCCGATCCTCGGCAACGACTACTGGCTCAATGCCATTCTGATTCCGTTCCTCGTGCTGTCACTTGCGGGACTCGGGCTGAACCTGGTTACGGGCTACGCGGGCCAGCTCTCGCTCGGCTCCGCGGCGTTCATGTCGGTCGGCGCCTATGCCACCTACAACCTCATGGTGCGGGTGCCGGGGTTGCCGCTGGTCGTCGACCTATTGCTCGGGGGATTGATCACTGCCGCCGTGGGCGCGGTGTTCGGTTTGCCGAGTCTGCGTATCAAAGGCTTCTACCTGATCGTCTCCACGCTGGCTGCGCAGTTCTTTGTCGAATGGATCTTCACGCGAGTCAGCTGGTTTTCCAACAACGACACCTCGGGCGTACTCAGCGCGCCCCGCCTGACGGCATTCGGCTGGAAAATCGACACGCCGGCCGCACGCTATCTGCTCGTACTCGGCGTCACCACCGTCCTTTTCATTCTTGCGACCCGCCTCGTGCGCAGCGAACTCGGCCGACGCTGGATGGCCGTGCGCGATATGGACACAGCCGCACGCGTGATCGGCATCCCGACCGGCCGCACCAAGTTGCTCGCCTTCGCGCTGAGTTCATTTGTGATCGGCATTGCCGGCGCGTTGTGGGCATTTGCCTATCTGGGCACGGTCGAGCCGCACGGCTTCGATCTCAATCTGTCGTTTCAGGTGCTGTTCATCATCATCATTGGCGGCATGGGGAGCATCGGTGGCAATTTTCTCGGGGCGGCCTTCATCGTGTTGCTGCCCATTCTTCTCTCCAATGCCGCAGGCGCACTAGCCACCATCGGCATTGAAGCCGGTCAGTTGCAGAACCTGCAGAAGATCCTCTTCGGCACGCTGATCATCGTTTTTCTCATCAAGGAACCGGACGGACTCGCAAGACTGGTTCAGACCGCGTGGAATCGTCTGCATGACTGGCCGCTGCGCCCATGACTTCGCTTTCACGCATCACCCTTTAATCCATCGTTTATCCATTCAAGGTCCATCCAGTATGAATTTCATCGACTCCTTCAAAAGGCGCGGGACAGTCTCGCGCGTCGCCGCTGCCGCGAGCCTGATGCTTGCCCTTACCGCCGCATTTGCGCCCACCGCGCAAGCTGCGGGCGAAGAATACTTCCCGCTGCAAAGCTACCGCGTCGGGCCGTATGCGGCGGGCGGCAGTGGCTTCTTCGGCGGCTTTATCGACTATATGAACCTCATTAACAAGCGTGATGGCGGCGTCAATGGGGTCAAGCTGACGTGGAGCGAATGCGAAACCGAATACGTCGTGGAAAAAGGCGTGGAGTGCTACGAGCGACTCAAGAGCGGCCTGAACGGCGCGCCGGCTGCGGCGACCAATCCGCTCTCGGTCGGGATCGCCTATGCGACGCTCGATCGTTCGACCGTCGACAAGATCCCGCTCGTCACGATCAATCACGGCCGCACGGATTCCACGGACGGCGCAGTATTTCCGTACGTGTTTCCGCTTCAACTCAACCCATATAGCGAAGTCTCGGCGATCGTGAATTACATCGGCCAGCAGTCAGGCGGATTGAATCAGCTGAAAGGCAAGAAGATCGTGGTGCTCTACCATGGTTCCCCTTATGGCCGCGAGACGATTCCCGTGCTCGATGCGCTCTCCAAGAAGTACGGCTTCGAACTCACGCAGATCGAAGTCCCGCATCCGGGTAATGAACAAGGCTCGCAGTGGCTCACTATCCACCGGATCAATCCGGACTGGGTGATTCTGCGTGGCTGGGGCGTGATGAATCCGGTCGCGTTGAAGTCCGCGCAGAAGGTCGGCTTCCCGGCGAATCACATCATCGGCAACATCTGGAGTAATTCGGAAGAAGATGCGCGCCCGGCAGGCGACGCCGCGAAGGGTTTCATTTCGATTACCACGCATCCGTCCGGAACCGACTTTCCGGTACTTCAGGCGATCAATCAATATGTGATCAAACCCGGCAACGGCAACCTGAAGGACCCGGCGCGCTTCGGTACGGTGTATTACAACCTGGGCGTCGTCAACGGCATTCTCAACGTCGAAGCGCTGCGCGTGGCTCAGGCCAGGTTCGGCGACAAACCGCTTACGGGCGAACAGGTGCGCTGGGGGTTTGAGCACTTGAATCTCGACGACGCGCGTCTGAAGCAGTTGGGTGCGTACGGCCTGGTTCAACCGCTGAAGCTCTCATGCTCCGATCACGAAGGCGGCGGCGCCGTCCGCTTCCAGCAATGGGACGGTCAGCAATGGAAGGTGATTAGCGGCTGGGTTCAGGCCGATCGTGCACTGTTGCGCCCGATCATCGAGAAATCGGCGAACGCGTATGCCAAGGAAAAGGGCATTACGCCGCGCGATTGCAGCAAGGATCTCTGAGCATGAGCGCAGCCCCGATTCTGCAGGTCGAGGACATCGCCGTGACCTACAGCCAGCTCATTCCGGCATTGCGCGGCGTTTCGCTGACCGTGCCGTCCGGCGCCATCGTCGCCTTGCTGGGCGGCAATGGCGCGGGAAAAACGACCACGCTGAAGGCCATCTCGAGCCTGATTCGCGCAGAACGGGGCGAGCTCACGTCGGGCCGCATCGCATATCGCGGCGATGCGATTACCGATGCGGACCCGTGGACGCTCGCCGAACGCGGCCTCGTTCAGGTGCTGGAGGGACGGCGCTGCTTTGCGCATTTGTCCGTGGAGGAGAATCTTCGGCTCGGCGCGTTCGTGCGGCGGCCTGCCCGCGCTGATCTCGAGGTGGATCTCGAACGTATCTACGGCACCTTCCCGCGACTCAAGGAGCGTCGTAAGGCGCTTGCAGGCTATACGTCCGGCGGCGAACAACAGATGGTCGCGATAGGCCGCGCGTTGATGGCGCGGCCTTCCCTGGTGTTGCTCGACGAACCGTCGATGGGGCTCGCCCCGCAAGTCGTCGAAGAGATCTTCGAGACGGTGGCAGCACTCAATCGCGACGACGGCGTCAGCTTCCTGCTGGCAGAGCAGAATGCAGCGATCGCACTGCAGTATGCGCAGTCCGGGTATGTGCTCGAAGGCGGCCGCGTGGTTGCGCATGGGAAGGCAGAGACGCTGCTGGAACTGGATACGTTGCGCGACGCCTATCTTGGACGTGGCCAATCCGCCACGAGCGGCACGCGCAGAAGGTCACGCCACTCTGTCCTGTGACTGGTCGGCCAACGCCGCGGAAACTAATATCATGCCGGTCGATAAAATCTCTCAAGCCTTATCCGCGGAATGCGCAGCCAGCCTTTTTTCGAGGTGCGGGATCTCTTCACTCCGGACCGGTTTGCCCAGAAGAAAACCCTGAGCGTGCGTGCATCCGCAGACGCGCACGAAATTCAACTGCTCCTGCGTCTCAATGCCTTCCGCCGTAGTGG
Source organism: Paraburkholderia sp. SEWSISQ10-3 4 (assembly GCF_030464785.1). Taxonomy (NCBI): domain Bacteria; kingdom Pseudomonadati; phylum Pseudomonadota; class Betaproteobacteria; order Burkholderiales; family Burkholderiaceae; genus Paraburkholderia; species Paraburkholderia sp. SEWSISQ10-3 4. The sequence goes on from NZ_JALPRI010000001.1 coordinate 494,857, forward strand.
GCATGCCGATCTCTCGTGCCAACGCCACAATCCCGCGAACCACGGCCGCGGATTCGCGTCGATGCACGGACTCTTTTACGAACGAGCTGTCGATCTTCAGCTTGTCGAATGAGAAGCGCACAAGCGTCGACATGGTTGAGAATCCTGTGCCGAAATCGTCGAGCGCGAGGCCGATTCCCAATGCGCGAAGGTTCTCGACGTTGTGCCGGGTGACGATATCGTCGCTCAACAATACCGTTTCCGTGACTTCGATATTCAGGCGCGCGGGCGGCAATCCCGTCTTGCTGAGGATCGCCGCAACCGTCGACGCGAACGATTCCTCCCGCAATTGCACCGGCGAAACATTCACGGCAACGCTCACTGCATCACGCCATGTGACAGCTTCCGTACAGGATTGCAGCAACGCCCACTCACCGAGTGCGAGGATAAGGCCCGTACGTTCGGCCGTCGGAATGAATGAGGATGGGGAAAGCTCACCGCGCGTCGGGTGTGTCCAGCGAAGCAGCGCCTCACGGCCGGAAATCGTATCGTCGGCGAGATCGACGATCGGTTGATACTCCATGCGCAGATCGCTATAAGACTGCATCGCGCCTTCCAGATCGCTTCGCAGAAGGCTCAAACTTTCGTCGGATGCGTGCCTGACGGCATCGAAGATAGAGAAGGCACTTTTGCCACTGCGCTTGACGGCGTACAACGCGCGGTCCGCGCAGATCAGCAATTGTGGTCCCGTCTTTGCGTGCTCCGGATAGAGCGAGACGCCCACGCTCGCGCCGATATGCACCAACGCTTCGCTGAGTGTGAAAGGTCGCGCGAGCGTTTTGACGATACGGTCTGCCAGCAAATGGACGTCGCGGGTCAACGCCGTGCCGTCGGTAATGGCAACAAACTCGTCGCCGGCGAGGCGTCCGACCAGGTCGCCAGTCGGCAATACTTCACGCAATCGAATCGCCGCTTCCTGAAGGATCTGATCGCCGGCGGCGTGACCGAGGCTGTCATTGATCGCCTTGAAGCCGTCGAGGTCGATTAGTAGAACCGCAAATCGATGATTCTGCCGTAACGAGCCTGCCGCCGTACGTTCCAGCAGCAGCTCGGTAATGCGGGCGCGGTTAGGCAGGCCTGTGAGACTGTCCTGGTGAGCCAACCGATGACTGCTTTCGCGCGCCAGCAGTAACGCAACGGTGTCGCGATTGCTGCGCAATGCCACGGTAAAGAAGCCCGCCGCGCAAAACGGCGCCTGAAACAGCAGCACGAGCTTGCCGGAGCCGGGAGAAAGCGCCGCCCCGCAACCCAACAGCCCGAGAATGAACGAAATCTGGAGAAGCACCAGTCTGGGTGTGCCTGCATTGCGCCCGGCTAGTCCGCCGATCACACCCACGGCGCAAACGTTGCCGAGCAGAAAAAGCGTCTGATTTCCGCTGGTATTGCACAAAAAAGTGCCATAGCCGAACAGGACCGCCCAGAGAAGACTGGCAAAGAGAAAAGCTGAGGTAGGGGTTGGCAGATTGCGGGCACTGCGCTCGCAGCACAGCCAGATCAACGTGAGACGCGTTATCAGCAGCGCAAACACGGCGCCGCCCCACCACGCGTAAAGGGCTCTGGGATAAAGGTAGTAAGCGGTTGCGCAGACACTGATTTCGCAGATCGACGCAAAGACAATCGACGCGGTTCGAGTGAACAGGTTGGCAAGCAATATTTGCCGATTGTCGGCGCTCAGGTTCTGAGCGGAGGACACCACCCATTTGAAAAATGGAGACCTTGGTTCGCTGAAAGCCATGACCTGCGCATTTTTAATGGTTAATGGGTCGACTCGGACACGCCTCGCAATTATTACGTAAACACCCACTGTCCGTTACAACGCAATTGCGCTGGCTTATTAGACACCCTTATTAGACACCCTCATTGGACACCCTCATTGGACACCATTACGCCTGTCCTACAGGCAATGCGGCGGCGCCTCCCGTCCGAAGACGCGAGCATCCCTTGCGGATTGCTTCACGGTCCGACGAGAGATGCGGTCATTCAGGCTATTTCTACAGGCACCCGCTTTGCCAAAGCGCACATCAGCTCGTACCCGATCGTTCCGGATGCGTGAGCGACGTCATCGATCTTGACCTGGTCGCCCCACAGTTCGACCTTGGAACCGATCTGCGCATGCGGGCACGGCGTCAGATCGACCGTGAGCATGTCCATCGAAACACGGCCCACTACCTGCGTCATGACGCCGTCGATAGCGATGGGCGTACCCGTCGACGCGTGCCGCGGGTATCCGTCCGCATACCCGCATGCGACCACACCAATACGCATCTCGCGGTTCGCGGCGAAGGCGCGGCCGTACCCAACCGTTTCCTCCGCCGACAACGACTGCACACCGATCACTTCGCTCCTGAGTGTCATCGAAGCGCGCAAGCCCACGTCGTCAATGTGGCGCGACTGACCGGTGGGTGAACCGCCGTACAGCACGACACCTGGCCGCACCCAATCTCGATGCGCCTGGGGATGCCACAGAACGGCCGCTGAATTCGCGAGGCTTCGTTGACCCGGTATGTCTTGAGTCACCGCATCGAAGCGATCCATCTGCCATGCCACGTCGCCATCATCAGCATTCGCGAAGTGGCTCATCAACGTGATGTCCGCAATGCCCGCAATCGATCTGGCCTGCTCCCACGCGGCACGATACGCATCGGGCCGGAATCCGAGTCGGTTCATTCCGGAGTTCATCTTCAGATGCACGTTGACGCGTTCATGCGACGGCGACAAGCGCAACAGATCGAGTTGCTCACGACAATGCACAGCCATGGAAAGATCGAACTTCTGAGCGATTTGCACGTCACCTGGCTTGAACACGCCTTCCAGAAGAAGGACCGGCTTGGTCCAACCCAACTCACGCACACGGACTGCTTCGTCGAGATCGAGTAACGCAATGCCGTCGGCATCCGCGAGTGCCGGGAAAACGCGATCGATTCCGTGTCCGTATGCGTTGGCTTTGACCACGGCCCAAGCCCGTGATCGAGAAGCCCTTTGCTTGACGATGGAGAGGTTGTGGCTGACTGCGGCGGGATGAATCTGTGCAACGATCGGGCGTGGCATAGGAGGCGTTGAGGGCTAGTTTGGAAAGGGAATGAATGCCCGTTGGTAAAGACTGGCTTTGCGGCCTACAGGCAGATTTTTCCACTATCGTATCCAGCTAAAGCCAGTTTTTGTTACTGTATTGTTTGGATTTTTGGGTTTATCTATTGGCTGCTCGTTGCTGCTTGAAACCCTTCCCGGCGGTTCCGGAGATCGGTCCGCCGGGAGGGTCCATCACCTCACAAACGCGATACTGACAGGAGCAGGTATGTCGACCGATTGCCCGGTATCCGACACCATGCCTGACACCGGGTCGATGCTGAACACATTCACTTTGCCGCTGCGTTGGTTGGCGACCAGTATCCATTTTCCCGACGGGTGGATTGCAAATCCCCATGGCCTCTCACCGCCCGAGGACGTGCGCTGAACCAACGAAAGCTCTCCCGAATCGGGGCTAACGCGATAGACAACTAGCGCGTTTTCTCCACGGTCTTCGACATAGACAAAACGCCCGTCGTGGCTGACCGCGACCTCGGCGCCGCTTTTCACACCCTGAAATTGCGGGCTGCTTGTCGGCACCGATTGCACAAGCGTCAACCGCCCTTGCGACGCGTCCCAACGTAGCACCATGATCTCGGCAGTCAGTTCGGTCAGCAGATAAACGAACTGGCCATCCACGCCGAAAGCCAGATGGCGCGGACCGCTGCCCTGCGGGGCAATGAAAGACCGCGGATGGGCCGCATCGTCCGGCGACAACGTATGGGTGACCCTGTCAAAGCCGTAAACGAACACGCGATCAGCACCCAGATCGGGAACGAGTGCGTATCGGCCGGACGGATCGACTGCGGCGCTGTGGGCATGCGCGCTCGCTTGCCGCCGGTTCGGCCCGGAACCTGCCTCCTTGATCGTGGACGCGAGTGAGCCCAGGCTTCCGTCGCCGTTGACCTCGATGCTCGATACGGACCCACCGCCGTAATTGGCAGCGAGTAAGGTCATGGAGGGTATGTCCAAGCCCAGATTCGTGGTTCCGCTACCGCCTGTGGCGACCTCGTTCAATCTGGTGAGCGCGCCGGTCCCGCGATCCACGGCATATGCGGTGACACTTCCCTCTCTCGTATTGTCATCGTCGACCGCATAGAGGATCGGCAAGCGAGGATGCGCAGCGACCCATGTGGATTTCAGCCCCTCAGCAACCGGGCCGATGACGGTCAGTTTGCCGGTGGACGCGTCGAAGCGCAGCGCGTGAATCTGCCGCTCCTGTGTTCCCACGTAGACGAGTTCCGTTTGTGCATGTTCCAGTAACGTAGCGGCACTGTTGCGGCCGCTGTACATTCCGGCTAACAACGTAAGCGTTATAAATACCGCCACAGCTCCGTACCGCATCAACCTGTTTCTCTGGTGGGGCCGTGTCATAGTCCGCTAGCTTGGAGGTCAGATAGTGTGGGAAGAATGCACACGCAGTCTGGCTCCATATTGCTCAAGGAATGCGTGCGGGCAATCATCCGTTATTCCCGACCCCGGCTCACCACGACGCAATGTCGGTGAAAGCGATCAACGGTCTCAGCATTGTCAACGGGGTGAACGGGCTGGCTAAGCGTATTCGATTCGCCACCGCGCGTCCCTGCACAAAAATCAGATTCACTGGTATTTTTCGATCGCGCCTATTGCACATTCAGGGTCCATCCGAATCACAGCCCCACCTACTGCGACAGGACCTTGCGCTGAGCCTGCTGTCGAGCAGCGAGGCGAAACTGGCTTGGCGCTTGACCGACTTCTCTCCGGAAGAAACGCGTAAAGTACGCGGCGTCTGCAAAGCCAAGCCAAAAGGCGATCTGCTCCACCGACATGTCGCCGAAAATGAGGTTGCGCTTTGCCTCAGTGATAATGCGTGCGTGAATCATTTTTGTAGGGCTTTGCTCCGCAGCGGAAGCACAGGCCGCACGCAGTTGCACCAAGGAGATGGCCATCATTGACGCATAGTCCTGAAGCGGTAAGTTCTCCCGGTAATGTTCGTCAATCAACTTACGGAAGCGATCAACCTGGCGAACATCGTTGCGTGTTGCACCGTCATTGTCAGTCTGGTCCAAACGTGTTTCACGAACCAGCATGAGCAGAAGCGTCGTAAGCAGTGCTTCTGTACCGACCACATGGCCGACAGCATCTGACTCGACCTCCTGCTTAAGGCTCTCGATCAAGCTGGCAAACTCCATTCCCGCCTCGGCGGAATAGGAGAGTGGGATCATTCGGGGCAAGGCCCAGAGCGCGATGAACTCACGGAGTTTGGCGTTAACCTGCGTCAGATAGGCTACCTCGATCGTCACGACCCATCTGTCAGCGTCGATCTCATAGTCGAGACCGTGAACGCATTCGGTCGGCAACAGCAAGGCACACGGACCCTCGAATGGCACACTGCTACCCTCGAGATTCATTACACCGCGCCCGCTACGAACGAATATCACCTGGCCATAGGCAGGATGCGCGTGAGGTTCAGTGCGCCAGCGGCCCCGGTCGGTGACATGCCCAACGTGTACAAACCAGTTTTCATCCTCAGGGCGTTCAACGTACAAACGGACCTTTGGAACGGTTGTCAGCATTGTTTTGGGGATCGATTTGGGCTGGTACTTTGCCACGGCACTATGTGTCATAAAGTCTCCTTGGCCGCCGAATCGATTGGGTAGCGGCCGTCATTGACATTCCGGCCTTACGCAGAAGACTTCTGGCGCTGATTCCGCGCGGTCCTTATTTTTTCGATTCCATCATAACCCTCTCATGGAGCCGCGAAAACAGCCCATATTTTTCCATACATTTCGGCGAGGCATGACCTGCGATTTACCCGAACGATGGCATCGATCTCCCGGCACCGATGCCGTCACCATCAGAATCTATGCAACATTCCAACGATGATGCCGCGCGTGTCAGCGCCCGGCGCGACCGCAATACCGGTATACCCGGTGCCGTTGAGCGTGAATTGCGCGCGATTCCGATTCTGGATAAACCCAGTAGAGCCATATAGAGTGGTCAGCCTGGAAAGGGAGTAGGAATAGGTCAAGCCCACTTGCTGTGCGTTGTTCCCCTTGCCTGTTTGATCATGCGCATAACCATACATAAGCGAAAGCTGGTCAGCGGAACTAAACGAGTACGAACCCGATGCTTCGTAGACGTCACGCTTCACGCTGTTATCGATCTGATGCTCCGTATGGTATGCCAGATAGAACCGGGCAGCCCCCACCCGACAGAGCCCCCTGCATTGAAAATCTTCAGGATTGAGGTTCCGGCCGCATTGGCCGCCTGTTCATATCCTGCAGCCGCACGAAAGGGCCCGTTCGCGTAGCGGACTGCCGCGTTCTTGACCTGACGCATCGACGCAAGCGCATGCGTCTCGATGAGATGGAGCCCATGGCGCGCGTGGACTCGATTCGTGCGCGCTGTTTGCGCCGCGCGCACAGATCCGGGCCACGTGCCACTGCATATGTATTTTCTGGGCGACGTGGCACGGTCCGATTGCCGGACCGTGTATTCATCCTGCGCGTTCGCCATCGCGCGTGGACGATTCGAAGAAGGCTCCAGTCACCGGACGCACTGGCTTCGAAGTGGGAATATTGGATGTGCGATCGCACGTCCCTACACAAAAACTAGATTCACTGGCATTTTTTCGAGCAATTCAGCGAAAGGGTCTTTCGCCGACGAATTCAATGACTGGCTCCCGCCGTCGCATCGCGTTCACCGCACAGTTCACTTCGCCGACGATCTGCCGCAGACACCCCCTCCACCACGCGACAAAAAAATGCCAGCGAATCTAACTTTTGTGTAGAGGCAGCCGATCGGGCGTCCCATACCATTCGTTACAACCGCGACAGAATGATCTGCGTTGAATTGCTCAGCCAGTTGCTGACGGTGCGGCCGCAATAAGAAAATCTATATGGACGGAGACATGACGAAAATATCAGTCGCTTTGCGCAAGCCGCTTCTCGGTGTGGCCATGTTCTGCTGTTTGAGCGAGTTCGGTTACGCGGAGGTGTACACCGCACCTAGTGAATCGGCTCCATCGCAGACCCACCAGACCCAGACGAACAGTGCCGCGCCCCTCACTGCACCGGACTTGAAATCGGGGGAAGTCACCGGCGCGCCGCCTGTATCGTGGAACGATACGTATATCGGCTACCGCTACGGCAGTGATTTTCACTACCCTGGCGTTCCCGACAAAGTTGCCCAGAACATTGGTTATCTCACGACGACCGGTGGTTTCAGGTTCGGTAGTTACGCATTCAACGTGGATTACCTCGTCTCGAACTCCGCGAACCCGGAGGCTGGTGGTCCCTCCTCAGGTGGAGCGCAGGAGGTGTATAGCGTTGGCCGAATCGAGTTGAGTGCCGGAAAAATTCTTGGGCGGCCGGTGGGCATCGGCATCATTCGGGACGTCGGCCTGACCGGCGGCTTTGAATTTGGCACCAAGAACGACGCCTACGGAGAGCGTGCGCGCATGCTCGTTTTCGGTCCGACTATCGAGTTCGCGTTGCCGCGCGGGTTCCTGAATCTCACTGCGGGTCTTCGAACTGAGAGCAACCATAACGGCATTACCGGCGTCGACGTACGCTTCAATACCGCGTGGCACATCGAGAGCTCATGGCTCTTCCCGTTCCGGGTGGGACCGTTGCCGCTGGTATTGCGCGGGTTTGCCAGCCTGACCGGGCCGAAAGGAAAGGACGGTTTCGGTGTTGAGACGACGACGGAATTTCTCACACGCGTATCACTGCTAGCCGATCTGGGTTCATTCGCCGGTCATCCGCGTGCGGTGTATGCGGGCGTCGGTTACGAGTACTGGCATCACATGTACGGCACGCCGACTAGCGAAACGGTCGGCACGATAACGTCCGTCCCCATGCTGATGGCCGAAATTCACTTCTAATCAGCGACCCTCGTGAGCGTGATCATTGGCGACTCGTCATGCGGGTTGCCAATCGTTGTTTGACGGAGTTCATCGACGTCGCTCTTCCTCCATCGAGAAACGCTAGCCCTTCACCACGTCCGTAGGCTACGCTGCCATGGATCGTTTCCTTCGGCCAGTTGCGCTTCAAAGTGCTCCCGCGTGGTTGGCTGTGCGCGCTGGATGGCCTTGCTGATAACATCGGACAAACGTTCGTAGCCGATCACCTTACGAACTGGAAGAGACTTCGGCGTCTCCGAACTCTCTTCACGACAAGAGAGAACACAATGGAGACAAATCTAACTAAGCGATCAGCGCCCGAGAATCCCTGGAGCATTCTCGTTCTCCTCGCGCTCGGGCTGCTGATTTCGTTTGTTGATCGCACGAGTCTGTCTTCCGCGCTAGCGGACAAGAGCTTCGTTCGAGAATTTTCACTGACGAGCGTCGAGCGTGGCTGGCTCAATTCGGCCGTCTTCTGGTCCTATGGTCTCGTTCAGATGCCTATGGGTTGGCTGGTTGATCGCTATGGCGTGAAATGGCCTTACTCGATCTGTTTCGTGCTGTGGTGCATTGCGGCGGCGGCCACAGGCATGGTGACGACGCTGTCCGCCCTGATCGTCATGCGTCTGCTCATCGGCGTGGCCGAAGCTGTCGTGGTCCCGGCCACCTATCGCTATCTCGCCAACAACTTCGAGGAGACCCAAAAAGGCACAGCACTCGGTATCTTTTCGATTGGCGGCAAGATGGGGCCTGCACTCGGCGCGCCGATTGCAGCCTGGATGATCGTCACGTATTCCTGGAAGATGATGTTCATTGCGACTGGGCTGGTCGGACTGATCTGGCTGGTGCCATGGCTGCTGATGGTGAGGAACGACTATCCCTCCAGAGGGCAACTTGCGGCGGCGATACACCTGGCCTCCTCGGTGCCGCTCAGAAACTTGCTGTCGAGTCCGGTCGTCTGGGGCGGGCTGATCAATAACTTCTGCTACAGCTATTTCGCCTTCTATTGCATGACCTGGATGCCAGCCTACCTGGTCGAGCAACGCGGCCTTTCTCTCGAGAAATCCGGGCTCTACACCTTCTTCAGCTTTGTGGGCATCGCCATCGTCGCCGCGATCGCGGGATGGGCCGCGGACCGGATTATCGCCCGCGGCAACGATGCCGTTGTCGTGCGTAAATGCTTCATCGTTGCCGGCTTTATTGGCGGAACAACCGTTCTGCTCGGCGCCTACGCCCCTTCGCTCGAGATGGCACTGTTCTGGAACGTGCTCTCACTCTCGTTGCTTGGCCTTGTCACCGCGAATAACCTGGCGCTGTGTAAACTAACCTTGATCCCCAGGCAGGCGGTCGGCTTGAACACAGGACTCCAACAGGTCGCCACCAGTCTCGCGGGCGGTATCTCAGCCAGCCTTTCAGGCTGGTTGCTCCATCATGGCGGCAGCTACACACTACCCATGATGGCGATCTTCGCCTTCTTGCTGATCGGTGCAACGAGCACCGTGGTTCTGCTTCAGCGCAAATGGGCGCCAAAAGTCAACGACATTGCTCACGAACCCCGGCACGCAGAAACGCAGACCTCTGCTTAGGTGCAGGGTAACGCTGTTGAGTAAAGAACACTCCGAATAGAAAAGCGCTGTGCGAAAGCACAGCGCTTTTTTCATGCCGCTGCGAGGACCGGATTACGGGTTGGGAACGTACAACGGCATCGCCTCTTCCCACAAGGTATCCGTGATCGGATGCTGATCCGTCCCATCCGCATTCATCACCCAGTTCTGGCCGTCAGGTTGGAAGCTGTTGTCGTACAGCGCGAGTTCGTCCCTGAAGCCATAGGTGCCTGAACTGTACGCGAGCCGGCCATCCCAGGTCCAGACAGCATGGCCCTGGTTCGATCCATCCGAAGTCAGGCGCGTCAGACCCGTGCCATCGGGTTTGATCGTGAACACGTCATAGTTGAATTTGTTCGGATCGGTTGGGTCGATCAGCTTGCGGGTGAACACGATCTTGCTGCCATCCGGCGACCAGCCCGGCAGGTTGTCTGCCTCGCTGGTCAGAACGGTGGTGGCGCGTGTATCCAGATCGAGAATGCGCAGCCCCTGCACCTTGGGACTCCATACGCGGTAGACGATCTTCTTCCCGTCCGGCGAGTAGCTCGGGTAGCCCGAATTGATGGAACCGTCGGTCAAGGCCTCCGCGTGGCCGTTCATGCTGCCGTCGGCCTTGATACGCATGATCCGGCCTGGGCCGGCAGCACGCGTAAAGAACCATTGGCCCACGCCGAACGCCACCCACTGCCGATCCGGTGACCAGGTGGGCTGAAATGCGCCGGCCAGGCCCTTCTTGATCATGTCCTGATCGAGACCACTGGTGGCTGGGTCGTAAATTCGCGTATAGCCAGAGAAGTCCGGATTGATGATGGCAATGGAAGAGTTGATCGCCTTCTCTGTGTACACCAATTTCTGGCGATCCACTGACAGCTGCGGGAAGACGTCGATGTAGGTGTACTTCCACGCAGGATCGAAGCTGAACAGCGCCGTGCCATTTGCATGCGCGGGTCGAAGCGATATTTTTTCGTAGACCATCTTGCTGCCGTCCGACGAATAGCGTGGCGAGCGAATGCCCGTGTTGCTCGTGGATCGGAACATGCCAGCCGTGGTGTAGATACCCTCAGTGTCGCCGCCCTTGACGTGATACGCGACGTTGGTCTCACTCAGATACTGCGGGAATACCTTGAAGCCGGGCGTCGACGTCAAAGTCGTCCTGGCAAGGTCGGACAATTCCACCGACACCAGTTGCGAGCTGACTTTATTGATCAACTCCGGACGGTGCGCGCCCCAAGTCGACTCCACGGGCGTTTCATAAAACACGACACGCTTGCCGTCCGGTGACCAGGATGGCGACCCTTCGTCAAAGCCTGGATTGCCGGCAATTTTCTTCCAGCCGGAGCCGTCGGGTCTGATGAGATAGATGCTGCTTTCCTGCGTGCGTTCCCAGCCAACCGGCAGATTGTGGCCGCGCCAATCGCTGCCCGTATCGGAAGAAATGGCAAGCCATTTGCCGTCTGGGGACCAGGAAGGTCTGAAATAGCTATGCGGTTTGGTGGGATCGAATTTCAGCGCACCCGTGACGTTGTTCAGCGCACCAGTCGCAATGTTCAGTGTCCAGATGTTGGTGGTTCCGAAATCGCTCGCGCCCCTGCGTGACGAGACGAATGCAATGAGGTTAGAGTCGGTGGGCGAAAAAACGGCGGCATCGTCAACGGCAATGTGATTGGTGAGCTGCTGCAGGCCCGTACCATCCACTTTGACACGATTGAGATTTGACTCACCCAGGCCGTCACGCTCCGACGTGAACACGATCCATTGCCCGTTTTTCGAGAACGCCGCGTGATAATCAAAACCCGCGGTCGGAATCAGCTTGTGTTCATCTGTCCCGTCTGCATTGGACACATACAGCTCGGAAGTCACCGGACCGACGCGGTTGAGCAACAAGGTTCCATTTTGCGCGGCACTTGCTCCCGCTGAAATGAAAATCCAGGCGCCCCCGATTGCCGTACAAGCCAGGAGTTTCTTCAAAGACGAAGTTAAATACACAGCGTAATGCCTCCATTAATTATGCGTAGGTGAGCGGCGTGACACCGCTCAACCGCTCCTGCACCGCCACTTTCGTCGACGCATCGTGCTTCCGTTTCCTGCCGCTCCTTTCCGTGTTCCGTCATTGCTCAGCGAGCATTCAGCCCAGATTCCCCGTGACGTCATCGAACAGTTCGTCGACCGACAGGCGATGTGGAATGATCTTCTGGTCCAGCGCCCAATCGATTGCCAATTGAAGTCCTTTGCGGTTCTCTTCCAGTCCGATCGGTGGAAAGATGGCCGGCACGCCGCCTTCAGTCAATGCGCGGCTTTCGACAATCATCCGATACAGCTCGCGAACGATGTCCGGCCGCTGCTTCGACACGTCCTCATGCACCACGAACATGTGGTTGATCGGCACAACGCCTTCCCGCGCAAACCAGTCTTTGGCCGCGGCCTGCGCATCGGGAACGAGCGTGCGCACACGCGGGTCTTTCGGCATATCTTCACCGAGCAAGGCCGCGCTCAACTCGCCATCTAGCATCATCTGCGGGATCGAGGATCCCGCGGGCAGGCGCACGCAGTTATCCGGATCGCGATATTCGGCGAGATGCCCGTCGCCGAGTGTCATCCAGGTCACCTTGTCCAGATCGACACCGTATTCGTGACGCAGAATGCCCCGGATCCAGAGCGCAGTCGTTTGGGTATAGGTGCGAACGCCGACCTTCTTGCCTTCGATATCCTTCGGGTCGAGGTGGCCAAAGTCGATGTTGAAGCCGGCGCAATGATGCTGGAAGCGCCCAGATATCGGCGTCGGCAGCATGACATAAGGCTTGCCGTAGGCTTTCGCCTGCAAAAAGGTGACGATCGCGAGCTCGCCCGCGTCGAAGGCGTTTTCTCGAACCATTGCCTTGAAGCCGTTATGTGCCGGAGTCGGTCCGCAATAGTCGAGCTTGACGATGTCCGAACTCACCCGCCCGCCCTTCATCGCCTTCGTGACCGGATAGTCGGCCAGATTGGCGCGTAATGTTGGCACCTCTGTGGGCACCCTGTTCAGTGTCGTTGTCATTGATGTTCGTCCTTAGGCTTGAATGGGTTTACAGCCGTACCTCGATGAGACACGGGCCAGGCTCGTGCACCGAGTCGGCCATGGCCTTGTGGAAAGCTTCGGCTGTGTCCACGGCGACGGCGGGAACGCCCATGCTTTTCGCCATGGCCAGCCAGTCGATACGCGGACGATCGATATCGATCATGGCCAGCGCGCGCGCCCCTGGCGCACCGGCGCCCATGTTGGCGTACTCGGCCTTCAGGATGGCGTAGCTGTTGTTGGCAAAGATGATGGTCGTGATGTTCAGGCCCTCGCGTGCCTGCGTCCACAGCGACTGGATGGTGTACATGGCGCTGCCATCACCGACCATGCAAAACACACGCCGGTCGGGGCAGGCCAGCGCAGCGCCGGTGGCGACCGGCGTGCCATAGCCGATCGAGCCGCCCATGTTGTTGATGAGGTCATGAGGGGCAGCGCCAACGGTCAACCCCATCGTCTCGCGGCCGGTGGTCAGCGATTCGTCGACGAGGATGCAGTTTTCCGGCAGCGCGGCGGCCAGCGCCTGGGCAATGCTGGCGGGCCCCAGAGCGCCGGTCGGCGGCGTCGCATCCGAACGCTGCTGGAGGACGCCTGCCGTGTTCGTCGCGCCGAGCGCCTGAACCAGCATGTCGAGGCCGGCGGCGCTATCCTCGCCCATCTCAACCAGCGCATGAACACTGGTGCCGGGTGACTTGAGCAAGCTCGGTTTGTCTGGATAGCTAAAGAAAGCGATCGGCTCGGTCGTCTCGACCGTGATGATGTGTTTGAAGCTGTTCAGATACTCGACGGCTTGTCCGACTGCGTAAGGAATACGTTCGAGCGTGACCCGCCCTGCCCCGCGTTCGATCCGCGCACTAAAGAATTGCGTCGCGATGCGACAGCCGGTCGCCGCCTTGATCTTGCCCGCCAGTTCGAGCGCGCGACCGCGTGTCGAGTGGCCGGCGAGGACCATGAGCGCGGGCTCGCCCGAACGCAGCACCTGCGCAATGTGCTCGATGCGCGCAACGTCTGGAGTCTTCGCTGCGGCGGCTACGGTGCTCGGCGGCGCGACCTGCTCGCCCGCCTCCTGCCACGAGGTATCACCAGGCAGGATGAGCGTTGCAATCTGCCCCACGTGTTCGCTCGCCTTGCTCACCGCGGTTGCAACGTCCCAAGCCACCGCGCGCGGCGACTCGACGCGGCGCACCCAATGACTCAGCGGCCGTGCCAGACCTTCGATGTCGGACGTCAGCGGTGGGTCGTACTTCAGGTGCGCGGCCGAATGCTCACCCACGATGTTGACCATACCCGACGATGCCCGTTTGGCATTGTGGATATTGGCGAGCCCATTCGCGAGTCCCGGCCCGAGGTGCAGGAGTGTGGATGCCGGCGTCTCTTTCATCCGGTAATAGCCGTCCGCGGCGCCCGTGCAGACACCTTCAAAAAGACACAGGACGCTGCGCATGCGTGGATTCTCGAGCGCCTTCAGAAAGTGCATCTCCGAGGTACCCGGGTTCGCGAAGCAAATGTCGACGCCCTGATCGGTGAGCGTCTGAACCAGGCTTTCGGCTCCGTTCATTCAATACCCCGCCATCTCGCGCGCCATGCCGACCACGCCATAGCTTTTCAGCGGAGCCGACATCAGGAAGCGGTAACCCTCTTCGAGCAGCCGCTTGTGATTCTTGGCGTTGACATGGGGATTGCCTACCACCACCTTGTGCTTGTGGCAGGTCTCGACGATCTGCCGCATGGCGTCGGCTACAACCGGGTGCTCGTAATCGCGCGGATGGCCCAGTTGCTGACTGAGATCGCCCTCGCCAATGAGGATGAAGCCGATACCCGGCACATTCGCCAGAATGTCATCGAGGTTTTCAATCGCCTCCGTGCTTTCGCACATCAACCCGACCAGAATTTCGCCCTCGGGGGCCAATGGCCAGACATCTGCCTTCTTGTAGTAATCGGCCATGCTCAAACCCCAGTAGCGTGCCGCGTTGGCGGGGCCGTCACCGCGGATTCCCTTGGGCTCGTACAGCGGTGCGTCCTTGGGCCGGGCGTAACGGCACGACGCGACGGCGTTATAGGCTTGCTCCACCGTCGATACATGCGGCCACACCACGCCATAGGCGCCGCGATCGAGCACCTGCTTGGCAAAGGACTGATTCATTTCCGCGCCGTTGGCGGGAATACGCGCAATTGGCGTAACGCGCGGCGCGACCGAGCCGGATTCGGCAATCTGCTTCCGGTTCAGCATGTACTGCATCGCATCACCCAGCGCCGATACGTCGTAGGGGTTATGTTCCATCTCGAAGACGATGCCGTCATAAGGCGCGTCGCTCATCTCGATGGCGGACTGCTTGTCCAGCTTGGAAAACGCAGCGAAGGCCGGCTTACCGGATTCGAAAGCGCGAATAATGCTATTGAGGCGGGTGTCGCTCATGGTCTTTCTCTCTCGGTGATTGGGTCCACAGGGGTTGCATGAAGCCGGATCAGTCGGCCGCTTTCCAGTACATGAAACCCATCCCCTCGCCGGTGCCGGCAGGCGTGCGCCAACAGGGGACGTAGTCGACCAGCGTCATCTCGGCGCCCGTTTCCTGAACCGCCTTCATCACGCTCACGTAGAGCTTGATTTCGGAAGTGCCCGACTGATACGAGCGGTCATCCACGGCGGCCAGGCCGTCATAGTCGTAGTCGGCCAGCATCTTCATGATGCTGTGGTCGAACTCTTCGTCGTTGACGAAGTGGGACAAACCGCCCGAGGCGAAAATGCCGACCCGCACATCGTCAGGCCATGCATTGATCGCATCGCGCAGCACCCGTCCAAATTCGATGCAGCGCGACATCGAAGGCTGCGTCGGCGGATAGAAGCAATTCATGATGATTGGCACATGCGGCGGCGGGTTGTCGCCCATGATCTGGTGATAAACGAAGCTGTAGGCATGCGGTACCACCGGATACTCAGGCAGCGGCTTCATCCACACGTTGTCGGGCCACGCAAAAAGATCGGTCAGATCGAAACCTTCGCCCTGGAAATGCTCGATGAGATACGCGGCCAGCTTCGGATGACACTTGTGTGTGACGTGGTGGTCGGGTGCATAGACAGCGCGCTGCGGTGGCCCGTTGTGAACTTCTTCGCCGCTGTAGATCGCGATCGATGGCGAGAAATCGGTGAAGATTTCCTTCTGGTCTTTGCCCAGAATGATCGCGACGTCGATGTTGGCGTCGCGGTAGGCCGCGGCCATCGCATCGAGCGCGGTACGGCAGCGTGTGGCGCGCGCAGTGCGCTCCTCGAGCGTCAGGAATTTCTCGAATGCTGCTTCGCGGTGCGCTTCCAGCTCGGGATAGGTCCAGGTCCGGTTGCGGTACCACAACTCCGGATTGTTGCGATCCCGTTCCCCGTTCTTCAGCCAGTCCTCCGGTGCTTGACCGAGCATGCCGCTATGCGGCACTGCCATCCCGAATACGATCTTCGCCATATATGGTTTCTCAATGAATTAATGTGTGCATCAAGGCCGGCTGGTCCGGCCATGCCGTGCTTTCTAGGCTTGCCGCAGCGAGCCGTGCGTTTCGGTTACCTTGGGCGCCCATTCGGGACGGAACAGGATCATCGTGGTCAACGCGCCGATCAGCAGGAAGACCAGGATCATGAGCATCGGCAGGTCATAGCTTCCACTGACGTGGAGCAACCAACCCGACAGACTTGCCGCCACGCCGCCCGCGAGACTGGTGGCCACCTGCTGCACGCCCGTGACCAGTCCGATCGTCTGCTTCGGAATCAAGGTCAGGCGTGATAGCACGAGGTTGTTCGCGGTGGTCAAGCCGAGCAGCGAGAGCGAGAGCACATTCCAGAACAGCGCCATCTCAAGTGAATGGGCATAGGCGCCGAGCAGAACCGTGCATCCGCCCACGAAGCCCGCGATAGTGAAAGCCTTGCGCACCCGAATCGGGTCGCCTCCCCGGGCGATGATCCGGTCCGCTGCCCAGCCCGCGATCGCCGCGACGATCGCGATTCCGGCGAAGCTGAAGAACGTATAGAGCCCGGACCTTGAAATCGACAGGCCGCGTTGCTCGACCAGATAGGCCGGCATCCACGTCATGCAATAGAACGTGAAATAGCCGTAGCAAAAGTTCGTGATCATTCCGCCCCACACCACCGGGCTGGACAGGATGCTGCCGAGACTGACTGTACGGGCGCTTCGATTCGCCGCCGTGAGCTGCGTTCTGGAGGGAAGGTCGTTCCGGACCAGCAGAAGCCACGGAGCCAACCAGATCAACCCGACAAGACCCGTCGCGATGAACATGACTTGCCACGAATAATTGACGATGAACCAGGCGCCCACCGGCGCGCCGAGTGCGGGACCAAACTTGTTCCCCATTGCGAGGAGGCCTACAGCCAGGCCGTTTTGACTTTCGTCGAAATTGTTGCGAATCCAGCGATAGCTCGCAGGAATCACGATCGCTTCGGCCATGCCGATGATCAGACGCATGACGACCAGGCTCGCGAGCGCCGTCACCGCCCCCATGAGCGCGGTCGCGATACACCACAGCGCAAAGCTGATTGCGTAAGGCCACTTCACGCCGTAGCGGTCAGCCACATAGCCCATCGGCACCTGGAACAGACCATACGACCAGAAGAAAGCCGAGTTGATCCAGCCGCGATCGACGTTCGTCAGCGAAAAATGTCGAACGAAGCCTGCGTCCGCCAGTGTCGAAGAAATGCTGGTGCGATCGACAAAGGAAATCAGCACACCGATCGCGAGGAGCGCGAGGACAGCCCAGCGGCTCGCGATCCCGGGTCGTCCAGGTTTGCTTGTCTCCATCTGCTCTTTCTCTTTAGTGTGATTGGTTCTGCGTGCCGGCCACCGCAAACCATCTTCGGTTGCCGGCACGGAGGCGACGCAACGTCAGGCCAGGGCCGGATATAGTCGCTGCGCGGTCTTGCCGAAAATCCACGCGCGGTCTTCGTCGCTCAGACATGCCAGACCCGCCTGGGCCGTCGCGAGGATTTCCGGGAGCGTCCCGGGCGAGGTCGGATAATTGGAGCCCCAGGCCATCCGTTTTGCACCAAAGGCTTCCACCACGCGCGGGAAGAATGTTTCGGCGCTCGCCTTTTCCTTCTTCACATCGCCAAAGATGCGCGGCGTGAGCTTCAGGTAGATGTTGTCGAGCGACGCCAGGTCGAACAGGCTGCGCGCCGCGGCATAGGGCGCACCATCGGCTACTTCGGGGCGCCCCAGGTGATCGAGGATGATGGGCACCTTAGGGAAACGCCGTGCAAGCGCCGTGACCTGCGGCAGTCCGATCGGCCCCGTCTGGATGCACATCGTCAGGCCGAGTTCTCCGCACAGTTCCCACGCTGGGAACGCACGCGGATCGTCGAGTTCGCTCGGATCGAACTCCTTGGTGCTACCGCCGGTGAACAAACGCAGACCCGCTAGACCGAGCCCGACCCATTCCCGAATGCGTTCCGGTGCATCCGGCTGCAGTACGTCAACGGAGCCGACGGCAACCAGCCGGTCTGAATATTTGCCGCAACCTTCAACGACATAGCGATTGTCGAAACCGTAGGTCGTCGAAGAATGAACCACCGCGGCCTTGGCGACGCCGGCCGCGTCCATCGCCGCGATCAACGTCTCAACGGTAGTGGGGCGCTCCTTCGACCAATCCGAGCGCTTTCCGAACAACGGCGCCGGTGGATAGCGGCTCTCGTCATCGGAAATGATGTGGGGATGGATATCAACGATTGCGGAAGTCATGAGTGTCTCTGTGCGTGTTTCATTGCATATGGCTCGCGCCAAAGTTAGTTGCCGCGCGCTTTCAGGCGCGCATCGAGGCGCGGGTAGACGCGCCGCGCATTGCCCTCGAAAATCTTGTAGCGATCCTCGTCCGTCAGCGCAGTACACGCGTCGATATAGCGTTTGGTGTCGTCAAAGTACTGGCCGGTTGCCGGATCTTTGCCCCGTACGGCGCCGATCATTTCCGATCCGAACAGCACGTTGTCGGTTGGCACCACCTTGGTCAGCAACTCGACGCCCGGCTTGTGGTAGACGCAGGTGTCGAAAAAGATGTTGTTCAGCAGCCCTTCGAGCGGGCGCTCGCACATTTCAAGCGACATGCCGCGATAGCGCCCCCAGTGATAAGGCACCGCGCCGCCGCCGTGTGGAATCACGAGGCGCAGTGTCGGGAAATCCTTGAACACATCGGACTGCAGCAGTTGCATGAACACCGAGGTGTCGGCGTTCAGGTAGTGGGCGCCGGTGCCGTGGAAGCACGGATTGCATGAAGCCGCCACGTGGATCATCGCGGGCACATCCAGATCGACCAGCGCTTCGTAGATCGGATACCACTCGCGATCGGACATCGGTTTGCCGGTCCAGTAGCCGCCGCTCGGATCGGGGTTCAGGTTGCACCCGACAAAGCCCATTTGTTCGACGCAGCGTCGCAACTCGGGGATGGAATTCGCGGGCGCCACGCCCGGCGATTGCGGCAACTGGCACACCGGCGCGAAGTTGTCCGGATAGAGTTCCGTCACGCGGTGCACGAGGTCGTTCGATACTTCGGCCCATTCCAGGCTCGTGCGCTCATTGCCCAGATGGTGGCTCATCAATCCGGCGATCGGCGAAAACAGCGTCAGGTCGCTGCCGCGCTCGCGCTGCAGCTTGAGTTGGCCATTGCCTATCGCTTCGCGAATCTCGTCGTCGCTCACATGCGCGGCGGCACGCGACGGCGCGTTGACCGGGTCGTTCGCGAATTCGACCTGCCTGGCTCGCCAGTTGCGGAATGAAGCGGGTACGGTCGTGAAATGACCGTGGCAATCGATAATCATGTCGTCTCCTGTCGACCGGAGTTGGCGCTTCAGCGCCTTACTCTGGTCCCATGCAATCTGCGATCGACCAGAGTTGGCGCTTTAGCGCTTTACTCTGGTCCCATGCAAGTTCAGTTGCGTGCGGGTCAGCGGGCCAATGGGTCCACAAACAGTTCGTCAATGGACATACGGCGCGGCGTGAGACCCTGCTTGAACGCGGTGGCTTCCAGTGTTTCGATCGTCTTGAGGTTTTCCTGCAGACCGTACGGCAGCGGATCGTGTCCGACGATCTTGCGCAGTTCGAGATACTTCTTGTCGCTGACGCTCGTCGCCTCGCCGGCATCGAGGCGCGCCAGCCATTCCTTTTTCGCCTGTGCGAAGGCGTCGAAAATCGATTTCGCGATCCACGGATGCTCGGCGAGCACCGCGTCCTTAACGACGATAGTGCCGTGCATCGGGTAGACCCCGGTGCGGGCGAAGTACTCGCTTTCGAGCTCGGTCGCATTGGGCAACAGATCGGGATAGTCGGCCTCGACCTCCTTCCATCCACCCGTGGGCGCGCCGGTGCGGCCGATACCCGCGGCGGCGGCAAAACCCGCCGACAATTCGCCTGTCGCCATCATTTCCGCCAACGAGCTTCCAGCCGGAGCATGGATGACGTTCGACGGCAGCTTGAGCTGCGTAACATGCTCCTCATCATCGACAACCCAGGTCACCCTGGAAGAATCGAGGCCGAACTCGTCGATCAGGACCTGGCGCGTCCACACGCCGGTCGTGACCGAATAGGCGCGCACGCCGACCTTCTTACCTTCCAGGTCCTTGGGGGTCTTGATCCCGGCGTCCGGGCGCACCAGCAAACCGCCGTGGTGAAAACGCCGCACGACAAAAATCGGCAATCCGACGAACGGCGCACCATAGGCGCGGGCGATGATGTAGGTTGTCGGCGCCAACTCGCAAACGTCGAATTCGACGTCGCGCACCATCCGGCGAAATGCGCCAATTTGCGGCTGGACTGTGATGAACTCGGCATCCACACCCTCGATGGAAATGGATCCGTTACGAATGGCCGATGTGTGGGGGTGCTCAGCGATTGCAATCTTGAGCGGGACTTTCCTGGTCAACTTCCTCTCCTATGTTGACCGGAGTTGGCGCTTTAGAGCTCACTCCGGTCCCATGCAAAATGATTGCGGACTTGTCGTCGCCGGCGGCTGGATGGAATCCGCGCAGGACGTATCGACTCGATGGAGTAAGAATATTTGACGACGGAGCGCGCGTCCCTACACAAAAGTCAGATTCAATGGCACTTTTGTTGATGGATGGCGGGGCGCCCAAGGACGCAGTTCGCCCTCGCCGGACCGGGTTGTTGCCTCACTTGCGCGAAGCGTTCTTGAGCTGCCACACCAGGTTGGCAAACGGCATGTCGAGATCGGCGTACACCTGCTGCGCCTTCGGGTCGTCGTTGCCGTGCAGCATTTCCACACCAGCCGTGGCGTAATCGGTCACCGGGATGCCGGCGCCTGCCAGACGCTGCAGCCCCACCGTGCGCTTGGTATCGCTAAACGTACCCGATGCGTCGAGCACCACGCGGGGATCGTAGCCTGCAGCCTTGAGCGACAGCGCCGGGAACGTGGCACACACTTCCAGCGAAACACCGGCGATCAGAATCTGTTTGCGGCCGGTCTTCTCGATCGCGGCGCGCACATTCGGATCGTCCCATGCATTGATCGAGGTCCGGCTGATCACCGGCACACCCGGAAGCGCGGCAGTCAGTTCAGGGATCGTGGGACCCCACATGCCGTCGGGCATCGTCGCGGTGACAATGACCGGGATGCCGAGCGTCTTCGCGGCTTTGGCCAAGGCCACAACGTTATGCTTGAGCTCACCGGTATCGATGTCGCGTACGCCGGTGAACAAGCCAACCTGGTGGTCAACCAGTACGAGCACCGTGTTGTCCCGCGACAGCAATGAGTACGGTGCGCCCGACGGAGCGACTGCGTTCGTCGCGGGCGCTGCGCTGGCCGTCTGGATCGTGGCGGCAGAGGTGGCGACGATCGCCAGGGGAAGAACGACAGCTTTCAGGAGATTAAGGATTTTCATGGTCTTGATTAACGTTGGCATTTTGGATGCGGCAACGACGTAGAACCGTCCTGCCGGACCGTCCGGTGCACATCTGCGCCGGGTTGAGAGGAATCATATTTCCGCAACGACGATCGATAAATATGGTATTTCTCAACCTATCGTTTCCCACAGGCAACGATCGATAGACCTACCCAACGACTACCGGACGTCGGATGAACCCCGTCTCTTCTGACCTGAACGACCTCTATCTCTTTGCTCAGGTGATCGAGCACCACGGTTTTACCGCCGCGGGAGAGGCGCTTGGCGTAAGCAAATCCCATATCTCCCGCCGGATCACCGATCTGGAAGCCAAGCTCGGCGTTCGGCTGCTTCACCGAACCTCGCGCCGGCTTAGCCTGACCGACGCCGGCGAAGAGTTGTACGCACATTGCCGGGCCATGATTGCCGAAGCGCAGGCTGGTGAGGAAGCGGTTCGGCGGCGGACTGCCGAGCCCTCGGGGCTGGTGCGGGCCAGCATGTCCGTCGCGATTACAGACATCCTGCTGGCCAGGCTGCTGCCCCGCTTCATGTTGCGCTACCCGAAGGTCCGGCTGGCTATCGAGGCAAGTAATCGACAGGTCGACCTTCTTGAAGAACATGTCGATGTGGTGATACGAGGTCTAGGTTTTGACGTCGAGCTTTCCAGCCTGGTCCAGGCGCCGCTGGGCACGGTGCGCTGGGGGTTGGTGGCCAGTCATATGTATCTGACGAAGACCGGGACGATTGGTACGCCCGATGCGCTACCTCGCGACGATCTGTTGATCTACGAATCGATCAGTAGGCCAGTGACCGTATTGCGCCTGATCGGCGCGAATGGCGATGTCTCCATGCAGACGATTCAGCCCCGCCTGCAGAGCGACAATATCGCGGCGCTGAAGGAAGCCGCGTTGGCAGGAATGGGCATCGCCAGCCTGCCTCTCTATGCCTGCACGCGGGAGATCGAGATGGGGACTTTGAGCCTCGTACTGCCGGAATTTCGCTCGCGGGAGGGACGATTGGCCGTGCTGTTTCCGACGCGCCGCGGCATGATGCCTGCGGTACGCGCCTTCGTCGATTTCCTGAAGGACGAATTGCCGCCGCTCCTGGGTTAGTACCAGCGTGGCTCCTTCACCCTCGAAGGCGAAGGCGTGGTCCACGGCCTCTCCTTCTATCGGAGTGCATTCAGATACCGATTGACCTCGGTTAAGAGCGACGAGTGATATTTTTCCGGTAAGCACCGGTCGTCGCTGAGGCTCATCAAATCTTCAATCCTGCCGCGGAACGAGGCGGCAATGTCGGACCGCATGGCGTTGGGCAAGTGCGTCAGCAAGGAAACCAGCAATTCGCCGATGACTGCAAGGCGCGCATCATGCTGAACAACAGTAAGGCCATTTACTTTCGATAGCGCAGTGAGGGCGTTGAGTAACGCGTGGTCACTCTCCTTGCGGATTTGAACTGCCAGGGCAAGTGGCGATTGTTCTGCCGACGCGGCGTCGGCTTGTTGTGCATCGTCGCTCTGCATTTTGGAGTCGTTATACATAGGTTTGGGTTCTGGTCAGAAGGTTTGCCAGTCCGAGCCGGCCGTATCCACGGCGACCATTGCCGGTTTGTCGGCAATAGTGACGGGCGCAATCCTCGGCTTCGTGGGCTGTGCGCGACGCGTCGTTTGAGCATTCGACGCAGGCAGTCGAGGCCTGCTCTGCGGCAGAACCACTCGCGGCTCAATGTGAGCTGCGCCGCCGGCCACCTCAAACACCGAGACTGCATCCTTCAATCTGCTTGCCTGTTCCTCAAGTGATTTTGCGCCGGCCGCTGCCTGCTCGACGAGCGCCGCGTTCTGTTGTGTGACTTCGTCCATCTGGCCGACCGCCTGATTCACCTGTTCAATGCCACGGCTTTGCTCTTCGGACGCTGCAGCGATCTCGCCGACAATATCGGAAACCTGCTTGATCGCCTGCTTGACCTGTCCCATGGTCGAACTGACTTCCACGGCTTGCATGGAGCCGTCCTGAATCGTTGCCACCGAGGAGCCGATCAATTCCTTGATTTCTTTCGCAGCGGCGGCAGAGCGCTGAGCCAGACTGCGAACTTCACTGGCGACGACAGCGAAACCACGTCCCTGTTCACCCGCACGCGCAGCCTCCACCGCTGCATTCAGCGCCAGAATGTTGGTCTGGAACGCGATGCCTTCAATGACACCGGTAATCTCCGAGATCTTGCTCGAACTCGCACTGATTTTCTCGATCGTTCCTACCATGCCTTGTACGGTTTCATTACCAGCGTCAGCTATGTCGGTAGCGCGCGTTGCCAGCGCATTAGCCTGGCGGGCATTGTCGGCATTCTGTTTTACCGTCTCGGTCAACTGCGTCATGCTCGCTGCCGTTTCCTCCAGCGATGCGGCCTGTTGCCCGGTACGGGCCGCCAAATCGGTGTTACCGCTAGCGATTTCCCGCGACGCCACCGTGACCGATTCTGCGGATGTCTTGATCCCGTGAATCGTATCGCTCAGCTGCTGATCCATTTTCTTGAGGGACGAGAGAAGTTGCCCGAACTCGTCTTGCGATTGGTTCGGGATGTCGTTCCCGAGCTTCCCAGTTGCGATCCGCTCGGCAATGCTAACTGACGTGTTCAACGGTATCAGGATTGCACGCAGCAAATAGATCAAGGCGCCAACAGCGAAAAGCACGGCACAGGCGATCACGCCAAAAGAAATGTAGCGAGTAGTCACAATAGCAACTTGCTGTGCAGCGAAACGCGCCTGAGCCGTCGTGCGCAAATCCTGTTTCATTTTGGCAAGAATGCCGAAAACGTGGTTCGCGTTATCCTTGACTTCCAGCCTGTTCACTTCGGCACCGCCTTTCACATCCCCGGCCTCAATACGCTCCACCTGATGCTTCATCCCAGCCTGCATTTTCTGGTAGGCGTCCTGTAGCCCCTTGACCACCTCCAGTTTTTCTCCATCGCGATGGCTTGCCAGTTCGCTTATCACTTTGTCGACCTGGCTAAACCGCTCTGTATTTTCCTGCTTCCATCCGGCAATAGAGGCAGGGTCCCCAATCGCGATCATCCGGAGAATGTTGATGTCGCTCCGAGTGAGTAGTCCATCGATCTCGCTAACGGACGCCGCATCAGAAAAATCCGCCCTGTACATCGATTCCAATTCATTTCCAGCGGCACTGAGACGCATGAGAAAGAAGGTGCTCAAGGCGAGCGTGATAAGCACGAGGCTCGTGACAATGGCGATGAGCCGGTTTCGAATGCTTAAGTTCACTGATTGTTCCTATCCGTGGTACGCGTAGCGCGAGTTGATGGCATTCCCGGCGCCAGCGGGAGCACATTGATCTCCACCAGGGCTTGCCGAATACCGCAACAAGACCTTCCGCTTGCTGACGCGAGTTGTATAGGAAGTAACGGCAACGTATACGGGGTCTGAATAGCTAATCCTAGCCATGCGGGACGTGTTTTATCGCATCGGGGTAACCGCCTTAGGACGGAAACACAATGGATGACGTGTCCGGTAGATACGCTTTGTCGGCCCTGGTGTTGTGGCTCGCCTTGAGCACGGCAAGCCCGATGCCGGCGCGAGAATCGATCGCCAGTTTTTCAAGTATTCGGCCGACATGAATGCGCACAGTCCAGTAGCTGATCTTCAGGATGGCTGCTATCTGTTTGTCGGCCAAACCCTTGAGTAGCAAGGGGCAAATTTCGCCTTCACGAAGAGTGAGGTCAAAGTGTTGCTGAAACCAGGACCCCGAACCGACCGTACGCGCCAACAGATAAACCATGTACGCACGTCCCTTCTTGCGTTCATCGGCAGCGTACTCGACGCAAAGGTCAAAACCGTTCCATTGCGCAGTCGCAGATGGGTCATACGGTATCCGGGATATCAGACGGCACAACGCCTCCCGTTCAGCCGGTTGCAAACCAGCCAGAAGCTTATGAGCCTTTTGATTGGGTTTCGGTTTTTCTGATTCCTGAACCAGGAAGCTCGCGTAATTTTCTATGGCTGTATCCGTCTGGTTGTTGGTGCGCGCTACGTGGCGTAATTGGTATTCGTTGATCAGGTAAGGACGCAGCATATTGAGCAAAGCAACTTCGCGCTCTCCGAAGCGCTTTTTCTGATTGCTAGTCCAAAACCGATAGTTAAACTGAACGTGCCCGACTTCGTGCGGGTACAGGTCGACGCCGGAATACACCCGGTAACGTGAAAGAAAGTCACTGAAATATTCTGTGTTACGGAAAGTTCGTCGATCGATCAAACTGTCGCTTAGAACCGCGTCCTCGCGCCCAATTAGCAAGGGGGAAATTGGATCAAGAAACTGAAAGTGCTGTTCGTATTCCACAGCCATGTGAGCGTCGCGGCCCCAGTGAGTGGCCTGTTCGAATTGACCATTGTCGCGACTCCAAATGGCGTGTCCGATAAAGTCTGCGTGGAATAGAGACGCAAGTTTCTGAATTACGTCTGGGCGATCGATAAGATTCTCGGGCGAGGGCCTGCCGAGTAGTTCGACCAGCTCCAGCACGAGACGAAGATCTTCGGCAGTAAAGTGCATCGTATGCAGAACGAGTGATTGATAACTCACCGATGGGACCGTACCCATGTGGTCCCAGACAGGAGAACGATCGGCGCTCACCGGCTTGAGCCAAGCCATCCGGCTCAAGGACCAAGACGGCTTCATGTAACAAGCGCGATTGATGTTCAACACTCTGGGCCGCTGCGGCACTTTCCTCCACCAATGCGGCGTTTTGCTGTGCGGTGGGGCGCGAAGACCGGGGAGAAATGGTTTCGGCTTAAGCGCGTTGCCCGACCGGCTGGCACACCGGCGAACGCGCCATGACAGCAACCTCAACCTGACTGTGTGTCAGCGCGGACAGCACGGTGTGGTCATGAAAGCGGAACGAGCAAAGTATCTGCGAAGTAGAGGCGAGCCTCTCGATCTCTTCAGGCGAAAGCGCCATCAGAACATCGGCCACCTCCGGCAGCACACCGAGACTGCTCATGCCCGAAGCTTTGTCTTCCACGAGTAGGCGCCGGGTCAGGAGAAGATAGGAAAGATTTATCTCGTGTATCAGACGGTGCGCGTCGTGTTCCATTTCAACTCCCCCCGCAATACCGACCGGATCGTCCCTGCTGCGAAGGCCCCGCGCAGCGCACAGACGCAACAAACGTCACCGTATGTAGATGGTAGATCCGCGGCGGGTGCCGCGCAGTCAGGACTCGCGGAAACTTCGCTAGGTTGATACGGAAATTTCCGTAGGGAACTCCCTACATGCACTGCGCCGCCCTGGCGCGAATCCAAATCCTGACCGATCAGACAACTTTGGCATGGTTCCTGCATTTACTCGCGGCCTGCGTGGGTATTGGCGTTTAAAGCTGACTGACCGGTCAACATTGGGGCATCAGTGCACGCAGAACATGCGGTCTGCAGTTTAGCGGTGCTCCTGCCAAGGTTTGGAGAGATTCACACAGCAGTGGCTCATCGAAAATATTAACGACAGTAAGGATTCGATCCGATGACTAACATTAGGTATCCAAAAGAAATGGACGGAAAGAAATGGATGGCTCGCGCAAGGCGCTGTGGCGCGCTTGCGACCTGGATCGGTGTGGCGATGTCGGTCAGCCTGCTGGTCGCGCAAACGGCCTGGGCCGACGGTTCCACTGACTCGACGCTTGCGGAAAGCGGCGCCGTCGTGACTAATCCGACGCCGCAAACGGCGGCTTCTCCTTATGTGTCGAGCTGGTTTCACCAGAGTCTGGGCGTGATTGGCTCGAAAGACATTCGCTTCGGTCCGTACAAGACCAACGACGTGTACCTGGAGTACGAATACTTCGGCCGCAAGGGTCCGTTCGACCTGTACGGTTACGTGGATGCGCCGAAGGTCTTCGGCGTGGGCAGTACGCATGACTCCGGCGTGTGGGATAGAGGGTCGCCTGTCTTCAGCGAGCAGGAGCCGCGCGTATCGATCGACGACCTCGTTGGCAAGCACCTTGGCTTTGGCCCATTCAAGGAATGGTATCTGGCGTTCGACTGGATCTACGACCAGGGCTATAACATCGGTGGCCGCCAGAACACCCTGTACAGCGGCATCGGCACGGATATCGACACACACACCCCACTGATTCTGTCCGCTAATTTGTATGTGAAGCGCCAATGGGAAAACTACGGCGCGGCGAACGAGAACTCGTGGGACGGCTATCGCGCCCAGATGAAATACATCTATCCGCTTGGCACATTCCACGGTGGCAATCTGACCTACGTCGGCTTCTTCAACTATGACTTCGGCTCCCGGCTGCGCGAAAAGACGGGTGACGACACCCGGACCGATACGGCCTTCGTCGCAACAAACGTGCTGATCTACTCGTTTACGCATTGGCGCTTCTGGACCGCTGCCCGCTACTTCCACAACGGCGGTCAATGGGCTGGCGGAGACCTCAACTTTGGCGATGGTCCGTTTGCAAACCGTTCGACCGGTTGGGGCTATTACGCCAGCGTCGGTTACCAGTTCTGATCGCATAGACAACACAAACCAGATCAAACCTCACAAACGATCAGGGACACCGATTTCATGTTAAAGCAAAAATTTTGGCGAATGCTTGCGGGATTGGGACTCGCGGTTTCGCTGGTGACCAGCGCCCATTCCGCGGGTGACGCCACACAACGTCCGCGGCCTGTGAAGGTCCTCATCATCAGCATGTTCGGGCCGGAAGGCAAAGTGTGGCTGGACCACCTGGGTCCGATGGAACACGTCAAGGTACCGGGTCTGTCCGCGGACTATCCCGACGTCCAGTGCAACCACGACAGCGTGTGTGTCCTGACGACCGGCATGGGCCACACGAACGCGGCGGCCTCGATGTCCGCTCTGGTGTATTCGAGAAAATTTGATTTACGCAAGACTTACTTCCTCGTATCGGGCATCGCCGGCATCGACCCCGCGCAGGGAACGCTTGGCTCAGCCGCCTGGGCGCGCTATCTGGTGGATTTCGGCATCCAGTGGGAACTGGATGCGCGTGAGATGCCGGCGGGATGGAAGTCCGGCTATCTCGGCATCAACACAAAGAGCGAAAACGAAAAACCGCCGCTGGATTACCGCACCGAAGTGTTTCAACTGAACGAGGCGCTGCTGCAAAAGGCCTACGGTCTTTCGCGCGACGTGACGCTGACCGACAGCCCGCAGGCAGTCGCCTATCGCGCGAAATATCAGAGCGCGCCGGCCAATCAGCGTCCGACCGTCATTCAGTGCGACACCCTCGCGGGCGATACGTGGTTCTCGGGCAATGCCTTAGGGCAGCGCGCCCGCGACTGGACCCGGCTTCTGACCGACGGCAAGGGCGTGTACTGCACGACGCAGCAGGAAGACAACGCGACTTTCGAGGTCATCAAGCGTGCGCAGGCGGCGGGCCTCGCCGATACGCAGCGCGTAGCGGTGTTGCGTGCCGGTTCGGACTTCGATCGCCCGCCACAAGGTGTCTCGAACGTCGACAACCTGCTCGATTACCAGAATCAAGGTGGCTTTGTCCCGGCGCTCAACAACCTCTATCTGACCGGCTCGCCGCTCGTGGCTGCGATCGTCAAAGACTGGAAGCACTGGAAAGACCGCGTACCGGCCAATTAAACACACCGTGTTGATTCTCACGACCGGTGGAAAAGATGTCCGCCTCCGGTCGTGCCGTCCGCCTCAATCCGGGGCGTTCTCATTTCCCTAACTTCGAAGGGGAACTACGTGGATATCGTGCGCAGCCTTTGCGGCATGTTGATACTGCTGTTGATTGCCTATTTGCTATCGAACAACCGTGGCGCGGTACGGCCACGAACCCTTTTCGCCGCGCTTGCGACGCAGTTGGCAATCGGCGCGCTCGTGCTGTTCGTCCCGTTCGGACGTAGCGCGCTCGCGGTCGTTGCCTCCGCTGTCAACCGTGTGCTCGAAATGGGCAACCACGGTGTGTCGTTTATCTTCGGCGGGCTCGTCGACAGCAAGATGTTCGAGCTTTTCGGTGCGGGCGGTTTTGTGTTCGGCCTGCGTGTGCTGCCTATGATCATCTTCGTGACCGCGCTGATCGCGGTACTCTATTACGTCGGCATCATGAAGTGGATCGTCACCATCGTCGGTATGGCGCTGGAAAAATTGCTGGCAGTAAGCCGCATTGAAGCGTGCTCGGCAGTCGCAACCATCTTCCTCGGTCAAAGCGAAATGCCGGCCCTCGTGAAACCGTTCGTGCGGCAAATGACCAGCGCGGAGATCTTTGCCGTGATGTCAAGCGGGATGGCTTCGGTAGCAGGGTCCGTGCTTGCTGCCTATGCCGGCCTTGGCGTGAAAATGGAGTATCTGCTGGCTGCATCGTTCATGGCCGTGCCGGGCGGCCTGCTGTTCGGCAAGCTGCTGTATCCGACTGTTGAGCCAACCCAGATGAATATCGACGGGCTGGATTTCGACGAGAAGGGTTCAGCCAATGTCATCGAGGCGGCCGCCTCGGGCGCGATGATCGGACTGAAGATCGCCATCAACGTCGGTGCGATGCTGATTGCCTTCATCGGTCTCATTGCGCTCGTCAATACGGGCGTGGGTGGCATTGCCGCATTGTTCGGCTTTGCGAACGTCACGCTGCAGGGGCTGCTGGGCGGCCTGTTGGCACCGCTTGCCTGGATGATAGGCGTGCCGTGGCACGATGCGTCGCTAGCCGGCAACTTCATCGGCGAGAAGCTGATTCTCAACGAGTTCGTCGCCTATGGAGACCTGTCGCCATACCTGAAGGACACCGCGCAGGTCGCCGCGGCGGGACTGCAGGTTCTTGATCCCAAGACGATTGCGATCGTATCGTTTGCGTTGTGCGGTTTCGCGAATTTTTCGTCGATCGCGATTCTGGCCGGCGGATTCAGTGCTGTAGCGCCGGAGCGTCGCTCGGAAGTGGCGCGCCACGGTCTGCGCGCGCTGACGGCCAGCACGCTGTCGAATCTGATGAGCGCGGCGATTGCCGGTCTCTTCTTTTCCTTGCATTGATATTGAAGGAGTCGTCATGTTCCTGCCCCAGGAATTCATTCGCAAGAAACGTGACCGGCAGCCACTCGACCGGGACGAAATTGCAGCGTTCGTTCGCGGCGTGGTGGATGGCAGCGTCACCGAGGGGCAGGTATCAGCATTCGCGATGGCAGTCTATTTCAACGACCTGAGCGTCGACGAACGCGTCGCGCTCACGCTTGCGCAACGCGACTCGGGGCAGGTGCTCGACTGGCATGCGTTGAACCTGAATGGACCGATCGTCGACAAACACTCGACCGGTGGCGTCGGCGATCTGACCTCGTTGTTGATCGGTCCGATGGTTGCCGCTTGCGGGGCTTATGTGCCGATGATTTCCGGACGCGGGCTCGGACATACGGGCGGCACGCTCGACAAGCTGAATTCGATCCCGGGCTACAACGTGACGCCCGATACGAACGAATTTCAGCGCGCAGTACGCGACGTCGGCGTGGCGATCATCGGCCAGACTGCGCAGCTCGTGCCCGCCGACAGGCGCATCTATGCGATCCGGGGCAACACCGCGACGATCGAATCCGTCGCGATGATCACTGCGTCGATCCTGTCGAAGAAGCTTGCAGCAGGGCTTGAAGGTCTGGTGATGGACGTTAAGGTGGGCTCGGGCGCGTTTATGCCGACTCCGGAAAAATCGCTCGAACTCGCGAGGAGCATCGTCAACGTCGGCAACGGCGCAGGCATGAAGACCACGGCGCTGCTGACCGACATGAACCAGTCGCTCGCGCCGTGCGCGGGCAATGCGCTGGAAGTGGCGTGCGCAATCGATTATTTGACGGGCAAGTCGCGTCCAGATCGTCTGCACGAGGTCACGATAGCGCTCGCCGCGCAGATGCTGATCAACAGCGGCATTGCTACCGACCACGCGCAGGCGCGAGTCAAGTTGCAGGCGGTGCTCGACTCCGGTGCGGCCGCGGAGCGCTTCGCGAAAATGGTGGCGGCGCTGGGTGGCCCCATCGACTTGATAGACGCGCCTGTCCGTTATCTGGCCAAAGCGCAGATCACGATTCCGGTTCCTGCACCGGGGGAGGGAAAGGTAGAGCGGATCGACTGCCGCGCGCTCGGCGTCGCCGTCGTGGAACTGGGTGGAGGCAGGGTGCGGGCGGAAGACTCGATCGACTACGCTGTCGGCCTATCGGAACTCGTACCGCTTGGACAACGCGTGGACGTCGGGCAGCCACTTGGCTTCGTGCACGCACGCAGCGCCCGGGAAGCGGCGCATGCGGTGGCGGAGGTGCAGCGCGCATACACGCTTTCCGCGGCAGGCGAAACGCTACCGCCAACCATCTATCGAATCGTTCAGTAGAGCCGACCGGGGAGTCAAGCACCGTGCGTGCCGTAGTTCTGGTTCCCGACACGGATGCGTAATCGGAAACGCACACGCGATGCGGCCGCCGAATCACGACCAATACGTCCTACGGCGATGCCGCTTTTGTTCTATCCGCAGATTTTCGGCCTTGATGTACTGACGATCAATCTCATTGGTTGGCGAGGCATGCACTATGAGGCTTACCAAGGCTGCCTTCGTCCTTCTTGGCTTCATCTGGGGATCGAACTTTATCTACATGAAGTGGGCGGTGACCCTGATCAGCCCAATGCAGATCGCGTTTTTACGGGTACTTTGCGGCTTCCTGCCGCTGGCACTCGCCGCCTGGCATCAGGGAGTGATCAACCGTAGCCAGGTGCGTCATCTGCCTCACTTCTTCGTCATGGCCTCTGTGGCGACAGCTTTCTACTATGTTGCCATCGTAAAAGGCACTGCGCTGCTTCCTTCGGGCACCGCAGGCGTTTTGGGCGGCTCCATTGCCATATTCACTGCTATCTCCTCACTATTGCTCCTGCGAACCGAGAAGGTGAACGGGTTGATGGTGGCAGGCGTGGTTCTGGGATTTGCCGGCATCGTTCTGATTGCTCGGCCTTGGGAAGGTGCAGACAACCCCATCGATCTTGCCGGCGTTTTCTGGATGTTGGCAGGTGCGATCACCCTCGGGCTGTCGTATGTTTACGTCCGCCGTTTTCTGTCGCCATTCAACCTCCCGCCCCTGGCGCTGGTCACGTGGCAGATGGGGCTGGCCCTGCTCATACTGACCTTGCTCACAGACTTCACCGGGATGCGGCACATACTGCAGGATTGGCGGGCGGCCACCGGTGTCGTGGTCGGACTTGGTGTCCTGGGAACCGGCATTGCCTTTCTGATCTACTACTTCCTGCTGCAAGAGCTCGGCGCAGTTGCCGCTTCGGGCTCAACCTACATTACACCTACCGTTGCGCTTCTGATTGGTTGGGTCGCCGGGGAAAGGGTTGGCGCATTGGAAGTGGCCGCCATCGCCCTGATTCTTGCCAGTATCGCGATGTTGCAGATTGGACGGCAACGGGCATAGACGCTCTCCGACAATTTACTTGACATCTAAACTATCGACGCCTAAATTACCCTCCAGAGCAGGTTCACATGGAGAGTCAACATGCGCATCGTATGTATCGGCGGCGGCCCGGCCGGCTTGTACTTCGGCCTGTTAATGAAGGGCCGGAACCCGGCATATGACGTCACGGTGGTGGAGCGCAACCGGCCCTATGACACCTTCGGCTGGGGCGTGGTGTTCTCCGACCAGACGCTCGGCAACCTGCGCACCGCCGACGCCCCCAGCGCAGATGCGATCCTCGACGCCTTCAACCACTGGGACGACATCGAGATCAATTTCCGCGGCAGGCAGGTTCGCTCGTCGGGCCATGGCTTCTGCGGCATCGGCCGCAAACGTCTGCTGAATATCCTGCAGGCGCGCTGCGAAGAACTGGGCGTCAAACTGGTTTTCGAAACCCAGGTTACGGACGACACCACCTACGAAGCCGACCTGATCATCGCCTGTGACGGCGCCAACAGCGCCATCCGTCAGAAGTACACCGCCACCTACAAGCCCGCGATCGACATGCGCGATTGCCGCTTCGTCTGGCTCGGCACCAAAAAACTCTTCGACGCCTTCACGTTTGCTTTCGAAGAAACTGAGTTCGGCTGGTTCCAGGCGCATGCCTACCGCTTCGACGATCAGACCTCGACGTTTATTGTGGAAACGCCGGAGCGCGTGTGGCGCGCCGCCGGTCTCGACGAAATGAGCAAGGAAGACAGCATCGCGTTCTGCGAGAAGCTGTTCACCAAGTATCTGGACGGCAACCCGTTGCTGTCGAACGCCGCGCATTTGCGTGGGTCGTCGCAGTGGATTCGTTTCCCGCGCGTCGTCAATGAGGAATGGGTGCATTGGCGCGGCAACGCCGACGGCTCGCAAACGCCGATCGTGCTGATGGGCGACGCGGCGCACACCGCACATTTCTCGATCGGCTCGGGCACCAAGCTCGCGCTCGAAGATTCGATCGAACTCGCCAACAGCATCGGCGCGCATCCGGGTGATTTGCCCGCTGCGTTGCAGCACTACACGGATGTCCGCAGTATCGACGTATTGCGTATCCAGAACGCCGCGCGCAATTCGACGGAGTGGTTCGAGCATGTCGATCGCTATACTTCGTTCGAGCCGGAACAGTTTGCGTATTCGCTGCTCACACGCTCGCAGCGCATCTCGCATGAGAACTTGCGGGAGCGTGACGCAACCTATCTCTCGACGTTCGAAGACTGGCTCGCACACCGCTCAGGCATTGACCGCGCGCCTGAGAAGCACTCCGTTCCGCCGATGTTCACGCCCTTCACGTTGCGTGGCGTCACGCTGAAAAACCGCGTAGTCGTCTCGCCGATGGCGCAATACTCAGCCGTCGACGGCATCGCCGGTGACTATCACCTGATGCATCTTGGTGCCCGCGCCATGGGCGGCGCCGGGCTGGTCATGACGGAAATGACTTGCGTGTCGCCCGAAGCGCGGATCACGCCCGCTTGTCCCGGCATGTACGCGCCCGAGCATCTCACGGCGTGGAAGCGCATCGTGGATCTCGTGCACGCTCAGTCGGACGCCAAGATCGGCATTCAGCTGGGGCACTCCGGCGCAAAAGGTTCGACGCGCGTTGCGTGGGAAGGCATCGACCAGCCGCTTGACGAAGGCAACTGGCCGCTGGTGTCCGCTTCACCGCAGCAATATTTAAGCGGCGTCAGTCAGACCTCGCATGAAGCCACACGAGACGAACTTAAAGAAATCGAAGCGCAGTTCGTACGCGCCACGCAAATGTCCGCCGAGGCAGGCTTCGATTGGCTCGAACTGCACTGCGCACACGGCTATTTCCTCTCGAGCTTCCTGTCGCCGCTGACCAACCAGCGCACGGACGAATATGGCGGTTCGCTCGAAAATCGTCTGCGCTACCCGTTGCAGGTCTTCAAGGCGATCCGCGCCGTCTGGCCGCAAGACAAACCGATTTCCGTGCGTATTTCCGCTAACGATTGGGTCGAAGGCGGCACCACGCCCGACGACGCCGTGGAAATCGCCCGCGCCTTCAAGGCGGCAGGCGCCGACATGATCGACGTCTCGTCGGGCCAGGTCAGCAAGCAGGAAAAGCCCGTGTTTGGCCGCATGTTCCAGACGCCATTCGCTGACCGCGTGCGCAACGAAGCCGGCATCGCAACCATCGCCGTTGGCGCGATCTCGGAAGCGGACCACGTGAACAGCATCATCGCGGCGGGCCGCGCCGATCTCTGTGCGATCGCGCGGCCGCATCTGGCCAATCCGTCGTGGACGTTGAATGAAGCCGCAAAAATCGGCTATCTGGACGTGACGTGGCCGAAACCGTACACGGCAGCCAAGTCGCAACTCGAGCGCAATCTCGAACGTGAACGTGCACAGGCCGCCGCAAACGCAGGCTTGTCGCCGCAAGAGCGCGCGCAACGCGCTGAAGGAACCACGTGAATACGCCCAACACGACCCTCGCAGGACAGCACGCTGTCGTCACAGGCGGCGGCAGCGGCATCGGCGCAGCCGTGGCCGAAGCGCTGCTGCGTGCCGGTGCGCGCGTCACCTTGATGGGACGCAACGCGCAACGTCTCGATGCGCAGCGGGAAAGTTTCAACGGACTCGGCGACGTCGCCTGCATCAGCGTCGACGTCACAAGCGAAGAATCGGTCGAGAAGGCATTCGCACAAGCCGGCGCAATCGATATCCTCGTCAACAACGCCGGCCAGGCGCAAGCTGCGCCCTTCACTCACACCGACATGGCGCTCTGGCAGCGCATGCTCGACGTGAACCTCACCGGCGTCTTCCTCGGCACGCGCGCCGTGTTGCCCGGCATGCTCGAGCGCGGCCACGGCCGCATCGTCAATGTCGCGAGCACGGCGGGGCAAATCGGCTACGCCTATGTCGCCGCTTACTGCGCCGCGAAACATGGCGTGATCGGCCTGACACGTTCGCTCGCACTGGAAGTCGCAACGAAAGGCGTCACCGTCAACGCCGTATGCCCCGGCTACACCGAAACCGAACTGCTGCACGCATCGCTCGAACAGATCACCAGCAAGACCTCCCGCACCGAACAGCAGGCGCGCGAAACCTTGCTGCGCACGAATCCGCAGCGTCGCTTCGTAAGCCCGGAACAGGTCGCTAACGCCGTGCTATGGCTCTGCCAACCCGGCTCGGATGCGATCACGGGGCAATCCATTTCCATCTCCGGTGGAGAAGTAATGTGACCAAGTTATCGAACCTTAAAAAGACTACGACGGCTGACGCAAAGCCGCCGCGCAAAGGCGTCGCCAAACCAGCGGAGAACGTCGTGGATCTGGAAATGAGTACCGGCGCCGATAGCCACATGGGCCTGCGTTTGTGGCTGCGCATGTTGACCACGACCAATCTCGTGCAGGCCGAACTGCGCAAGCGCCTGCGCAATGAATTCGACACCACGTTGCCGCGTTTCGACTTGATGGCGCAACTCGAACGTCATCCGGAAGGCCTGAAGATGACTGAGCTGTCGCGCCGTTTGATGGTGACGGGCGGCAACGTGACCGGCATTACCGATCAGCTCGAGAAAGAAGGTCTGGTTTCGCGCGGCACCGATCCCAACGATCGTCGCTCGATCAGCGTGTGCCTCACGCCCGCGGGCCGCAAGGCGTTCGACAAGATGGCCATTGCGCATGAGCAATGGGTGGTCGAACTGTTCGGCGGCTTGAGCCTCGACGAAAAATCGCGCACCCATCAGCGCCTCGGCAAACTCAAACAACATCTGCTCGACAGTCTGAAAGACTGATTTGCACGGAACCCAGCCTTGCACCGGAGACACTCATGACACGATCCAACGCCGACGCCCTACTGGCCGGCAACCGCCTGACGCTCGCCGGTTACGAGGCGCGGCACTTTGGCTGGTCGGTCGCCCACAAGGTCGCGACGATCACGCTGAACCGGCCCGAACGTAAAAACCCACTGACGTTCGAATCGTATGCGGAGTTGCGTGATCTGTTCCGGCAACTCACGTACGCGACCGACGTGAAGGCAATCGTGATTCACGGCGCAGGCGAGAACTTCTGCTCCGGCGGCGACGTGCACGACATCATCGCCCCGCTAATCGATCTGCCGATGCCGGAACTGCTGCTGTTCACGCGCATGACCGGCGATCTGGTCAAAGCGATGCGCCACTGCCCGCAACCCATCATCGCCGCGGTCGACGGCGTCTGCGCCGGCGCCGGTGCGATCCTGGCGATGTCGTCCGACATGCGGCTCGGCACCGCGCGCAGCAAGCTCGCGTTTCTGTTCTCTCGCGTCGGCCTCGCCGGTTGCGATATGGGCGCTTGCGCGATCCTGCCGCGCATCATCGGCCAAGGCCGCGCCGCCGAATTGCTGTTCACCGGCCGCTCAGCGAGTGGCGAGGAAGGCCACGCATGGGGCTTCTATAACCGCCTGTGCGAACCGGCCGCGCTCGTAGCAGACGCACAGAAGCTCGCCGCCGATCTCGTCGCCGGTCCGACCTTCGCGCACGGCATCACGAAGAAGATGCTGCACCAGGAATGGAGCATGAGCATCGACGAAGCTATCGAATCAGAAGCGCAAGCACAGGCGATCTGCATGAGCACACGCGATTTCGAACGTGCGTATAGCGCGTTTGCCGCGAAGTCGCGTCCTGTCTTCGAGGGAGATTGAATTGAGCACCAACAGCGATCTGGATCTGCACAGCGCACTGGCCTGGCCGTTTTTCGAACCGCGCCATCGCGAACTGGCCGCGGGTATCGAAGCATGGTGCCGCGCGAATCTCTCGCACGTGGAGCATGACGACATCGATGCAACCTGCCGCCGTCTGGTCCGCGAACTCGGTTCGGCGGGCTGGCTGAAATACGGTGTCGGCGGCGTTGCCTATGGCGGGAACGGCGAAACGATCGACACACGCGCCGTGTGCCTGCTGCGCGAGACGCTCGCCAAGCATTCCGGTCTCGCTGATTTCGCTTTGGCAATGCAAGGACTCGGTTCCGGCGCGATCTCGCTCGGCGGCACGCATGAGCAAAAGACGCGGTACTTGCCGCGTGTGGCGAACGGTACCGCTATCGCCGCGTTCGCGTTGTCGGAGCCGGAAGCAGGATCGGACGTGGCTGCGATGTCCCTCTCAGCGCGCGAAGACGGCGACTTCTACGTACTCGACGGCGACAAGACGTGGATCTCCAACGGCGGCATCGCCGACTTCTACGTGGTGTTCGCCCGAACCGGCGAAGCGCCAGGTGCACGCGGCATCACCGCCTTCATCGTCGATGCCGACACGCCGGGTCTGGAAATCGCCGAACGCATCGATGTGATCGCGCCGCATCCGCTGGCTCGCCTGCACTTTGCCGGCGCACGCGTGCCGCGCAGCCAGATGCTCGGCGCACCCGGCGAAGGTTTCAAACTCGCGATGCGTACGCTGGATATTTTCCGCACATCGGTGGCGGCAGCGTCGTTGGGCTTCGCACGGCATGCAATGGCCGAAGGTCTTTCACGCGCATCGTCGCGCAAGATGTTCGGACAGACGCTCGGCGATTTTCAGTTGACGCAAGCCAAGCTCGCACAGATGGCATTGACGATCGACAGCAGTGCATTGCTGGTCTATCGCGCAGCCTGGTTGCGCGATCAGGGTGAACAGGTCACGCGTGAAGCCGCGATGGCCAAGTGGCACGCAAGCGAAGGCGCGCAACAGGTGATCGACGCCGCCGTGCAACTCTATGGCGGTATGGGCGTGCAAAGCGGCACCGCCGTCGAGATGCTGTACCGCGAAATTCGTGCGTTGCGGATCTATGAAGGCGCGACTGAAGTGCAACAGCTGATTGTCGGCCGCGACCTTCTGAAGGCGCACGCAGCGGACGCCATCAAGGACGCAGCGAAATGAACGCGACCTTCGAACGACCTGTCCGCATCCGCTTCCAGCACTGCGATCCGGCCGGCATCGTGTTCTTTCCGCAATATCTGGTGATGACCAACGCGCTGGTCGAAGACTGGTTCAACGAAGGCATGCAAATCGACTATGCGCAGATGATCGCGCAACGCCGGGTCGGCTTGCCGATCGTCAAACTCGATTGCGAGTTTTCGCGGCCGAGCCAGATGGGCGAAACGATCATGCTGTCACTCAGCGTCACGAAGGTCGGGCGCCGCTCGATCAGCATCGAGATCGTCGGCCGGCACGGCGGCGAAATCCGCTTCAGCGCGAAACAGGTGCTCGTGACCACATCGCTCGAAAGCGGCACATCCATCGACATTCCCGCAGACATCGCGAGCGCGCTCGCGGCGTTTGTCCCACAGCCTGAATCCATCGAGGCGCATCGCTCATGAAAAAAGCTCTCCTTCCCGCCGGTTGGATCAAGCCGCGCGGCTACGCGAACGGCGTTGCAGCAACCGGCACGCAGGTGTTCATCGCCGGCCAGATCGGCTGGGACGAACAGGCACGTTTTCAGACCACCGACTTCGCACAGCAGGCGATTCAGGCGCTCAAGAACATTCTTGCCGTCCTGCACGAAGCGGGCGGCAAGCCCGAGCATCTGGTCCGCCTGACGTGGTACGTCACGGACAAACGCGAATATCTCGCCTCGCTGAAAGATATCGGCCGTGCGTTTCGAGAGCTGATCGGCGACTACGACATCGCGATGAGCGCGATCCAGGTCGTCGCGTTGATCGAAGACGAAGCGAAAGTCGAGATCGAAGCCACGGCCGTGGTTCCCCAGTAAGCGCACGAAATACGAAGCACGAAGCAACATAACCCACCAAGCCAACCGAAGCGCATTCAGCCGGCTCAACGCCCGGGAGACCATGATGGAACCGTCAGCACACGTCGATACCTTCGCGCGCGACAATCTTCCGCCGCAGGATCAATGGCCTGTCTTTCTGCTCGACAACCCGGACGTGGCTTACCCGGCGCGCTTCAATTGCGCGACGGAATTGCTCGACAGAACGATCGAAGCGGGACATCGCGACCGTCCGGCGATCTGGTCGGACGTGGATGGGAAACCGCGGGCGACCACGTACGGCGAGTTGCTGGCCTTGGTGAATCGCAGCGCGCATGTGCTGGTCGGCGAAATGGGTTTGCAGCCGGGCAACCGCGTGCTGCTGCGTGGACCGAACAGCCTGCACATGGCGGTGACGGCGCTCGCGGCGCTGAAGGCCGGCCTGGTCGTAGTGCCAACCATGCCGCTGCTGCGCGCGAAAGAACTCAAGCAGATCATCGAGAAGGCGCAAGTCAGCGCCGCGCTATGTGACTCGCGCCTGACTGCTGAACTCGCGCGCTGCAACGATCTCAAGGACGAGTTCTACTGCGCGGGTTTGAAACAAACGCGTCTGTTTCATGATGATTCCGCCGATTCGCTCGACAGCCTCGCGATCAACAAACCGGACCACTTCACCGCTTGCGACACCGCAGCTGACGACGTCTGCCTGATCGCCTTCACCAGTGGCACGACGGGCGCGCCGAAGGGTTGCATGCACTTTCATCGTGACGTCCTCGCGATGTGCGATCTGTTTCCGCGTCATGTTCTGAAACCTTCATCGAGCGATGTGTTTTGCGGCACACCGCCGCTCGCCTTCACATTCGGCCTCGGTGGTTTGCTGTGCTTTCCGCTGCGAGTGGGTGCGTCGACGGTATTGATCGAGAAGCTCACGCCCGAGACCTTGCTGCAAACCGTCGAGCGTTTTCACGCGACGATCATGTTCACCGCGCCGACGTTCTATCGGCAGATGGCTCCGCTCGTTGCGCATCACGACATTTCAAGCTTGAAGAAAACGGTCTCGGCGGGAGAAGCGTTGCCGGATTCGACGCGCCGCCTATGGCACGACGCGAGCGGCATCGAGATGATCGACGGCATCGGCGGTACAGAATTGATCCATATTTTCATCTCGGCGCAAGGCGATGCGATCCGCCCGCATGCCATCGGCCGCGCGGT
Organism: Paraburkholderia sp. SEWSISQ10-3 4; assembly: GCF_030464785.1. Lineage (NCBI taxonomy): Bacteria > Pseudomonadati > Pseudomonadota > Betaproteobacteria > Burkholderiales > Burkholderiaceae > Paraburkholderia > Paraburkholderia sp. SEWSISQ10-3 4. Next base: position 535,705 of record NZ_JALPRI010000001.1, read on the forward strand.
GCCGGGTTACGTCGTACAGGCCGTGGACGATGCCATGCAACCGGTGCCGGCAGGCACAATCGGCAAACTCGCGGTGCGCGGGCCGACGGGCTGCCGCTATCTCGCCGACGAACGGCAAGCGAAATTCGTTCGCGACGGCTGGAACCTTCCCGGTGACTCGGTCTATCTCGACGAAGACGGCTACGTGTTCTATCAGGCCCGCGCCGACGACATGATCGTCTCCGCCGGCTACAACATCTCCGGCCCGGAAGTGGAAAGCGTGTTGATGCAACACGACGCGGTGGCCGAATGCGGCGTGATCGGCGTGCCCGACGAGACGCGCGGACAGATCGTCAAGGCCTTCGTGGTGCTGAACCCAGGTTATGCGCCTGACGACAAAATGGTCGCGCAACTGCAGGATTTCGTGAAAAATAGCGTGGCGCCGTATAAATACCCGCGCGTTATCGCGTTCATCGAGGCACTGCCGCGCACCGAAACCGGCAAGATCAAACGCTTCGAATTGCGCACGCTCGGGTAGCCCACTATGTAGTCCCTCTTTCCTGTTGGAGACACACCGTATGGCCGCCTCTTTCATCGAAGTCGTCGCCCAGGATGGCGGCCGTTTCAACGCCTACGTCGCGCGTCCGGCGCAAGGCTCGGGCCCGGGGCTCGTGCTCCTGCAGGAAATCTTCGGTATTAACGACTACATGAAGTCGATGGCCGACCGCTTCGCAGAAGAAGGTTATGTCGTGCTGGTGCCGGATCTGTTCTGGCGGATCAAGCCAGGCATCTCGCTCGGCTATGGCGAGGCGGATATGAAGCAGGCGCTCGACTATCTCGGGAGCTTCGACGTCGATCTCGCCGTCGACGATATCGCGGCAACGGTCGCCACATTGCGCACGTTGCCCGAACAGGCCGGCAAGGTAGGCACCGTCGGCTACTGTCTCGGCGGCAAACTCGCGTTCCTGAGCGCGGCACGCACCGACGTGGACTGCGCGATCAGCTACTACGGCGTTGGCCTCGAAGCGTATCTGGATGAAGTGCCGGCCGTGCGCTGCCCGATGGTGTTTCACTTCCCTGAAAACGACGCACACTGCCCACCCGAAACGCGCGAGCGAATCAGCGCCGCAATGCGCACGCGTCCGCAGATCGAGCAGTACGTGTACCCCGGTTGCGATCATGCATTCGCCGCACCATCACGTCCGCAATACGACAAACCCGCCGCGATGATGGCCTATTCGCGCACGCTCGCCCTGCTCCGTAAAGTGCTGGGTCCGGTTTACGATCTGAACGCATTGTGGGAAGCGCATTGCTATTACGAGTTCGCCACGCGCGACGTCGACGCCGTCATGCCGACCATGGTCGCGCAACCCTACGTCAACCACGTCCCGACCATGACCGGCGGCGTGGGCCATGACAAGCTCAAGCGTTTCTACACGCATCACTTCGTCAATTCGAATCCTGCCGATACGAAGCTGATTCCGATTTCGCGCACGATCGGCGCGGATCGCATCGTCGATGAATTCATTTTCAGTTGCACGCATAGCTGCGAGATCGATTGGCTGCTACCTGGCGTCGCGCCAACCGGTAAATACTTCGAAGTACCGATGCTGGCCGTGGTGTGCTTTCGCGGCGACAAGCTGTACAACGAGCACATCTATTGGGATCAGGCATCGGTGCTGGTGCAGGTCGGCTTGCTGAATCCCGAGGGACTGCCGGTGGCTGGCATAGAAAGCGCGCGCAAGCTGCTAGACGAGACCTTGCCTTCGAACCAGCTGATGGGCACGAAGTCGCGCGTGTGAGGTGTGGCCGGGGGCGCGCAGGAGGGGCGAACTCGGAGACAAGCAAATAGAGCCCCGCCTCGGCTCAACACCCCTATGATGTGACGCTTCACCGGCCAACCTCCCTCGACCCATGCTGACCGTCCATCATCTGAACAACTCCCGCTCGCAACGCGTGTTGTGGCTGCTCGAAGAACTCGGCGTGCCCTACGAGATCAAGCGCTACGAGCGCGATCCGAACACGATGCTGGCGCCGCCCGAGTTGCGCGCGGTTCATCCGCTCGGCAAGTCGCCCGTCATTACGGACGATGGCCAGACCCTCGCCGAATCCGGCGCAATCATCGAGTATCTGGTCGATAAGTACGGTCAAGGCCGCTTCGCGCCCGCAGCGGGCACACCGGAGCGGCTGCGCTACACGTACTGGATGCACTATGCGGAAGGCTCGGCCATGCCACCGCTGCTGCTGAAACTGATCGCCCTGCGCATCGCCAGCGCGCCGATGCCGTTCTTCGCCAAGCCCATCGCCCGCAAGATCGCATGGACGCTCCAATCGAGCTTCATCGATCCGCAGTTGAAGCTGCACCTCGGTTTCATCAACAAGGAATTGAGCGCGACTGGCTGGTTCGTCGGCAACGACTTCACGGCGGCCGACGTTCAGATGAGCTTTCCGCTCGAAGCCGCCACCGCACGCGGCGGCATGGAAGGGCAGATTCCCGCCGTCGTCGATTTCCTGAAACGCATTCACGCGCGGCCGGCCTATCAGCGGGCGCTGGAGCGCGGCGGCAAATACGAACTGCTGGGCGGCGATTGACGGCCAACCCCGCCCAGGAATTCGTAGTTGTGGCTTAAAACTCGCGGGTGCTAGACCAAAAATCCCCATTGCCATCAACGGGTTGCCGACCGGGCTTTGAATTCGTGCCGGGCGGCGGAACGTCCGGCATTCGCTTGCATCCGCTGGCGCCCGCTTGAGCCTGCTTGAGCTTGATAGACCACGGCAAAGGAGCCCCTGCATGACCCATTCCATCCACGGCAACAAACGCTGGCTGGCGCTGATCGTTCTGTGCCTCGGCGTGCTGATGATCGTGCTCGATACGACCATCGTGAACGTTGCCCTGCCGTCGATCGCCGCGGACCTCGGCTTTAGCGAAACCTCGCTGGTGTGGGTGGTCAATGCATACATGCTTACCTTCGGCGGCTGCCTGCTGCTCGGCGGACGGCTGGGCGATCTCTACGGCCATCGCAAGCTGTTCCTCGGCGGCATCACGCTGTTCACGTCGGCTTCGCTCGCGTGCGGCCTGGCGAATTCGCAAATCCTGCTGGTGTGCGCGCGTGCCGTGCAGGGTTTGGGCGGCGCAGTAGTCTCCGCTGTTTCGCTGTCGCTGATCATGAATCTGTTCACCGAGGCGGGCGAACGGGCGAAAGCGATGGGTATCTACGGTTTCGTCTGCGCAGGCGGTGGCAGCATCGGCGTGTTGCTCGGCGGTCTGCTGACCAACCTGCTGAGCTGGCACTGGATCTTTCTCGTCAACCTGCCGATTGGTATCGCTGTCTACGCGCTGTGCGTGGCGCTCCTACCGTCGGCACGCGGTCATGCTCATGGCGAACGGCTCGACGTGGCCGGTGCCGTAACGGTCACCGCTTCGCTGATGCTGGCCGTGTACGCGGTCGTGAACGGCAATGAAGCCGGCTGGACCTCGGCGCAGACGCTGGGCCTTCTGTTCGCGGCGCTCGCGCTGCTGGCCGTGTTTCTCGTGATCGAAGCGCGCGTGCAGCATCCGTTGATGCCGCTCGGTCTGTTCCGCTTGCGCAATGTCGCGACTGCCAATGTGGTCGGCGTACTGTGGGCGGCTGCGATGTTCGCGTGGTTCTTCATCTCCGCGTTGTATCTGCAGCGCGTACTCGGCTACCGGCCCTTGCAGGTCGGGCTCGCATTTTTGCCGGCGAATCTGATCATGGCGTTCTTTTCGTTGGGCCTGTCGGCGCGCGTGGTGATGCGCTTCGGCCTGCGCGCGCCGCTTGCCGCCGGGTTGCTGGTCGCGGCGATTGGCCTCGCGCTGTTTGCACGCGCGCCCGTCAACGGCAGCTTCGTGCTCGACGTGCTGCCCGGCATGATCCTGCTCGGCTTCGGCGCGGGCATCGCATTCAATCCCCTGCTGCTGGCCGCCATGAGCGACGTCGATCCAAGCGATTCGGGCCTTGCGTCCGGGATCGTCAATACGTCGTTCATGATGGGTGGAGCGCTCGGTCTCGCGGTGCTCGCAAGTCTGGCGGCAGCGCGCAGTGACGCAATGCAAGCGTCTGAAAACGCGGTAGCAGCGCTCAATAGCGGCTATCACGTGGCGTTCCTGTTCGGTGCGATCTTCGCGGCGGCGGCGGGTGTATTGGGTGGTTTGCTGCTGCGCCCGGGACAACCCGGCGGCGCGAACGCGAACGCGCACGAGGATGCACACGGTGACGGCGGGTCCACTGCAGCACAATCGCATGGCGCGGGTAACGCGGCAGCGACCGAAAACTACTGACCCATCCACCCTGAAACAAGCTCGATCGCGGTCAAGAAGGCGCCCACCGCAAAACCGCAAGCGCGATCAAATGCGCCGCATCGCGCCTGGCTATGCTGGCTTCATGCTGACTGAGAGCCAATATGAACCCCGTTGGAAAAGCGCTCTGGTTTATCGAAAGCCACTTTGCGCGCGAGTTGACGCTCGACGACATCGCCAACTGTGGATGCGTGTCGCGCTTTCACCTGGCGCGTGCTTTCGAAGCGGCCACGGGGCTTTCGGTCATGCGCTATGTTCGCGCGCGCCGCTTGAGCGAAGCGGCACGACGCCTCGCCGACGGTGCACCCGATATTCTGACCGTCGCCATCGAGGCCGGTTACGGTTCTCACGAAGCATTCACGCGCGCGTTTCGCGAGCAATTCGGACTGACGCCCGAAGCGCTGCGCACGCGTGGTCACCTCGACAACATTGCTATCGTGGAGCCGATCAAAATGGACGAAACCCTTCTCACGCATCTCGAACCGCCGCGTTTCGAAGACGGCAAACCGTTTCTCGTCGCGGGCCTGAGCGAGCGCTATACAAGCGAAACCTGCGCCGCGATTCCTTCGCAGTGGCAGCGCTTCGGCGAATACTTCGGCAGAGTGCCGGGCCAGCTCGGCAACGTGGCGTATGGCGTCTGCTACAACGCCGACGACACCGGCAATATCGACTATCTGTGCGGTGTCGAAGTCAGCGACTTTTCGGCATTGCCTGCCGAACTGAGCCGCTTGCGTATTTCCCCGCAACGCTACGCAGTGTTCAGCCACCGCGAGCACATCTCGACCATACGGCGCACCTGGAACACGATCTGGAATCAGTGGCTGCCGGCATCGGGACACATTCCCGCCGATGCGCCCAACTTCGAGCGCTACGACGAGAAGTTCGATCCGGTCAGCGGCATGGGTGGACTCGAAATCTGGCTACCGTTGAAGGCTTGATTCGCGCGTTGAGCGGCTCGCTCCGGAAACTAGCCGCTCACTTTGAGCAGCACCGGATCATTGCGATACAGATCGGGAAACATGCGCTTCAGTCCGCTCACCTTCGGCAGATCGTTAATCACGATGTACGGGTAGTCAGGATGCAGCGCGAGGAAATTCTGGTGATAGCTTTCCGCCGGATAGAAGCCCTTGAAATCCTCCACGCGAGTGACAATCGGCCCTGAAAACACGTGCGCCTTGTCGAGCTGCGCAATGTATGACTGCGCGACGCTACGCTGCTCAGGATTCGCCGGAAAAATCGCCGAGCGATATTGCGTGCCGTGGTCCGGGCCCTGGTAGTTCAGCTCGGTGGGGTCATGTGCGACCGAGAAGAAAATCTGCAGCAAACGTCCGTAGGTTATCTGCTTCGGGTCGTAGGTGACCTGCACCGATTCAGCATGCCCAGTATCGCCCTCGCTGACGGTTTCATATTGCGCGGTGCCCGCCGCGCCGCCCGTGTATCCCGAGGCGACCTGCTTCACGCCGCGCACGTGTTCGAACACGCCCTGAACGCCCCAGAAGCAACCGCCCGCGAACACAGCAGTTTCGCTATGCACGGCGCCGACGCTCTCGTCATGGGCAGGCGGCGGAATCTTCGTCATTGCTTCGGCTGAGTTCGCGATGCGCTGCGCGGCGAAGACGCCCGCCGCAATGGCGACGCAACCCGCGAGCCGGAAGAACGACGAACGCCTGCGTTGGGAAACCTTGCTAGTAGAGGTTGTTTGCATGATGTCAGTCTTTCAATGAGTGGTTGAGTCACGCCGTCAGGCTCGGCTTAGCCAAACGTAAAGGCATACGCTTGCACGCCCGGATCCAGAAACTCGATCGAGAACGTGTGATCCGCAACATCGCCGGTTTGCCGCACGAGTTGATAAAGACGCTGTTCGGTAACGGTGCCGGTACCGTCGGCGGCGACGTCTGTTCCGTGCGCTGCGCCCGGTACCGCGCCATCCACGCTGACACGGAAGCGAACCGGCTTGCCGTCCTTGCCTGGACCGAGCACCAGATGCAGATCACGCGCATGGAAGCGATAGATGATGCGTCCGGAGGCCGCCTCGAGCGTCGCGTGTTCGGCGCCCACATTCCACGCGCCGGCGAGCCCCCAATCGTTGACAGCGGGCTGTAACGGCGCCTTATAGGTATGAACCTTGTCCTCCGCTGCGCCGCCGGGCGACGTGAAATTCTCGGCACGCTCGTATCCGATATAGGTTTCCGGCGATTGCATGTCGGCGCTGTCGGCCGCTGCCTGCACGCCTTGCGCGCCCGTGCCGGTAATGCCGATTGCGACCTTCGACGCATTCGCATGCCCTGCCTCTGTCAGCAATTCCTGAATCACCTTTTCCGATTCCGCATAGTCGCCTTCGCCGAAGTGGTGATAGCGAATCTGTCCTTTACCATCGACGAAATAATGGGCCGGCCAGTACTGATTGTTCAGCGCACGCCAGATCGCGTAGTTGTTGTCGATCGCGACGGGATAGTCGACGCCGAGATCGTGGACAGCCTTCTTCACGTTGTCGACATTGCGTTCGAACGCGAATTCCGGTGCATGCACGCCGATGACGACGAGCCCCTGGTCCTTGTACTTCTGCGCCCATGCTTTCACGTAAGGCAGCGAACGCAGGCAGTTGATGCAGGAGTACGTCCAGAAATCGACCAGCACGACTTTGCCGCGCAGGTCCTGAACCGTCAGCGGCGGTGAATTCAGCCACTGAACAGCGCCGTTCAAGGTCGGCAGCACACCTTCGACGGGCAACGCAGCCGCGCCGCCTGACGCGCCTTGCGAAGCACGCATCATCGCGCCGGCGTTGCTTGCATCGGCGGCAGGGTTGGCCGTCATCACGGCGTCGCTGGCCGATGCGTTGGCTGGTGCGTTGGTCTTGTTATCCGCCGCCACCGGATTGGCCGGCGTCGCGCCGGGCGAGAGCTTGTCGACCAGTTTCTGTTCAAGGCCACCGGTAGCGATGGTCGATACACGTGCCAGCACGCCGGTGTCGAGCCCGAGCGAAATCGCCACCACGCCGCACAGCATCGCCGCGCCGATCCCGCGACGGATCCACTCGCCCGCGCCCAGCGAGCGCTTCATCGCCGTGAACACCCGGCCGCCGATCAGCAGCGCCACTGCGAGCGAAGTCGCCGCGCCGGCCGCGTAGGCAACCAGCAGTAGCGTGGTACCGACGCTCGCGCCCCGCAATGCCGCGCCGGTCAGCACCAGGCCGAGAATCGGACCGGCGCACGGCGCCCACAGCAAGCCGGTCGCGATGCCCAGCAGAAAGGACGATCCCGCGCGAACCTGCTGACCGTCGCCCTGCGCGAAATTCGACAGGCGATTGCCGGCGCTCACCAGCGGACGCATCAGATGATCGGCGAAACGCGGCAGCAACAGCGTCAGTCCGAAGATGGCGAGCAAGGCAACTGCAAGCCAGCGGCCATACTGGTTAGCCTGCGTGACCCAACCGCCGCCCACGGCGGCGAGGGTCGCGACGATGGCGAAAGTCAGCGCCATGCCGGCCAGCAATGGCAGCCCGCTGCGCACGAAAGGCTGATCGGCGCGCGCGAAGACAAAGGGCAGCACCGGCAGGATGCACGGACTGAGGATCGTCAGAGCGCCGCCAAGATAGGCAAGAACGATGAGTAGCATGTCGGTTCCGGGCGATGTTTTGTGTCGGTTAGGATGGTTACGCGGCTTGGGTACGCTGCAGATCAGCGGAAAGTGCCCACATCCTAGGGCGCGAGGGGTGTCAAAGTCCTCACGAAAAGTTAAATTAAATGTGATAACTCGCCGCCCGGAAATTTTGCACAATGGCGCAACGGCCCGTTTTTGCGGGCGCCCTGTCTTTCCACCGCCCTGAACCACACCCGAACCACACCCTTACCCGCGGCTCAAACCCTCCATGGACCCATTGAAGCGCATCCTGATCGTTGAAGACGACGTCGACATCGCCAACGTGCTGAGCCTTCATCTGCGCGACGAACGCTACGAAGTCGTGCATAGCGCCGACGGCAGCGAAGGGCTGCGCCTGCTGGAGCAAGGCGGCTGGGACGCGCTGATCCTCGACCTGATGCTGCCCGGCGTCGACGGCCTGGAAATCTGCCGGCGCGCCCGCGCGATGACGCGCTACACGCCGATCATCATCACCAGCGCGCGTTCGAGCGAAGTACACCGGATCCTCGGCCTCGAACTCGGCGCCGACGACTACCTGGCCAAGCCGTTCTCCGTGCTCGAGCTGGTTGCGCGCGTCAAAGCTTTGCTGCGGCGCGTCGAAGCCATGGCAAAAGACTCGCGCATCGACGCGGGCAGTCTGCAGCTCGCCGGGCTCACGATCGATCCGCTGACGCGCGAGGCGACAGTGGACGGCAAGCCGATTGAACTGACGCCGCGTGAATTCGACCTGCTGTATTACTTCGCGCAGCATCCCGGCAAAGTGTTCTCGCGGATGGATCTGCTCAACGCCGTGTGGGGCTATCAACACGAGGGTTACGAACACACGGTCAACACCCACATCAACCGCCTGCGCGCGAAGATCGAGACCGACCCCGCCCAGCCCGAGCGCATCCTGACCGTCTGGGGACGCGGCTACAAGCTGGCTATGCCTGGCAATCCAGGCGACGGGCCCACGCCCGCCAGCGCACCTCAGGACGCGCCGTGAACCTGACACTAACCCAGCGGCTCTCGATCGTCTTCTCAGCATTGCTGCTGGCGTGCTGCGGCGCGTCGGCGTGGCTGCAGATCCGTTCGAGCGACCTGCACGAAAAGGAAGTCGTGCAGCGCCTGTCAAAGGATCTCGCCAACCATATCGCGCATCGCACCACGCTGATGGACGCGAACGGCCTGCGGCCCGACGCGGTGCGCCAACTGTTCGGCCAGTTGATGATGGTGAATCCGAGCGTCGAGGTGTATCTGCTTGACAATCAGGGGCGCATCGAGGGCGACGACGCCCCCGTGGGCCACGTCAAGCGCGCTCAGGTAGATCTCGCGCCGATCCGGCAATTTATCGCCGGGGACGCGTTGCCGATTCTCGGCGACGACCCACGCAGCGTCGACGGGAAAAAAGTGTTTAGCGCCGCGCCGCTGCAACTGAACGGGCAGCCGCCCTCCGGTTATATCTACGTGGTCCTGCTCGGCGAGGAACACGACGCGCTCGCCGCGCGCGTAGCCGCCAGCTCGGTGCTGCGTACCACCCTCTGGTCGATGGCGCTGGTCGCGCTGCTGGGATTGCTTGCGGGGTTGACGGCATTCGGCCTGATCACGCGGCCGCTACGCCGCCTCACCGACGCCATGCGCCGTTTCGATGCCGATGGCGAGCCGGACACTCAGCCGGCGGTGCCACGCTCGTCGCCTGCCGGACGGCGCGACGAAATCGGCGTACTCGAAGCGACGTTCGCGCAGATGGCCAACCGCATCGGCGAGCAGTGGCGCGCGCTGACGCGCCAGGATCAGCAACGGCGCGAACTGATCGCCAATATTTCGCACGACCTGCGCACGCCGCTGACCTCGCTGCATGGATACCTCGAGACGCTGTCGCTCAAAGCCGAGACGCTCGGCGAAACCGAGCGCAAACGCTATCTGGCGATTGCGCTTGCGCAGAGCGTCAAGGTCGGGCGGCTCGCGCAGGCGCTATTCGAACTGGCCCGGCTCGAACACGGGAACGTACAACCCGCACTCGAGCCGTTCTCGCTGGTCGATCTGGTCCAGGACGTCTTCCAGAAATTCGAGTTGCCGGCCGAGGCGCGGCACATCCAGTTGCGCGCCGATTTTCCCCCTCGCCTGCCGGCGGTTTACGCCGACCTGGGGATGATCGAGCGCGTGCTGACGAACCTGCTCGACAACGCGATCCGCCACACGCCCGCCGGCGGGTCGATCGATGTCGATCTCGCGCACAAGGACGGCAAGGTATCGGTCACGGTGAGCGACACGGGTCCCGGCATTCCAGCGGAGCAGCGCGAAGGGCTGTTCGAACGTCCGTTCAGTTCAGGTGGCGCGCATCGCGGCGGCGGACTCGGTCTGCTGATCGTGCAACGCATGCTGCAGTTGCATCACAGCCAGATACGCCTGCTCGAACGCGAGGGAACGGGCACGGCATTCTGCTTCGAGCTGCCGACCACCGAAAAGCCGGCTGTCGCCGGCATCCCGCTCTGACCGATCGTACGGCGGCTTGCCGTATTCGGCGCGATCAGACCAGCAAGTCCTCATAGAACGACCCGAACGGCCGCGTCGGATGCGCGAGCTGGATTTCGAGAATCCACAGGCCGGCGTCCGGACAGTCCGCGAAATCGCCCAGATTGCCTGCTTTGTAGATCGCATGCGGAAAGTCGCTGACGCGGTGACCCTTGATGTCCAGATTCAGGCGCCATCCGAGTGCCGCTGCGCGCTCTGCTGCAAAGTCATATAGCGCTTTGCCACCGGCACGCGTCGAGCGCCAGTGATGCTCCACTTCGTCGAACACGGTCTTTGCGGCGTCGGCGCACGCCTTCATCTCCGCATCATGGCCGACCACGAAGGTCGCGCCCGCATCGCCTTCGTGCTGATCCCAAACCACGCCCAGGTCGACGAAGAAAATATCGTCGTCCTCGAGTCGCGGATCGCCATCCGATTGCTGCTTGAACGTCTTCAGCGTGTTCTCGCCGAAGCGCACCAACACCGGATGCCAGATGCGATCCATGCCCAGCTCGTTCAATACGTTCTTGCATTCGGCCGTCGCCTCCGACTCGAGCATGCCGGGCTGAATCCGCTGCGCCAACTGCTCCACCACGTCCCACGTCCGGCGCTGGGCATATTTCATCGACTCGAGCACGTATTTGCTTCCGACCGCCTGTTTCGCCGCTGCTTCCATCCATCTTCTCCGATTGTGTCCGTTCGAATATAACGATCGAATGCATCGGTGTCCACGTTCTGTTTCTGCCGGTTGCGTGTCGCGGAGACGGCCATGTCTCGCGAAACGGTGTGCGTCGATCCGTTCAGGGCAAGCGCAGTCGCTATATTCCATGTGATATAACGAGGCGGGCATGTGCAAACGGCACCTGCCGGTATTCGGGGAGCGCGATGTTCATCCGTCAACTTCATTATCTGGTCACGCTTGCGCAGGAACAGCATTTCGCCAAGGCTGCCGAGCTGAGCCATGTTTCGCAACCGGCGCTGTCCTCGGCGATTCGAAGCCTCGAGGCAGAATTGGGCCTGGTCATTGTCCGGCGCGGCAGGCGTTTCATCGGCTTCACCGAGGAAGGCGAGCGGGTGCTTGGCTGGGCCCGTCAGACACTCGCCACACTCGAACATATGCGCCAGGACGCGTCGGCCGCTCAGGTGCGCTTGACCGGTACGATCCGCATCGGCGTCATTCCGACGACGATGCCTATCGTCGGTTTGTTGCTGGGAGCGTGCCGGGCCGATCACGCCGCGATCCGATACTCCGCACGCTCGCTCAGCGCCGACACGATCCTGCGTCAGCTGGACGACTATGAACTCGATGTCGGGTTCACCTATCTGGACGATCGCGTTCAGGCTGGTTTTGCCGTGCTCCCGCTGTATCGCGAACGCTACTTTCTGCTGTCCCCTCCTGACTCGCCTGCTGACCCTGCTCTGAACCGTTGGGACGCGCTCGGCGAGCTGCCTTTCTGCCTGCTGGGCACCTCGATGCAGAACCGCCAGGTCATCAATGCTGCCTTTCGCCGCGCCGGTGTTCAACCGACCGTCGTGCTCGAAACAGATTCCTTGCTCGCGCTGTATTCGAACGTACAGCACGCCGGCTTATACAGCATCTTGCCGCACAGTCTTTTGAGCGTGCTCGACACCCGGACCAGCATCAGCGCAACGCCGCTGTTGCCCGAGCTGACACGCGAGATTGGCCTGATTACGCGCAATTCTCCATCGATGCCACCGCTGGCAGCCGCCATGTGGAGCGCGGCAGAACGACTCGATCTGCAGCAATCGTTCGATGCATTGCTACAGAAGACGGATATCGCAGCCCTGCAATAAACCAGGTTTGATAAGTACAGGTTATCAGCCAATCCGTCCAAACGATTGGACCGGGTCCACTTCCCTCACAGACACTGTGCCGGTCGATGTCACGCATCGATCCACCCGGCAGCTGCATGACGCCGGATCACAATTGCACTGAGTGGAGTGAGACAAGATGGCCAAGGTTCTTTGTGTACTGTATGACGACCCGGTCGGCGGCATGCCGAAAAAGTATGCGCGCGACGACATTCCGGCAATCACCCGCTATCACGATGGTCAGACAGCGCCCACGCCCGAGGCGATCGATTTCACGCCGGGACAGTTGCTCGGCAGCGTCTCCGGCGAACTGGGGCTGCGTCGTTTTCTCGAATCGCAAGGACATACGCTGGTCGTCACGTCCGACAAGGACGGCCCGAACTCAGTGTTCGAACGTGAACTGCACGATGCAGAGGTCGTCATTTCGCAGCCGTTCTGGCCGGCCTATCTGACGGCGGAACGCATTGCCAAAGCACCCAAGCTCAAGCTCGCCTTGACCGCCGGCATCGGCTCCGATCACGTCGATTTGCAAGCGGCGATTGAACGCGGCATCACGGTCGCCGAGGTGACGTACTGCAACAGCATCAGCGTCGCGGAACACGTGGTGATGATGATCCTCTCCCAGGTCCGCAACTATCTCCCTTCGCATGAGTGGGTGAAGCAAGGCGGCTGGAATATCGCCGATTGCGTCGAGCGGGCATATGACCTCGAAGGCATGCACGTCGGCACGGTTGCAGCCGGGCGCATCGGCGCTGCGGTGCTGCGCAGGCTCAAGGCTTTCGACGTCAAACTTCACTACACGGACCGGCATCGTCTGCCGGCGGATGTGGAACGCGAACTGGGTGCGACCTGGCATCCGGATGTCGAATCGATGGTGAAGGTATGCGATGTCGTGACGATCAACTGTCCGCTGCATCCAGAAACCGAGCACCTGTTCGACGAAAAAATGATCGCGAAGATGAAGCGCGGCGCGTACATCATCAACACGGCGCGCGGCAAGATCTGCGACCGCGACGCGATTGTTCGCGCGCTCGAAAGCGGACAACTGGCAGGCTATGCGGGCGATGTGTGGTTCCCGCAACCGGCGCCGCGCGATCATCCGTGGCGCACGATGCCGCATCAAGGGATGACGCCGCACACGTCGGGTACGACCTTGTCCGCCCAGACGCGATACGCGGCCGGCACACGCGAAATTCTTGAGTGCTGGTTCGAAAAACGGCCGATTCGTGACGAGTATCTGATTGTCGACGGCGGACAACTCGCGGGCGTGGGCGCCCATTCGTACTCGGCGGGCAACGCGACGAAGGGTTCCGAAGAAGCCAGCCGCTTCAAGGCTGCCTGATCCTGTTGCCGCATGCCGTCAGGCGCGGACCCATCGTGCGGACGGCATGCGGCCCATGCCGGAGTATCCATGCAACAAAGTGTTCCTGGGTCGGCGGCGGTCGGCTCACGCCCCACGTTTCGTCATGTCGCCATGCCGGCTGTACTAGGTTTTCTAGGCGGCACCGTTGCAATCGCCGTGCTCGGCACGCTCGGCAAACTCACCGGCTTGCCGCTGTTGATCGCACCATTCGGTGCATCGAGCGTACTGTTGTTTGTGGCCCCTGATAGCGCCTTTGCCCAACCGAGAAACCTCGTGTTCGGGCATCTGATCGCCTCGACAGTCGGGCTGGCGGTTTTCTGGATCGCAGGCGCAGGAATCTGGCAGGCTGCGTTGGCCGTCGGCGCCGCGATTGCCGCCATGCAACTGACCAGGACGGTGCATCCCCCCGCAGGCGCCGATCCGCTCGTGATCATGCTGGCGGGTGGGATGTCTCCACGCTTTCTGATTTTGCCCATCCTGGCCGGTGTGCTGGTGTTGCAGGTGATCGCGCTGCTGTTCAACAACATTGTCCGCAAGCGTGTCGCACGGTAATTAGTCGCAGCGCAGCGGCGGATTCCCCCTAGAACCTGCCTACAGGGATAGCCTTTTTTGTTATACGCTATAGGAGCGACCCGCAGCGCGTCCCGATGTCTTTCCTGCATCCCGGCTATTTGGGAGCGTCTCTGAATCTGCTGCGCCCGCAGACGGCCCTTCGGCGCGATATGGTGCAATACGGTGTAAGCGGCCGAAGGGTAGTCTCTAGTCAGACCAATTGCCACTCAACACCCAGGCAGCCCAGGGGACGTCACGCCGACCGCGGCACGGGTACCTCGGTGCACTCACCTATGGAGACTGATGATGTCGATTCGACTAGGAGAAAACGCTCCCGATTTCACTGCTGAAACCACCGAAGGGACGATCCATTTTCACGAATGGATCGGAGACCATTGGGCGATCCTGTTTTCGCATCCGAAGGATTTCACCCCGGTTTGTACGACGGAACTCGGCTACCTGGCGGGTCTCAAGCCAGAATTCGATAAGCGCAACACAAAAATTATCGGGCTCAGCATCGATCCCGTCGGCGATCACAAGGAGTGGGTCAAGGATATCGCGGAGACGCAGGGCCACGCGGTCAACTACCCGTTGATCGGCGACTCGGACCTGACGGTCGCGAAGCTCTACGACATGATTCATCCCGAAGCGAGCGGCGGCGGCCCGCGCACCGCGGTGGACAACGCGACCGTTCGCTCCGTGTTTATCATCGGGCCGGACAAGAAGGTCAAAGCCATGCTCGTCTATCCGATGAGTGCAGGCCGCAATTTCGACGAAGTGCTGCGGTTGCTCGACGCCCTGCAACTCAACGCGAAACATACGGTGGCGACGCCGGTAAACTGGAAGCCGGGTGAAGACGTGATCATTCCAACGTCCGTTTCCAACGATGCCGCAATGCAAAAATATCCTGAGGGTTTCAAAACCGTGAAGCCTTATCTGCGATACGTTACGCAACCGAAGTAAAAGCGCTCATTGATTGGAGCGACGAGCGCCAGATAGTGTCGAAGTGCGGCGGCCGATGCGAGTCCGGGTGCATCCACGCGCCCGGCCCGCCGAACGGGGTGCGTCCAAATCGACTGCCTGCGGTACGGTTTGGCGACACTCCATGAGCCGCGATCCTTAACCGCTCGCAAAAGCGGGCCGCGGGGTGAAATCGTGTTGATCTTCCGGCAGCTATTCGATCAGCAATCCTCAACCTACACGTATCTTCTTGCCGATAGCGCAACGCGAGAGGCCGTGCTGGTCGATCCGGTATTCGAACAGGTGCGCCGGGACGCTGCCCTGATCGAAGAACTTGGATTGCATCTGCTTTACACCATCGACACTCACGTCCACGCCGATCACGTGACCGGTGCATGGATGTTGAATCGCCGCACAGGTAGCCGGATTGCGATCTCGGCCGCAAGCGGCGCCGAAGGTGCGGACCGCTATCTGAGCCATGGCGACAAGGTCGAGTTCGGCGCAAGGTACTTGTCCATACGCGCCACGCCGGGTCATACCGATGGATGCATCACACTCGTACTCGACAACGAGACCATGGCGTTTACCGGCGACTGCCTGTTGATCAGAGGCACGGGTCGAACGGATTTCCAGCGCGGTGACGCGCACGCCATGTTTCGCGCGGTCCACAACAACATCTTTACGCTGCCCGCCGCGTGCCTGCTCTACCCGGCCCACGACTATCGCGGTTTAACGGTCACCAGCGTGGATGAGGAGCGACGCTTCAATCCGCGTCTTGGCGGTGAATTGTGTGAAGACGATTTCGCCGGATACATGACGAACCTGCGCCTGCCGCATCCGAAGCAGATCGACGTGGCGGTACCCGCAAACCTGAAATGCGGCCTGGCGGCAAGCTACCCCGCGCAGATGGCGGAGCCCGATTGGGCGCCACTGACATGCAGCTTTGCGGGCATCTGGGAAATCAACGCCCAGTGGCTCGAGGAAAATCTGCGGGCAGTCGAGGTCGTCGACGTGCGCGAGCCCGACGAGTTCAGCGGGCCACTGGGGCGCATCCCGGTTGCGAAGCTCATTCCATTGGGTGAGCTCGCCGGGCGTATCGCCGAACTCACGAAGGAACGCCCGATCGTGACCGTCTGCCGGGCCGGCGGACGGTCGGCACAAGCCACGATCATGCTGCGGCAAGCCGGATTCGAGCAGGTTGCCAACCTGCCCGGCGGCATGCTCCGCTGGCGCGCGGAAGGCCGCGTCGTTGAAAACGCCAGCATGTGACGGAATCGTCAATCGTCGGCTGATGGCGATCCATCGGCCACGCCGCGTCTGATTTAACGCTTCACGCGTGCTCCTGCTTCCATTGCCGATAACGCCGCGTCAGGCGGCGCGTGCGCAGTTGATCCATGATCAACGTTAAGACCGCGGAATACTGAGCGGGCGCAGTACGTCCCGTGCCGAGCGAACGCAGACGGCGTTTGACGAGCGCCATGCGCGCGATTGCCGCAAGTGCCCGGTCGCGCCACTCGACCGGCTGCATGTGCGCCCCCAGATCGGCGCCTGCCTGCCAGCGTGCCGGCAGATCGGGCATCACGGCAAGCGCCGTGGCCATGCCGACGACGGCGACACCACTGTTCAGCACCTGCTCGGCCACAGCGCGGCGCCGGATGCCACCGGTGGTCATGACAGGCATCGTGGCGACACCGGCCAGATCCTTGGCGAATTCGAGGAAATAGGCTTCGCGCGCGAGGGTGCGCCCGTCGGCAGTGTCGCCCTGCATCGCAGGGCTTTCGTAGCTGCCGCCCGATAGCTCGACCAGGTCGACCGACAGGTCATTCAGCCACAGCACGACTTGCCGGGCGTCCTCTTCCGAAAAACCACCGCGCTGAAAATCAGCGGAGTTCAGTTTGACCGCCACGCAAAAACCCGGCGAAACCCTTGCGCGTACCGCACGCACCACGTCCAGCAACAGACGGGCACGGTTGGCAAGATTGCCGCCCCAACGGTCGGCGCGGCGATTGGTCAGCGGCGAAAGGAATTGCGAAATCAAATAGCCATGTGCGGCGTGAATTTCCACGCCCGTAAACCCCGCCTGCTCGGCAGCGTGCGCCGTCGCCGCAAAGCGGCCGATGGTCTCGCTTATCTCAGCCTCGCTCATGGCGCTCGGCTGCGCGAACAGCTTGCTGTGTTTGCCGAGCGCCATCGGTACAGCCGAAGGCGCCCACGCCGTGCCGCCCATTGCCGCGAGCACCTGTCGGCCTGGATGATTGATTTGCATCCACACCTGGGCACCACGGCTGCGGGCCGCCTGTGACCACTGCGTGAAGGGTGCGAGAGGCGTATTGGCCTCAAGCACGATCCCGCCTGGCCCGGTTAGCGCCCGGCCGTCGATCATCACGTTGCCCGTGACGATAAGACCTGCGCCACCTTCGGCCCACGAACGGTATAGGCGATGGATCGTCTCGCCAGGCAGTTGCCCCGCGTCGGCAAGATTCTCTTCCATCGCCGCTTTGGCGAGGCGGTTGGGCAGCCAGCTGCCGTTGGGCAACTGCACGGGTGTGAACAGCGAAGTAGTCATGGCGGAGTCAGCATACAAAAGGAGCGATGCCGCTATACTAAGATTCAAGTCAACTTGAAGGTCAAGCGATTATGAGAATCGGCGAACTCGCGGAAAAAACCGGCCTCGCACCGTCCGCCATCCGCTTTTACGAGCAGAGCGGTTTGCTGCCCGAGCCGGAGCGCAGTCCCAACGGTTATCGCGTCTACTCTGAGCAGGCCATTGGGCGCCTGCGCGTGGTGCAGTTGGCGCAGAACCTGGGCTTTCCGCTCGACAGGCTGCGCGAGGCCTTCTCTGGTGACGAGCTTTATCCGAAAGAGGATTTGCTGCACAAACTCGATACGCGGCTCGAGGAGATCGAGCAACTCATGACCGCCCTGCGTCTGCAGCGAAAGACTCTACGCACGCTTCGCACCACGCTCAGCGAAGCGTGGGCTCAAGGAAAGTGTGTCGATGGCGAGGAATTGGCCAATCAGCTCCTGGCACAACAGCAGGAACCGTCGCGCCGGTCAAAGACCCGACACGAATGAAGCAGGCCGCGCGCGCACCACGATCAAAGCTTATTTGTTGAACGGCGCCTTTTCCGGTTCAGCTGCGTACTTGTCGCGGATGGCGTTCACGCAGTGCGTGAAGCGCGTGCGGAAACCCACGGGGTCGGTGCTCGGCGGTGTGAGTCCGTCCGAAGTCACGCTCCATCCGTCGGACGTACGGATGACATCAAGATCGAAGGACGGACCCGGCTCGTTCTCGAGAATCACCGTTTCGCGCACATCCCGGCCCCCCGCGCGGATGATCGCCATGCATCCCTGGCGGAGCCCGCCCGCAGCATGCGTGTTGCCACTACCCGGAGCGGGGTTATCCGGCGCTGCGCCGTACATCCGCATTGATTCGAATTGGGGCGGCGTCCCGGTGGTAACGAATGCGGCATCGGCCTCGGATATCCCGTCACTACAGCCGGTTACCAAGGTAGAGATCGCAGCCAACATGACGCCGGCGGAAGCGCGTCGGAGACTCGATGTGGCGTAGCGTGGCATGGTTGGTCTTGGAATTTATAGTACGTAGCGGTAAGCGGCATTTTAGGGCAAGTCGGCGTTCGCCGGACCATGCAATGCTTAAGGAAACCTTATGCAATACAAACTATTACGTGATTTTCTCACCGTTGCATAAATCGTCAGTGCGTTATGGAATCGAAAGCGTCGGTTCATCCAGGCGACTCAATTCCACTGCACATTCATCTCCGCTTACCAAATGTTTCGCAACAACCAAAAGGACGAGAGATGAAGACGATCAGGAGATGGAAGCGTACACAAAGCGCCATTGGCGCGAGCGTTGCCTTGCTTGCTGCACTGTACTCGCTGGGTGCAGCGGCAAGCGATGAACACGATCACGAGCATGAGTCAGTGAAACACGTGCTGCTGATTAGCTTCGACGGCTTGCATGAGCAGGACGTCGCACGCTGTATCGGTTCGAATGCATGCCCCAATCTTGCGTTGCTGGCCAAGTCGGGCACGACTTACACCAACGCGCACACGCCACATCTTTCGGATTCGTTCCCGGGCCTCGCGGCGCTCGTCACCGGTGGCTCGCCCAAATCCGCGGGCCTCTTCTACGACGTATCGTATGACCGCACGCTCTACGCGCCGTCCGATAGCAGTTGCACCGGCAAGCAAGGCTGGAACGTCGTATTCGACGAGACCACTGGCATCGACGGTGAGAACGGCGGCGCTCTGACCCATCTCAACGGTGGCGGCGCGTTCAATCCGCAAGCCATCCCGCATGCGTTGGTCAATGGCGTCTGTACGCCCGTCTATCCGCACAATTATGTGAAGACCAACACGATCTTCGAAGTGGTCAAACAAAACGTGAAAGGCGCTCGCACCGCATGGGCGGACAAACATGCGTGGGGCTACGACTGGCTCAATGGACCGTCCGGCACAGGCGTCGACGATCTTTCGCGCACCGAGATCAACTCGATTGATCCGGCTACCAATACGAACTACATCGACATCTACACGCACACGGAAAAGTTCGACAATCTGCACGTGCAGTCGCTGATCAATGAAATTCACGGTAAGGATTCGACCGGCCAATCCAGCGCCGACATACCGACGGTGTTCGGCACCAACTTCCAGACACTGAGCGTCGCCCAGAAGGCAACGGTCGCAAATGGCGGCGGCTATCTGGATGCGAGCTTCACGCCGGGCCCGCAGGTAAGCGGCGCGATTGCTTATCTGGACAACGCCTTGGGTCGCATCGTGTCCGAACTCAAGCAGCACAACCTTTATTCGTCGACGGCGATCATCGTCACGGCGAAGCATGGGCAGTCGCCGACCGATCATTCGAAGCTGGTCAAGAACGGCGACACGCTTTCGAAACTGCTTGAAGCAAACAACTATCTGGATCCGAACGGCAACTTCGGGCAGAACAGTACGAAAAGCGGCAACCTCAATGACGGAACGGGGCTCGTCGATACGGGTTTCGTGCAGACCGACGACGTCGGCCTGATCTGGTTGCGAGATCAAAGCCAATTGCCGGCAGTCGTGAAGACCCTGAAAGACAACCTGAGCTGCAACGCGCCCGGCATCTGTGCGGACGGTCCGCAGGCGTACATTCTGTACGGTCCGCAGTTGAACGGGTGGTTTGGCGATCCGGCACGCGGACGCACGCCTGACATCGTCGTCCAGCCGAACCCGGGGGTCATCTATACCTCGAGTACGGCCAAAGACGAAGAGCACGGCGGCAACGCGCCCGACGACAGCCATCTTGGTCTCGTGGTCTACGTGCCTCACGCCCATCACGCTGGCCGGACCAACGACGAGCGTGTATCGACCACGCAGGTCGCACCGACGATCCTGCGTTTGCTCGACCTGGAACCTGAACTGCTGCACTCGGTCGCTGTTGAAGGAACGCGTGCGCTACCGGGCTACGATCGCGAGCGCTTCTAGGCGATTGGAAGCGAGTGCGCGGCTAGTACCGCGCACTCGCTTCACCGACGATGCCGTTTTTAACTACTCGAAGTCGTTTCTGACGACGTCGTTGGAGACGTAGACAGCACCTTGATCGACTCCCAACGCGGATGCAGGAGCCGCAACATAGCGAGAATCGCGCTCTTGGTATCTTCTGACACGGTTAGCACGTCACTTCCTGTCTGAACCGCTTTCTTGCCATGCTGGCAATACTGATACTCCACGCGAACCGTTACTGACATGATTACGATTTCCTTCCTGTTAAGACTGATATCTGGTGAGTGATCGACGGTTGATCGCTATCAGTCATTCCCGGTTCGACTCGATTCGATTGACGAATCCGCAATCCAGCAAGATCTGACACAAGTCTTCGGGCGAGCAGGATGATCCCGCCACTTCGCTCATCCGCGCGAGAACATCAGAGAACGAAGCAAGTACGCGCCAACTGTCATAGTAAGCATGCAGTTGCGGCACGACCTCGTTGCCCAGTTTTTCCCAGCGGACGGAAAGCATGCCGACCGTTCCGCCGCCCTCCACCCGGTAGAGACCGAAGGTGACGGCCGAGACTACGGACATCACCCGGCAATAGGAAGCCGGGTTCACATAGAATTCACGCCTGAGACGCTCATCGTTGCTCATCGCCGTTCTCCCCCGAGTTTTTACGGTTGTAACCCGTATAACGGCGCGCAGATGTCGAAGCTTGAGTCTTGCAGGCGTCATTTGCCTCGCAACGTGAACACACTCAATAATCAGACGAGAAGCCACACCGGGATGACCAGTGCGGCTACCATTCTCTATCGCCAGCGTTCAATGTCGTTGCACTGCGGCACGAAGCTTTGTTCATGCAAGATCGCGTCCCAACTACGCCCTGCTTTGGAGCAAAAGTAAATGCGAAGCCGCGCAATCAGCATTGCTCGTCAATTCAACGCCCGATATCGGCTCTTTAATTGCCTGGATCTCTTCAAAGAAGGCATCCCGAACATCAGATGCCATCAAGAGATTTACGTCCGCGTAATCGATGCGCCGCCATCGACGAGCGAAGCAGTACCGGTCACGAAGGACGAGTCATCCGACGCGAGATACAGTACCGAACGGGCGAGTTCTTCCGGCCGTGCGACGCGCTTGAGCGCATGCAAGCCGGTCACGAAGGCTTGCGACTCGGCGGTGTCGTTCATGTCGCGATACATCGGCGTGTCCACGGCACCAGGCAGAATGGCGTTGACGCGCACACCTTGCGGGCCATACTCGGCAGCCAGCGCTTGCGTCAGCCCAATCAAACCGGCCTTGCTCGCGGCGTATGCCGCGGTGCCCGGGAAAGCGAATGAGTAGCCAACGAACGTCGACGTGAAGATAACCGACCCGCCACCGTGCTTCACCATCTCGGGGATCTGGTGCTTCGCACCCAAAAAGGCGCTCGTCAGATTGGTCGCCAAAGCAGCCGACCAGCCCGCTTCCGACACGCCCGAAGTCGGGCCCATTTCGCCCAGCGTGCCGGCGTTGTTATAGGCAATGTCGAGCCGGCCGAAGCGGCTCACGGCGAGCGCGACCAGCGCTTTCGCGTAGTCCTCTGACTGCACGTCGCCCGCCAGAAACGCGGCCTCGCCGCCTTCGCTGGCAATTTCGGCTGCGAGCGTTTCAAGTTCAGCTTCGCGGCGCGCCGCGATCACCACTTTTGCGCCTTCCGCGGCGAACAGTTTTGCGGTGGCACGGCCAATTCCCGCGCTGGCGCCGGTCACGATCGCGACTTTTCCTGATAAGCGTTGCATGTTCAATCTCCTGCTGCAGTGTGTTGACCAGTGCCCAGTGCCTTGGTCCGTGAGAAGCAATATAGGCTTCAGTCACTATCGCAGGAAGGCTCAAAACATGGGTATATCATTCAGCATTTGTGAATGATCGGGGAAAGACATGGACCGGCTGCGTGCTTATGAAGTCTTCGTGACCGTGGTGAGCCGCGGCAGCTTCACGCGCGCCGCCGATGCGCTCGAGACGTCGCCCGCCAACGTGACCCGCTACGTGAATGAGCTGGAAGCGCACCTGGGCACACGTCTGCTGAATCGCACCTCGCGCAGGCTTTCGCTGACCGAGGGCGGCGAGACGCTTTACGCTCGCTGCAAATCGATTCTCGACGACGTCGCCGAGACTGAGGGGCTTGTATCATCGGCATCGGTCGAACCGCGCGGCCGATTGCGCATCAATGCGCCTGTGAGCTTCGGCATTTTGCATCTGGCGCCGCTATGGCCCGAGTTCATGCGGAAATATCCCGGCGTGGAACTCGATGTCGCGCTGATTGACCGCGTCGTCGATATCGTCGAGGAAGGCTACGACCTCGCCATTCGCATCTCACGCGCCGGTTCGACCAGCCACGCAGCACGCAAGCTGGCGACATCGAGAAACATTCTGTGTGCGTCGCCGGAGTACCTGGCGCGTTGCGGATACCCTGCTGAGCCAGCCGACTTGATCGAGCATCAATGCATCGGCTACTCGTACGCCGCCACCGGTGACGAGTGGCAACTGATGGACAGTGAGCGCAAAGCGCACACCGTGAAGGTCAACTGCCACATGCATACCAACAACGGCGATACCGCACGTGCGGCTGCGCTCGCCGGGCAAGGCGTGATCTGGCAACCCACCTTTCTTATCGGTAATGACCTGCGCACCGGCAAGCTGGTTCAGGTATTGCCTGACTATCGCTTGCCTGACATCGACGTACTTGCGTTGTATCCGAGCCGTCGGCATCTGAGTGCAAAGATACGCGCGGTGGTCGATTTTCTGGTCGAGGCGTTCGGCGGCGTGCCGCCGTGGGATCGGGATGACGGAGGTTGAACGAAGGTCACGTCGCCTCCGCTCACGATTTGCCACTACCCGGCGCGGCTGAAGCTCGATACTGCTGCCACCGGATACGCGCCGATTTGCCTGCGACGCGTATCCGGCAAGCAGTCACTCACCCACCGAACACTTCCATCATCTGCGCATTGAAGTTATTGACGAAGGCGTGCTCTCCGGGTCCCGGGTTCGCGCGGAACGCCTTCGCCCCTTCGACCAGAACCTCATCCGCGTCCGTTCCGAGGACAGCGATCGTTTCGTCGATGAAGGCGTCAAGCGGCATTGCCTGTTCGGCCTCGCGGCTATTCATGAGGTCCGTGCGCACCCAGGGCGGTGCGATTTCGAGCACGCGAACCTTCGTGTCCCGCAACATGAAGCGTTGCGAGAGGACGTACGAATGCAGCGCCGCCTTGGTCGACGAATACACCGACGTCACGGCCAACGGAACGAAAGCGAGGACCGAACTTGTATAGGCGACGACGGCGTCGTTCCGGGTCTTGAGATGATCGAGCAGCGCCGACGTCATGCGGATCGGCCCGATGAGATTGGTCGTGACGGTGGACACCAGCAGCGCGTCGTCGATGTGGCCGCCCGCTTGGTCGGGCTCCATGATCCCAGCGTTGTTGATCAGCACGTTGAGGTCGGGATAGTCCGCAATCAGTTGCGCCGCTACCTTCTCGATGCTGGCCGGATCGGCAATGTCGAGCTCGATTGCAGACATGCCGGGATTCGCTGCCACTACCTCGTCGAGATGTCCGCGCCGGCGGCCGCTGATGATGACCTTGTTGCCGCGCTTGTGGAGTGCTTCGGCAAGCCCGCGGCCAATGCCAGAACCGCCGCCCGTAATGAAGATCGTGTTTCCGGTGAGTTTCATGATCGTATTCCTGATGAAGTTGATTTGCTGTAGATGAGGTGGGCGTGGTCAGGCAGGGAAGCTGTCGCCGAACATCGGCAGACCGCTCGCTGATTCGGCCCGGGTCGCTTCGTCCTGAAGCACGTCCCAGTGCTCGGCGAGCTTGCCGTTTTCAAAGCGGACGACGTCGGCTGCTATCCACGCAGCGGGCCGGCCGTGTCCCGAGAAGCGCCCATGTGCAATGACGTAGTCGCCTTCGGCCAGAATCAGTTGGTTCTCATAGCGCAAGGTGTCGGGCAGCGTGCGAATCAGGTCGAACAGGCCATCCCGTCCTGGCGCGATATGAGCGCTATGTTGGATGTAGCGATCGGACCAGAAGCGCTCAGCGGCTGCGTAGTCGCGCTTGTTGAACAGGGTGTCGAATGCTTCCAGCACGAGCGCCTTGTTCTGTTCAGGGGTTGTCTTCGTCATGGTGATGCCCTCTTTCAAGAGTGAGGTGACGACGCACTCAGGCGTCGAATAACCGTGGCGCCTCCTGTTGCCTGGACACTCAGGTAAAGAAGGCTATACTTAAGACAATGGTGAATGACATTGTCATTGAAGCGGATTGTGGGCGGCCGCCCTGACGATGTCAATGGTGATCACCATTGTATTTTTCGATCGGTCTTATTAGGTCGCTATCGACCAAAGGGGGGAAAGTGGGTGTTTCCAGACAGCAAGCGATGGAAAACCGGCACGCAATCGTGGCCGCGGCTGAAAAGCTGTTTCGCGAGCGTGGCGTCGATGCGGTCGGTCTCGCCGAGTTGATGAAGGCGGCGGGCTTTACGCAGGGCGGTTTCTACAACCACTTCAAATCAAAAGACGCGCTGGTCGCCGCGGTGATGGAAAAGGCGATGGAAGAAGGGGGAGAGGCTTATGCCGCCCTGATCGACGGCGCGAAGTCATCTGGCGCTGACCCGGTCAAGTACAACATTGAGTGGTACCTGTCTCCCGAGCATCGCGCGAATATTGAGGCGGGGTGCCCGTGGTCGGGATTTGTAGGCGACGCCCGCCGATTCGACGACGTCGCGCGCGGCGCTTACGCAGAGGGACTCACGGTGAACCTCGACCGATTCGCCAAGGTCATCGAAGAGACCGAGGGGATCAGCGAAGGCGGTCGCAGCAAGGCGATCACTTTGTTTAGTCAGATGGTCGGCGCGCTGCTGCTTTCGCGTGCTGTTGCAGATGTTGATCCGGCGCTCGCGGATGAAATTCTTGACGAGGGTCGCCGGCATCTTCTCGCTGCGGTGGAGACGCAGGCTGAAACTCAATCGCGCGGACACTCGCGGCGGCGGTAAGCCAATGTGTCGTTCGGCGGTGTGCCTCAGTCATCGATATCGACAGGCACGCCCAATCCAACCTTCACGCGGCTCATGCTCACGAGCGTCTTGAAGCGCTTCACATTGTTATTGGAAAAGAACAACTGCCGGGTCAGGTCGTTGTATTGCTCCATGTCCCGCACTGTGAAGATCAAGACGAAATCCCATTCCCCCGCGACGTAGTAGCACTGCTGGATCTGCGGGCATTGCTCAAAGGTTCGCTTCATGGAATCGAGCAGGTCGATCTGTTCGCTCTCGACTTCCACCATTGAAACGATGGTGAGAGGACAACCCACCTTTTCGGGCGCGACGATCGCTGTGTACCGGTCAATCACGCCGTCTTCGGCGAGGCGGCGCAAACGGCGGTTCACCGCGGCAGTTGAGAGGTTAACCCGGGCGCCAAGTTCGTTTTGCGGGAGTTGAGCGTCCTGCTGGACCTCGGCTAACAGCTTGCGATCGAAAGCGTCGAGAGTGATAGCCATGAGGCGGGTCCTTGTAGGAAAGCGAGAAATTATTGCGCCGGGACCCCAGATTTAGGGATTAATTTGAGCACGTCAAGCAATATTATTTTGGCATTGGCTGACGTATCGATTCCCAGCGGCGGGGAATCTGATGGTCCTGCCCGACATTCATTCACAGGAGCCACACCGCAATGCTGATCGCGAACGAGCGCGCGTCGCACACCGACTACCCGAACGAGCTGAAGGTAGTTCTCAACGTGGAGGCCGCCGAACAGAGCCGCGCATGGCTAAAGAACTGGGCGCTTCTCGGTTCCTCCGCTACCCCGCTATGGAATCTTCCCGATGCGGCGGCGCGACTTGGCATAGCGCGTCTGTGCGTCAAGGACGAATCCGTCCGTTCACCGCTCGGTAGCTTCAAGGCGCTGGGCGCACCTATTGCGCTCGTGCGCCTGATTTTGCGTTTGTGGCCCGAGCACAATCTCGATCCGAAGGGTTTGATCGAGGGACGCTACAAGGACATGCTCACGAACTTCGTCGTGATCAGCGCGACCGACGGCAACCATGGCAAAGCCCTGGCCGCAGCGGCACAAACACTCGGATGCAATTGCGTGATCGTCCTGCACGCCAACGTGAGCGCTGAACGCGAGCGGGCCATCGCCGCATACGGTGCGCAGATCATTCGTATCAAGGGCAACTACGACGAGTCGGTGGAAGAAGCTGCGCGCCTTGCAAAAGACAACGCTTGGCATGTGGTCTCAGACACATCCTATGAAGGATATGAAGCCATTCCTCGCGACGTCATGCAGGGCTACGGCGCGATCGCTGCCGAGATCATCGAGCAATCCGAAAGTCATGCTGACGAATGCGCCTTCACCCATGTATTTCTGCAAGGCGGTGTCGGCGGTCTTGCTGCCGGGGTCGCCAGCTATCTTTGGGAAGTTCACGGCAGCAAACGCCCGCGCTTCGTTGTCGTCGAGCCACAGCAGGCAGACTGCCTGTATCAAAGTGCGCGCGAAGGCCGGGCGGCGAAAGCAACCGGCTCCGTCGATTCAATCATGGCCGGCCTTGCATGCGGCGAAGCTTCACCGCTCGCGTGGAAAATCCTCGAGTCGTGCGTCGACGATTTCATGACGATCAGCGACGAAGACGCGATTACCGCGATGCGCACGCTCGCAGTTGGAACGGGTGCGGACGTTCCGCTGGTAGTCGGTGAATCCGGCGCAGCGGGTTACGCGGGCCTCGAAGTCCTCATGCAGGATTCGCAACTGGCACGCGCCGCCGGCCTGGACAAAGATTCGCGCGTTCTCGTGATCAGCACCGAGGGAGCAACGGCGCCGTCGGTCTACCGCGAATGCGTGGGCGAAACGGCCGACTCGGTGCTTTCACGTCAGACTCAATGGCTCGAAGCCGCGGTTCGATAAGACAAGCCGAATGGTCACCGAAAAAGAGGTAGACGTTATGGAAATCGCCTTGCAATCGCAGTTGAAGAGTTGGCGTCAGCATCTGCACCAGAACCCGGAAACCGGCTTCGAGGAAGTCGCGACTTCTGACTATGTCGCGCGCGCCTTGAAGGCACTCGGCCTCGACGTGCACCGAGGAATCGGCGGCACCGGACTCGTCGCCAATCTCACCGTCGGCAATGGCCGTGGCGTGATTGGTCTGCGCGCCGACATGGATGCACTCAATATTGCGGAGAACGCACCGGACCGCCCGTATGCCTCGCGAACGCAAGGCAAGATGCACGCCTGCGGACACGACGGACATATGTCGATGATTCTCGGCGCGGCGCGCCTGCTTGCCGAAAAGAAGAATTTCAACGGCACCGTACGATTCATTTTTCAACCGGCCGAAGAACATGGCCGCGGTGCGAAAGCAATGATGAACGACGGGCTTTTCGAACGATATCCTGTCGACGCGATCTTTGGCGCGCACAACATGCCCGGTATGGCCGCCGGAACCTTCGCGACACGCGCGGGCGGCATTATGGCCAGCGAAGACAATTTCGTCATCCATATCAAGGCTCGCGGCACGCATGCAGCGAGGCCGCACATGGGCGTCGATCCGATTGTGATCGCGTCGCAAATCGTGCTGGCATTGCAGACAATCGTGTCCCGCAATCTCGATCCGGGCCTGCAGGCGGTGATCTCCTGCACGGAGTTCATTACGGATGGCATCCGCAATGTCATCCCGTCGAACGTAACGATCAAGGGCGACACGCGCAGCTACATGCCCGAAGTTCAGACCATGCTGGCAAACCGCATGCGAGAAATCAGCGAAGGGATCTGCCACGCGCACGGGGCTGAATGTGCGTTCGAATACACGCACGAATTCGCGCCTACGGTGAATTCACCGGAATATGTGGACCTTGCCGTTTCGGCCGCGCGCAATATCGTAGGCGCAGATAACGTCGACGCCGGCGTGCAACCCATGATGATCTCCGAAGATTTCGGCGCGTTCCTTCAGGCAGTGCCGGGCAATTTCATTTTCATCGGCAATGGCGAGACGGGGAAGGAAGGGAGTACGCCACTCCACAACGCCACCTACGATTTCAACGACGAGATATTGCTCACCGGTGCGCGATATTTTGCTGAAATCGCGCGGCTCGCGCTCCCTTCTGCCTGAGCTACGTCCCCTTGCTGCCCGGCATCAGAGACCGGCGCTGGCCGCGGTTTTTGATGAGCGTCAGGCGGGGGAATCACCCGCCTTCGCAGCCTTTATGGCGGCGCACTCAAGCATGGCTTCGCCGATCACGTTTTCTCCCCGCTCGTTGAGAGCAGCGCCGGCCCCTTCGATATCCCGCACTTCCTTGTTCTGGCCGAGCTTGATCTTCCCGACCAGGCGCGTGATTTCGATCTCAACGCCGACGATCGCCTTGAGCATCATATCGATGTAGTCGGCGGTGCTGTCCGTCATCTTCCACGGACGAGTCTGGGAGGCTTCATGAGTCCGTGTGAGGCGAGCGACCAGCCCGCGAACATAGCGTTCGTCATCGCGGATGGTCACCCGGCCGTGCGCGTGGACCACCCTGTAGTTCCATGTCGGCACCTGCTTGTGCAACTCGTGCTTGCTCGGATACCAGTTGGGCGAGATGTAAGCGTCGCCCGCGCGAAACACGACTAGTACCTCGTCCCCGTTGGCCACGTCCTGCCAGACCGGATTGGCGCGAGCCACGTGAGCATGAAGGACGCCGTACGCGCCCTCGCCGGCTTTCAGATCAAACGGAATGTGGTTGGCGTCCAGACCACTTTTGCCATGCGTGATCAGCGTGCCGAACGGATTCTCTGTGATCAGCGAGTGCAGCACCTCGGTGCGCGGTTCATCAAAATGAGTGGGTACGTACATAGGGGCTCCGTGATGAGTGCAGCGATGCGCTAACCCTCATTGCAGGCAACGCCGGTGCGGCAGGCCTGGAAAGAATTGTGGCGGCAAACTGGTTTATATTGTAGAACCAGTTTGGATCATTTTCTTTGGACCAGAAAGCCATGGCTCGCAAACCGAAAGCGGTGGAAGTTCCGGCGATCGGCATGCTGGATCGAGCTGCGGGCCATTTGGGCCGCCAGCTCGCCCAGGCACTCCGCGAGGCCGTCCGCCGTGGCGACCTCAAACCCGGTGAAGTGCTCCCCTCCACGCGCACCTTAGCTGCGTCCTTGCATGTTGCACGGGGAACCGTCGTCGAGGCATTCGAGCAACTGATCGCCGAAGGCTTTCTGCAATCGCAGCCTGGCTCCGACACGCGCGTGGCGCAATCGTTGACGCTCCCTGCCGATGTCCGAGGGCGGTCCTCATCCGTTGAAACTGCCCCGCTTCCAGAACGCGCCCATCTTTTCGCACAGGTTGCACGTCAATTTTCTGCCGTGCCGCAAGCGCCTTTTGCAGTTTCAGTACCCATTGGCCCTGCCGCTCCGGACGATATCTGGCGCCGGCTCGGCAACCGGCTGCGCGCCCGCGGACCCGGCGCGCCGGCGGGGTATGGCGACCCACAAGGAGCGTTGGCGCTGCGCGAAGCAGTGGCCGACTACGTCAGGAAATCGCGCTCGGTTCGTTGCGAGGCGGAACAGGTGATCATCACGAGCGGCACACAGCAAGGCCTTTACCTGTCATGCCAGGTGCTGCTCGATGGCGATGCCTCGGCGTGGGTAGAGGACCCGGCGTATCGGGGCATTACGGCTATTCTGGAAAGCACCGGTCGCCCGGAACGCATGATCCGGGTACCCGTCGATGCGGAGGGCCTCAACGTCGATGAGGGTATCAAGCTGGCACCACACGCACGGGCGGCATTCGTCACGTCGTCGCACCAATATCCTCTCGGAATGCCATTGAGCATGGCGCGGCGCAACGCGCTGTTGGCGTGGGCCCGCGCGAACAACGCCTGGGTGGTCGAAGACGACTACGACAGCGAGCTGCGTTATGCGGGACACCCGTTTCCGTCGCTGCAGGGACTCGACCCTAACCGGGTGGTCTATCTCGGCACCTTTAGCAAGATCCTGTTTCCGTCATTGCGGCTCGGCTATGCCGTCGTCCCGCAGAACCTCGTGGAGGCATTCTGCGGCGCGCGCGTGCTCATGGATCGCAATCCCCCGAACGCGGATCAGCATGTACTGGCGGCTTTCATCGCTGAAGGCCATCTGGATCGTCACATCCGGCGTATTCGCGGCGTCTATGCGGATCGCCGCGCGTGCATCATCGAGACGCTCGAGCGACTGCTGCCGAAAGAGGTCGCCTGGTTGCAGCCGAGCGATCAGGGCATGCACCTTGTGCTTTGGCTCGGAGGGAATGTCGACGACAGGTTGGTCGCGTCGTTAGCGGGCGAACGCGGCGTTGCTGTACGAGCGGTGTCGCCCATGTATTCAGGTGGAAAAGGTCCAATGGGTTTGATACTGGGTCTCGGCGGTTTCAGCGACGCCGAAATTGAAACTGCTACTCAACGTCTCGCCGCGTGTATCGCGGCTGCGGCAAAAGCGGCGCGCCGTGCGAATCCGCAGGGCGCCGCTACCGTTAAAGCGTAACCTGCGCACTAGCCTTGCTGCGCTTGCCAGCCGATGCCAAGACTCTTCTGCAGTGACACAAAGTCCTTGAGCAATTCGGCCTGTCCCGCGACCACATTCTGCTGCGCGGTGAATTCTTCGCGTTGCGTGTCGAGCAGATCGATCAGCGTGGCGACACCGGCGGAATAGCGCTGCCGCATCAGCGTGGCCGAGTGGCTTGCTGAGGTTTCCACCTTTTGCAGTGTGACGACATGATCGCGCTGATGCCCATAGCGCGAGAGCGACGAGTTCGCGTCCTGCAACGCGCCGAGCACGGCCTTCGTATAACGCGCCTCGGCTTCGTCACGCGATGCCTCGGCTGCGTGCACGCTACCCAATGTGCGGCCAAAATCGAACGCGTTCCATTGCAGATACGGCGCGGTGATCCAACTGAAATTGTTCTTGCGCACGAGATGCCCCGGATCGCCCGCGCTGAAGCCGATATCGCCGAGCAACGTCACCTTCGGGAAAAAATCCGCGATGTGTTCGCCGATCTGCGCATTGCTCGACGCAAGCCGCCGCTCCGCTGCGCGAATGTCGGGACGCTGCTGCAACATCGCCGACGGATCGCCGATCGCCACTGTCCCGGGCAACGCCGGCAGCGGCCGTGTACCTGCGAGTTGCTGGTCTAGCGCGCCGGGCTCACGGCCGGTCAGTACGGCGAGACGATCGAGCGAATCGGTGAGTTGCGCGTCAAGCGGAATCAGCGTTGCGCGTGTGTTTTCAACCTGCGTGCTCAGGCGTTCCACATCGAGGTCTGCTGCCGTGCCGCGCTCCCGGCGCTGCTGCGTGAGCGTCAACATCTTCTGTTCGGTCTCTGCCTGACGCCGCGCGAGTTCAAGCCGCGTCTGCTGGTCGCGCAGTTCGATGTAGACCTGCGCAACCTCAGCCGCGAGCGACACCTGGGTGTCCGCGAGATCGGCGTCGACGGCTTCCGCATCCGCGGACGCCGCTTCGATAGCGCGCCGCGTGCCGCCAAACAGATCGATTTCCCACGTGGCGTCGAAGCCTGCGGTGTAGAGCTGCAACGGGCCGCGACCCGACGATGTGCTACTGCCTGAGCTGAGCGAACTCAGATCAGGCGAGCGCATGCGCAGCGCTGCAGCATCGCCGGAGATTTTCGGCAATTCGTTCGCACGTTGCTTCTGCAGTTGTGAACGCGATTCCCGCAAGCGGGCCTGCGCAATATGCACGTCGGGACTATGCGCAAAGGCCGCGGCAATGAGATCGTTCAGCTGCGGATCGTTGAATGCGAGCCACCACTGGTTCGGCGCGGGCGTCGCGGTCGTACCGGCAGCCGGCGCACGCACGAAGGTCGCGCTGCTGCGGGCGTCCTGCGCAACCGGCGGCGCGCCGTGATAATCCGGGCCGACCGTGCAACCCGACAAGGCGGACAAAAGCACGGCGGCGGCCAGTGCGATAGACGAGGGACGGTTGAACATCATGGTGTGATGAAAAAACATTAGTGTCCGGCGGAAGAAGGCGGCGGTGCGTTCCGGCTGGGTGTTTTCAGAAGCAGCGCAAGCGGAATGCAGGCGATCAGCGCGATGCCGAGCAGATAGAAGGTCTCCGAATAGGTCATCACGATGGCCTGCTGCTGGATTTGCGCGCCGAGTTGCCCAAGCGCGCGCACCTGCGAGTACGCCATGTCGCCCGTATGGGCGAACCAGTTCGCCGCGTTCGCCGTCAGGCTCTCCTGCCCAATCAGCGAATTGGCACTGACCGACTCGCGGATCATCGCGGTATGAAAGGTCGTGCGCCGGTCGATTACGGTACCGATGATCGCAAGGCCGATCGACCCGCCGAGATTGCGCGCCATGTTGTAGAGACCGGCGGCGTCGCCGGAATCTTCGCGCGACACGGCCGCCATCGACGCTTGATTGAGCGGCATCATCGCGAGCATCTGGGCGGTGCCGCGTATCAGTTGCGACCAGATGAAATCGTGCCCGACGCTCTGCGCCGTCAACTCAATGTCGATCATGCAGCTGATTGCGTACAACACCAGCCCGGTAATCACCAGCACGCGGAAATCGACCTTGCCGAGCAGCCGCGGCAGGATCGGCATGATCATGAAGGCGGGCAGCCCGGAAAGCAGCATGATCGCGCCAGACTGTTCCGCGTTGTAGCCCGCGACCACCCCGAGAAACTGCGGCAGCAGATACGACACACCATAAAGCGCTGCGCCGACCGCGGACACAATCACGATCACGCTCGCGTAATTCGGGTTGCGCATCAGACCCAGGCGCACGATCGGCTTCTTTGCGGTCATTTGCGAGGCGGCGATCAGGATCATGCCGAAGACCGACACGCAGGTAAGCGCCACGATCATCGACGATTCGAACCAGCGCTCGCGCTGGCCTTCTTCGAGCACGACCGTGAGCGAACTGAGGCCGATCGCGAGACCGACGATGCCAAGCCAATCCGCCTTGAAAAACGCCTCCCAGTGCGGCCGGTCTGACGGCAGGCCGACGATCAACAGCGTCATCAGCGCAAGGCAGATCGGCAGATTCATGAAGAAGCACCAGCTCCAGCTGATGTTCTCCGCAAGCCAGCCACCCACAACCGGTCCCAGCAGCGGCCCGAGCAACACGATCAAGCCGAACATGGTCATGCCGACCGGCATCTGCGATAGCGGCAAGCGTGTGCGGATGATGGTCTGCGCCGTCGGGATCAGCGCGCCGCCCGTGAAGCCCTGGCCGATGCGGCCTGCGATCATCATGGGTAAGGTGTGTGACCAGCCGCACATCATCGAAAAGGCAATGAAAAGCGCCGAATTGGCGAGCAGAAAATTGCGCAGGCCGAACACGCGCGTAAGCCATGCCGCCAGCGGAATCATCACGAT
This sequence comes from Paraburkholderia sp. SEWSISQ10-3 4, assembly GCF_030464785.1. Taxonomy (NCBI): domain Bacteria; kingdom Pseudomonadati; phylum Pseudomonadota; class Betaproteobacteria; order Burkholderiales; family Burkholderiaceae; genus Paraburkholderia; species Paraburkholderia sp. SEWSISQ10-3 4. The sequence goes on from NZ_JALPRI010000001.1 coordinate 569,714, forward strand.
TTCCGACATCAGATAGCCGGTCGAAATCCAGGTGCCTTCCGTACCGGTGGCGCCGATTTCGCCCTGGATCTGCGGCAGCGCGGAGTTCGTGATCGAGATGTCGAGCGTCGCCATCAGGGCGCCGAGCGCGCCCGCGGCGACGGCGATCCAGTCGCCGACGCTGGCTCGCTCTTCACCACGCGGTGCAGCGGCGGGAGTTGTGGTTCCCGATTCAGCCACGATGGTTCTCGCTGTCGATGCGTGCGTCACGATCGCGCGCGGAACGTGTGTCGACATCCACGGTTACCGACAGCCCCGGCAAGAGCACGCTGCGCGTCTCAGCCCCCGTGTCGATCCGAATCCGCACGGGCACCCGCTGCACGATTTTCGTAAAGTTGCCGGTAGCGTTTTCCGGCGGCAGCAGCGCGAATTGCGAGCCCGTACCAGGCGAGAAACTATCGATCACGCCGTGCAGCGTATGACCGGGCAACGCGTCGACATGCATTTCCACCGGCTGACCCACGCGCATCCCGCCCACCTGCGTTTCCTTGAAATTCGCCAGCAAATAGGTGCTTTGGACCGGCACGACCGTCAGCATCCGCGTGCCGGGTTGCACGTACTGACCCACGCGCACGGTGCGATCGCCGACCTTGCCGCCAAGGACACTGCGCACCACAGTGTTGTCGAGATCGAGTTGCGATTGCTGTGCGCTGGCCTGGGTCGCTTCGAGTTGCGCACGCGCCTGAGCGAGCTGCGCGGTAGCCGAACCAATCTGCGAGCGTGCGGCCTCGACCGCCGCCGCATTCGCGGCAAGCGTGGCATTCGCCTGATCGCGGCTGCTGGTCAATTCCGCCAACCGTTCGCTGCTTTCAGCGCCGGTGGCGACGAGCGGCGCGTAGCGCCGCACTTCGTCGCTCGCATGCTGCGCACTAACGCGCGCCACCTGCTGCTGCGCCTGGGCCTGCGCAATGTTGGACTGCTGCTGTTTGATGTCGGCCTGCGCGCGTTCGATGTCGGCCTTGCGGGCATCGATCGTGGCCCGCGCCTGGTCGAGCGCGACCTGATACTGGCGGGCGTCGAGATGAACAAGCGGATCGCCAGGCTTCACGACCTGGTTGTCCGCGACGTAAACTTCCGTAACGTAACCGGCAATCTTGGGCGCCACGGTGACGCTGTCGGCCTGCAGATAGGCGTCGTCGGTGCTTTCGATGAAGCGGCCCACGGTCCACCAGCGGGCGAGCCAGACGGCGCCGACGATCAGCGCGACCACGCCGAGCGCGATCAGCACCGTGCGCCGGCTGGGACGCCTCGCGCCTGCTGCGGGCGAATCTTCGGCGGGTATCGGGCGGGAGGGAGAGCCTGCAGTCGCTGACATCGTATCGGTCCAATTGTTTCCACGTGGCACAATTATTCCAGTTGATCAAATTGTGTCAAGTGATATATTTCTTACGAATTCCCGCACTACGCGTAATGGAGAAAGATGCATGAGCACCGCAAAGAAGCTGCGCCGCTCGCCGGAAGGCGGCTATGCACGCGGCGACGAAACGCGGCACCGGATCATCGAGGCGGCGATCGAACTGTTTGGCGAACACGGTTTCGAGGGCGCGTCGACACGCGACATCGCGGCCCGCGCCGGCGTCAACGCGCCCGCGCTGCAGTACTACTTCGAGAATAAGGAAGGGGTGTATCGCGCCTGCGTCGAGATGCTCGCTGACGACGCATGGGAGACATTCGGCCCGGCCATCGAACATGCGCAGGAAGCGCTGCGTGAAAACGCCGACACGCCGGCGTTGATCGACGCCTTCATCGGCATTCAGACAGCGATCGCGCACGGCGCTTTCGTCAAGGCAAGCAAGCCCGGCCGGCGGATGTTCTTCGCACGCGAGCAGGCGGGACATGAACCTCAGAGCGCCATGCAGATTTTCGGCTGCCGGATCCGCCAGCCGCTCAACGACGTCAGCGTGGCGCTAGTGGCGCGAATTTCCGGGCGCGCTGTCGACGATCCGGTCATCTTGATCCGCACCTTCAGCCTGCATGGGCAACTGGTGATTTTTCACCTCGCGCATCCGTCCAAACTGTCGATGCTCGGCTGGAAGAGCATCGACGCGGAGAAGGCGGCACTGCTCACGGCGACCGTCCGCGATCAGAGTCGCACGCTGCTCGAGCATTGGAGCCGGGAACGTGACGAGGCGCACACGCCTCCCGCGCAAACCACGCAAACCACGCAAACGACGAGCAAAGGAAAGCCGCGCAAGCAGCAGTGATCTCAGGCCGGCGCACGGATCAACGCTTCCGGACCCGTTGGGCAAGATGCCATTACAATCCAGCACTTCGAACCGACAACGGTGATTTGCGCCATGAGATATCCCCTTGCATTGACACTCGCCGCGGTCATTGCAACCGCCAGCACGATCGCGACCGCCCAAACCTCCGGGGGCGGCGATACACCCAAACTGCAGTGCGCCATCGGGTATGTCACCGGCGTCGGCGGATCGGCGCAGAGTTTTCGTGAATATCTTGCGACCCCCGACCGGGACAAGTACCGCTACGTTGCTGATAACCCGATTCAATGCAAAATCTCAGACGAAGGTCGCGCGTCAGCCTGTACCGGCGTGACAAACCTTCGGAATGAAAAAGTCAGTGTGTACGACGACGTCGACAATGCGACGATGGCCGTGGTCGCGCGCGTGGAACTCGAGCACGGGACTTACCCGGTGATCATCGTCGTGCGACGGCAGGATGTGAAGTGCGAGGAGTGAGCGCTGTCTGGCGCGTCATTGACAATCGCCGGTTGGGTTCGAGCAGCAACCCAGCCGGCGAAGAGACGATTACGACTCGAAGACGCCGTTGTGATCAACGGCGTTTCATTTTAATCACGCGCGAAATCTGACCCAGCGTAAATCCGGTGTTCTGCACATATTTGGCGTAGTCGAGCGGCGCAGTGAACGATTCATCGGTGACGTACTCGCCCATGTAACGGAATCGGTCGGTTGCTGTTCGGACAAAAACAGGAAGCGGCTCTGTCTGTCGCGCGAGCGTGCGGCCGGCCGCACGTGCAGCAGCGCTGCTATCGCAGACGATCACATCCGGGGCATACGGGTTGAGGTCCTGACGCAATCGCGCAGCGACGACCTTGCCGCCCTTCGTAGGCAAGAATGCCTGCTTGCATCCGCCCGTCACCCTGTGAATGTCTTCCCGGGAATACTCTTTTCCAATTTCAAACATGATTTTTCTCCGAAGAATGACGCCTGGCTATGAAGCAGCGGCGTCAAGCGGAGCGATGATATCGAGCTGTGTCTAAAGCCGTTGTATAAAGAGCGAGCTTCTTGATAAAGAAGGTATGTGGGTCGAGCACAATAGCGAAACGTGCGCTTGGATATGCTGAATTTACGGCACACACCCCTCGGTTTTATAAATTCGTTATACCGTTGATGACAGAATTTCGAGGTCGCAGAGCGAAGGGCTAAATGATTCGGCCGGAATCCCCCTCTCTGTCTCCGCAGTCATACCGTTCGCGTTTTTTCGTAGACGGTTGCCGCAAGCGCTTGTAGGAACACGCCGAGGTGTTTGGGGGCGAAAATCGCACGACGTGCATGGATCGGCCATACGCCAAGGATCTGTTTCTACGAGTGCTTGCGACAGCGTTGCGCTACTCGCGACGAAGGAATCTGCCCAGTATCAAGTTGCCCCGACGATTCAATGCATGTGGGACCGAACAACGGCGTCTTTCGGAGGTGTCCGATCCACCGGCACCTCGTCGGCGGACTCCAACGCATCGATGCTCGAGTCAGTGCGGTTGAGCATCGCGCGGGCCTTGTTCATATCGAGCGCCCCTTCCCATCGAGCGACCACAATCGTCGCCACCCCGTTGCCGATCAGGTTCGTGACGGCACGAGCTTCGTTGAGGAAGCGATCGACGCCTAGCAGCAGCACCAGTCCAGACACAGGGATTTTGTGCATCGAGGCCAGCGTGGCAGCCAGCGCGACGAATCCGGCTCCGGCCACACCCGCAGACCCTTTGGATGTCAGCAGCAATACACCAAGGAGCAGCAACTGATCCCCGATCGTCAAGTGGATATTCATCGCTTGCGCAACGAACATCGAGGCCATGGTCAGGTAGATGGCCGTGCCGTCGGCGTTAAAGGTATAGCCCGTGGGCAGCACCATCCCGACCACGGGGCGTGAACACCCCAACTTTTCCATTTTGATGAGCATCTGCGGGAGCACCGCTTCAGTCGACGCTGTACCGAGGGTAATGAAGATCTCGTCCTTGATGTAGCGAAGATACTTCCACAGCGACAGTCCGCTCATCCGCATGACAGCACCAAGTACAACGACCACGAAGAAGATCGAGGTCAGGTAGAGGCACAGCATCAGTTGGCCGAACGATGCCAGCGTGCCAATTCCGTACTTCGCAATGGTAAATGCCATGCCGCCAAAGGCGCCGATGGGCGCGACATACATCACGATTCGCACGACACCGAACATGCCCTGAAGGAACATGTCGAGCATATCGACGAACGGCGCGGTGCGGGGACCAAGCCTGGCGAGGGAGATGGCGAGCAGGAGTGAAAAGAAGATGATGGGCAGGATATCCCCATTTGCGAACGCTCCGACAATGCTGTTCGGAACGATGCTCATGAAGAAATCGAGCATGCCGTGCTGCTGCGCCGCATGGGTGTAGCTGGAAATGGCCGAACTGTCGATATGCGCGGGATCAATGTTCATACCACTGCCCGGCTTGATGACGTTCACGATTACAAGGCCAACAGCGAGCGCAATCGTCGATGCAATTTCGAAGTAGACGACCGCCTTGACGCCAACGCGACCGGCCGCATGAAGGTCGTTCATGCGGGCAATGCCGACCACAACGGACGCGAAAATGATCGGCGCAAGCAGCATCCGGATCAGCTTGATGAACAGATCGCCGAGAGGTTTGAGCTGAGAACCGATGTCAGGGTAGAAATGGCCGACGAGGACACCGGCAACAATGCCAATCAGAACCTGTACGTAGAGCTTGGAAAGAGATTTTCCGATCTTTGAAACCCGCATGACTGTCTCCTATGCGTGGCATCTTTTAATGAAAGTCAGAACCGGTCGCCGCAGCGGGATCTACCGCTGCGGCGAGCACGAACTGATTTCGCGTGCGTTCGATTTGTCTATTCTTATGAACGCTGCGCCGGCGCTTTTGTCGGCGCGTTTTGCCGTTTGAGGGCTTATGCGGACAGCTTTTGCATTTCGGCGAAAAGATCCGCTTTTCCTTCGAAGCCGATGCCGGGCAGATCCGGCATGGTGATGAAGCCGTTCTCCACCTTCACGCCGTCGGGAAAGCCGCCATAAGGCTGGAACAGGTCCGGATACGATTCATTGCCACCTAGACCGAGTCCGGCCGCAATGTTCAACGACATCTGGTGTCCGCCGTGCGGAATACAGCGGCTCGGCGACCAGCCGTGCTGACGTAGCATGTCGAGCGTGCGCAGATACTCCACCAGGCCATAGCTCAGCGCGCAGTCGAACTGCAACCAGTCGCGATCCGGACGCATCCCGCCGTAACGGATCAGGTTGCGTGCGTCCTGCATCGAGAACAGGTCTTCGCCAGTCGCCATCGGCTTGTCGTAGTAGTTGCGCAGCGTGGCCTGCAATTCGTAGTCGAGCGGGTCGCCCGGTTCTTCGTACCAGAACAGATCGTATTGCGACAGTGCCTTCGCGTACTGGATCGCGGTGTCGAGGTCGAAGCGGCCATTGGCATCCACAGCGAGTTTCTGACCGTCACCGAGTACGCTCAGGATCGAGTCGATGCGGCGCAGATCTTCATCGAGCGACGCGCCGCCGATCTTCTTCTTCACAACCGTATAGCCTCGGTCGATGTAGCTGCGCATTTCGTCTTTCAGCTTCTCGTGATCCTGGCCCGGGTAGTAGTAACCACCGGCCGCGTACACGAAGATCTTGCGATCGGGTTGGCCATTACCGTAACGGTCGGCCAGTAACTGGAACAGCGGCTTGCCTTCGATCTTCGCCACCGCATCCCAGATCGCCATGTCGATCGTGCCGATGGCAACCGAGCGCTCGCCGTGACCGCCCGGCTTTTCGTTCGTGAACATGGTCGCCCAGATCTTGTGCGGATCGAGGTTGTCGCCGGCATCGTTGACGAGCGTGGCGGGATCGGCTTCGAGAATGCGCGGAATGAAGCGCTCACGCATCAGCTTGCCTTGGCCGTAGCGGCCGTTGGAATTGAAGCCATAACCCACAACCGGCTTTCCGTCCCGGATGACATCCGTCACCACGGCGACGAGACTCAGCGTCATCTTGCTGAAGTCAATGTAGGCATTCCGGATCGGGGAACTGATCGGAACGGTTTTTTCGCGGATTTCAACGATTCTCATGACGGTGTCTCCTGAGTTTTGGGCACGTTTTGCATGTGTCTTGCTGCAATGGAAACTAGCTTATCCGCGAAAGGAGGGATTAGAATTCACTTCGATTCATTTCATTTTTTACTTTAGGTGAACAACTGAAGTGACAACTGACTCAGCCTCCGACTTCGAGTTTTTCATCCTCCTCGCCAGACTCAAGAGCTTGTCGGGCGCGGCGCGGGCGCTCGATCTCACCCCGCCGGCCGCGACCAAGCGCCTCGGGCTGATGGAACAAAGACTGGGGGCGCGCTTAGTCAACCGGACAACGCGGAGTGTCAGCCTGACGCCCGAGGGCGAGACCTATCTGCGCTACGCGACACAGATCGTCGGGCAGGTCCGGCAGATGGAGGACGAGATATCGGGGGCTCGATCCGATCCCCACGGACTGTTACGCGTCAATGCGACGCTCGGCTTCGGGCGCACGACCATCGCGCCGCTTGTGTCCGAATTCGCGAAGCGCTTTCCCAACGTGGAGATCCAGTTCGAAGTGACCGACCGGCCTATCGATCTGGTGGAGGAAGCGTTCGATATGGCGATCCGTTTTGGCGAACTCCCCGACAGCCGGCTTAGCGCCCGGCGCATCATGAGCAATCGTCGTTTTCTTTGCGCCTCCCCGAAATACCTGGAGCGTTTCGGGACACCGGAGCGCGTAGAAGATCTCGTTCGGCACCGTTGCATCATTCATCGGCAGAACGATGATGCCTATGGCGTGTGGCGGTATATGCAGGGGGACCATACCGAGGCGTTGAAAGTCAAAGGCGCGCTATCGAGTAATGATGGCGATATTGTGCTGAGGTGGGCGCTCGACGGGCATGGGATATTGATTCGTTCCGAATGGGATCTCGCCAAGTACGTCCAAAGTGGGCGGCTCAAACTGGTCTTGCCGGAAACGGTGCTGCCCTCAGCGGACCTCTTCGTCTACTATCCGAGCCAGCGAAACCAGACGGCCCGCGCCCGCGCATTCATCGACTTTCTGATCGATCGGTTTCAAGCACCGTTTATACCTGTCGAAACTGGCGCTTCGATCTACGATCAGAAAAAGAAAGCGGGCCGCAAGCCATAAGTCACGCAGACGCGAACAATGCAGCGGCCCAATCGGCAAACACCCTCACCTTGGTGCTATATCGTCGGCTAGGCGGATACGCGATATAGATCTCAAGCGGGTCCGGTCGCCATCGCGTGAGAATGGGTACAAGTTTCTTCTGCTTGATGAACGGGCGAGCCATGAAGTCCAATGTGTGCACGATCCCCAAACCAGCCAGTGCAGTTGCAATGTGTGAATTGCTCTCGCTGACAAGAACGTCATTGCGTACACGGCCAAGCGTGATCGTCTCCTCGTCCTTGCAAAATACAAGGGGCTGCGTCACACCCGTACTGGCAGAAAAATATCCCGCAACAGGCAGCTTGTTGTCCACGATTTCCTGAGGGTGTTTCGGCGTGCCGTACTTCGCGAGATACGCGGGACTCGCACATGTGGTCCACGCAAGCTTCCCGATCGGATGCGTCACCAGATCCGGATCGTCGGCCGTACTGCGAATTGCGCAGTCTATGTTTTCGGCGACGAGATCCGCGGTACGGTCAGTGACGCTTAGTTGGACCTGTATGTCCGGATAACGCTCGAGAAAGGTCGGCAACGCGGGAATGAGAATGCCGCTTGCTGTCGATCCGCCAGCGTCGACTCTGAGCACACCACGCGGGCTCGCCTCCTCCCGACCCAGCGTCGCCTCGATGTCATCGAGCTCGCTGAGAAGTTGCCGCATGCGCTCATAGTAAGCCGCGCCATAGGTCGTCACACTGACGCGCCGCGTATTGCGCTCCAGCAGCTTTACGCCAAGGTGCGCTTCCAGTGACTGGACCCATTTGCTTGCCGTGGCGTTGGGCATATTCAGAGAAAGGGCCGCCCGCCCAAAGCCTCCTGTCTCGACAACGCGAACAAAAATACGGATGGCCTGCAGATGATCCATGGATCTACCTCGTCGATTATCCATCCATGTGGATAGATAAACCACAATATACATATTTATCTGCGTGGGTGTTTAAACTAAGCTGGGCTCACTGATCCACGTAACTGAACCAGGAACCGTGAAATGACAACATCTCTCTACGACAACATCCATTCGACCAAGCATGCGGGAAAGGTGGCGCTCGTAACCGGCGGCAGCACCGGAATCGGCCTCGCTACCGCCAAACGCCTCGCTCGCGAAGGTGCAACGGTGTTTATCACTGGTCGACGCCAAGCGGAATTAGACGCTGCGGTATCTGAAATCGGGCACGGAGCACGCGCGATTCGTGGCGACATTTCGTCGGCCGAAGACCTTAAGAAAGTCGTCGACACGGTGTCCGCGGAACATCAACGGATAGACATTCTCTTTGCCAATGCGGGCGGCGGCGAGTTCTCCCCGCTTGGACAGATCACCGAAGCGCAATTCGACAAGTACTTCGACATCAACGTGAAAGGCACCTTGCAAACCGTGCAGAGCGCATTGCCGTTCATGCGGGCCGGTAGCGCCATCGTGATCACAGGATCGATCACATCGATACAAGGGGTACCGGCGTTCGGTGTCTACGCCGCCACCAAGGCTGCCTTGCGCTCCTTCGCACGCACCTGGGCATCGGATCTCAAAGGCCGCGACATCCGCGTCAATGTGGTCGCGCCAGGTGTCGTCGTCACGCCTGCGTACAAGACCGAACTCAAGCTGAGCGACGAACAGATCGAAGCCTATTGCAAGGAGGTTGCCGAAACGACACCGCTTGGCCGTGTCGGCAGCACCGATGAAATCGCCAAGGCGGTTTCCTTTCTCGCCTCCGACGATGCCAGCTATATCACCGGGATAGAACTGTTCGTTGATGGCGGACGCGTGCAAGTCTGATTTGTTCAGCGCCGTATTGATGGCGGCTGGACATTAGAAACCATCTGGCTGTCTGAGGGTGTCTTCGTCGATCCGGACGGTGAGAAACGCCGCAGGCGCGGCCAGTCCGCGCGAGCTAAGCCGCCGGATCGCCCGAATTCGCCCGTTGCATACTTGCCTCGCGTGCCGCACGCCGTTGCCGGCGCTCCAGCCGATCCTCCTGCAACACCCGCCGCCCGGTGCGCGAAGCGAGCACCAGCGTGATCGCTAGCAACCCCGTACCGAGCAGGTAGCTCGGCGGAATGAAGTGCCCGTCCGTGAAACGCGCCACCAGCGAGATATAGAACGGCGCCAACCCGCCAAACAGCATGACCGAGGTGTTATACGAAATAGCCACGCCGGTGGAGCGCCCCTGCACGGTGAAAATCTTGACCAGCATCCCTGGATGCGCGGCGCCTTGCAGCGTCAGGAATAGGATGCCGACAACCCGTACGATCATCAGACGGTTCTCGGTGGGGTCGGCCAGTAAGTACGCGAACAACGGAAAGACGCAGATCAGCCAGCCCACGATAAAGAAAAAGAACAGCCGATACGCGCCGACACGGTCCGCCACCATGCCGAATACCGGCGACAGAACGCACATCACGATACTCGTGACGAATATCCCTTGCAGCGACGAACTGAGCGACAGATGCAACTGAATCTGCGCGTAGGTCGGCAGATAGGCATTCCACACATAATTCAGCGACGTGCCGGCGATCATCACGCCCATCGCGCACACGACGGCATCGCCGTTCTCACGCACGAAATCGCGTAGCCGCTCGCCCATAGGCGCCCGTGCCGCGGGGCGCGCCTGCAAGCGGTTGAATTCATCCGATTCGGCGACATGATGGCGGATGTAGAAGCCGATTGGCCCGACCAGCGCGCCGATCATGAACGGCACGCGCCATCCCCAACTATCCAGTTCCGCATGCGACAGGTGACGCGACAGCAGGTAACTGCATCCCGAAGACAACATCGCTGCGATCCCGATCGACAGCATATTGAAGCTGCCGTAAAACATCTTCCGGTTGGACGGCGCGACCTCGTAAATCGTCACCGACGACAGCGCGAATTGCGCGCCCACCGCGAAGCCCTGCACCAGCCGGCCGATCACCACCAGCAGAGGCGCGACGAGCCCAAGGGTCGCGAAGCCCGGCGTCAGCCCCAGGATCAGCGAGCCCACCGACATCAGCACCATGATCCACGACAGTACCCTCACCCGCCCGACCCGGTCCGCGGCCATGCCCATCGCCACGCCGCCGATCGGACGGACCAGGAAACCGACCGCGAAGGTCGCGAACGTTAGCAGCAGTGCACTGCTGCGATCGACGTTAGGAAAAAACACCCGTGCGATTGTGCTCGAAAAATAGGAGTACACCATGAAGTCGAACCACTCGAAGGTGCCTCCTATCACCGTCGATACGATGGTTTTCCAGACCTTCCCTGAGTCGCTTTGGGCGTTCATGTGTTTATCCTCCGGCCCGCAGGGCGCGCAACGTCTGCGCAAAGAACTCCTGAACCACCTCGACGACCTGCATGCCGTTGTGGGCGATATTCGCCATCTCATCGAAACGCACGCGAATGCCGGCGGCCTCGAACGACGCCTTCAGCGTACGCAGCCGTTCCGGGCGCGTCGCGCCGGCATCGTTGATACCTGGCATATACATCGGGCTATCTTCGGATACCGTGATTTCCCAGGTTTCCAGATCTGCACGGCCCACCACCATCTGCACCGGCACACGTTGCAAGGTGGCCAGATCGAACGGCTTGCCGAAATGGCGCTCGAAACCGCCCGTGCCTAGCCACCAGTCTTTCGTGTCATCGAGCACGGTGACGTTGCCCGGTGCGCCGATCGACGCGGCCCAGAGCCGCTCCGGATGCGCGTACGCAAAGCGGTTCACATACTGCCCACCGCCCGAATAGCCGAACAGTGCGAACTTGTCGAAGTGCTTGCCATAACGCTCGCCCACTTCGGTCACCATGTCGAGCAGCACTTTGTCGTAACGGATGTCGCCTTCGATCAGGCGCTTGAAGCCGCTGCGCTCGCCATCGCCGCGCACGCCCACCGGAAACAACGGGCACAGCACGATGCATCGGTTCCAACGGCCGAAAGGCGCGAACGCATCGCGATACTGCGTGAACTGACGCCCCGTGCCATGCATCACGACGACCAGTTCCACATCGTTGCCGGGTGTCAGGACTTCGGGCGGCACGTACAGCACATACGGAAAGCGCGAATCGTGGCGACTTGCGTACACGGTGGTCGAACCCAGGTCGTACAGCGCCTGCGCTTTCTCGTGACCCGGAGCGGATCGCGTCTCTGCTTCGAACATCTGTCATTCCTCTCTGACGATTTCAGCGGTGTCGTGTATGCCTCGCGCTGCGAGGCACGCGTGTTTGTTCACAGCTCAAGCCGCTTCGGCGAGCGGCTCGTGGTGCAGGCTGTAACGGGTAAAGATGCGATTGAGCGCGGGCATCGGTGCGACATCCATTTCCCCAGCGGCCGGCACCATGACGATCATCGCGACCGTCGCGGTCATCGTGTGACGTGTACCCGGACGCGGCGGACGGCACACCGAAAACGGCGTGGCGAACGCGTCGAACAGCGCGGCCTTGACCGCATCGCGATCCACCTTCGGTGCGGCCGTCAGCAACTGACGTACGCGCCAGTCGCGGTAATAGCTGTCCGGTGAGCTCTCGCAACCGGTATCCAGCAACTTGGTGCGGGCGACCGGGCTGATCCAATGATTCGCATGCACGATCATCTGGTCGTCGTCGGGATAGATCGGGAAAGCTTCGTTCGGCGCGCATTCGAAATCGATGCCGAAGCCCTCGGCCATCCCGAGCATGATGTTGTTCGAACACGATTTCGGCGTGGTGGCGATCACCCGCAACGCGTTCGCAAACACCGGCTCTTCCAGCACGCGCCGGCGCAGCAACGACAGCGGCACGCCCAGTTGCGTGAAGTCGCGCTCGGACTCGAGATAGTTCGCGGTGATCGACACGCCCGCGGCATTGAGCCCGCTGCGTGCGAGGCCGCCCGCTTCAACGAAGGTCAGGAAATCGGGGCCGTTATCGTTGCGTACGCGCAAGACGATGCCGGTATCGACGCAATCGGCCTTCCAGTCCCAGTTCTGTGCATGGATCAACTGCCCGGTCGACGTGCGCGACGGCAGCACGAGCACGCCGGTACAACCGTCTTCGTCGTCGGCTTGCAGCGCCATTTCGGCTCGCGCCTTGGCCAGCACCTCGGTACGGGCATTGATCATCACGATGTCTTCGAACAGCACTTCCGCACCGGTGGCGATGCCGCGCATCTCGTCCAGGTACTCCGGTTGAAATTCGCCGATGACCTGTTCGAGCGAGCGGATCAGCGCCGTCTGCGACGCTTCGCTGTAGCCGAGATTGCGCAGCGTCTGGCCGTAGCGGGATGCGCTCAGGCGCACCCGCGCCGCCGCCGCACGGCCATATTGCAAACCGCGCTCATACGGTTTGCCGGACACGCTGACGAATGGAAACTGCTGGATTTGCGACATGTGTGGGACTCCTCACCCTGGCTGCCACCGACGACATGAAGCGGAACTAAGCCCGCGCTGACGCCATCGGCCTGATTTGTGACAGATCGATTTTCATTGGCCACAAACAAAATAAAAAGCGTTATTTTCTTTACCAAAAGGAAAGAAAAATTTTCGTTTCGTGCGATCATGCAACGCGCGGAGACGGGAAAAAATCGTGCAATCCGAGCACATCCCGAGGGCCCTGAAGGAGATCCCGCATGAGTGAAATTCGAATGCTGCGGACGTTTCTCGCCATCGAGAAACACGGCACCATGGCGGCGGCTGCCGATCGCATGGCGCTCACGCACGCCGCGGTCGGCGCGCAGATGCGTACGCTGGAGCGCGTGTGTCAGCGGCAGTTGTTCGACCGCAGCGGGCGCAGCATCCAGTTGAACGATGCCGGCCGTTCGATCATCGAGCAGGCGCGCATGGTGGTGGCCGCGTACGACTCGCTGTTGCGCGGCGTGGCCGACAAACTCAACATCGAAGGTTCGATCACGATCGGCTCGACCGCGTCGTCAATGGGGTTTCTGGCGGCCAACGTGATCCACCTGAGGGTTTCCTACCCTGGCCTGAAGGTACGTCTCACGCACGGCGACAGCGCCGAATTGGGGCGCCAGGTGCGCGCCGGGGAAATCGATGCGGCGGTGATCGTCAGCGAACCCCGGGTGACCACGCTACCCGAGTTGTGGGAGCGCCTTTACGACGAACCATTGGTATTGCTGGTCAATCCGGCGATCGCCGCCGACGATGCGTCGGTGACCTCACTGCTTAAGCGTCATCCGTTCATCGGCTTCGAAGCCGCATCGCTGACAGGCACCCATGTGGCGAGCCTGCTTCGGCGGCTGCGCGCCGAGGTCAACCCTATTCTGGAAATGAATTCGATCGCCGCGATCGCGGATCTGGTGCGGCAGAACGTGGGCGTGTCGATCGTGCCGCGTTTGCGGCACGCCGCCTGGGACGAAGATCCGCTGCTATCGGTGAGGCCGATTCCGGGCACGGCGTGGCGCCGGCATATCGGATGGTATGAATTCGGGCGGCAGCCACTGGCCACCGCGATCGTCAAGAATCAATTGCTCGCGGCGCTGGCCGAATAGCGGCTCAGCGCCCGAGTTGCGACACGCCGCTCAGATGGCGTCATTCGGCCGATGCTCATCCGTATCTACGCAGCACACCAACACCTCCGCATCTTCCTTGCCGAGGCTCAGGTAAACATGCCCAATCGAGCTGTCGAAATACAGGCTATCGCCCGGCATCAACTTGAACGACTTGCCCTTTTCAAAGCGCAATTCCAGTTGGCCTGCCAGCACAAAGACGAACTCCTCGCCTGAATGCCGGATGTACTCCGGGAAGTCCGAGACGGCGCGGGCGCGAATGTGTGCGCGCATCGGTACCATCCGCTTGCCGGTCAGATTGTTGGCGAGCATGCCGTACTCGTAATTCGGCGTATCGTAGATCTCCTGTTTGCCGTTCGCCGTAAAGGACGGTTTCATCACGCGCGCCGGCTGATTGAGTTTGCGGCTGCGCCTGAAAATCGCGTCGAACTCCAGTTCAAGCGAATGTGCCAGCGCCGCAAACTTGTCGTAAGTCAGGGCGATATCGCCGCGCTCGGCCTTTGAGATCGTCGACACGGCGATGCCGGAGCGCTCGGACAATTCCGTCAGCGTCAGCCCGCGCGCCTTGCGCGCCTGCCGCAAATGGCCGCCTACGAGTTTGTGGTCGAGCGCAGGCGGCGCCTCATGCACCTCGTGCCTCTCATGCGGCGCCTCGGCCTGGTTGTCCCTCACTGCTGCTTTGGCCATTTCACTCACTTCCACAGAAAATTTTCTCACATACGAGAATTTATTTTTTCTCGTATATGATAACTCACGTCGATTCCACCCTTTCTGTGGGAACCCTATCGTGTCTACCCTTGCTCTGAGTAAGTCCGGTCTGACGAAAACCCACGTTATCACCGCCACCACGATCGGCACAGCGCTCGAATTCTACGACTTCACGATCTACAGTTTTTTCGCGATCCAGATCGGGCAACTGTTCTTTCCGGGCGCTTCGCCGGTCAATCAGTTCCTGCTGTCGATCGGCGTGTTCGGCGTAGGTTTCGTGGTGCGGCCGCTGGGCGGCATCGTGATCGGCGCCTACGCGGACCGCGCGGGCCGCAAGAAGGCGATGGTCCTCACCATCATGCTGATGGCGCTCAGTTGCGCGATGATCGCTTGTGCGCCGACCTACGCCGTGGCAGGGCTCGCCGCGCCGTTGATCGTGCTGAGCGCGCGCCTGATCCAGGGCTTCGCCGCAGGCGGCGAGTTCGGCCCGGGCACCACCCTGCTGGTCGAATATGCGACCGACAACACGCGCGCCTTCTTCGCCAGCTGGAACTTCGCGGCCACTGCGGCCGGTCTAGTGCTCGGGGCGCTAGTAGCCACGCTGATCAACGCCACGCTGCCCAAACAGGCGATCCTCGACTGGGGCTGGCGGATTCCTTTCCTGCTCGGCATCGTCGCCGCGCCGGCCGGCATGCTGATCCGCAAGCGGCTCGAAGAAACGCTCGCCGAGCGCAAGCCAGGCGAAGCGCCGCCGCGCGGCGCGCTAAAAGCGGCGCTGACCACGCATCTGAACCTCACCATACTCGGCACGTTTGCTGAACTGGGCGGCTCCGTGTCTGTCTACATCACGGCGTTTTTCCTGCCGAGCCACGCGGTGCGTACATTGCATCTCTCCTCCACCGCGGCTGTCACGTCGGGCATTGTCAGCTCGCTTGTATTGTTCGCGGCGGCGCCGCTGGCCGGCATGCTCGCGGACCGCTTCAGCCGCAAGCGCGTACTGGTTATTTCGCGCGTCGTGATGCTGCTGCTCGTCTATCCAGCCTTTGCCTTCCTCAGCGCGCATCCGTCGATGACCGCGCTGTGCATCGTATCGGCCGTACTCGCCGTGTTTGTCGCGGGGCAGATCGTGCCGGTGCTCGTGATGATCCCGGAACTCTTTCCAAAGCATGTCCGCGCAACGGGTATTGCGCTGACCTACGTAGTGAGCGCATCGTTCTTTGGCGGCTTCTCGCCGTTCATCGCAAGCTGGCTGGTCGCGCAAACCGGCAACCCGCTCGCGCCGGCCTGGTATGTGGCCGCCGCGTGCGCCATCTCGCTGGTGCCGGTAATCTGGCTGAAGGACCGTACGGGCGAAGCGCTCGCCTGATGAATCGAGGATGCAATGAGTCACGATAATGAACTGGTTGGACGCAGCGCCGTTGAGCTGCGCCGCATGATCGGCGCGAAAGAGATTTCGCCGGTCGAACTGCTCGACGCCTGCATTGCGCGTATCGAGGCAATCAATCCCGCAGTCAATGCCGTGACCGCGACGGACTTCCCGGCCGCGCGAGAAGCCGCGAAGCGCGCCGAAAAGCAGGTGCTCGACGGCGAAGCGCTCGGTTTGCTGCATGGCTTGCCGCTCGGCGTCAAAGACCTCGAAAATACAGCCGGTCTGCTGACGACTTATGGCTCGCCCATGTCGCGCGGCAACGTTCCCACGCAAGACGTGGTGCTGGTGGAGCGCCTGCGCGCCGCCGGCGCGATCGTCACCGCGAAGACCAACGTGCCGGAGCTCGGCGCGGGCGCCAATACGCGCAATCCGGTATGGGGCGCAACGGGCAATCCTTTCAACACCACACTGAACGCGGGAGGCTCGTCAGGCGGTTCGGCCGCCGCGCTCGCGTGCGACATGCTGCCGGTCTGCACCGGTTCCGATACCGGCGGATCCTTGCGGATTCCGGCGTCGAAATGCGGCGTGGTGGGTTTTCGTCCGACGCCCGGCCTCGTGCCGAATTCGCGCAAGCTGGTCGGCTGGTCGCCGATCTCGGTGGTCGGGCCGATGGGCCGTACCGTCGCCGAGGCCTGCCTGCAGCTCGCGGCAACCGCGGGCATCTCTGCCGGCGATCCGCTCAGCTTTCACGTCGATCCGCTGGCCTTCGCGCGGCCTGACGATATCGACCTCGGCTCGCTGCGAGTCGGCTGGACTGAAGACTTCGGCAGTTGCGACGTCGACGACGAAATCCGCAAAGTGTTCCGCGAGCGCATCGCGCTGATCGCGCCGTCATTCCGCTCCTGCGAGCAGGTGAGCTTCGATCTCGGCGACGTACACCGTTGCTTCGACGTGATCCGCGCGGAGAGCTTCGTCGCCGGCTTGCACGATGCCTATACGCGCGATCCGAACCTGCTCGGACCCAACACGCGGGCGAACTACGAAATGGGCGCGAGCATGAGCCTCGGCGACAGCGCCTGGGCACAAGCCGAGCAGACCCGTATTTTCAAACGCTTCCAGAGTGCGTTCGAACAGTACGACGTGATCCTCTCGCCCACCACGCCGATTTCACCGTTCCCCTGGCAACAACTGTACGCAGCGCAGATCGATGGACGCGAACAGGACAACTACTATCGCTGGCTCGCGCTGACGTACGTCGTCACGCTCACGACGCATCCCGCCGTGTCGCTGCCCTGCGGGGTCGATCATGCGGGCATGCCGTTCGGCTTGCAGATCGTCGGCCCGTTTCACGGTGATCGTAAAACGCTCGCCGTCGCGCACGCCTTGGAACAGGTCTTCGATCAGTCGCCGGTCTTGCGCCGGCCGCGTCCCGATCTGTCAAAGCTCACGCAGGCTGATCCGTCGCTGAAGTCGATCGTGACGGCGCCGCCTCTTTTCAATGAGTCCGGCCCGAATGGCGCCGGCATTTCAACGGTCTAAACATATGTCGAACTCAATCAAACGTCTGCAAACGAATGCGCGTATGAGCCAGGTGGTGATCGCCAACGGCGTGGTGTATCTGGCCGGCCAGGTGCCTGATACGGCCAACGTCTCCGTGACCGAACAGGCCAACGAAGTCCTCGCGCGTATTGACACGCTACTCGAAGCGGCCGGCGTTGACCGTACACGCCTGCTGTCGGCGAATATCTGGCTGAGCGATCCGAAGCACTTCGCCGAATTCAACGCGGTGTGGGACGCGTGGGTACCTGCCGGCCACGCGCCGACTCGAGCCTGCGTCCAGGCGCTGCTGATGAAACCGGGTTGCGATGTCGAAGTCGCGGTGACGGCACTGTCGGCGTAATCGTCAGTCTGTGAGCTCACGAGCATGATGAAATTCGATACCGTCGTTCTTGGCGCGGGCATCGTCGGCGTATGCGTCGCCGTCCATCTTCAGAAGCGCGGCCAGCGGGTTGCGCTGGTCGATCGCAAGCCGCCCGGCAACGAGACGTCGTTTGGCAACGCGGGGCTGATCCAGCGCGAGGGCGTGTATCCGTATGCGTTTCCGCGCGAACTCGGCACGTTGATGCGATACGCGCGCAACCGGTCGCCGGAGGTTCGATTTCACGCCAACGCGATGCTCAAGGCCGCACCGTTCCTATGGCAATACTGGCGCAATTCTCATCCGGTGAGGCATGCGGCGATCGCGAGGTCGTATTCGACGCTGATCGAGCATTGTGTGAGCGAGCATCGTGCGTTAGCCGCCGATGCCGGCGCGAGCGCATTATTGCGCCCGATCGGCTGGATGAAGGTATTCCGCACTGAAGCAGTTCGCGACAGTGAGACACGGCTTGTCGAGCAGTGGCATCGCGAATACGGCGTCGAATTCGAATCGCTCGACGCGGCGAGTTTGCAACAGATGGAGCCCGATCTCGATCGCAGCCTGATCGGCGCGTTGCGCTACACGGCATCCGATTCCGTCAGTGACCCGAACGCACTCGTCACCGCTTACGCAGAATACTTCGAGCAGCTAGGCGGGCGTTATTTCATCGGCGATGCGAATACGTTGCGCGATCATTGGGCGGTAGATACATCGGCGGGCACCATCGTGGCATCGTCGGCGGTGGTCGCGTTGGGCCCGTGGTCGGATCAACTCAGTTCACGGCTGGGCTATCGCCTGCCGCTCGGCACCAAGCGCGGGTATCACATGCACTATGGCGCGCAGCCAGGCGCGCGTCTGAATCACCCGGTCCTCGATGTCGAACGCGGTTACCTGCTGGCGCCGATGGCCAAAGGTATCCGATTGACGACCGGCGCCGAAATCGCGCTGCACGATGCACCGAAGACACCCAACCAGCTTGACGCCGTCGAGCCCTCGGCCCGCACGCTGTTCCCGCTTGCTGGGCGTCTGGACGCCGAACCGTGGATGGGCCGCCGCCCATGTACGCCGGACATGATGCCGATCATCGGACCGGCGGCAAAGCACAAGGGTTTGTGGTTTGCATTTGGTCATGCGCATCACGGGCTGACGCTGGGTCCGGTGACAGGACGGCTGATCGCGGAGATGATGACCGGCGAGGCGACCCTTGTGGATACCCGCCCGTTCAGGGCAGACCGGTTTTAGCCGCCGGCACCAGCCCGTACCTCGACATGACATCGATAAGCTTTGAGCGGTCGGGCGGTCCGCCTGCGCTTACGATTGCTCCGACATCACGAAAATACTGAGCGCCTATATCGGGCGTAAGGACGATCAGCGCGCGGGCCGCGTCATTGTGCGGGTTGCTGAAGTGATGAACCGACCCACGCGGAGTAAACATCCATTCTCCTGGCACCAGGTCTCGGACTACTCCGTCGACCGAGTATCGAAGCATGCCCTCCAGCACGTAGACGCACTCTTCGTTGCGCGTGTGGCTATGTGGCGGTGGGACTTGTGAACCCGGTCCCACAGTCAGTTCGAAAACACCCATCCCGCCCGTAGCAGTTCCGTCAATCAGGTACTGAATCTTCAATTGACCAATGTTGATTGGTTCGATCGGAGTCGCGCCGTTAAGTGTCATTTTCGAACTCCTTTGTATTGAGGATTCTTGTCAGTCCACTAGCGTTGCAGGTAAAGGGCGTGCAGCTTGCAGCGCGTCCGCCGACGAACGGAACGCAATTCATCTAGGATTATGCGCCTCTCAAGGACATATTTTGTCCCGGAGCAGCGACAGACCGTAACCGGCGGGACAGGGTCTGGATCCCGGGCATACTGGCCGATGTGTTGCCCGCAGGGGATTAACCCAGCAAAATCGAGCAGACCTCAACCAAAAATATCAGGAGAAACAGAACCATGAGTGATCAGCCGTTCGGACGTTCCCGTCGTGATTTCATGCGTATTGCCGTGACAGCCGGCACGACTGCGGCGCTGCCGTGGATGCAGGACGCCCACGCGCAGTCACCGGCCAACTCCTCAACCACGGCACCCGCTGCGGGACATTCGACAAAAGGCACACAACTGATTCTGCTCGGCACCAAGGGAGGCCCTACGCCTTCTGACCTGCGCGCGGCGCCAGCGAACGTCCTGGTGGTCGACGGTCAGCCTTACGTGGTCGATTGCGGCAACGGCGTCGCGCTGCAGTTGACCAAAGCCGGCATCAAGCTGCCGGGCATCCGTGACATCTTTCTGACCCATCATCATTCGGATCACAACGCCGACCTCGGCAACCTCGTGTTCCTCGCCTGGGCCACCGGCCTGCGTACGCCCGTCAATCTGTACGGGCCGCCACGCATGACAAAGATGATCGACGACTTTGTCGATATGAACGCGATCGACCTCGACGTGCGCATGCGCGAAGAAGGCCGCCCGCCGTTCCGCCCACTGATCAACATCCATGAATTCGACGGCCCGCGCCTTGTGATGGAAGACGACCGCGTACGCGTCACCTCGACACTGGTCGATCACTACACGATCAAGCCGGCGTTCGCTTACCGCTTCGAAACGCGGGACCGCACCGTCGTTTTCTCCGGCGACACGACCTATTACCCGGCGCTTGCCGAGTTCGCCAAAGGCGCCGACGTCCTGGTGCATGAAGTGATGTACTTGCCTGCGCTCGAAAAGCTGATGAAGACCGTCGACAACGCGCCGACGCTGCTCGATCACCTCATGAAGAGTCACACCAGCACGGAGCAGGTCGGCAAGATCGCCGCGGCGGCGGGCGTCAAGACGCTGGTGCTGAGCCATTTCGTGCCGGGCGGCGACCCCGCGATTACCGACGAGATGTGGGCCGCCGATGCGCGCAAACATTTCGACGGACAGATCATCGTCGGCAAAGACCTGCAGGTTATTTGAGTGTCAGGAAAAGCTGCCATGCAATCTGCTGCGATTCCCTTGACGTTGCTGACGGGCTTTCTCGGTTCGGGTAAGACCACGTTGCTTAATCGCCTGCTGCCGCAACCCGCGCTGGGCCGGTGTGCGGTGGTGATCAATGAACTGGGCGCGATCGGTCTCGACCATCTGTTCGTCAGCACCTCACGCGATGAAACCATCGCCCTGCTGGAAAACGGCTGCCTGTGTTGCGGCGTGCGCGACGAACTGGCTGCGACCGTGACCGATCTGCTGCAGCGCCGCACGCGCGGCGAGATTCCCGCCTTCGAGCGAATTCTGATCGAGACCACGGGGCTCGCGCGGCCCGGTCCGGTGATCTCGTTGCTGCTGGGTGACCCGGCGCTTGAAGGTCGTTTGCAGCTCGATGGCATCGTGACGACCGTCGATGCGAAACACGGCGCCGCGCAACTTGCCCGGCATGAGGAGTCGCGTCAGCAGGTGGCCGTGGCCGACCGGCTGTTGCTGACTAAAGCTGAACTGGTCGATGCGGCTGCGCTGGCAGACCTCGAGGCGGCGCTTGAGGCGCTGAATCCGGGTGCGCCACGCATTCCGGTGCGCAACGGCGAGATTGACGTGCAACAGTTGCTCGACATCCTGACGCCGCGTGCCTTGCGGCCCTGGTTGCGCGCCGAGCCTGCGCCGCGCAAGTTGCTGATGCGTGGCGCGACGGCGTCACGCGTGGCCCATCCGGACATCGACAGCTTCTGCCTGACTTACTCGCAAGCATTGCCGATGCAGGCATTCGAAACCGCGTTGACCGTATTGCTCGGCTATCACGGCGAACGGATCCTGCGGGTTAAGGGAATCGGCAATTTCATCGGCGAATCCCGGCCTGTCGTGTTCCATGGTGTGCAGCAGTTGCTGCATGAACCATTGCGGCTCGAAGCGTGGCCTGACGACGATCACACGACTCGGCTCGTGTTTATCGTGCAAGGTCTCGCCAGATCGGTGATCGAGGAGACAATCACGCATTTTCTGCGCGAAGCCGGGCTAGAGGCAGCGGCACGCTGTTAACCGAGGGTTTCACAGTACAAAACTTTCACTCGCATCCGCCGATAACTCGAGCAGGAACCACCTGGAAGGACGCCGGACAGTCCACCGGCGCCGCCCGGCGCGCCCATTCACGTGCCACTTCGCGCGGCAGCCCTGCGCGATTTCCATTCGTTTGCTCGAGGACTCAGGATGCACAAGCTCAGTTTTAAGCAGAAGCTGTGGCTGCCGCTGATCATCAGCCTCGTCGCGTTGCTCGCCGTCTCCGTATCGGCGGCGTGGCAGTCGCGCGAGACGCGCATTGCGGAACGTAAGCACGACCTCACGAATATCGCTCACGTCGGGCTCAGCATCGTGACGGAGTACGCGGCGCTGGCGCAAAGCGGCGCGCTACCGGAGGCCGATGCCCGCAAGCAGGCACTCGAACGACTGCGCGGCGTCCGCTACGGCGAAGACGGCTACTTCCTCGTGATCAACTCGAAGCCGCAGATGGTGATGCATCCGATCAAACCGGCACTCGAAGGCAAAGATCTCGCGGGCAGCGCCGATGCCGATGGCCGCCACCATTACGTGACGTTCGCCTCGGCTGCGCAGGCGCCGGACGGCGGCTTCGTCGACTACGTGTTCCCGCATTCGGGCGCGGCGTCGACACAGGCGGTCGGCAAGATCGGCTACGTGGTGCGCTATGCGCCGTGGGACTGGATCATCGCGACCGGCGCCTATGTCGACGACATCGACGCTGCGTTCATGGCGTCGCTGTGGCTGATCGGCGCGATCTTCCTGGCGGTGTCGGCGGTGCTCGTGACGCTCGTCGCGGTGACGAACCGCAGCATCGCACGCACGGTCGGCGGCGATCCGGCCTACGCGGCGAATGTGGCGGACGCGATCGCATCGGGCGACCTGACCGTGGCGATCCGCACGCGCGACGGCGACACGTCGAGCCTGCTGCACGTAATGCAGCGGATGCGTGACGCGTTGACCAGCACCATCTGTCAGATCAAGCATGCATCCGACAACGTCGCGTGCGGCGCGAACGAGATTGCGAACGGCAATGCGGACCTGTCGTCGCGCACCGAGAACCAGGCGGCCTCATTGCAGGAAACGGCGTCGAGCATGGAGCAGATGACGGCGATGGTCCGCCAGACTGCGGATAACGCGCGCACCGCCAGCGAGCTTGCGGCCGGCGCCGCGAAAATCGCGAACCGTGGCGGCGACATGATCACGCAGGCCGTCGCGGCGATGAAGGGTATCTCGAACGAATCGGGCCGCATGGTCGAGATCATCGCGACGATCGAAGGCATCGCGTTCCAGACCAACATTCTTGCGCTCAATGCAGCGGTCGAAGCGGCACGCGCGGGCGAGCAGGGTCGCGGCTTCGCAGTCGTCGCGAGCGAGGTGCGCAGCCTCGCTCAGCGTAGCGCGACCGCGGCGAAGGAAATCCGCGAGCTGATCAGTCATGCGGTGGGCAGCGTCGGCAGTGGCGCGACGCTGGTCGAAAACACCGGCTCGACGATCGACGAAGCGCGCGACGCGATCATGCGTGTGACCGGTGTCGTGCAGGAGATCGCGGCGGCCGCGGCGGAACAGAGCGCCGGCATCGATCAGGTGAATCTCGCGGTCACGCAGATGGACAGCATGACGCAGCAGAACGCGGCGCTCGTCGAGCAGGCGGCGGCCGCGGCGCAGTCGCTGAAGGAGCAGGCGATGAGCCTGCAACGCGCCGCCGCTGCATTCCAGGTGGACGACGCTGAAGCTAGCGGCGGTACACCGTTCGCGTCGGCCTCGGTTTCGGCTTCGGCGTCGACCTCGGCGTCGCGCCGCGTGACGTTCGCGTAAGGGCGGCCCGCTCCCCGCAGCCGCGGGATTTTCCGGACACTGCGCCTGACGACGGTATAGACTCAAATCTATGCACATTGGTTGATCCGCCGCGTGGCGCTGGACCACCGCGTGAGGTGCACATAGCAGGTGACCTGTGCCATTTGCGTTGCGATGCGGCAAGGCGCCTGTTTGCGGCCGGATGCGCCCAGCAATGACGGAGACATTCAAATGTGTGATGTCTGTGGTGATGCGCAGCACGAGCCTCAAGTATCGCGCCGGGATTTCCTGAAGACTGGCGCACTCGCGGCACTCCTGCCGTGGAGCGTGAGCGCCGCCCTCGCGGCCGAGCCGCCGGCACCCGGCGCATCGCCACCGCCGAACTCGATCCCGCCTGCGGACGCGTTGAAGCGAATCATGGATGGCAACGCGCGCTACGCCGCCAACGCGCCGAACGAGCGCGACTTTTCATCAGGTCGTGCCGCCCGTGTGCAAGCACAGTATCCGATCGCCACGATCCTGAGTTGCGCCGACTCGCGCGTAGCGCCGGAGTTCGCGTTCGATCAGGGGCCGGGCGATCTCTTCGTTTTACGCGTCGCGGGCAATGTCGTGAACCCGGATCTGCTTGCCTCTCTCGAATACGGCGCGCAGTTCCTGGGGGTGCCGCTCATCATGGTGCTGGGCCACACCGGATGCGGTGCGGTCGATGCCGCAATCAAAGTGTTGAAGGCCAAAGCGGTCCTTCCCGGCCATTTGCCGGGACTCATCTCAGCGATCAAGCCTGCCGTCATCGCCGCCGAGAAAACGAAGACCGGCAACTTGCTGGACAACGCGGCCGCCGAGAACGTGCGACGGCAAATGGCTCGACTGAAGCGCTCACCGCCGATCGTCCAGCAACTTTACGAGAGCAAGAAGATCGACATTGTCGGCGGCATGTACGACCTCGCCACCGGCAAAATTGCGCTCGTCTAAAGGAGTGGGTTTATCCTTCCGCGGGTGGCCAATGCTGATGCCCCCGTATGAAACGCCCGGAGGAAAAATCCATGACCGACCCGACCTATCACGCGCCCGACTTTCGACAGCAGCGCAGCGTCGGTATTGTCGGCATCGCAGTCGCGTCGCTGTTTGCCTCGGGGCTCTGGTTCGGCATCGATCTTTTGATGTCGCCGCTGCCGGGCATGGACAGCCTCGGCGCGCGGATGCTTCTGACGCTCAAATGCTGCTGTGTCGCGGTGCTGTTCTGCCTGGTGACAGGCATCGAAGCCGTGGCGCACGAACGATTGACCTCGCCCGCATTCGATCCACTGGCGGCCTTCGAGACACGCAGGTTGCGCGTCAATCAACGATACCTGCAGAACACGGTTGAGCAGATCATCGTGTTCGCAGCGGCGCTGTTCGGCTTGGCAGCCTACTGCCCCGATGGTTCGTCCATGCGCGCGGTCGTGGCGACGACTGTGGTCTGGATCGTCGCGCGAGGCGCATTCTGGCTCGGCTACCATCGCAGCGCTGCGCTGCGCGGACTCGGGGCGCCGGGTATGGCGGTCAGCATGATCGTGTTGCTGTACGTGACGAGCCAATTCGGGCGTGAGATCGCGGGGATGGTGGGCGCGATTGTGCCGCTCGTTGCTTTCTTCGCGATTGAGGCGGTGTTGTTTTGGGGGACGCGGCCGGTGAAAACGGGTTGATTTAATGAAGCCGATCAACCCGGCCAGCGCGATCATTTCAAATGGCTGTTGCGCCAGTCACGCGGCGTCACACCAAAGCGTGAACTAAACCAGTTTGTGAAAGAGCCCTGCTGCGAATAGCCAAGCAGTGCGGAAACCCGCCCAATGGGATAGCGTGGGTTGCTCATATAGCGCACGGCAAGTTCCCCTCTCACTTCCTCGACCAGACGCGAGAAGCTGGTATGCGCAAGTTCAAGTTGGCGCTGCATGGTGCGAACGCTCAGACGTAAATGGCGGGCAACCAGTTCGACGCTGGCCTGCTCGACGGGCAGCAACAAGTAGATCGCCTTGCGCACTTCCAACGCGGTCGAATCGACACCGGTCACATTGAGTGAATCCGCGAGGCTCTCGGCATATCGCACCAGTTCCGGGTCAGCGGAGGGATTCGGGTAGTCGAGATCGGCGGCCGCACACACGAAGCCGTTGAAATCGCTGCCGAACTCCAGTGGACAGCCGAAGAACCGTCGATGAAACGTCAGGTCTTTCGGTCCCTGATGAACAAAATGGACCGAGCGTGGTTTCCAGTGATCGCCAAGCAGAGCGCTGGAGTGGCGCCAGAGGACACCGACCGCGAGCTCGATCGCCTGATTCGTCGGGGTACCCGGTTCGACGACCAGTTCTTCGCGGATGGTAACCGTTTCGCCCACGTCCTCGACATACACAGCCAGGGCTTCGTTCAAGAGATGCCGGTATTCAGCCGTGGCCAGCAGTACCTCGCGCAGCGTGCGCTTGTGCGCGAGCAGGACGTTGATCACACCGGTACCGAACTTCTGGCGGGTCTCGGCCATCTGCAGCGCGAAAGTTGGGCATGACGCCTTTTCGGCCGTCAGTTCCAGCAGCCGGCACGCGGCGGTTGCCGGAATGCGGTCGTCCGGATTCGCAAGCGCCGCGGTATCGATCCCGACCTGCTGTGCAAGCTCGACCGGGTTCAGTCCGACCCGCCGCGTCACATCGAAATAGCCGCTCATGGCTACCGAGCGCAACATCGTTTCCATCGCTTTGTCTCCGCGTACGCCTCGCAGGCGGCCTTCCTGCGTCTGATATTGAAGCGTCTGCCGCACGCACCGGTGTTAACGCGTAGTGGCATGAAAAGCTAAAAGAATGGCGCCATATCATAAAAGTGTAGCGCAGGATTGCCGTATCGTGGGATCTCAACGGTTCATCATGTTCCGACCAGTTTTCATGCGGCCAGCCGTGTCGCGAGCGTCGGAACACCGTACTCATATTGGAGAACACGATGCAATTCCTCGACGATTCGCTGCACCCTGAGAACCAGGACAAGGTTGTCATCACAACCGCTCCGTACGGCCCGGAATGGATGCCCGAGGACTTTCCGGAAGACATTCCGGTAACGATGCAGGAGCAGATCCAGAAGGCCGTCGATTGCTACGAGGCCGGCGCGACCGTGCTGCACCTGCATGTGCGCGAACTGGATGGCAAGGGCTCCAAGCGGCTGTCGAAGTTCAACGAACTGATCGCCGGTGTGCGCGCGGCCGTGCCGGACATGATCATCCAGGTGGGTGGCTCGATCTCGTTTGCACCGGAAGACGACGGCCAGGCCGCGAAGTGGCTGTCCGACGACACGCGTCACATGCTAGCCGATCTCGACCCGAAGCCCGATCAGGTGACGGTCGCGATCAACACCACGCAGATGAACATCATGGAGCTGCTCTATCCGGAGTACCTGGAAGGCACGTCGCTGTCCAATCCTGCGCTGATGGCCGCCTACAGCGAAATGACCGTGCCCGCGGGTCCGGCCTGGGTTGAGGAGCATCTGCGCCGCCTGCAGGCCTCGGGCATCCAGCCGCACTTCCAGCTTACCGGTATCCATGCACTCGAAACGCTCGACCGCCTGGTGCGCAAGGGCGTCTACAAGGGGCCGCTGAACCTGACGTGGATCGGCATCGGCGGTGGCTTCGACGGTCCGAACCCGCACAACTTCTTCAACTTCGTCCACCGTGCGCCGGACGGTGGCACGATCACAGCCGAGTCGTTGCTGAAGAACGTGCTGCCGTTCAACATGATGGCGATGGCCATGGGCCTGCATCCGCGCTGCGGCATCGAGGACACGATCATTGACCAGCACGGCAATCGCATGAGCTCGGTGCAGCAGATCGAGCAGTGTGTGCGCGTGGCGCGCGAACTGGGCCGTGAAATCGCGAGCGGCAAAGAAGCGCGCGAAATCTACAAGATTGGCGTGCAGTACAAGACGGTGGACGAGACACTCGCGGCCAACGGCATGGCGCCGAATCGCAAAGCCGGTGTGAAGAACCTGCCGTTGCGCGCGGCGTAAGGGATTGAAGCGCGGCTGACGTTTAGCGGACGCCGCGCTTCAAAGGCAGGGCTCGCCGGCCAGGCCGGGGAGAGTTTTGCAGTATCCATAAAGACTGCCTTTGTCCTGTAGGGCAAAGGCGGTCGCCAACGAGCTGGACACGAAGGAGACAACTCATGTTCACGCATGCCGAGCCCATGACAGGCGATATTTCGACAACGCAAAAAGGCGTACCCGCGTATGCGTGGGTGGTATTCGTCCTGACGGTGGGGTTGCTGCTATCCGACTACATGTCGCGGCAGGTGTTGAATGCGGTGTTTCCGATGCTCAAGGCGGCATGGCACCTTTCCGACACCCGGCTCGGTTCGCTCAGCAGCGTGGTCGCGCTGATGGTCGGCGTGCTCACCTTTCCGCTGTCGGTACTCGCCGACCGCTGGGGCCGCGTGAAGAGCATTGTCCTGATGGCGGCGATGTGGAGTCTCGCGACGCTCGGCTGCGCGCTCGCGACGAACTATGGCGAGATGCTGCTCGCGCGCGCCTTCGTCGGTATCGGTGAAGCCGCCTACGGCAGCGTCGGCATCGCGGTCGTCCTCAGCATCTTTCCGGCGCGACTGCGCGCCACGCTCACAGCCGCCTTCATGGCTGGCGGGGCGTTTGGTTCAGTGCTGGGCATGGCGCTAGGCGGTGCCGTCGCGGCTCACTTCGGCTGGCGCGCGGCGTTCGGCGCAATGGCGGCGCTTGGCATCATGCTGGTCGTTTTCTACCGGTTTGCCATCACCGAAAAGCGACTCGCGCCGCTGCAGCCGGCTAACGTGGGTCGTCAGGCACAGGGCGCCGGTGTGTGCATGAGCTTGCGCACGTTGATCCAAGGACTCTTTTCGACAAAGTCGGTCGTGTGTGCCTACGTCGGCAGCGGCATCCATCTGCTGGTTCCGGCGGCTGTGTGGGCGTGGATGCCCAGCTTCCTGAATCGCTACTACGGCATGCCTGCCGGCAACGCGGCCATGGGCGCGGCCGTGTTCGTGCTGGCCACCGCGTTCGGCATGGTGGTGTGCGGAAACCTGGCCGACCGGCTCAGCAAGCATGCGCGGGAAAGGAAGTGGAGCACCGCCGTCGCCTTCTGCCTGATCTGCTTCGTGCTGCTCACAATCGGCTTCCGCATGCCGGCGGGTCCGGCACAGCTCGTCGTGATCGGCGCCGGCATGTTCTTCTGTGCCGGTGCGACCGGCCCCTCGGGTGCGATGGTGGCGAACCTCACCCCACCATCGATCCATGCATCGGCGTTTGCCACCCTGACGTTGGCGAACAACCTGCTGGGGTTGGCACCTGCTGCGGTCCTGACGGGCATCGTGGCCGACCGGATCGGGTTGCTCGGCGCGTTGCAACTCGTGCCGTTCGCACCTCTCGTCGCGGCAGTCGCCTTCTTCATCGGCAAGCGGAACTATGGCGTCGACCTCGATCGCTTGAGTGCCCTGCGCGAGCAGGCCGGGAGCTGACTCGACGGTCACCCGCGAGCTTTAGACCTGACAAGTGCGCCTGAGAACAAATCGGGCAGCGCTTCACAGGCGAAATAAATTTGCAGTTCGAGTAATGAATAGGAGATTTGACATGGCAAAAGCAGTGCGCTTCCATGAAACCGGCGGTCCCGAAGTCTTGCGCTATGAAAACGTTGAAGTGGGCGACCCCGGTCCCGCACAGGTTCGCTTGCGCCATGAGGCAGTGGGCTTGAATTTCGCCGACACCTACTTCCGCACCGGCCTGTACCCCGTACCGCTGCCTGCGGGCATGGGTGTTGAGGCCGCAGGTGTGGTCGAGGCCATCGGTCCCGACGTGACCAACGTCGCCGTCGGCGATCGCGTGACCTACACCGGCTTTCTCAACACGCTAGGCGCTTACAGTACAGAACGCCTGATTCCGGCCGCGTCGCTCATCAAGCTGCCTGATGCGATCTCCTGCGAAACAGCTGCCGGCATGACGATGCGAGGCCTGACCTCCTCGTACCTGATGCGCCGCATTCACGACTTCAAGGCGGGCGACACCATCCTGCTGCATGCCGCCGCCGGCGGTGTCGGTCTGATCGTGTCGCAATGGGCGAAATTGTTGGGTCTCACCGTGATCGGCACGGTGTCGAACGAGGCCAAGGGCGAGGTGGCCCGCGCGCATGGTTGCGATCATATCGTCTACTACAGCCGGGAAGATGTCGCGAAGCGTGTGCGCGAACTGACCAACGGAACGGGCGTGGACGTCGTGTTCGACAGCGTCGGCAAGGATACCTTCGAGGCGTCGCTCGATTCGCTCAGGCGCCGTGGCCTGATGGTATGCGTCGGCACGGCGTCCGGGCCCATCCCGCCGTTCAATCCGCAGATGCTGGCGATGAAGGGCTCGCTCTACCTGACGCGGCCCGCGCTGGCGGACTACATTGCCGACCCCGTCGAGAAGAACGAACTTGCCGGCGAACTCTTCGGGCATGTCGCCGCAGGCCGCATCAAGATCGAACTCAACCAGCGTTACGCACTGGAGGACGCGGCGCAAGCCCACCGCGACCTCGAATCGCGCAAGACGACCGGCTCGTCGGTCTTCGTTATCTGAGGAGCAGGTCATGCGAGTCGAACAATTGACGTGTGCCATCGGTGCCGAACTGGTGGGGGTGAATCTCGCCGATGCCATTCACGATGACAGCCTGTTTGCCGAAATCCGGGCGGCGCTGCTGGAGCACAGGGTGCTGTTCCTGCGCGATCAGGACATTTCGCGCGGCGAGCACGTCGCATTCGCTCGCCGTTTCGGCGCGCTGGAAGACCATCCCGTCGCCGGCAGCGACCCGGAACATCCGGGCCTCGTGCGCATCTACAAGAACCCGGACCAGCCCAACGACCGGTATGAAAACGCGTGGCACGCGGATGCCACCTGGCGCGAGGCGCCGCAGTTCGGCGCTGTCCTGCGCTGCGTGGAGTGCCCGCCAGTCGGCGGCGACACGATGTGGGCAAACATGGTCCTCGCCTACGAGAACCTGCCGGACCACGTCAAGACCCAGATCGCGGACCTCCGCGCCCGCCACAGCATCGAGGCGAGCTTCGGCGCCGCAATGCCGATCGAAAAACGTCTCGCTCTTAAAGCGCAATTCCCTGACGCGGAGCATCCGGTCGTGCGCACGCATCCGGAGACCGGCGAGAAGGTGTTGTTCGTGAACGCCTTCACCACCCATTTCACCAATTACCACACGCCGACGCGCGTGCGCTTCGGGCAGGACGCCAATCCGGGTGCGGGTGAACTGCTTCGCTATCTCATCAGCCAGGCCTACATCCCCGAGTACCAGGTCCGCTGGCGCTGGAAACCTAACAGCATCGCGATCTGGGACAACCGCAGCACGCAGCACTATGCGGTGATGGACTACCCGCCGTGTCACCGCAAGATGGAGCGCGCCGGAATTATCGGCGACAAGCCGTATTGATCGGACCGCAACCACCCGCATGGGATCGCTTCATGACTCTCGATACGACGCCGACCATTCTGATGGTGCCCGGCTTGCGCGACCACGTCGCGGAGCACTGGCAAACGCTGCTGGAGCGGAAGTTGCCCAAGGCGGCCTCGGTGCCACCGCTCGAGCACGACAAACTCAGTTGCGCTGCGCGCGTTGCGGCGCTCGATGCTGCCCTCGCGAAAATCGATGGCCCGGTGATCCTGGTCGCGCACAGTGCAGGCGTGATGATTACGGTGCACTGGGCCGAGCAGCACAGCCGCAAGATTCACGGTGCGCTGCTCGCCGCTCCCGCCGACCTCGAGACGCCGCTGCCGGCGGGCTATCCGGACATCGATGCGCTGGCCGGGAACGGCTGGCATCCGATTCCACGAAAGCCGCTGCCGTTTCCGAGCATCGTCGGCGCGAGCCGCAACGATCCGCTTGCGCAGTTCGAGCGTGTGGCGGCGATGGCGAAACACTGGGGTAGCCGTCTTGTCGACCTTGGCGAAGTCGGTCACCTGAATCCGGCCGCAGGGTTTGGTGAATGGCCCATGGCGGAGACACTGATCCATGAACTCGTCTGATCAGATACCGGTTGGCACGGTCGATGAACTCGGACCAGGCCAGCGAAAACTGGCTTTCATCAATGGCCGCGGCGTTGTCATTTTTAACATCGACGGCACGATCCACGCGATTGACAACGCGTGTCCCCACCAGGGGGCCTCGATCGCAAACGGCCACCTTGACGGGTGCGTGCTGAGCTGCCCGGCGCACGGTCTGCGCTTCGACCTCCGCACCGGTCGCATGCCGGGCGTAAGTGGGTTGAGCCTGACGACATTCCCAGTCCGGACCATCGACGGAAAGCTGTTCGTGAGTCTCGAGGATCCAGTCGCCAGTCCCGCGCCGGCACCGGCGTGCAATGCGGCATCGTGATCCGGGCCGCGCGGGAACACACAGCCATTCAGGGGAACAAGGATGCAAGGTTTGATGATGCAACAACCGCTGCTGGTCGCTTCGCTGCTCACGCATGCTGAACGCCATCACGGCGAACAGGAAATCGTGTCGCGACGGGTCGAAGGCGACATTCACCGGTATCGGTATAGGGATCTTGCGCAACGCGCGCGCCGCATGGCAAACGCGCTGGCAGGCCTCGGCATCAAGCCCGGTGAGCAGGTTGGGACGCTGGCATGGAACGGCTACCGGCACATGGAGCTGTACTTCGCGGTGTCGGGGTCCGGGTCCGTGTTGCACACGCTCAACCCGCGGCTGCACGTCGACCAGCTCGCGTACATCATCGAACATGCGGAAGATCGCGTGGTGTTCTTTGACCTGACGTTTCTGCCGCTGATCGAGAGCGTCGCGCCGCGGGTCAGGAGCCCGAAGGTCTTCGTTGCAATGACCGATCGCGCGCACATGCCGCGCAACCATGGCCTGTCGGCGACACTGCTGTGCTACGACGATCTCGTCGACGGTCACAGTGACGCATTCGACTGGCCGTTGCTGGACGAAAACAGCGCCTCGTCGCTGTGCTACACGTCCGGTACGACAGGCAATCCTAAAGGCGTGCTATACAGCCACCGCTCGACCCTGCTCCACACCTACGCCGCGGCGCTGCCGGATTCGCTGAATTGTTCGGCCCGCGATGTGATCCTCCCCGTCGTGCCAATGTTCCATGTGAACGCGTGGGGATTGCCTTATATCGCCTGCATGGTCGGTGCGAAGCTGGTGTTTCCAGGGCCGGCGCTGGACGGCAAGTCGCTCCATGAGCTGATCGAGAATGAACAGGTCACGCTGTCGGCCGGCGTGCCGACAGTCTGGCAGGGACTGCTTGCACATGTCGACGCGATCACGGGTTCGTTTTCGTCAATGAAGCGCACGATTATCGGCGGCGCGCCCTGCCCGACAGCGATGACGACAGCGTTCCAGGAGCGCTATGGCGTCGATGTCGTGCACGCATGGGGCATGACGGAATTGAGTCCGGTCGGAACGATCTGCAGTTTCAAGGCACATCAGGTATCTCTGCCGGTGGTAGAGCGCTACGCACTTCAGGCGAAGCAGGGTCGCCCGGTATTCGGCATGGACATGAAAATCGTCGACCTGGAAGGCGAGGCATTGCCATGGGACGGCGCCGCAACGGGCGACCTTCTCGTGCGCGGTCATTGGGTCACGCGGGAATATTT
The DNA here is from genome assembly GCF_030464785.1 of Paraburkholderia sp. SEWSISQ10-3 4. Taxonomy (NCBI): domain Bacteria; kingdom Pseudomonadati; phylum Pseudomonadota; class Betaproteobacteria; order Burkholderiales; family Burkholderiaceae; genus Paraburkholderia; species Paraburkholderia sp. SEWSISQ10-3 4. The sequence continues at coordinate 603,081 of NZ_JALPRI010000001.1, forward strand.
CGGCAGTGACGACGCACCGCCGCTGCGCGACGGCTGGTTCCCGACCGGCGACGTGGCCAGGATCGATCCCGACGGCTTCATGCAGATTACAGATCGCAGCAAGGACGTCATCAAGTCCGGTGGCGAATGGATCAGTTCGACTGACATCGAAAACATCGCGTACCTGCACCCCGAAGTCACGACGGCGGTATGCATCGCCGCGAGGCATCCGAAGTGGGACGAGCGGCCCCTGCTGCTGATCGTAAAGAAGCCTGGCAGCGCACTCGTCCCGAACGAACTGCTCACGTTTTTTGACGGCCGGCTTGCGAAGTGGTGGAAGCCCGATGCCGTTGTGTTTGTCGACTCGGTTCCGCTCGGTGCAACGGGCAAGGTGCTCAAGAACCGGTTGCGGGATCAGTTCGGCGATTACTACCTGTCGGCCTGAAACGCTGGCACGGCAGCAACACAGTTTCATCCGAGTAACAAACCATAAACTGCCGGGTCCACCCGGCACGCCTCAAACCAGGAGGAGACACAATGAAATTGAAATCAAGCAGCCTGGCAGTGCTGATAGTTTTTTCCAGCGCGGTCCACGCCCAGTCTTCAGTCACGCTCTATGGCGTACTCGACAGTGGACTCCTGTATCAGAGCACCTCGGCGGCAACGTTCCAGCCGACCGCGCGAAACCAGGGGCATTCCTATCAACTCAAGGACGGTGGTATCTATTCCAGCTACTGGGGTCTGAAAGGAAGCGAGGACATCGGCGCTGGCTACAAGATCACCTTCAAGCTGCAAGGCACGTTTAACACCACGAACGGCAAGTCCGGGTTGTCCGATACGCCGGGCACGACCGCAATCTTCAACCAGTTCGCAACGATCGGGGCGACCGGGCCGTTTGGCACGTTCGACGCCGGCCGGCAGATCATCCCGATGATCTACGCCATGGCGGAAACCGACGTACGCGGCGCACAGTATTTCGGCAGCATCCTGACTGCGTGGCTCGGCATCAATCAGGCGGCCGGCTGGCCCGGCACCAGCACGAACGCGCCAATCGGCGCCCTCTATGACAGCAACGCACTGGTCTACAATTCGCCGAAATTCTATGGTGCATCGCTTGCACTTGAGTACGCGCCGGGTGGCGTCGCGGGACAGTTCCAGGGCGGCACGCGTGAGTCGGCTGTGCTCAAGTATTCGAACTACGGACTGAACCTGTCCGCTGTGTACTACAACGGACATGACACCAACCCGTTCCCGCTGACCTATCCGGCGGCGCCGGCTGTGCCTGCGACAGGCCAGAGCAACAATCGCTTCTACTATTTCGGTGCGATGTACACGATCAGTGGATTTTCTATGTCCGCCTCGTACGGCATCGGCAAAAACCCGGCGAAGAGCAACACTGCTGACTTCGAAATGGTGTCGGGTGGCCTCGGCTACCAGTTCAATCCGCAACTCAAGATCACGTCCGGCTACTACTACCTGAAGGACCGGAATCATTCAGCGAATCACTCGAGCGAAATCGCAGTGGGTGCCGAATACAACCTGTCCCCACGGACCAAGGTATACGCGCAAGTCGGCTACGTCGACAACAAGGGGACGATGAACCAGACGATCATCTATGGGGCACCGGTTGCGCCGGGCATGTCCACCACTGCCGCGATGATCGGCCTCCGCCATAACTTCTGATTCCGTCACACTCTTCAAGCGGAGCAATCCATGAAAACAATCAAGACACTTGGGCTGGCTGTCGCAACATTGTTCGTCGCAATGTCCGTGACCACGTGGTGCCATGCCGGTGATGCAGCCAGTGGCCCTTCGGGTGCGCAAGGTGCGTCCACGACGGCGGGAACGGGTGCAGCGGCACCCGCGGGCAGGAATGCGGATCGTGCCTTGCGCCGGAAGATTTATGCCGCCATCGGGAAATACAAGGAGATCAACGCCGGAGACATCAGCGTCATTGCGAAAGACGGCGCGGTGACACTGAATGGCACGGTCACGGAAGCTACACAGATCAGCAAGGTCGAGGCGATCGCTCGAGGCGTTCCCGGCGTGACGTCAGTGACCAACAAGCTGACGGTGAAGAAGCCATTTGGCGGCATGTAATCCGCCGTAGTCAGAAACGGAGTGGGCGAGGCCGAAGACAACTGGCCACGCCGACTTCCACCCATCAGTGGCGGCGCCCAATGTGTCGGTCGCGCGCGGCCGAGACCTATCCCCCAGGAACGGACCTTGCTGACCAATGCGACGTGCAACGTCCGATGGTTATGCCCAATGAAACCAACCCGCGCCCTGGAAGCACTGAATTTCTTCGCTACTGTGGGTGTCGTGCGCACGGCAACCTCGATAGCAACACCGTTGACTCACGCCCCGCCGAGTCTTGATTGCCTTTTGTTTACCAATGTCAATCATGGTCGCCATTTGACCGCCGGTCCGACGAACGCCTCGGCTCTTTATCCCCTGATTTCCGCGTTCGGTGCAGCGAGTGTCCGATCTGTCCGGCGACATCGTGGATAGACGAACGCATGTACCAGGGCCACCAGGCCAGATGCCAGAACCACAGGCATGCCCCGCGGTATCCCCGGAGCCACTTGCGGCTTATGCCAGTCACAGGGAAGCTTTCAAGGCTGCGATGGCCGAGCGCCATCACACCAATCGTCATCCAGACAACGGCGATCACGAGAGTCGGAAGCGACAGAACGCATGCGGTGACAAATATCGCAAGCGGCAAACAGATAGTGAGTGGCGAGCGGGTTTTCATTTTGCTTTCGCCCCCTTTATAACGGATCTTATTATTTTAGATTAGCGTATTTTGGAGGTATTAACCGATAGGGTTTTGTACCATCGCTTGAACCCTAACACTGACCATCAAAGCGCAGGTTATTCGGCGGTTTGAACACCCAACGCGTGATTCATAATTAGGCCCTTGGTCACGAAGTGCCAATGCTTACATGGAAAGCATGAAAGATAGATCGACAGTCGTATGCGTCCAGAATGGCAAAATCCTTCTCGTTGCCCGCACGCGCTCGCGGTGGTCTTTACCAGGTGGCACGATCCGGAGATCCGAGTCGCCGCAGGACGCCGCCTTGCGCGAACTGGAAGAAGAGACTTCGCTAGTTGGAGTGGAACTTACGTACCTGTTCCAGTTTGGCGGCCTCAGCAAACACCACCATGTTTTCCGCGCCGATGTTCCTCAGGACGCGGTCCCCGAAGCGCGTAACGAAATTTCGCGTTGCCGGTGGTTCAACCCGGCCAAAATTTCAACGCTAGTCGCAAGCATACCGACGCGGGAAATCGTCGATCTTTTTTGTAAGCACGAAAATCGCGCCGAAATGCCGCCGGCTGTCATCGGCAAACCGGATGGGAGCATTAAACTGGTGGCCCAACCGTATGCCCATGTCGCCGACACGGCTGCGCCGCCGGCTTAACATCGAAACTTGCTGGGAACGCGATGAGTGACACTATGCAGCCACCTTTTTCCGTTCTCTTCGTCGACGACGACGAGATGTCGCGCAATCACTTCGCACGCGCGATCCGTAAAGAATACTGTGTGCATGTCGCTCAAGGCGTAGACGAAGCGATGGCTATGCTAAGTGAATACGGAGCGGAGATTGCCGTACTGGTCACTGATTTCCGCATGCCGAAACGCGACGGAGACGATCTGCTGCGTCAGGTGGCGCGGGAGTATCCGCAAATCGTGCGTATCCTTGTGACAGCATATGCTGATAAAGACATGCTGTTGCAGACAGTCAATACCGGTGACGTATTCAGAATCCTCGAAAAGCCGCTTCGGGCCGAAACGGTGCGCGAGGTTCTGCAACTGGCAACCGCACGCTACGCTGAGCGGGAAGCCCGTCAACAGCGCCTGTTGGCGATGGATGAGACGCTTGCTTTCCTCGCCCACGAGCTGAACACGCCGCTGGCAACGATCTCCCTTTTTGCACGCAGCGTCGAAACCGACGTTGCTGAGCAATACGATCCAGAGCGTCAAATGGCGATCGGCCAGGCGGCAGCGTCAATGCTTAATAATGCACAGTACTGCCTGACGCTGATCTCGTCCTTCTGGGCGGCGGTGCACAAGAACGGAGGCCAACAGGCCGCGTCGGGCATTGGAACCCACGAGATCCGCGCGACGCGATTGATCGCTACCTTGCTCGATACCTATCCGTTTGCCGCCTCGCAGCGCGACTGGATACAGGTCGACGTGCAAGGGGATTTTACCGTGCACGCCATGCCCAATTGCGTGGCGCTCGTCATCTCTTCGCTGTTATCCAACGCGTTGCGTGCGCTCGACGGTACGCCCTCGCCTTCGTTGCGCCTCGAAGTCGTGGACACCCCCGAACCTGAGATCCGTATTCACGACAACGGTCCGGGGATTGCACCGGAGATAAAAGCGCGTCTGTTGCTGGACCCCGTCACGACTTACGCAGGGTCCGGCGGGCACGGTATGGGCATGATCTTTTGCAACCGCATCATGCAGTCTCTCGGTGGGTGCCTCCGTATCGAATCCACCCTGGGTGTGGGCACGACCGTGACGATGGGGTTTCCCAGTTTCAGAAATCAAATGAATGCACATCACTGACACCGGGTAGCCGTCAGACGGTTACCCATCGCTGAGCACGTCCCGATGATCGCGACGTGCTTTGGCCGAATCGAAATACGTCTCCAGCGCGTTAGCTGAACGCTCACCCAACACGCAAATCCGCGCAAGCCAGTCAGCCTCCGAAGGCCATGCGCCTTCTACCACTCGCGGATAAATCTGCCTCGTGAATTGGTGCAGCCCCTTTGCTCCGATATTGCCGCTGACGCCAAGAAGGAGGTGTAATACGCCGCGCGCCGATTGAAGGTCACGAGCCGTCACACTGATAGTAAGTTGCGCCATAAGCACGCGAATCTGCTCGATGCCGTTGAGGAACGACTGATCCAGCAAATCAAGCGCCATAAGCTCTTCGAGGTGTTTCTTGTCAAGCAGATCGCCTTCCGCGACAGCGGCGGGCTTGCCGATTGGGCTGGCCAATGTTTGAGATAAATCTGCCTTCGTCGGCGCATGCAAGGTTCGTTGCTGGGCAAACTGTCTTGCGAGGGAGGCATACAGGGAACCGACCTGTACGGGTTTTATCATGACCTCGTTCATGCCTGCAGCGAGACATGCCTGTACGGCTTCCATATCGGATTGGCTGGTCAAGGCAATGATCGGTACGTGGGCATACGCATCGGTACGGGCGCGAATCAACGTGGTGGTTTCCACGCCGCCCATTCCTGGCATATTCAGGTCCATCACGATGGCATCGATAGTGTCGTCTTCCTGCAGCCTCGCCAGCACAGCCAGCCCATGTTCGGCCTCGACGACGCTCGCGCCGCATCGCTCCAGATAACTTTTGGCAACCAGCCCGCTGTAGGTGTCGTCGTCCGCCACCAGGATCGTTTTGCCGGCGAACCCATCGAAGCTCTGTTTCGAATGATGCTGTTTGCCGTTTTCGAAGATCGTCTGCAAGGTGCCAACCAATTCCACCACCCCGCAGGATTTGCTGATGAGTCCGTCCATGCCGGCTTGCCGTGCAAGGACGCGCGCCACATTGCTTGGCTCTGCCGTATAAGCGACGATCAGGACATTCCAATTAGGTTCTTGACGGCCAGCGCGGATTTTCTCGGTGGTCGTGTAGCCGTCCAGACCCGGCATGTTGATGTCCATCAGCACAAGGTCCCACGGCGTTGCCTGTCGAAGCATGTTCAGCGCCGTCTCGCCGTCTGCGGCTTCGCTCACGTCCGCGCCGACCTTCGACAGCGCACGACGGGTTCTCGCCCGCTGACCGGCATCGTCGTCCACGACAAGAATGCGTTTCTCCCTGAAAAATGGCGTAGCGTGGTCGAGAATCTTCTGCTCATGGCTCGCGACTTCGCTTTCAGAAACGACCGGAAATTGCAGCGTGAACTGCGTAAATTTTCCGACTTCGGACCGGCAGGCGATAGTGCCGCCGAAGGCGCGCATCGCGCGCTGGCAGTACGCGAGCCCGAGCCCAGTACCCGCCGAATTGCCAGCAGTGCGGAAAGGCTCGAACAGATGCGGCAGAATCTCGGGCGCAATACCCGGGCCTGTGTCGTGAACGATCACCGTTTGCCGCTCGACCGTGAGTGTGAGCGTCGCTAGAGGATGCGCGGCAATGTGATGGAGCGCGTTCTTGATCAGATTGAACAGTGTGAACAGATAGACGGTTTCGTCGACCTTGAAGGTGAAATCCTCCAGCACCACGAGTCTGACTTTGCTGCGCTCCTTCTGATCGCTGAAACCGTATTCGTCCAGCGCTTTGCGTGTGGTACTCGCCGCGCTCAGATAGGTTAGATAGTCGGAGCGGATGGGTTTGGCGCTGACTTCGTCCAGTGTCATCGCGATGATACGCAGGCCTCGCTCAATCGACAGTTGTCCGTGGGCGAGATGACGATAAAGCAACGCCGCCCCGTCCTGCGACAACGCCGGCGCCGGAGTGGATTCGGTCCTCGCAGGCAGCGCATCTTCCACGCGATCCAGAACGTGCTTCAGCTGGCTGAGCGGGTTACGCATTTCATGGGCGATCGAGCCCGCAAGGGCCTGCAATGCCCGGTTTCTTTCGACAAAGATGCGCCCTTTGCTGATCGCATAGCTGAAAGCCATGCTGCACAAGACCACGACGGGCAGCACGGCGAGATCCGACTGGTTGGCTGCGCTTAGAACGATCGGAGCCGGTGAGCTGACCACCGCAGCCAGCGAGCCGGAAAGAATGCCGATGCCGATGCAGCCCATCAGCAAAAGCGGGTTGTCGATACACAGCGCCATGATGAAAAGCATCATGACCTCGGTCATCATCCACATAGTGGAGAATGAATTTCTGATCGCGAGGAAAGTACAAACGAATGGCAATACGTAGATCAGGCAACAATGCCAGTAGATCAGCAGGTAATTGTTAAATCGCCTCGGCCAACGCGCCTGAAAGATCAAGGGAATGCAGATGACAGCCGCACTCAACCGGAGGAAAAGGTTGTCGTACGGCTGCGGCAGGACATAGGTCCAGACGACGTAGTAAATGGGGTGGCACAGGAGGCCAAGTATGCCTCCCCATCGAATTGCAAGCCGGCTTCGTTCCAGCAAATCCCGCATGCTCTCGCGCGGCATCACCATCTGGCCTCCAATGACGTTCACGACCCTATCAGTTCGTGTTTGCCACGACGCTGGGTACTCTGGATGATCGCCGAACCGTCTTTACCGTGAAAAGGTCCGACCGAAAACCCGTACTTCTTCAGAAGACCGTGAGTATATGAAACGGACCACACAGGAGGGCTGCCGATGATGAAATCGGAAGCAATGCCTTCCTGCCAGGCTGCGTAGCCTTCGGCGAAACAGGTATAGCAATCGCGGGTGGTCGGCAGTCTGAACGGAAACACGGTGTTGAGTCCGACAGGGCCACGGGCGAAACACTCAATATATAGCGTGTGGGCCCGCGACGCGAGTTCAGCCTCGACGCTCGCTGCCCTGGGATGAGAATCATCGATCCAGAACTGCGCCCGTTTGAGGTCAGAAGACGTGAGGTAGGGAACGCTGGTACTGCTGACGAGGATTGCGCCATCGAACTGCGGCAACGGCGTGTCCGGACTGAAGGTGTGTACCGAAATCCGGGTTCGTCCCAGCAGATCAGTTGCCAGCAGTTCTTTTGCTTGCTCCTTGAGCAGGTTCACCTTATCCGGCAAATCGATCAGAACAAGCTCTTTCGGTGCATCTTTGTAAAGCAGGTATTTAGCCGCCGTGACGCCGAGCCGCCCAGCGGCGCCGAATAGAGCGAGCTTCGTCTTGCCGAATTCGAGATCAAGTTCGTTGCAGCAGTGGATGGCCCAGTCTTTCAGCATCGAGGCCGTGGCGGCATGACCCGTGGTGATGTGGGGCGGCTTCGTATGCCGGGGGAGTGCGCCATAGTTGCAGGCATAGGGCGTGGACGCGCCCATCGCCACCATACTCAATCCCGCTTGCCTTGCCAGTTCCAGAGCCGGAAAAAATTGCGTCTCCCGAAACCGCTTGATACCGCGCGGGCTCCCAAGCCACAACTCGAGAGGAACTGGACACGCAATATTGGCCCCTATGACCTGAGATCCCGAATAGATAGGCGATGCGATAAAAGGCTTTGCTTTCCAAAGCTCTTCTTCAAATGACGCATTTCTGCGTTTCACATTATGAAATGAAAATGAAAGCGTATCCCAGTCCGTAGCGTGAAACAGAAACCCAATGCCACCTTGGCCCGCTGACAGGTTGTCCCTTATCTCTTCTGGGTGAATGGTGTGTTTGAGCGTCAAAGGCGCACTATTGGGGTGCAGACTGGAGTTGGCCTGCTCATCGAAATCGATCGTAATTTCCTGTTGAGGAGACGTTCTCATTTGGGTTCCCTTAAGTTGAACTTACGCTGGAAAGTCAGCGCAGCATCGTCAGTCAGGATTGACTGCCGACATTCAACTCTAGAGAAATCCGGCGCGGTGTGTCCGTCTGTTCGGTCGCATCGCGAAAGTTGCGGGACTTACCGGAAATTGCGGCTGGGGGTGGGGTGAGGCTGGCGGCGGGTGGATTCGAAGCAACAAGCGTGGGCGTATCGGAGTTCTGATTGAAAGTTAGTCCGTCGATTTCTCATCATTTGAGAACTCTGACGACGTCTCTCAACCAATCAGACTCGCAACGTCGTCCCACGCAAAGACGATGTTTTCCGATCGCCACATCGGTCCCGGATCGATGTATTCGCCTGCCGGTCGGCCATTTAGCGCCTCGTAAAAGGCGATCGCGGATTCGTTTCCCTTGACGACGCTTAAAGCGGCTCCTTGGTAGTGCATTTTCCTCAAATGAGTTGCAAGTTGTGCAAGCAACTCGCGGCCGATGCCGCGGCGCTTGAAGTCAGGATCGACATAAAGGAATTTGATCTCGCCGCGACCGTCGAATATCGATTCTGAAGGCCTCCCAGCGGCTCCGATGCCAACGGTTCTACCGTCGATCTCAGCAATGAGCACGACCTGGCTGCTGTCATTCGCGGACAGTTTTTCCTTCCACTGCTTGCCACGATATTGCTCGTCGAGGACGGCATATGCTTCCGCTGGCGCAAGCTCCTGGTAGGTCTGCCTCCAGACCTTCACATGAAAATCGGCGATCATTTGAGCATCGTCGATATTTGCTGTTCTGATGGATATTCCCGTCATTTAAGGCTCTTTTGGATGCGGAACTGCGCCGTGGGCGCGCGCGTAAGAGATTGTGAGCGATCTGGGCGGAGGTGTCGACGACCGGTTGTGGCCGAGTTTCGCACAGGCACCTCGCATTCATTTGCGGCTGACTCTTGTCGTATCACTCGGCACGGGTGACTGACCGCACGCACTCGGTGATGAGCCGACAGAAGCTCTCAAACTCACGATCACTACGAAACCGGTATCGTTGAAATTCATAGGGCCGCCCCTGAAACGTGAAACCGATCGTCTCCCGCGCCTTGGAAGAATAGCTCCCGCGCCGTGTCAGCGAAGGCTGCTGGTAACGCCGCAGATTGCCAATCGCGGGATGCCCTTCGCCCCAACGGGTCTGTACCCGGTACCATTCAAGAAAGGCAGCCTCCCCTTTGGGCGCAACCTCAGGGGCGAATACCATCAAGTCATAGCTCATCTCGTTGGTTCCTATGTCGTCACGAAAGGCGCAAATTCATGGCGTTAGTCAATCCCAACGTCCGCCGACGACAGCGATCAGCGACCGATACGGAAAGCGCTGCTTCGTTGACCACAAAAAGTACGGCTATGACCCACAGAAAGGGCCTTGCTCACTCATCGCGCGCTTCCAGGTGTGTTCCGTACTGGGAACCGGCGCCGGGGAAGCGAGTGGCGCCGCCGGAGTACCTGTGTCGTTCAGATCGATATGACAGCGACCGTCGGTCACCGCGAGAAGAGCGACATAGCGGTGGGTGGCTTCCGGTGTGAACGTAAGGGTGTCGACGCAGAATTTCTCGACCACCAGCATATTCTTTGTGTAGACCATGGAGAAAGACAATGGCGCGTTTGGTGTAACTTTGCGCGCGATCTCCTTCTCAGCATCCATTACGGGAAGATGATGCCGCTCGGTACATTCAGCCGCGCCTCCATAAATAAATGCTTGTGCTGTGAAATCGCCTGCTTTGCGAAAAACTATAGTAGCAGCGTCTGCTTGAGATGGTTCCTGATAGGTTGCCGCGCAACCCGTGATGGCGAGCGCACATGCACCCAGCATAAGTGTTTGGCTAAATTTCATAATTATTGATTAGGGGTATGTGCAGATTAGAATTCACACGCAGTCGCGCTCAAAACGCAAGCGCGCCTAATCATCCTTTACGGCACCCGGCAAAATATCTTGAGAGATTGTGCGTTCCGCAGGTGAGTGAAAATCACAGCCTGTCAGTGATTTGCATGCTGACGTTATATGACCGTAAACGGAAAAGCGAGACGGCAAATGTTGAGCGGAAAGCGAATTTCAATGGTGGCGGCCATGGCCGCGAATCGGGTGATCGGTGCGGCTAACGACATTCCATGGAGAGTGCCCGGAGAGCAGCAGCGGTTTCGTCAATTGACCGAGGGGCACCTGGTCGTGATGGGACGACGCACATACGAGTCAATAGGTAGACCACTGCCAAATCGCGATGTGCTTGTGATTGGCAAGCATGCTGTCGCCGCCGAACGAGCGTCGACTTGCAGTACGCTGCAAGAAGCGATCGAAATCATCGCGAACGATCCGCGTGAAGAGATTTTTATCGCGGGCGGCGAACAGATTTACCGTCTGTTTTTGCCTTACGCGGATACGGTCTACCTCACAGAAATCGATTTGGAGCCGGCGGGCGACACCAGGTTTCCAGATCTGCCTGCCGACTTTCATTGCACAGAAAAGGTCGACGTCAGCGGCCCTCCACGTTATACATTTTCTACCTATCGCCGCACCTCCGGTCACGAGGGCAATCTGTATTGAGAGCTAGATGTCGTGCATTTTCAGCCACGCGGCGCGGCACGAACGCTCGACACTAAAGCGCCGATTGCACTAAGCCATAGAATGATGCCCGCACCGCGCTACCAGTGATTCCATTTGAAATGCTACGCTGTCGAAGTACGATCCTGAAGGACCATAAAAAAGTCCCCAGTCCGCCAGTAGCGATCATCACCAGTATCCCGACCGCCGTGCCGTGAGTCTCCAGACACCACCAGGTCAGCCATGCCGCGCCAAAGACAGCAAAAGAGGATAGCGCCGCGCACTCGACTCGACGATGCAGATTGAATGGAATCCATGCATGTACTCATCGTTGGAGAAAGGGCAGAAATAATCATGTTCGGTGCCAACTGTCATCGATCTGGGCATCGACCGTTTACTACGAGGCGTCGGGGTGATCCCGACTAACAAGATTCAGATATTCGCCTAGTCCGGCTTCGCCCAGCGGCTTGACCATGACCCGGACGGTCTGGATGGCATCTCTCATCACGACGCCATACCGGCGGCGCGTTTCAAGGTAGCCGTTCCGCTCCCAAAAGCGTTCCGCGCGCGTATTGCCGGCAATGACGCCAAGGCGCAACCACTTCGCTCCTGACGCCTTCAGCCAATGCTCAAGGCCTTCGTACAAGTCACGGGCTACACCTTGGCCGTGTTTGTCAGTTGACACGATCAACAATCCTATATGCCACACACCGCCGGTGAAGAGGTCCGAAACGATCGTGGCAAACCCGGTCACCTCTTCACTCGCGTCGACAAATCCAATCGCATACTTGCTAGTGAATGCCCATGCCTCCGGCAGTTCACTTTCGAACTCCTCCTTGGCTTGACTATCTGTCGGTGGACAACCTTCTGCCGACAGGAAGTATTCCGGATTGTTCTCCAAAAATGTTTGAATGATCGGGATGTCGTCATCAACAAGTTCGATGGCACGATAGCCGTCCACTTCGAACAGTATTGGCTCCATTCCAGAAAGCATCGCTATCCTCAGTACCGGTTATAGAGTTTGATCCACCAGGATACTTCAAGAAGTCGATATGACTTCACGCGCGACGACCTCGACCAATTCGAAATGCAGCGTCACCAGTTCGAAATGGTCATGCAGGTCTACGTGTGGCATGCACCTGATATGGCACTCCCGGAATTCTTCCGCACTGGAGAATGTTTCGCCACGCCAGACTTCTTCCAGGATGTTCCAGAATTCGATCGTATATACCTTTGTTGCCCTAATGATGCAGCGAAGCCGCTTCTTCAAATCGTAGACTTCGATAATGTCGCCCGGCGCGTAGCTGCCGTCGCCATATTCTCCGTATGGTTTGTAATAATCTGCGACCGTGTCGGCAGTGACCGTCTTGCGCCCGTCCATGACGGCGCGCGGAAGACTATCGTCGTTTTCGTCAGCCCCCCAAAAGGTCAGTCGCTTTCTTCTGTTCATCACGTATCACATCACAGTTGACGCTGCGCACGAAATAACGGGAGGAGTTCCTGATAGGTCTCCAGATACCTGTTCGAATCGGCATGTCGAGATGCGCGCGGGGCGAACGGTGGAATCTGACCATGGCGCCGGTGATCTAGCCGAAAATCCTGCTTCTTAGTCGATGGGCTCAACAAGATGCGCTCTATTGGCCGGCGCAGCATATGGCTCGGGCCAATATTCGACAATTTTAGTAATCGTTCCAGACTCGACTGAGAAGAATGAGATGGCTCGCGCCGTCAAGGCACCATCGGTAATGGTCACATCGGATACCGCTTCCTGAGTAGTGTTGGCGACGATTCTGTTCACCGTGAAGCGCCACGGTCCTTGCGCCGGATACTCTGAGTTCATTTGTGCAAAGCGCGTCGCGCCCCTGATGCGCTCGTTCGACTGTGGCCACTCCAGGATGAACTGCTCACTTAGCACTGACTGTACTGACTCAAAGTCGTTTGAAGCCATCAGTGTCCAAAATTCCTGAACCAGCGCCGTGATATCAGCAACAACTGCTGTCATAGATCTTCCGTGTTGGCCCAAAGTAAAAGAAATTCGGAGGTTGATCTTCAACGGTTCGGCCAGTCGATATCCACGGCAGTGCTCCGAGCCGCCCGCTCACGTCGACAAGATGTCCCTTGACTGAATCCGCTTTACGCCCACGCGATCCATGTTTTTTCGCGCAGCCGCAAGTGAGCCGTTGAGGTCAATCGGACGCGTTGCGTCTTCGATGACATAAGCTTTGAACCCTGCCTTGCGGGCGTCCATTGCTGTCCATGCAACGCAGAAGTCAGTCGCCAGTCCGGTCACAAACACGGTGTCGATATGCCGCTGCTTCAGATATCCCGAGAGGCCGGTTTCTGTCTTGTGATCGGCTTCCTCAAACGCGGAATAACTGTCCATGTCCTTGTGAAAGCCCTTGCGTATGATGACTTGCGCAGTCGGCAGTTTAAGGTCCTTGTCGAGCGCGGCGTCGTCGGTGCCTTGCACGCAATGGTCCGGCCACAAGACCTGTGTACCGTACGACAACTGCGCCGTCTCGAACGGCTTCTTACCGGGATGGGAACTGGCGAACGACGCGTGTCCCGGCGTGTGCCAGTCCTGCGTAATGACAATGTTCTCGAACTTGCCAGCCAACTCGTTGATAAGTGGCACGACTTCGGCGCCGCCTTTCACCGGCAGCGTTCCGCCATCGATGAAACAATTTTGCACGTCCACGACGATCAATGCGGATTTGCTGCCGGGCGTGATGTGTTTGCCTGATGCAGCCGACGCTGCCAAAGCGCTCAGGCTTCCAAGGCCACAAAGATGAACCAGACCGAGCGCGGCGGTCGACTTGATGAGTGCCCTACGACGGTTTTCTCCCACGGCGAATCCCCTTTTCGATTGAAGCCACAATCATAGAGGCGCCAAATTTATTTCAGACTGCGTCTTGAGGCACCTGTCTTGCTGAAAGCCACCGCATAAATAATCGCACAAAAATTCGCTAAATGGTTTGATGTCCGGGGAATTTGCCGACTATTCCGGCAATCTCGATGCCGCGGCTCCTGCGAGGCAGAAAAATCGAGCCTGGGCGCGGCGGCCATCAAGGTTTGCGTATAGGGATGGCGTGGCGCAGAGAAAACGCGCGCAAGTCTCCAGTAACGGTCGTGCAACTGCACGACCGTCATTCGGTGAAAGAGCGATACGGGAAGGTTTTCCGGACGCTGTTACCGAATCGACACGGCTCCGAAGTTCACCCGGCCGAACGGACTGACGTGATAGCCATCAATGTTCGGACGCGTGATCGCGGCCACCAATGGATGCGCAAGCGGAATCCAGAGCGCCTGATCGTGCGCGATCTTCACGGCACGGTCGTAGTCCTGCGCGCGAACCGACGCGGTGCTGGTAGCTTTCCCGCTCGCGATCGACGCATCTAGCGACGCATCGCAGTAACGTTGGAAGTTGGTACCGCCCTTCACAGCGTCACATGAGAATAGCGGCGACAGGAAGTTATCCGGATCGCCGTTGTCGCCGGCCCATCCCATGAACAGCAGGTCATATTGCCCCTGCTTGATTTCATGAAGCAACTCGCCCCACTCCAGGGTCTTGATCCGTGCGTCGATGCCTACCTTGGTGAGGTCAGCCTGAAGCAGTTCGGCGCCCACCTTCGGATTCGGATTGAGCGTGCTGCCGGTCGAGCGGGTCCAGATCGTCAGGCTCAGTCCATTCGCCACGCCTGCCTGCGCCAGCAGCTTTTTCGCGAGCGCCGGATCGTACGCATAGCCAGTCTTCGCCTCCGTGCTGCTGGGATACGGATCCGTCGCGGGAACTGCGCTGGTGCCGAACAACGTCTTCACGTACGTATCGCGATCGAAGGCCAGATTGATCGCGCGGCGCACCACCGGACTATCGAGACCGTGACGCTGCGTATTGAGCGCGACGAACGCCGTCATGAAACCGGGCACGTCGAGTACTTTCAACGACGGGTCCCGGCGCGCCGATGCAACGTCGTCCGGCTTCGGCGCGAGAGCGATATCGCATTCGCCGGCTTTGACCCGTTGAGCTCGCACGGTCGGATCGGGCGTAATCGCGTAGATCAGTCCATCGACCTTGGGCTTCGGCCCCCAGTAGTCTGGGTTCACCGTGTAGCGGATCGTCGCGTCCGGACGATAGCTCTTGAGAACGAACGGGCCCGTCGATACCGGCTTGGCGTTCAGGTCTGCGATCGCGTTAGTCTTTAGCAGTTGCGCAAGATATTCGCTCGAATAGATCGAGGCGAAACTCATCGTCAGGATCGGCAGCAAGGTGGCGTCCGGATGATTGAGAACGATGCGGACCGTCAGCGGGTCGACCTTGTCGACCGACTTGATCAGCTTCGTGATCTGCATCGACTGTACGTTCGGCATCACCACCGTCGGCAACGCCTTGCGCCATGCGTTGTCCGGATTCAGCATGCGGTCGAACGTGGCGATTACGTCGTCGGCATCGAACGTCCGGGTCGGTTTGAAGTAATCGGTCGTCTGGAAATGGACGTTGGGACGCAAATGGAACGTATAGACCGCGCCGGACTGACTGACGTCCCAACTCTGCGCGAGCGCTGGCTGCACGGTGCCGGTGGCATCGTCGTACGTGACGAGCCCGTTGAAAATAACGTCGGCAGACGCATTCGTGATGGTCAGCGTGCTGTAACGCACCGGGTCGAATCCTTCCGGACTGGCTTCGGTGCAGACGACCAACGGCTTCGCAAAGGCACTCGCAAGCGGCAAAACCATGAGCAACGCAATAGCGGCAAATCGCAGTTTCATTGGATGTTTCTCGTTTGACTTGATCCCGGCTGCGGCACGCGCGCCACGGCCGGGATCCAGCACAGGGTCACTCAGAAGTTCAGAAGTTGTGGGCGATACCAACGCGCACGTTGGCTTGTGTCTGCGTGCTCGACGGGGTGAATGCATAGCCGATCACCGCATTCACACCGCTCGATGCGCGGAGGTAACCCGCCGACGTGTAGATCCGCGTACTCTTCGACAGACTCTCGTAGAGACCGACCGACAGTTCGTTCCAGTGGTGATGCTCGAAGGTCGTGTACTGGTAGCCCGAGCGGAGCGCCAGCGCAGGCGAGAGCTGATACGCGCCGCCGGCTTCGTACACGTGCATGAAAGACGACACATTGCCATCGGCCGACGTGATCTTGGTCAGGGTCGTGTTGGCCTTGATCGTGAGCTTGTCGAAGCTGTAGCTTGCGCCGATCCCGCCCGTATCGAGGTGGCTCACCGTCAGTCCGGTGCTCGAATACAGCGACGTGAGCTGACCGGTCGAACTGCTGACCCTGGCGGTCGTGGTGCCCAGGAATGACGACAGGCCGAGCGCGTTGTACGGATCGATTGTCGTGCTGTTCAGCTGCGAGTATGCCGCTGCCGCACTGAACGCGCCCGCGGTGTAAAGCACGCCGGCACTCCACGCTGAACCTGTATGGAAACTGCCGGCCGTATTGCTGAACGAATACATCGCGCCCGCGCTCAGACCGTTGAAACTCTTGCTTGCGAACTTGACCGAGTTGATCATTGTGTCGCCGCTCATGCGGTCGAGGTCGCCGAGGTGAATCGCATAGCCGTCGCCGTCCTGACTGATGTTATAGCGAGACGTGTAGTCGTTGATGAAGTCGTATTGCCTGCCGAGCGTCAGCGTGCCGAGCCAGTTGCTCAGTCCCACCAGTGCAGTTTTGCCGAACATATAGCCGCTGCTGGGCTTCGAACTACCATCGGTCACACGAAAGCCTGAGCGAAGGTCGAATACGGCCTGTGTGCCGCCACCAAGATCTTCCGTGCCGCGCAGCCCCCAGTAGTTGCTGTACACAACACCGCTGTCCATCTTGTATTGGTGTTGCCCACCCGTGTCCGTTATATAGCTCACCCCGTTGTCCATCCGCCCATAGAGCGTCACGCTGTTGTCCGCTCGCGCCGCCGATGTTGCCAGCATCGCAGTCATCCCTAAAACTCCAAACCCGAAAAAGAATCTTGATTTCATGTGCGATATTTTTGTGTGGATCCCATAGAAGCCAGACCGGAACCCGCGTGATGCCGCAATGCGCTGCACACCGGGTTCGGAGCTGCATTCCCGTCCATCGGGGAACGGGAATCACTGTATCGCGGGGCCGGGAGAAGAAAAAACTAAAACCCTTCGTTCAAATAGATCAATTTGAAATAACGTTCTATTTTGAAGACTAATTAGGAAAGGTAGCATTCGTTTATCGTTTCGAATGCAATAGTTAATTCTTACCGCCCATTACATAACTTTACCCATGTGCCAACTCCTTGCTCTCAGTTGTGCTGAGCCGACCGATGTGACCTTTTCATTCACGGGATTTGCGGCGCGAGGCGGTCTGACCGATCACCATGTGGATGGATGGGGAATCGCGTTTTATGAGGAGCGGGCATGCCGCTTATTCATCGACGACAAACCTGCTTGCCGTTCGCCCATGGCTGAATTTGTGAAGCGTTATCCGATCAAATCGCGCAATGTCATCGCGCACATCCGGAAAGCGACGCAAGGTGGCGCCAGCGCCGAGAATTGCCATCCCTTCATGCGCGAACATAACGGACAGCAATGGGTGTTCGCACATAACGGTGACCTGCGGGAGCGAAACTGGTGGGTGTCCGGTCCTTACGCGCCGGTGGGAACAACCGATAGCGAAACGGCCTTTTGCACGATCATGAATGTGATCCACAGGCGTGGTGTCGATCGGGATACCACGCCAGACGAACTGTTCGACGTAATAGAGGACATCACTCGCGACCTGAATCAGTATGGAATTTTCAACTTCCTGCTGTCGAACGGACAGTCGCAGTTTGCCTACTGCTCCACGCGGCTGGCCTACGTGATGCGTCGCTGGCCGTTCTCAAGCGCGAGACTCGTCGATGCCGATATGTCGGTCGACTTCTCCGCCTATGCGACCTCGGAAGACTGCACGGCAGTGATCGCGACGACACCACTCACCGATGAAGCATGGACCACGTGCCAGCCGGGCGATCTGCTCATGTTTCGCGCAGGATCCCTGGTCAGACGCGCACACGTCCCTGTGCCGCCTCAGGTACTTGCTACCGCGCGATATGCACCTTCCGAGACATCGGGCACACCGGTTGTCTCGATGGGATGATTTGGCGTTGCGCCCTGGAAGCTGTCGACCAGCACTTCAGCGTCGCGCCGACCACCTTCGACTAACGCAAGGGATTCTTGATCGAGACGCCAGGAACACGAAGGTGACATTGGCTGGGACAGGCGCCTTATTTGTGGGCATAAGCTCTTCTATCACTCTATTGCTCTGGACAAGCACGGCTGGCTTCCTTTCGCGCACTTACAAAACATCAAGTCTCGCGCGATGGTCCCGATAACTCGATTGCACGTCGCTACCGTGCATTCGATTTTCGACCGTCTCGCCAAGCGCGGGACAAAGGAAGCGTCAGCCCATGTCGCCTGATCCGATCAACACGAACACGTCAGTCACCACACCGCCACCACCCGAGCCTCCTCCATCAAAGGATGCATCGTCGACAGCCAGCACGTCCGACCGCAGCAACGATGCACTGATAACAGCACTCAAGCAGACGTTGACGCGGCTCGGCATCGATGCATCAACGGGCTTAGCCATCAGCGACAGCACCAACGACGACTCCGACGCCTTGTTGCACAGGCGTGTGAGCGCCTCGAGCACGTCACTGGTCGCGGCGCTCTATCAGGCGCTCGAGCTGCAGCGGTCAATTGCCGTGGCTAACGGCCTGAGCACGTCGGGTAAGGAAACGAAAGACGCGCTTTCCCCCGCAACAGATATCCAGCCATCCAGTTCGGCCGTAAGCGGCTATCGCGATCTCGGCGCTCAGATTGCCGATCTGGCGAAGACGTCCCGCACGGTAGTAAGCGACGACGATAACGATACGGACGAATGGGATTTCGATATCGACGATTTCGAAAACACATCGAGCGCTGTCACAGAGTCAGGCGACCCGATGACAGCCGCAATCGGACAATTGAATCAGGCGTTACGGGATCACGTCACGACGCTCGCGCAGGATGCGAACGCGAAAGTCTCGCTAGTTGCGGTACTCGACGGATTGTCCGACGAGACGAAGGGAGTCCAATGGCGGCCGCTCGGTGTGTTGATCGACGTGCAGGCGTAATGCGCGATCGACGCCGTCACGTCAATCGCGCATCCACCGCTTTTCCACCTGTCATGCGTTCATCTGCAGCGATCAGGCCGTGCCCCCGGGGTTTGGGAGAACCTGGCCAATATCGATGCGATTCCCATCAGGATCTGCCAGCACGAAACACCTGAGCCCGAAGTCAGCATCGCGCAAGGCCTTGATGATCCGAACGTTGTGGGTCGTGCAGTGCTCATAAAGGACAGTTGCGTCTTCGACCATGAGGTGGGCTACGTTATTTAGCGATGCTTTATGGTTCTTGTTCCGCGACAGATGCAGTTCAGCTTTGTCCTTCTTCAGAATGACGAACCCGACCGGATTCCCGTTTTCGAACACTTTGTTAAACCCAAGCACACCGCAGTAGAACTGGAGGCTCCGGTTGATGTCTTGAACTCCGAGACCTGGCGCGAGTCTTCCGAAACTGACGCCATGCGGCGAAGACAACGTGGTTTCCATATCGACGCTCCATCGAATGAGCCAGAGGCAGCCTGCAAGGCGGTGCTTATCGACAGCATGCGTGGTCTCGTTAGGCGGAGCAGTGTCCGCACGTGGTGCCGCGCAGCGTGGTGTGTGGCACGCTCAAAACAATATCAGAAAGTCGAAGCGCGCCCAAAAGCTTCGAGATATCTTCGGCTAACGGCTATTCAATGCGAATATGCAGGAAGCTCGTCCGCCGTCCCGACGCGCGTCGATTAGTGCCGGTAGCCGAATGGCGTGTTCGCGATGATGACCGATCACTGTCAGATGCCGAGTGGACGAATGAGTTATCGTAGCTCGATCTGCATCTGGATTCGGCCTGAGCGACGACAACAAAGGAGACAACTGTGAAATTGATGGCCATGATCGCCATCCTTTTGGCCCTTGTTGCCGCGCCGGCCCTCGCCGCCGATGTCGGCTTCGAGGAGGTCAAGATATCGAACGGTGCGGAGCGGCCGCTAACTGCCGGAATCTGGTACCCGACTAACGCGTCGGCGACACCGCACGCCTTGGGCAACTTCACCCAGACTGTGGCGCCGGATGCTCCGATCATCGGCCAACAACTGCCGCTGGTGGTGATGTCGCATGGCGGCGCAGGGTGGTATGGCGGCCATTACGACACGGCTCTCGCCTTGGCTCACGCGGGTTTCGTGGTGGCGGCGGTCAGTCACGCCGGCGACACTTTCGATGACCAGAGCGGCGTCTTGCAGTTGTGGCGCCGTCCGGCCCAGCTTCGCCGGCTGGTTGACTACATGCTCGACGAGTGGCGTTGGCGCCGGCGGCTGGACGCGGCCCGCATTGGCGCGTTCGGCTTTTCCAACGGCGGCTTCACCGTGCTCGTGGCCGCAGGCGGGGTCCCGGACCTGTCGGAGATCGCCCCATATTGCGAGGCACACCCTGATCATGATCTGTGCGCTGCTCTGAGGCATGCCGGCGTCGATCCCCATGTCGGCGCGGATGTTCCCGCCAGTGGCTGGATCCACGACTCGCGCATCAAGGCTGTGGTCATCGCCGCGCCCGCGTTCGGCTTCGCGTTCGGCCGCGCAGGGCTAAGCAGCGTGCGCGCTCCGATCCAGCTCTGGCGAGCTGCCGAGGATCGTCATCAGCCGCACCCGTACTACGATGAGGCCATACGCGCCGACCTGCCCCGAACGCCCGAATATCACGTGGTCGCCAACGCGGGCCATTACGACTTCCTGCCGCCCTGTGACGCGAGTCTGTCCCGGAAGAAGCCAGAAGTCTGCGACAGCCTGCCGGCCTTCGACCGTGCGGCGTTCCATGAACAATTCAACGCCGATGTGGTGCAGTTTTTCCAGGCAAGGCTGCGATAGAAAACTTCTCGTCTTTCGTGTGCTGACACCGAGAGTCATGAGGTCGTTGACCGTCGCCTTTCGAGATTCGCGTCAGCGGTTGGCTGACGGCTCTGGACTCCCATCGACAGCGTGCCAAACGATACGGTTGTCCAGCGCATAAATGAAACATTCCGTCTTCGCCAATATCTGGCAAATGGAAATTGCACGCTGTTCTGCGGCCCGCTTATCACCAGAAACCTCAGCTGCATCCGCCGAATATCCCCAGTGACCGTCGGTCGATATCGCGAACGCTCGATGCAACCCACCGGCTAACCATTTACGGTAGCCCTCCTGCCCTCGCGCATCAATGTAGGGGACCGGGCCCTGGGGGATGGTTGTTTTTTCTTCTGGCACGACGGGCTGCGACTGCGTCACCACGGGCTGCTGCGGGGACGCGGTGGCAAACTGTTGTCGTGCTCCAAGGACTAATCCATTCTTCTCAAGGTCGTCAAAGATTCTGGAGATGAGTTTCCTCACCGTATCGCTATCAAATGCCGGATCCCATGGCGTTAGCGTACTGACCTTTACCCGGTAGTCCGCATGCCAATACTCGGTGCCTGGCGGGGTATCGCGAAAAATTGCGTGGAACACAAACTGGACATCGGCCGAATTTTGCGTTGACCGCCCACCGCTGACAAACAGCACGAGTTCCTTGCCGCTCTCCCGGGAAGCGTAGGGATTCGCACCAACCCCACTCGTATGATTGTTCCGCCGAATATCGGCGTCCGAGACGGTGACGTCTGCTTCGAGGCCTCTGTCACTTGCAACTTCCGGGGCGATGACTCTTATCTCATTGCCGAGGTCATAGTAACCATCTCTCTCAAGTAGTGCGGACGGCGAATATGCGATGCCGGGCATGCGTGAGTTTGTCGCTCGCAACGAATTCTGAATGTATCGAACACTCACGACTGATGCCGGTGCAGACGGCCGGCTGTTGAGGCTGGAAGTACTGGAGATAGAAGTGCATCCCGACAGAACCGCGAGGAGAAAGACGGTCCAGCGAAAAGAGCTCAACGACATCGATGTTCCCCGAATTTATTAGCTGCCGCTCAATTTCATGGTTATTGATTAGGGATATGTGCAGATCAAAATCACGTAACCGCGCTCGAACACGCAAGCGCGTCTAATCATCCTTTACGGCACTCGGCAAGATATCTTGAGAGATTGCGCAGAAGATCATCCAGTCAGAAAAGACCGTCAAGCTGGTGCGGCATTGGTGATAAATTTCTGGGTTTCGAAACGTCCCAATGTGATTTCCATGATTCTGACCGGCCCTGAAGTTGCCTTTGCACTAGAGAATGCCGAGGCCCGGCATTTGGCGCTGCAAGTCGAAGCTTACCGTGGACTAACGAAGCGTAAGGACATCCGTACGCTCGAGGTTTGCGGAGGTATTGCAGCGCTGACTGAAAATGTCTTCGGGAGAAAGCTGAATCACGTCACGGGCCTTGGTATGGGTACGCCGGTCAGCGCGGACGCTGTGGAGCGGCTTGAAACGGCTTATAACGAGCGGGCGCTCGATGTAGAGATCGATCTCTGCCCGCATGCAGATGACACTGCGCTCGATGTGCTGACAGCGCGTGGATACGCGGCCAATGCATTCAGCAACACCTACGTCCGGATGCTTTCGGATGAGGATCTCACCGCACGGCCGCCTGACGGGATCGAGATCGTGACCGATCGCGCTGTCGTCGAGGACGTCTTTGCGGCACATTCGATTGCAGGGTTTGAAATACAGGCGGTACGTCGATCGCCAATCCTACTTGAAGCACTGGCGAAGATCGCCGTTGCGAGAACGGATACTACGCTGTTTGCAGCAAAGCTAAACGGCTCTCTCGCGGGCACCGGAGGCATGAGCGTCATTGAAACGCCCGTGGGAAAAATCGCGCATCTCTACATTGCCAGCACGCATCCTGCCCATCGTGGTCGCGGAATTCAACTCGCACTAATCCGGGCGAGACTGGCCGCAGCACAGCAAGCGGGCTGCGCAATGGCGAGCATAACCGCTCGGCCTTACAACACTAGCGCTCGCAATACTGAACGGGCCGGGTTTAGCCTTGCTTATACAAAAGTAACGCTTGTTAAGCGGTTCTCCCCGGCTGTATTTCAATGATTCTTTTGCATCAGCCGTTGAGCGTCTGGCCCAATTGTCGGTGAGACTCCAACAGCAGGAGGCGATAGTAAGCTCCGCCGGGTAGTCCCACAGGAAGACGCGAGGACGGGTCCTCTGCATGGTTGCCGCGGTTTCGATTGAACGAGACAATCGATCAGCAGCTTGTGGCCGAGCGCTCCCGGTGCGCACATAAGCCACAAAAATTTGAGGCAGGCGCAGAGGCCGACACAAAAGTGACGGCCGCTTGAGTTTCCCGGCGACTCAGTGATGCGCAACGCTGTAAACGTCCCAACGCGGATCCTGATAACGTGCCCTTATGCCCTGTTCCAATTCAACCGTGCTGCTATATTGGAACAGACCCTCCTCGATGTCGTAGAAGTCCAGCCGCCCGACGCGCGTGTCCACCGCCATCACGTGGGTATCGTTGGTGATCAGGTACACCCCTGGTGTGGCCAAGACGATTCCGAACAATGCCGTGAGCGACACCTGATCGCCCACCTGAGCACCCTGCAGATCCGCCTGCTGCAGGAGGTCGAGCGTCGCCTCTCGTTCGGTTCCCACGTTCCAGCGGTACTTCACTTGCAAGATGCCTGTGCGCAACTTGTCCGGATTGGAGTCCTTAGGTGCGACAGCAGGATCGAGCGCCTTCTTCGTCCACAGCACGCTGGCCGCCGCACACCAGCCATAACGGCGAAGAATTCTGCGGTCGCCGGCCTCGGTTTGCGAACTGTAGTAGTCGTTGCGCGATGCGAAGAGTTGGATTTCGGACATGATTTGAGCCCCAATCGACATACGTGAAGCATTGGGCGACATGCGGCCCAATGCACCCCGGACCACCCGGGACGAGACCAGTCTATGGGGCGCCCTCAAGGCACGATATCCAACGGATGGGCCAAACGTAGACAAGGGGCTTACGGCATAGGCCCTTCCTCCTGTATTGCCGGCAGCCAAGCGCCAAAGGCAGTTAACGCTCCTTCTTTTTCGCCTGTGCAGCGACCATCCAACAGACCACCGCACCCGCAGCCCAACCGCACGCGAACATCAGTTCGAGATCGAGCAAGCCTTGAAAATTCTCCGCATTTTCGTAGCTGCATGTCTGATGAGTTTGGAACTGGATGCAACCAGTTTGCATGTCTTGAAAGACCACAAACAGTTTATACAGACCGAATGCCGTGAATGCCACGGCAATGAGAGCGAACTTCTTCGAGTTGTTCATCGCACGCTCCGTTGCTTCGTTTTAACACGATACCAATCGTCAACGATCCATGTGCCTAGGTCGAGTATCCCTTCCTGACCGGTTCGCGTCCGTCGGTGACTTTCTTGATTCTCTATTCGAACAAACTGAACACCATTTGCTAGCTGTTACGCGATGCCGCCATCCTTCTGCAATTGATGAAGTACATGCATCGCCGTCTGTGCCGATTCGAGAGGAACAAAAATATGATCGTGGTATGCGCCCGCTACCACGTTACAACTGATGCCGGAACGCCCCAATGCAGTGGCGAATGCTGCGGTCAATCCGACCGCCTCCAAGGCTGAATTCACGGTCAACGTAATCCACGCGCATTTGAACAACGGATTCAAGCCGCTGATCGCCGCGTCTGCCTCACTCGTAATTACCGACAAGCCCTCCGGCTCCCGGATTGACGCCACGATGACGGCTGGGTCAATGGCATGACCGTCCTTGACCGAAGCAAACACAAACACGCCCGGGTTAAGCGCCGGCTCCAAGGTTTTCAGTAAAACAGAAAGATCGGAAACTGGGTTCATGTAATCTCCTGTGCAGCATTGTTCTGGGCCACTCGGGCTTCGTTTAGCTTAGGGGCCGTCGTTTAAACCGCACCGGACAAAGGTTCAGGCGATCGATTGTGTCAGGACATCACGCAACGCGGTGTCTCGGGCAGCACACCACCTGCGCGTACCGATTAAACATCGCCGTGCGCTGTCGCCTCCGCGCGAAGAAACTCGATCAAGGTATCAAGCATTCGATGCCTGCGCGTTGGCCCGCGACGCAAGACGAAGCGCCAGGAAGCCGGTCGGGACAGAACAGGAAAGAGGCGTACCAGACGCCCACTGCGCAGTTCCGGGTCAATCAGCGGCGAGCGTCCGAGCGCAAGTCCAGCGCCTCCGACTGCCGCACCAATCACCTGGCTGAAGCTGCTATAGCGAACGATCTTCGTTTCAAAATCGTCCGGCAGACCGAACTCCCCCGACCAGCTGCGCCAATCGATTTCAGGGGCATTCTCGTGCACCTCCTGAAGCAGGCGACAACGACAAACCGCCTTGGATGCGAATGGGTGCAGCTCAGGACTGCACACCGGAAACACATCCTCCCGCAAAAGGACGACGTCATCCGGACGCAGCGCGCGTTCAGGTACGTGCACGACGGCGAGGTCGATGGCGTGTCCAGCGAAATCTGGTTCGCCATCCTGAATGATGGCGTTCAATGGTGTGTCCGGATGGCTGGCGGAAAACTCGGCAAGACGGCGAGCGAGCCACATCGTCGAGAACGGCACATTTGCCGACACGGTCAGCCGTCTGGCGACGCCTTTGATCTGCGCACAGGCCTCTTCCAGCAGCGACAGCGCGCCGCTCGCCGCCGGCAACAGGCTGGCCCCCGCCGGTGTCAGGCGAATGCCGCCGAGACCCGTGCTGCGCTCCAACAGGCGCGCGCCGAGCGACTCTTCCAGCCCGCGGATCTGATGGCTCACGGCGCTGGTTGAGACATTCAACTCGGCCGCCGCGCGGGCGAAGCCGCCGAGCCGCACCGCCGCCTCGAAGGCGCGCAACGCTGTGAGTGGAGGGATATTGGACATAGGGAGGTATTGTAGGATATTCAACACCCCTTGAAAAACCATCTTTTGCCTGTCCCTGTCGCGCGAGGTAACGTCGCATAACGCCGATATGGCACTAATCCGACCGGAGGCAGGAATGTATTTCGACAGCAGGCTATGGATGATGATGGCGGGGCTGCGGCTGCGCGTTGCCGGCGCAGTAGTCCTGGGCCTGATCGCCATGGGCTTCGGCGTTCTGCGCTTCGTGTTCCTCGGTCGGGTTCTCGCGCTGGCGTTCGAAGGCGCGCCGCCGCAGCAGATTGCGCTTGCCGCAGCCGGCACGGTCGCTTGCATGTTGCTGCGGGCCGCGCTCGACCATCGCCGAGTCGTCCTCGCGCAGGGCACGGCCGGGCGCGTTCAGTCGGTGTTGCGCGCGCGCCTGTTCGATCGCATCGCCGAACTTGGCCCCGCCTGGTTCGGCGCCGAGCGGACCGGCGGCGTGATGCTTGCCGTCATCGACGGCGTGGAGCAGTTGCAGACCTTCTTCGGCGCTTACGTGCCGCAGCTCATCATCGCCGCCTGCGCGCCGGTGGTGATCTTCGCCGTGCTGGCATGGTGGGACGTGCCGACCGCCGCGGTGCTGCTGGTCGCCGCGCTCGCGACGCTCGCGCTGCCGATGCTGGTCCACAACGCCGACAAGCACGCGGCGATCGCCCGCGCGGCTGCGTTCAAGGCGTTCGGCGAAGAGTTCCTCGACGCGGTGCAGGGCCTGCCGACGCTCAAGGCCTTCGGCCAGAGCGACGCCTTCGCGCGCAAGCTTGCCGAACGTGCGCGAGCCCTGTCCGGCAGCACCTTCTGGGTCCTCGCACTGGGTCTGCTAACGCGCTTCTTCACCGACCTCGGCACAGGGCTCGGAGCCGCGGCCGCGATTGCGGTGGGCGCATGGCGGGTGCAGCACGGCGAAATGAGTCTGGAAGCCTTGTTGATCATCCTGATGGCCGGCACCGAGATCTTTCGGCCGTTGCGCGATCTGCGCTCGGTGCTGCATCAGGGCATGATCGGCCAGTCGGCGGCGAACGCCATCCATACGCTGCTGGAAGCCCGCAGCGACGCCCCGGCCGGCGGCGCGGCGCACGTGCCGGATCTGACGCCGAGTATCGCGTTCGACAACGTCGGTTTTGCCTATCCGGGCCGCCGCGCGGACGCCCATGCCGGGTTGAGCTTTGAGATTGCCGCCGGTGAGACGGTGGGGATCGTCGGACCGAGCGGCGCAGGGAAATCGACCATCCTGCGCCTGCTGTTGCGGCAGCACGATGCGCAGGCCGGTTCGATCAACATTGGCGGTCACGATATCCGCACGCTCGACCCCGATCAGGTGCGCGGCATGATCGCGATCGTCGCGCAGGACACCACGCTGTTCGACGGCACGATCGCCGACAATCTGCGGCTCGGCCGGCATGACGCCAGCGACGCCGACATGGTCGCCGCGGCCGGCGCGGCCAATATCCACGACTTTATTAGCGCGCTGCCCGATGGTTACGCGACGCGTATCGGCGAGCGGGGCGCCACGCTCTCCGGCGGCCAGCGTCAGCGCATCGCGATTGCCCGCGCACTGCTGCGCGACGCGCCGATCCTCGTGCTGGACGAAGCGCTGTCCGCCGTCGATGCCGAGAACGAAGCGGTCATCCAGCAAGCGCTGGACCGGTTGATGCGAGGCCGCACCACCTTGATCCTGGCACATCGCCTGTCGAGCGTAATCGGCGCCGACCGGATCCTCGTGCTGGAACAGGGGCGGGTGGTCGAGAGCGGCACGCATGCCGAATTGATCGTCCGTGCGGGCGCGTATCGCCGCCTGATGGGACCGCAGGTCGCCGCGGCAGGCGAACGCCCGGCGGTAATCGAACCGGCGCGCACCGCGGCGGTGTCGTCGGGACCGCAAGTGCGGCCGCTCTCCGAAGACGCCGCCGCGATCGGCTGGGGCGATACATTGCGCACCTTGTTGCGCTTCGTCAGGCCATGGCGAATGAAGCTGACGCTGACCGTGCTGTGCGGCATCGGCCGGGTGCTGAGCTTCATCGGAGTCGGCGTGCTGGGCGCGCTCATCGTTGCCGGCGTCGCCTCGGGACGGCCGGTCCTGGGGTTGATCGTCGGGCTGTTGTGCGCGGCCCCGGTCGCGGCAACGCTGCACTGGCTGGAATGCTGGCTCGCCCATGACATGGCTTACCGCCTGCTGGCGGAAATGCGCATCGCCCTGTTCGCCAAGCTCGAGCGTCTCGCGCCTGCCTATCTGCTGCGCCGCCGTTCCGGCGACCTGGTGGCGCTGGCCACCCAGGACGTGGAGACGGTCGAGTATTTCTACGCGCATACCGTGGCCCCGGCTTTCGTCGCGGTGCTGATTCCCGCCAGCGTGCTGGCGCTGCTGGCATGGGCGGCCTGGCCGCTCGCGCTGGTGCTGCTGCCCTTCCTCGCCTGGGCCGGTCTGACGCCGGTGTTCGCACGCAGCAAGATCGACCGTCTCGGCGGCCTCGCACGCGCTGCATTGGGGCAGCTTGGCGCGCATCTCACGGAGACGATCCAGGGCCTCGCCGAACTCGCCGCCTTCCAGGCAACGGGGCGACGCCGCGCCGTATTCCTCGCCGATATAGCGGCTTACCAGAAGCAGCGCTCGGCGCTGCTGGACGACCTGTCGCGGCAGAGCGCCGCCCTCGAGGTGGCGACCGGCCTGGGGGGGCTTGCGGTCGCCTTACTGGGCGCGGTGCTCGCCTCGCGCGGCTGGTTTGCCCACGAATGGCTGCCGTTGCTGGTGCTGGTCGCCGTCGCCGCCTTCATGCCCGTTGCGGAGATTGGCCAGGTGGCGCGCCAGTTGGCCGATACGATCGCCTCCACGCGCCGGTTGCATGTCGTCGAAGCGGAGGCCGAGCCGGTGACCGATGGCGACCTGCCGGTGCCCGCGAATCCGCAAGTGCAGCTCCATTCGGTGAGCTTCGCCTACCCGGGCCGCAGCGCCCCGGCGTTGGACCGGGTGAGCTTTGCCGTGCGTCCCGGCAGCACCGTGGCGCTGGTCGGCGCCTCGGGCGCGGGCAAGTCGACGGTCGCCAATCTGCTGCTGCGCTTCTGGGATCCGCAGCAAGGCGCGATCAAGCTGGGCGGCATCGATTTGCGCAGACTGCGCCTCGCCGACCTGCGCAACCATATCGCGCTGGTCGCGCAGGATACCTACCTATTCAACGACACGCTGGAGGCAAACATCCGCCTCGCCGGGCGCGACGTGTCCGATGCAGATGTCCGCCGCGCCCTGGACCGGGCCGCGCTGAGCGAGTTCGTCGACCGTTTGCCGGACGGCCTCGCCACTCGGGTGGGCGAGCGTGGCGTGCAGTTGTCAGGCGGGCAGCGTCAGCGGGTGGCGATTGCACGCGCTTTCCTCAAGGATGCGCCGATCCTGATCATGGATGAAGCGACCTCGCATCTCGACACGATCAGCGAGCAACAGATCCGCTCTGCCCTCGACGAATTGATGGCGGAGCGCACCTCGATCATCATCGCGCACCGTCTTTCAACGATTCAGAACGCCGACACGATTCTGGTCATGGATGCCGGGCGAGTCATCGAGGCGGGCTCGCATGACGCGTTGCTGAGTGCCGGAGGAGTCTATGCGCGCCTCATTGCGCATCAGTCCGGCGTGGTTGCCGCGTAGCGGATCTCATGCTCCCTTCTTATAGAGGGCTTTCAACTGCGACAACTCTTCCATAAATCTATTCTTAAGTTCCTGCGGCCCTACGATTTTCAAATTTGAACCGTATTCCAGCAGCTTCCGCGCGCCGTGCTCGATGGATTCGATGGGCATTAAAAACTCTTTCCATCCTGATGGCACCTCCGCACTACCTGCACCCTGCAAAACTGGAGCGGTTTTAATACGTGCGTTGACCAACCAGTTCTCGCCGCGCGGCGACACGGCGATATGTGCCGTCAGCCGATAAAGATCAGTCTCGTACCGGTTCATGGCGTCACGCCAGTGCTTCGCCAGATCAAATCGCGCAGGACGCTTGAAACGACGGCGGGAGGTCTTGAGTTCACTAATATTCGCTAGCCGAAAAGTCAGTGCGCCGGGCCTGCCTACCATCTTGGCTATCAGATACCAAGCACCTCCCTTGACAACCAAACCAAGCGGTTCAAGTTCGCGGCTGGATAAACCTTGCCAACTCTCGTACTTCACTTCGATACGGTACGAGCCCCAAACGGCATCGGCGACTTCACGCAGAAATAACGGCGTTTCTTGCGCACGGTACCAATCCACCGTGTCAATGTGCAGTCGGCTGGCGACACGATCAGCCTGCTCGCGCGAGTCTGGAGACAGGCTGGCAATCATCTTTAGCCGCGCCGAGCTTGCCATGCCGTCCAAGCCCAGTTCTGTCGCAGGCCCAGGCAAACCTGCCAGAAACAGCGCGTGCGCTTCGTGCTCCGTGAGCCCTGTGAGATCGGTACTCCAACCCTCGCGCAATTGAAATCCTCCATTGCGACCTCGATCCCCCCAAATGGGCACGCCAGCAGTGGAGAGCTGATCGATATCGCGCAAGATCGTGCGCTCGGAAACCTCCAGTGCTTCAGCCAAAGCCGGTGCGGTCATACGCCCGCGCGCTTGCAGCATCATCATGATCGACAAAAGGCGGCTGGCTTTCATAAACGACACCTACCTAAAAATACATGACATAAGATGTCATGTTATCGGACTTATTATCTGCCACACCCCTAATCTGCTCGATCATCAAATCAATTGAAGAGAGACAAATGAAAATAATTTCCGGACCCCTGAGCATGTTCGGCGCCAAGGCCGAGATCGCGGCGCATGAGAAGGGCATCGACTTCGAGCTGGTGATGGCGCCGTTTGACCAGCTGCGAGGTTACAACCCCAAACACCCAGATGTATTGCGCGTCAATCCGAAGCATCAGGTGCCGGTACTGATAGACGGCAACCTGGAGATTTTCGATTCCACGCAAATATTTGAATATCTTGAGGACCTGAAGCCCAATCCCGCCTTATGGCCGGCGCATCTAAAGGCGCGCGCCATCGCGCGTCAGCTCGAACACTGCAGCGATGAAATCTATTTCCCTCACATTGTCCGACTGATGGGTCTTGAAGATGCGCCGGATGATCCTGCGGCGCAGACCGCGCGCAACGAAGCGTTGCAATATTATCGACGCATGGAACGAGTTCTCGCGAATCGAGAATTTCTGGCCGAGACCTATTCCTATGCCGACATTGCGTTTTACATGGCGCAGTTGTTCGGCGCGCGCAAGGGCGCGCCGATAACAGGAGAAACGCCCAACCTGCTGGCTTGGCGTGAACGGATGACCGCACGTCCTGCCGTGCGAAAAGTTGCCGGTGCTATGGCGGGATATCTTGCCTCGATTGAAAACGCGGTCCCCGATTTCCTTCAAGGACTTAACTAGCAGCCTGTTGAAAAACCTCGTGCTATTCAGGGCGTCCACCTATAAACAGTAATACTGGACCCCTTAACGTTGTTCTTCGTCACCACGTACTCACCCGTCGATCGAAGGTATGCCCTGACGCCGTACATCGAGTCGATAGCACTGCTGGCGTCGACTTTAGCGGTATTGGTGTTGACCAACGTAGTGTCGAGGTTACCCGTAGCGAGATTGAACGTGTCAATGTTCGGCAAGGCTTGCCCAGTACCGAACCAGTAGCCGACGAAGAGATAGCTGCCGGCCGCGTCAATCGACTTGGCGCCGACATGGGGGAGCTTGATCACCGGATTAGGCGTCGTGGTGTTGCCCGCGCTCCAGCCGTGATACACCTCGATCCGCGTGCCTATCGCCGTCCAGTCCGTCCCCCCAACAACGCCCTGTCCGAGAATCATCGTGTCGCTGTCCGCGAGGTAGACGATTCGCGTCAACGGCTTGATGCTATCGGGAATGCGAATAGGGACACCGGGTCCCCATGTTGGCTTGCCGCTAGCGTCGAAGCCGATCAACGGGTAGTGGTAGATGTAACCAGTCTTGTCGAGGCCAGCCCACGCGCCTCCTTTGCTGTCGATGCAGAATCCGTCCCTGACCGATGCAGTCGTCTTGAACGCCGAACCGGGAAGCGTGGCGTCCGGTATTGCAATGTAGCCATTCGCAGCATTGAAGTGGAAGAAGTAGTAGGTATCGGGATTCTGGCCGGACGCTACAAGGATACGGTTGGCTCCGACGGAGGCAAGTTGACCGAAGTGCTCATCCCGTGAGCGATCGTTGATGTTGATACGTGGATCGGATGGATAGGCGATCGGATCGACCGTGTTCGCTACGAAGGTTCCCCCGGCAGTGCCGGTGTAGATGTTAGTGCCGCCATAAAAGTAGACACCGTCGGTACCCGGGTCCGGAGCGGCGATCCCCTCAAAGTTGAGAGACTGAAGCTTCCACTGCAGACGACCAGAACCGTTGTAGGAGTGAATGTCGGTGCCGCCGTCGCGGCCGAGGTCCCAGCTTCCGCCCCACGGGTTGTTGAGCACATAGAGGTTGCCTGCTGTGTCCTTGCCGATGCCAACGACACGCGTGAAGCGCTTGTCGCCAACCTGCCCTTTGATTCCCGTCGTGGTGTCGAGATAACCGCCCTGAATGCCGAATGTGCCGGCCAGCGTCGGCGTGCCCGAGACCTTGTAGCGCTTGATGTTCATGTCGGGACCTTCGTCTCCGACCATGAGCTGCCCCGACGACGCATCGAAATAGAGCGCCGATGGCAGCGACCCACTTGGCATCCGGATGGTGTTCAACAGGGCACCGGTCGGACTGAACCCGACAATCGAGCCCTCACTTTTCTGCGCAACCCAAACATTGCCTGCGCCATCCAGTGCGAGAGCACCCGGGCCCGTGATGTTGATGTCCCGCTGCCAGACACCGCCGGTAGTGAAGATCCGGACGCGGTTGCCATAGAAGTCGCTCGCATAGAGGAGCGAGCCCGCCGTGGCGAGTCCAGTGACGACGTCGACCCGAGGCTGATTGTTCGACGCGCTGATCTGAATCAATAGATCACGAGCCTTGGTGGTGCGGTTGTATCGTCCCACCGCACCGCTTCCGTACGTCCCGCCGGGCTGCAGCGCCACAAAGATCGACGTCGCGTTGCCCGTGATCGCGCTGCCCTGAAACTCGCCATGCGCGCCCATCGAGCCGAGGCTCTTGCCAGCCTGGTAGATAGCGACGCCACCCTCGTACTCATCCCACATGGAGGCCGTATAGATCACGCCTTCCGGCGCGACCCACATGGAACGCGCCGTGTTACCCACGTGGGCTGCGAGGGTGCCATAGGTGTTCGCCAGCCAGTCGGTGGTGTTTTCCGCCTGACACGCCGGCGCAATCGTCGCAATCGTGGTGATCGCTGCGGCGAGTAGCACAGCATGAATTCGTTTTTTCTCAATCATGACTGATGCTCTCCAGAACGTAGTGATCATTCACGTGAATAGTCGGCCAGTCGGATTTCAAATTCGTGATCGGTGACCCACGTATGACCATACGCAACGCATTGCGCCTTTACAAGCCGCACTGCGACTTTGCATGCGGACGTGAATTGATCTCCCCTCTCCTTCTCGCGCAACAGGTAATATTTCGCCTTGTCCTGGCGTATCGCTATGCATAGCGAATGAATCAGGGCGTTTTGACCGTTACCAAAAAACATAGGGGTGGAGTCAATGAATCGAAAAGAAATCAAAGCTCAGGTCGTGCAGCTTCTATCGAATGGGGTTGCGAAATCCGAAGTGTTCACCAGGTTGACGGGACAAGGCGTCAAGGATCGTCTGCTTGCCTATTTCATCGCAGCGCACGCAGATCCTGAACGATGCCGTGCAAACCGCGGCCATCTGATTGCCGTTCGGGTCATCGCGTGGTTGCAGGTCATTGTTGGCTTGTTGGCGGGATACGCCGTTGGCAGCGAGATATCTGCCGTGGCGGGGTTGATCGTCGCGGCGGTGGCTGTGGCGATTTCCCTGTTGTTCGTCTGGGGTTTTACGAAGAACAATGTCGGCGCCTACAACGCCTATCTGATTTTGGCGATTACGCAATTGCCAAGGCAGTTCACGGACTTTGCGGAACATCCCATGTCAACCTTGATTGGTTGTCTGATCGGGGTGGGGTTGTTCGCCTACATCTGGTACGTCAGAACCCGGATCTTTCCTGATTTCAATTTCATTGCACCTAAAAAATTGAATGGGAAGTACGTCTTCTCGGAGTAACCCATCGGGTAGTGACAGTAACCGCGAGACGCCGTCTTTTTGGACGGCGAAATTTCTACCGATATGTGACGCGTTTCATTCGTCTCGGAACGGTCGATTTTGCAAATGGTCGAATTCGATTCGCGCCTGTTCAACCCGAATCCGTCAACATGAGGGGTAGACATGAAAGCAATCGAAAGCAAGCGCTCTTCCATGCGTATTGGCTCGCGGGCGGTCGCGTGCCTGCTGGCGGCGGGGTTTGCCGCTTCAACCACTTCGGCGGCCAGCGCGGCCGATTCCGTCCTTCTGCCTCAGGATGCGCCGCACTACAGGACCGGAGACAACTGGACCTATGTGTGGTCCGACTTGCTGTCAGGAAAGAGTAGGACCATCACGCAAACCGTGACGTCCGTCAATGCGGATGGGAGTGCATCTCTTCAGATAGGGTCCGGAAGCGGGCATGTAGAGCTGACCTCTGAAGCAAACGTGATTCCCAACGCGGCCGCCCAGCACGCCTGCGGTATCGCGCTTCATTTTCCGCTGCGGGCCGGAACGCGCTACGAAGCGGACTGCCAGGCCGCCGGCGAAGCGAGCACGACTGTGCTGCGGCGCGCCCAGTGCGAAGTGCAAGGTGTGGAAGAGATCAAGACAAGGGCCGGCTCGTTCTCCGCGATCAAGATCAGGATGACGGGAGTCTGGACGCCGCAATCTGGCTTTGGGGGTGGACCGATGGAGGAGACACTGTGGTATGCCCCAACCGTCAAGCGCATTGTCCGTGAGGAGTTTCAAAGCCGCATGGCGGGAAAGGGCGTACCCGCGACGACCTCAACTGAGTTGGTGCGTTACGCGGTGAGACAGTAGCGCGTCGTCGGCTGTGTCAACCATCGAAATTGGAGCGTCAGCGCGCGGGTGAACGGACTTTGCCGTCCACCACTAATGTGCGTTTGTCTGGTGTGACGTCGTATTCGACCGTTTGCGCCGGTGTAACGGCACCATAGGAAACACCGTTCACATAGACGATCCCGCCCTTCAGTTCAATCGTGTCGCCGCCGACCCGCGCGGTGCCCTGTTCGCCCTGTAAAACCGCGCCGGCGCAACCCTGACTTGTAAAACTGCGGACTGACGTAGTCGGCTTCACAGGATTCCCTTGCTGGTCCGGAGAGAAAAAATGCGGGACAAAAGGACCATGTAGCGCAGCATTTGCCGCGCTGCATGGCGGTGCATCCTTGCTGTCGGCGCCGTGGACAGTTCCGAAACTGATCATGCACCCGGCAAGCGTGGCAATCGTCGGGGGCAACAGTTTGTTCATGCTGATATCCGTTATGTCGTGAGTCCCTTAGACCGGAAATCGATTTCCGAATAGCGCGGTGTCCGCGTCTGGCTGAAGCATGACGCCTCAGCATGGGGCGCGCCGCTAGTCATCGGCCGCCTCGTCTTCCTCCATTGTGTCGATCGTGTCGTCATCCTCGGAACGCGTCAGGACAAACTCAGCAATCGCATCCCAGTGCCGCAACGCCTTGACGCGATCACCGTCCATTACAAACTCGAACGTCGTCTCCGGGCTCAGGTAACTGCGGAACTGCAGGTCTTTGAACGGCACCAGAACTTCAGTAGGCCCGTTTGGAAAGCGCAGAGTGAGCTTCTGTTCACGGTTCAGTCGCACCGCGGCTTTGATCCCAATCGCCGTTACGTAGGTGCCCGTGATTTTGTCGATGACGGACTGGGGCACCGTATCGGGTGTCCGCTTGAATATCGCCTCGGCCTGATCAAGCCACAGCACCGCCCGGTCGATGTCACCCAGCGAACTCGTCTGGAACAGGACGGACCATGCGCCGTCGACTTCGTCATCGGGGGTGTCGAAACGGTCGTAATGGAAATGGTTCAGCGGAAGACAGGTCTGGCGGAATGCCAACTGCAACTGATTATTCTCGAGCGAGATCGTCAATGGCCCATACGCCGGGTGTTCGTATCGACCGACATAGCCGGCCAGATCATGCGACGGGCATGTATTCGGTACGGGGTTCGGCACAACCCTTTGGCGAGCTTCCCTAAGGCTGTTCCTCGCCCGCCTGGTGAAATCGAAAAGCCGCTGAGTCCAGTCCGTTGGCGGCAGACCCAGCAGACGGTCATAGATTTCGTAGCCCACGGCGTTGCGCAGGATCGCGCAATGGTCGCCGATAACAAAGACGTTTACGCCGATCTTCTCGTTCGGCAAATACGAAACTTGCGAATGGAACGCGCGAAGATCTCCACCGTGACTTGCCAACAGGTGCCCTCTGTACGACGCCGTTTGTCGACCCATGCCATAGATGCCATTCAGTTCCGGCGTGAATCCCAGAACTTCATTCATCACGTCAGGAAGTGCAACGCCTGGTGCCAGCGTTGCCTTGAGAATACGCTCGGGAATCACCTGCTTGCCGGCCACCCGGCCTTTATTCATCAGCATCAGTAACCAGCGGGACATGTCATCCATTGTGGCGACAATGCTGCCGGCGGGGCTCGACTCGTCGGCGTCCATGTACGGCGGCTGCCACAGTTCATCGCTGTCGCGCTTCTCCAGAAACGGCACCGCAGGTTCTGCTCGCGTGAGCATGTCGGCTATGGTGAATGCCGTGTCAGTCATGCCAAGCGGCGTAAGTATCTCGTCCCGCACGAAGTGGTCCCAGCGCTTCCCGCTCAACAATTCTATGATGTGGCCAACCGCCTCATACATCATGTTGTTGTAGATGAATTTCGAGCGCAGCGGCGCAGTCGGCTTCATGAAACGAATTCGCTCGAACAATTCCGCCAGCGAGAGGCGTGCCTCGTACCAGATCATGTCGTGCCGCGGTACGCCCGTCCGATGACTCAGCATATCGCGCAGCGTGACGGCCTCGTCGAGCGCCTTGTCATAAAAGCGCAGGCTGGGGACGAATTCGCGGATCGGCCGATCAAAACTGAGCAGGCCGCGATCGACGAGGAGGCCCGCCGCCACAGCCGTAAACAACTTCGTATTCGATGCAATTGGGAACCACGTTGCCGCGGTGTACGGCAGCTTGCTGGCATGGTCGCGATACCCATAGCCCTTCGAGAGCACGACCTCGTCGTCCTTGGCAATGCTTACGCCGATGCCCGGCACGTTCCAGTCGCTTATCAATTTCTCCATGAAACCGTCAAAATCACCCAGTTCTCTCAGCATCGAATTTGTCCTTTAACGGCAAGTTGATCGTCGGAAAACGTTTATTGCGGCTTTCTAAGGCATTCGGGATGAAACCGATGGAGATCGTAAAGCAGAAAGGGGAAGTAAAGCAGAGTTGCCTGACACATGACTTTCATATGTCAAAGCAGGCGGGCAGTCACTCAAATTGTTGAACTGGTAGGTCGTTCGGAGGATGACGCGCCGTTCATTTCAGAGTTTTTTAGCGCTTTAGATGCGTTCGGCATAACCCCGATGCCGCTCGGCAGGTGGTTTCGTCAAGCCCTTTCACATCCTGTGAGCTGATGAAGTCTGAGCGGTTGATTTCTTTCAGCGCGGCCACCGTTTGCGAGAGACGATGGCGAAGCTCACGGCGATCGCGCCCGTCTGGACCTGGCGATCGTCTGCCGAAGATACCCCGGCGAAGCGAGGGCGACGCGGGCCGCGCTTCCTACCAATCAAAGGATCCTGCGCAGGTTCAGGATCGCTGGCGTGCTCGTCAACCGATACCGCTATGCGTCCCAGCTGGTGTGGATGACACTTGGGGCTCGTTGAGGCCATGGGTAATCTCGTGTGAAAGGACATACCCGTATTGAACAACTCGATCATCGATTAGTAAAATGAATGATTTGATCGATACGATAACGAACCAGAATGGAACTCAAACTGCTGAGGACGTTTTTGTCGGTCGTCGAACTGCGTCATTTCGGGCGGGCGGCGGACGCTCTGCACATGAGTCAGCCGGCGTTGAGCAAACAGGTCGGCGCGCTAGAGGCTAGCCTAGGCGCGAAGCTGTTCGAGCGGGGTCGACATGGCGCGGAGCTGACGCGGTTCGGGGAAATTTTCCTGCCCGATGCGCAAGCGCTCGTCCACGATGCGGACGAGATTCTCGCGCGTGCGCGGGAGGCCGGCAGCGGCAGGCGTGGGCATTTGCGGATCGGCATTTGTTTGTCCGTGCTGACGATCGCGCCGCAAATCATTGCCGACTTCCGTCAGCAGTATCCGGGCATTGCCGTCGCGTTGAGCGACCTGTCTTCCGCTGAGCAGACGCGCCGCCTTCTGGCGGGGAAGCTGGATGTGGGCTTTATGCGGGCACCCTCGGTCGACGGCCTCTCATCGCTTCGTGTGATGGAGGAGACACTGGCGCTGGCGTTGCCCCCACGTCTTGAGCACGTGCGTATTCCGTCCGATTTTGGCAAGCTAAATGAAATAGGTTTTCTGGCCTTGCGGCGTGCGCGCGGACCTGGCCTCGCTGCTCAAGTCGAAAGCTGGTGTCGCGAACAGGGCTTCGTACCAAACGTGACGCAACAGGCTGATGATGTGCAGTCTGTCCTGGCATCTGTCGCTGCTGGAGTCGGCGTCGCGTTCGTTCCCTCGCGTGCGCAACATCTTCTTCGGGACGCTACCGTCCTGCCACTTCGCGGAAAACACGCGAAGTGGCGTGTAGGACTTGTGTGGGCGGATGCGCAGAAAAATCCGGTTACGTCACGGTTTGTCTCGTTTGTGCGCGCTGCGCTGAAAGGCGTCTGATTCTTCTTTTCGGCGACAACTTACCTGAGGGACGAGTCGTAGTCGGCGTGCCAACGATTCGGACGCACCACGCTACTACTCGCCCGCCCTTCTTGATCGCCTAGTGTTGCGCGACGACCGGTTGCTGATCCGTGTCGGTTCTTAACGCTGCGGCAGTTTTCTCTGCCGGGCTTTGGCGTTGCGGCTCATTTGCGGTGGCCATCGGTTCGCCTGCTCGCTGCGCCACCTCTTCCGCAAGCAGGTTCGCTGCGTGGCGTGCTGTGATGCGACTTTGCGGAACGCCCTTCGCATCGAGCGCAATCACCTTGTACAACTCGCGGTCGCATTCGAGTTCCTGCTGATATTGCTCAGCCTTGTCCACCAGCAATTCAAGAAGCGTCTGACGACGCCTTCTTTCCTCCAGCGTGATGGAAGGATTCCTACATATCTAGGACGCAAGTGTGATCAAGGTATCGAGTTGAGCCAGGTGCCGGTCGCATAAATCGAAGGCCGACAGGGCAAGCTTTTCGTATTGGATTGCGTCGACAGCCGGACGTGATGCGGGTTGATTTTTGCTGGGCTTGCTCATGGTGACGATCTCCCTGTTACTTCTTGGATCGCCCGACACTCGCTTGGGAAGGGGGTGAGCGGGCACGTAGCAGGTTAGCAGACCGGGTCGAAAACAAACCGGCGAGCCTTGCGGCTCCCCACCACGGCCCGCCCATAGAAATATAGACGTGCAGAGGTAGACGCACGACCCGCCTGAGCGGGTGTGCGGTTTTCGACTACAGGCTGCTAAACCCGGCCGCCGGGTGTTTCCCAACGACCTGGCAATTATAAATCAGGTGGCGTGGAATGCCTTCAACCTTGTAGGCCAAATGTTTGATTTTGGCCAAACGGATAAGGGATGCTAGGACGAAGGGGCGTGTGTTTGGCCGGTGCTTCGATTCGCCGCACGAATACCCGATCCCAACTTCAGCGAATGCGCATTTTCGATCCGCTTGAGTCACTCAGAATTCGCTTCCCGCTGTCCGTTTTCGCAGCGGCATGAGACTTCCGCCGAAGACTCATCGGCTCCGCGCAGCGTCACAGGGACTTTGGGAACAACGTCCACCGCATGGGAGGTGAGTTCTGCTTCGACAGGTTCGATGATCGCAACGAGACCAGTCTCCAATCTGACATGGCGTTCGAACAAGGCGAGAAGTTCAGGGCGCAGTCCGTCGCCGCGTTGTGCTGCAAGAGCGTGAAGCGAGAGAAAGGGCAACATGGTCAAACTCCAGTCGATGAAAGACAGGCGAGCGCGATGACGATGAAAGAATTGACATGTCGGACGCCTGCGAGATCAGTGTGGTTCGGACGCGCCGCGCGTCGTCCGCCGACCTCGGCAATGCGGGATCGAATGCTCAAACTAGCGCAGCAGACCGGTACGGGCACTCCGTTTCTTGCTGTTCAATTGAGATGAAGGTCTTCGAGTATTGCAGCAAGAAACGGGGGGCCGCTGACCGCTCGCGCCAATATTGTTCAGGCAGAGAGGAGCGATCGTGCATCTCTCTTTCAACCGCAGTCAATGAGGAATTCACCATGTCCAAGGAAGATGACAACAAGGCCATCGTAGGCCGCTGGTTCACCGATTTCTGGGGCAAGACCTGCAACCTCGAAGTCGTCGACGAGCTTGCCGCTCCCGACATGCTTCTGCGCTACTCGCTGCACGAGCCGCGCCGTGGACGCGAGGACATCAAGGCATTCATGAGCGATTTCCGCGAAGCATTCCCGGATCTCAACTTCTGGGGTGCCGCCGATCTCATCGCCGAGGGGGACTACGTAGTCGGTCGTTGGGAAGGTGGCGGCACACATACCGGTCCGGCATTCAGCGATTTCCTCGTTGGATCGTTGCCGGCTGCGACCGGACGGAAAATGCGCTTCACTGGCACGACTGTGCTCCAGCTAAAAGACGGCAGGATCATTGAAGAAATCGGCCTGGACGACGGCGTGACCGCTCTGCAGCAACTCGGACTCATCAAAACAGCGTGATCGAAGGCACGATGCGTCCGATATGTTTGCGTGACGCCATGTGCATCTAACGCTACAACGGGTCGGGTGTACCCCTGCTCGTTGTAGCCCGTGACGCCAACCGTGAAGGTCAAGCCTGTGGCCAGCAACAGTTATTCGAAGCGGCAGCGTCGGCCGTCGTTTCCTGGCCGGTTGCTGCCTGACGCGGTCGGCTCACTTCGACCCAAAACGGCCGGTCAACTCTATCGACAGCGGACACTCATTGGATGGCTGCACACGCACGTTCGGCGGCACTGACGGTTTGGGCGATAAGCGTTGAAATTGTCATCGGCCCCACACCTCCCGGAACCGGCGTCACCGCTGCGCATCGGCCCATCAGATCATCGGGATGGATGTCGCCTATGCCGCCGGGATGGTAGCCGGCATCGATAACAATTGCTCCGTCGCTGATCCAGTTGCTACGAATGAAGTTCGGCTTTCCTACTGCGCCGACGATGATTTCGGCACGTCGAATTTCCGCTTCAAGATTTGATGTCTTCGAATGGCATAGAGTGACCGTCGCGTTCGCATTCGATAGCATAAGCGCCATCGGTTTTCCAAGAATGGGACTGCGCCCCACGACCACGGCCCGCTTGCCAGAGACATCGATCTTGTAATGAGCCAGCAAGCGCATGATTCCGGCGGGCGTTGCGGACCCGAAGGCGGGTTCGCCTAACGCCATCAAACCAAAGCCGTGGCTGGTGACGCCATCAACATCCTTGGAGATGGATATTCTGTCGAAGCACCGGCGTTCGTTCACATGTGCCGGCACCGGGTGCTGAAGCAGAATGCCATGCACCGTCTTGTCAGCGTTGAGCTTGTCAATCGCGGAAAGCACGTCATCCGTCGCCGCGCTCGCAGGCAACTTGATCACAATCGAGTCCATACCAACTCTCCGGCATGCACTGCCCTTCATGCTGACGTACGTCGCTGACGAAGGATCATTTCCTACAAGGATCGTAGCCAGTATGGGTGTCTGGCCGCCATTTCTTGCCTTGAGGGCCGCAACGTGTTCGGATAGTTTCCGCTCGTGCAACGCCGCTACTGCTTTACCGTCGAGAAGTGTGCTCATGCGTTTCCCCCTTGCATGACCAATCTGGAACCGGCATGGCTCAAATACTGAACAGGGCAAAGCGGGAGTGAATGGGAGCGCGATTGATTAAGCGCGAGCCGCGTGGACAGAGAAGGGATTTTGGCAATGATCATGGGCAGTCTCAAAGAGATTAATCAAGATGCCCAGGCGAACGGCGTTCGACCGTCTACGCTTCCCGATGGTGACCCATCTATTGCTCGCCAGTTAGGTAGACACGTTATTTTAGTCGGCTTTTTTGTGGCTACGCAAGGTCAGTCGCAGAAAGCAAAGACATGGATTGCCAACGATTCAGGTGTCTGCGTCGCTTGGCCGTTTCTGGCCGACCGTCGCCCAACGCGACAGGCTGCGCCTGCGCCTGAGCTTGGGCGGCCCTTTGGTGTCCTCTGAGTGGAATCTACACTGTAGGCGTTACACGCTAATTTGTTTGGCCGATAACGCCGTCTCTATGACCGTGCCGCCTTTGCAATAGGTTTGATACGCGGTCGATCCCGTTCGCCACGAAACCACGGTGTTGATCGATGTGCCCACGTACATAACGGCCGCAAAGTCATCGATGGCAATCGAAGATGGGATCGACCGGGTTTGTTGTGCTGCATGTAACGTCTCGCGTCTCTTCGAATCGCTGCTGTAATGAACGGCACAGCCACCAGGCAGTAATCCCAGACAGTCGAGCGGACGATACGCTGAGCCCCAGAACGAATCGGTGAGCCCGGCCTCGAACCAGCACATTGCGCCTGCACTCATGCC
This sequence comes from Paraburkholderia sp. SEWSISQ10-3 4, assembly GCF_030464785.1. Taxonomy (NCBI): domain Bacteria; kingdom Pseudomonadati; phylum Pseudomonadota; class Betaproteobacteria; order Burkholderiales; family Burkholderiaceae; genus Paraburkholderia; species Paraburkholderia sp. SEWSISQ10-3 4. The sequence continues at coordinate 645,667 of NZ_JALPRI010000001.1, forward strand.
CGCGAGCAGCACACCGCTCCCCCACGCCTCTTTCAAAACCGTATCAAGCCCCCACTCGCGCCAGACGGCAAGTGCAGACTTGGTGTTACCGCCACCGACAAAAATGGCGTCCTGCTCAAGTAGCCTTGCACGGAAGTCGGAGACAAGAATCGACCTCGCGTCGGGTTGCCGAAAGAATGCAAGATGAGACGTTTCACAACCCAAATCACCGTACGCGGCGTGGAACTTGTCGAGATGCGCGGGCAAGTCACCGCTGGGCGTGGCCAGATAGCAGATACGCGGTCGCGCCTTTCCTGTGAGACCAGTGATATGCCTGTCGATGGGCGATGGCGTGTCCTCCATCATGAAGCCTCCGCCGCCTACTGCAAGGATACGTTGCATGGATGCCCCCGGCGTTGATCGTGGGTTGTCGCGCGAACTGGAAGCCGCTTGGTTTCGCGATTGTCGACGATTTGGGGGGCCGAGTCGACCGTCTGAAAGTGGCCGGACTGAGCCCTCCGGCACCCGACTCAGATCGACCCGTACCGGTCTCTCGACATACCCAAAAGCGGCCATTGGTCCGTACATCACCAATTACTCGCCCTATGCATTCGACCGTTTCGTTTGGATCCGCGATTGTGGCCTCGCAGTCGCGTGCATCGCATCCTCACGCGCGTTGTGGGCCTTGGCAATCCACTGTCCGCGCTGCTTTAGATGGAATTGGCGGCTAGCGAGCACGTCGATTGCAGCCACTCATGCAGGAACCCGAAGATCCCAAGAGAGGGCGACACGCTTGGTAACGCGTCTGTGGACACCCGCTCAGAGCGGATCATCTCTTCCGCTGCGGGCCGTTCGAAACACGTCTGCGCTTGCGTGCGCAGCGGCCCCGAATCATCTTCGACAGCGTCAATCAATCCGTGAGGGCGAGTAGCAGCTTGAACCACAGGATCATATTCCAAGCCCAAAAAAGCAGCGACTGACGGGTTTGCTATTGCTCCCGAAGTGGTTACCGCCAAAGCAATAAGTACGCATACTTTCCGCATTGGAGCCTTATGGTTGCCGTATGGCTAGATCCTTCAAACTTCCCCGTCGTCGTCGACGTATCGCCGTAGATTGCTGACGATTTAGCTATGCGCGCCGACGGTCCCTTCATGGCCGCAAGCTGACAGCTAGGCTATGGAGGCTACCGCCCGTCGTGTTCGTCTGCCTCGCCGTCGCGGAGTATCCGCAGCATGGCGTTTGCTGATTGTTGCCCTTCACGACAATCACTTAACGAAGGAAGCAATTCGGGTGAGGTCGAAGAAGCGGCCGCGCCCGCCGCCGTATTGGCAGGCTGATCGCCGTTACTCAGCGATTGAAAAGCGCGCCGGGCGGCGTTGCGGCGATTTGGTGGTCCGCTCAACGCGCGGGCTGGCGCCACGGATGAAGAGGATCGCGCAGATTGCTACCATCGTCCAGATGCTGAGAATTACGGTCAAGGCACTCATTTCAGTCTTCGGAAGTTCGACACTGCGATTAGTTCTGTCTGGCCTGACGGCCAATCAATGTGTCGTAGGTTAGTCGGTACCTTTGAGCAATAGCTCATCGATCAGGCACGTGGTCAGTGCCAGCTGCTTTTCGAGCGATACGCGCGCTACTTCCGCACCCACCGTGTCGCCACGTGCGACGGCGTTGTGAGTCTGCGTCGCTAGGCGCAACACGGACTCCGACGCGAGGTGCAGGCCGCGCATCATGCCCGCGTCGGAGTAGGCGAAGGACCGTTCCAATCGGACATAGATACGTCCGGCAGGCCAACTTCGAACTGGTAACTTTTGTCGTGGCGGAAAGACATCTCAGGCTCCCTGCGCGATTGGCACGATGTCAGTGTGCGCCGACGATGGGGAGTCCAATCCGTTAAAAAGAAGCCAATTTTGGAGTTAATCCGTCGCCCCGCATAGGGAGCCAGGAGTTCGGCCTTATGGAAAGCTTCGCATAAGACCGATGAAGGGGCGTTGAAGCAGGCAAGCGCGATCGTCAGTCCCAATACATCCACGTCGTCCACCGCCCTCTTACGCCCGCCTGCCGTGCTGGGTTCCCCGACGCACCACAACCAGGGCAATACCTCCGAGGATTGCTGCCGAGGCCAACACGATTCGGATGGTCACGCTCTCTCCAAGAAATACGACTGCGCCAAGCGTCGCGATGACCGGCACGCTCAACTGCACCGTGGCCGCATTGCCGGCTTTCAGACCGGGCAACGCCGTGTACCAGATGGCGTAGCCAATGCCGGAGGCCACCGCGCCGGAACCCGTTGCGTACCAGAAACCGGCGCAATCAATCGAAGCGTGGGCGGACATGGCGGCGCTGAGCGCAGCGGCGAGTGGAACTGCTCGCAGGAAGTTGCCGGCCGTCACCGCGGTGGGATTTCCTGCGCCCTTGCCGCGCAGCGAATAGATGCCCCAAGCGACGCCGGCGCCGAGCATAAGGACAGCGCCTCCGAGCGGTGGCGCCGAGAGGCCGGGAAGCAGCAGCCCGGCAAGGCCTGCCAACGCGCATGTCAATCCGATCCATTGCTGACTTTCGAAGCGTTCACCCTTTCGGATGCCGTAGCCGATCATGGTCGTTTGCACAGCGCCGAACAGAAGTAGGGCTCCAGTGGACGCCGGCAGGCTCAGGTATGCGAACGAGAAGGCGGCAGCATAGGCGAACAGCGCCAGCGCCGACAGCCAGTTTCCGGCGCCGCTCACCCTGCAGCCCCGGAGCCGCACTATCAGCGAGAGCGAGAGGGCGCCCGACGCGATACGGATCGACGTAAAGGTCGCTGCATCGATCCCGGTGCCTTTGAGGGCTAGCCGGCATAGCAATGAATTCGCTGCAAACGCGACCATTGCAAGCAGCGTCAGCACAGTGACACGCACGGGTGACACGGAAATCCCCCAAAAAACCTGAATCTTCCGCCAGTATCCGGCCATTGCGCTGCCAGTACGAGCGATGATGGTGGCGGAGCGATCCACATCGACGGTTGGAGCGACTGATTGTGTTTAGAAAGGCGGCACTAAATGCGCGTTGATCGACCAGCGGTCATTGATGGGCGTCAGTGACCAGTCGTCTCTGGCCCGAACGCGGCCTTTTGCAATCGGCTCATGCCGACCCAAAGGAACGCAATCCACCCGAAGCCGTACATCTGTTTAAAACGCGCTGGTCCCCGGGGCGACAGAAATCCGCTTTTGACCAATACATCAGGGGGTGGATTTCGCCCTGTACGTTAGCTATGCTGAACAACACCAGCTCACCCACCGTGGCACCTGGCCCTTCACCACACGTCCGCTCTGGGAGTAGTTTATGCAAAGCACACCAAACGCGGGTCGGCAGGAATCAGGCGCTAACGGCGCGTCCCAGCCCGAACTCACGCCTGAGCGATTACTCCAACTGGGCATGGGATTCTGGGCGTCCAAGACATTGCTTTCCGCTGTCGAACTCGGCGTGTTCACGCGCCTGGCGAGCGGTCCTCACAACGCGGCGGAACTCACTGAAGCGCTCGGACTGCATCCGAGATCGGTTCTCGATTTCCTCGACGCGCTGGTCGCATTGAATTTGCTGGAACGTGAAAACGGGACCTACCGCAATACGCCGGACTCTGACCTGTTTCTCGACATGGCCAAGCCAAGCTATGTGGGTGGACTACTGGAAATGGCCAACGCCCGGCTATATCCATTCTGGGGCTCGCTGACCGAAGCGCTTCGCACCGGACAGCCACAGAACGAGGCGAAACAGGGTGGTAACCTCTTCGACTCGATTTATCACGACGAACACACGCTGCGAAGTTTCCTGCGAGCGATGAGCGGGGTCAGTCTGGGTGCAGCCAAGGCGATTGCGCAAAAATTCCCCTGGCAGAATTACGGCACCTTCATCGACATCGGCACGGCACAAGGTGCCTTACCCGTGCAGGTCGCGCTCGCCCATCCCCACCTACGCGGCGGTGGCTTCGATCTGCCGGTGGTGGGCCCCGTGTTTGACGAGTACGTGACGTCGCACGGCCTGCAGGAGCGACTCCTTTTTCATCCGGGCGACTTTTTCAAGGATTCCTGCCCCTCGGCCGACGTGCTCGTTATGGGACACATCCTCCATGACTGGGACCTTGAACAGAAGCTAGTACTCCTGGCGAAGTGCTACGCGGCACTGCCTCCTGGAGGTTGCCTGATCGTCTACGATGCGGTGATTGACGATGACCGCAGGCGGAATGCCTTCGGCCTTCTGATGAGCCTGAACATGCTTATTGAGACGTCCGGTGGCTTCGACTATACCGGCGCGCAGTGCTGCACATGGATGAAGGAAGTCGGCTTCACGCAGATACGTGTCGAGCCTCTTGCCGGCCCGGACTCGATGGTGATAGGAATCAGATAGAAGCGGGGCGGCAGCCCCTCAGCATCCTCCGCTGCGGACGTCGACGCCACGCTGTCAACGAGCCATTGCGCGCATTCCGTGACCGTCCGCAACGGCCGGCGAGTGTAGTTGTCGAACGAAGGTCGGCTTGCCGGACGGGAAGCCGACGTTTGAATGTCCATCCGAGAGCGCCGGCCAGCGGCCGTAGATGGCCGAACTCAGCCGGATGATGAGAGACTCAGTTCGACCCCGAGCAACTCTCTCCGAGCGACTCGAACATGCCCGCTTCAGTGGCGATAACAGCCCCATGTTCACCGCAAGGCCAATGTTGCCAACCGATAAAGCAGCCCGCCAAACCACACGCCATATCGTCGCGGTTACCTGCAACTTCTCGTTGACTATGTCGACGCCCAAGGATGCGATGGATCAATCAGCCACGAAGTGCACGTGGACTGAAGCGGACCTGCTGGCCGGCGCGGCGTGCAGCATCTATCAGGGCCATGCTGGCGGGCGAGTCTGAGCGAGGAAACGCGTAGAAACGTGCAACCGGCAACTTGGGTAATCCTTGTTCGCGACCCAATACGCACAGGCCTTCCACTCGCTGACTTTCGGCGATGACCGTAACAGCAAAACCCGAGCGCGCCGCCGACAGGCAGCCCGCCATGCTGCTGCTCTCGAACACCAACCGCCACGCCCGGCCCGCCTTGTTCAGTGCTGTAATCGCAGACTCCCGATAGATGCATGGATCGGGAAAGACGGCCAGCGGCAGCGGCTGGTCAGGATCCAGTGGTTGATCCTCCGAGAACACCCAGATTAGCGGCTCTTCCCACAGCAGTTCGCCGCCTTTTTCGACGCGGTTGCATTGCTTGCCGAACACAAGATCCAGACGACCGCGCTCTTGCTGGCGCAATAGATCGGCCGTGACGCCGACTTTCAGATCGATCGTCGCCTCAGGGTGCCATTGGCGAAAACGCTGCAATACTTTGGGCAGCCACGTTCCCGCAAAGTCTTCCGATGCACCGACCCGCAGCAGCCCGCGCAACGGCGCGCCGCGCAGTTTCGCGCGGACCTCGCGCTCCAGATCCAGGATATTGCGGCCGTAGGCGTACAAGGTGTCGCCGCCCTGCGTCAACTCAAGGCGGCGAGTCGTGCGTGTCAGCAGGCCAACCCCGACGATCAGCTCCAGACGCTTGATATGTCCGCTTACGGCCGACGGCGTCAGCGCCAGACGCTCGGCGGCCATGGCAAAGCTGCCGCTGTCCACGACTTCGAGAAAGGTGCGCAGCAACACGGTATCGAGCGGAACACCGTCGGCGGCAGTCAGAATGTCCATCAAATCATTCGACACGAAAAATTATCAATGGTGAATGATTATTCAGCAATCGACACGATAAGTCGAGCTATCGTGGCACATCCCTGATTGCACGAGGAACACCATGCACACCTATCGCCACGCCGCTACTGAGCGGCTCGACATCGCTTATCTCGAATGGAACCCACAGGGGCCGCGCACAGCAGTGTTGGTGCATGGCTGGCCGGACAGCCCGCAGTGCTGGAAGAGCGTAGCGCCGATACTGGCCAGCTCGGGTTACCGTGTGCTCGCGCCGGCGCTGCGAGGCTTCGCGCCCACCCGGTTCCTCGATACGGCCACGCCTCGAAGCGGCCAGTTGTCCGCGCTGGGCCGCGATCTGCTGGATTTCCTGGACGTGCTGGGTGTGGAGCGGCCGGTTTTAGTCGGTCATGATTGGGGCGCACGCGCGGTCGCAAATGCTTGCGGCTTGCGAGACGGCGTGGCTTCACATCTGGCGATGCTATCTGTGGGATACGGTACCAACGCCCCGGACCAGTTGTTGACCCTGCAGCAGGCGCGCAATTACTGGTACCACTGGTTTATGGCCACGCCGCGCGGCGCGCGTGTAGTGCGGGACGAACGTAAGGCCTTCGCCCGACAGATGTGGGACACCTGGGCACCGGCCGGCTGGTATGCGGAGGCCGACTTCGACGAGGCAGCGCAGGCATTCGAGGGCGACGATTGGGCCGAGATCGTGCTCCATTCTTACCGTCACCGTTGGGGTTTTGTCGACGGCGATCCGGCCTATGCCGAGGACGAGACACGTCTGAATCCCGCGCCGGGGCTATCGGTTGCAACGCTCGTGCTGCACGGAGGGGCGGACACCTGCAACCATCCCGATAGTTCCAAGGGACGGGAGGCTTTCTTCCTCGGGCGCTATGAGCGAAAGGTGCTCGATGGAGTGGGACACTTCCCGCAGCGCGAAGCGCCGCAGGAAGTTGCCGATGCCATTCTGCAGTTCTGTCGATAGGAGACGGCGAACGTCCGCATGCAATCTGCTGAGAGGACATTCGCGGCGATTGCGGCACTCGAGGTCTGGATTCAGGACGCGACCTATCACGCGAAAAGTCTCACGAAATCAGCCGGGTAAGTTCGTCGTGGAGTTCCTTTGAGAGCGACACGCCGTGCTCGATGCTACGCTGTCGCGCATCGAATCGTCGCTGGGAGGGCAGACGTGCGCCCTGACCCACGATTCCTTCAAACAGAGTTTCAGCGCGCTGCAGGTTGTCTGTAGGAGCAGCGCCAGCGAAGACCGCAGGGTCGAACGCGATGACAATTTCACCATGACAAGGGGCCGCTCCTACGCCTTCGTCAAAAGCCAGCGACTCCGGGCTGAGCATATCGCTGATCAACGGCCCAGCCAGCAATTCAACCATCGCTGAAAGCGCGGAACCCTTATAGCCTCCGAATGTAAGCATGGCCCCCCTCAATGCTTTATCGGGGTCGTCGGTAGCTTGACCGTTTTCGTCGATCGCCCAATCGCTCGGAATCCTGGAGCCGGACCGCTTGTGCAGTTCGATGTCGCCACGGGCGATTCTGCTTGTAGCCATGTCGAACACAAACGGAAAGGCGCCTGGGCGTGGCCAGGCAAACGCGATCGGGTTGGTTCCAAAGAGCGGCTTGTTTCCGCCAGCAGGTGCTACACAGCTATGGGTAGGCGTCATGGCCAGTGCGGCTACGCCTTCAGCAGCGATAGCCTCGACCTCCGGCCACAAAGCGCTGAAGTGAAAGCAGTTGTTGATTGCCAGAGCGGCGATACCCGATTTTTTCGCCTTTTCAACGAGTACCCGACTCCCCAATTCAAACGCAAGCGGAGAGAATCCGAACCGCGCGTCGACCTTAACAAGCGAAGGCGAGACATCGTTTATCTGCGGTTCAGCATCAGCATTGATTTTGCCCAACTTCAGTGTTTTTACGCACCCAATAAGGCGCCATACACCGTGTGAGTGGCAATCGTCCCGCTGGCCCGCAACGAGCACCTTCGCCATCGCGTCCGACTGACGGGCACTTAGACCATTGGATGCCAATACGTCAAAGGCCAACTTGTGCAAGTGATCAAGTGAAAGAACTATTTCTGCCATATCTTCTGAAGTCCGTCTCTCAATAGTAGCCGCGCGGCCATGCGCGTTCGATTTGTATCCAGAGTCTGGTGATGATCGGCGGGGACATCGCCGCGGCGATCGCTTTGTCGACGATGGTGGAGTGTTCGCGGCCAGCTAATTGATCAAGCCGGCTCTACTTGGGCGCAATATCTCGCCGCACCCGCTTGATATGCTGCTCCACGTAGAACCCTGCTGCGTCAGCATCACCGCTCACGATCGACTCGTAAATAAGCCGATGCTCGGACGCATACAGACGTATCCGTAAGGGATCGAAGATTCCGTCGTCTTTGAGCCTTTTCCACAACGGTTGATCCATTGTTTTCGCTACTTCGTCTGCGATCTTGACGAGCAAAGCGTCACCGGTCATTACCGCTAGTTGGCGGTGGAACATTCTGTCGCTGTTGTTCCAAAGTGCGCGCTGCTCAGGATTGTCAATGTCCTGGATCGTCTCCATCTCCGCAAGGTATTGCTCAGCGAGGCGGTCGCGCTTGCCTCGTGCGGCGGCTCGTCGTGCGATTGCCGGTTCGAGGATGAATCGCGTTTCGAGCGTTCCCGTTGGACTAAAATCTGGTTCCGCGTTCTGAGCGCCATGATTGCCGTCGTCATTAAGTAAACGCTCAGAGGCCGCAGAGGACACGTAGGTACCAGAATTCCGTTTCGTCACAACGAGGCCTTCATTCTGAAGAGCCCCTATTGCCTCTCGAACAGCAGGTCGGCCGACACCATAGAGCGCCGCAAGTTCGCGTTCCGATGGCAGGCGGGACTCGGCCGCGAACCGTCCCGTGCGGATTTCCTCCTTGATCTTCTCTTCGACCTGCTCATAAATCTGCAGTGGTCTGAAATTCGATTCGAGATCCTGCCGTGTCGTACCCATCTCACTTCCTTTCATTTCCTGACGCCCGATGCGAGGGAGTTCACCTGTCATTGACGGATAATTATCATACGTCGTGGCGACATGATGCCACCTCCTGATGCGGCCACGCGCGAAGTGTTCCCCGTGGCTCACACAAGGCAAAAAGCGCGGCGGCATCCCATTTCAGAATGCGCCGCGAAGGCACCAAGGAGATGGGCCAAAGGATGTCACGTCAGTGCGGCAGTTGCCGTCGAAGTGAGCCTGGAATCTGCCCTCTCTACCGCACCAGGAACCCGTAGGTCAAAGGATCGCGCTCGTCGATCAACCACGTCCCGTAGCCACAGATAAACGCATTCCCTTCGATCTCTGGAATCACTGCGTCGAATTCACCGCATTTCGTCTCACCAAGCACGCGGCCCCTGAAGATCGTTCCGATGATCGACTCGTTCACGAGCGTTCCATCCGAGGGTAGCTTGCCACGCTGGTAGAGCTGAGCGACGCGTCCTGCCGTGCCGGACCCTGTTGGCGATCGGTCAACCTCGCGATCGGCGAAGATACAGCAGTTCGCCTGAGTCGATCCCGGATGACGGGGCGTATTCGAAATGATCGTGCCGTAGAGCCCTCTGATTTCCGGAATCTCTGGATGAACGATGTCAAACGCTGCGTTGGTTGCCTGTGTGATCTCGTCGCCGAACTGCTTCAGTCGATCAACGTTGCTTTCGCCTACCGCCATATCGTACTGCGCGCCGTCGACGTAGAAATAGAACGCGCCTCCGTAAGCGATGTCTCCGGACACGGGGCCGAACGTTGGCGTATTGACGGTGACGTCCTTTTTCCAGACGAACGACGGCACGTTCACAAAACGCACATTCCCTGCATTTTCGCCGTCCCACTGGACGAAAGCTTCGAGGAATCCGCAAGGCGCGTCGATGCCGACGCGCGTTTCCGGCGACGTGCGCTCAATCCACCCCAATTCAACCGCTGCGGTGGCCAGCGCAATCGTCCCGTGGCCGCAATGGGGACTGTAGTCTTTATTCTGCGTAAAGATGATGCCGAAGTCCGCGCCTTCGGTTACCGGCTCAGTGAGGAAGCCTCCGTACATATCGGCATGGCCCCGAGGCTCCAGCATCATGGCGCTCCGCAACTCATCCGCATGCTTCTGGATCCACTCCCGCCGCTCCACGATGGTTTTCCCCGCGAGACGCGGGAAACCATTAGTGATGATGCGAAACGGCTCTCCACCGGTGTGCATTTCGATCGTGTTAAGTGTCCTGGTAATTCGCATAGATACTCCGTCTTGCTTACTATTTTCGTTGAGACCTTAGTTGCCGTAAGTTACGACAGCGCCGTCCTTGAATGTGTACACGGTCGTCGCCGAGCTTTTCAGATCATGATGTACGTCGAACGAGTACTCGCCGGCCACGCCGGTGTAAGTGGACTTGGCGAGTTGCGCACCAATTTTGGCGCGGTCGGATGTCGTGCCAGCCTTCACCATCGCGTCGGCCAACAGCTTCATGCCGTCGTAATAGCTCACGCCGTACACCTGCGTATCGACGTTGAAGGTTGTCTTGTACTTTTTCAGGAACGCGCTACCTGCCGGCGTCTTGTCCAGCGAGACCCCACCTTGTGAACAATACGCATTCGTCGCTGCGGGACCTGCGATTTTGGCCATATCAGACGTACAGATTCCGTCGCCGCCCAGCAGCTTCGCCCGCAATCCGAGCTGACGCATCTGTTTGACTAGCGGGCCGCTTTGCGACGCGTAACCACCATAGAAGATGACGTCGGGATTCGTCGCCTTGATCTGGGAGAGGACGCCCTTGAAATCGACGGCCTGACCATTCGTGTATTGCTGGTCGATAATCTTCAGCCCGCGTGCCTTGGCCACGCTCATGAACTCCTCAGCCACGCCCTGTCCGTAGGCCGACCGGTCGTCCATGACTGCCGCTGTTTTCGCTTTAAGCTTATCGATGGCGAAATTAGCCATCGCTCCGCCGAGTTGCCCGTCACTAGCGCCGATACGAAATACCTCGTTGAAACCTTGAAGAGTCAGCGCCGGGTTCGACGCAACCGAAAGCATCGGGATGCCGGCGTTCTGGTAGAGCCGCGAGGCTGGGATTGCGACTCCAGAATTGTATGGACCAAGAACGGCAGCCACCTTGGCGTCGACCAGTTTTTGCGCGACCTGCACGCCAATCCGGGGATCCGCCTGGTCATCTTGCGATACCAATTTGAATGTTATGTTTTTACCGGCGATCGTCGTCCCGGCGCTATTTAGCTCGTCAACCGCCATGCGTGCACCATTTTCGTTGTCTTTCCCTTCTGACGCTTGGGGACCGGTCAACGGCCCAGAAACCCCAACAAGAACAACCTCTTGAGCGCTCGCACTACCTAAGGCGAGAAGTGCAGCAACCGCCATTACCGAAGAGACAAATTTTTTCATCGCACACCCCAGTGGTTAAAGTACACTGGATTCGATAGTGACCACTTTTGGTTCTATTTGCAACCATTGCAAAATAAAATCTCACAGGGGGTTTCCCTGGGCGTAGGTGGTCGCAGAACAGCGTCTGGGATCACCACCAAGAATGATTGATCATTTGACTATGACTACTTCAGACTCCCAAATTCCCGCGATCATCGGCTATGTAACCCCGTGGAGCGCACACGCTGGTCAGGAACTGGCGTTCAAAATCAGTTCGCGCGGCGATCGCGCTTTTACGGCAACGGTTGAGCGCATAGATTGTTGTGACCCAAACCCTGACGGGCCCGGGATGAAACTGGTCCCGATTGATGTCCAGTTGGAAAGCACCTACCCAGGAGAGGAGCAGCCAGTGTTTCCCGGCTCCTGCGCCTACGGCCCAATGCCGGTTCTGGAGGGCATTCAGCACGTCAAGCTTGACCTGACGGTTCAGCCCACACTTGAGGACGCCACCCTTCAGACATTGGTCGCTCTCCAGAACCATGATGGGACGCATGGTGTAGCGATTGCTCTCAATCGCGGCGAACTCGTTTTCCAGAGCCTCGCAGCAGGGGAACAGATCACAACTGGCTTAGCCGTCGCCGCCGATTTATGGACAAACTTGCAGATATCCATCGACCGTGACGGGCATGTTCAAGCAATCAGCTCAGGCACGAACGCGCGCGAAGAGGTGTTCAGGAACGTGGCAGACTTTGAAGTACCGTTCTCTGCTGCCGCGTTCGAAGGTTCGACGGTGTGCTTTGCGGCGATCTGGAGAGGACACCCGGAGCATGCCTTCAACGGCTTCATCGAAAGCCCGGCATTGCGTGCGCCCGGCAGCGATGCACGCGGCGATCAGCGCGAGGACAACGTGTTGGCACATTGGGACTTCACGCCAACGCTCGTCCACACGAATGTACCGAACAGGCTTGATAGCGACGCCCCGTTGACGCTTGTGAACGCTCCAATGAGGGCAGTTCGGTCGTCAGGGTGGACCGGACATGAGCTGGACTGGAAGCATGCGCCAGAGGAATACGCCGCGATTCGATTCCACGCCGACGACCTGTCGGACTGTGGCTGGCAAACGTCCATACATCTAAAAATTCCGGCCGACATGGCATCGGGTGTCTATGGACTGCGCGTGGACAATGGCGAAGGCGTCGATACGATCCCGTTTTACGTCACGGTTGCGTCGGGAGGGGAGCACGCGCGCATTGCGTACCTTGCGCCCACACTGACTTACCTGGCCTACGCCAACAACGCCCGTGGAAATTTTTCGGGGGCGCTTGCTGCTCGCGTTGAAGCATGGGGGGCGTATCCGCACAATTCGGACGTCGTCACTTCATTCGGCACATCAACGTACAACTATCACAGCGATGGTTCGGGCATAAGCCTCTCCTCCCGCTTGCGCCCGGTTCTCACCATGCGTCCAGGCTATCTGACGTTCATTGACGAGCATGGCTCGGGTCTGCGCCACTTTTCCGCGGACTCTCATCTGACCAACTGGTTAAGGGAAAAGGGATTTGAATTTGACGTCGTTACCGACGAGGATCTTGATGAGCAAGGCGTCGACGCGTTGAAGCACTACGACGTTGTCCTGACCGGATCGCACCCGGAATACCATACACGCCGAATGCTGGACGCGCTTCTGGCCTATCGGTCTGCGGGCGGAAGCCTGATGTATCTTGGTGGAAACGGTTTCTACTGGAAAATCGGGCGCACCGTATCAGCGCCACATCTGCTTGAGATTCGTCGAGCCGAGGCGGGCATGCGGGTATGGGAAAGTCAGCCCGGTGAGTACTACAACCAGTTGGATGGCGAGTATGGGGGGATGTGGCGTCGAAACGGGTTGCCGCCGCAAAAAGTTGCGGGAATCGGGTTTACAGCGGAGGGAGACTTTCGGGGCACATTCTATCGGCGCACGCCGGCCTCGTTTACCACCGAACATGCCTGGCTGTTCGCGGGGGTTAAAGCAGGAGCAGGAGAGCCACTTGGAAACTTCGGGTTGTCGGGCGGCGGCGCTGCAGGCTTCGAAATTGACCAAACTGCTGCCGATCTCGGCACGCCCGCCTACGTGACAGTGGTCGCGTACTCCGACAATCACGACGCCAGTTTCGTGACCGTTCCCGAGGAGCTACTCTTCAATCGAATGGTCGGCAAACCGAGAGTGCATAGCGGCATTCGAGCCCACATGATCTGCGGCTTCAGCCCGAGCGGTGGCGGACTATTCGCAGTCGGCTCAATCTCCTTTCTCGGAAGTCTTTACTACGCCGGTTATGACAACGACATTTCAAAAATTGTCGAAAACTGTTTGCGCCGCTTTCTAGCCGTCTCCCTCACCTCCAACTCGAGCAAGTTGCCCGTATAGGAAGTGTGCTCGGAGGCGAGATCATCAATGAAGGTCATTCCGTAACGCGGGCGTGCACAAGGTCTGGGGATCATCGATTCATAGACAGCGCGCAATCGGAAATAGGCATTACACGCCCGCAACGGCTGTTGCGCGCCGAGCGCCAGACATCCTGGCGTCGGTCACGAAGGTCACTAAATGGCCGACGGCCGTCTTATGCCCGACGGACGAGAGCAGGATCAATTGAGATCCGGCGCTGCTTGAATCAGAGTCCTTGCCACGTAAAGGACTCTCCCGATTGAACGTCGACGCCTATCGGGCCGGCCTGGGAGTGGTGACTGAACACGATCGCGCGTGAGTGTGCCCCAGACAACCTTAAGAACGTAAGAATTGCATCGCGCTGCTGCTTGCCACGATAAGGAGAAATCTTCATCTTCTGTTCGTCTGATCGCACGATTACCACGTCGTTATGCTTAACAAGTCTCTCGATTTCATCGAATCTGAACGATGCCACGTTGACCCTCCATTAGCTGCAATCAGCCACATGAATGATCGCTATATCGGTCACCGCTCCAATCAGCTTGAGCAGCCGAAAGTTGCCGTAATGATGTTCTCCGGAGGAATATTCGGACGATCGCGATGGCTTTCTCGCGTCCGCGATACCGGGACGCGGGTGATCCGCAGACCGAGGTTGAAATCCTGATCAAGGTTGCAAGCTACGGCAGCCATACTAGATCGAATTATTCTCGGGGTCGTCGCTCCCCAACTTCCCGATTCTCCGTCACGACTCGGCGAACGGCTTCCAAAAAGTCGGGGCGCGCCTCGGGGTCAGGGACTTCGATCAGCTTACGCGGAGCCTTGGCTTGGGGCTTCAGTGTCACACCGTAAAGTTTTTGCGGCGCAGTCATAGTTCGTCTCCGGCTTCGATCACAGCTAATTCGGACGGCAGGCTCGATCTTGCTTCTGGTTTCCGAAAATCAGGCTTTCGGAACTTTACTGAGTTGGGAACTGTGGACTCCGTGCGTCGTACGTCTCCAGGCTTCGTCGGCACGTTGCTGGGCTGATTTGACGGTATATGCGACCCCTTGCTTGCCCTTCGGACCTGGCGAAAACGCCGAAGTCAGACCGGAAAATGTCCGGCGGACGGTCTTGGTGACCATGGCGCACTCCGCGTTTGTGTCGGAGTTACAAGTCTAGGTCTTTACGTGCAACCCGCGATACTGTACGTTTACACAGTACTTTGGCGAGCCCACCATCGGCGCGAGACGACGTCTCGAGCGAAACGGCGCCCGTACGATCACTCCGCGCCAGGTGACTCAGCGCCAATCCACTACGCCCTTAAGAGAGTGCTAATGGAAATCAGAGAAGCGCGCCGGATTATCCGCAGCCTTTGGCATCGGCAACGAGTGCCAAGGCGCACCGGAGTCGCTGGAGCGAGTCCAGTACGAACAGGATGCGTTCGTCCGTCAGGAGGATTGAAATGACAGATGACCTGCGGCGACAACTCTGCGAAGTTGAGCAAGCCTTGGTGGCACTTGAGGGCGTGATTGCAGTGCGACGGGAGTACATCTCGCTGCTTCAGCGTTTGGGAACTCGTGACAAGGAGCTAGCGTCTCTCGACGCGCTTATAACTGCCTGGTCACGTCTGCAGTCGCAGCGAGACCGCCTCGCCGCGGCTATCGCCAACGGGGCGCAATGATAGCGGTGGAGAATGAGGCGATCTACCGACGTTTGTGGAAGAGTTCGCGCCCCGCGTAGACGGCAGAAAACAGGCCGACGATGACGGCTGCTACGGCCAACGATTCATCTTGTCGTCCAGAGGGGGCCGACAACGTCGCATGAAACCAGAGGCCCATTCCGATTGCCGTCATGAACATGCCAAAGACAAGCCCCCACACCGGCCCCGCCGTATCGGGGCTTCCTAATCTATGAGACATTTTCATCGCTATACTCCCCGTCCCGCACCGACATTTGCTGATTGCCGCAGCCTGCGAGTTCCGCATTGGCAAGATTTTACGGTAGCGTACGCGATCAAAAAGACGTCATCAACAAGCTAAATAATGATTGAGGTCTTTCAAAGTCTTGCGATCAAACGGACAGACATCCATATTAGCCGCCGCCCAAGGCCTCGGATTGGAGTCGACCGTTATCGTTCGGATACCTACTGATTAAATTCGCAAGCCACATTACGCTGGGCTTTGACCGGTTCAGGTGAAATGCGAATGAAGACCATGGCGCTTCGACCGCCGCTCCGTCGTGCTACTCGATGTATTGGTGCCGGATGACGCGCAGGCAAAGCATCTGGAGGCGTATAGCGCGGTGCCGCTATTCAGCAGTGGCATAAATCAGATGTTTGTAGCGATCGGCAAATCAGCGAAAAGAGGCCAGAAAAAAGGCCTGTTCGCGATGCGGACCCACGCATATGACCGATAGAATTTCATCCTATACACACGTGACGCAATGTCGCGCGTTCGAGATCTGTCGGATCGCTTTCTCACATCGGATTTCCGGTAATTCAGCATGGCACGGCTTGCACGGCATTACGTCCCAGAACAACCTCAGCACGTTATCTTGCAGGGGCTCACGGGGCCCGCATTCCTGGACGAAGGAGACTACCTGTACTTCCTCGCCTGCCTGGCAGACGCAGCGCGCGTCGCCGATCTGGCAGTCCACGCATGGGTGCTCATGCCTGACGCGATACAGTTCCTCGTCACGCCTTCATACGAGTCGAGCGTGCCCGTGGCGATGCAGGCGGTCGGCCGTCGCTATGTCGAGACCTTCAACCGCCGCCATGGACGCCGCGGCGCGGTGTGGCGTGGCGAGTACCGGGCAACAGTGATTGAGCCCGATCGATATTTCCTGCTCGCGAGCCAGGTCATCGATCATGCGCCGGTGCGCAACCGCCTTGTAGCCGAGGCTGGAAACTATCAATGGTCTAGCTACACGCACCACATCGGGCTGCGTGTCGATAACTTCATCAAGGACCATCCACTCTACCGAGCGCTCGGCAATACGCCGTTCGAGCGCCAGCAGGCTTACCGCGATTTGGGCGCACAGCTTCTTGATGAACGCGAGGTCAATGACCTGATGCAGTCGACGCTCAAGGGCTGGGTGCTCGGCAGCGCCGCGTATTGCGAGTGGGCGGCCCAGACAGCCAACCGGCGTTTGATGCCCCTGCTGCTGCGCGACCGGCCGCCCCAAGGTTTGCACGACACGCCCCCTCGCACACGTGGGCTAACCAAAAGATAAACAAGCAAGGGAACCTTGCTCGGATGCCAGATCGCAGCATTGGGAAGAAGTGGACATTCGGATGGGCTACAAGATCGTCGCATTCTCGTCGCCCCGGCGACGTTGAGTCGGTGGTCGGCTAAGCGCTTGGACAGATTTTCTCGCCCAGCAAAGCTCGTGGCGCCAGAGTGAGTTAGCCGGGACGCTTCTCAAGCACATCCCTCACAACTGGAAGCGCCGTAAAAACATTCGGCCAACCCGCATAGAACGCCAGTTGCGTCATGACTTCGGACGCCTGTGCCTTGGACAGTCCGTTATCCATTGCCCGGTTCAGGTGATAGGTCAGTTGCGCGACCTGTCCAGTGGCGACCAACGCGCTGACCGTGACGAGACTACGATCGCGAGGCGCAAGACCAGGCCGCAGCCACAGGTCGTTGAACAGCGCATCTCGGGTGAATTGAACAACCCCGGGCGAAACGGCGCCGAAGTTTTGCTGAACTGTGCTTTCGCGCTGGGCTTCGGCCGCCTTGTCGAGCGGCAAAAGGTCAACTGCTGCTGGCGGGAGTTGCGTCGCCATAATCCCATGTCTCTCGAAAACGGCATTCGTCACCTTCACAGCCGCGGTCGCGTTGGCCCAACCGGAGTAGAAAGCCAGATGCGTGATGATTTCCGAAATCTCGCCGGGCTTGAGGCCACTCTTGAGCGCGAGATCGAGATAGAACGGCAACTCCGTGCTCTGATTGCGCGCAATCAATACTGAGAGCGTGACCACGCTGCGATCCCGTGCGGACAACTGCGGACGTTTCCACAGGTCGCCCAGCACCACATCGTTCGTATAGCGCTCAAGCGCTGGTGAAACGGTGTCCATTCCGGTGAGCAAGTTGCTGGAGGACGCGCGATCCAGGCTTTCCATATCAGTTTTCCTTTTGAACTGCGAACAGGCCGCGGTACCGAGCGCAAGCGACATCATCGCGACAATGAATATCCTCATCGGCAGTTTCCTCGATAGCGCCTGACCGCATTGAAATGAGTCGATATCTGAAATTTAACGTGCGCACTCATGCGCGACTAGGCGCTAGAATCGGCAAACACCTATGAAATGAGTTCATCAATGCGTCGCGAGAGCTACAACGACCTGCTTGCACTGATCGCCGTCGCGCGCGAGCGCAGCTTCACCCGCGCCGCCGCGCAACTCGGCGTATCGCAATCAGCCTTGAGCCATACCATCCGGGCACTCGAAACCCGGCTCGGAATGCGACTCCTGACCCGAACCACGCGCAGCGTCGCGCCGACGGAGGCTGGCGAGCGCCTCATTCGGACCATCACACCCCGTTTTGAAGAGATCGATTCCGAACTGGCGGCCGTGACGGAGTTTCGGGACAAACCTGCGGGCACGATCCGCATCACAGCGACCGATTACGCGACCGAAACGGTTCTGTGGCCCAGGTTATCGCCGGTTCTGCATCAATATCCGGACCTCAAGGTGGAGATCATCACCGACTACGGTCTCTCAGATATCGTGGCAGATCGGTACGATATCGGCGTTCGCCACGGCGATCAGGTAGCCAGGGACATGATTGCGGTCCGCCTCGCGCCCGAAATGCGCATGGCGATCGTTGGGACACCGGAGTACCTGAAGACGCGTGCGTTGCCAAGGAAGCCCCAGGATCTGACCGCGCACAACTGCATCAATCTTCGTTTGCCGACGTTGGGCGGCTTTTATCCATGGGAGTTAAAGAAGGGCAGTCGGGAGGTGCAGGTCCGTGTCGACGGACAACTCGCTTTCAACGGGACCTACCCGATGCTGGCTGCCGCGTTGTCGGGATACGGCCTGGCTTACATTCCGGCTGACCTCGCCCAGTCTCATGTCGAGGCGGGTCGCCTCGTGAAGGTATTGGAAGAATGGTGCCCCACCTTTCCAGGGCTGCACGCCTGCTATGCGACTCGACGTGAGTTCTCGCGGGCGATGACCGTGGTGATCGATGCAATCCGTTATCGCAAGGAATAGCCCCGGAACTGGAATGAGATTCATGAATACAGTTCATGAGGGTTTGCCGTTTTACTGGCTTTATCACTAGATACCATCAACCTATCATCCTCCATACAGACGGCGATCAAAGCGCCCGCTGATGCGCCTTTCCGGCGTGCACGTTCTGTTAACCGCAGGCGCGGCCTGCATGGAGATGATGAGAGTGGACTATGGATATCTGGGGCGCAGCGCCCTCAAGGTTTCGCCCCTGTGCCTGGGTGCAATGATGTTTGGCGGCGAAACGGATGAAGCGACCTCGCGCCGGATTATCGACAAGGCTTTCGACCAGGGCATCAATTTCCTCGACACTGCCGATGTGTACCACGCTGGCCGATCTGAAGAAATCGTCGGCCGGGCAATTGCGGATCGACGGGATGACTGGGTCGTGGCAACCAAGTTCGGCTATCCGGCTTCAGTTAGCGCCCGCCCGAACGAACAGGGCCAGTCACGCAAATGGATCTACCAGACGGTCGACGCCAGCCTGAAGCGCCTCGGCACCGACTACATCGACATTCTCTACTTCCACCGGTCGCTTGTTGACGCGCCGCTCGAGGAAGGGGTTCGCGCCATCGGCGACCTCATTCGCCAGGGTAAGGTGCGCTACTTCGGTCTGTCCAACTTCCGCGCCTGGCGTATTGCGGAGATCGTGCGCCTTGCCGATCAGTTGGGCATCGATCGTCCCATTGCAATCGAACCGGTCTACAACATGGTCGACCGTACCGCCGAGGTCGAGCTGATGCCCGCGGCGGGGCACTACGGCATTGGCGTCGTGCCGTACAGCCCGCTCGCCAGAGGTGTATTGACCGGCAAATATGCACCCAATGGTGCGCCTCCTGCCGACTCCCGTGTTGCGCGCGGTGACAAGCGCATCCAGCAGACCGAGTGGCGTCCGGAATCTCTCGCCATCGCACAGAAGGTCGCGGCATACGCCACTGAACGCGGCACCACCTCGGTAGCGTTCGCCATTGCGTGGGTGCTCAGGAACAAGCTTGTGAGTTCCGCTATCGCTGGGCCACGCACGGAAGCGCACTGGGACAGCTACATCGACGCATTGACGCTGCAACTGGGACCGGACGACGAAAAGTTTGTCGACAGTCTCGTGCCTGCCGGGCATGCATCGACGGCCGGCTATACGGACCCGAACTATCCGATTGAAGGCCGCCGCGTGACCGGTTGATCCGGCGGCAGAGAGCACTGCTGAATACCTTACCTGTACGAATTGAGGGAATTGATTGTGAATATAACTTTTGAGAACAAGGTTGCACTCGTCACGGGTGCGGGCTCCGGCCTTGGTTTGGCGACGGCGAAAGCATTTGCCTTGTCAGGGGCTTCCGTCGTGCTGGCAGACTGGGATAGAGAGAGCGTGGAGTCGGCAGCCGACGAACTGAAGGACCAAGGTTGTGCGGTCCTCGCTGTGCAGTGCGACGTGGCCGACGATGCACAGGTAGAGGCAATGGTCGCGCAAACCGTGTCGACCTTTGGAAGATTGGATATCGCCTACAACAACGCTGGCGTCCAGAATGTCCTTGCTGAAACAGCCGATTCGACTCGAGACGACTACGACCGCGTGATGTCGGTCAATCTGGACGGTGTCTGGAGTTGCATGAAATTCGAACTGCAACAGATGCGCCGGCAGGGCAACGGCGCGATCGTCAACTGCTCGTCTTTGGGCGGCCTCGTCGGCGGCGCGGAGCGTGGCACCTATCACGCTGCGAAGCATGGTGTACTGGGGCTGACCAAGAGTGCTGCCCTTGAGTATGCGGCACGAGGTATCCGGATCAACGCGATCTGCCCGGGTCTGTTCTGGACGCCGATGTCTGAGCAGATGGCGGCCTCCGGCCAGAGCGAAGCGCTTGATGCACTGCTGAAGGCGGTTCCAATGGGCAGATATGGGAAACCGGAAGAGATCGCCGACGTCGTTCTCTGGCTTTGCAGCGATGCTTCGAGCTATGTCACCGGTCAGTCCATTTCCGTCGACGGTGGCTTCATCATGCGATGAGCGAGGGGCAGCGCTTCAAAGCGCGTACCTTGAAGGTGATCGGCAGCACGCGTCCCTGAGGAGATGGCCGTGCTGCCAGGGAAGTCGGTTACTTTACTTCGGCGGCGGCAGCGAAGGATCGAGCTTCGCCGATTCCTTGACGAGCTGTTCCGTCATCGCGGCCGCAACCGGATTCGAGCCCTTGCCAGGCTTCGTGCTACTTTGGTCCGTGGCGACGCGAGCGGCCGACATATTCGGCGGAGGCAACGATGGATCGAGCTTCGCCGATTCCCTGACCAGTTCGTCCGTTTCCGGTGTCGCGCCTCGAGTCGTTATCGCGCGATGGTCCACACTGTCTTGCCCACGCAGGGTGCGCTGCGCCGGAGTCACCTTCGGCGCACCCGAGTCCTGTACGTTCACCGACGCGACTGCCGTCGATGGCGCCTGCTTCGGTTGTGCCTCAGGTTTCGGTTGCGCGGTGACTTGTGCGGCGGCCGGGCCGGATGCGGGTGCTACTGCCAAAGCAGAAGCAGGAGCGGGAACCACCGGCTCCTGCGCATTGGCAGTGCTTTTTGTGATCGAACCGGACGGCTGCGATTGGTCGATGCTGCCGGCCGTCACATGATCGCCTGGGCGCGAATCGACGACGGCAGGGGGTGCGGACTCATGCATGGCGCCCGTGAGTTCTGCCATTGAGCGGCGGTCCGCCTGAAGGAGCATCAGGTACGTGACCCCTACTGCTACGAGCAGGAGCCCTCCAACGATCATCAAAATCTTTCGGGTATTCATCATACTTACTGACCGAGCCTGCAAACGACGTGAGATGGTCATGGTAAACCATTGATCGCGGCATTTGTCAGACGAATCAACGTACGAGGAATCCATACTTGAGCGGATCGCGCTCGTCGATGATCCAGTTGGCGAATCCACAAACGTAGGCTGAGCCTTCGATCTCGGGGATCACGGCGGGGAATTCACCGAGCTGCGTTTCGCCGACAACACGCGCACGAAACACCGTGCCGATGATCGATTCATTCACGAGTACGTCGTCTCGCCCAATCTCGCCACGCAGATACAGTTGCGCCACGCGGCCTGCGCTGCCCGAACCCGTAGGAGAACGGTCCACTTCCCGGTCCGCGAAAATGCAACAGTTCGCCTGAGTGGACTCGGGAAATCTCGGCGCGCCGTGAATGATGGTGCCGTAGATATGATTGATTTCCGGAATCTGCGGATGCACAAGTGGAAACGCGCGATTAGCGGCGATCTTCACTTCCGCACCGAATTGCTTGAGCGCTTCGACCGACGACTCACGAATCGCGAGGCCGTGCGGTGTGCCGTCCGTGTAGAAATAGAATGCCCCACCGAACGCGATGTCGCCTGTCACCGTCCCGTAGGTCGGCGTCTCGACGCTCACGTCGCGCTTGTAAATGAACGATGGCACGTTAATGAATCGCACGCCGTTGGCGTGCATGCCGTCCCACTTGACGAATGCTTCGATAAAACCACACGGTGCGTCGATGCCGACGCGCGTCTCGGGTGATTCGCGCTGCACCCAGCCGAGCTCCACCGCAGCCGTTGCCAGTGCCATCACACCATGTCCGCAGTGGTCGCTATATCCTTCGTTGTGCAGGAAGATGACGCCGAAATCAGCTGTGGGTGAAACGGGCGGCGTCAGATAGCCCCCGTACATATCCGCGTGTCCGCGGGGTTCGAACATAAGGGCCTGGCGAATATTGTCCGCATGTTCGCGTACCCAGGCACGGCGCTCCACGATCGAGTTGCCCTGCAGGCGGGGAAGACCCGAGGTGACGATCCGGAACGGCTCTCCGCCGGTATGGACTTCGACGGTACTAATTGTGCGAGTGACCTGCATATCCTTTATCCTCCACGTGATGTCTGCGCGCCGCTACGAACGCCATGCGGCGTACGTTATGCTGCCACGGGCTCAAGCAGTTGTCCTGCCTGTTTGACGCAGACTCCGGCCTTGATCACCATCGGGAATCCCAGTGGTGGCGGCGAGGTTAGTGCCATGAGTCGTGGTCCTCGGCCGGGCGGATGGTAGCGGGAGTATGCACTTCCTGATCCACGAAGCTGGAACCGCATGGAATCTGCAGAAAGTGTTCGTTTCGTGGTCGCGTGTCGAAGATCGCAACGCTGCACGTAATAGCGAGGTGAACGTGCAGGAACTAAAGGTCGATTACCAGTTCGTCAGATTTTGCGCGCGACACGCAGATCATCAGCGATTTGCTGGACCTCTGCTCGTGTTCACTCAACACGTAGTCGCGATGCTCGACTTCGCCCGACAACACCCCCACCTCGCAACTACGGCACAGTCCTTCCCGGCAGGAAAACGGCGGGCAGACGCTGTGACGTTCAAGGCTCTCCAGAATCGACTCGCTGGGTTCGACCGCGCATCGCATTCCGAGTCTTGCAAGCACGATCGTGAATGCCCGCTCGCTCCCATCGGCGACTTGCACAGGCGATGCGGTAAACCGCTCGAAATGCAGATTCTCGCGCGGTATACCGGACTGCTGGCCGTGATGCGATACGGCGTCCATCAGTCCACCCGGTCCGCAACAATAGACGTGCTCGCCATGTTTTATGTCACCGATCAAGGTCTGAATGTCAGGCGTCCCACTGGCCGATTCGTCGTTGGCGTGCACATGAACCTTGCCACCGAAAGCGCGCAATTCGTCGAGGTACGCCGCACACATCCGCGACCGCACGCAATAGTGCAAGTGCCAGGGTACGGCTTGGCGCACGCACCATCGGATCATGCTGAGGATAGGCGTGATGCCTATACCGCCTGCAATGAAACGATGAGATGTCGCCTCGCGCGACAGACCGAACAACGTGCGAGGCTCACTGATCGTGAGCAAGTCGCCTTCGCGAAGCGATGTGTGCAGATAACTCGACCCACCGCGCGATGTCGCGGAAAGCCCGACGCCCAGACGATAACGATCTGTTTCTGACGCATCGTTGCAGAGCGAATATTGCCGCGTGAGGCCACTAGCCAAATGGACATCGATATGTGCGCCGGGCTCAAAAGGAACAAGCGCCGTGCCGTCTTCTGCCCGCAGCTCGATGCCTAGTATTCCTTCTGCTTCGCGCGTCAGCTGCGTTACTTTCACCTGAATCATCTCAGGCTCCTCGCACTGCTTCCGGCATCTGCCGTTTCTCTTCTTCAAGCCGTTGATTGACTGTCCAGCGGAACTGGGACAGTGCAGCGTCGATGCCAAACGGCATCATCCTGAAGCCAGGATCCAGTGCAAGATTCTTCTGCTGCGCAGTGATGATGTCGCGGTCCTCGTCGAATGCATCGACAACCGCCTGATGGATCGCTCGCGTGACCTCGGGCTGATCAATTGCAAAGTTGTGTGGATGGCCGAAGAAGTAGTGTGTGGAGTCTTCCGTTTCGGGCGTGAGTGCCTGGCAACCACGGAATTCTGCCGCGTCGACACGTGCACCTTCTTGCGCGCCGGTACCGACCGGCGCCATGCCGGAATCCATTCGCAGAATCGCTGGAATCGTGAAGTCGTAGAAATTCCAACGGTCGACCTTGCCAGGCCAGTTCTTGACGGCCGCGGCGAACGGAGGCGCATCCGTATTCAACGTCCAGCGCGTGATGCGAACGCCGCCGTCGATGCGCTCAACTTTGGGCTGTACCTTGGCATAGTCTTCGGGGCCGCCTAGCGTGGTTGGATGCACGAACGGCAAATGCGAGAAGTCCAGCAGGTTGTCGCAGATCAGCAGGTAGTTCACGTTGTAGTGAATGTAGCCGGGCAAGCTGCGCCACTGCGGATCGTCGAGCCAATGGGTGTCGGGAATGGTCTCTGGGTCGGCAAGCAAAGGATCGCCCATCCAGATCCAGATCCAGCGGTGCCGCTCGACAACCGGAAATGTTCGAACCTTCGCCTGCGGCGGAATGCGCTGTTGGGCAGGCGCTTCAACACAGGTTCCAGTGCTGTCGAACTTCAGACCGTGATACATGCAGCGGACGCAATCGCCTTCGCGCCGGCCAACCGACAGCGGCGCGCCGCGATGGCAGCAACGATCCTCGAGCGCAACGACACCGCCGCCTTCCTCGCGATACAGCAGAACCGGGACACCGGTAATGACGCGAGCGAACAGCGCTTCGCTTTCCACCTCATGCGACCAGGCGGCTACGTACCACGTGTTTCTGATAAACATCCTTGTCTCCATCATGTGGGTGCGGCCTATCGTTGGCACGCTTGACCTCAAGATAGATTCGCCACCATCATGCGTCAAGCCAATGGGACTAATGCAAGGAATGCACACCGTGCATATACGTGATCTCGACCTGAATCTGCTCGTGGTGTTCGACGCGCTGCTTCGCGAACGCAGCGTGACTCGAGCGGCATCCGAAGTGGGGCTGTCACAGGGCGCTATGAGCCATGCGTTGAATCGCTTGCGAGCGTTTTTTTGAGGACCCTCTGTTCGTCAAGACGCCATCGGGCATGGAGCCGACGCCGAAAGCAACCATGCTTGGCGTTTCGATCGTTGAAGTCATGACGACCTTGCGTCAGGACGTCGTCTCGCAAGCACGCTTTGATCCTTCGACGGCGCGGCGCACCTTCGTTCTTTGCATGACGGACATGGGCGAACTGGTATTTCTGCCACCGCTCATCCGAAGGTTGCGAGAGGAGGCGCCAAACTGCACGCTGCGATCCGTGCAAGTCCCGATCGAACAGATCGAGGGGCTGCTTGCGTCTGGAGAAGTGGATCTCGCGCTGGGGTCGATCCGTGCCGCGCCTGATAATCTCTACCAGCAACAACTCTTCCTGCACTCTTTCGTGACGATGGTAAGCGTGCGAAACAAGCTAATCGGCGAATCGATTACGCGTGAACAGTTCGAAACGATGCCGCAGATTGTCGTTTCCCTGACTGGGCGCGCGGGTGCGGCTTATGACAGCGCGTTCGACGAGTACGGCATCCATCGAAATGTTTATCTGACCACACCGCACTTCCTGGTCGTGCCACTACTGATCGACGAACATCCCGAACTGATCGCCACGGTGCCGCTGGAGCTTGGAAATGTCTTCGCCAAACTCGGGACCGTCAAGATTGTTCCGCCGCCGGTGCCGCTTCCACCGTTTGCGCTTCGCCAGCTCTGGCATCCTCGATTTCACGACGAACCAGCGAACATCTGGCTTCGACAACTTATCAAGCGCACGTTTGAGCACTATCCGGACTTACCGGCGAGATAGTGACTGGCTGGGGACGCGGGTATTCATGGTTATTGTTGATACCGGATTGCATGGACGGAACGCTCTTGGTCCATCGACGCGATGTCAGCGGCTGTCAACAGTTCACGCGGGTTATTCATCGTCTTTTCACGCCGCCTTCATACTTTTTCCAGTATTGAAACTCTTCTTCGTGCACCTCAAAATCCAGCTCCGAGACGCGCTGAAGGAGCCGCTCCTGCGCGTCAGCCACGGCGTTGTTGTAGATACTCGGGCCAATTTCTTCCAGGAAGAAACCGAGAAGCGCGCCAGCAGCGATGTTGCCGATAGGCTCCTCCATATTCTTCTCGAAGTACCGTTGAATGGATGCAATCGCATCGGCTCGAACTTCCTTGGTCAATTCAATTGTCATGGAGGTTATGTCCGGTGAAATTTCAGTGAAAAAGGCGTGCCAAGCACCGCGATACGCGCTGAGTCTTCCGGCCTAGCTGTACTTATCGAACGCGTAGTTTCCATCTTGTTCTTATTTCAGATCCCGTTGGAAAAGGCGGGTTTAACGTGCCGACAAGCGCCGATTGTCGGCGATGTAGGCCACATGGTCGAGCCTCCCTTCATGGCCGCGCACTGCCCTGCAAACCGCTCTGCGGCGCGATCTCCCTCGGTCCCGATCGACAACACATACGCGCCCCCCGCTCTAGTCACGCGACAATCTACGTGATTTGTCTCGATTCGGGCACTCTAGGTGCTTCGAATGCATGGGGATATTCGTGACGAAACCAGTCTTTCACCTGATCGTGATTGAGCGCAAAGAATTCGCGCGATCGCGGTATCAAAACGAAACCGAAAGCGAGCAGACAGGTAGCGAGACCGAAGCATGTATAAACCTGGCCCACCGCCCAGTGCGTGAGTGCCGTACCTGCGATCATCGGTCCAAGAATGCCGGCGATCTGCGTAGTCATCATGCTGGCAGCGAGAATGCGTACGCGGAAATTCTGCGGGATGGCCAATGAACGATGAGTCGCGCCAACGAGCCCCATCGATGCATTGGCGAAACCCACACAGGTAAGCGTCAACACGAGAACGATAGGTGAATGGGCCCAGCCGGAAGCAGCAAGTGCCAGCCCTTCACACATCGCAGCCCCCACCCGGACATTGAACCGGCCGAACCGGCTTACCAATGCGTCAGAACCGCGAAAGCTGCCGAGTAGTAAACCCGTAGATAAGGCCGCTTCGCAACCACCGAGCCAGAGCCCCGACAGCCCCAGTGATTGAACTTTGAGCGGAATCAGCATGCCGACTGCAGGACCCTGGAATATCCACACGAGGAAATTGACAAGTGTCCAGCCGCGCTCCAACGGGACGATCCATTTAGCATGCAGTCCGGCGCGCAGGTCTTCCCACCAACGGGCCAAACCGCGAGGATGTTCACGATGCTGAGACCGGGATGGAAGCTGCAAGGTCACGTACGCAGCAACGCCAAGCAGAATGCCGTTCATCCAGAAGGTTGCAGGAATACCGCCCAAAGCCAATGCCGCACCAGCCAGTGCCGGCCCCAAGGCACGTCCAGCCGCTTGCGTCGATTTACGAAGACGAAGCGCTTCGGCCAAACAATTCGCAGGAACAAGTTCGGCCGAAATGGTGGAACTGGCCGGATCGATGAAAGCTTTCGCAATAACAGTGACTACGCCTATGCAGATGATGAGCGTAAGCCGGTAGTCGGACAGCGAGGCGAGCGTAGCGAGGGTAAAGGCGACGACCATTAAGGCGCAGATACCCCATACAATCTGCGGTCTCTTTGCGTACCGATCCCCGAGTGGCGAAAGCAGCGGCATTGCGAAGATCGTGGTGACGGCAATGCTTACGCCGTAGATCGCAAGGTGATGTGCGCCGCCCTGATGAACGATCCACCAAGGGAGCGTGATATAGCCAACCATGTCTGCCAGGATCGTAAAAAGATCGCTGAGAAGCAGACAGGCAAGAGAGGGGGCGATTGCGTTTATGCGAGATTTGATTCCCCAAAGCACCGGTTTCCCCCTGTTGAGTTCGATGATGCTACCTCAACATTTCTCCCACAACTTAGGTGAATGTTTCCAGACATCGTCGTTTTATTAATGGGGCGATGAACGGCGCGATTCACAAGAGGATCCCGACTGAACGAAAGTAGCCGATCAGTGACGGTCGTCGCTCCGATTCCGTTGGGCCCCACAAGAAGCAGGCGCGAGCACTCAGGGTGCCTTGGATTCGGCGCGCAGCTTGACCGCAGTATTCATCGCCTGAAAACTTTGCCGAGTGTCTTCGACTACGTCTTTCGTCAACCGCCCGACAAGTAATCCAGAGAAACGCTCAGTTTGCTCAAGATGGGTGCCACCGGGCACAGCCGTCAGGTGAATGCAATGTTTGCCGTCGAAGACGCCGCGAATCCACACGCTGCCACGCCAGCAAAGGTCCTGCCCTGGACGAACGAGTAGGACGGTCGGCTTGAATACCATCGAATCCGATCCGCTGCCTAGCACAATGCGAACTGTCGCGCCCTCCCTGAAGTCGCCGTCAACTCGAGTAATGAAGGGATTCCAATCGGGATACGCGGCACTATCCGATATAACGTTCCAGACATCGGAAGGCGGCCGAGCGATGAGAACATCCGCACGCACACTACTATCTTCGTGCATGATGAAAAGGACTCCAACTATGCCGACCACACTGGCGATGACGCTTTTCAACCACCACTTCGGCAAGCTCATATTCGCCCCGTAATCCGTTGCAGTTCTTTTTCTGCTGCCGGCCATGCACCGACTTATCAATCAATCGCATCGACGAATCGACGCAACAACCTTCGTCATGTGATCAGTTTCCGCAGCCTCGCAAGCGGCAATTTCCATCGGCAAGATGGAGCCCCCTCCGTATTTTGCCTCAGCGGACTTCTTGCAACTCGCATCGCGTCGCTTCTTCCACCCCGCGATTTTCTTCTCCAAGCGCGCTTTGCAGCTAGGGAATTTTGCGGACTTATCTTCGACGACATTCTGCAGCTTCTGTTCGGCAACCACCCTGTCGCGCCATGCACAGAAGTTCAGGCTCATCTGGTTCGCATCGCAGTTCGCGAGCATGCCTTGCACCTCGCTCGCAGGCAGTCCGCTCTGCTGCGAGATGACGTCAGCGGGATCCGGGGCGCCAGCAAATGCGGGCGAGCACGCGAGTGCAAGAAGTACGAGGAGAGCGCGGTGGATGAAGTGCACCCGGCAAATTGGTTTGAATGCAGATCGCATAGTGATCCCCTTTCGCGGGAGCAAGGCAACGTACCGGCTCCACTTTCATGCGAGCGCGCCACGGTTCGACCGCCGCCCGCAAGCGCGTCACCACGCGCAGTCTAACTCCGTCGGCGCACCAATCCGTAAATGATCAACAGAACGATAGCGCCAATCACCGACGCAATCCAACCTGCCGCCTGGCCTGGTTGATACCAGCCCAGCGCACGCCCCACATAGCCCGCAATCAGCGAGCCGGCAACGCCGAGGACGATGGTCATAATGAGCCCCATGCTGTCGTCCCCGGGCTTCACCGCCCGCGCAATCAATCCGATGACCAGCCCTACAACTACCGTACCGATGAATGAAAGCATGCTGACCTCCCGAGAGTGTGAGTGCTACGGTTTTCTTTTTCTGCTGGCTACTGCTCTACTGCGACGCTTTTCGAAGCATACGCGCTAAATGTGGCAGTCGGCCAGTCCCGCACTAGCTGCGCCAGATATCCAGATGCGCATGAATATAGACTTGTTGCAGTACTTCTTTCGTGGCCAGATAGTCCTGCAAAGCCCAATCTGAATAGAGCGCTGCCGCAATACTCGATCTGCCTGGATGCTTCGATACCTCTGCGGCAAGTGTCCCCGCACGTATGCCGGATTCGATCGCGAACCGAAGGCCATCGCCTGAGGCGGGATCGAGATATCCCGCAGCATCACCGCATACGAAATAGCCGGGACCGGCGGCCTGATGAAGATGCCGCCAGCGCCGGCATTGTTGCCACACAGTTCCAATGACAGATATGCCTGAACGCAAGCCGATATGCGTGTTCCGTTGCACGGACAACGAAGTCCACATGTATTGCGCTGATGTCGGCCGTAGCCAGAGCCAGCCGTCCCGCGCGATCTGCCAATAGGTGTCGCTCTGCGACGAACATCCGCTCGCGAAACCGCGACGAAGCCAGATGGGTGACGAGTCGACGGTTTCGTCGAGTGAAAGTGCGCGACGCAGACAGCCGGCGATTCCCGTCGCGTCTATGACGATGCTCGCCCTGCACTCATCGCTTCCGCACGTCACACCGACGACATGTCCGCTTTCAATGCGAGGCAAAAGCGGATACAGACACTTGCGCGTATAGGCTACCCCAGCCGCGGACGCATCGACGCGCAAACAATCGTCGAGTCGATTGCGCACAACCGCGCGGCCCGGACTAGATTCGGAATCGACATCGAGCCATACATCCGACTGCGCGATCACTGCGGGAGCCAACAACGCGAGTAACTTCAATGCGTTGTTCGATACACACTCCGGCGCCGCATGCGACAGGCCGCGACCCAACATCGTGACATCGCATCCTGCGTTGGCGGCGACAATTGCCGCCGCGCACCCGGCAGGACCATCGCCAATAACCAGAACGTCACACGGACTCATGCCTTGAGTAAAGCCGAAGTGCCTCAGGTCCGGGTGGGCATCGTTGAACGGGCCCTTTCAGCATCGAATCGGTCACGTCACAACTGATGGCCTCGCCATATCGAATGCGCAAGCGTCCAGGCACATGCTGCACCGGTTTCGCACCGTCTTCGGGAAGAACGAACAGGAAGTGATAGGCCTTGGTCGCGCCTGCCGGTTGATCGAGTTCCGTTGCCGATACAAGCCACAATTGGGTCTTTGCGGGAGTCTGCGTTGGATCGCACGCTGCCACGGCGAGGCGCAACGCCTTGATCCTGCGAATGAGTTCGGCTGCGTCGACATGTTCGAAGGCGCCATACAGCATATTGCCGCCCAGCGCGTTCGCGACGTAATCCGATCGCTCGATATCCGCGTAATCAACCGTGCCCGCGGCCGTAAGAAAAGGACCGTACTCGCCGTCCCATCCGGCGCGCGTGTTATGTACAAGGCCGCCTTGCACCAAAGGATGTTGCGGGTGAAATCCAAGTTCGCTGTCCAGCATTGGAATGGCCGTTGGCGCATCGCTCCGGTTGAAGGTTCGCGATGCATCCGGACTGACGGCAGGCCAGAAACTGTTTGACGCTGCGCACAACTTGATGTCTTCCGCGAATGGACTGCCCAGGCCAAACGTTGCGAGATAGATCCCTTTACGATGTCCCCCCGCATAGGTCACGTCCCAGCCCGGCGCAAAAACACTCGATGATGCATCGGATAGAAACGACACCATGCGAGGCAAATGCGCCTTCTCGTGAGACTCTTTTGATGCGCGTGGTGCAAGACTGAATGAAACGGAAATCGTATCTTCGCTGGTCGAAAACGCCTCTTTCTCGCTGAACGAATCGACGTGATGCGGATTGACGGGAAGCCGCTCAGCGCTGAGCGATATAGGTGAGCCGTTTCTAAACTGAGTCTTGGGATCGATGTGATCTTCTTTGAACCAGCGCTGCAATTCGGACTGGTCCGCATAAGGGAAAAAATCCGGCGCCGCCACGATCGAATAAGCGGGCAACACGCGTCGATTCACCAGCTCCTTGATTCTGATCGTGACTGCGCCTTCGACACAGTGATCAAGAAACAGTTGTGCATCGTAACCGCCTTTGATCACCTTCTCGACGAATGCCGATTGGCGGATCGGATGCGTACGCATGTCCGCATACGTACCGTTCTTGTCCCTCATATGGCGGATATTCATGTATTCCGGCGAGTTGCGCGGTTCCGGAAAACGCAGCCAGAACCAGTTCTTTGCGATCGTTGGGAAAAACATTTCATGTATCTGCGCAACGAACGCAAGAAACAACCTGTATAGATCAGTGAACAGACGCATAGTCGTATAGCGCCGATTGACGATGTGTATGAGGCGCCATCGCGCCGGCACTGAGAACCCGCCAACGTTATAGTTCGCCGACGTCACGGGTTCAATCAGAGGCCGCGCCGCCGGCATCAACAGTACGCTTCCGCCACAATGCTTGAGCACGATTGATGGAACGCCCGTCGCGGCCGGCTGCGCCAAGTCCGGATACCGGCATACGATCGAATACGGTGGACGGTCGAGATCTCCCAATGGGACCGGAGAAATGCCCCATCGTGCCTTGACGGCGCGCTTCAGTTTTTCGCCGATATGCCAATGGCCGTAGTCCAGATTCAACGTCATGTTTGGCAGGCATTCGGCGGAAAACAGCTTGCGCACCGGCTGAATGAATGCACGATGTCCGTCGTCGCGTTGTTTTCCCTCGATCAACGCAAGTCCGTCTGGTCCGGATACACGCCGCACAAGAAACGCTCCATACCGCGCCGGCAACACCCGCACATGCTCGATTTCGTTCTCGACGTGCGGAACGTAGCTCCGTGTCCGCGCGTCGTAGAGTGCTTCCGTGTCGCCATTTCGCGCGATGCCGAGCCGCGAGAAAACCATGTCCGCGTGCTGCTGATGTCCGGTACGACGCACGGGACGATACTGGTAGGCCAGCACGGCAATATCGAGTGTCGACCAGTCGGAAGGCAAAGCTGCAAGCGAGTAGATATAGTTTTCGAGTAGATCTATATCTTCCAGGCTTATTCCGCCATCGGGCGATGGACACTCGGATAGCGCAAGCATGTGATAAAGCAGGCTCCGCGCGGGGTCGCCCGGTTCTATCGCGCGTTCGGTGCTTCGGCAAAGATCTTGAACGCGCCGATCTTGCCAGTCTATTTTCAGTCCTTCACTCAGCAAAACTGCAGTACGTTGCGGCGAATCCGAAGACGAGAGATCGAGACCATGTCGGTTCAGCACGTCCTTCCACGGCGTCGACAATTTGCCAACCAACGTGTGGATTTCATCGATCAGCATCTACCACCTCCCAATGAGTGGCTCACCCAAGGCTGCGCGGAAATGACTTGTCTGCTGCTTGCGTGCTTTCCCTGGGTCTACTGGCGATTGCTGTGTTTTCAGCGATCGCTCCACTTGCCTGTTGCATTTCGGGTTCGCAATCGCCAAATCCAGTGACTAATATAGGTGATTCGAGAAGAAGAAAAGCGTTCGTTTTGTTTGAAGCAACTCACATCTCTATCGTGAGCAACACAAGATCCCGGCTTCGGCCTTCGCCGACCTCAATACGCTGTAAGAACATACGGTGGACGATGTCATGCTGGCGCGGCGAACCTTTCTTCTGGGTGGTGCCAGTGTGGCGGGCTTGGGTGTGCTCGCGATCGGATGGTCAGTATCTCCGTCAGACGACAGGCTCGTCCCCAAGACTCCACTCGATGCGCCTGGCAGCAATGCAGCGCTCAACGGCTGGCTGATGATCGATACCGGCAACAACGTCACGATCGTCATGAGCAAAGCTGAAATGGGCCAGGGCATCCACACCGGCGCTGCGATGTTGCTGGCGGAGGAACTCGGCGCGGACTGGTCGCAAGTCCGCATCGTCGATTCCCCTATCGATGCGATCTACACAAACCGCGAAAATCTGCCGCGCTCGCTTGCTATCCGTCCTGACGATCACAGCTGGGAAGCGACGACTAAAGAAGATTTCGCGCGGTTGATTGCCCGCCTGCTAGGCACCATGGTGACAGGCGGATCGACAAGCATCGTCGATCTCTGGAAGCCGATGCGCGAAGCCGGCGCATCGGCGCGCATGATGCTATGCAGCGCGGCGGCAAAGCAGTGGAAAGTATCGGTCAGTCAATGCAAAGCACGCTCGGGCCGCATTATTTGTGGTCCCGAACAGTCGGTGACGTTCGGCGAACTTGTCGATGCGGCGAAGCTCGAACCGCGCCCCACCCATGTCACGCTCAAAGACAAATCCAGCTTCACCATTATTGGTCAGCGATTCAAGCGCATCGAGGCACAATCGAAGATCAATGGGAAAGCGATGTTCGGAATCGATGCACAGCCGCGCGACCTGCTATATGCGAGCGTCACGATGTGCCCGACGCTCGGAGGCACCGCGACCGGCTACGATTCTTCGAACGTGAAGAATAAAGAAGGCGTGCACGCTATTTTCAAAGTCGATCCATACAACGGCGGTACCGGCGGAGTCGCAGTCATTGCAGAGAACCCCTTCATCGCAATGCGCACGCTCTGCCAGTTGTCGTACACATGGGACCACGGGCCGGCGGCGAAAGTAAGCGATGCAGACATTAGCGCCACCTTGATCAAAGCGCTCGATGACAACACCCACCCCCGGTCTTTCTACAAGACAGGTAGCGTCGATGAGGTTTTGAAGAAATCGAAACCTCTAGAAAGGCAGTACAAGGTGCCATATCTCGCGCACGGGACGCTCGAACCCGTCAACTGCACGGCTCAGGTCAGGGATGGCGAAGCGACGATCTGGGTATCCACACAAATTCCAATGGCCGCCCGCAAGGCGGTGGCCAAGTTCCTGAATCTGAACGAGGACAAAGTACAGGTGCATCAGTACCTGTTAGGCGGCGGCTTCGGCCGACGGCTTGAAGTCGACTATATCGTGCAGGCGGTTGCGATCGCTGGTCATGCAAAAGGACATCCTGTGCAGAACATCTGGTCACGCGCACAGGATATGACACACGACTTCTACCGCCCCGCGTGTGTGTCGCGATTCAAAGGTGCGCTCGATTCCGACGGCAACCTGATCGCCTGGAAGAACGAGTCGGCCAGCCAGTCGATCAACGTGGAAGCGCTGCCCCGTGCATTCGGCTCCCCAAAGATTGTCTTCGAGGTTCTCAAGGACATCACGACCGCGGAGGGTGCGTTCGATCAGCCATACGAATGCAAAAATATTTCCGTCACGCACAATACGGTCTCACTACCTATCCCGGTTGGTAACTGGCGCTCGGTTGGGCATTCCTACCATGCGTTTTTTGTCGAAAGCTTTATCGACGAAATGGCGACGGCCGCTCACAAAGACCCCTTCCAGTTCCGGCTCGACATGCTGAAGAAGCCGGAACATCAACGGCATGCCGAAGTACTCCGGCAACTCATCGATTTTTCCGGCTGGCATACGCCACTGAAGCGAGACGGGAAGACCGCGAGAGGCGTAGCGATGCACGAATCATTCGGCAGCATCGTCGCGCAGGTTGCGGAAGTGCAGAAGCATGGTGACAGTTTCCGCGTCACGCGCGTGTTCTGCGTGATTGATTGTGGCATTGCAATCAATCCAAATCTCGTAGAACAGCAGATGGAAAGCGGCATTATTTTCGGCCTCTCGGCCGCATTGCAGCAACAGATCACGATCGTGCAAGGTCAGGTTCAGCAGAAGTACTTCTCTGACTTCCCTCTCGTCGATATGTCGACCTGTCCTGAGATTTTCACACGAGTGATCCAGAGCGGCACTGAACCTCAAGGTGTCGGCGAAGCCGGTACGCCGCCCATTGCGCCTGCTCTGGCGAATGCGCTTTTCGCGCTCACGGGAACCCGGTTTCGCAGCCTTCCACTCATGCAGCCGCCTGTGCCTTGCGGAGGTGACATATGGTGTCAATCAGTGTTAACGGGAAAACCGTCGTCATGCATTCCGCCCCCGACACGCCCCTGCTCTGGGTACTCCGGTGCGAACACCAACTGACGGGTACCAAATTCGGTTGCGGTATCGGCGTTTGCGGCGCCTGCACTGTCCTGCTCGATAACACCGCCAGGCCGGCTTGCCAGATACCGATATCCACGATTCTCAAATCGCGTGTCGTCACCATCGAGGGACTGGACAGCACAGAGGCTCGCGCGTTGAAAAAGGCCTGGATCGAATGCGATGTCGTGCAGTGCGGCTACTGTCAAAGCGCTCAACTGATCGCGGCAACAGCGTTGCTTTATTGCCATCGTCATCCAACCGATTCCGATATCGACGAGGCCATGAGGGACATCGCATGCCGCTGCGGCACTTTTCCCCGCATCCGCAAAGCCATTCACCAGGCGGCCCGGTCGCTGCGCCCATAAACAAAGGCTGAGCAGCACGCCCAGCGATTGATCCGCACGCTCGCGGACTCGCAGGCTCTCGGGCAGGAAAAACCGGAAAAAACAATTTTCTCGGATTAAACAAAACTCATCGCTTATAAAAGCAAACTAAAAAAGCGAGGTAAAAAATCCGGC
Source organism: Paraburkholderia sp. SEWSISQ10-3 4 (assembly GCF_030464785.1). Lineage (NCBI taxonomy): Bacteria > Pseudomonadati > Pseudomonadota > Betaproteobacteria > Burkholderiales > Burkholderiaceae > Paraburkholderia > Paraburkholderia sp. SEWSISQ10-3 4. The sequence continues at coordinate 681,779 of NZ_JALPRI010000001.1, forward strand.
TTTAGTAAAACTAAACCCGGAACTCAAATCAAATCGTTTGTGCGTCACCCCCGTCGCCGCTACTCTGCCCAGCAATGATCTCAGGCAAACATCGCGCTTTGAAGCGGATTTTGCCTCCCACTTCATTTCATGCATTCGACAGAGGACATTCAGAATGAGTCTGGCGCACACCGAATCTCGACCCAGCAAGATATCCGACGTTCAGCTCGGGGAATCCGATATTTCAATCGAGCAATTCATTGCCGTAGCCCGACATGGCGCACAGATAAAGTTTTCTTCCGTGTATCGCGAGCGCGTGTTGAATTCGCGCCGCCTGGTCGACCTGTTTCTGAGCCAGAACCGGCTCGTCTATGGGGTGACGTCTGGCTTCGGCGCTAATTCGACACGCGTTATCAGCCCGGACGACGCCGAGCAGCTTCAGCGAAATATCGTGCGCTCACATGCTGTCTCGGTCGGCGAACCGCTACCGCGTGAAGTGGTTCGAGCCACGCTGCTAATGATGCTGATCAGCCTCGGCAAAGGTTATTCCGGCGTCAGCCTCGAATTGCTGCAGCAAATCGCCGGGCTACTGAACAACGACATCACGCCGTTCGCGCCGGGCGATGGCTCGGTCGGTTATCTCGCGCCCGAGGCACATATGGCGCTCGTGCTGATCGGCGAGGGAGAAGCGTTCTACCAAGGTGAACGCATGCGCGGCGCCGAAGCATTGGAGCGAGCAGGGCTGAAGCCACACTCGCTGCGCTGCAAGGAGGGGCTTTCGCTCACCAACGGCACCACCTCGGTAACCGCGATCGGGATGTTGGCGCTTTACAACGCGCTCGAGCTTTCGAAGGTTGCCGACATTGCCGCATCGATGTCTCTACAGCCGCTTAAGGCCACCACGCGCTCACTGGACGCCCGGTATCACTCCGTCAAGAAACATGTCGATCAGAGGAACACGGCCGATAACCTGCGGCGGCTGCTGGCCGGCAGTGCGCTATGCGAGCGCTTTGTCGATTACAGACTGCAGGACGCTTACAGCCTTCGCGGCATTGCCCAGGTACATGGGGCATCCAAGCGGGCGATCAAGAACGCGTACGACTCGATTCTCGATGAAGTGGGATCGTCCGGCGACAACCCCATCATCCATCCCGAAGGCGAGGACGGTATCGCGATATCCGGTGCCAACTTCGACGGTACGTTCGTCGGCATCGGGTGCGATCTCCTCTGCATCGCCATGACCACGCTCGCGAAAATCTCGGAGCGCCGGACAGACCGCCTCGTCAACCCGTACCTCAGCGAACTGCCCGCGTTCCTCGCAAAGGATCCCGGGCTGAACAGCGGTTACATGATCATTCAGTACACGGCGGCCGGATTGCTGGGCGAGATGCGCACCCTTGCTCAACCCGCGAGCGTCGATAGCGTGCCGACGAGCGGCAACCAGGAAGACCCCGTGAGCTTCGCCTATCACGCAGCGCGAAAAGCCTACACAACTTCACAGAAGTTGCAGCACGTGCTGGCGATCGAGCTGCTCACCGCCGCTCAGGCGCTGGACTTCTTCGATCCCGCCGACGCATCACCCGCAACCGCTGCGGTGTATGCGCGGATTCGGCAGGTTGCCCCGACAGCAGAAGGCGATCGGTTCTTCTATCCGGACATGATGGGTGTCCACCGCCTCGTCGAACAGGGCGACCTGCTGAGCATCGTAGAGAACATCGCCGGCACATTGCACAGCTGAAGCAGTAGCGCCAGCAATGCAGCGAACTGTGGCAATCCGAGTATTTCCAATCCAAGCACAACCTTGCTTCGACACTTTAGAGGTGTAATGTGAATGCGATTTCAACAAGAGTCCTGAAGACTTCTCTCGTCACTTTTCTCGGCATGCTGGCACTGGCGGGAACCGGAGCTCAAGCAAAGGAATGGAAGACCGTAAAGGTCGCCCTGGAAGGCAGTTACGCGCCATGGAATCTGACCTTGCCGAGCGGCAAAATCTCGGGATTCGAACCGGAATTACTCGACAATCTGTGCAAGCGAGTCAACCTGCAATGCGAGCCAGTCGCACAGGACTTTGACGGCCTCATTACCGGCCTGCAGGCCGGCAAATTCGATGCTGTGATGGATGCCCTTGCAATCACACCCGAACGTCAACAGGCCATTGCGTTCTCCAAGCCCTATGCTGCAACGCCGGCCGCGTTCGCGACGGTAGATGGGCATGGACTGGCGAACACGACAGGAAAACCCTCTTCCCTCAAGCTGACTGGCGACCCGAAAACCGACGGCCCTTTGATCGCCCCGCTGCGCGATCAACTGAAAGGGAAATCGATCGGCATTCAATCCGGCACGGTGTACACCAAGTTCATCAACGACAACTTCAAGGACATCACGTCCGTACGCCTCTACAAGACCTCGGCCGAACGTGACCTCGACCTGGTCAACGGACGCGTCGACATCGCCTTCGACGACGTCACCTACTACGCTGGAATCGCCGACAACAAAGACACCGCCCGAATCCGGGTCGCCGGACCCACCATCGGCGGCGCAGTTTGGGGGCCGGGAGAAGGTCTTGGCTTTCGCAAACAGGATGCGGATCTGAAAGCAAAATTTGACGCCGCTATCACGGCAGCACTCGCGGACGGTACCGTGACGCGCTTGTCGGAAAAGTGGTTCAAGACCGACGTGAAGCCGTAAGCGTGCGGCATTGCATGACGCCGTTGCGCGTCGAGGCGGAGATCAGTCTTTGCTAGACTGGCTTCACGATGGCATTTGCCAGGTCAACGACATGAACCGCCTTCCTCCTCTTCGAGCCTTGCAGATATTCGACGCCGTCATTCGTTACGGGGGCGTCGTAGCCGCTGCCGAGGCGCTTTACGTAACGCCCGGTGCGATTAGTCAGCAGATTCGCGTCCTTGAGGAGTTTCTCGGGGTCACGCTTTTCGAGCGGGAGAACACGGGCCTGCGACCGACCCCGCTTTGCGAGTTGTACCACTCGCACATCTCCCGGGGGTTCGAGTGCTTTCATAGCGCTCAGGCGGCGCTCAAGGCGCAGACGGGCCCCCGGCTCACGTTGATGACGTTCCCGTCAGTCGCGACTCATTGGCTCGCCGCAAGATTGGACAAGTGGCACACCATCTGCCCTCACGTGCAGGTCCATGTCGAAGTCGTCGATCACGAAACCAGCATCGCCGCGCGAAGTGCCGACGTCCGCCTAACGTATGGGGCACTACCGAGTGACGGAACGCCCTATCACGTCGTCTTTACGGACAAGGTTGCGCCCGTGTTCGCACCCTCGCTGTTGCAGGCGGAGAAGCCGATCTCGCAACCGGCGGATATCTTGCGGTACCCGCTGATTCACGTCGAATGGGGATGGGCAAACTTGTCACCGCCGACGTGGGGACACTGGTTGCATGCGGTTGGCGTGCCTCTGCCCGAAGGCCTGGCGCCACTCACCTACTCCGTTTCCGGCATGGCAATCGACGCGGCAATTCGGGGAAGAGGCATTTCGTTGGGACAGGGCTTTTTTGCCATCGATAGCATCAAGCGACACGAACTCATCGCGCCGTTCAAGGTCGCCCTACCCATGCCGTTCCCCTACTTCATTTGCTGGAAGCGAACGGCGGCAGACTCCCCTGCCACCAGGCAATTTCTCGATTGGCTAATTGAGGAAGCCGAGCAGACGGGACGCGACATTAAAGCCATGTTTGGTGAGTGAGGTGTCGGTCCTCACTGGGGCAACGCCAGCACCGCTCAGCTAACCGGCGATGAGTCGCGACTCATAACCAGAGCGAGCGATTCGGAGAGAATCGATTTCGCCAGTTTGTCGTCGTCAACGGCGCGCGCAAGCGTAATGGCCCCCACGATGGTCGCGACGATACCCAAGCCAGCCTCTTTGCTATCACTGGATATAGCGTGCGCTATTCGTGACGCCAGTTTGCGCACGTAATCCGTGAGCTGTTCCCTGACATCCGGATTTGCATGCCGCGCCTCCCCGGCGAGCGCACACAGAGCACATCCATTGCCGGGATTCTTCACGTGACGCTCATTGAGGAAAGCTTCGGCAATAGCCTGTAGAGGCGTTTCCCCACGCTTTGCCGCACCGCTTGCGATAGAAGCCATGCGCTTCTCGCTCTGACTCACCGCGTGCTCGAGCGCCTCCAGGATCAACGCATCACGCGACGAAAAATGGCCATAAAACGCACCGTGCGTCAGCCCCGCGCTGCGCATGCACTCGGCGACGCCGAGCGCCTCGATGCCGTTTTCGCGAATCTGCCGTGACGCGTTCTCCAGAACCCGCTGCCTGCTCTCAGCCTTTTGTGCCTGCGAATAACCCATTTTTCCGCCTCATCACGCTTGACAAACTGCATGATGAGCATAATACTGAATTTCTGCATGATGATCAACATACAGAATGAGATGTTGAGGACGTTCATGCCAGCTTGGATGCAGCGGCAATCCTGCGCTGCTTAACAGAGATTTTGCGAAGTTTTTGCTCCGCCAGCACGTGCGACTTGGAACGTGATCTCGCGGCGCAATACATAGGAGAAGGAAATGCGTTTTACTGGAAAGACAGCGCTCGTCACTGGCGGCAATAGCGGCATTGGCTTTACGACAGCGAAGCTTTTGATCGCCGAAGGCGCCCGCGTTGCCATCACCGGCCGCGATCGCGCCAAACTGGATCAGGCAGTATCCGAGCTCGGCGAAAACGCGCTTGGCATTCAGGCCAATCTCGACGATGAAAGCGCGATCGAGTCGACCTTCAAGCAGATCCAGGCAGCCTTCGGGTCGCTCGACATCGTGTTCGCCAACGCTGGCATCTCCGGTCCGACACCGCTCGGCGGCACGACCGCTGCTGCATTCGAGGCGATTCTTCGTACCAATCTCACCGGTGTTTTTCTCACGGTTCAAGCGGCCCTGCCGTTGATGAGCGCCGGAGGCTCGATCGTATTGAACGGCTCCGTGATGCGCGAACTGGGCTCGCCCGGGTCGGCCGCTTATTCCGCAACGAAGGCGGGCGTCACCGGCATGGCGAAGGTGTTTGCGTCCGAACTCGTGCGGCGTGGCATTCGCGTCAACACCGTGATTCCCGGCGGCACACGCACACCGATCTGGACGCGCGGCGCACGGGCCGGCGCAACGCTCGACGCGACCGAAGAAGCGTTGGCACCGGGCATTCCGATGGCTCGCCTCGCGGAACCTGAAGAAGTTGCCAAGGCCGTGTTGTTCCTCGCGTCCGATGACGCTTCGGGAATCACGGCGGCTGAGATCGTTGTCGACGGCGGCACGATCGGTGCGCCGTGGGGAGCGCCGATATTCCGCAAGGGGTGAAGGCACTCGAGTTTCCGGTAGCGGGTCGACCAGCTTAGGGCCGCAACGCGCAGTCCTAAGCTGCCGGCAAGTTCGCTACTGCCAGATCGAAGGCTCGTTCCGGCGGACCTCCTTTGGGCGCCCCTTTCCAAAGGCTACACGGACGGACGAGCGCCCTCCCAGGCACGCTGTAGCAGTGCTCTAAGCGGCTCCTCCTCAATCGGCCGCGGATTCCAGTATGGATTCGACAATGCCACCTTGCATGCGTGATCAAGGTCGGCTTCGCCCAACCCAATCTCGCGAAGCCCTCGCGGAACGCCAAGTTCCTCGTTGAGCTGGTAAAGACCATCTGGCGCTGAGTCAACGTTCAACGCCCTGGCGATTCGGCCCATCGCCTCATCCGCAACGGTACTGTTATAAGCGAGAGAATGCGGCAGAACGATTGCGTGCGTCTCAGCATGAGGGAGATTAAATGTTCCACCCAAGGTGTGGCACAGCTTGTGATGAAGCGCCATGCCAACATTGCCGAGCACCATTCCGCACAGCCACGCACCATAGAGGCACTCGCTGCGCGCCGCTTTGTCCTTGCTGTTCTTCTTCACGCCACGCAGGCCGTTGGCAAGTGAGCGAATACCCTCCTCCGCCATGAGCGACATGACGGGGTTTCCGTCCTGTGCGTACAGCCCCTCGGCAGCATGAGCGATAGCGTTGAGGCCGCTGACAATCGAGAGACGGACCGGGAGCCCGATGGTCAACTCCGGGTCGTACAGGACCGTCTTGGGGATGACTTTGACATCGCGACCGGTTTTCTTCAGGCCGTTTTCAGTTATGCCGTAGATGGGAGTCATCTCCGACCCGGCATACGTCGTAGGTATTGCGATAATCGGCAACGAAGATTCGAGCGCAATCGCCTTGCCGAGTCCAATCGTCGAACCGCCGCCAATAGCCACTGCGCAGTCTGCGTCGACTGACTTCGCGTGTTCGCGCGCGCGGCGAGCGTTCTCGATAGGAACATGCATCTGGGCGCCGTCGAACACGCCTGCGCTCGCAGGTCCAAGAAGCGACGAAACCACTTCAGCCTGGGCCTTTTGCTCGGGCGTGCAAAGAACAAGCGCCCGGCGAGCACCCAACGTCTCCACTTCCTGTTGAATCAGCTTCATGCTTCCAGCGCCGAATACGACTCTCGACGCCTGCGTGGTATAGGTAAACTCATACATGAGATTAGCTCCCTGTGTCGTCAAACGGTACAGCTCGCTTAGATGTAGTCGACCTGGTGGCGAGCGATACGAATGTCACCCACGATCTGCTTCACTCGCAGATGCTCAGGATGCGACGCATACGCATCGAGCGACTCCTGGCTTTCGAACTCTGTGTACAAGACCACATCGCAGGCATAATCCACGGCGCTTACATCCAGCCCGACCTCCAGCCTGGTAAGTCCGGGAATCTTTCCGCTCAGACTCTCGAACGCAGTCTTTACGAGCACAGCGGATTCCTTCTTTTGCTCGGGAGTCTCACCGCGAACGTTCCACATCACGATATGCTTGACCATATTCGATTCCATTAGTGTTGCTTATTACCAGGCCAAATGTTCGAGATGCAATCTCATGACTCAAGTATGCATGTCAGTGGGGCCTCGCCACGCACCAGGCCCCGCTGAGTTCTAAATCCGGTCTGCCATAGGAAAGTAGTTACGCTTTGTTCTTGTTGTACACGTCGACGAACACGGCCGCGAGCAGAACGATGCCTTTGATAACCTGCTGATAATCCACGCCGATGCCCATAATGGACATGCCGTTGTTCATCACGCCCATGATGAAGGCGCCCACAACCGCTCCGACCACCTTTCCGACACCGCCGGAGGCGGAAGCGCCGCCGATGAAACACGCTGCGATGACGTCGAGCTCGAATCCCGTGCCGGCCTTCGGCGTTCCACTATTCAGACGTGCGGCGAAAATCAGACCTGCCAGCGCAGCAAGGACACCCATGTTCACAAAGGTCAGGAAGCTCACTGCAGGAACGCTGACACCCGACAATCTCGCTGCCTTTGCATTGCCGCCAACCGCATAGATACGTCGACCGATCGTGGTGCGATTCATGATGAACGTGTACACACCAATCAGCACAGCCATGATGACGAGCACGGTAGGCAGGCCACGATAGGATGCAAGCAGGTAGCAGAAGAACACAATTAGTGCCGTCAGGACGAGATTCTTCGCCACGAACATCGAGAACGAGCCACTCTCGACACCATGTTTCGCCGCGCCGGCGCGATGCCGAAGCTCAATCGCGAAGAAAAGCGCACCGACAAACGCGCCGAGGACAATCGAAGTGATGTGAAGTGTCTGTCCGTGAAAAAGGTCAGGGATAAAACCCGAGCTCACGGCGCCGAATGCATCAGGGAACGGGCCGATGGACTGGCCTTGCAGAACGAGGTTTGTCATGCCACGGAAAACCAGCATGCCGGCCAGCGTCACGATGAACGAAGGCATCCGCCAGAACGCAATCCAGTAGCCTTGCAAGGCGCCAATCAGCGCGCCGGCCAGGATACAGATGATGGTTGCCCAGATGTAGTTGACCTCGAACTGCACCATCAAAACTGCTGCCAACGCGCCCACCAAACCGGCCGTTGAACCGACAGACAAGTCGATGTGGCCTGAAACAATCACCATCAGCATGCCAAGGGCCATGATGACAATGTAGCTGTTCTGAAGCACCAGATTGGTCAGATTGAGCGGTTGCATCAGTACGCCGCTCGTCGAGACCTGGAAGAAGGCCATGATGATGACGAGCGAAATGAGCAGTCCGTACTCGCTGCCAATACGCTTCACCACACCCAAAACTTCGCTTTTCTTAACCTCGGCGCCTTCGGCGACCACTGGAGAGAGTGCCTTACGCATTTTCGATGCCTCCATTTCGCATAATCGCCCGCATAATCTTTTCCTGCGAGACTTCTTCTGCGGTGAATTCGCCGACAAACCGGCCTTCGTTCATGACGTACACGCGGTCGCACATACCAAGCAGTTCGGGCATTTCCGAGGAAATCATGACCACACACTTACCTGCCGCAACCACCTGATTGATGATGTTGTAAATCTCGTACTTCGCTCCCACATCGATACCTCGCGTGGGCTCGTCGAGAATCAGTACCTCGGGTTCAGAAAACAGCCACTTGCTCAGCACCACCTTCTGCTGGTTGCCACCCGACAGGTTGCCAACGACGTGGGTAACGCCTTGAGCACGGATCCGGAGCTTCTTTAGAAAATCGGTCGCAACCTTTATCTCCTCGTGCTCGTCGACGACGCCAAATCTGGAGACCCCAATCAGGTTCGCCAGCGTGATGTTTCGCTTGATGTTGTCGTCCAGGAGCAGACCGTTGCCTTTCCGGTCTTCTGTCACATAGGCGATGCCCGCCTTGATGGCCTTCTGTACCGATGAAACGTCGACCTGCTTTCCGTGCATCAGCACCTGGCCCGTGATGTCCTGACCATAGGTGCCGCCGAAGACGCTCATGGCGAGCTCCGTACGCCCAGAACCCATCAGCCCTGCGATGCCAACGATTTCGCCCTTGCGCGCTTCCAGATTGACGCCTTTGATGACGGCACGGTCCCTCTGCGTGGGATGCTGGACACGCCAATCCCTCACTTCAAAAATGACTTCGCCGATGTCCGGCGTACGTGGCGGGTACCGGTCGGACATCTCCCGGCCGACCATCGCCTTGATGATGCGGTCTTCGCTCACGCTCTCGGCTTTGCAGTCGAGGGAATCGACCGTCGAGCCGTCACGGATCACGGTGATTCCATCCGCGACACGTGAAATCTCATTCAGCTTGTGCGAAATGATGATTGACGTCACACCGCGCGACTTGAGTTCGAGCAGAAGACTAAGCAGTGTGTCGCTGTCTTTTTCATTCAGGCTTGCGGTAGGCTCGTCGAGAATCAACAGGCGAACCTCTTTAGACAATGCCTTTGCAATCTCGATGAGTTGCTGCTTGCCGATCCCAAGCGTGCCGACCGGTGAATCTGGCGAGTCAGAGAGGCCGACTTTCGCCAGCAACGCCTTTGCCTTCGCACGCGACACTTGCCAATCGATGACGCCGCGCTTCGACTGCTCGTTACCCAGATAGATGTTCTCGGTAATCGAGAGCATCGGTACGAGGGCTAGCTCCTGGTGGATGATGATGATTCCGACTGCCTCGCTATCGGAAATATCGGAGAATGCCCGCTCCTGACCGTCGTAAAGGACGTCGCCAGAATAAGAGCCGTGCGGATAGACGCCACTGAGGATCTTCATCAGGGTCGATTTTCCCGCGCCGTTTTCTCCACAAATGGCGTGAATCTCGCCCTGACGGACCTTCAGATTGACATTATTCAGAGCCTTGACAGCGCCAAAGCTTTTCTGAATTCCGCGCATCTCCAGAATGGTATCCATGGTCAAATTCCTCTGATTGGTCACGCTCGCGAGCGTGTCTGCGTGAAGCGAGGCGCTGGTGGGCGCCCCGCCACGCGGACGTTCAGATGCCTTACTTGATTTGGGCCTGCGTGTAGTAACCGCTGGTCACCAACTCCGACTGGTAATTGGCCTTGTCGACGAGGATTGGCTTCACGAGATAAGTCGGAACGATCTTCGTTCCGTTGTTATAGCTCTTCGTGTCGTTGACAGGCACCTGCTTGCCGCTCAGCGCGTTGTCGACCATTTCGGCGGTCACGCCGGCAAGCTTGCGAGTGTCCTTGAACACGGTCGAGGTCTGGTCGCCGCGAACAATGTTCTTGACGTTCTGGATGTCCGCGTCCTGTCCCGTGACAATGGGCATGGTTTGCTGGGCCGAACCGTATCCAATGCCCTTAAGCGATGAGATAACGCCAACTGCGATTGCGTCATTGGGCGTCCAGACCGCGTCGAGGTGGTCCTTGCCGTAGAAAGCGCTCAGCAGGTTGTCCATCCGGGCCTGAGCCGTCGCGCCATCCCAATTGCGCGTCGCGACTTTATCGAAGGCAATCTGTTTGCTCCGAACCACGAATTTACCGCTGTCAATGTACGGTTTGATAACTGACATGCCGCCCGCGTAGACCATATGGGCGTTGTTATCGTCCGATGAACCACCGAACACTTCGATGTTGAACGGGGTTTTGCTGCCGGCCTTCTGCCAAGCGCTGACGATGCTCTGCCCTTGAAGAACGCCCACGCCATAGTTGTCGAAGGTTGCGTAGTAGTCGACATCCTTGGTCTGGCTAATCAGACGGTCGTATGAAATGACCTTGATGCCTTTCTTCTGCGCGAGCGCCAGAGCGTCAGAAAAGGTCTTGCCGTCGATCGGTGCGATGACCAGTGCTTTGACACCCTTCGCAAGCATGTTCTCGACCTGGTTCACCTGCGTCGGAACGTCGTAGTTTGCGTACTGCAGGTCGGCCGAATAGCCTTTCGCCTTCAGTGCATCGACCATGCTTTTACCGTCGGTAATCCAGCGGGATTCCGTCTTGTCGGGCAGCGAAATGCCAATAACACCCTTATCCTGGGCGAAAGCAGCGCCAGACATGGCCGAGAAAGCTACCGAAGCAGCCAGGATGACCGCGACACTCTTCAGAATTTTCATGACTTCGTCTCCTATTTAGGAATGCGTATTTGTGTTGCCGGTTTATGAAGTACGGAATCCCAGGCCGACGCCCGAAGACGTCAGCCATTCAAACGCTTAACCGATAAAGACCTCTGCACCCGCTTCTTTGGACGAAGCGAACATGGCCTCGATGACACGGCTAATGTTGTACGCCTGCGTAGCCGGCACAACCGACTGCGTGCCGTTGCGCAACGCGTCGAAGAACGCGTTCGACTCCCGGTCGAAGTACACCGGGTTGCCGATTTCGGCGATATCGGGCGAATACTCCGTCTTTTTTGTTGCCCAGATTTCCGGGAAGCTGGTCTCTTGCCACTCGGTCCAGCCCTCCGGATGGTCACCCTTGCCCGCGTCATAAATCTTGTAACTCGCGGGCAGCGAGCGGGAAGACATAATGCCTTCCGTTCCGTAGGCGGTGATGTCCCAGCTCTCGGTCCACGGCAGGACGTCCCACGACATGAAGTCGACCGTGACAATCTTGTCTTCGTAGTTCAGCACCGCGCCTGCTGCGTCTTCACGCGATTCGTCACCATGGAAGTTCGGAAACTTCGTGATACGCGCGTTGACCGAGCGGGGCAAGCCGAAGTGCAGAAGGATGCGATCCACCAGGTGACATCCAATAACGAATACGGCGCCGCCAATATCGCCTGGCTGGGTCATGTGCGGCGTTCCGGCCTCATCGTGCGAGCAGCCGCCGTGGGCGCGCACCTGAACGACTTTGCCGAGGCGTCCGCTCTTGAGTGCCGCCTGCATGGCATCGACCGATGGTGCGAAGCGCCAGCAATAGCCGACTTGCACGAGTCCGCCGGTGCGCTCCACAGCCTCGACGATGCGCTTGGCGTCGACGGAACTGCGGCCAGCAGGTTTCTCGCACAACACTGCCTTGCCCGCCTCGAGCGCTTCAATGGTCAGATCGGCCATCTTCTCGCTCTTGGAGTGGACGAGCACGACATGAACATTCTCGTCCGCCAGGATGTCTTCCTTCGAGCGCGCCTCGAGACCGAGCGCGTCGACGAACGGTGTGAGCAGCGGGCTTTTGTCCCACGCGCCGAGCATCTTTGCGTCGGTGCGACGCTGGATTGCCTTGACCCGCCCCGACGTATGGGGGTGAGTGATGCCAAGACATGCTACGCCGAGCGTTTCGTTGGGACCGATCTTTCGCGTCATGACTTATCTCCTCCAGATTTCCCGTTACACCTTGACGGCTTTGCCCGACAACGCCGACTCGAGCGCGCAGTCCGCCAGACGCAGCGCCTTCAGCCCATCCTGAACGGAGGTCGGCAAAGGCGAGTTCGCGTTCAGTGCGTCGACGAAGGCTTCGAGTTCGGCCTTGTATGCAGCCTCGTAGCGCTCCAGGAAGAAGTTGAGCAGCGGCTCGCGGACATCAGTCGCGTCCTTGGACCAGCGTCGAATCGTCGAAGGACGCAGGTTTTCTTGCAGGAGCATTCCCTTCGAACCCGACACTTCCATGCGCTGGTCGTAGCCGTACACCGCTTCGCGACAGCAGTTGATGTGGCATTGCTTGCCCGAAGCTGTTCGCAACTGCACCATCACCGTATCGAAGTCAGTCAGCTTCTCAAGCGACTCGTCGACGAGACGGCTGGCCATGGCCATTACCTCGACCGGTTCTTCGCCGAGCAGCCAGCGAGCCATGTCCAGGTCGTGGATCACCATGTCGCGGAAGATGCCGCCCGAGTGTTCGACATAGTCACGCGGAGGCATGCCCGGGTCACGGCTCGAAATGATGACCTGGCGCACTTCGCCGACGTCGCCTGCGTCGATCGCTTTGCGGAAGGCTTGCGATGTCGGGTCGAAACGTCGATTGAACGCGAGCATGACGCGACCGCCCAGTCGCTCGACTTCGTTTGCCGCGGCTAGCGACTTCTCCATGTCGAGATCGATGGGCTTCTCGCACAGAACAGCCTTGCCGCGCTTGACGGCTTCGAGCATGAACGTGATGTGCGTATCCGTCGGCGTACCGATGACCACTGCGTCGATGTCGTTGCGCTCGAGGACTGCTGCAGCGTCCGTCGAGGCCTCGCAGCCCAAACGGCTAGCCAGCGACTTAGCCGCACTTTCAACAGGGTCTGCCACCACGACCAGCTTTGCGTTCGGGCTCGCGGCGACGTTGCCGGCGTGAATGCGACCAATGCGGCCGGCGCCGAGTACGGCGATTCGAATCATGTGAGTCTCCAGAAATACGTTGTCGGTTAAGGTCGAAAGCTTCAGGCAGAAGTCGCGGCTTTTGCCGAGAACTGGGCGATGGTGGTGTCGTAAGCGCGCTTTGCCATCTCGTCGAGCGGAAATTTCCGGTGCACCTCAGAGATGAGCTCCACGCCGTAGTACGGCAGCGTGCAACCTGCTTGCTCAAGGGCGTCGACGAAGGCCGGGCAGTCACCTGCACCTTCGCCACAAAGCTGGCGATTAAAGGTCGAGTCGTCGAACAACGATCCCTTGACCTGCGCGCCGACGTCATCCATCTCCACGCCCTTGATGAAGCGCGCGGGGATCTGGGCGACTTCGCTATAGGGGCTACCACCGCGTGCGACGTGCCAGTGGTCAACCATCAGGCCGCCATTGGGTTGGTTGGCGCCTTGAGCAACCTGCAGCGCTTCCGCGATGTTTCGAATGGGAGAGAAAGGCATGAACTCGATTGCAACCGTGGCGTCAACCATCGCCACGTCCTGGCAAAGCTTCCCGAATTCGTCGGTCATGCGGGGGAAGTCGGCCGGATTCTTGTCGAACGGACTCGCGCCGATTTTCAGATTGCGCATGCCCAGTTCGCCACCCAGTTCGATGAAACGGCGACGGCAATCGTCCGACTTGGCACGCGCCTCGCCGTCGAAGTACCAGTCCATGAGGATCTCGAGCTCGAAGTACTTCATGCCCGTGTCGTCCAGAATCTTCTTGACGCCGGACACGCCGTACTTCCCGATGCTGTACTCGAGGTCATCGAGAATGAGGCCGATACCGCTCCAGCCGGCACGCGAAGCTGCTTCGCAGCGATCGCGCAGCGGGAACGGGCTGATTTCGTTCGGTGCACACGGATAGACGTCGCCAGCGAGTGTCCAGTACGCAGCCAGCAGTTCTTTCTTCGCACTCATAGGTAGTACTCCTGTATCTCTCAATGTCATCAGTTTTTCGACGGCACGCTCCCGCGCACCAAACGATTACGGGATTGCCCGCGTGGGCTTCGTGGACGTCGCGAGGGTGAAGTCCCACGAAACAGACCAAAACGGTGATAAGACCCCGACGCGCTTAGCAGCTTCCGCGTCGTCAATCTTGTTGAATTCAGCGATGAGCTCACGCTTCACGCCGAAGACCGCGTCTTCGGGGAGGTACGGACTGTCGGGCGTAAAAATGTGAGTGATGACCGGGTCAAAGCCAGGCGCGGTGACGATGAAGTGCAGATGAGCCGCTCGGTTCGGATGTCGGCCTATTGCGGCGAGGAGCTTGCCAACCGGACCGTCCGAAGGAATCGGATAGTGACGCGGCTTGACAGACTTGAACCAGTAGCGGCCTTCAGCATCCGACGTAAAAACGCCGCGAAGATTTGAGTCAGGCTGAATGCCTTTCTGCTGCACGTCATAGAAGCCGTCGTCGTTCGTCTGCCAGACCTCGAGCTTCGCGTCAGGAATCGGGTTTCCCTTGATATCGGCAACCCGGCCTTCAACAACCATGGGCTCGCCCTTTCCATCCAGGCAGATGTTCGCGCCGTTCGGATATTCAGGTGCATTGGCGACGTAGAAGGGACCCAGAATCGTGTTCGGCGTAGCACCGCTCGGACGACGATGATTGATTGCATCAACGAGCATCGAGACGCCCAGGACGTCGGAGAGCAGGATGTACTCTTGCCGCCAGTCCGTGCACATTTGCCCCGTCTCGGTCAGGAAGCGAATGGCGGTGAACCACTCTTCATGCGTCGGCTCAATTTCCTTGACCGCAGCATGAAGATGCTTGACCAGAACCGACATCACCTGGCGCGGGCGAGCGTCGGCATCTTCGCTCATACGGGCGTTGACGACTTCGGCCGAGCGAGCCTCATCGAAATAAGGCGATGCGGGCGGAACTGCAGAGGTTGCGCTTTGCATTGCGTGTCTCCATCAATCTCTTCTGTAGCTTTGAGACGAGTCTATATTCGTCGTGACTGGCAAAACAGAGCTAGAAAGGGAAAGTCTTTCGCGCTGGGCGGGAAGAAACCCCGAATGCGATGAGCGCAAGCTCACGCTGTCCAATGACGTTCGTATTCGTTCTGGTGGAACCGCGCCACAAGCGCGTCAATGAACAGTCGCACCTTTACAGGTAGGTGAGAGCGAGTCTGAAACGCGATGTTCATCGTCAGGCGGGGAAGGTCCCAGTCGTCGAGCACCGGGACAAGACGGCCTGCCTTGAGGTCGTCGTAGATGATGTATTTGGGCTGCACCAGAATGCCCATGCCGTCTAGCGCGGCGATACGCAATATCTGGCCGTCATTCGATTCCACTAACGGCTTCACTCTGACAACGACGTTCTCACCACCCCGTGTGAATGAAAGCTCGCGTGGATTGTCGGCGAGTTGATAGTTCAGCAGCCTGTGCTTCGCGAGCTCCGCCGGGAAGCGAGGGCGTCCGTTCGCCTCGATGTAGCCGGGCGATGCGGCCAATATGCGGCGTGTCGACGCCAATCTTCTAATGGTTATGTTGCTATCTGGCTCGAGGACTTTCGTACGAATTGCTACGTCGATGCCGTTCTCGATGATGTCGCAGTAACGGTTAGCCGCTACCACGTCCACTGTAATGTCGGGGTAGCGCGCCGTGAAATCAGGAAGCATCGGCGCGATGTGAAGCATGCAGAACGATAACGAGGCGGTGACGCGAAGGACACCGCTTGGACGCACAACCGCTTCCTTGGTGACAGCCTCTGCTTCGCCAAGATCGGCGAGGATGGATTTGCAGCGTCGGTGAAACTCAGCGCCAGCCTCAGTCAGGTAAAGGTTGCGAGTCGTCCTGCGCACCAGTTGGACGCCAAGTCTCGCCTCCAACGAAATCAAATACCGACTTGCTGCCGAGATTGACAGCTCGACAGCCTCCGCAGCACGGCTGATGCTGCCCGTCTCGGCCACTTCGACGAATAGTTGTAGTTCCTTGAACTGATCCATGCCCTTGCACCATTACGCCTCGTTCGCCCACATCCGAGCCGGATACGGGAGCACGCGCGACTTCGCTGAGTCATTTCGTGTGTCGCGTCGGCATCATGATAGTGCTGTAGCTCTATCTTTTAGTCACAAAAACACATCAATAATCTATCAGTTCAGTGGATTCGCCATGCCCTTGACGCCAGGCATGCTTCGCGAGGGCTCGCGCAAACTCGGCCGGCTCCCAGTCCTCCCGAAGCGCTCTGAGCATCATCTGGCCTTGGCTCTCTGGCGCGAGCCCCCCGGCGGGCGGATCCCTGTCAAGGTTTGTCGGGAACGCATAGCCTTCGGCGCACGAGGCAATCACCGACAGCGCCTCGAGCCCGCTTATCTTGCCGGTCTTAAATCCGTCCCGAAGGACTGGGTAGAGAGTCTCGGACATGCGCGTTCGATCCACGGCTTCCATCGCCCGACCATAAGCCGACGAGATTTGAAGCAGGTTTGCCATGCGCTGAACGTGGCTCGTTCGATTCGACCCGGCTGCGTGAAATAGCGCCGGATTGAAGAAGATGGCATCGCCCTTGGCAAGCGGCACCTGAACGAAGTTGTTCTCGAAATACTCGCGGAAATCAGATCTACGCCAAGCCACATAGCCTTGAGCGTATCGCTGCGAGTAAGGCAGGAGTTTGGTCGGACCGCTCTCGACTGGCATGTCGCTGTGCGCAACAGCCCCTTGCAGCGTGAGAAAAGGCGACATCCTATGCACGTGCGCTGGAAAAGACGACGCCATCTCAGCCGTCTGGAAGCCCAGATGGTAGTCACGATGGGCTTGCTGTGCCTCGCCGCCGGGTCTGACAACATTGACCTGCGACGTAACCTGAAAGCACGGGCCAAGCCATGCCTCGGCGGCCGCCGGCAGCCAAGGGTTCGAAAAGTATCTGGCGAAGACATCAGGTGCCGCAAGGCAGAGTTTTTCCTGCGCGTTCCAGATACGATCGTTTGCGCCTGCTTTCGCGAAATGGTCAGCCTTCGAGCCCGATTTCTTCTCGGCTTCAATAATCGATTCGAAGATGGCCGTCGCCTCATCCACGCACCCGGTGTCGGCAAAAGCGCGCTTGAGCACAAAGACGCCCGCTCCATCTCGCAGGACTTCGGCCCACTCCGACAGTAGCTGAAGCCTTTCCGTTTCAGACGAGCGCACTTCTTCCAGCTCGCGGCATTCGTATACAGGAATCGCTTGAACCGACGTTGTCGCGTAGCGTAGCCCGCGCTCCCCTGTCGCGTTGAGCGCTCTCACGAAATCGCTCAAGCTGCAGTCGCTTTCGCGATACCAGTTGGTTCGCTCAGCGAGATAGTCTCCGCGTCGGTCGTCCATACGTGCCTCCTATATTCGATGTAGGATAGCTCGCAAAGCACAGATCGAATTATCAGAAACACATCAAAAAACTATCAAAGATGGAGGGTCGGATTGGCTCACCGCTTCTTGATCAAGGAAATTGCCCTTCAGGCAGGGCTTGGAGTGGCAACTGTTGATAGGGTGCTGAACGGACGCGCGAACGTCCGGGAGCACACTCGCAATCGGGTTGAGCAGGCGATAAAAGAACTTGAGAAACAGGAGCTAAACCTGGCGACCACGGGGCGCAAGCTCATGGTCGACGTGGTAGTGGAAGCACCGGCGCGGTTCAGCGACGAGATAAAGAATGCGCTCGAAGCGGAACTCGCGTTGATGCACCCGGCGGTTGTTCGTCCGCGCTTCCTGTTGCGGGAGACGATGACGACGCCCGAAGTCGTGGATGCTCTTCGATCTATCGCCCGAAGAGGCAGCCATGGTGTTTTTCTGAAAGCCCGCGACGTTCCCGAGATTGCCGAGGTGGTCCGCGAACTCCAGCATCACGGTATTCCCGTCGTCACCGTCTTCACCGACATACCGCTGTCGGGACGCATCGCCTACGCCGGGCTCGACAATCGCGTCGCTGGGGCCACGGCGGCCTACCTTCTGGGCCTTTTGCTGGGCCCCCAGGCGGCTAATGTGTTGATAACGATGAGCGACGAGCATTTTCGGGGCGAGGAGGAGCGCGAGATAAGCTTTCGTCGAGCATTGCGCAAGCACCACCCCCAACTCAGGCTGATCGATGCAAGCGGCGGACATGGTCTTGATTTACCGACTGAAGAGCGAGTCCGAAGCGTTCTCAACGATGGTACTTGTATCGCTGCCGTGTACTCCATGGGCGGGGGTAATGTCGCGATTCTTCGCGCGCTGGAAGCGCAGCAGCAAGCTCCGGTCTGTTTCATCGGTCACGATCTGGACAAGGATAATGTGCAGCTTCTACGCACTGGAAGGATTCAGGCAATCCTGCATCATGATCTCCGACAGGACATGCGCTCCGCGTGTCATCACGTCATGCACTTCCACAAGCTCCTGCCAGCATCCTCTGTCGCGTCATCTTCTTCGGTCGTGGTCGTGACGCCAGAAAACATTCCGGACCACATCGCCAGTCGTTTCCGCGATTGAATCGACCACTCGTGTTCCTGAGAGGTCCGGGAATCAATCGTCACCCGGACCTCTCGACAGCATCAGAACTTCGTCGCCAACCCTGCAATAACGCCAAACTGGCTTTTGCCATAGTTGGGGTTGGTGCTCGAGGTGCTCCCGTTGACGGGGTCGTTGTTGATATTCGCGCCATACAGACCACTGTCGAGGCCGATGTTAGACGACGAGCTGTTTCTCACATACGCCAGTTCCGTGTACAGGAGCGTCCGTTTGGATAGCGAATAGTTCGCCCCCAACGTGTAGAGGGTT
Organism: Paraburkholderia sp. SEWSISQ10-3 4; assembly: GCF_030464785.1. Taxonomy (NCBI): domain Bacteria; kingdom Pseudomonadati; phylum Pseudomonadota; class Betaproteobacteria; order Burkholderiales; family Burkholderiaceae; genus Paraburkholderia; species Paraburkholderia sp. SEWSISQ10-3 4. Next base: position 700,583 of record NZ_JALPRI010000001.1, read on the forward strand.
GCGTTCCCGTTCCCATTGTTTGCATTCGCGTGATAGACGGCGCCGGTGATAGCAAGTGCGGGCGTCGTCTGCCAGATCGCGCCAATCCACTCATGATTAACGGCTGTCGGGAGGCTCGTTCCTGCCGGCAACGCTGACGGGGTCGCCGTGCCGAAATAGCCCGCATTCGATGCGTTCGGAGCGCTCAGATGCTGGTAGCCAATGTATCCAGTCACAGGACCGAATGCGTACGTCAAGCCCGTGAGAATCGAGCGGGAAGCAAGGTACACGTTGCTGAATTGGCCGTTTCCGTCGCGAACCTCGTCATAGGTCGCCTGCCAGAAAAGGCCCTTGTTCGCGTAAGAGAGTTTGATACCATCCGAGCGCCCCTGCGAGCTTCCGAGTCCGCTAGAAGTACCGAGTTGACCAGGTGCGCTTCCAGGATTTCCCGCGTTCCACGTCGACGAATTCGTCAAATCATACTGGCCTTGCAGGGTAAAGCCGCCAATCGTCGGCGACAGGTACTCCGCGCCGTTCGCCGCCTGCGAAAAGATGCGGCCGCGTACCAGCGTTCCAATCGCATACTTCTTCGTTTGCTGGGGGTCGACGTCGCCCGAGTATTGACTTATCTCAGCCGAACCCATGTTGCCGAACTTGATTTGCCCCCAGGTGTCATTCTGCAGGCCTACGGTCGCCTGCCCCTCGAAGAAACTTCCGTTCGCGAAAGCCCCGGTCATGGTATTCAGTCGGGACTCGAGCGTGAAAATTGCATGGGTGCCGCCGCCGAGGTCCTCACTGCCTTTGAGACCAAATCTCGATTGCGCCCAGCCTCCACTTTGCGCACCGAATACATGCCCCTTCGGTTGATTGGTCTCGTATGCGATACCGTTGTCCACGATGCCGTATAACGTGACGCTGCTCTGAGCCATCGCGGTTGCCGTCGCAGACAATGCGAACATGCCGAACAGAAGTTTCTTCATCGCTATCTCCGTTAATATAGTTGTACTACGTACGTCTCCTGATACAGCAGGAGCTCACATCTTTCCCGGCGCCCGTCAATCGTTGATCAAATGCGACACGCTTGAAGGACGTGGAGTCTCAGAGACGCTCGCAAGGAAGGAAATGAGAAGAAAAAACAAGCACTGGAGTAAGGCTTAGGCGGAGGGTAATAACTTCCGTGGGGCACGTCTCCTGAACTGCGCTTGTATTTTTGCCCGAGTGTATATTCCCCATCCACTCGAACAAAGAGCAGAAAGGGGAATCTCTTTCGTGAAATCAGGGAAAATCCGCGTTAGAGCAAGTGCGCAAAAGCCTTTCAGCGTTATGCCTCCTCGCCTCCTCGCGGTTAACCCCTGTATCCCTGTCGACGTCTCATCGATTACGGTTCGAGCGTTGCCCATGCGAAGAGACACGTTCTTCTCAGGAACCAACCCAAATGGACCGTGAGCAGTCTCACGCCGCCTAACGCACCCATACGGAGATACGTATGAAGTTCAAGCAACTGTCTGTTTTTGTTGTTTCAGCAGGTATGGCTTTGAGTCTCCTCTCACTTCCGACGTTGCGAGCTCATGCAGCGACAAGCGATGCCGGCGCCTCCGATAGTGCTATGTCGAAGCAGGAGATGAAGGCGCAAAAGAAGGCCGACCGCAAGGCGCGCCGCGCGAAGAAAAATGCCGAGCTCAGTAAGCTGGAAAAGAACGGGTATAACCCGGCGGGAGATCAAACGAACTATCCGCAGAATCTGCAGAATGCCCAGCAGAAGGCGAATGGTCAAAAGCCTACCAACGCTCCTGCGGTCGCACCTTGACGCTTTACGCGTACTGAATCGCACGCGTGGTCAAGCTGATGATGGCTCGAGTCGCGCGGGCGATCGAACACGATCGTGGGTAGCCTGCCGTCGTGTGACAGCCGCCACCTCTGCCCACAAAAAGAAGGCTACGTAAGCGCCATCCCTCCTTCGGCCTCACTCCACTTCGCAACCCATCCTGGCAACTCTGGCGACGGCTGCGTAATCTCCGACAGTTCCAGCAACTCGGCAGTCGTCACAACACCACCACTTCGCTTCAGGAACCGTGCTCGCACAACGGCCAATGCGACCCGCACGTCATCACGCACGAACCCTTGCTCGATGAAAATGTGCTTCTCATCCCAACCGATAACGCGAGTCTGGACGTTATAGCGGTCGCCAAGCTCGAGCGACCGATGAAAACGCATCGTTTCCAGCGTGACGACCGGGTACCAGCCTTGTGCCTTCAATTGCCGCCACAGACCACTACGCATCATCAGATCGACGCGCGCCAGATCGAGGATCGTAAAGTAGCGGCCGTTGTTCATATGGAGCAAGACGTCGAGGTCATTGAGCCACACTCGAAATGGCGTGACACACGTGTCGAGCACGTGCAGCCGGCTCCGGCCACGACTGGTGATTAACAAAAGCAGCAAACGAATTAGTAGGCTCATGCGAAAACCCGGTGATAGGAACGCGCCGCGCGCGGCACAAAAGCGTGAATGGTAGTCGCGCAGATAAAATCCGGGATGCAGAGGGCGAGGCAAATCTGTAGAACATTCCCTCGAAAAGATGCGGCATGCAGTGGTGAATCACGACGTAGGGATATGTTGCCGGCGCACGCGCTTCGCCAAATGCCCGGATAATATCGCTCTGGCACGCTAATCAAGGGCACCCCAAGATGACAAAGCCTTCAATCGCAAAACGCCGTAGCGGCATGGTCAAAACATTGGCGGCCTTAATGGCGTCAAGTGCGGTCTTGTCCGTACCCGTTCCCACGCCAGCGGTCGCGCAAACGAAAGACGCGGGCGCATCGATGGCAAGCGTGTTCGCGCCGAGCGGCACGCTGCGCGCGTCGATCAATCTCGGCAATCCGATTCTGGCAAATCTTGATCCGGCAACGGGCAAACCGGTCGGCGTGTCTGTCGATCTCGCTACCGAGCTCGCCAAACGACTGGGCGTACCGCTGCAACTGATCGCGGTCAAGTCGGCGGGTGAATCGGTTGACAACGTGAATCAGGACAAGGCAGACATCGGGTTCTTCGCCGTCGATCCGAAGCGCGGACAGGAAATCGCCTTCACCAAACCGTACGTGCTGATCGAGGGCTTTTATCTCGTGCGCGACACCTCGCCGATCACGACTAACGAGGGTGTCGATCAACCCGGCGTGACCGTCGCAGTTGGCAAGGGTAGCGCCTACGATCTGTTTCTGACGCGCGAACTCCATCACGCGACAATCGTCCGGATTCCAACTTCACCGGCGGTTGTGCAGGGATTTCTGGATCAGCATCTGGACGTGGCTGCAGGCGTCAAGCAACAGCTCGAAAAAGACGCCGCCAAAGCGGGCGGATTGCGGTTACTGGACCAGCGCTTCATGGTGATCCGTCAGGCGTTGGGTGTGCCAAAAGCCAAGGGCGATGAAGCGGCCATGTATCTGTCGAAGTTCGTTGAAGATATGAAGACGTCGGGCTTCGTCGCGGCGTCATTGGCGCGGCATCACATCGCCGGTGCGGAAGTCGCAGGCAACGACGAGTAGCGCCCCCCATCCTATTCGTTCGCGACGTCCGGCATGACCTGTCCCATCTCCATCGCCTGACTGGCCGGTACGTCCTGAATGCCGATGACAATCTGGTCATCGGGCGCTCCCGTCGCGGTCTGAAACAGTTTCCAAAGACGCTGTATCAACTCGCGCTTGTACTCAGGTGGCCGCCCGGCCCGCATCAAAAGCGTGAGCGCGGCGGTTGCCGCCGGTTCTCCGGCGGTGAACCCGCTGCCCGGCGCATAGTCCTGAAACACAATATGCACCCAGTTTTTTGGCACGCCCGCGAATTCGGAATGCAGGTTAGTCAGCTCCATCGCGAGCTTGGCCTTGGCGTCACTGCTTAGTGCGCCGTTCTGAGTAGTCAAGGTGTAGAGCGGCATGAGAGCGACTCCTGGACTGATGTTTCACGGGCGCTCGCATCGAAGAAAGCGCCTCTCGTAACCGGACCCTCTGCCAACGCATAGGGGCACCCAGACGATCACTCGACGTAGTTCTTCAGAATGCGCAGGTCAGTCACGGAGTACGCCATACCGAGCCGATAGCCCCGGCCGACGCGCACGGGCGCAATCAGGTTCATGTCCTCACCGGCGACTTCGGGAATCTTCAGTTCCGCCGACCCGGCCCAGACATCCACGATCGCAAGATTATCCGTGAGCGACATAGTCAATTCGTCGACCGGCGGCTTCTCCTGAAGTCCCGCGGCGAGTTGAGGAAAGTAACGGCGCATTGTTGTTGGCCGGTTGAACACGGTCGTCGGGTCAGCAACAGGTTCCTCGAGCTGGATGCGGGCGGTCGCCAGCCGCTCTCCATGCGCGGACACACTCGCGCCGAAGCGGCTTCCTTTTGCAAGCGGCGCCGCTGCCAGACTGGGCGCGGAGAAACTGCGAGTCTGGTAGACGCTGGCGAGCTTCTTTGGAAAGCCCTGCGCCCATCCGCGGGCGATGGCGGCGTCGTTATCGACGAAGATGTAGGGGCAGTAGTTGACCGGAACACCGTCGAAGACCGCCTCGACCAGAACGAAAGCCTCGCGGTATTGATAGCGGGCCGGGTCCGTCACCTCGTCATTGGAACCCGTGAACTGCCAATCCAGAAACCAGAAGAAGGCCCGGCCGCCGGATTTCTCGTCCACCGTGACGCCCGGCGGGAGGAGCGCCGCGATCGCTTTCTGATCGGCCCAGTATTCGATGGCGAGACAGTCGCTGGAATAGTGCCACGGCGGCAGCGTCGCCAGTGCGGACTTTCCTTGCGGAGTGATAGGGACCGAAAACGCTTTATGCATCTCGCTTCTCCTTGATCGGCGCGACGAAAGTCGCTATACGTGGAATCCATGCGTGTCCTCCGGACACCGCGTAGCAGTGGACGCAGACCGTTCGAGGACACAACGCGCGGCCAGAATGCGATCCGCCGTAGCGGTCGATCCGGCGCGCCGCGCGAGAGCTAATAGTGCCGTGTCCCGCCTGCTACCGCTTTCGAAATCGCACGGCCGCGCAGCAGTTGTGCCCGCTCTCAGGATCAGTTCACGTCGTGCTCGACAAGGAATATCGACATTGCCTCACGCAAAGTCCGCGCTTTCTCCCGCAAACTGGCCGACGCCGAAGCGACGCCCTTCACGTGTTCGACATCGCGCACCAGCATCGCGTCCATTTCGCCCATGCCTTGACTGAACCGATCGACATCGTGGCTCTGGGCATCACTCGACGCGCTGATGTGCTCGATCAACTTGGCCACGTCTCCTACATTGCCGACAACGTGTTGCATGGCCGTGCCGGCGCGTGTCGCGAGCGTCGAGCCGTGCTCGACACGCTGTAAAGAATCGCCAATCAGGCCTTTGATTTCACGCGCAGCGCTCGCGCTCCGATGCGCAAGCGTACGAACCTCCTCGGCCACCACCGAGAAACCCCGCCCGTGGCTGCCCGCACGGGCCGCTTCGACCGACGCATTGAGCGCGAGAAGATTCGTCTGAAACGCGATGCTCTCGATCATCGTGATCATGTCGCCCATTCGATGCACGGCGTCATTAATCTCAGTCATCTTATCGACGACTTCGCTGACAACCTGTTCGCTTTGCTGTGCCGCGGCTGAAGTTTGCCGCGCGAGGCTGTTTGCCGATGCCGCATGTTCCGCGCTTTCCCTCACCCGTTGCGCGATCTGCTCCATCGCCGTGTTGGTCGCGTTGAGCGTTTCAGCTTGCGTGCTGAATTACTGCGACAAGGTGTGGTTTTCGGAAGCGATGTCGTCCGATGAAACAGCCATCTGGTCGATCGTCGTGGTGATGCCTCGCATCGCGTCGTGGATGGCGTTGAGTGTGTCCTTGAAGGTGCGGCTGCTGGCGCCGTTGAGCTTCATCGGCGGAAGACGCAGGTCGAATTTGCCCTCTTGCTGTGAAAGGTTTTCGCCAAGAACGGCCAGCTCCCGGCCCGTCTGTGCATCGGCTTTCATATGCCATGCAATGAAAATCAGCAACCCGGCCTGGACGACTACATAGGCTGCATGCGTCAGCACGGTCGACCACGCGGGCTCGGTGAAGCAATAGACGTCCAATCCGGCAAGCTGGAGATAGTTGAACGAGAAGTGGTGCACCGCGATGACGCCGGCGGCGCAGAGAATCGGTCGCCAGTCCCGATAGGCCAGCAGGAACGACATCAGCACAAAGACGCCAAAGTGCAATTCAGTCAGACCGTGCACCTGATGAATCTGCAACGCAGCGAATGTCATCAGACTGGCCGCGAGGAAGAGACGCGTCACGAGTGCGCCTGCGCGCCAGTAAGTTAGCGTCGAGGCGATCACGACGGTAGGCAATCCGACCCACAGTACGGCGCGCAAGTTGTAGTCGCGTATCGCCAACAAGCAGGAGATCGCGAACAGGGCCCATACGACAACGAGCATGAGCCTGTCGGCCTTCACGTAAACCGTGTGCAACAACTCGTCTGGCTGTTTCATGCGGGTCTCTCAGTATCTATTTTTATTGGCCTGGTGCGGCCGCGCGCTCGCCGAATATTCTGCGGACAACGGCTTGAGCGCGCGATTGTTGACGTGGGGCCTCGTCCACGCACAATGCACCTGCATAACGGCATGCGTGACCGATTCTTTAGATCAATGGAAACCGTACTCTGGGTTACGTCGGTCGAAAATCGAATCGCTCCAGTGGTGAGGGACGACGTCTTCGAAACGGATCATCTCCACCTGGTCGCCGCGTTCGTTCCATGCAGCTTCACCACTGGGCCAGGAGTGCTGCAGATCGAATAGCAGTCTCACGCGCTGCGCATAATGCGCTGGCGGCCCCGACGGTGCCGTCCATGTCCATGCAAGCAAGCGCGCGCCGTGCACGTTCATGAGTTCGATACGGGTCGGTTTTTCAGTCAGGCCTTCTTCATGAAAGCTATGGGCATCGTGCTCGATGGTGCGCGCAATGTACTGCAGGCCGAGATCGCGGACACTATGGCGGGACTGGGTGTGCGCGAACGCGCCGTCGACGGCGACCTTGCCCGAGACGATACGCAGCGCGCCGCCTAGATGGGCGACGATGCTATCAGGATCGCTTGTTTCGTCGTAGAGAATCTCCTGTCCTGCATGGGCGCCGTCGGGTAGCCATTTTGCGTAGACTTTTCGAGGGGTGTCCTGGTAGCGGACAACCATGTGATCGGGCCGATCGGACCATCTTCCGGATATCCGCTCCTGGCGGAACATCCTGTATTCGCAGGCGTCGCCGGGAACCATGTCGGACCTCGCGTACTCGACGAAGGCATCCGGCTTCATTGCATCCATCAGCGAAAGGATCTGAGCGTCGGTGAGGGGCAGAAGCGAGCGGCTTTCAATCCACGTTCGCAACGAAGCCGCCTGATCGCGAGCTGCGAGACACCGGAACCGGTTGACGTCCATACTCACGGTATCCGGCGTGGCAACATCGGCGCATCCCGCCGACGCGCGGGATGAAGCCAGTGAAATCGGGCTATTAGATTGGGCGTGAATGTCCGTTGAGACAAACAGGCATGTCAACGCGAACGCGCACAGCAAGGTCCGCACGGTTGCCTGCCAACCTGCGGCAAGCACCGAGCTTCGGCTTGCTGGGTGGTCTGAAATACGCGCTCCGCAAAACATCATGGGTTCAAACCGCCGCTGGTTTCCCGGCTTCTGAACGCCCGCCCGAGCATGCTGCATGCGTCGACCGCCATGGATCGCAATTGCACCTCTGAGACGAGGCCAGTCAGCGCGCATCCCGTCCCCTGACTCTCCCAGTAGAACGTGCTGCGATTACCGTCACGAAACAGGCGGAACGCCGTCGCGTCCTTTGGAACCCCTGCAACGTACATCGTGAGCCGGGCGCCTGCCGTGTTCTGATACATGAACTGCGCGGCAGGGCCGGATTCGCCGGGCAGCAAACGGCCGCCAATCAGCGAAAAGCCATATTCCCGAAGCGAAGGCACCGACAAGCGCTGACCGAGGCGCCGTGACAGCCAGTCGACCAGTTGATCGCGTTGCGGCGCCGCTACTTCTACGGGGTGGCGTTGCTCAGGCGCGTACACCGCGAAAGCGATGTCGGCGCGCTTCGCGAACACGGGTGAATCAGCCGCGATATTCGTCGACATCCAGCCTGGTACTGAGCCGAGCGCCACGCCCATCGCCACGCACGATGCCGCCACGCCGGCCTGCTGCCACCATGACGTACGGTGGCGCACGACGATACAGCGCGCATCGTCGTGCGGTTCTCCGAACAGTGCTGTCAGCGCGGCTTTTTGCGCGCGGTAGTTCGCCACGCGCTCGGCCGCCCGAGGGTTGGTCGTCAGTCGAACGAGCGTGGTCTCGTGCTCCCTGGCGGACAGTTCATCGTCGGCAAACGCCGATAGCGGCCGCAAATCCGGGTCGCCCAGGCCTCGCCTCGTTCGGTCTCCATGGTCGTTCATGGTTCGTTTCAAACTTCCCCCAAGCGGATGCCGCGTGATGATGGAATGTCGCGCAGAGCGCCATGCATCATTTCTAGCGTCGACACCCCGAATAAACGTACGGCGGGGCCGCTATATTCCATCAGGAACTGCGCGCAAGGTGGAATAGACGCCCCTGCAAAATCGTTTAGACGACATACGAACCACCGGCAGACTTCGATGAGCACTCGACAACAGCACGTCATCCGTTCTGTCAGCGCAGGGCTGCTAATTGCATCCGTTGCGTTGTTCGCTGGCTGCGGCGGCGGAGGCGGTGGAAGTAGCGCAAGCAGCGTGTCGATGGTTTCGATCGCCGGTACGGCGGCAACCGGCAAGGCGCTCGCGAACGCGACGATCAGCATCAACTGCGCGCGGGGCTCGATGTCGGTCACAGCAGATGCGAGCGGAAACTACCATGCGGCATTCAGCGCAGCGATGCCGTGCATGATCGCTGCGACTTCGGGCGGGACGACGCTGCACTCCGCAACGTTCGCCGGCGGCACGTTCAACGTCACGCCGGAGACGGATCTGATGTTGTCGTATCTGGCGGCGCAACTCGGTACGAATGAAAGCGGGCTGATCGCCGGCTTCGCGACTAACACGCAATTTCAGCAGACGCTGCAGAATCAGACGAACGTTCTGACTGCGCAGGCCGCTGTCGTCCAGAACCTGCAGCAAAAGTACAGTGTTACGCTTTCCACCGCCAATTTTCTGACCACCGCATTCACTGTCGGTCAGCCAGGCGAGGACAGCGATCTCGAAGCGCTCCTCTCTCTTGGCGCAATCGACGCCAACGGAGAACCGGACGCAGCCGCCGTCTCACTTATCGCGACGGCGGGGGCCGCACATCCGATTGCCACATCGCCAAATACCGGCACAAACGGGACCGGTGGAACCGGGGTAGGCGGCACGGGAAGCATGGGCGGCATGATGTGAGGCAACACGACACACGCTCAACCGACACCACTCACGCATAGGTCAGGTCAATTCCACGGTGAAGTCACCCGCAGAATGGCTGCGGCTGGAACCGGGCGAACTCGAGCGAAACAGCGCGGTGAACTCCTCCGCAGGCAGAGGTCGTGAGAAAAGATAGCCCTGTCCCGCCTGGCACGACCATTCCCGAAGCAGTCTTGCCTGCTCACTCGTTTCAATCCCCTCGGCCGTGACGGACAGTCCAAGAGACTGCGCCATGGAAATCACAGCACGAACGATCGCATCGTCTTCCGCACTCGTGCCAATGCCCTGAACAAAGGATCGATCGATTTTCAGCACATCCAGCGGCAGCCTGCGAAGATAACTGAGCGATGAATAGCCCGTACCAAAGTCGTCGATTGCGATTGTGACGCCAAAGTCTTTCAGCTTCTGGAGCGTCTCGATACTCTTTTCGGTATCCCGCATGATCAGACCCTCCGTGACCTCCAGTTTCAGCGAGGCTGCCTCGATGTGAGCGTTGGAGAGCGCCGCAGCCACGTCGGCAACGAGGTGGGGATCATCGAACTGCCGAGGCGAGAGATTGACGCTAATCTGCAGCGGCGGTTCTGTTGGGAACTCCCGTTGCCAGCGGGCGACTTGCAGGCACGCCTCTTCCAGTACGTATCGTCCGAGCGGAATAATCAGGCCGCTCTCTTCTGCAATCGCAATGAACTCGGACGGCGGCAACAAACCTCGCGTGGGGTGCTGCCACCGCACGAGCGCTTCCATTTCCCGGAACCCTGCCTCCTGAAGCTGCATGATGGGCTGGAAATACACGCGTAGATCGCGATGCTCGATCGCGTAACGCAGGTCCGTTTCAATCTCCAGCTTCTTGACTGCTTCAGCGTGCATGTTCTCTTCGAAAACGACATAACGGCCCTTTCCGCCGTTCTTGGCCCGGTACATGGCAACGTCGGCGTCCCGCAACAATGTGTCGGCATCGCCGCGGCCGCGACCCGCGTGCGCGAATGCCAAGCCGACGCTCGCGCTGACGATGTACTGCTTGTTGTCGAGATCGAACGGCTGACTGAATTGCGCAAGAATGTTGTCCGCGACCAGGGTGCCTTCGCTCGTCGCTTCGCTGCCCAAGTGTTCCAGCAGGATGACGAACTCGTCTCCGCCCAGTCGCGCGACTGTGTCAGTCGGACGAACACATCCTTCGAGACGCTTGGCCGCTGCGATCAGCAGCCGGTCTCCCACGTGATGTCCGAGACTGTCGTTCACCCGCTTGAAGTTGTCCAGGTCGATGAAAACGACGCCGATCATCGCGTTACGCTCACGCGCGCGAGCTTCGGCCTGGCTAATACGATCCAGCAGCAGTGCGCGGTTCGGTAACGAGGTGAGCGTGTCGTAGAACGCCCGTCGCGCGAGCTGCTCCTCGAAGTTCTTTCTTTCGGTGGTGTCGCTCGCGGTCGCCACGATTGCGCCGACGGCCGGTTCGTCCAAAAGGTTCGTCAAGGTAAGCTGAATATAGCGCCACGCGTCGCCTTCGCCTCGAGTACGGATCTCGATGGATTTCGTGGATCGAGCCGTCGACGATACGGTCTCCAACAGGCCCTGCAGCGTGGGACGGTCGATGGGATGAATCGGATCGAGCAGACTGGTGCCGACGAGCTGGCCCATGTTCTTCAAGGGGTCCGGTCGTCGCGTCGGCGCCTCGTAAGTCACAGTCCCGTTGACGTCGGAAACGAGTATCGCATCCGACGTGTTGGCGACAAGTGCCTGCAACCTCTGTTCGCTCGTGCGCAGCGCGTTCTGAGCCGCCGCGTCCACGTTCTTGCGAATGCGCCGCAGCATCTGAAGAAACAGCAGCGCGAGCCCCACGCCGATCGCCAGCACTACAGGGGTCGATATCAGGACGACCCGTTGTACGGCAACGAGCCGTTCGAGTTGCTTCGTCGCATCGTCGCGGTGCTGTGCTGCTGCTGCGAGAACCTTTTGCTCGATATCGTCGAAGAGCGGATCGGCCGAGTCCTCGTCGATCTCGTTGGCTCTGGCGATATCGTGATCGTCGACGGCCTTGAACATCGGCTTGGCGAACGATCGATACTTCGCGTGCTTCTCCAGCAGGCCGCGCAGCATCGCGCTGCTGTCAGGCTCAAGGGTCATTGCCTTCTTTAGCGCCGCGTCGAGTGCTTCACCGGCCTCGCGGTGCTCGCGAAGAACCTCCGGGCGTGGGTCCTGGAAGTACTTGCGCTCGGCCGATTCCTCCCATGCAACGCTATAGCGGGCTTCCTCGAAAGCGTTATCCGCCTCGTTGGCGGCTTGCGCGGCGAAACCGGCACTCAAACTTTCATACGCGCCCCAGAAGGCCAGGAGCGGCACACTCAACAGAACGAGGACGAGACCAAATACTGCCGTGCGGCGCGCGGGGGGCACGTTCGACGACGTCTGCTCAACTTGGTCTTCTGCTGCGTTGCGTCGCCACAGATATCGACGCCTTTGGGTGCCCTTCTGTCTGATCACGATTGCTCCGATGTGGAACGGCACGTCGACCAGGTGACCTGTTCGAGCAGGTTGGGCGGAAGGAAACTGAAAGTGTCAGTCCGCCCGTAGACGACGTGCGCATCCGGAAGTCGTGATCCGACGCATCGCTCGGTTCGTTCGTTGACTCCGAACCGAGCAAATGACGGACGACTCCGATCCCGGTCCACGTTATGTCGGACCACCGCTTATTAACGGCACGCTCCGGTTTTTTCTAAAGGTCTCGCGTGGGTGGACTGCAGTGCAGTGCGCGCGTCAGCCGCGAACTAGAACAGCGGATGCGCTTGCGGATACAGCGCGGTCCTGAGGGCGAGGCCACCGAGCACAACGAAGATGATCGCGGCCAGAATGTGGACCGCCTTTGTTGGCAGGCGATCCGCAAATTTGTGTCCCAGGTAGATGACGGGCACATTGGCCAACATCATGCCGAGCGTCGTACCAGCAACCACACCGAAAAACTCGTGAAAGCGCGCCGCCAAGGCAATCGTGACGATTTGGGTTTTATCGCCCATCTCGGCGAGAAAGAATGTGAGTGCGGTTGTGCCGAACACGCCCATCGAGTTTTTCGTCAGAACCGCGTCGGCGTCGTCCAGCTTGTCCGGAACGAGAATCCACACCGCCATCACGGCGAACGACGCGACAACCGCCCAATTCAGAATGCCTGGACTCAGAACGCTCGCAAGCCACGCGCCGAGTGCGCCAGATGCACCATGGTTGATGAGCGTAGCGGCAAAAACACCAAGGATGATGGGGATGGGCTTGCGATATCGCGCTGCCAGAACCAGGGACAGAAGCTGAGTCTTGTCGCCGATTTCAGCAAGGCCGACCACACTGGTCGAAATGAGGAAGGATTGCATGGGGGTTGTTGTATCCGGGCCGCGCAGAAAAAACGCGATGACGCGCATTCCGGCGACCCGGTTAGGTCGGAATGCGAGTCATCGGTCTTGCCAGGCATTTAGCTGCGCACGCCATAGCGGGTCTTTCGACTCGCCAAGTATGTTGACGTGCGCCCTCGAACATGGCGTTCGAGGCGGCTACTCCCCAATGAGCAGGCGCGATTCTATCGCGCCATGTGTCGCAGAAGCAAGTCGCCACAATAGCGCTTTTCGCAGTCGAGCATTGCTGCGTGCGCCAATTATTACGAATGCCTTTCGCGCGCGATATGTTCGCCTCTTTCTTTGGGGAGTCGTCCGCTCCTACCCAGAAGCGCCCGCGTCCACATCGAAGCGCGTGGCCGCTGTCACGTCGTCGTGAGGCGCCGCTATTTGAACTTGACGAGGTCCTTGAAGATCAGTTGACCCCAGGTATTCCCTCTGCCTTGGACAAGCAAGCCGCCATCCTTGAGCGGTCCTAGCGCAATCGGCGCGAAACCGAGTTGTTCGGCCAAAGCAGCGACCGGTGCCACCGCATTTTCGTCATCGCTCGACAAAAACACGACGCGGCTGCCGCCATTCACGCTCGGATCAGCGGCCAGAACGGCAGCGGGCAGGTGGTTAAAGCCCTTTACGAACCTGGCACCGGTAAACGCTTTGGCGACAACCGCGGCCGACGGCTGACCTTCCAGATCTTCAACGGGAACACCGAAACCATTTGTCGTGTCGATGATCGTCTTGCCCTGCCAGGTTGGGATCTGCTTCGCGACTTCGCGATGTTCCCAAAACGGAACCGCGAGGAAGATCGTGTCGGACGCGATTGCATCCTGCAGCGTCGCGGGGACAACGGTGGGGCCGATCGCTCGTGCCTGTTGCATCAACGCCTCGGGAGGGCGCCGGCTGGCGACGGTCACATCGATGTTCTTTCTTGCAAACGCTCGGGCGAGTGCCTGGCCTATCGCGCCAAAGCCAATAATCGAATAGTTCATGCGGACTCTCCATTCAGTACTGTAAGGAATCCAAATTTATCGACACAAATCAGATCATCTTTGTCGAGTTGAAAGGTCCTTCTACGCGCCTTTCGGCGCGATTTCAGATGGCCGAGAAGCCGCCGTCGACAGACAACTCCGCCCCATTCACGAAGCTCGAATCGTCTGACGCAAGAAACAGCGCGACCGTCGCAATTTCCTCAGGACGCCCCATCTTTCCCCGCGGGATCAGGGATTCGAACATGCGCTTCGCCTCCTCGGTGAGAACCTGGTCCTGCATCGGTGTGGCGATCGGCCCCGGGCTCAGCACGTTCACCCGGATATTCCTGGCCCTCAGTTCGTTAAGCCAAGTGCGTGCGAATGAGCGCAACGCCGCCTTGCTCGCCGCATACACGCCATAACCAGGGAAACCTTTCACCGAAGCAACTGACCCGGTCATGAAGATCGACCCGCCATCGTTGAACAGCGGCAACGCCTTCTGAACCGCAAACAGCGTTCCGCGCGTATTCAGACCGAAGGTCGCATCGAAGTGCTGCTCGGTAATCTCGCCCAGTGGGACGGCTTCTCCCGTGCCTGCGCTCGCGAACAGGATGTCGATCTTGCCCTTTTCCCGCTTGACTGTATCGAACAGGCGATCGAGGTCGTCCAGATTGGCCCCGTCGCCGCGCACGCCGGTCACGTTCCGGCCAATCAGTTTGACGGCCTCGTCGAGCGCCTCCTGCCTCCGGCCCGTGATGAAGACATAGGCGCCTTCTTCAACGAACCGCTTGGCGCTCGCCAGCGCCATGCCGCTTGATCCACCCGTGATGACTGCAACCTTACCCTCGAGCTTTCCCATGACATCTCCTTTCGTGGTGTCGTACTGCGCGTCTGTTCCCATCTGCACGAATGTGCTGTATCTTGTGGATCACTGATCCGGATACAGGTTCATTATATTCGGATCACTGATCCGTTTGTCAAGGCAATTTATGCGAGCTGACGCCAGAAAGAATTACGACCATCTCATTGCAGTCGCGCGTGACGTCGTCACCGAGCATGGTGCCGATGCATCCATGCGAGATATCGCCCGCCGGGCCGACGTCGGGTTGGCGACACTATTTCGCCATTTCCCGACACGAGAAGCCTTGTTCGAAGCGTTGCTGCGCATGAAAGTGGACGAACTGATACAGCAGGCAGCCGAACTCGAAACGTCGAATCCACCTGACGAAGCGCTGGTGTCCTGGTTTCGCGAAGGGGTTGCATTCGTTCGTACCTATAACGGTATCTGCGCCTTGTTTGCGACCGCGCACGCGGACCCGGACTCCGCGCTTCATGCTTCGAGCACAGCGCTGCGTTCAGCGGGCGCGCGACTACTGGTCCGCGCTCAAGCCGAGGGAACGGCGCGCGCCGATATCGATGGAGTCGACCTGTTCGCCCTGATGTCGGCGTTCGGCTGGCTCGTCGGCCAGCCTGGATTCGCGCCACGGGGGGATCATCTCTTTCACGTTATTACGGGCGCCATCCTGGCAAATCGGCCTGGCAACGATATCAAGAAGGCAGCGTTCTAGCGGCCCTCCTGTCACGCTGGTGACTTAAGGTCCGCTTACATTCGTGGCTCACATTTAATCCCAAAGAGGACACAATCCGTGAACCACTCCTACCGCACTACGGCGGTAGGCTGCTGTCTGGCCGTCTGCGCCAGCCTGTCTGCCTACGCACATGCCGACGAATCACCCGCCATTTCCGGCTCGTCTGTCACGCTCTACGGTATCGTCGATACCGGTCTTGAATATCTCACCAGCGCATCGTCGTCGAAAGGCGAGACGCATAGCGTCACCCGTCTGACGTCCGGCGATATGTCCGGCTCGCGCTGGGGCATCACCGGCACCGAGGATCTCGGCGGCGGCTCACGCACCTTCTTCCTGCTCGAAAGCGGCATCAACGTCGATAGCGGCGCCCTGCTGCAAGGCGGCCGCGAGTTCGGCCGGCTCGCCTATGTAGGCATCGCGAACGACACCTGGGGTTCGTTCTCGCTGGGCCGCCAGGGCGGCCTGTTCCTCGACTGGGTCAGCGAATACAACCCGCTGAAGAACGCGGTCTATGCCATCAAGATGCAAGACCCGGCATTCTCGGACCGGCTCGACAACACCGTTCGCTATGAAAAACGCTTCGGCGAACTGACTGCGATCGTGCAATACAGCTTCGGCTACGACGCGGTCACGTATGGCCCGCAGCCGGCCGGCGACACGCGTTTTGCCCGGGTGATCGAAGGCGGCCTGCGTTATAAGCACGGCCCGTTCAGCGCGACGCTCGTGTACGACCAGAAAAATGGCGGCAGCACGAGTCCCACAGCCGCGCATACCTCGAAGGTCGGCGGCTACGAAGGCGATACGGATCGCCGCGTATCGTTCGCAGCAAGCTACAAAATTTCCACGGTCACGACTTACGCCGGCTACCGATACCTCGATTCGCATGCGGTGCACCTGAGCACGCTGAGCACATCGCCCGTTGAAGCAACCAGCCTCTACTGGCTCGGTGCGACCTGGCTCGCGCAGCCGAACCTCGCGCTCTCCAGCACGGCGATGTACCAGAACTTCTATGGCACGTCGCGCGACCCGTGGTCGTTCCAGGTTGATGCGGACTACTTCCTGTCCAAGCGCACCGATCTGTATCTGAACCTCGCGTACGCGCTGAACCGCAACGGCTCGAACCTGGGTCTGAACGGCTTCGGCACGGACGTCGTGGCCGGCAAGAACCAGTTCGGTCTGATGGCCGGCATCCGCCACAAGTTCTAAGCATGCAAATGAACGACGCGAGCGTATCGATCCACTTGCGCGGACTTCGTCAGCGTTTCGGTGAGCAGACCGTGCTCGACGGCATCGATCTCGACGTGCCGGCGGGCACGACGCTCGCGCTGCTTGGGCCGTCCGGCTGCGGCAAGAGCACCCTGCTCAAGCTGTTGGCCGGGCTGCTGCGTCCGGACGAGGGCTGTGTGATGTTCGGCGGCGAGACCGTGGCCGATCCATCGCACTGTGTGCCGCCGGAAGCACGCGACCTCGGCATGGTGTTCCAGGACTACGCGCTCTGGCCGCACATGACGGTAGCGGGCAACGTGTCGTTTCCGCTGGAAATGCGTGGCGTGCCGCGCGCCGAGCGGATTGCTGCGGTCGCACAAGCGCTGGCGCGCGTCGGTCTCGAACAGATGGCCGCGCGCCGCCCGTCGGCGCTCTCCGGTGGCCAGCAGCAGCGCGTCGCGCTGGCACGCGCGATCGTCGCGCGTCCACGCGTGCTGCTGTTCGACGAACCGCTCTCGAATCTCGACACGCAATTACGCGCCACCCTCTGCGACGACATTCGCACCGTCCTCGCGCAACTCGGCACGACCGCCGTGTACGTGACCCACGATCGCAGCGAAGCCGATGCGCTCGCGCACACGATCGTGACGCTTGCGCAAGGACGTGTAGCGCAGACTGTCCATCGATAACGGAATCGCTACAATGTATAAGCTACTTTCTTCTATCGTTTGTTCCCTTTCCCTTGCCTTCGGGCCGATTACTTCCGTGCAAGCGCTTACTGTCTACACTGCCGGTCCCGGCAATCTCAGCAAAAAACTCGTGCAAGGTTTCGAGCGCAAAACCGGCGTCAAAGTCGACCTGTTTCAGGCCACGACCGGCAAGGTGATGGCGCGCATCGAGGCGGAATCGAGCAACCCGCACGCTGACGTCCTGATTTCCGCATCTTGGGATACGGCCCAGGATCTCGAGCGGCGCGGCTGGCTCGCCCCCTACACGAGCCCGAATGCGGCACACGTGCCGCCCATGTTCAAGGCGCCGTCTTACGTCGCGCAAGGTATCTCGGCGCTTGGCATCGTCTGGAATACACGCGCGGGCAAGCCCGAGCCGCACGACTGGCGCGATCTCGCCGCGCCCGAATATCGCAATCAGGTGACCACGCCGAATCCTGCGCTGTCAGGTGCCTCGCTCGATCTGCTATTGGGCCTGCAGGACCGGCTCGGCGAAGCCGCATGGACACTATTCGACAGCCTGCACAAGAACGGCATGCTCGTGCTCGGGCCGAATGCGCAGGCGATCAATCCGGTGCTTCAAGGGGCAAAATCAGCCGTGTTCGGCGCGGTCGATTACGTCGCGTACGGCGCGGCGGCCAGCGGCGAATCGGTCAAGGTGATTTTCCCGAGCAGCGGCACGGTGATCGCGCCGCGGCCGATGATGATCCTCAAATCGTCGCATGCTCAGGCGGACGCCCGGGCATTTGTCGACTACGTGCTGTCCGACGAGGGTCAGCAACTGGTCGCCGCCGCCTACCTGATTCCCGCGCGCGAAGACATCGATTCGCCGCGGCCGCGCCTGAAAGACCTGAAGCTGCTGCCGCAGGACGATGGCAGCAATACGAAGTCGCGAGCCGAGGTTCTGTCACGCTTTAACGCGCTGTTCGGCGAACACTGATGGCCAGCGTGATCGCGCAACGCGGCCTCACGCGACGCGGGTGGCGGTTGGGGCGCGTCGGGCGCACCACCGCGCTTGGCACGCTGTTCGTCACATTGGGGCTGCTGGTTGCGTTGCCCATCGCATTCGTAGCGTTGCAGGCGATCTTTCCGCAGTTGAATCACGGCTCCTTTGCGCATCCCTTTGCGGCGATCCGTTCGACGCTTACGCAATCCGACACGTGGCCGCTGCTCGGCAACACATTGCGTTTCGGCGTCGCTGTCGCGCTGGCGAGCATCGCTTTAGGCGTGCCGCTCGGCGCGCTGCGTGGCTTGACGCGATTGCCGGCCGCGCGACTATGGGATTTGCTGTTTCTCGCGCCGTTTCTGATTCCGCCGTATCTCGCGGCACTGGGCTGGATGTTGCTTCTGCAGCCGCACGGGTATCTCCAGCAACTGGCCGGCTTCGATCTCGGCGGTTATCTGTTTTCGTTCGCAGGCATTGCGCTCACGATGACACTGAGCGTGTTTCCAGTGGTGTATTTCGCGGTCTCGCGCGCGTTGATGTCGACCGGCGGCCGGCTCGCACAGGTCGCTCGGGTGTGCGGCGCCACGCCACGGCGTGCGTTCGTGCGCATCACGCTGCCGCTCGCCGCGCCGGCGATTGCCGCCAGCACCTTACTCGCCTTCACCATGGCGATCGAAGAATTCGGCATTCCGTCCGCACTTGGCGCGCGTGCCGGCTTCAGTTTGCTCGTGACATCGATTGAAGCGCGTTTCTCCGATTGGCCGATCGATCTGTCCGGCGCAGCGGTGCTCTCTGCGTTGCTCGCGCTCACCGCGCTTGCGGCCTTCATGGCGCAACGGCGTCTGCTCGCCGGCCGCGACTTCGATACGCAAACGGGCAAGCCGGTTGCCAGCGATCCGTTCGAGCTCGGTCGCTGGCGGTGGCCGGTTTTGTTGCTGTTCGGCGCGGCGGCGTTCTGTACGACGATTGCGCCGCTCGGCGCGATCGTGGCGACGTCTTTCGTGCGTACGTTGTCGGGCGGCTTGAGCGTGTCCAACCTGACGCTCGCGCATTTCGCAGCGATCGCCTCGATGGGCGAAGGCGCCGGCGCCTTGTTCACGAGTCTTGGTCTGGCCGCAGCGACCGCCGTGTTGACGGGGACAATGGGGTTTCTGGCTGCGTGGATCATCATCAAAACACGCACGCCTGGACGCGCTGCGCTCGACGGTCTCACCTTGCTGCCCCATGCAATGCCCGGCATCGTGATCGGCGTCGGTTTGATCCTCGCGTGGAATCTGCCGTTCTGGCCCATCACGCCGTACAACACGTGGGCCATTCTTCTGCTGTCGTATAGCTGCCTGCTGCTGCCCTATCCGGTGCGTTATGCGAGTGCGGCGCTGCGGCAGATCGGCGGCAGCCTCGAGGCCGCGGCACGCGTGCATGGCGCAACTGAAGCCCGCGTGCTGTGGCGCATCGTCTTGCCGCTGGTGGCCCCGCCGCTCGCGGCGTCGATGATGATCGTCTTCGCGGTGGCATCGCGCGAACTCGTGACATCGCTGCTGCTCTCGCCAAGCGGCGTGCAAACCGCGTCCGTATTCATCTGGCAGCAGTTCGAGCAGGGTTCGATCGGGGACGGTATGGCGATGGGCACGTTGATGCTGGTGATCAGCGGCGCCGTGCTTGCGCTGGCGTCGTTTTGGACACGGCGTCTAGACGTGCTGCCTTGAATCGCGCCGCGCCGACGACCGAGGTTCGTCGGCGCGGCAGAACTGCGATTGTTACTGGCTACAGAAAGTCGGCTGATACTTGTAGACCCACGCGGTCTTCGTCGAACTCGGCGATTGCACCCAGTTCGTCATGCCCTGGATCGTATTGAAGATCAGTTGCGAGCGCGAAGTGACCTTGTCGGTGAAAACGCCGTTGTCGTTAACGTCGACTTCGAAGGAGATTTCCGCGAGCGCCGGCGTGCTCGAACCGTTGGCGTACCAGACGGTCATCGTGAAGTCAGCGTCTTCCTGACCGAGATCGCTGGTCGGGCCGTCAAAGGTCAGCTCATGAATCGACAGACCGCTCACCGGCGCGAGCGACTGGCTGCTGATGCTGTCGAATACGTGGGTGGTAGGGAACAGGTCGTTGATGTCGCTCAGGTGGTTGATGTTCTTGGAGTTGGAGAGCGGTTCGTTCGTCGAATGCGAGTACGTTTGATTCGAGGGCGGTGTGATGTCGTCTTCGAGCTTGCTGCTGGCCTTGGACGAACTGCCGCTGACATCCGTATTCGCCGAGGTGGTTTCGTTTGCTGAGCCGAACTTCAACTCGATATTGCGACCGCTGCTGTCATCGCGTTCGCGCATCGAGTAGCCGGCCTGCTTAACGGCGCAGGTTCCCGGCGAGTCGTAGTACAGCACGGTGCGATCGTTGTCGGCGCTAAAAGTCTTCTTGACCGTGCTATCGAAGCCATTTGCCGCGAGACTCGCCTGAAGATCCGTCAAAAAACGATTGGCTGTATCGACGGGCGAACTGTCGAACGCAACGGGATTGAGCAACACTTTGTATTCGCGGCTGCCTACGCTCGGCGTGCCAGCGTGAGCCACTTGGGACGCCGCGAAAAACGCGAGCGCTGCTGCATGATTCCATTTGATCTTTGTCATTTCGGTTCTCATGGTTGAAGGGGTACTGCAACCGTGACATTAGTTATCCGAAGTGACGTTGATGTGAAGTTTCTGAAAAATAGCGGCAGTGAGCGCGACGTCACAGACTCGTCGCGCAATCACGCCTTATTCAAGTTGCTAATCGGCGACCGCTCCTTTGAAACAGCGGAGCGGAACCGGTCAGTGATTGTTCACGCAGCGACTTTCCGTTCCGCTCCGAGGGGCAGTTCTGGCATGTCACGATCGGACTGCGGCACAGCGCCAGGCCGGCGATGCACGTCATGCGTCACGAAACCCTGTTCGCGGCTCGGCACATCGAACCACTCCCGATGCGCAAACGAATCGCGAATGTCTTCAAGGCCACTTTCCCAATGCTCGTGCATTGTGTCGACGCTGAACTCGTAGTCCTTGTAATGCCCTTCATACGGCTTGTTCTTGTAGATCAGGTGGACCACATTGATCGCGCTCCCATCGGCTGCTTCTTCAGCGAGACGGAATAGCGGATCGGTCCTGCGCAGATCCGGTGGAACATGCGCGAGCAACTCCTTGATGAAACGTGCATGCTTCTGACGATCTGCCAGCATGCTGGTTACCGCTCGCGTGCGGCTGGAGTACTGGATATCTTTGGCGCGCTCGGACACGTCGAGAAAATCTCCCGGCGCATTACCTCGCGCGCTCCACAGATCGACCTGGAAAACCAACGTATCTTTGTGGTCCGCATCGCGAAGCACTTCGGTCAGCGGCGTGTTGGAAACCAGCCCGCCGTCCCAGTAGTACTCGCCGTCGATCTCCACCGCCGGAAAGCCTGGCGGCAACGCCCCTGACGCCATGAAATGCTCCGGCTCCAGACGCATTTTCGTGTTGTCGAAGTACACCAGGTTGCCGGTCCGCACGTTCACCGCCCCCACTGAAACGCGAATGTCGCCATCGTTGATTCGATCGAAATCGGCGAACTTCAACAACGTTTCCCTCAAGGCGGCCGTGTCGTAATAGCTGACCGCGTTGGGGTTTTGCTTGCCGAAACCTGCCATTGGCAACGGGTTGCGCGGCGAGAAGAAACCTGGCTGCCCCTCTGTCAACGCGCGGCTGGCTGCCCACAAACTCGCCCACTTGCGCGACAGGTCCTGCGCGCCGAAGCCGGGCAGCATCCATGCACCCAGACCGCCAACCCAGTCGAGCGGATGGCAGATCGAATCCCAGAAACCTCGTAACGCTTCCACGCGGTTTTCCGGCGCATTGCCGGCAATGATGGCGGTGTTAAGCGCGCCGATCGAGACACCGGCAATCCAGTTCGGTTGCACACCGGTCTCGGCCAGGCCTTCGTAGACGCCGGCCTGGTAAGACCCCAGCGCGCCGCCACCTTGAAGCACCAGGGCGATCTCGTCATAGCGCGGCAGCACAAACGCATCCGGCTGCCCGTTGATTTTTTTTGTGCTGCTGCGCATACGCGACCCCTTATTGCATTGACCAGCCGTGGCTAACGATCACCGACTGCCCGGTGAGCGCAGACGATTCGAAGCCTGCAAGGAACGCGACCGTATTGGCGACGTCCTCAACGGTGGTGAATTCACCGTCGACGGTTTCCTTGAGCATCACGTTCTTCACCACTTCGGCCTCGGAGATACCGAGCGCCTTGGCCTGCTCGGGAATCTGCTTGTCGACGAGCGGAGTACGCACAAAACCCGGACACACGACATTCGCCCGCACGCCGCGCGGTCCACCTTCCTTCGCAACCACTCGGGCCAGACCCAGCAAGCCGTGCTTGGCGGTCACATAGGCGGACTTCAGCTTCGACGCCTCGTGTGAATGCACCGAACCCATGTAGACGATCGAGCCGCCTTTGCCGCCCGCGTACATGTGCTTGATTGCCGCCTTAGTGGTGAGGAAGGCGCCGTCCAGATGGATGGCCAGCATTTTCTTCCAGTCGGAAAACGCATACTCCTCGATTGGAGCGACGATCTGGATACCCGCGTTCGACACGAGCACATCAATGCTGCCGAGCTCCTGCACCGCACGTTCGATGCCGCTATTGACTGCTTCTTCATTCGTCACATCCATTGCGACCGCCAGCGCCTTGCCGCCCGCGGCGACGATGCTGTTGGCCACTTTCTGCGCGTTCTCGAGATTCAGGTCGGCAATCACCACTGCAGCACCGAGGCTAGCGAGTTTGCGTGCGCACTGCTCACCAATACCGCTTGCTGCACCCGTCACAAGCGCGACTTTATTGTTCAACGACATGTTGCGTTCCTTATCGGTTCACGGACCGTTATTGATTGACTGCGAGCTTCACGCTCTCGGTTGTGGCGAGATAATCGAGCGCAACCTCGCCGATATCCAGTGTGAGATTGGCGATCACATGCCGCGCGCCGACCACCCGCTTCACCGGCAGATCGGCGACGGGCGCCAATGCGTGCGGATGCAGTTCGAGCGCGGCGGGACCGGACCACGCACCCAGCACGCTCACGTCACGCAGATAGAAACGCACGAGCTCGCACACGCGGGCCGAACCGTCAACGTGCGGGATCACTTTCAGCAGGTAATTCGGTGTGTCCGCAAGCTTCTTGCGTTCAACCTCGATGTCGAGCGGCACATGCTTGAAGCCCATCGTGCCGGTTGCGATACGTTGTGTGCCGTAGTCGAGTGTGCCGAGCAGTGTGTCGTTGCCGTCTACGCTCAAGGTCGGCTTAGCCAGCTTCTTCGGAAAGCCCCAGATCTCGCGGCCGCCGGCGATCGGGCCTTCGTCGTCGAGGTACATCGAATGGGTGTAGTTGCCGAGGCGACCTTGCTGGTCTCGCACCGAGATGACCTGGCCGCTTTCGGTGTAGTCACCGAAGCCCGACGAATCCGGCATGCGAATGAATTCGTAATGCACGAGGTCGTTTTCCGGATGCAACGGCTCCGGCACGATGGCGCGCAGCGCATCGAAATCGGTCTCATACGAAATGATGAAGTATTCCCGATTGATGAAGCGGTACGGCGGCCGGGGGTAGGCTGGATTGTGAACGGGCATCGCAAAGGCGTCTTTGCGGATCGAAGCGAGGTTCATGAGACTCCTTTATGACTGGCACATGCAGCACCGGTGCAATGGTAGAGGCAAACTTCACGCGATAAGACCCATCATTCGTCAATAGACCGTTTACCACACTGCAACACTGCCGCTGGAACTTTGGCCGCGTCATGCAAATCAGTGCATGTCTAAACACGCCAGAAAGGAGCGAAGCACACCGGCCCCAAAAAAATCGCGCGAGCGCGATCCGATGCATAGCACCGGGCGCCCACCTCATTTTGAGGTCAGTGAGAAGCAGAGAACGCGTCGAACGTCGCAGCCGGAGATAGCGCGAACGATGCCCGCATATCTCGAGCCTCATCGACCGGTGAGCGTCCGAAGAAACGCTTGAACTCGCGACTGAACTGCGAGGGACTTTCATAACCGACACGTGCCGATGCAGAGGCTGCCGTCAAACCGTCGCGAATCATCAGCAGCCTCGCCTGATGCAAACGCGTCGACTTGATGTATTGGATCGGCGAGGTGAGCGTGACGGTTTTGAAGTTGACATGAAACGCGGGAACGCTCATCCCCGCTTCTTCCGCGAGACGACTGACATCCAACGGCTGCGCGTAGTCAGTGTGAATTCGCCGCAGCGCTTTCGCGACCCTGCCGAAGCGGCCCTGATGCGCGAGCGCAGCCCTCATCGCTGCGCCTCGCTCCCCGATCAATACCCGGTAGCAGATTTCCCGCACGATTGCGGGCCCCAGTACCTCCGCGTCCAGAGGTGACGTCAGGGCTTGCAGCAGGCGCAGGGCCGCTTCGGCGAGATCTCCCTCGAGCGGTGTCGATACGATCCCTAGCGGCGTGCCTTCCTGATGGCTTCCGCTGCGATCGATCGCAAGTATCAGATCCGTCAATTCGATCAGATCGAGGCGCAGCGTCACAGCCAGCATTGGCTCGGCCTCGCTCGCTTCGGTTTCAGTCGAGAACGGTAGCGGCACGGACAGGATCAGATAGTGCTGGGCGTCGTAGACATACACCTCCTCGCCCAGAAACCCCAGCTTGCGCCCCTGGCACACGATCACGATGCTGGGCTCGTACAGCACGGGCGTGCGCCCCAGCGGCCGGTCCGACCGCATGAACCGCACGCCCTCCAGCGCGGACTGCGTGTACCCCTCATTCGGAGCCAGACGCTCGAGCAGGCTCACCATCTTTGCGGAAACCGGGTTGTCGGCAACTGTCACGAAGACTCCTCTTTCGCCAGATCGGGTGAATAAATTCTACCGGATACGCTCGGCGGCCCGCATCCACTTCAATAGGAATAGGCAATACCGCGATTGTCACGTGTATTCGCGTGCGGGTGCTCGGCTCATAAGATGGGTCATCGGCTGCACGGTGTGGCCGAAGCGCCCGGGAGACCGCGCCGCGATTGCCTTGCCGCCTCGTGCGCAGACTTCGTAGCCTCTCCCTCTGACAAACCTGCACAGCTTATTGGCACGGAGAACGCAACATGACAACGCAAACCCATCAACCCAAAGTCATCCTCATCACCGGGGCAAGCAGCGGTATCGGTGAAGCAACAGTTCGGCTGCTCGCCGCCCAAGGTCACCAGCTCGTGATCGGCGCGCGGCGCACGGAACGACTCGCGGCGCTGGCCGAAGAAATTCAAGCAAGCGGCGGCTCGGTTCGTTACAAGGCACTCGACGTCACGTCCGCCGACGACGTCAACGCATTCGCCCAGTCCGCACTGGACGCCTTCGGCCGCATCGACGTGATCGTCAACAACGCCGGCGTGATGCCTTTGTCGCCCTTGAGCGCGACAAAGGTGGACGAATGGAATCGCATGATCGACGTGAATATTCGCGGCGTGCTGCACGGCATCGCTGCGGTCCTGCCGACCATGGAGCGCCAGGGGTTTGGCCAGGTCATCAATATCTCCTCGATCGGCGGCCTCTCTGTCTCGCCGACGGCCGCCGTGTATTGCGCCACCAAGTTCGCCGTGCGCGCTATCTCGGACGGTCTGCGTCAGGAAACCGACAAGATTCGCGTGACCGTGATCTGCCCGGGCGTCGTGGAATCGGAGTTGGCCGATTCGATCTCCGACGACACCGCGCGTGCAGCGATGCGTGACTTCCGCCGCGTGGCGCTGACGTCGGACGCCATTGCGCGTTCGATCGCCTACGCAGTCGAGCAGCCGGCGGACGTGGATGTCAGCGAAATCGTTGTGCGCCCGACGGCGAGCCCTTTCTAACAAGTCTCATCTCTTGATCCTCATTTCTTTGGAGCAATTCATCATGACTTCACAAGCATCCACCCACCAACCGTTCGCCGGCAAGGTTGCCATCGTCACGGGTGCGGCAAGCGGCATCGGACTCGCCACCACCGAACTGTTGCACTCGCAGGGCGCCAACGTGATCGCCGTTGGACGCGGCAGCAACGTCGAAGCATTGGCCCGGCCCGGGATCGTTCCGCTCATCGCCGACGTCGCGCATGAGGAAAGTGCAGTGCGCGCGGTGGCCGCTGCGATGGAACACTTCGGCAAGCTGGACATTCTGGTCAACAACGCCGCGATCATCATCAACAAGCCGGTCATCGAGATGACGCTCGACGACTGGAACGGTATCCAGGCGGTCAACTCCACCGGCGCATTCCTGTTCTCGCGTGAAGCCATGCGCGCGATGATGCCGGCGAAGACCGGCGCAATCGTCAACGTGGGTTCATACGCGTGCTATCAGGCGTTTCCGCTGATCGCCGCCTATGCGGCCTCGAAAGGCGCACTCGCTCAGTTGACGCGCGCCATGTCGCTCGAGGCGATCGATCACGGCATTCGCGTCAATGCGGTGGGATCCGGCGATGCCGTGACGAACATCACAAACCATCTTCACGACGACGGCCCGGCCTTCCTCGCCGAGCACGGCAAGAACGCGCCGATCAAGCGTGCGGCCGATCCGCGTGAAATTGCTGAAGTGATCGCCTTTCTGGCTTCTGAGAAAGCGAGCTACATCGTCGGCGCAGTCGTAATGGCTGACGGTGGAATGAGCGTGGCACTCAAGTAAGACTCTGACCACATTCTTTTGAAACGTCGCTGAAATTTTATTTCGTATTCCATATCTCTCAAGGAAATTATCATGAACAAGTCTGCAAAAATCTGGTTTGTCACTGGCGCATCGAAAGGCGTCGGCCAACGGCTCGTACGGCAACTCCTCGCGCGTGGCGATTACGTCGCCGCGACTTCGCGAACCGTGGCGTCGCTGACGGAAGCGATCGGCCCCGCTTCGGAGCAGTTTCTTCCTCTCCAAGTGGATCTGACCAACGATCAGAGCGTGCGCTCCGCCATCGCGCAAACGGTCAAGACGTTCGGCAAGGTCGACGTGATCGTCAATAACGCCGGCTACGCACAACAGGGCACCGTCGAGGCGCTTTCGGACGAGGAGCTTCGGCAGAATTTCGAAGTCAACCTGTTCGCACCGCTGTTGGTACTCCGGCACGCGCTCCCGCATTTGCGCGAGCAGCGGGGTGGGCATGTTATCAACCTCTCCTCGATTGTCGGCTATCAAGGAGGCTACGCTGGTTGGGGCAGCTATGTGGCGAGCAAGTTCGCGCTTGCGGGCCTGACTGAGTCGCTCGCGGCCGAGGTAGCCGAGTTCGGCATCAAGGCGACTGTGGTCTACCCTGGACCGGTGCGCACGGAGTTTTTGTCGAGTGGCGCGCTAGCGGTGGCCAAACGACAGATCGATGAATACACCGAAGCCAAGGCATCGCTCGATCTGCACCTGGGCACGCTGCATGGGCATCAGGCCGGTGATCCGGACAAGTTGGCCATGCTGATCATGCAGGCTGTTGATGTCGCCGAACCGCCATTGCACCTGTTCGCCGGCAAGATCGCCAATGAACTGGCGGCGCAAAAGGCGGCGGCGGTTCAACGCGATCTTGAAGCGTGGAAGGGCTCATCCGAAGCGACGGATTTTGTTGAGTAACTTTGGAATCAGGCAGCGTCCAATGATGGGCGCTGCCTGGCGGGAATTCCAATGTTGGCGATCGGTTGAATCACTTCTTCCCGTCTGATCGCCCCCCACCCAGCGCCTCAAGCAGCGGCCGCAGCGCATCCAGTTCCACACCAAACCCACTCCAGTCCCCCGCCTTCAATCGCTCAATCGCACGGTCATAGTGCGCCAGCGCCTCACGAGCACGCGCATCCGCTGTCCCCTGAGGCTGCGACGCGAGCGGACCACTTTCCTTGAAAAGTGCCGCCAACGCTTCACCCAACGTTTCCCTCATCACCACCCGACCCCCATACGCGGCAATCACCCGCTTCAACTCAGGTAACTGCCCCGACTCAGCCCGCAAGTACAGCGGCGAAATGTAGAGGATCGAGTTCTCAATCGGCACAACAAGAAGATGGCCACGAATAACACGCGAGCCCATCTGATTCCACAGCGAAATTTGCTGCGAAATCTCAGTGTTCTGCTGGATGCGCGCCTCAATCTGGAACGGCCCATAGACGAGCTTATCCTTCGGGAACGAGTAGACGACAAGCTTGCCGTAGTTAGGCGGATCGCAACGCGCGGCGAGCCACGCGATCATATTGTCGCGCTGGCTGGGCACCATCGGCAGCATCAGGACGAACTCCTCGCGCGGTTCCCCCGGCAGCCGCATGATCATGTAGTAAGGCGCCATCGGCGTGCCGGGACTATTCCCGCCATCAACGCCGATCAATTCCCGTGGGAACTGCCAAAGATCCTCGCGATTGTAGAAAACCTCCGGCGCATCCATGTGGTAAGCCCGATAGAGTTGCGCCTGGATCTGAAACAGCTCTTCCGGATAGCGGATATGTTGCTGCAGATCTTGCGGCATCGTCGCGAGCGGCTTGAACAGACTCGGAAAAATGCGCTGATAAGTCCGCATGATCGGATCACCAGGATCGCTGACATAGAAATCGACCGTGCCGTTATATGCGTCGACTACAACCTTGACTGCGTTACGGATGTAGTTCGCACCATCGTCGAAGCCAGGCTGCGCATAGGGGAACCAACTGCTCGTCGTATACGCGTCTTGCATCCAGAAAAGGCGCCCGTTGCTTGTGACGAGGTACGGATCGTGATCGAGCCTGAGGAACGGTGCAATCGTGCGCACGCGATCCTGAATGTTACGGTGCAGCAGAATGCGGCTACCGCTCGTGATGTAGTCGGTTAGCAGAATGTTCGGATCGTTGAACTGCCACGCGAAGAGGCTGCGACGCGCGCTGCTGCCGATGCCAATACCGTCGCTCCCGCTGTAAGCGGTGTAGACGTTGTCCTTACCCTTGGGATAGTCGAACTCGGGGATGCTGCCTTTCACAATGACGTAACCCTCACCCCCTTCACCAAAATACAGACGCGGCTCGCGAATAGCCGGCCCGCCGTGCGCGACAGGCGGAATATCCTGCAGATAGAAGGACGGCAAACCTTCCGTCGATTTTTCAGTGACGGGCGACATCACGACGCCGTTGCCATGCGTGAACAGGAGGTGCAGGTTCACCCAGGTCTGTGCGTTGGCGGGGAGCATCGAAGGCTCCAGTTCGCGGGCCGACAACATCACCTGCCGATAACCGGTGTCGAGCCGGTAGCGATCGATGTCAACAGAGAAAAATTTGTAGTACGTCCTGATCTCCTGCAACTGCGCATAGGTATCCATCAGCGGCTGCACATCCCACAGCCGAATGTTATCGATGGTCGCGCGATTGGCCTCGAGCGAGGCCAGATTCAATTCCTGATCAGCCGGAAACGGTTTTACCGCGATCTGTGTGAGGCCGTAAGCCATTCGCGTTAGCGCGATATTGTGTTTGATATAGGGCATCTCCAGTTGCAGTTCACTCGGCTTGACATAGAGGCGCTGGAACAGCGCCGGGTAGATCAAGGCGAACACGAACGAGGTGCCGAACACCAACAACACCGAGGCGACAGGAATTCGATATCCCTGCCGGCGCATATTGACCCAGCACGCGACAGCTGCAACAACAGCAAGGCCAACGAGCACCCACAAGACCGGAAGCTCGACGTGGATGTCGGTATAGCCGGCGCCGACCACGACGCCGTTATCGCCGTAGAGCAGCAGAAAGCGGTCGAGTATGTAGGACCAGGCCTTCAGGAGAAAGAACGCACCGAGCAGCGCCGAAGCGTGAGCAATGGCAGCGGGAGAGAGTACACGCGGTGCCCGATCAAACGTGACGTCGCCGCGAACTCCATACACCGCGGCCGCAACGAGCGCACTGCAGAAGATCAACTGCAGCAGCCAGTTCTTGAACGCAAGATAGGCGGGCAACGAGAACAGATAGAAGCTGATGTCCTGCCCGAAAACAGGATCGCGGTCGCCATAGGGCACCTGATGCAGGAAACGCAACACCAGATCCCAGTTGGAGATTGCGCCGCCAGCGATGATCAGCGCCAGGACAATCGCGCAGCCCGCAATGCTGGTGCGCCAGGGAATGCGCGGTGCGAGCTGGTCTGCCAATTCACTGATGAACTCCGGCGTACCTGACAGACGGGCCGTTTCGACTTGCCAGCTACCGGGACGCCGCGCATAGCGATGCGCAAGGAACCCCGATGCAGCAATGACGCTCGCCGACACTACGAATACGGCGGCAAAGAGGAGTGCCTTGGCGGAGAGAGTCGTCCAGAAAACGTCGACGTAACCGATTGAAGCAAACCACAGCCAGTCGACCACGACGCCCGTGAGTCGCCCGGCGACGATCAGAGCGCCCACAACGACCGCAACCATCATTGCGATGCGTCTAACGTTCATGCCGGAGCTTGGTTGCCAATGCATCGCCCCTCCTTTGCCGGGACGCCACTTGTGGCTGACTGCGATCAGGTCTGCTTAAGCCGCTACTCTGCTGCGAACCTGGCTGACCGGTTTGAAGTCGGCGCGCAGTCAATGAATGATTAGGGTCACATAACTGATTGTAGTCCGGCGAGGCAACGCGCGTACGCTCACCCAGTCCGCGCACGGATGAACGGACAACCCCCACAGCGCAACGTTAGAAACGCTCGATCATGCCGAACTGCACGCCCCGCACAGAAGCCCCTGGCCACGACGGCGTGAGCCCCGTCACATTCACCCCGCGCAGCGTGAACTCACCCTGCCCGCGATTGCGCAACCAGCCGGCGCTCGCATAGAGCAGAGATCGCTTGGAGAGGTCGTACTCGCATGCCGCGCTGAACTGATCGGCGTTGTTGTCACCACCTGAGCGATCACGCAGATAGGTGTAGCCGAGTGAGGCACGAAAGTGCGAATTCACGGCATAGCGCGCGGAGACGGCTACACCGTCGTTGTGATATCGCGGCGTACCGCCATCGCCGTTGAAGAACGATAGAAAGCCCGTGACAGGGCCATAGACGTACGAGACACCACCCAGGTTAGCGCGCAGCGCGCCGTCGCCGTGCGTCTGTTGATGCGCGTACGAGATGCGGAACGGTCCCTCGCGCCATGCGAAGGTTTCGATGTGACCGGCCAGCCCGTTGCCATCATTGCTGGCATCACCGTCACGCAGCGCTGCCATGATGGTCGTGGAAAATCCGTGGAATTCCGGCGAAAGATAGGTGATCGCATTGCTCTCGTAGGGCGTGATCTTGGAGAGGTTGTCGAGACCGGAAGCGATCGTGCCTGCGTCGAAAGCATCGAGCCCGCCCTTGAACGGAATATAGATAGGCGAGTATTGACGGCCGACGCGCACGGTGCCGTAAAGCGTATCCACTCCGACCCAGGCCTGCCGGTTGAAGATCGTGTTCGCAACGGCAAAGGTGCCATCAGCGGAACCGAATCCGTTCTCCAGAGTGAACAGAATCTTGACGCCGTCGCCGATATCCTCGACGCCGCGCAAGCCGACGCGCGATCCCCGATAAGCGCCGGAATCCATACGAGCAACGTAGCCCGCGCCCGGATTGGTGATTTCAATGCTCGTATCGAGTGCGCCGTAGAGCGTGACCGAACTTTGCGCATGCGCAAGCGTGGCGTGCATCGCGATCGAGGTCAGCACGACACAGGCTCGCGACGCAAAGCGTGAATGGTTCATTCGACAATATAAAAAGCGGCGCATTCAATGCGCCGCGTAAGGGACGAGAAAAACCGCATGCGCGGCGCGTGCCGCTTACCGCGCTGGTAACGCGTAGGCAATCACATAGTCGCCGAGCTTGGTGCCGAACGAGCCATGGCCGCCCGCCGCGATCACAACGTACTGACGGCCATCGATCGAATAGCTCATCGGCGTAGCCTGACCGCCTGCGGGCAAACGTTCCTCCCAGATCTGCTCGCCGTTATTCACGTTGAACGCGCGGATGTAGTTGTCCGCCGTGGCACCAATGAACGCGACACCGCCCGCCGTGACAATCGGACCACCCAGCATCGGCATGCCCATCTTGAACGGCAGAGGAATCGGCGAACTATCGCGCACGGTGCCAATGCGCTTCTTCCACACGATCTCATTGGTCTTGAGATCGATCGCCGAGATGTAGCCCCATGCCGGTTGCTTGCACGGCAAGCCCAGCGGCGAGAGGAACGGATTGATCGTCACGCCGTACGGCACACCGTACTGCGGCTGGACGCCTGATTCCGTGCCGCTGCCCTTAGCGCCCTCCACCGGTTCCAGCGGATTGCCCGGTCCGCGCGGAATCAGACGCGAGACGAACGGCAAGCCGATCGGGTTCGCGACGGCAATCTGGCGGTCGGTGTCGATGGCAAGACCGCCCCACTCAAACACGCCCAGGTTGCCCGGGAACACGAGCGTGCCCTGTAGCGACGGCGGCGTGAACGTGCCCTCGTAGCGCAGCTGGTGGAACATCACACGGCATATAAGCTGGTCGAACATCGTGGCGCCCCACATGTCGGCGTCGGTCAGGTTCTTCGACGGACGATACGTGAGCTGTGAGAACGGCTGTGTCGGCTCAACGTGGTCGCCGGGCGCCGCGCCCTGCGGCACCGGCGTTTCGGGTGCCGGCACGACCGGCACGCCGGTGCGGCGGTCGAGCACGAACAGGTTGCCGGTCTTGGCCGGCGCGTACACGATCGGCACGGTCTTACCATCCTTGCCGGTGATGTCCGCGATGGTGGGCTGCGACGGCTGGTCCATGTCCCACAGATCGTGGTGCACGCTCTGGTAGAACCAGGCGAGCTTGCCGGTCGAGGCGTTGAGTGCGAGCAGCCCGGTGGCGTATTTCTCCAGCTCCGGCGTGCGGTCGCCGCCCCAGATATCCGGCGTCTTCACGCCCATCGGCAGATAGACAATGTCGAGCTTCGCGTCGTAGGCGGCAGGCGCCCACGAGTTGGGCGAATTCCACGAGTAGTGTTCGCCTGGGCCCGGAATGTGATTCGGGTCCTTCGCGCCCGGATCGAACGCCCAGAGCAATTCGCCCGTGCGCACATCGAAGCCGCGGATCACGCCCGACGGCTCACGGTTCGAGAAGTTGTCCTCCACCGCACCCGCCACGACGATCACCTTGCTGGTGATGATCGACGGCGAGGTGGGCTCGTACATGCCCGGCGTTGTGACCGGTTGAGCGTGTTGAAGGTCGAGGTCGCCGTTGTTGCCGAAGCCCGCGCAACGTTCACCCGTCAGCGCGTCGAGGGCGTAGAGGTGGCCGTCGTTGACCGGCAGGAAGATGCGGCGCGTACAGGCGGCCGTAGCGGGCCCTGAGGCGTCTGCGACTGCAGCGCCCGAGGCAGGCGTGGCAGCAGCGCCTGAGGCGTCCGCGGGGGCTGCTGCGGCATCGCTCGCCGGCGTCGCAGCGGGTGCGGCCGCCGGGGCACTGGTCGACAGATCGACATACGACACGCCGCGGCACGTCACGTGCTGGAACGACGGATCGTTCTTCAGTCGCGGATCGAACTTCCACTTGAGCGTACCCGTCTTCGCGTCGAGCGCGAACAGGATCTGATGCGGCGAGCATAGGTAAAGCAGATCGCCGATCTTGATCGGCGTGACTTCGTTGGTAATCTCGACAGGATCGTTGGGCCCCTTCATGTCACCGGTGCGGAAGGTCCAGGCCACCTGGAGATTCTTCACATTGTCAGGTGTGATCTGCTGCAACGGCGAGTAGCGCGTGCCTTCCTGGGTGCGCCCATAGGCGGGCCAGTCGGAGGGGTCGATCCCGGTGCTGGCGACGTTCGCGGGCGCGGAAGCGTTCAGTGTGCCGTTGACCTGTTGCGGATCGTTGAAGGTGGCGTACACGAGTATGCCCGCCCATGCCACGAGCGCGACGACGAGCGACGCGACACCCAGCTTGCGCTCGCCCTCCAGCCGCCAGCTCACGAGCAGCAGCAACCATACGCCGAAGATAACGAGTACACCGGAGCGCGGCGCGAGTGCCCAGAAGTCGGGACCCGACTCGAAGAGTGCCCAGATCGCCGTGCCGATCAGCACGAGCGCATAAAGCAGGAGTGCGGCGGGACTGCCTCGCCAAAGCAGCCAGGCCACGCCCAACAGCACGATGCCTGTGATGACGTAGTAGGCCGAGCCGCCGACCGCCAGCAGCCATACGCCACCGATCAACAGATAGAGCGCGGTCAGCACCGTAAAGAGCAAGGTGATGCCGCCGATCACGCCCCGCGAATTCGATTGACTGGTCATGATGAGATCTACCCTCTTGAGTGGATACCGCCTGCCAGTGGTACCGACATCGAATTCGCATGCCGGCGCACGGTAAAAAGCATATCAGAACGCTAACTACACATATTAGGAGACGTAGCGGCCATCTGAAATGACATATTCGTCGTAAAGCCGCCTACTGCGCTTCGTGTCGCCCGATCAGATGCGCAGCCAGCTGGATGGCATAAACAGCCGAACCCGTTACAACGCCTGTTATCAACACGCCGAGCAGTCCAAGCAGAACCGCGATGATGAGGCCCGGTGTGGTGGTCGGCACCACGTCGCCGTAGCCGATGGTCAGCGCCGTGACCGCGCAAAAATAGAAGGTGTGGCCTAGCGATGAGGGCGTGCGTGTGGCTACATCGACGGCCCCGCCAACGTAATACATGGCGACCGTCAAAATGAAGAAAAGGATAAGCAGCATCGCCAGAATGGCGCGCAGATGCCAGAGGACCCTGGCAAACTCGGCAATTGCCCGTTGCGGCTGGATTCGGGTGCGAGCAGCGTTTTCGGCGG
The DNA here is from genome assembly GCF_030464785.1 of Paraburkholderia sp. SEWSISQ10-3 4. NCBI lineage: Bacteria > Pseudomonadati > Pseudomonadota > Betaproteobacteria > Burkholderiales > Burkholderiaceae > Paraburkholderia > Paraburkholderia sp. SEWSISQ10-3 4. The sequence goes on from NZ_JALPRI010000001.1 coordinate 735,544, forward strand.
CATTGTCCATGTCATGAACCTCAGAGATGCGCGCCGCTTTGCGCGACACGGCATCCGCTGCTTGCACTCGAAATAGCGCGTGATGACGCGCGGCTTAGACCAGCGTCAGCTTGACGTCGATGTTGTTGCGTGTGGCGTTCGAATAAGGACAGACGATGTGCGCCTTGGCGATCAGCGCTTCCGCCTCTGCGCGGTCCATGCCCGGCAGCGAGATTTTCAGTTCGACTTCGATGCCGAAGCCATTGGGGATCTGTCCGATGCCGACATTGCCATCAATGGCGACGTCTTTGGGCAGCGCGATCTTGTCACGCGCGCTAACGAACTTCATTGCCCCGATGAAGCATGCGCTATATCCCGCCGCGAAGAGTTGCTCGGGGTTCGTTCCGTCGCCGCCTCCGCCGCCGAGCTCCTTCGGCGTGGTCAGCTTGAGATCGAGGTTGCTGTCGGGAATGGTCGCGCGTCCGTCGCGACCGCCGGTGACGTGTGCGTGAGCACGATACAAGACTTGTTCAATCGACATTCAAGACTCCTTTGTGTGCCAGGATGATCGACGCCTTACGCCGCCCTTTCTGTTCACGTTCTGCGACATGAAGGTCTCGAGAAGTTGATGCCAAAGCTAACACGCATAGTAGTCGGGTCAACTCAGACCGGCAACCGGGACGGAGGTGCTTTCGCCTACTTTAAGCGGTCTGTTGGCGGATTGATATGACATATTCCAGGTAGGTGTGGTGGTATGCGGGTGGGGTTGTGCCGTGTGTGGCATGGGTTGCCGATGGTATGGGTTATGTGACAGCACTGAGACGGGCGATGGCCATCTCAGTGCGGGTGGTTTCCGAACGATTCTTCGGCTGGACCGCCTTGTCAGCCGATGGCCTTTCTTGATCGGCTAGTGTTGCGCGACGATCGGTTGTTGGGCTGCGTCGGTTCTTAACGTTGCGGCAGTTTTCTCTTCCGTGCTTTGGCGTTGCGGCGCGTTTGCGGTGGCTGTCGGTTCGCCTGCTCGTTGCGCCACCTCTTCTGCCAGCAGGGTCGCCGCGTGGCGTGCCGTGATGCGGCTTTGCGGAACACCCTTCGCATCGAGTGCAATCACCTTGTACAACTCGCGGTCGCATTCGAGTTCCTGCTGATATTGCTCAGCCGTGTCCACCAGCAATTCAAGAAGCGTCTGGCGACGTCGTCTTTCCTCTAGCGTGACGGAAGGATTCCTACATATCGAGGACGCAAGTGTGATCAAGGTATCCAGATGAGCCAGATGCCGGTCGCATAAATCGAAGGCCGAGAGGGCAAGCTTTTCGTACTGGATTGCGTCGACTGGCGGACGTGAAGCGGGTTGGTTTTTGTTGGACTTGCTCATGGTGACGATCTCCCTGTTACTTCTTGGATCGCCCGACACTCGCTTGGAAAGGGGGTGAGCGGGCACGTAGAAGGGTTGGAAGACCGGGGCAATAACAAACCGGCGAGCCTTGCGGCTCCCCTACCACAGCCCGCCCATTGAAATATAGACGTGCAGAGGTAGACGCACGACCCGCGCGAGCGGGTGTGCGGTTATTGCCTCAGGCTTCCAAACCTGGTCATTGGGTGTTTCCCGACGACTTGGTAATTATAAGGGAGACCACCGAGGTTGACTTCAATCTTGTAGGCAAAATGTTTGATTTGGCCGAACGGATAAGGAGAGATAGGACGAGGGTGAGGAGTCTTCCGCCGAGGCCATCATTCGCGCGCCGGTAGCCTCGACGCTTCCATCGATCTCGCAGACGAAGAGTCGCGTACGTGCATCTTTAGAGGTCGACCGAATCTGAGACTCTGCAACCTGGGCGTTTTCGTCATCCACTAGCTGGCGATACAGAAAGTGAAGAACAGCAGCGTCTGTTTGTTGTGCTACTCGGACGACAGGATAGCCACTCATGATGTACCGGGACGCGTTGAGGATGACAGGCATTCTAAACCGGCCCCACAGTCGACCGTCATCCGTGCATCGGACTTCCATATTCGCCTAAGAACGGTCAATCAAATTTCCCGAAAACTGTCGTTCAACGAGCGGCTGAGGAACTACCAGCGGCTAGTCATCGTCCGTTACGACAATCCGAACATCGGCGCTGCCATACCCACACACCGCTACAGACCTAGAGGTTCGCGGCTCTGGTCCGGTCTCCGCAGTGGTTAGTCTCTGCTTAGGTATTCGTTTATGATGTTCGGCAGCCTAATTTCCTGTCACCGCTTATATCTATGATTGGTCCAATTTCGTTGAAGGCATCCTTTCAAAACGCCATCGATTGCGGAGACATCAAGAGCTACGAGGAATTATTGGCCATGGTCAACGCCGAATCTTTGGAGGTGACGCGCGACGGCTCGACAAAGGAAGGAATCAGATATATAGGACTTCGTCAACCGAGCGGCAAGCGATTTCGTGTTTACTTCAATTTCGGCGAGCCAAGCGAATGCACTTTCGACAGTAAGTGCGAGGCCGAATCAAGATGCAAGATGGCGGAAGGTCAGTTGGTTGGCCGTCCAATCTGGATTTACGCGTTGCACGCACGTTGCGCGTTCGAAGAAAAAAAAGCTTGTTACATCGGCCAAACGGTCGATTTGACACGTCGGTTGCGTGAACACTATCTGCACCGACGGCCGGAGCGCTCCTCGTTCGCCTTCTTTGAATGGGCAAAAGAGAACAAGGAGGAAGTTATGGTCACGCTTCTTGAGCGGACGGATAAAGGGCAAAGTTACGCTACTCGATGCGAGGGACACTGGATTCACCTTGCACGGACCGCCGGTTACGAACTTCCCAATGTAGAAAAGTGGGGAGCACTTCCCACTTGGAAGCATGTCCAGTTCAAGTCACATAACGAATCGCGTGCTCGGACATGGTCTGAAACTTTGGTGCGTGAATTATCGAGTCCGATATCCGAACTTGGCTTGGGCGACCGAGTTGTTACCCCTAGATTATTCAGATTGCGAGATTCGGCGTCGTTACATTGGATCATTTAGCAACGCATTTAACTTCGTTAACGTAAATGTGAGCTATGCCTAGTTCGCCTATCGCAGCAGAGGTCGTCGCGCTGCACGGGCACGGGCAGCGACATCCCGCCGATGTGGAATCCTCTGTGGTACCTGTAGCGCCCAGACCAGCGAAGTGGACTTAACGGATCGAACAGAAAAAACACGCAGCGACTTTTTCAACTGTATCGGGCGAACTGAGCCAGTCGTCGCTGGACCGAGTTCGGCCACAAACCATCGCTCATGGGATTTGGGACACCTGCCACTGGATCGGCCGCCTCATCTGAGGCCTAACGGACGAACTGCTCTCACATTTCGACGAAAGCCGCCGTTTGCGCGTTTCGTTTGCTGTCATCCCGCAATGACCTGTTGGACACCCGCCAAACAGACGCTTAGGCGCTCCGTCAATCTTCGCTCGGACTCCAACGCAGCGCAGCTTCTAAACGTCGACGGAAGGGGGTATCAATTTGGCGGGGCGCGTTGCGCACATACTGCTCGGCCACTTCGCGCGTTCGGCCATTTAGGCCGGCAAGGTACGCGATCACTTCGTCAGCGCTCGCGCGATACCCGTCCTGCCCACCGAACTTCGGCAGGAGTGCCGTCCAGACAACACCGTCTAGCCCGCACGACTGCGCCCACTGATTGAGCGTCGGCATCGCGGCGGGTGGTGCACCGTCCGAGCGTTGCCATGCCCCAACATGCCTTGACCAGCTCTTCTCCGGAATCCCTTCGCGTGCGCCAAGCGCGCGTCGCGCGTCTTCAACGGTCGTTGCATCCATGAGCGCCCACAGCAAGCGCACAGGTTGACCGCCTTCGTCGATCACCAGCGTTATCCGCCCGTCCTTCGACTGTCGCAGGAATTCGACCGGCGCGAGCGGACCATCGTTAAACCATCCTCTTCGAATGGGGAGTTCCCGCGCATCCCAAACGAGAGAACCCCAGCCAAGGCACGCTATTGTCTGCATTCTTTTTCCTTGCGTTGGTTTCGTGACTACCTTTGCGTGTCGCGATAGCTTGCGCCGTAGTGCCGTTCCCGATGACAGTTCGGACATAGTGCGATCGCGTTTTCAACCGTGTCCACGCCGCCGTCAGCAAGCGGTTGACGATGATGCACTTCGAGATATGGGCGACCGTCCGCGCGCAGGAATGGCGCGACCTGATCGCAGCCTTGGCACACGCCGTTCGCCAGCAACAGAACTTCCGCGATTACGTCGGGGTTGCGCCTGAAGACTCGCGTCAACACGATTTGCTGTTCCGGCACGGTCGGCGCTTGCCGGAGTCGCTGCGCGCGCGCTTCGGGCGTATCTGCCAGCGCCTTTGTCACCTGATCGTCAAGCGAAAGGGACGCTTCATCGAACGCTGCCATTTCGCGAAGCCTGCCGACGAATTCCGAATGAACGCGGCGAAGTCCCGGTTCGTTGCCCGTTATGTCGTGCAGATACGTAATGTGACTCATGACCGATTGGAGCGCGATCATCAGGTTGCCGGGTCCACCTTCGGCAATCCGGCCAAGCATGAACCGAAGCCCGCCTGCGCTAACGATGGTTTTGAATGTCCTGCCCCGGCGCATGGCCAGAAAACACCCGATGTATCCGCTCGCGGTACGTTCCGCAATGCCGTATTCTGCCGCAAGGGTCTTTTGTGCATCGGTCAGCTTTGCCTTTCCTTCAAGCACCTGCTTCGCTGCCTCATACGCTGCGGCAAACACTTCTGGCGTAACCGTGGCACGTGCCATGCTTGCTGATCCTTTTTTCGACTGTTGGCGGGCAATCATAAACCGTTCGTCATTGAACTGGCGCGCTCAAGCCTTCTCGATCAGTTCACGTGCAAGTCACAACATCGTCATCTGCGCGAACCGCGCACAGCTTGTCCGCCTGTCCTTGAATGGCCGCTTCAAATCCGGTTGCGGCCACCGGCCGGCGCAAGCTGTGGACGACTGAGTTGGGTCAAGCCTAACCCACCGAGTCAGGCAAAGCCCGACCAACGGCCATCGTTCATCAAGACCGAAAAGTCATATTAGGGCGTCGCGTCCGGCTCGCCGCCGGCTACTGGACTGCAGGCGTGAGACGAGCGTAGTTGTCAAAACAAAGCCGTATCGATGCCCGTCAATCCAGCGAAGGTACCCTGATCCGTCGTAGTCAAGAATCCTCTGTGCGATCAAGCTCATGGGATTGATTCACTTTGTCCTGGGTTGGCCTTGAATCCGTCCAGAGGTCTTCGCCGCCACCTGATTTTTTCGTAGCAAAAGTTCGATGTTTCTGCAACGCTCTCATACCCGGCATAACGGCTATATTGTCGCCGTTCTTCGGATTGCACGGTGATAATTGATGAAGGACCGCAGTACCAGAGTGCTTATAATGCGGGCAATCCACTTAGATTTATTTCTTCAATGCCTGATCTTTCAGCCTATACGGGCAAACCGCCCAATGATTTTGCGGTGAGTGTCATCGGTGCGCTGGAAGCCGAAGGCTTTGCCGTCGCTACCACATCGCAGGGACCTCAGCCAGATCAACGAAAAACGTTGCGCATCACTTGGCGCGGCATTTACATTGGCCTGACAAGCAAGGCCATCTGGGGGGCGAAGATCCCATATGCCTGTTTGTACCGATTCCCCAAGGACGGGCCGCCTTACTCGATCTCCAGGGCCCCCGACGGCTTCGACAAGAATGCGTTCGCCAGCGAGCATGGTTGTAACCCCGAGCTGCTGCATGTCCATAGTGACTCCGGCGAGTCGTATCTGTATGTCAAAGACGTGGCGACGACTCTGCTTTTGATGCAAGGGTGGGCTAGGAGGATCGACGAAATCCTCTTCGGGGCAACGGGCAGCGAGGAACCAGACCAGATCTTGAATGACGTGCGCGACATTCTGGAGGACACGTCCAAACCTGAGACAGCGCGCTTAGCCGAGGTGGCAATTCGTCTGGGACAGGGGAAATTTCGAGCTGATTTGCAGCAGGAGTTCGGAAACGCGTGCGCGGCCACGCGGCTGGCCGTGCTGCCGGCGCTGCGAGCTTCGCATATCGTGCCGTGGAAGCAGTCAGATAGCTCGCAAAGACTCGATCCAAAAAACGGCTTGCTACTGTCGGCCAACCTAGACGCACTATTCGACCGTTATATGATCACCTTCCGGCCGAATGGCAAGCTAGAAGTGTCCAAGTCAGTGATGCAACGTGATCTGGATAGGCTCGGCCCCATCCAGGATCTTCAAAGCAAACCATGTGACCGGCGAGCCGCTTACTTAAGGCAACACAATGCGGAGTTCGAGCGGCGCGAGCGGGAACGTGAAAATTACGTGATGAAGTCAGCCCGGTAGCTAGTACTGTGCCTTAAAGGATGGTGATACCGAAAACTTTGGAAAATAAGGTTTTCTAATAAGATGGTTCATCAAGTCCCAGTACATACCACGCGCGATCGGTTGCACACAACTAGAAGGATACGAGTAGCTATAGCGAGGGTCACCCCCGCTTGGCGGAACGTAGGATCGAGCGAATTCGGGTTGAAGATAGCTGTAGATAGCCCATCTAATATTGTTGAGGTACTCGGCGATCGTGCTTGAGTGGTAGATGAAAAAATCTCGGTGGAACCACTCGTAGAAGGTTGGCAGCATGAGGATGACCTGCTGCTCATTGAGTTCGACCGCATTTCGCTGGAAGATTCGACGAATTTCAATCACATTGCGCTCCAGTCGCGAAAAGTTATGTTTCGCAATGTTTCCGCAGATCTTGAGCAGCGAGAAACGAGTAGCCTGCACGTCCACCTTCACGTCGACTTCTCCGAACCAGACATCCTTAACGATGCATTCAGCATCTAGCCACTGTTTAAACGAATCTACGGTATCACGAAGTAGCGCGACATTTCCTTTGAAATTCGGTGCTTGCGCAACTCCATTCAAGTAGAAGAGGAAACTTCTCTCTGAGCCTTTCGCCCCTTGGGGAGCGTTCGGGAGCCCGAAGGGCAGCGGGCCGCCTCTGTAGATCGGGCTTGGCGCCGAAAGGAAGTCAGTCAAAAGAACATTGAACAGTTGCGCGTGCTTGGACGTGGTGAACATAACGTTCGTATCTACCGTTCCGTGCAGCTTTTCAAACATCGAAAAATTGACCATCTCATCGATCATGTCCCATATGGCGTACAAGACGATGATTTCGTGCTCAACGTCGGAAAATTGTTCTTCGCCCACTGTCTTTCCTCCCGTGCCAAATGATTCGCCTCTTTCGTCAGCGTGCGTTAGATCAGGCGGATGTAAGTTGTCGATCAATCCGCACGACACGCCAAAGAGGGTGGTGGGCAATTGTGTGGAGATTTCTTTCCGATCACTCGCCTAGGTGCAACAGCAACATGCATGGCACCTCCGTGGCACCGTCATGCCCTGGCGGGACGATGACCCGTCAGCGACACTCGGCCAACATCGCTCTACTGACCTTGAGCGGACAGCGCAAATCTCAGTGCGAAGTCGAAACAGAACTTCGCGCCCTCCTCGGACGTATTCGCGCTCGGGGAAAAGTGGTATTCGAGCCTGCCGCCTCCGTACTGGAGCACCATGGGCGACAGGTTCCGAAAGCGCACAAAGTCCTTGGGATCAAGTCGGAACAAATTGCATAGCGAAACGGTTCGCAATCCGTCCAGATAGGCACTGACATACCTAAGGGTACGGTCGACAGCGTTTCTTGCATTCGAGTCGGGTACAAGTCGAGCGACATCGCTGAAATGGGGGGCGGGCTTAGTGAGTACCTGGTCCCATGAATTCGATGCCCAATGCACGGCCTCAGCGGCAGCACATTGCACCTCTTTGAATTCTCCCTGTTCGATCGCTTGCTCCGCGCGCTTAAGGGCGTTGCGAATCACGTCGTTTTGCACCTCATCAGCGAGCGACAGTGCGTCGAAATCAAACCCAAAAAATCTCGGGCATGCCTCGGCGAAGAAGTCGCTTGCATATGCTACCAGTCGGCGAGACGCTGCAAGTTCAGGTGCTAGGCCATAGTGTTTGAACGCAACACGGGCCTTGTTTAATTCGAGTACTTTGGCCTTGATGGGGACTTTCATTTGCTCGCTGGTTGCACCTTTGTCAATCGCATCTATGAGCGTCGTAAAACTATCTTGGTCTCGAACGGGAATGTCGTGTTCCTTGATTGCAGAGCGTAGGAACAACTCAACCGCATCCTGTGCGATGCATACAGCCAAGCCAATCATTGCGACAGATGAGCGCTCAATGAGTCGCTCGGACTCTTGAAATATTTACTTCGCAAGAAACACTTGGCGGATGTCTTTCATAGAACACTTTTAAAGTTGTCGCCAGCTGAACGTCGTCAAGTCTCGGCACCTTGGGAGTTATGCCCTCCTTGACTTCAGTCATTCTCGATCCAGCCTCCTTGGGCATCGCAATTCTGCGACCCAACATACCCAAAATGCGTTCCCCATCACCTCGAACGCAAGCCATAACAACTGGCAGGCCCGTAGCGAGTAAGTCTACTTCAACGCTTGAGCTGGGTTCGTCGGCAGATCACGCGGCATGCCGTGCGAGCGCCGCTCGCCGACAACTTCGCGAGCCTCACTAGGCAACGCCAACGGCCATCCATTCGATTGAAAAGTAACATGAATGCGCAAATACAACAAATTTTTGTTGTATTCTTCGCTTGGTTACGAGGAGATACCCGTGATTCACTCGCTGGAAATACAAAACTTTATGTCGGTTCGCGACTGTCAGCTTATTGATTTGGGGGTCGGTTCGGCTGTATCCGACTTTCCAGAGCGGTACGCTGAGACTTGGACTGGGTCAGGTCAACGCGTTCCCAAAGTCGTTGCCTTCTTCGGAGCCAACGCGGCCGGTAAGTCAACGGTGCTTCGCGCCCTGCAGTACCTGTCATGGTTCGTAAAGGACAGCTTTCAATTTGGCGCGGGAAACTCGCTTCCGTTCGAGCCGTTCTGGGACAATTCCTCGGAAGGCATGCCAGTGAGGCTTGCGGTGGAATTCGCGGGGCCGGAGAAGTTTTTCCCCGGGACTCAGCCGGGGATAAGCTTCATGAGCGATGCCCGCTGCCGGTACATGTACGAGCTAAACTTGCAACTCGTTGACGGCCGTCGGACTGTCCTTAGAGAGGGATTGTATTTCTGGCCCAGTCGGGCTAAACGTCGTGTTCGCCTCTTCGAACGCAACGCAACTGGCGACGTAGACGCTGCTAAGGAGTTCGCACTAGGAAGCCATCGCGCTGTCCTCAAAAAGATTCTTCGCGACAACGCCAGTGTTATCGCTACGCTAGCGCAACTGGACCATCTACCCTCGCTTGCACTACGGGAAGCTGCCGGAAAGTTTTCGTCCAACATATTCTTGGAGAAATTGGCCGTGAATGAAACCGCGATGCTCCAGTACTACCAAGCAAATCCGACAATGTTGGCCTCGGTCAATAATGACTTAGCCAGCATCGATTTAGGCATCCGTTCGATGTCAATCGTGCAAGGCAGTAACGGCCCCGTCGCCACGTTTCGGCATGAAGGTCTCTCACGAGATGTGCCGTTGATGCTTGAAAGTCACGGCACGCGTCAATTCTTACAGATCTATCCATATTTGGCCCACGTGCTTCAGTTTGGTGGGATAGCGGTCATAGACGAACTTGACCTGGCGATTCACCCCCGTGTTCTCCCGGAGATCTTGCGCTGGTTCTATTCGAAAGAGCGAAATCCGCACGGTGCACAGCTCTGGATGACTTGCCAAAACGCTTCCCTGCTCGAGAATCTTACCAAGGAGGAGATCTACTTTTGCGAGAAAGATTCAACCGGCGGCACATCCATCTATTCTCTGAAAGACATTCAAGGGGTCCGACGAGTCGACAATTTCTATCGTAAGTACATGGGGGGCACTTATGGCGCAGTGCCGACGATTGGATGAGTCGGACAAGACATCACAGGATCCCGCAGAGAAAGCGCATTTTCATCGGTTGCGAAGGCGAGAGCGAGCGCAGTTATGCCGCGCTTCTTCAGCAACTGCTCGGGAATCGTGCCGAGTTCCACCTTGTAGCCGAGGTCTTGAACGGAGGCGACCCATATGCGCTTCTCGAATCTGCGGAAAAGGCCTTGCGCCGAGAGCATACGCTCGCACGGGATCCCTTCGTTGAGCGCTTTGTGATTCTGGATTCGGACCTTCGAGGACGATCTGTAGAAAGAGATGGATTATGCATTCGCCTTGCCAGGAAATTGAATATCCAATTGATTTGGCAAGAACCATGTCACGAGGCGGTATTGCTAAGACATCTGCTTAACTGTGAACAAAGACGGCCGCCCACGACTAGAGAAAGTGAGGAGCAACTGAGAGTGCAGTGGCCCGGCTACGTCAAGAACTTCGGGAGGGATAGACTCAGCGAACGCATCGACAAGGCAGCTCTTCTGAGAGTAAATCGGCATGAGCCGGATCTCGCTGTTCTACTGAAGCTCATTAAGCTGATTGAATGAGCTGATCGGTGGATGAGCCTTGAGACGCTTTTGGTTCGTCGTTGATCTTTTGGTAAGGTGTCCGTTGCATGCCGAAGGCTACTGGACTAAAGAGAATCCGGCCGCCCCCTATAGTAGTTCAAGGGGTGGATGACAGGCGCAAGGCTGGTCAGATAGCAGCAATTCACCGTTATCGCATTCCATAGCCATATGGAATGCATTCTTTCTAATTGTCGAGCATCTGATTCAGACGGGGAGAATCAAGTTCATTGCCCCGGGCGCGGATTGCTATATCTCGTCCGCCCCCAATCCCCGATTCGCGTTCGACGATCACGTAGCGCAGTGGCAAGCTTCGCCTGACGAGATCACCTCCTGCCGCAGTGGCAATTGGAATATGCGTGCCATAAGCATGATCTGTTGTTGCTCAAATACTTCTATAACATCCCCGGAGTGATACGGGTTCCTAATTTTTACAAATGCCGATCCATATGCCCCAGCAGCATCAACTCCCCCGCATCCCCATCCCACCATTTGCAACACGATACCAGGGGAAAAACCTAATGTCTGACAAATCCTTGCGCGTGCATATTTGAACTAGATGTTCATTAGTGGATTCAGCATAAATCCGCAGCAGGAGACACGATGAAGATTTCCATCAGTCAAAAGCGTCGCGAGCAGCCGAAGTTAGGCAGTACTGCTCTCATCCCCTCTGTTGCAGCACCTGCCCTCGCTGCATCCCTCCTAGCCCGGCGCAACCGGCAATCCCCCTTCACTTCCACCTAACACTTTCGCTTCAGCCAACGCTCCGCCGCAGGCGAATCAAATTCTGCGCGAGCGAACCTAAGGCGCTCTATCTAAACGAAATCACGTTGCGCTCGGCCAGCAATAACGATGTCGACCTGGCCGACACAACGCCAAGAAAGAGCACCTACCCAGAAATCCCAGTTTCATTTTTCAGCAAAGGAAAATCATGAAGATCCTGGGTCGTACACAGGTGTATCTGTTCTTCGCGAGCATCGTGATGGCTTTCGTTTTGTCCGGCTGCGGAGGCGACCAGCAAGGGTCCTCCAACGCCGCGAGCGTCGCGCAGGTCGCGGCCAACTCCGCAAACGTTTCCGCCCAAGACGCGTCATCGCAAACTCAGTCCCGAGGGTCGATTGCATCGATTGCACTACCGCCTATGGGTTGGGCCTCGTGGAATGCGTACGGCTGCAACATCACCGAGGATCTGGTGAAAACGGCCGCGGACGTTATCTCCGACGGCCTGAAGAAAGATGGTCCGTTGATGAAAGCGGGCTATAGCTATATCAACGTCGACGACTGCTGGTTCGCGCCATCACGCGATGCGCAAGGCAACCTGGTCGCCGACCCCGTGAAGTTTCCCAGCGGCATCAAAGCGCTGGCCGACTACGTTCACGCCAGAGGTCTGAAGTTCGGCATGTATGAAGTGCCCGCAGCCGAAACCTGTGCTCAGCGTAACAATCTGTACCCTGGACACACCAACCCGATGGGCAGTCTTGGTCACGAAGTTCAGGATGCCAATACATTCGTGGCATGGGGCGTCGACTACGTGAAGTACGACTGGTGCTCGCCAGATGGCACCGTCGACGATCAGGTGGCCGGTTTCCAGAAGATGCGCGATGCGCTGAACAGTGCGGGTGCTGCCGTGAATCGGCAGATCGTCTACAGCATCAATCCGAACAGTTTTCACACCGACAAGACGGGCAGATCGTATGACTGGGGGCAAGTCGCGGATTTGTGGAGAACGACCGAGGACATCACCTATGACACCGGCACGCCGGGTCATCAAAGCACGCCTGATTTTTCCAGAATCGTGAACCAGAATTTCTACGGCAATCTGTTTCCGGAAGCTCAACATACGGGCGTCTATAACGATGCGGACATGATGCTTGCCGGATTCGGTCTGACCGCCGCGCAGGATCAGACGCACATGAGCCTGTGGGCCATTTCCGGCGCGCCGCTTATCCTGGGTCTCGATGTCACGACGCCGATCAGTTCGGCAACGATGGCGACGCTGACCAATCCGGAGGTGCTCGCCGTCGATCAGGACCCGCGTGGCCTTCAGGCGATCCGGGTCGCGGTGCCGCAGAACGGTCTGGGCGTGTGGGCCAAGCTGCTCGTCGGTCAAGGTCGCCGTGCGGTAGTTTTGCTCAACACAACCGGCTCGGCCGCTCCGATCACGGTCAACTGGAAGGATCTCGGGCTAGACCCCGCTGCTTCGGCCAGCGTGCGGGATATCTGGGCGCACAAGGATCTGGGTTCGCACAGGTCCGGGTACACGGTGTCCGCTGTTCCGGCTGGCGGCTCCGTCATGCTGACCATCGCCGGCGTGGACGATGCATCGAAAATCCACCCAGCCAAACCGGGCAGACATGAAGACGGTGCAGCAAGCTACACGGTGAATGCGACCACGGGTGGCTACATTGACGTGACGTACCGGAACGAAGGAACGTCTTCGCTGAAGGTGCCGTTGACGCTCAACGACAGCGTACTCACAACGATCCAGCTGCCCGTTACCACCGGACACGCCCAAGGCACCGTCACGCTGTACATGCCGTTCGTGCCTGGAAGCAACAAGCTGTCTTTCGCTCTTCCGGACAAGGACAAGGGCCACCACGCTCCGTCGATCGACAAGGTAACGCTGATCGCCGCTCCGCAACCCGCGTTGCCGCCTGTCGCCTATCAAGCGGAAAGCGCCACCAACATCATTCAGGATGCGGCAGTCCAGGCATGCAACATATGCAGCGGCCACGAAAAGGTCGGCAATTTTGTGAACGCGGATTCGAGCCTCCAGTTCAACGGAATCGCGGTGCCTGTCGATGGCGAGTATGCAGTGCCCGTGGTGTATATCAGCGCGGACGACGGTGGCGGTTCGCCTCGTGCACTGAGCGTGAGCGTCAACAATGGCCCACCGGTTCCCGTGCAGTTTCCTAGTGAAGGCACCTGGGACTTTCCGATCCTGTCGAGTGCTCAGGTCACGGTCCCGCTGAAAGCCGGTACGGCCAACACCATCAAGTTTTCTGTGATTTCCGGCAACTACGGTCCCGACATCGACGGCTTGGGCCAACCAATCAGCCAGCCGGTCAAGCAGTGAACCGGCGATCCTAGGAGACAGGCATGAAGAACTTCTTGATACGGATTGCGCTGCCACTCGTACTGGCTGCGAGTGGGATGCAGATGTCAGTTGCCGCCGACACGACGGCCCAACCGAATGCCGCAGCGGCAGAATCGTGGAACAAAGGAGCGCGCTTCCGGCACGACGAGGTGGCAGTCCTGTTCGTGATGGGGCAGAGCAACAGTGCCGGTCTTAACGGCCTGCCCGCGGATCTGACGTTGTCGGGAGCCTCGGGTGCAGGCGCGGGCACCGGCGGGATGCCGGCACCCAATGTATGGGGCATCCGCAACGACGGCTGGAGCAACATCGCCGGTAACGCCGACGGGTCGGGTGCGCCATTTACCCAGCCGATATCCGCGATCGATCACGTGTCGTGGGTCAACTGGTCGGACAGCACGTCGTCCGACATGAATCTCGGCTACTACGGCGGCAGCGGAAATGCCGCCAATTTCGCCGCGTATGCGTGGCAGTCGGCGATCAATGCAGGCGAGCCGCTGCCCGATCTGTACATCATTCATATCGGCTGGGGCAGCCAGGGCGTGGACGTCGCAGACGATGCGTTCAGCGGCTGCTGCGGCTGGACGGTGCATGGCGTTAATCTCTGGCAACCCATGCTCGATGCAAGCAAGACGCCGACGTATGCGCTTGCACCGTTCGCGCGCCGCATGATGTATCTGGGACTGAAGCAAATTCTGGCGACCGGCAAGAAGCCGCGCATCCTCGGACTGGAGTGGAACCAGTGGGAGGCAGAAGCTGCACCGCTGAATTCGGCCGGCAACGCAACGACGATTCGTCGCGCGCCGCAGAATTACGCTTACCTGTTCAGCAGTTTCTTTGCCGCGGTGGGTTCGACCTTCCCGGTGCTGATCGTGAAGCCGTTGTCGACCGCTTACGACAACGTCACTAACGCAGTCGCGCCTTATAACCCCGCCGCGCTTGCGTCGATGCAGAAAGTGTTCGGCGGCTTCGTCGACGCGAATCCTCGCATCTTCAGTTTCGCCGATGCATCGCAATCGCCGGACTGGAATGGACAGCCGCCCGGCTTCGGTATTTTCCAGGGCGGCACGTTAGGCGGTGGCGACGGCAGCGTGCACTACAACCTGGACACGCAGAAATGGTTCGGCGAGCAGGCACTTGCAGCGTGCCTTGGGCACGCCCGATCCTGCGGACCGCGCATCACGGATCTTCCGAGGCGTACGCCGAATTAACGAACGGATCGCTCCGCGGCCTCCGTTCTCGTTTGTTCATTGGAGCGGAGTAACGCGGGCGACAGGAAGCAGCCCATGACCGCAGACAGAATAATGAAAATCGAGGCCGCATCGACGAGCAGTCCAAAGCGGATAAAAACAAAGTAGCAGCACAGAAGATTCAGCAGATGCAAGCTGATACCCACAGCGGCGACACCCTTCGGGACAACTCTGATGAACGTCGCAAACCGGGATTGGGGACGAGGCACATACCATATGATCAGCAGCCCGAACGTCATGATGAAGGCGCATTCTGCCCATTTCAGCCAGGTGGGACGGCGCAGAAACCGTCCCTCGACAATCGTCTCGATGACCTGCGCCTGAATCTCGATACCCGGCACCAGTTCTCCCAGCGCCGTCGTGCGCATGTCGGTCACGCCGGCACCGGTTAGTCCGACCAGCACCAGCTTGTCCCGGATCCGTTCCGGATCGACTATTCCCTGCATGACGTCGCGCGCCGACACGTAGCGGCTCAGCGTCGACCGAATGGACGCGAAGTGCAACCAGATGTCCCCTCCGGGCTGCGTGGGCACCAACACATCGGCGACACCCACCGCTTGCACGCCCGAGGTATCCGCAAAGACGTCAATCGCCGATGAATCCGTGGCAACGCGGAGCATTTCCATCGGCAGACTGGGGACCAGTTTCTCCCTCAACCCCGTGATGAGCGGAATGTGCCGGACTACGCCTTGTTCGAGCGCTACGCTCAGCATCGCCTGCCCGCGCGCCGCCGCCTGCAGTTCCGGCAGGCTGCCGAGAACATAGTCGAAACGCGGCACGTAGCCCAGCGGGTCGGTGCCATGAACGCGGATCGGAGCGCTTCGCAGATCGGTGCGCGTGCCGAACGCAGCATGGTCGAGCGCCGCGGCGCCCAGTATGGTCGGCGCTGCGCGCAACGATCTCGCGAGAATGGCTTCGTGACTGGGCAGCGCCCGCAAGCCGGCGGCCAGCGCCGCAGCCGTTTCCGGCAGATTGCCCGCCACCTTGTCGGGAGAAGTCTGATCCGGCTCCGGCATATAAATGTCGAGACCGATCGCCAGCGGTTTCAGCGCCGCGATGGCATCGATCAGGTTCGCGAGTCGATTTCGCGGCCAGGGCCATTGGCCGACGGTTGCGAGCGTCTCCTCATCGATCTCGACAATGGTCACCGGCTGAGCCGTCGGAACCCGTGGGTAGTGACGTTGATACTGATCGAACAGAATTTGCCGGGCTGTTTTAAAGGAGTCGGGAAGCGTTTCATCGAGCGTGTCGACGAAAGCTGGACGTGCTATGTCGCTCGGCCATTCGCTGCACAGGTTGAGCAGGCTCAGGCCGAACAACACCGCCAGTGCCACCGGACGCCCCTGGGCCACCCTCAGCAGATTCCTGATCCGGGCGTGCCATGGGTCGAAATAGCGTTTCATCGACGGAAAGGCCATTCAGCGCCGATGACTGGCGCGGGTCATTGGATTGTGATGACTGCGCGCCGGTTCATGCGATTGGGAACACCATCTGCCGTGGGCACCAGTGGCTCGCGCTTGCCCCGGGCCGCGGTTTCTATTTGCTGAGCAGGGATGCCTTGCTTGATCAGGAACGCTGCAACCGTCTTCGCCCGCTGCATGGAAAGTTGGTCATTGAATTCCTGAGAGCCCGCCAGATCAGTATGACCGACCACCACGAGCTGCGGCGCGGGCCACGTCGCCAGGACGGCTTTGAGCTGTTTAACCGTGGCCGTCGACTCAGGGGCCAACTCAGTGGCGGAATCAAAGAGAAAAAAGATCGTGAATGCCTGGGGCCGAGGCGGCCGGGCCGCAAGTAGCGCGCCGTATCGTGTCTCCACCGTGGCCTGGCTACCCATCGTTTTTTCGATGGCGCCGCCCTTGGTGACGTCGGCCTCGGCGTAGGCCTTGTCTATTTTCTGTTCCCCGGTTGCGCTGTGGACAATGACCGCGCCGACTTTGCCATCGGGATCCGGCAATAGAATAATTTTGTCCGGCGTGCTGCACGCGGCGAGGAACGGCAGCAGGATGCACGCTGCGGCAAAGGCCAGCCCGTAATGTCGAATTGCAGCCTTCAACGCGCCCCCCTTATTTATCGCCGACTTCGATGATGAATTCGGTGCCGCGCACGCCCAGCGTGGTAGTCGGCGTGCTGAAGCGGACTGCATCCGGATTCGCCTTCGCCAACTTCCCCGAAATCACAGCCAGGGAACCGCGTTTGATGGAGGCGTCGAGCACCCCGTCATGGGTCGTGGTGTTGAACGCGAATTTGTTGAGCTCGAGGATGGTATTGGCGCCGGCCGAGAGTTGGGTGGCGTCACGCAGCGTGATACCGACGGAAGATTCCGGGCCGGTCACGATGCGATCGCTGCCGAAAACCTCGCTGCCGATGGCCGCACCCGAATTCCCTCCAGCCCGCTCGATCTGCACCGTACCCTTAAGGGTCTTCACGACGCCGGCAGCATCAGCGGCAAGCACATTCGCGACAGCCGTGCATCCGCAGGCAAGAATCAAGGCATATCTGATGGTTCGAAGACGCATCGGTGGCACCTGATTGCGTAAAGTTGCTTTCCGCGGAATAGTGCGGGGGCCCCGATGTCGACCTGGTGTTGTGCGCGATCATTCCCCATTGCTCGTCGAGCTGGGGCTTTTGAAGGACATGCAGAAATACGGCGCTGGATGTCCAGTGGAGATCTGTCTGCTGCACCGAACAGAGTATGGACCTGATTCAAATCACTCTGTGCGCTTCCGCGCATTTCGTCAGACACTTCTCAGCGCAGGTCTTTGACCTGGCTCGGCGTGACGTCTCCGGCAAATCTATTGCCGAAGTGGGTTCTCGTGTAATTGACGACAGCGGCGACCTGATCGTCATTCATCTCGTCGCCAAAGGATGGCATCGCCTTTCGGCCGTGCAGTACGTTGATGATGATGTAGGGCGCGGCTCCGACCGCCGGGTTGTCAGCGAGCGCCGGGTAGTGACCCGCGCCCTGCGCGCCTTTTCCATCGGGCATATGGCATCCCGCGCAGGTCGCGTTGTAGAGCGCTTCGCCGCTTTCTTCGGTGAAGTGATAGCCCGGCGAAATCGTGAAGGCGTGCGGGGCGCCCTGTGATACGACCTGAGCCGACACTGTCGCGGCACCCGACAGCCAGGCCATCAGCATCACGCTGAGGAACAGCGTCGGCCTATCCATTGACGATTCTCCGATGCAAGCGAGTAATCGCATCCAGCGACGACAGCACGGCGCCTTCCTGCCATGCGGGGATATGGGAAGCGTGCTCTCCGGCAAGGACGATCCGTCCGTCGATCTGGCAGAGATTCGCGTAATGCGCTTCTCTCAACACCTCCGTCCATGCGGCGAAGCAGCCATTCGTGAACGGCGATCGGCTCCAGCTCATCGCGAAGCCGTTCTGATACTCGCGCGCGTACTGCGGATGAATCTGGCTGCCCTGGCTCAATGCCACCGCGATCCGTTCCGCGGGAGGCAGCGCACCCATCTCATAGCTGGCGGGTCCCCACATGTAGGCGCCCAGCAGCACCGCGGGACCGGTCGATCCGTAACCTGTTGCCGGATAGCCGATCGTCGAGATCGGCAGGTTCGTATACGTAATGCCGCCGTAAATCTGCTCGTCTTCTTCCCAGAATCGCCGGCCGAATTGCAAGCCGATTTTCACCGATGTCTCGTAGGGCACCGCGTCGATCGCGGCGCGCATGGCCGGGCCGACCGCAATGTCGATCTGACTCAGAATCGAGAGCGGGATCGTGCACACCAGCCAATCCGCGTGCGCGTTCAGTTCGGTTCGGGTGGTCGTATCGGTGTAGCGCACGGTGACGCCATGCTCGTCCTGCACGATGGCTGTGACTCTGGCGTTGAACGTTACGGCGCTCGCGACCTGCGAATAAATCGCATGGGCAATCCTGTCCATGCCACCGACGGGCTGAAAAATGCTGCTCTGGAAATCCTGCTCGTTTCCAGATGAGAGCCAATGCCACAAACGCGATGCAAGCAAGGGGTCGCGCGGGAGCAGATTCGACGGCACGGCATCGGGCATCAGGCCGCCGCCATCCGCGGTCGCGAATCCCCGGCGTTCACTGCTTCGCTGGCCCGCCTGGTAGCTCCCATCTCGACCGAGTGCACCCCATTGGCGCAGGGATTCGAGTAGCAGATGCGCATCTTCGGATGACAACGCATCATCGAGCGCGTTCTTGCGGATTGCTTTGGAAAGGAGCTCGGCGATATAGCCTTGATAGTCGGTCTGCACCGCCCGGAATCGTTGCGGCTTGCCATCGAAAGCCTCTGTCGAATGCAGGTAGGCGTTGTAATTGACCTGGATGAACGGCTCGAGCGGCACCTTCAGGCGCTTTGCGTAGTCCAGTACGCCCTGGTGGTGATATGGAATGCGCCACGGCCCTGGGTTCAGATAAAGCCCGTCAGCGAACTCGCAAGACTGGGTGGCGCCGCCGAGTTCGGTGTAACGATCACCGCCCCTGACAGTCCAGGCCCGACCACCTGCGCGGTTGTTGTACTCGAGCACCTGCACGTGGTAGCCCGCGTTCCTCAACTCAAAGGCCGCGACAAGGCCGGCCATGCCCGCGCCGAGCACGAGAATTCGCGTTCCTTTGGGTGCGCCATCGAGTCTGATCGGTCCGGCGTAGGTCGAGGCAGCGGCAAACCCCAACGTGCCCATGCCTTGCATCATGGCGGCCGCGCCAAGGTTCTTGCCGATCAGCGTCAGCAGGTGCCGGCGGCTCATCGCGTTTGTGGTCATTCTCGACATAAGGACGTGGTGCCCCGACTGGAGAGAAACGATGGCGAATGAAATCAGATGGCGTCCCAGATTGCAAAGGCCAGAGTCATCTGGATTTGTATGTCTGGGGATTGCGTTCGGGTGTGTTGCAGCGGCTAGTTCATTCTATGCGATCGCCCGTGCGACTGTCCGTTGCCAGGACCGCCGGCTACGCGCTGTAGGTCGGGCTCGCTCGGACGCGTGAGACGGTAGTCGGCGTGAAAGGGACATTCGACACGTCTGTGCAAATCGTCAATAATCTGCAGAAACTTGCGGATTCTGGCGATGATCGCCGCTCTGATCACTACCTTGAAATGACCGAGCTGACTGTTGGTCTCAATGCGTGGATTATCCAAGATGGAAACTATGAAGACTTCGAGCGCGGTGAGTCGTACAAGCTTGCGCTTGAATTCGGTGGTTCAGCATTGACTCCGTCCGACGAGCGCGCAATGCGTTGCGCCCAAAATGGCGGATGCCGATACGACGTTGTAGCACAAGTGATATTTGCGACCCATGATGTGTGGGTCATAGACTTCGGTGTCAAAGTCTTCAGCGAAACCAGACCGCCAAGATTCGCGAAAGCTGGACAGTGGGTGAAGGGTCTAATATGGCTAGGCGTCGACCCGTTTTCTTATAAGGAGCGTTTGCACCGAATGCCGCGAATGCCGAACCTTTTCCTAGAATGGGTAGTCGTTCGAATACAGTTGGAGACCACACGTCGGATCGAAGACATTTCTGGGACCGAAAAACTACTTGAGCGTGACAGTGAGCACGAGCAGTGGGTTGATCGGACGGAAACTAATGCGTGGGGGGGGCGACGGAGGTCTAGCGGAGTATCTCCTGTCACTGTCGAAAGCATGAACAGATTGGGGCATCCCAGTCAGAGAGCCATGAGTTGCAGACGTTTCGCGAGGAGGTCACATGAAGGCTGAGGACGCGAAGGCTGAGATAACGGTCGATTGGATCGAGGTATCGAGGAAAGCGCACGAGTTCGCATTGCGTCACGGACGGACGGCTCATATCGACGCGGTGAGGCTGGCAGAAAAGGCGGAGTCTGCTGGCGACGTCAAGGCGAGCCAGTTTTGGCGAGCGGTCTCACGAAGTCTTACGTCTAGATTGGGATGACAGATGGTCGCAGATTATCGACTTAGGCTCATGTTTGAGTGGGGCGGGGGCTGTATTTGGGCGGGAAATGACGCAACCCGCAACAGATACGGAGTTGGTCCAATTGAAGACTTGCTGCCGCTTGCTAATGAGACTCGCAGAAAGCTTGCGGATATGACTGCGTGGCATGACCTATCGCTCAACTGGGACTACCCGCCAGACCCTGGACCATGGGAGGCGCCCGAGTACGAGCGCTTTGAAGCAGCGGCGTCCATGATGCTTGACCATCTTCAATCGGAATTGGGAGACGGCTATTCCATCTTCTACGAGCGGTTAGGATTCTATGAGGAACGAGTCGAGAATCAGTAGACCTGGCTCGGTTTACCGGAAATCTCGCTTCGCAGCGAATGGCCGCCCCTGAGAAGTACCACTGTCCCTTGCGGGTCGAATTGGGCACGTCGTCATTCGGCTCAGTTCGGCCAACCAACCCGTTGTATTCAAAATATGTTTTCGTGAGGTCTGGTGATGCGGCAGGAGCTCGTTGATCTGATTCAACGGATAACAGTGCGTGAGAAGTTAGTCAACTCGGACGAGTCAATCTCATGGCAGGCGTATCGCGAAGCGGAACTGCTTGACGACAAGACGTTAGTTGATGAGCTTGATGCGTACCTACATCAGAAGCCTGAAAGGGAACAGCGTTCGGCGGCTTACTTCATAATCGGCAAGATCGGAACGAATTGCCTCAGCGAGGAGTGCGCGTCACGCCTAATTGAATATTCATCCAAGGAGAGAGACAAGTATGCGCTGGCAGGACTCCTTGACCGGCTTGCTGATATTCCGAAGCCAGAAAGCGTCGACGTAAGGCTCCTGTTTCCTTTTCTCAAAGATAAGCGATGGCTCGTGAGGCATTCCGCAATACGGTCTCTTAAGCACAGTCAGAATGCCGAGGCTGAAGATAAGTTACTGGAGATTCTCGCGACCACCGCAGATCCCTATGACGCAACCTACTGCCGCGCCACTCTTAACCAAATTGGTACGCGCAAAGCTCTGCCCGCTCTTGCGCAAAACCTAAAGTCCCGAAAGCGCGACGTGAAGGTTTCAGCTCAAGCGGCTATAGATGCTATTGAGGCACGTGAGGCCAGCCGGTCGTAGGTAGCGATGATAAATTTTTATCTACCCAACGCTAGCGTTCTATGCGGGTAGATTCAACGTCTGCTTTGAGATGAACCGAAAAGTTGCTCAGGTCGAACTGAGCCAATCGTCGTCAGCCTCAGTGCGGCCAGAAGCCCTCACTCGCCTTCGTGTGGGCGACCGTTCGCAACTAGACCTAGTTCGGGCAAAGACAGAGCCTCGACGTCTAAAATGCGGGATTCAGAAACCATGTGGTGGAGATTGCGTGGCATTTGAACGAATGGCTGACTATCTGCTTGCAAGTCAGCGCAATACTTTTCGCTCCCTCGTAGCTGTGGAGGCGGCGAAGGAAACATCGAGTCGCTCCGGAGCCATGCGATTTCGTCCAATGGTTCGCATAGTCGCGACCATTGCCGTGTGCGTAATGGGTGGCGGGTGCGCATCCGCGCCTGAACCTGGCGACTACGCTAGCAACAATATGAAAGCGGTTCTATCGCCTGAATGCCCTGACATCACTGGCATTTACGAAGGCAGAGTACGACAGATCGTCGAAGGTTATGGACCGGATGCATTACCTTTCACGGACGAGATATTCCATCCGGAGAACGTTGAAGCAGCCCAAGCGATGCGCGCCGGCTATAAGAGGGACGCGGACGGTCGTCGCATCGCGCCGAATACCACGGTATTTCAGAAGAATACTGACGGCAACTACATGGTCGCCACTTATTACGGTACGTCCGAGCTAGGGAGCTTCCGAACCAAATTTGACAGCGGCGTCAAAGTATCGTGCGAGGCAGGGGTTATTAGTTGGGCGACTCAGGAGCAGTCGTCACGATCCGAATACGGGCCGAACTACTTCTTTTCCGGCCGTTCGGTGCGGCTCGATAGCAATGGCGATATTCTGCTCACGACGTGGACGCATATGAGCTATCACATG
Source organism: Paraburkholderia sp. SEWSISQ10-3 4 (assembly GCF_030464785.1). Lineage (NCBI taxonomy): Bacteria > Pseudomonadati > Pseudomonadota > Betaproteobacteria > Burkholderiales > Burkholderiaceae > Paraburkholderia > Paraburkholderia sp. SEWSISQ10-3 4. The sequence continues at coordinate 758,275 of NZ_JALPRI010000001.1, forward strand.
ACGCTACTGTGGCTCCCTATGGGAGCTGGTACGGATAAAGTGGTTTATCGCTATAAGCGTTTGCGATCGGCTAGCGATCATTGACGGCACTCCGGCCATAAACGGACCTTCGACGTTCAGTCATGAGCGTCCGGATGGCGGCGAATTACCGCCGTCCCGATGGTATGCAAAGCACAACGAGCAACGTATTGCGATAAAGTCGGTACCGACACGCCGCGCGATCAGCTCAAAATACTGTTATCTCATCAGCAAGCTACGTCGTGTAGATTGGTGCGCGACCAATTCGATGCTCTCGCTCTCGCGCCTATCGCACACGACGGGAGAACTAGGGCTTACAGGAGCTCGTCGACCTGAGCGGATACGGCACGGTGGAGGTGCCATTTACACTTGAGATAAGTTCGCGCGCAAAGATCTCGTCAGGGCCATCATTGTCTTGCACCAAGATCTCATAGTCACGCCCATGCTCGGGCACGAAGGTGCTAGCTTTCGCCGCGTCGGTCACCCTGTACCGCTTCCCATTGATAAACTGTTCGCTCGAAATCTGCGCGTGAACCGTCATTGGCTGGCCAGCCGGGACAATGTACTCGTGGAAATACCGAGCCGCGTCGGGCGGCACGGGCATGCCGACGGTCTTGTTAGACAGGCTCGACAAGCCGGGTTTGGACGCGACGAAGTGCTTGGCCTCACCTGTAAAGCACGCGGTGTTCAAATAGAAGGTCACATTCGCCCCCCAATACACACGCACGCGAGCTTCCGTTTCCGGGTGATAGCCCGCCGCAGTCTGAGACGGCGTCCCCGCGCAGGCGCACAGCAGCACTGAGCTCACAATTGAAACGAACAGGGTGGAAGTATGACGTGTCATTGGGGGTGTAATCGAGAGAATGAAGGCGAGCGCTTGAAGCGGTATAACCAGCGTGACTGAGTATCGAAAGTTCGCGTTATCTATATCGGCTTCGAGTCAAAAAACTTAAATTCGGAGGCGGACCCGCCATCGTGCGTACGCTACCGTCCCCCGAACCCTTGAAGCATCGGATCTGTTTAATACCGACAGTGCCTGGGGGTTGTGCACAAAGCCGCTCTTGCGTTTGCGCAACGTGAATGGCTGACCGTCGGTGCCACAATGGTCATTGCACTTGCCGACCACTCATTTACATGCTCATCGCGCAAAATGAGCGCCTCAGCCGTGTGGACGCGCATTGCCACACGGTGTTCTAACTTTCGCGTTTGGAAGGCGAACTGGCTCAATGACAGCGGTTATCTCTCCAGTCCTGTTCGACATGGACGACGTCCTGTCTCATTACGACCGCTCGGCTCGGGTCAATCACCTCTCGGCACTATCGGGTCAAGCGCCCGAGACTGTGCAAAAAGCCATTTGGGGTTCGGGCCTGGAAGGTCGAGCAGACGCCGGTTCTGTAGGCGATGAAGAGTATCTGACAACAATGGGAGACCTACTAGGTTGCCGTATCTCTCGCGACGATTGGCTAGCCTCTCGCCGCGCATCAATATCGCCGAACACGGAAGTCTTGGCGCTTGCCGCGGCTCTTGCAGCGCGACACCGCGGAGCGGCTCTGACAAACAATTGTCGGATGGTGACCGACCACATCCAATTTCTTAATCCCGCAGTGGCTGAACTTTTCGGCGACCAGATCTACTCGTCCGCGTCATTGGGCGCGGCAAAGCCGGCTGTCGATGTATACCTTCGCTGTCTCGATCGCCTCGGTGCGAGTGCGGCTGAGACGCTCTTTGTCGATGACCTCGAGACTAATGTGGCAGGCGCGATCAGCGCGGGTCTTCACGGGCATGTGTTCACCGGCGCCGAATCACTATCCGCCAAATTGCGGCGGCTCAATTTGCTGTAGTGGGCGACAAGGAAAATTGCGAATTCTCAACTGCCCCTTCGCATTGCCCCAGGCGCGGAACCTCCCGCGCCTGGGTGCATGACGGGAGTACGAGGTTTAGCTCCCTTGCAGCCGAATATCACGCGACGACGCCCCGACGTACACCGTCCCGCCAGGCACATACCGCCAGCCATTGCGCGACGTATCCCACACGCTCTGCATGCGCGGTGTGACCGTGATGCGGACGTGGCGTGCATCGCCGGGGTTCAGGCCGATCTTCTCCCAGCCGACCAGACGTCGCGGCGGCTCGTCGCGGTAGGGCACGCCGAGATACACCTGCGGCACTTCCGCGCCCGCCATGCGGCCATCGTTGCGCACCGTGAACGACACGTCGATCGCGCCGTCAGGGCGATGCTTCACCGAAAGCCCCGAGTACGAGAAATGCGTGTACGACAGCCCATATCCGAACTCGAACATCGGAGTGATGTTTTTCGCGTCGTACCAGCGGTAGCCCATGTTCAGCTTCTCTGCGTAGACAGGGTCCGGCTCGAACGCGCCGCTTTGCCCCCACGTCGGCGTATCCTGATCGCGCACAGGGAAGGTGACGGGCAACTTGCCGGAAGGATTGACCTTGCCGAACAGCACGTTCGCGATCGCATTGCCGCCGCCTTCACCCGGATACCAGGCTTCCACGATTGCCGCCACGCGATCCTTCCACGGCATCAGCACCGGGTTGCCGCTTTCCACAACAACGATCGTGCGGGGATTGGCGTGCGCGACCGCGTCGACGAGCGCATCCTGGTTCGACGGATTCGCAAGGCTCAGACTTTGCAAATCGCCGAAGTCTTCACCCGCCGGCTGCGCGACGACGACAATTGCGACATCCGAGCGAGCCGCGAGCGCCGCCGCCTGGTCGATCTCCTGTTGCGTGTATGCGCGAAACGGCGTTTGCTGATCGCTGTTGCCCGCAAAGCTCACCTGTGCCGACGGTGCGAGCGCGCGAATCGCGGCAACAATGGGTGTGTTCAGCTTCAGCCACGGATTGGTCCACCAACTGCATCCAGTCGATGTGCCGAACGTCAAGCCGCCGCAACCCGCGAATGCCCCTGTGACCGGGTCACGCGTATTGCCTGACCCACCGCCCGTCAGCACGGCTGCATCTGCGTGTCCACCAATCACTGCAATCCGTGAGAGCGAGGCTGCGGAGAGCGGCAACTGGTTGCTGTCGTTCTTGAGCAAGACCATCGACTGCTCGGAGACCGCCTGTGCGAATGCGTTCGCGCCAGCGAAGTTGATCGTGGCGCCCCCCTTCGCAGGATCATCCATCACACCGACGCGAATCATCACGTACAGCTTGCGACGCACCATGTCGTCGAGACGCGCGGTCGATACCGAGCCGTTCGCTATCGCCTGCCGAACTGCCGTAGGTGTCAGATAGACGGTGGAGCCGACGTCTTCTTCCTCGTCGAGGCCCGCGTTGATCGCGTTTGCTGTGCTATGCGTCGCCCCCCAATCCGACTGGACCTGTCCTTCAAAGCGCCAATCGTTCTTTAGCACGTCGTTCAGCAGATGCGCGTTCTCGCACGCATAGTCGCCATTGAGCCGGTTATAGCTGCACATCACGCTGCCTGGCTGCGCGCGCTTTGCGGCAATTTCAAACGGCAATAGATAGAGCTCGCGCAGCGTGCGCTCGTCGATCTGGCTGTTGCCGCCCCCGCGGTTATGTTCCTGCTCGTTGCCGGCGTAGTGCTTGATCGTGGCGATGACTTTCTCACTCTGCGTGCCGTCCGTGCGCTCGGCGAGCATCTCGCCGGCGAGCACTGGATCTTCGCCGAGGTACTCAAACAGCCGGCCGCCGCGCGGCTCGCGCGCGAGATTCGTGCCACCGCCAAGTCCCATTCCGAAGCCCTGTGCACGCAGTTCTATCGCAACCTGTCTGCCGAAATTGGAAGACAGGCGGCGATCCCAGCTTGCTGCAAGCGCGATCGTTGCCGGGAAGGTCGTGCTGGCCTGCGACGTGCTGCCGGAGCCCGTCGCGGAGTCGACCATGTTCAGATCAGGAATGCCGAGACGCGGTACCCCTTGAATGTAGCCTGCACCACCTCCCGGCACGGCAGACATTGCGTATTCCGAATGAATAAATTGCAGCTTTTCGTCGAGCGTCATCTTGCTGACGAGGGTGTCGGCGCGCCGATGCGCGGCGGCCGATCCGAACGCGTTCATCGCAGCTGAAGTGGGCGCGAAATCAAGTGAAAAGTCGGGTACATCCGCACGGGCAGCGACGCACACGGCCGCCGCTAACGCGACTGCTGGCCATAGTTTCTTCTGCATAGTTGTCTCTCCGAGATTCTGCTTTTGTTGGAATGCGGAAGCGGAGCGAGTCCGACAGGTTCACAGCGGACACGAAGGCTGGCGACGCAGGATAGCTGCGCAAACGTTTGCCTGCCCGAGCGGAATCGGGACCATCGGATTGACTGTAGCGACTCTCCGTGCAACGTAATGTAAGAATGTAGTCTGACTACAGCATCAGTACTTCTACTAATACGATGCGTTTTTATGCTGAATGAGGGTCGCCCGGTAAAAATTAACAGCGATTAAATGCATTGAGCACGTAAATCCAATGCATTCAGCACGACGAGTTCTGCCCAGTGCGGCTAAGCTTCAATTTCACGAAATGAAATATATCGGTCTATTTTGGTGTCAACGATTATTTTCATTCAAATTGCAGGCGGCTGTCCAATTCCAATGAAATCTGGCGTTCGCCGGCTCCGAGGCTCCATCGAATATGTACTCCGTGATCTGGACCGTCACATGGACATTCGTGCGACTACCCCGTTTTCTGAGCGGCCGTGTCGATCACAACGACGCGTGATTCATGGATGTTTGAGCGCAATGTTCGCCAGCGTGCGCAGTTCGTCGAACTGCGTAACGAGTTCGAGGCAGAGAATAAAGGCCAGCGCCGCTGAAGGTCCCGGGTAGCGTTCTATCCATCGCAGCGCCGGAGTCGCGTAGCGCACGCGGATCACACGTCGCGTCATGACATAAGTAATTCCGATTCCCACAGCGGCGCCCACCAGCAAATCGGTTGGGTAGTGAAAGCCGAGATAGGCGCGCGGAACGCAAATGAACAGCACGGTATAGAGAATCGCCAGTACACCGATGCCACGCGACACGAGGAAGATGCCGGTGGCGACCGCCATCCATAGCATCGCGTGATCGCTAGGGAACGAACTCCAACTTGTCAGCAGTGCTTCCTTGATATTGCTACCGGCAAACTGCAGATGCAGTTCGGCGCTATAGACGGGGCGCACTCTGAACGGCAACCAGTGAGTCAGCAGTCTTCCGACGAAGAGCGCCACGAGGCCACTGAGAAGCGTCGCGAGAACCATTTCTCGTCGCCATTCGCGGCGCTCGTCCTGCTGAAACCACATCCACCACAGCACGGGAATGAGTACGAGGCCTTTGAAGGTGTAAAGGTCGGCGATGCTTTCTATGGATTGGGTCGCGAAATGGCCGAAGTGTACGTTGGACAGATATATTTCTATAGACGAATCGAAGCTATTCATCATTTTTTATGAAACTTGGCTAGTCGCATCGAGGCTAGCATAGCCCACTGAATGCGCTGCATTTATTGGTGCTTTCCTTCACTGGCTGCACTCCGAGACGCGCCGCACAGTTCGCAAGATGGCAACCATCGCCAGGTGATGCAGGCGAACGTCAAACAAAGCGCGATGGAGGGAATCGCGGAGTCCTTCGCTGCGGTCGGACTCTTGCGCCGCTACAGCGACTGAAGAAGCTGGCGTGGTTCATCAAGCGCTGGCTCCGGCTCACATGAGAATCGCCAGTGCAGCGCTGCGAAAGGTATTCGGCGTTTCGGGCTTAGCCTTTGATTGAACCACGCCGTTTTTTAATCAACGTTCAGTCATGGTGACGATGTTTGTGATGGCGCTTGTTCGGTCGGTAGCCGCGGGCGTAGTCGTCCGAGTACGAATTGGAGCGCGACATGTTCCCGCCGAGCGCTGAACCCGCGCCGCCGCCCACAGCCGCGCCGACGAGGCCGCCCGTGCGGCCGCCCATCGCATTGCCTGCCGCCGTGCCGGCACCGCCGCCGAGCGCGCCACCGATGATGGCGCCCGTGCGTTCCCTGCGGTTTGACGTGACTGCGCCGCCGGCGCCGCCGCCAATTGCACCGCCAATGACGGAACCGGTGCTGCCGCCTACTGCGCCACCCAGGGCAGCACCGGCTACGCCGCCGAGCGCGCCGCCAAGGGCATTGTTCATATCGCCGGCCACCGCGGGTAACGACGCTGCAGTGGTGAGCGCTGCAATGACCACAATCTGGAAAATTCTCTTCGACATAAAAAGGTCTTTAGTTTTTGGGACGGCGCCGAGTATAACCGCCCCACGAAAGCATTTTGTAACCTACCAGTTGGGGCCTCGGTAAGAGGTGTAACAAAATGATCCGATGGCTTTCTAGTGGAACGCTTTCGGCGCCATTGGCGTCAGGCGGCCGCGAAGGTAGGGAGTAGTCCGCCGGAATCGAGTCGTGAAAGATGTCGGCGCTCCTGATCTGGCAGGCGCATCCGGAACGCTACATTTGTGTGTATGACCGTAGATGGCGCCCTGCTATCCTGTTTGAACTACACGCTGCCCTATCCGCGGGCAGCGAATTTCCTGATCGAGCGCCGTCATGAGATCGTCAGGCCTCAGGGTGCGCAGGTTCAGCTCGGCGGCTCAGGAACGCGCGTTCCGGATGGACTATGCGCGGCGCTTCTTCGGACAGCGCAGGCTCGCCATCACAATCTTCACCGCGTTGTGGGTCGCGTTTTCCATCCGCGACTTCCCCCGGTTAAACGTACTCGATCCCGCCCATCTGCACCACAACGAGCTCATTTTCCTGAGAGTCGCCGGCGCGATCGGAATGGCGATTCCCGTGCTGTTCTGGACCCCTCGCGCACTCGATGAACGTTGGGCCGTCGGGCTGCTCAGTGTCTGGACGATCAGTTGCTGGTTCGCCACCCTGAGAATGCTGCAGTTCTATCCGGGCGACCTTGGCTGGCGCGAAGTCTATCCGGTGCTGATGTTTTCCCTTTTCGTGATATTCATGGCTTTTCGGCTTCGGGTGATCACGGCGGCATGGCTGATCGGGATATGCGTCGTCAGCTATCTGGTCATGCTTTATTTCAAACCCGTCGGCGGGAGTGTCGAACTGCGCGTGGAGTCAGTGGCTGCGCACGCCACGATGCTGCCGTTGATGTCTATTGTCGGCGTGCTGCTCAGCATTCCGCTGGAACGTGCCGCGAGGCGCGAATTCATCTACCGGCGCACCTTGCGTGCGGCCAAGGCGCGCGTCGAAGCGGCGTCGCGCGCGGTCAACGAGCAAAACAAACGCATGCAGGAGCTCGTCAAGGAGAAAGAACGGTTCTTTTCATCGGCGTATCACGACATCCAGCAGCCTCTCGCCGCCATCAACCTTTTCATCCGAAGCGCCCGGACGAGGATCAAGGACGGCTACGCTGTGGATCGCGAGCTCGATGTCATCGAGGAGACCGCGTCCGACATCCTCGACATGTTCAAGGATATTCAGGACTACAGCGAGCTGGGTTCATATGTTCCCCATGTCGTACCTGTCGATACCCGCGGCCTGTTGACCGAGGTCTTCGAGCAATACCGGGAGACGGCGCGATTGCGTGGCATCGATCTAAGAATTGCGGGGCGACGACGGTACCCGCCGTCCATCGAAACCGACCGATCGCTCTTCAAGCGGTCCGTGTCGAATCTCGTATCGAACGCGATCAAGAACACGTCATCGGGTGGCGTTGTGCTTGGCTGGGTGCAACTGAATGAACGGCTGCGCGTCGATGTATGGGATACAGGCATCGGTATTGCGCCCGCCCATCGGGATGCGATTTTCTCCGAGTACTATCAGATCAACAATCCGGGGCGCGATCGTTCGAAAGGGTTGGGACTGGGGCTTTCGATTGTGCATCGTGCGATCCATATTCTGCCGGGACACAGCATGAGTTTCGCCTCCGTGGAAGGGCGCGGATCACGCTTTTCCCTTTACGCGACGGTTTCGGCATTAACCCCGATCGTCGGGACACATGCTCAGGATGGCGACGTCTACACGCCCGATCTCACTGGCACGTTCATGCTGCTGTGCGACGATGAGCCTACTGTCCTCGAGGGCCTGAGGCGTCTTTTCTCAAGCGCGGGCGCGCTCGTGTACGCCGCCGAGTCGATGGCTGGATTCGAAGCCATCCTTGCCGACGACAGCCGCATTCCCGATCTCATCGTCGCCGATATCCGCCTGCGCGACGGAGCCACCGGCAGGGAGGTTGCCAGTCGGATCAGGCGTCATTTCGCATGGGCGGGCGTTATTCCCGTCGCATTTATCACCGGCGAACTGCTGTCCGATCACGTCCTTCGCGACTTCCCCAAACCGTTCGTGCTATTGCGCAAGTCCTCCGCCCCTAAAGACCTGCTGGCGGAGATCAGCCGGTACGTGAGCGCTCAGCGGAAGATGAAATTCGATCTCGCGAACGATCAGTGATTGAAAGCGTCCTGAGCGCGGTGGTTCTTTGAGTACGCTTGATTCGTCTAATGATGGGCGAAAACCGCCACTTTTCAGGCGACGCCATTTAGATCAGCCGCCACTGTGTACTATCTGACCTGAATACATCGGACGATCACTACTGGTCTAGCCATCTTCCGATGTGTAATTGCAGCTCGGCTCGAAGCAGTTCCAGGAGACGATGGGATGCGCGTACTGATCGTCGACGACCATGAACTGTTCAGAGCCGGATTGGCGCTTCTGCTGACGGAGCTCTTTCCGGACATCGAGTTGCTGCACGCGAGCACATTGTCGCAGGGGATGAATCATGCGCTTGGCGAGCTCCTGAACATCGTTTTTCTCGATCTCGACCTGCCCGATGGCAACGGTTGCAATGCGCTTGCCGAATTGAAGGAGTCGCGACCGTCGTTACCGGTGATCGTGATATCGGCCGATGAGCGAGTGGAAACCATCAGTCGATGCATCCAGCTCCGCGCCATGGGATACGTGCCCAAATCGTCACCGCCTGAAGCGCTTCGTGCGGCGATAAGCGCGGTGCTTGCCGGGGGCGTGTTCCTGCCGGCCTCCAGCATCGCCAGCCTCAGTCGTGATATGGACACTGACAAAGCTCCGGCAAATGGACCTGAAGATAAACAGCCGCGCGTTAAATCGGACACGAGCAATGCGTCCGAGCTGGGGCTCACACCGAGAGAGTTCGAAACGTTGGCGTGGCTGGTGCGCGGACTTCCGTCCAAGGCCATTGCCGTGAGAATGGGGCTCGAGGACATTACGGTACGGAAATACATCAGTCATCTGCTTGCGCATTTCAATCTGCGGCGCCGTACGGAACTCATCGTCATGCTGGCGGATAGAGGGGTCAGGCTGGGTGTCCCGCCGGTTACGGATCCGGCGCTTGACCGAAGCCTGCCGGCTGATGGCGGGCACCCAACCGCCTGACTATCAGATTGACAAGTCTGGTCGCGAACGATCGTAGTGCATACATCTTTCGCCGACGTTTGCTGTCCACCACCTACGCATGTGCGTTGCGACGGCACTTCCCCTGACCAAGAATGAATATGACAGCAACGCTGAGGGTGCATTCGTCGAGTGCACCCGGAGCGGTTGGTCGTCGTGATGAGCTGATATGAAAAACTCAACGCAGATAAAGGAACCAACATGAAATCACCACTGATAGTCGCCTCCGCTGCCGTGCTGTTTGTTGTGGCCGGTGCTGCGCATTCGCAAGGCACGCCGCAAACCTCTCAGCCCGTCCCGCAAGAAAACGCCGCGACACAAGCCAATGACCCGAGCACGGGAATGGAAGCATACGGCGGCACGCCCGACACACGGGTACAAGGCGGTGCAAAAACCGTCAGACCGTGCCGGATGGATCCTCAATGCAACGTTTTTTTCGGAGGGAGCTAACAGGCGCGCGAGGCGAGACGATTTCAAGAGCTAGCGGAATGGGCGTCGCTAACGCAACCCGTTGATGACGAAAGGTGAAGAAATGAAAGTGCAACCCTCGGCCGTAACCGTCGTGCTTTTCCTGCTCACCGCGGCCGGCGCTGCCGACGCTCAGGAAACGCAACCGTCAGACGTCCCTAGCCACTCATCCAGTCAGCAGTCGATGAATTCATCGCAGCGGGCAATGCCGATGGGCGGCGACAGCACGTGGGACTATGGAGCCCAACCGGGCGGACGAAATGGCTACGGCAAAACCCGAGACGGTCAACCGTGCGTGGTGGGGCTGTCGTGCGATATCTATCAGGGTAGTTAGCCCGCCATCTCAAACGGCGTATCCCTCAACCTCTTCCCCGTTAACCTGAACACCGCATTCGCCACTGCCGGAGCCACCGAAGGACTCGACAACTCGCCAACGCCTCCGGGTTTCGACATGTCCCCCTGCACAATCAAAATATCGACCTCCGGCATATCACTCATCCGCATCACGCGATACGTATCGAAGTTCTTCTGCTCCACCTGCCCATGCCGAATATCGATCCGATCCGCCGTCGCATGACCTAACCCCCACATCAACCCGCCATACAGTTGTTCTTCAACCCCACCCGGCGACACAGCCAACCCGCAATCCGCCACACAGGTCAGCTTCTCAACCACCACCGCATCGCCCTTCCTCACAACCCGCGCCACCACCGCGACGTAGCTGCTATACGCCTGATTCGTTGCAACACCCAATGCCGTCCCCGCAGGCAACGTCTTCCCCCACCCCGCCCGCTCCGCCGCCTCGCGCAACACCGCCTTATGCCGCGGGTCCTTCATATACGCAAGCCGGAACTCGATCGGATCGCGCCGCGCGGCATGCGCGGCCTCATCCATGAACGACTCCACCGCGAACACGTTCGGGATATAACTCACCGCGCGATACCAACCGGTCGGCACACCGGTCTCGTGACGTACCCAACCAATATCGACGTGCGGCGCATCGTAAGCGAACTCGTATTTGCTGATCGCTTCGGTGGTGCTGTAGTCCATCCGGTCCGGACGATCGAAATAACCCGGCTCCCATTGTTCCGGCGAAGCGGGCATCACGGCACGCAATTGCAACGTGGTGAGATTGCCATGCGCATCGAATGCGGCTTTCACACGGTGATAACTCGCCGAGTGATAAAAGAGCGCACGCATTTCATCTTCGCGGCTGTTCATCAGTTTGACCGGTTTGCCGACTTTCAATGCAAGCCATGTCACTTCGAACAACCAGTATTTCGATTCACGCGAACCGAAGCTGCCACCCGATACAAGCTCATGCAATACAACGCGCTCAGCAGGAATCCCGCCGATCACCTCGGCGGCTTCCTGCACTGTGGAAGGCACTTGCAAACCACCCCAGTATTCAATACGCCCGTCTTTCGCCCACGCAGTGACATTGATCGGCTCAAGCGCGTTTTGCGCCTTATAGGGCATCGAATACGACGCCTCGATCACGCGCGCACCATGTGGCCATGCCGTCTTCGCGTCACCGGTTTGAATCGTCGGCACAACATGCGCGACAGGATCGTCAAGCCAGGCAGCCTGACGTGCGGCGAGCGTACTGCTGTCGAAGGTTTCCAGCGGACTGTCTTCCCACTCGACCTTCAGCGCCGCCTGGCCTTGATGCGCCGACCAATAATCATCGGCCAACACAGCAACGCCCGCCTGATTGCCGCCAAGAAGGTCGGGGCGGCCAGGAATCTGCAACACCTGCCGCACACCCGGCACGGCTAACGCCGCTTTAGCATCGACGCTCCGCACACGCGCATCGATCACCGGCGCACGCGTGACAACCGCTACCAGCATCCCCGGCAACGACACATCGATGCTGTACGGGGACGCCCCTCTCGCTTTCAGATCGGCACCACGCTTCTTCTGCAGCTTACCGATGTATTTGAACTGCGACGGGTCTTTCAACGCGACGTCTTTCGGTGCGGGCAATTGGGCAGCTACGCTCGCCAACGATCCGTAGTTCGCGCGCTTGCCACTTGCTTTATCGATAACAAAGCCGTTTTCCGTCGAACACGCGGACGGCGTCACGTTCCATTGTTTCGCTGCGGCTTCGATCAACATGGCACGTGCGGTTGCACCTGCGCGCCGCAAGCGATCGTACTCAAGCGAAACGCTGGTACTGCCACCTGTCGAGAACACTTTCCACAGCGGATGAATGTAGTCTCCGTAAAACGGATTCTCCGGCGTGATCACCTCAACGCGAAACGGATCGACGTCGAGTTCCTCGGCGACAACCGCAGCGAGTGCCGTACGCGTCCCGGTGCCCGAGTCGTGCTTATGAACCACCAGTTTGATCGTGTCGTCAGGCAGCACACGCACCCATGCGTTCGGTTCGAACTCGCCTGCTTGCGGTTTAGGGTCGCCGCTTACGTTGGCGTCTTTGGCGAAAGCCTCGGGCAGTTGAAAACCGATCGCGAGGCCCGAAGCCAACAATGCCGAACTCTGTTTGATAAAACGCCGACGCGCCGCGCCGTGTGCGCCGTTCAGCGCTTGCTTGTCATTGCGCATTCAAGCCTCCTCTTTCGCGGAGGTGCACACGGAAGCGCAGATGGACTCGCCCCACGTGACTGACGCGAGCGCCGGATCACCGGAAGCTGCGCGTTTGATCGCCTTGCGAATGCGTGAATAAGTCCCGCAGCGGCAGATGTTGCCCGACATGGCCGTCGCGATGGTTTCATCGTTGACCGTCGGCTTGTCCTTCAGAAACGAGGCCGCCTGCATCAACTGACCCGACTGACAGTAGCCGCACTGCGGCACGTCTTCCGCCACCCACGCGAGTTGCAGCGGATGCCTGCCGTCTTTCGACAGGCCTTCGATCGTCGTGATGCGTTTGCCCGCCACCGCAGCAATCGGCAACAAACAGGAGCGCACGGCCTCGCCTTCCAGATGCACCGTACACGCGCCGCAAAAGCCGCCGCCGCAGCCGAATTTCGTCCCGGTCAATTTGAGCCGGTCGCGCAACACCCACAACAGGGGCATGTCTTCCGGTACATTGTCGAGCGAGTGCCGCGTGTCGTTGACCACGATCTCGATCATGCGCTGTCTCCTGAATGGTGTTGTGCAGCGCGGCGCATGATTCAAAGGGTCCGCGTGCTTGCGGCCATTATTGAAAGCCGTTAAGCACAACGCCAGCGACGATTTCTTCCATCACCGGTAAGTCCGGCTAACACCCATGTTGAAACGCTACCCTTCCATTCAGTCGATGCAGGCCTTTCTGCAAGCGGCACGCGTCGGCAGCTTTTCAAGCGCGGCGCGCCAGCTATCGCTCACGCATAGCGCGATCAGCCAGCAGATCCGCACGCTCGAAGAGTTCGTCGGGCAGCCGTTGTTCGTGCGCGAAAGCGGCCGCGTGGTGCTGACCGATGCGGGCGTGCTGTTTGCGAATCAACTGGCAGATGGCTTCGAACAGATCGATCGCGCGTTGTCGTCGGTGAAAGAGCGCACGGTCAAGCAGTCGATCACGCTCGACGTCGATCCCGAACTCGCGCAGAGCTGGCTGGTCACGCGCTTGCCCGCTTTACTCGATGCGTTGACCGGCACGTCGTTGACGGTACTGTCCACGCCGCGGCATGAACGTAGCGCGTTCGAGCGCATCGATATTGCGTTGCGGTATGGGTATGGAGAATGGGAAGGTTTCGAAAACGCACTGATTTGCGGCGATCGGCTGACTGCCATGGCATCACCCGCGCTTCTTGAAGCGCGCGGGCTGAGCCTGCCGCTCACGCCCGAACAGGTGCTCGATTTGCCCTTGCTCGGCTATACGAAACGCTCGTGGATTCCATGGCTTTCCGCGGCAGGCATGCCCGAGGTCGAACCGGATGCAGTCGCCGTGTTCGACAATGCCGCCGGACTGATTGCAGCGGCCAGCGCAGGCGTGGGCGCGGGTTTAGCGCGCGGCCTGCTCGCCGCGGATGCAAAACGCGAGGGACGTCTGGTCGAACTCACTCAAGTAGAAATTCCGACGCATTACAACCTGTATGCCGTATGGCCGCGCGAGAAAGCGGCCCGTGTTGCGCCCTTGATCGAGGTTATTCGCGAGTTGGTCGCGCAAACGGTCAGCCCATGCTAGCAGCCACTTCGCGCACCGTATCGAGAAACAACGACAACACCGGCGACGGATCCTCAGCACGATAGCGCGCATGCAGCGACACCTCGGGACGCGGCGCAGCCAGCGGCACGAACGCGACACCACCAGTCGTCAATTGCCGTGCCGAAGAAGGCAGCAACGCCACGCCCAGCCCTTCACGCACGAGACACAACAGCGTATGCACCTCGACCACCTCCTGATCGATCTGCGGTGTAAACCCTGCCTCGACACAGCAGTCCTGCAGAAAGCGCGCAAGCTGCGACTGCTGCAAACCGAACGACACAAAGCGCTCCGCCTCCAACTCGCGCAACGCGATCTCATCGCGCGCGGCAAGCGTGTGCCCTAACGGCAGCGCCACCACCGCCGATTCGCGCATCACCACCTCACTACGAATCTCCGGGTCCTCATGCGATACCCGGAAGAAGCACACATCCAAGCGCCGCTCCTTGAGCGCGAGAATCTGCGCGGCGGGTGTCATCTCGTGCAGCGTCCACTGCACTTGCGGATGCTTCTCCGCAAATACCCGCAGCGCGCGCGGAATCGGATCGACCATCGCCGAGCTAATGATGCCGATCTCGAGACTTCCCACTTCGCCACGCCCCGCGCAACGCGTCAGGTCGATCGCGCGTTCGAACTGCGCGAAGATCAGCGGCACCTGCTCTTTAAGTGTTTTCCCTGCATCAGTGAGTTCGACACGGTGTTGCGAACGCGTGAACAACGCGGTGCCCATCTCCTCTTCAAGGATGCGAATCTGCTGACTCAAAGGCGGCTGCGAAATGTGCAGCCGTGCGGCTGCCCGGCCGAAATGCAGTTCGTCGGCAAGTACCGCGAAGTAACGCAACAGCCGAATGTCCATATCGAGAACGTATCAAGATCGTGGTTAAAAAATATTGTACAGAGCGTTTTTATCTTGTGAGACTGCATCGCAAGCAGCAGTGCACATCAGTGTGACACTCGATGCCGGCGAGGGGAAGGCGCACAAAAATGGCGCCTTGCAAAGGGCCGCATGGGCAAGCCTGTCTGGGCTCCGTTCCATCGATGCGCCTGCCCGCGATCCGGCAACTGGATACACCAGTTCCTCTCAAGGAGATCGAGTACATGATCATCGACACCAGCTGTTACCCGACCAATCTGGTCGACCTCGCCTGGCGCCACGACGGCGAGCCGTTTACCGGTGAGCGTCTGATCGCAACGATGGACGGCCCGTACCTCATCAACGGCAAGCCGCGCCGCATCGACAAGGCCTTCATTCAACCGCCGCAAGGCAACACCATTTATACGTGGACCGACGGCAATCGTTCGGGCCGCGAATCGATCGACGATTACATGGCGTACACCGTCGAAATGACGCAAAAGTACCCGGATCGTCTGATCGGTTGCTTTGTGTACAACCCGCGGTGCGGTCCTGAGAACGGTGCCGAAGCGATCGAGTTCTATGCGAAGGAACACGGCTTCAAGATGGTGCAGTTGCAGGCCAATATGCATGCGTACCGTCCCGATCGCGCACTCGACTGGCTGCGTCCTGCATTGCGTAAATGCGCGGATCTCGGTCTGCTCGTGAAGCTGCACACCGGCGACGGGCCGTACAGCATTCCGAGCGAGTGGTATCCGTTGATCCGCGAATTCCCGTCGGTGAATTTCATCATGGCGCACTTTGGCGTGCAGACGGGGGGCGTGTATTGCTTCGAGCCGTATCAAATGGCGCTCGATACGCCGAACGTCTACTGCGAATCGAGCTGGTGCCTGCAATCGCGGATCGTCGAATTCGCGAAGGTGCTGCCGACGCACAAGATTCTCTACGGCTCGGACACGCCGCCGAATGAACCCGGCATGTGGCTGCGCTTGCTCGAAGTGTTGTGCCACGAGCCGCCGCAAGGCCTGAATCTCGACGAAGACACGCTCGAGGATTACCTCGGCAACAACCTCGCCCGCATGATCGGCATCGAACCGAGTGCGCCGCCGAGAAGCGTCGAGGAAGCACAAGCCTATCTGAAACAGCATGCCGGCGCGTCGCAGAAGCACGCCGCTCAGGCATCGCAAGCAGCCTACGCAGGAGCCCGCTGATGATCATCGATACCCATCTGCACCCGACCAACCTCGTCGACGAAGCGTGGCGCCATACCGGCGAGCCGTTCACCGGCGAACGTCTGCTGAAGATGATGGACGGTCCGTACATCATCAACGGCAAGCCGCGCCGTATCGACATGGGCTTCATCCAGCCGCCGCCTGGCAACACAGGCTATCGCGACGGCAATCGCCGCGGCCGTGAAGGCATTCGCGACTACATGGCGTATATCGCCGAGCTGACGCAGAAGTACCCGGATCGCTTTATCGGCAACTTCACGTACAACCCGCGTTGGGGTCCGGAGAACGGCGCAGCCGAACTCGAATTCCACGTGAAAGAGTACGGTTTCAAGATGCTCAAGCTGCACGCGAACATGCACGGCTATCGCCCGGATCGCGCGCTCGACTGGCTGCGTCCGGCGATGAAGAAGTGCGCGGAGCTCGGCGTGGTGGTCCTGATTCACACCGGCGACGGACCGTACACGATTCCGACGCAGTTCTATCCGATCATCCGCGAATTCCCGATGGTGAATTTCATCATCGGTCACTTCGGGATTCAAACGGGCGGCAACTACTCGTTCGAATCGTTCTGGATGGCGATGGATACGCCAAACGTGTATTGCGAATCGGGTTGGTGCTATCAATCGCGCATCGTCGAATTCGCTCGTGAGCTGCCGCGCAACAAGATCGTGTTCGGTACTGATTCGCCACCGAACGAACCGGGCATGTGGCTGCGCGAACTCGAAATGCTATGCGGTCCCGCGCCGCAGGGCATGGATCTGGATGAGGACGGTCTCGAAGACTATATGGGCAACAACATCGCCCGTCTAGTGGGCATCGAACCGACCAAGCCGCCGAAGGATCTGGCCGAGGCTGAGAAGCGTTTGAAGGCGACCTACGTGAATGACGTAACGCAGCCTGCTTAACGCGTTTAGCGCTTGCTGATGGGTAGGTGCGGCC
This sequence comes from Paraburkholderia sp. SEWSISQ10-3 4, assembly GCF_030464785.1. Classification (NCBI taxonomy): domain Bacteria; kingdom Pseudomonadati; phylum Pseudomonadota; class Betaproteobacteria; order Burkholderiales; family Burkholderiaceae; genus Paraburkholderia; species Paraburkholderia sp. SEWSISQ10-3 4. Next base: position 775,277 of record NZ_JALPRI010000001.1, read on the forward strand.
AAGGGTTGGCGCCGCGCCTGCCTCGCCCGACAGTCCGCTTTCGTTATCGCTTTCGACGGAGTTCACTATGGCGGATAACCTCTTCCGCGCCACGCAGGATTTTCATCGCTTTGCTCTGGCGTACCGCGAGCAGTTTCCCGATGATGTGTTGACCATCAAGCAGCCGGTGTCTGCGGATCAGGACGTCACTGCTATCGTGGCTGAACTGGCCGCACGCGGACGGCATGACATGTTGATCTGCGAAAAGGTCGACGGCATTGCGACACCGCTGGTCACCAATTTCTTTGCTTCACGGACACGCATTGGGCGTTTGTTCGACGTTGATGCGTCAGGCTTATTCGACGCTTACCAACAGCGTGCCAACGCACCTATCGCGCCGGTTTTCGTTCCGACCGGTCCGGTTCTCGATCAGGTTATCGAAGGCGACGCTGTCGATCTCGCGCATCTGCCGATGATCCGCCACTTCGATACCGATCGCGGTCCGTACATCACCAACGCGGTGATCGTTGCCGAAGATCCGGTGACGGGCGTCGCGAATCTCAGCTATCACCGTTCGATGCGGCATGCGCGCAATGCGCTCGCCACCAGCCTGCATTCTCGCGGCCACCTCTGGCGCATGCTGCAAACCGCGCAAGCGCGCGGCGACACATTGAAAGTCGCGATGGTGATCGGTGCGCATCCATTGTTCATGCTGGCCGCTGCGGCGCGCGTGCCCTTCGGTACCGATGAGCGAGCGATTGCAGGCGGATTGTTTGGCGCGCCGCTGGAACTGGCGCGTACGCCGCGATACGGAATCGGCGTTCCCGCTTCCGCCGAGTTTGTTCTGGAAGGCACGATCGATCCGGACGCTCACGCAGAAGAAGGCCCGTTCGGCGAATTCACCGGCTATTCGTCGGATCGCTCGACCAACAATGTGCTGCGCGTCGACACGATGATGCGGCGTAACGATGCATGGCTCGTCGATGTCGTCGGCGGCCCGTACGCCGAGCATCTGACGCTGGCCCGCTTGCCGCGCGAAGCGGAGATGAGCGAGAAGCTGAAGGCGCGCTTTCCTTCCGTCACCGCGCTGCACTATCCGAACTCGGGCACGCACTTTCACTGCTACGTCGCGCTGAATCAGACACGCGACGGCGAAGCGCGCCAGATCATGCTCGCACTGCTCGGCTGGGACCCGTATCTGAAGAACGTGGTGGCGGTGGATAGCGATATCGACATCACCAACGATTCGCAAGTGCTGTGGGCCATCGCCACGCATTTCCAGCCGCATCAGGACGTGTTCATCGTCGATGGCTTGCCGGGTAGTCCGCTCGATCCGTCATCGTCCGCGGCGGGCACCACCTCGCGCATGGGTATCGATGCGACACGCGGGTCTCACTTCGACGGCATCCGCGCGAAGATCAGCGAGCGCGCTGCGCAACAAGCGGTTGAGATTCTTGCTCGCGCCGTAATCGGAGCAGAGCAATGACCCCGCGGCGACTGGTAGTCGGCATCAGCGGCGCGTCCGGTTTCACGTACGGCGTGCGCCTGCTGCAACTGCTGCGCGATCTCGACATCGAAACGCATCTGACCGTCTCGCGCAGCGCCCTGCTAACGATGACGTACGAAACCGATTACAAGTTCGCCGAAGTCAGCGCCCTCGCCCGCTTCACCTATCGTTGCGACGATATGGCCGCGGCCATTTCCAGCGGCTCGTTCCGCTCGCTAGGCATGATCGTCGCACCCTGTTCGATGAAGACGCTTGCCGAAATTGCCAGCGGCATGTCGTCGAGCCTGATCTCGCGCGCCGCCGACGTCACGTTGAAAGAGCGCCGCCCTTTGGTGCTGCTGGCGCGTGAAACCCCCTACACGCTGGCGCATCTGCGCAACATGATCGCCGTCACCGAAATGGGCGCCATCGTCGCACCACCGGTACCGGCGTTCTATGCGCGCCCTGCTTCACTCGATCAGATGATCGACCACACGCTAGGCCGCGTGCTCGATCTGTTCGGTCTCGAAGCGGGCACTGTCAAACGCTGGCGCGATGGCGAGGCAGAAGCCGCGTTGCAAGAAGCGGCATACGCACCGCATACCGCCTGATAGCCGAACCGCACCAACCGCAGCACGAACGAAGAAACGGAGACGAGCCATGAATCACATTCACACCACTCACAATGAAATCGAGAAAATTCCCGTCACGGTGCTGACCGGCTTTCTCGGCGCCGGCAAAACGACGCTGCTCAACTACATCCTGCGCGAGAAGCACGGCCGCAAGATCGCGGTGATCGAAAACGAGTTCGGCGAAATCGGTATCGACGGTGGTCTCGTGCTCGAATCGACCGAAGAGATCTACGAGATGACGAACGGTTGCGTGTGCTGCGTCGGCGCGGTGCGTGAAGACCTCGTGCGCATCGTACGGATGCTGGTGGAAAGGCCTGACCGGCTCGATCACATCATCGTCGAAACGAGTGGACTCGCTGATCCGTATCCGGTCGCACAGACTTTCTTCCTTGATGACCCGATCGCGAAGCAGGTGACGCTGGATGCGGTCGTCACGATGGTGGATGCGAAGCATATCGCCGCGCACCTGGACGATCTGGTGCTCGACGGCAGCGACAACCAGGCGGTCGATCAGATCGTCTGCGCGGACCGTATCGTGATCAACAAGGTCGATCTGGTGACGGCAGAAGATATCGCTTCACTGACGCAGCGTATTCGCGGGTTGAACGCCACGGCAGAGATCGTCGAATCGAGCTACGCCCAGATTGATCTCGACAAGATTCTCGGCGTCGGTGCGAACGAGTTTTCGCAGATTCTCGTGGAAACGGATGGCTTGCATGAAGAAGCGCACGAACACGAGGATCACCACGACGCGCACGAAGCCCATCATGAACATGAACATGCCCATCACGACGACGACCACGCCGACCACCAGCACGACGAAAGCGTGTCCTCGGTGGGCATCGAAGTCGATGCGGACATCGATCTTGACGCGCTGCAAGTCTGGCTCACAGAACTGCGCCAGTCCGACGCCACCAACCTGTTCCGAATGAAAGGCATTCTCGCTTTGCAGGGCCAATCGCACCGCTATGTGCTGCAAGGCGTGCACAACGTGATCGAACTTCGCGCGGCGCAGGTGTGGGGCACTGAACCGCGCTCGTGCCGCATTGTATTCATCGGACGCGATCTCGATCGCGCCGCGCTGACCGACCGCTTCCATGCCTGTCTTGCCGTGCCAATTGCGGCCTGACGGGAGACTTGGCCGGCACGCGACGTGATGCTGCACGGCAAAGCCGTGTGGTGCGTTCCGGCCAGAAACCGAAAATCGCTGCGCTGAGACTGGAGTAAACGCCTAGGCACCCACTCCGGCCGGCAGCTTTGCGTGACAAAGGAGACACGTCATGAACACCGCCATACATCCCGTCGATCGGATTCTGCCGAAGCGCCAGATGATCACGCTCGGCTTGCAGCACATGCTAGTGGCTTATATCGGCGCGATCGCAGTCCCGTTGATCGTCGCGTCGGCACTGAAGATGTCGCCGGCCGACACGACCGTGCTCATCAGCACCGCTCTGTTTTGCTCAGGCATCTCGACGATCCTGCAGACCGTCGGCGTCTGGAAATTCGGCGTGAGGCTGCCGATTCTGCAAGGCGTCGCGTTCAGCAGCGTCGGGCCGGTCATTGCGATTGGTTTGAGTCCGGGCGTCGGTTTCGCAGGCGTGTGTGGCGCGGTGATTGGCGCGGGTCTCTTCACGATGTTTGCCGCGCCCTTGGTCGGACGCTTACGAAGATTCTTCCCACCTGTGGTGACCGGCTGCATCGTCACGGTAATTGGTTTGCAACTGTTCCCCGTTGCGTATCAATGGGCCGGTGGTGGTGAGGCCGCGCAGCAGCAGTTCGGTGCACTGCCCTTCCTGAGCGTCACGCTGTTCGTCGCGCTGGTGATTCTCGCGATCAACCGCTTTGCCGGTCCGTTCCTGCGCAATCTCTCGGTGCTGATCGGATTGATCGCAGGCGGCATTCTGGCGTGCTCGCTCGGCATGGGCAATTTCACCAGCGTGAGCGCCGCGCCGTGGTTCACGCTGCCGATGCCGTTCCACTTCGGCACGCCCGTGTTCTCGCTGGTGCCGGTGCTGACGATGATCGTCGTGATGGTGGTGCAGATGGTCGAATCGATGGGGCTGTTCGTCGCCATCGGTGACATCGTCGGCAAAGACGTGAGCGAGGAAGACGTGGTGCGCGGCATGCGTGCGAATGGTCTCGCCAGCGCGATCGCCGGCATGTTCGCGGCGTTCCCCTTCATCGCCTTCATGGAAAACGTCGGCCTCGTGATCCTGACCGGCGTGCGCAGCCGCTGGGTGGTGGCGATCAGCGGCGTGCTGATGTGCGTGGTGGCGCTGGTGCCGAAGATCGGCGCGGTGGTCGCATCGACACCCGCAGCGGCGCTGGGTGGCGCAGGCATCGCAATGTTCGGCGTGGTGGTGGCAGCCGGCGTGCAGACCCTGGCGAAGGTGGACTTCGAGCGCAATCGCTACAACGTGTTGATCGTCGGCTTTACGATCGCCACTGCGTTGATTCCGGTGATGGCGCCACAAGTCTTCAAACACATGCCCGACTGGACGCAGCCCTTCCTGCATAGCGGTGTGGTGCTGGCGTGTCTGGTGTCGGTCGTGCTGAACGCGGTGTTGAACGGCGCGCACGAAGAAGAAAAAATCGTCGAGACGCACAGCAATCTGGTGCGCGAATCCTAGTACGCGAATTGGCGACCGAGACAGCAGGACGAGCGCGGCCGTTGTTCCTCCATGGACCGGTGGCCGCTTCGAAGTATCTGAAAGGACATTGAATCGTGAGCATGCAAACTGAAGCGTTGCTGATCAAGAACCCTGTCGCGGTGATGAGCGGCCGAAGCGGCGATAACGCCCGCCTGGGCCAAGTCGATCTGCGCATTCGCAACGGCCGTATAGAAGCCATCGCGCCCAACCTCGAACCGCGTGCTGACGAGCGGGTGATCGACGCGCGTTCATGCGTCGTTTATCCGGGCTGGGTGAACACGCACCATCATCTGTTTCAGAACCTGCTGAAGGCGGTGCCGTCCGGCATCAACGCCGATTTGCAGGAATGGCTGGCCGCCGTGCCGTATCCGCGTCTCCCACGCTTTACGCCGGACCTGGCGCGTGTCGCTGCACGTCTGGGTCTTGCCGAACTGCTGTTGTCCGGCGTGACGACCTGTGCCGATCATCACTACCTCTATCACGCGGACGGCACCACTGAAACCGGCGATCTGCTTTTCGACGAGGCAGCGTCGTTCGGCATGCGCTTTGTGCTGTGCCGTGGCGGCGCATTGCAGGCGGCGGGTGATCATCCGGGTTTTTCCAAAGTGGCGTTGAAACCCGAGACGCTCGATCAGATGCTTGCCGACGTGGAGCGCTTGAAGTCGCGCTATCACGATTCGGGGGCAGCTTCCATGCGTCGCGTGGTGGTTGCACCGACTACGCCGACATTTTCACTGCCGCCAGAACTGCTGCCTGAAGTCGCTCGCGCGGCGCGGCGCATGGGTCTGAGGCTGCACACGCATCTTTCCGAAACGACCCGTTACGTCGATTTCTGCAAAGAGCGCTTCAACAAACTGCCGGTCGAGTTCGTCGCCGATCACGAGTGGCTCGGGCCGGACGTCTGGTTCGCTCACCTCGTGCATTTACAGCCGAGCGAGATCACGATGCTTGCGGAAACCGGCAGCGGCTGCTCGCACTGTCCGGTGAGCAATGCACGTCTCGGCAGCGGCATTGCGCCGGCACCGCAGATGGCGGCGGCGGGCGTGCCGATGTCGCTGGCCGTAGACGGCGTCGCCTCGAACGAGTCCGGCAGCATGACCAACGAAGCGCACTTCGCGTGGTTGGTGCATCGGGCGGCGCAAGGCGCGTCGGCGACCACCGTCGAAGAGACGATTCATTGGGGCAGCGCGGGCGGCGCAGGTGTGCTCGGCCTCGATGCGGTCGGCACGCTCGAAGTCGGCAAGGCAGCGGATTTCGTGCTTTATGACGTCAGCGATCTGCGCTTCAACGGCTTCCATGACGTGGCAGTGGCGCCAGTGACGGCGGGTGAGCCGGCTCGGGTTCGCTACAACGTAGTGAATGGTCGGGTCGTGGTGGACAACGGTGTGATTCCGGGCCTCGATCTCGAGCAGCTTCGCTATGAAGCCGCTGAGGGCGTGAAGCTGTTGCTCGCCGACTAACCCCATCGAAGCACTCAAGCACCCAAGGGCCACACCACGATGCAACACAGGAGAATCCGGCTCGGCATCCTCACGCCGTCGTCGAACACGGCGTTGGAGCCGATTACTGCTGCCATGCTCAGCGAACTGCCGCACGTCAGCGCACACTTTGCGCGCTTCACGGTCACGGAGATCGCGTTGTCGGAGCAGGCACTCGGCCAGTTCGACGCGAGCCTGATTCTCGCAGCGGCGTGTCAGTTGGCCGATGCACGTGTCGACGTGATCGGCTGGAGCGGCACGTCGGCCGGTTGGCTCGGCTTTGAGCGCGACCAGGCGTTGTGCCGCCAGATCACCGAGGCGACCGGCATTCCCGCAACGACCTCGGTACTGGCGCTCAACGAGATTTTCGCCAAGACAGACGTGCGGCGGTTCGGTTTGGTGTCGCCGTATATCGACGAGGTTCAGCAGAGGATCGTGCGCAACTACGAGGAGCTCGGCATCGAATGCGTCTCCGAACGGCACCTCGGCTTGCAGGACAATTTCAGTTTTGCCGAAGTGCCGGATACGCAACTGGCGGTCATGATGCGTGAGGCCGCGTTTGCAAGGCCGGATGCGGTGACAACGTTCTGCACGAATCTGCACGCGGCGCATCTGGTGCGGGCGTTTGAGATGGCGACGGATATTCCCGCGTATGACACGGTGGCCACCGTCGTTTGGAAATCTTTGAGAATGTTGGGCGTGGACACCAGGCCGCTTGGGAGTTGGGGCAGATTGTTTGAGGAAGTGAATTGAGCGCGGCCGCAGAAAGTCTAGTGAGCAGATTCGATGATTCTGGTTTGCAATGACATTGAACGGTTGAGCGTGAACGATAACTTAAAGGCGCAGGTCCGTGCGCCTTTAAGCTGACCATGTTTCATTGCTTCATCTTCGTTGCAGGCGGCAACGCACATAGCCGCAAATGCTCGACGCCCTCGGCGAACTCAAGCGTCGACTGCTGCCCGTCGCGCATACGAATACTGATCGTCCGGTCGCGCTCATCGCGCGAACCGACTGCGACGAAAATCGGCACCTGCTTCTCCCTTGCGTCGACGATCTTCTTCTCCAAGCGCTCCGGTCGGCCGTCGAGCAGCGCTCTGATGCCGGCGTCGTCAAGCGCCTGCATCACTTCTTGCGCGTAGGCCGCGTTCGCGTCGCTGATCGTCGCGACCACGACCTGTTCCGGCGCGAGCCACATCGGCAACCATCCTTCATGATGTTCGAGCAGCATCGCGATGAAGCGCTCCATGCTACCGAGCACCGCATGATGAATCATCACCGGCCGCTCACGTTCGTTGCGCTCGTTGACGAACTCCGCGTCAAGCCGATCGGGCAGTACGAAATCGAGCTGGATCGTGCCGCATTGCCAGCTACGTTCACGGCTGTCCGTTAGATGAAACTCCAGTTTCGGCCCGTAAAAAGCGCCCTCTCCTTCGAGTATGTCGAATTCAAGGCCTGCTGCACGCGCGGCATTGGCCAGCGCCTCCTCCGCGCGATCCCACGTTTGATCGTCGCCCGCGCGCATCGCAGGCCGCGTGGCGAGCGCTACCTTGAAGTCAGGGAAACCGAGGTCCGCATAGACAGCACGCAACAGAGAACAGAAGCGACCCACTTCGGCTTCGATATGCGCCTCCGTGCAGAACACATGCGCATCGTCCTGCACGAAAGCACGCGTACGTTTGAGCCCTTCAAGCGATCCTGAAGGTTCGTCACGATGACACGCGCCGAACTCGCTATAACGAACCGGCAGCTCGCGATACGACCGCACACGCTGGTTAAACACCTGTACGTGACACGGACAACTCATCGGCTTCAAACACAGCGTGCGTCCTTCTTCCGCGTCGGCCAACGAATACATCGCCGCGCCGAACTTCTCCCAATGGCCGCTTTTCTCCCACAACGAGCGCGCCAGCAGTTGCGGTGTACGGATCTCGCGAAAGCCCGCGCGCCGCATGCGGGCACGAATGTAGTCTTCCAGCACGCGGTACAACTCCCAGCCGCGTGGGTGCCAGAACACCATGCCGGCGCCTTCTTCCTGTTGATGAAAGAGGTCGAGTTTGTTGCCCAGTACACGATGGTCGATGTCGTTCACGATGACACTCCGTTTGATTTGATCTTGCAGATACTGAGGATCGATGCCGCAAACGGAGGTCCAGAAACGCCAAAGGCCCCGTCCGTTTCCGGCGGGGCCTTTGGTGGTCTGCCACAGCTTCCTGCTTCTAGCGTGCGCGACCTCCAGACGACCCGCCTGTGAAGGTGGTCGTCGTGGTGGTGACGGCAGCGAAGGGAATCGAATGGAAGTCCATGGATCGACAGTAAACGATTTTGTGGCGACGCGTCAATCGCAATCTGGATAAGCGATACGATGGATGTTTGATCCTGAGCCGCGCATCTTCGCTAAACTTCGACCCATCATCCAACCGATCGAGCACCTCACCTTGACCATCCACATCCGCCCCGCCCACGCAGCCGACGCCGCCCTGATTCTCCGCTTCATCACCGAACTCGCGGTGTATGAGAAAGCTGAGCACGAAGTTGTCGCGACCGTTGAAGACATCGAAACGAGCCTTTTCTCCGGTACATCCACTGCGAAGGCTTTGATCTGCGAAATGAACGGCCAGCCGATCGGCTTTTGCGTTTACTTCTTCTCCTATTCGACATGGCTCGGCAAACAGGGGCTCTATCTGGAAGACCTGTACATATCGCCGACATCGCGTGGCAGTGGCGCGGGCAAACAAATGCTTCGCCATCTTGCGCAAATTGCCTGCGAAACAGGCTGTGGGCGATTCGAATGGAGTGTGCTCGACTGGAACGAACCCGCGATCGGCTTCTATAAATCGATCGGCGCGAGCGCGCAAAGCGAATGGGTTCGCTATCGGCTGGCGGGCGAGGCCCTTACGGCGTTCGCCGATGGCAATTCGTGAGACACGCTTGCCCCCGGACAGAAACGTAGCCGCTAGCCGATTAATCCCCCGCGCTGCTCGCCACCGGCGCGACTTCAAACGCATCGCCCGTGGCGAAGAACGTCCCGCCCGCCACGTAATGGCATGTGCGCAGATCCGGATCATCGCCAAAGTGCCAGCGGTTGTTCGAATACACGCGGCTGTCCGCGTACGCGGCGACCACTTCGCCAATGATCAGATCGTGCCGTTGGCTATCGTCCGGAATCACCTTGCATTCCATCCACGTGATGCAGCCCGCCAGCATCGGCACATCGATTTCTTGCGCGGGAAAAGTCTCAAGGTTGAAGGCTGAAAACTTGTCGAGTTCAGCGCCTGCGTTCGTTCCTACTGCCAATGTCTGTGCGGCAAATCCCCGGCTCGGCAGTTGCAGCCCGAACACGCCGCTCGCTTCGATCAGTTGTCGCGTGAGCGTGCGGCTGTCCACCACGACGACAACCTTCGGCGGGGTGAAATCGAGCGGCATCGCCCACGATGCCGCCATCACATTCGAGCGGCCGCCGTGCGCGCTGGTGATGATCGTGACAGGTCCATGATTCAGTAACTGCGTGGCCCGCGACAATGCGACGGGTTCCCGGGTGACTTTCATACGTGCTCTTCCGCGTCAAATGGATCAGGCAGATTGTAGCGGGGACGCGTAAAACGGGTGCAGCGTGTCGCATGAAACGGAAAGTGAAAACTGCGCCGGGTCGGTGAGAAACTGCTGATGCAGTTTCTTCCTCGACTAGCCGCTGTGACATCAGAATAAGACGGCCCCAGCCAAGGAATGCAATCAAGTCTCCTGCTGAATCGATGCGACAACATCACCTGCACAGACGACAGCGTTCCTTCCACTTCTTTTGGCCGCGTACAGCGCCATATCAGCTGAATTAGTCAATTCATCCAGCGACAAGGGACGTGAGCGTCGACCGGTCGCGCATCCAATACTCACTGTGAAGGGCGAAATTTTCGCAGAAGCCACAGCCTGTCGCCCATGCTCGACTTCACGACGTATTGCTTCAGCAATCTGAACCGCGCCCGCTTCATCCGTGTCGGGTAACACCACAACAAATTCTTCTCCACCATATCGTGCCGCGACATCGCCACGACGACGCGCGTGACGATTGATACACTCCGCGAGATGTTGTAGTGCCATATCGCCCTGAGCATGGCCGTGGCTGTCATTGTATTTCTTGAAGTTATCCGCATCGACGAACAGCAGCGACAGGTAACCATCATGGCGCTGAAGTCTGCCCCACTCATTTTCGAGCACCTCGTCGAGGGCACGGCGGTTCTTGAGCCCTGTCAACGCGTCGGTTTGCGTCAGCTCTGTAAGCAGCACCTGAGTCTTTACCTGGTCCCGCAGTGCGAACGCAAGCAACCAGACCGCTGCACAGAACGCGAAGCTAACGGACGATGCGGAAATCCCGACTATCCATGACAACTGCTTCCAGGAAGCCAGAACATCGCTTTCCGCCGGCGCGACGACGGCGATGAGTGGCGTGCCGGGAATGCGCTGGAATGTATATAGACGAAGTACGCCGTCCGAGATCGATCGAGCAGCATAGAACCCGGAATCATGGTTCACCATCCGCGGAAACACTGGAGATGTACCCACATTGACCTGCCCAGCCCGGCTGCTTGGGGGATTTCTGGCCACCAGCGTGCCGTCCGTCCGTACGATCGCAGTGATACCCTTTGGCCCCACGTCCAGTTTTGTAAGGAGTTGCCTGAAATACTCGACGTCAATAGCGACAATCGCTACCCCACCGAATGACCCGTCGGGCCGGTTCATCCTTCTCGAGATCGCGATTGACTGCGCGCCTGGCCGCGACCGCGCCCGGTAGACTGATGACACATAGAGTCCGACATTCGCCGACTGGCGATGAACTATGAAATAGTCCCGATCGCTGAAATCCCATGTATGGGAGCTGGAACAGCAGCCGTCGACAACACGACCTTGATCGTCCGTGACTCCCATCCCGGTGACGTACATGGCCGCGGTGCGGTCAAACAGCAATTCGTGACGCAGGTCAGGATCCATGCTTTGGACCACAGGCTTGTCCAGCGCCGAAATCAAGGCGAGAAGCGAGTTATTTGACGTTTCAATCGTCCTCGCGATATTGCTGACCAAAACGGCAGTGACGTTTCTGGACGTTTCATGGGCATGTTCGACGGCGGCCTCACGGGAGGCCAGAAGCGTGATCAGACTGATCGCCAACACGCCCAATGACATCAGACTACCGAGCATGCCGACGATCAAAGGATGGCGGCCGGCGAGAACAGCCAGTTTTCCGGTAGTCATTGAAAGAGACACGGTAATGCTCTAATGGGTGCACCCGGTCCTCACAACGTTGTCCCGCAGGCGCGCCGTAGAGTCGGGTTGGGGTAAACGGATTCAGCGGCGAAGGATTGCCAAGGTTTCGCGGATAGCCGATGACCCGGTTAACGGCAGCGTCAAAAAAAAATGGACCCTCGGGTCCATTCGGTGGGCAATTTTCCTGCTGCACCTGAAGCACGGTCCTTCTTCCGAACGACGGGGTAGTTTGGCGCCTCGCGCGGTCCTCCGGCTAAGGCACGTCTCGGACTCCAGCTCGTGGAGCATGGCCAGAAACTTTGACCTTACGCCGAAAGAAAACGTGGCATTTGACGATTGGCGGCGGATGCCCGTCCATCTAGTACCAGCGAACCGGAACTGGCATCCAGACGAAAGAACGAAATAGCCTGATTAAGTTGCCGCCCCTGGTCTTCGAGCGACTTGGATGCGGCCGCCGCTTCCTCCACCAGCGCAGCGTTCTGCTGCGTGACCTCGTCCATCTGCGTGATCGACTGGTTGACCTGTTCGATGCCCCTGCTTTGTTCCGTCGACGCGGCAGCGATTTCGCCCATGATGTCGGTCACCCGCGCGACGGCCTGCGTGACCTCCGACATCGTCTTTCCCGCCTGATTCGCAAGCAATGATCCATCATGGATTTTCTGGACGGACGCGTTGATCAGATCCTTGATTTCCTTCGCCGCGCTCGACGACCGCTGCGCAAGGCTGCGCACCTCGCTTGCAACCACCGCGAACCCGCGGCCCTGCTCCCCTGCCCGCGCCGCTTCCACCGCCGCGTTCAGCGCCAGGATATTGGTCTGGAACGCGATTCCTTCAATAATTCCCGTGATCTCCGCGATCTTGGTCGAACTCGTGCTGATCTCGCCCATCGTACCGACGACCTGACTCACTACCTCGTTGCCCTTTAGCGCCACTTCGGACGCGTTGGCGGAGAGCGAGCTTGCCTGCTGAGCGTTTTCGGCGTTCTGCTTCACTGTCGAAGTCAGCTCTTCCATGCTTGACGCGGTTTCCTGCAGCGATGCGGCCTGCTGTTCGGTGCGGGACGAAAGATCGACGTTGCCCGAAGCAATCTGGCTGGAGCCGGTCGCGATACTGTCTGCGGCGGTACGCACCTGACCAATCAGGCTGACGAGACTTGCCTGCATTTCACCCATTGACGCGAGCACGCTCCCTCCCGGCGCATTCTTCGCGCCTGCGACGGGACTCAGATCGCCAGCGGCTACGCGCCGTGTGACCTCACCGAGGGCCACCGGCTCAGCGCCGAGTGCACGCAGCAATCCTCGCGTGATAACCATGCCCGCCACGACCGCCAACGCAACAGCGGCGAGACAGATCGCCATCAGCAGATTCCGCTGCGTTGCATAATGTTCCTCGGACTGTCGAACGAGTTCCTCTTCACGGCCGCGCGTGTATTGCGCGTAGTCGTCCGTTGCCTTGACCAGGGCGGCGAGCAGCGGACGACAATCGTCGTCAATTTTCTTCACCGCCTCGTCGCGCTTGCCTCCAACGGCGAGAGCAACGATTGCTTGGGCGACAGGTGCATACACGGCCTCAATCCGGTTGATTTCGCCCACAAGGCTGCGGGTCTTTTCCGTCGCGTCGGTCGCGGACGAAACCATCTGGGTCAGTTTCGCGATGTTCGACTGGACATCCATCTGGGCCTGCGCTTCAGCAGCCTTTTCCATCTCGAAATCGCCTGGCGTGGTCACGAGCGCCATGTTGCGTGCGGCAATCGCACGTCGGTCAACTGCGGTTCGAACCTGCTCAGCCATAGTGGCGCGGGCATTGACGCCCGACACGAAATTTGCGAATCGGTCGTTGGCATCGTTCAGTGACTTCAGCGAAATGCCTGACACGATAAGGACAGTGGCGGCAAGCACGCCAAAGGTCCCCGTGAGTCTTGCCTTAACTGACAGATTGCTGAGATTCATATTTCAACTCCAGTTGCCAATCGGTGGTGCACAAAAAAAGAAATTCGAGGCGTCGAGTAGACCAGAAGACGTGCGGGCTCCGAATGCACGAGCTTCAGCTGCATGCATCTGACTTTACGGCGTGCTGTCGCATTGCTAGAGGGGCACAAACACTGCGCGACCGGACGCAAAGGTTTGCGCCCAATTGAATTTATATATGGCTAGATCAATGCCATTTGTCAGAGGATTGTTGGCACTGAACATGCTGGCCGTGTCGGGCAATGGATAGATCCGCGCACTGTTCATCACGCTCCTCCTTCAGGTTCTCTCAATGTCCGGTCAAAAGCCGTGCGGCCATCGCCAGCACGAGCGCAGGCAGCATCACGACCATGCCGATCCTGCAAAACTGCATGAAGCTCACCTCTTCGCCTTCGCGGCGGATCGAAAGCAGCCACAGAATGGTCGCGAGCGAGCCGGTGATCGACAGGTTCGGGCCGAGATCCACGCCGACCAGCATGGCGTCGATGACCCGCTCGGGGCTATGCGCCTGCAATGCGGTCGCGCTGGCGATCAGCCCTGCCGGAAGGTTGTTGATCGCGTTGCTGCCTAGCGCGACGATGAGCCCCGATGTCGCGGCCGCAGCCAGTTGACTCTGCTGCGTCGCCTGCGCGAGCAGCCGCGACAGTTGAGCGATAACGCCCGTGTGCGCGAGCATCTCCACCAGCACGAAGAGTCCCGCCACGAGCGGCAGCACGCTCCATGAGATGCCGCTAATTAGTTCCGCCGGCGACTTGCGTTCCTTGACGAGCACCACCAGTGTCGTGAGGATGCCGAGCACGGCGGTCGGCAGGCCGAGCTGCAGATCGAGGGCGGAGACGACAAGCAACGCGATCGCCGTCACGCCGATGCCCGCCAGCGCCACCTTGCCGTTCGCGCTGAGCGTGTCCACCGGCAGACCGGAGGCGCACTCCCCTTGCAGATCCTGACGTTGCGTCCAGCGCAGCATGAAGAACGTCACGACGATCGACAGCACCGACGGCACGGCGAAGCGCGCCAACCACAAGTCCAGTGCCGGCGTGTGATTCGCGTAAAGCACGAGATTGGCGGGATTCGAGATTGGCAGGACGAAACTCGCCGCATTGGCGATGAACGCGCACACGAACAACAAAGGCAACGGCTTCGTATTCGCCTTCTTCGCGGCGGCAAACACGGCGGGTGTCAGCACGACGGCAGCGGCATCGTTCGACAGAAACGTCGTCACCACGACGCCGACCAGGTACACCAGCAGAAAGAGCCTGCGCGGCGAGCCCTTCGCGTGGTTCACGGCAAGCACTGCGATCCAGTCGAACAGTCCTTCACGGCGACCTAGCTCCGACAGCAACATCATGCCGATGAGGAACAGATAGACGTCGGTGCCTTCTGCGACCGCCTGCAGCGCGAGGCTGACAGGAAGCAGCCCGAGCGCGACGAGCAGCACCGCGCCTGTCACTGCCCAGATCGCTTCCGGCCATCGGAAGGGACGCAAGATAACGCCAGCGGTAGCGGCAAACGCGATACCCCAGGAGAGGAAAGTCGGATTCATGTAACGAGCGGATTCTGGTTGGCGAGATCGTTGTGAATGCCACAGGCCTTTTTCAGGAAGGTGCCGAACAGCAGCCACAGCGCAAGCGAGCCCACCGACACGGCGCCCAGCACGAGAAAGGCCGCCGCATAGCCGAAGTGTTGCGCGAGGACACCGCCGAGTGCAGGACTCAGCGCTGCGCCTACACCCTGCACGGTCATCACCACGCCCTGTCCGACGTTGACACGCCCGGTGCCCTGCAGGAGCCGCACGATGAGCGCTGGAACGGCCACGCTTTGCAGCCCCGCGCCGATGCCATCGAGCGCCTGCACGGGCCATACCCCCCAGGCCGAGATGAACAGCGCCGCGACTAGCCCGCGCAGCGGCAGCGCAAGAAAGGTGATGAGGATCACACCCCAGTATCCAACGCGCTGGATCAACCGGTTCGCGAAGCACGCCGCGAAGACCATCACCAGTTGCGCCACCACGATCGTCTGCGCGGTGAACGCGCTCGGGTTGCCCTTATGCGCGGCGACAACTGCGAGGCCGTAGAGCGGCAGCAT
Source organism: Paraburkholderia sp. SEWSISQ10-3 4 (assembly GCF_030464785.1). NCBI lineage: Bacteria > Pseudomonadati > Pseudomonadota > Betaproteobacteria > Burkholderiales > Burkholderiaceae > Paraburkholderia > Paraburkholderia sp. SEWSISQ10-3 4. The sequence continues at coordinate 790,808 of NZ_JALPRI010000001.1, forward strand.
CGCGGCATTACCGAGGTGAAACATCGCGAGCGCGGCGGACAACAGCAGCAGCGGGCGGCACGTCAGCAGCACACGAAAGCCGCTCGCCTGTTCGTGCTCCTGCGTGGAGGGGGCGGCGGCCAGGCCCCGTGCGCGGTCGTGATCGATGGAATCACGCCGGATCAGCAACGTCGAGACAACCGACAGCGCGCCGAAGACACCTGCGAGCGCGAACACCGCGCCGAAACCATAGCGCCAGCCAAGCCAGCCCGACAGCGCCGCGCCAACCACGTTGCCAGCGTGATTGGCCACCTGGTTGCGGCTAAACTGCCGGTCGAAGCCGCGCTCGTGGACAATGCCGAGCGTCACGCCCGCCACGGCCGGCCCGAGCGCGGCGCCTGTCACCGCCGTGAGGATCTGCGACGCCGCGACCATCCAGTACGTATGTGCGACCCATAGCACGAGCGAGGCGAGCGTCGTCATCACACCTGCCGCGACAATCAAGCCGCGCTTGTGACGAGTTGCATCGACGAGCGCGCCGGACGGCGAAGTCGCGAGCATGCCCGCTATGCCACCGAGCGTCATCACCGTGCCGATCGCGTCGGGATGCCAGCCCTGTGCCTGCAGAAAGACGCCGAGAAACGGCCCGATGCCCGCCTGGACATCGGCCATGAAGAAGTTAAGCCCTTCGAGCGCGTATTGAGGATTCATCGATCGAAAACCGTTTGCAGGCGATCGATGCTCCGATAGCCGTCGTCGGACGAAGCGTGCAGATCCCCGAAGTGCACCCAGCTCAACATGTCGCTTTCTCCCTGTACGGCCGGACCTGCTTCAGGCGGCGGTTTCTGCGTCGATGAGTTCGGCGATCTCGTCCACTTCAACGGTTCGCCCGTGCCGGTTCCTGATGCCATGTCCCCAGGCATGGACATGAGCCCCAGGCGCCAGGTACGACGCCAGCTCGGCGGCGGCATGCGGTGGCATGCGCAACGACGTGCCATCGTCCAGCAGCGCTCCGCGCAACTCGCCCTTCGGACCGAACAATGACAGCAGCACTTCGCCGCTCGCCTCCATGGGGCTGCGCTCAGCGTCAGGATGATGATGTTTCTCGCCGTCGCGATGCGGGCCTTCGTCGAGAATGACCTTGCCTGTCTTCAACGTGAGCGAGACGGCTGCGATCATGTCTGCGCCGCGCGGCTTGACGCCGCGTACGCGCACCGTGTCGCCTACCGCCACGAGCCGCGCGATCTGCCGCGACAGATGGGGCGGAAAATGGACTTGTTGCAACTGACGCGAGCCGAGCACGAAGCCATCCAGTTCGCCGTGCGGATTCAAAAGAAAACGCGTTACCGTGCCGCGCGTTTCGGGAAGACTGTCGGGATCGATCCAATGCATGGTCGTGGTCCTTTTTTTCGATGATGGTTGAACGGGTGAATGTCAGGTGCGGTTACCGGGCGCGCTCAAGGGGCCGGTGGCGCGCGATCGTAGAGCCGGGTCAGATTGCCGGGCGATCCAAATGCCGTCGCCTGCAGTGCTGTGCCGTACTGGGTGCGCGTGCCGTAGCCCTGCGCCGAGACCTTCGCGCCGGTTTGCACGAGCGTCGGAAACTGCTGGGCGATCGGCGGCGTCAGCCGGATCACGGTGCCGTCGGCCAGGATCACGCCGTCCGGCTCGCCACGTGGCGCGGTCGTGACGTGCGCCACCTGGCCCTGCACGCTGAGACGCGACAGCGCGACGCCGCGTAGCTCACGCGGCAGCCGCTGGGTGCCCGGCAGTGGCGGCTGATCTTCCAGTTGCTGGCCGCTGCGCGTGTCGGTGATGCGCTGCGCCGCGAGCGCGCCGCCGGCATCGCGCCTCCCGCTCACCTGCACGTTGTCACCCGGACGAACCATCGACGTAAGCTGCGGACCCATGTGCGGCGGAACATGCACGAGCACGCCGTCGCTCGTCAACAAGCCGTCGACGTCGCCATCCGGATTGGTGAGAAAACGCGCGACGGTGCCCTGCGCGGTCGTGAGATCTCCGGCATCGATGAGCGGCGCCGGGCCGCCGACTGGCTGCGGGAGCAGCGCCATGGCAGCGACGCCGGATGGAGGCACGGGTGGCGTCGCGCCGGTCGCGACCGGTGGCGGCGGAGGCGCGGTTGGCGGCTCAGGTTGAGTCTGGGCGGCACATCCGGTGCTCGCCGCCATGAGCGCCGCGAGGCTCATCGCGCTCAAGACGCGCGTAGCGATGCTGCTAAGCGGGTAATTCGGAATCGCTTGCATGGTCCACTCCTTCGTAAGACGAGGAGCTTTCTGCAAGGCCTATGCCATCGGCCAGAAATCCCATGCGGCCGGGCAGCAACGCAACGAAGCAGGGCCGCAGTGTCCATTAACCTGACAGGTGCTGTCCGGTTAATGGACACCTTGGACACCTTCGAACGGTCAGGAGTCGGACAGGCCGAGATTCGCCAGACGCGTATAGAGCGACTGGCGGCTGATGCCGAGCCTGCGCGCCGCTTCAGCGCGATTGCCATCGGCGAGCGCAAGCGCCCGGACGATCAGGGCGCGTTCGAGTTGTGCGAGGGCGTCGTTCAGCGGAAGGTCGATGAGGCCTGCGGGAATCGCATAGGCGTCGTTCGCGGCCGGATCGAACAGGAAGGTGAAATCTTCGCGGGTCAGCAGCGCGGCAGGCGCAAGCGCGCTCGCGCGTTCGATGGCGTTGGCGAGTTCCCGCACGTTGCCGGGCCAGCTGAAGCCGACGAGCAGGCGCTGGGCGTCCGCGGAGAGGTGCTTGCGCGCCGCTTCGGAGGGACCAGCGACGGCCGCGAGGAAATGCTCCGCCAGCGGCAGAATGTCGGCTACGCGCTCGCGCAGAGGCGGTATGTGCAGCGGAATCACGCTGAGCCGATACGATAGATCCTGCCGGAACGTGCCCGCTGCGATCATCGCCGGCAGGTCGCGATGCGTCGCGGCCACCACGCGTACATCGACAGCAAGCGGCCTGTTGGTTCCGAGCGGCGTGATCTGCCGCTCTTGCAGCACGCGCAGCAGCTTCGCCTGCATCGCGAGCGGCATGTCGCCGATCTCGTCGAGAAAGAGTGTGCCGCCATGCGCTTCTTCGAAGCGACCGCGCCGGTCTGCATGTGCACCGGTGAATGCACCCCTGGCGTGGCCGAAGAGTTCGCTCTCGAGCAGGTCTTCCGGGATCGCCGCACAGTTCACGGCGACGAACGGTCCGCCCACACGCGCCGACGCACGATGCAGCACGCTCGCCGCCACTTCCTTGCCGGTGCCCGTCTCACCGGTAATCAACACCGTCGAGTTGGTGCCGGCCGCGCGGCCGAGGCGCTTCTGTACGTCGCGCATGGCTTCGCTGATGCCGAGCAACTGCGGTTCGCGCGAGGGTGTTTCGTCCGCGAATCTGTGGATCGCCTGTGGCGCGGGCGTATTCGTGCGGGTTGCGAGAATGCGCGCGAGGAGCGTGGCGATCTCGTCTCGGCCAACCGGTTTGGTCAGATGCTCGAAGGCGCCGAGCCGCATCGCGCCGATCGTGTTGTCGCTGGTCGCGTACGCGGTCAGCATCACGACCGGCACGTCCTGCAGACCAGCCGTCCCGCGCAGCGTTTCGAGCACGGAAAGGCCGTCCGCGCCCGGCAGCCGGAAGTCGAGAAAGATGCAGTCGGGCGACGCCTCCTCGCGCAGACGTTCGATCGCTTCTTCGCCCGAACGTGCCTCGAGCGGCGTGTATCCAAGGTCCTGGATGGTTTCCGCAAGGCCGTCACGGAAGGCGTCGTCGTCGTCGATGATCAGGATGGTCGCCATGGCATATCGATTACAAAACAGGTCAATTCCGGATTGTCCTCAAGCCACGCGCGGCCGCCATGCGCCGATGCGATCTCGCGCACGACTGCGAGGCCCAGACCCGACCCGTCGGGCCGGCCTGTGACGAACGGCTCGAAGATACGTTCGCGCTCGCCCGCACTCACGCCGGGGCCATCGTCGATCACTTCGAGACGGAGCCGCTCGCCGTCATCTTCCGACATGGCGCGCGCCTTGACCGTGACGTGTCCGCCGGACGGTGCGTGACGCAGCGCGTTGACGATCAGGTTATCGAGTGCGCGCGCCAGTTGCGCCGAATCGAAGACCGGCTGCGTCGTGCAGGACGCAGCTTCGGCCTGCAAGCTTACGTGCCGGCTTTCCGCCCGAGATTCGTGCGTACGGACCAGTCCGGCAAGCCACGCCCGCAGGTCGACTTCCTGCGCGCGGACGGTGACGGGCTGGGTAAGCGCGAGCAGGCTCGACAACTGCGACTCGATGCGCCCCACCTGCTCGATGATGATCTTCAGGGCGGACTCGCGCCGGGCGGCGTCGCCCGCCAGCGCATTTTCCGCTTTGAGCCGCATGGCGCCCACCGGATTGCGGATTTCATGGGCGATCTGTGCGGCCATCTTCCCAAGCGCGCCGAAACGTTCCGCCTGCCCGAGTTTCGCGGTCAACTCGTTCGCCTCGCGTTGCAGGTGCTCTGCGCGTTCGACATAACGATTCAGCGCATCGACGATATGGTCCAGATCGCGCTCGCCAAGTCGATCGATCCGCCTGCCCTGCTCGAGTCGACCGTCTGGCGCAAGCGCCTGTTCGAGCCGCGTGAGGTTGCGCTTCCAGCGTCTGAGCGCCATCGCGAGCAGCAGCGCCAGCGCCACGATGATCGCTAGCACGCCGGCGAGGAACGTCGCGGCCCGCTGCCCATATGGCCCAAGCGGCGGCCGCGCGCGCGTGAGCGTCCAGGCGAGCAGGCCGGCATGACGCGGAACCGGACAGGCGACGGCGGCTACCGCATCGGCGCCTCCAGAGACGACGTCGGCGCGCATCTGGCCGGTGCTGACCACGTTTCGCAGCGTGCGAAGAATGAGCGGTGTCTCAGCCTCGGGTATATCGCGTTTGACACCGCTACCTTCGTAGGTGGGAAACGCGTAGGCGAGAAAACCGCTCGGTGCGCTGGGCACGGGTGCGGAAGTCCAGAAGCCGCCTTCGATACCCTCCGTGCGGACCAGGACGAGATCGAGCACGGCGTGCATAAGATCGACATTCGTTTCGCCCGGCCGCTGCACCGACATGTCGTAGCGCGACGCGACCGCCGCGCAGGCCGTGGCGGCCTGCTGCTTCGCATCCGCGACACGCTCCCCGAGCGCCGACGACAGCATCACCCACACGGTTACGGTCAGCAGGCAGCACAGTACGGCGATAAGGATCCACAGCGCGTAAAGCTGGGTGGAAAACGAAGGTCTCGGCATGAGGAGCCTGCAAGGGAACTGGAGCGGAACTTCAGACGCAAAATTCCTGCCTGCACATAGGGACGAGCGACGGTACTCGCGGCGCCAGACGGCCCCGGCGATGCGACGGTCGGCCGCTTCATCGTATCGACTGTTTTCAACCAGCAACTACAGCTCGTCCCAGATTGATATGCCCGATCAGAGGTCGCGCGTGCGCGGGATGACAACCGCCTGGCCGTGCAGTTTGCCGTCCATGTCGAGAAGCTGCCACAGCGTGGCTTCCTCGATCATGAAGCGCTGGCCCGACTTGGTGATACGCACGCCCTTGTAGCCCGCCTCGTAGCCGAGCCGCTGTACGCGTGCGAGAAATTGCTGCCGCTCCTCGCGGTTCGGAGCCTCGGCCGAGAGTCGGGACGGCAGTCGAGTGATTTCATCCCAGCTATATCCGAAGCGGCGCTGCGCGGCCTTGTTGCCGTATATAAAGAGCGGGTCGGGATCGGTGTTATGCGCGAGTACCGCGAACGGGGCGTGCTCATAGAGCCATTCGGTAGCTTCGGCCACGGGCATGGCCTGGTGCACCAGGGGCCGACCAAGTAGCCGGGCATAGCTGTCGGCAAGGAGCTGATAGAAAGCTGGATCGCTGTGGAGTGGAATCATCTGGGGCATTTCGACGGAGATCGTGGGGTCTGTGCGACGGCGGTGGCGCTCACGATACAACATTGGCCGTGAAGGTTTCCAGCTTCCCGGCGCACTGTGTTGCTGGTCGAGACTACTTATCGCGAGACGTGAAGTCTCGCTCCCAATTACTCAACAGACCTGTTCGTTCCCCGCGACCGACAACAGCGATCCATCGCGAACTCACAATCCGCCGCGCCACTCACCGATCACCGCCACCATCGATTGATCTGTTTTTTTGATGCTCAGGTCAAAAATATATCGGTAGTCGAGCATTTCTGTCGTATCTAGACTTGGCTCCATAGCGTGAAGTAACGATTGCATGTCACAGCAACGGCACACCACGCAGGCTGCAAGCACACGCAGATCGATAACCCCACTGAGATTCAGTCATACCATGGACGCCACCACCAACATTCCCCCTTTCCATCTCGCCTTTCCGGTTCACAGCATCGCGTCGGCCCGGGAGTTCTACGGCGAACTGCTCGGCTGCCCTGAAGGACGTAGCGCCGAAGACTGGGTGGACTTCAACTTCTACGGTCATCAAATTGTCGCTCACCTCGCGCCGGAAGAAGTCGGCCACGTCAAGACCAGCGCCGTTGACGGTGATGCCGTGCCAGTGCGCCACTTCGGCGTCGTGCTGTCGATGAAGCAATGGTCCGAAATGGCAGGGAAGCTCACAGCGGCACACACGAAATTCATCATCGAGCCGCACATCCGCTTCAAGGGTGAGGTCGGCGAGCAGGCGACGATGTTCTTCCTCGACCCGTCGGGCAATGCACTCGAGTTGAAGGCGTTTGCGAACATGGCTGCACTGTTCGCCAAGTAAGTCGTCTGCTCCGTCGCGCTGCGCGCGCCGTTCCCTCTTCGACATCATCGCCCTCTATCGTCATGAAACGGACTCTGGTTGCCAATCGCGACGAAATGCCGTCGTGGACAATCCACCCATCAGGAGAACGGCTGCTCATCGTCGAACTCGCGGGCGGCGACACCGTGCAGGCCAACCGGATGGCGCGCGCCTTCGCTGCGCGGATCGTGTCGTCACGGCCAGATTACGTCACGGACATCGTTCCGTCCTTGACGACTGTCGGCATCCACTACGACCCGGCACGCGTGCCGCGCGATGCTACCCGGCGGATGCCGTTCGACACGATCCGCGACGCGCTCGGCGCGCTGCTGCAAAGCGTCGATATCGTGCAGCCCGCGGCGACCCGTATTGTCGAAATTCCCGTGTGCTACGGCGACGAACACGGCCCCGATCTCGACGAAGCCGCCTGCGCATGCGATCTGTCGTCGACCGAACTCATCGAGCGTCACAGTCGCGCACCCGTGGACGTGATGATGCTCGGCTTTGCGCCGGGACATCCGTATATCGGCCTGTTCGACGAAACGCTTTCGCTGCCGAGGCGCGCAACACCCCGCACGGCTGTCCCGCCAGGCTCGATCGGCCTCGCGAACCGGCAAACAGTTATCTATCCGCTGACGTTGCCGGGCGGCTGGAATCTGATCGGCCGTACGCCGCTGTCGCTGTTCGCGCCAGCGCGCGCCGAACCGTGCCTCGTGCAGGCGGGCGATCAGGTCCGCTTCGTGCCGATCAGCGCGGCTCAATTCGACGCGCTCAACGAGCACCCGGGAGCCTCTCAATGAACATCGAAGTGATCAAGCCCGGCGCGTTGAGCACCTTTCAGGATCTCGGCCGTGTTGGCTTTCAGCATCTCGGGATTCCGGCAAACGGCGCCATGGACGAACGTGCCCACCGCATTGCCAACGCGTTGGTCGGCAATGCGTCGACGAACGCAACGCTTGAAATCACGCTGATGGGACCGACGCTGAGATTCCTGCACGACACAGTGATCGCGCTGAGCGGCGCCGATCTCGACGCGAAGCTCGACGCTACGCCGGTCCCGCTCGATCGGGCGACGATGGTGCCCGCCGGCAGCGAGCTTTCTTTCGGCAAGCGCCGCAGCGGCCTGCGCGCGTATCTCGCGGTGCGCGGCGGCTTCCGCTTCGATCCGGTGATGGGCAGCGCCAGCACCTACACGCGAGGCGGCTACGGCGGTCACGCGGGACGCCCATTGAAGAAGGGCGATCTGCTCGCCGCTCACGCGCCGACCCGACCTGTACCGCACCATCCGGACCGGACACTATTCGACGAAAACATTCTGAGCGCGCCGGACGCGCCGATCCGCGTACTGCCAGGCCGCGAATGGCAATACTTTTCGAAGCAGGCGCAACAGACATTTCTGCGCGAACCTTACCGGCTCGCGCCGCAATCGGACCGCATGGGCTATCGCCTCGAAGGCGGGCAGCTCGATTTGAGCGCACCACGCGACGTTGCCTCCGAAGCGGTCGGCTTCGGTGCTATCCAGGTACCGGCGGACGGCCAGCCCATCATCCTGATGGCGGATCGGCAGACCACCGGCGGCTATCCAAAGATCGGTCACGTTTGCGCGGTCGATCTGCCCCGGCTCGCCCAGAAAATGCCTGGCGAATCCGTGCACTTCACCCGTGTCGATCTGGAAACCGCGCAACGGCTTCTGCTGTTGCAGGAGGACTGTTTCGCCGCACTGGAACAACACGGTCATGGTTGAAATCGACTTCAACAGCGATCTCGGCGAAAGCTTCAGCGTGTATCGCCTCGGCTGTGACGACGCAATACTTCAGCACGTAACGTCGGCCAACATCGCCTGCGGTTTTCATGCGGGCGATGCGCAGACGATCGCGGCCACCTTCGCCCGGCAGATCCGCGACGCGTTGACCCGCGCGGGTGTTCTCGTTACGGCGCCGAGCTGTTCGTGCTCGAATCGATGAAGATGGAAATCCCGGTCGAGGCGGACGTATCGGGCCACATCGGGTCGAATCTCGTCGCGGAAGGAGAAGTTGTCGAGGAAGGTCAGACTCTGGCTCATTTCATTCCGGACTGAGCCGGTCGATCCTGTCACACCCGGGTATCCGTACTTATATTCGGCATGCTTATCAATTGCGAGGTTATTACCTTGTTGTTTTTTGCCCGGGCCCGTGCCAAACGCATGCAGCCAACCCTAGCTGGGTGAACCGAAGCCACCGATCGCGCGTCGACCTCGCATCGAAGGAATCGGACGCTCTTTCTATCTCGTCCTAGTGTCACCGTCACGTGGGAATCATCATGTCGAATGCCTCAGCTGCAGAGTTCGATGTCGAAACGACGCCATCTTCGTCCGTACCCGGCACGACCGCCCGCAAAGCCGCCATCGCTGCAACCGCCGGCACCGCGATCGAGTACTACGAATTCGGTGTGTACGGTTATATGGCCGCGATCATCGGACCGCTATTCTTTCCTGCCGACAACGCCACCGCGTCACTGCTATCGGTACTGGCCGTGTTCGGCAGCGCGTTCCTGATGCGCCCGATAGGCGGCATCGTGCTCGGCCGGATCGGGGACAGAATCGGACGCCGCTCGGTCCTGCTCGTCACGGTGATCGGCATGGGCATCGCAACCGCTGCGGTAGGCATGTTGCCAGTCGCCTCCACAGCGGGTGTCCTCGCACCCGTTGCGCTGCTAGCCGTACGGCTCGTTCAGGGTTTCTTTTCCGGTGCCGAAGTGACCGGCGCCGCGGCCTACGTTGCGGAATCGGCGCCGCGCGGCAAACGCGGCCTGTTTGGTTCCGCAACGCCGGTCGGTGTCGCGATCGGCGGTTCGCTTGCAGCGGCAGTCTGCGGACTGACGACTGCATCGGTCAATAGTGCCGCACTGCATGACTGGGGCTGGCGCATCCCGTTTCTCATGGCGGTGCCGCTCGTCGTGATTGCTGCGTATATGCGCCGGCGTATTGACGAATCGCTCGCGTTCAAGAAGGTCCTCGAAGCAAGTGAGCCCGTCAAGGCACCGTTGCGTGAAGTCCTCGCCCATCATCGTGGTGCGATGCTCAGGGTATTTCTGGTGTCGTTCGGACAGAATGCCGGGTACTGGGTCGGCTTCGTGTTCATGAGCATCTATATGATCACGTACCTGAAGTACGACAAGACCAGTGTCTTCTGGATGATGTCGTTCGTGAGCATGACGATGGCCGCATTGATGCCGCTCTGGGGCGCGCTGTCCGATCGGATCGGACGCCGCAGAGTGCTCGCGATCGGCTTCGCTTCGTACGCGGTCCTCGTGATCCCGATGATGATGCTGATGAACCATCACAATATGCCGCTGGCGTTTCTCGCGATGTTCATCGTCGCGTTGCCGATGCCGATCGTGCAGTCGGTCGGTTACCCGACCTACACCGAGCAGTTCCCGACGCGCGTGCGCTACACCGGCATGGCGTTCAGCTTCAACTTCGGCGCGATCCTCGGCGGCGGTGTCACGCCGTATCTCGCCACCGCGCTGATCGGCCACACCGGCAATCTGCTGAGTCCCGCCTTCCTCCTTGTCGGCGCCGCGGTGGTCGCGCTCGTGACCCTCGCCGGCATCCGGGAAACGGCCGACACATCGCTCGCCTGACACCAACACACGCAGCGCTTACTTCGCGCCTCAACACGGACACCTGGCATGACGCAAACCACTACAGTCCGCGTCGACGTTGAAGCTCAAGCCGCGCTCGCGCCAACGCCCTGGACCGAGCGCGCGAGAATACGGGCAGGCTTCAGCGGCAACACCAGCGGCATGGCGCCTGGCTACGCGCAAGGCAACCTCGTCGTGTTGCCGAAGGCGTGGGCGGACGATTTCGCCGCCTATTGCCGCGCCAATCCGACACCTTGTCCGTTGATCGGCATGACCGAACCCGGCAGCAGCCTCGTGCCGATGCTCGGCGACAACATCGATCTGCGCACCGACCTGCCCCGCTATCGCGTATGGCGCGACGGCGAACTGGTCGAGGAACTCGACGATGTCTCGGCGTTGTGGCAAGCGGATTGGGTCGGCTTCGTGATCGGCTGCTCGCTGTCGTTCGAACACGCTTTGCAGGTTGCCGGTCTGAACGTGCGTCACGTCGACGAACAGAAAGTGGTGCCGATGTACCGCACGTCGATTCAGACGCGGCAGGTGGGCGCTTTCCGCGGGCCGATGGTGGTGTCGATGCGGCCTTACACGCCGGAGCATGCAGCGATCGCGTATGCAGTCTGCGAGAAGCTGCCCGGCGCGCACGGTGCGCCCGTCCATATCGGCGACCCGGCCGCGATCGGCATCCGCAACGTCAATGTGCCCGACGAAGGCGAGCCGACCGCGATTCTCGACGGCGAAACACCGGTGTTCTGGGGCTGCGGTGTCACACCGCAAGCCGCAGTGATCGAAGCACGCCCGCCGATCTGCATCACGCATGCGCCCGGTCACATGCTGATCTGCGATGTCCGGACCGACGACCTGAAGCTGCTTTGACTTCGCTCGCGGCAGCCTGCACTCAATGCCCGGTGCGGGCGGTACAAGCGGTCTGTTTTTTTGCGCCACCGCTTTGTGATGAAATACACGCCACACCAACGCCAGCGGCCACCCCACCGCCCCAGACGCCATGATGCGCGAACTCAAGACGTTCCTCGCCGTAGTCCGCTTCGGCACCTTCGGCAATGCCGGCTCGCATATCGGTCTGACGCAATCGGCGGTGAGCGCGCAAATCAAACGGCTGGAAGAAGATCTAGGGTTTCCGCTCTTCGATCGGACCGGACGCTCCGCAACACTCAACGAAGCCGGCATCAGGACGGCAGCCGTCGCCGAAGATTTGCTTCGGCAATACGCGACGCTCTCCGCTCAGGCCGGCGACTCGAGCGCAACCGGCTTTCTTCGCATTGGCGCCATTGCATCGGCCCAGGCTTCGTTGCTGGTATCCGCGATTCAAAGGTTTCGTGTGAGCTCGCCGGGTTGGCACGTACGCGTCGTGCCTGGCGTATCGCTGAATCTGCTGGCACAGGTCGACTCCGGCGACGTGGATGCCGCGCTCATCATCAAACCGCCGTTCGCGTTGCCAGCCGAATTGAAGTGGCACCTCCTCTGCGCTGAGCCGTTCGTTCTACTCGTGCCCAAGAAGCTCGCAAAGACGCCCTGGCGCGAATTGCTCGCATCGGAGCCGTTCATTCGCTACGACCGGAATTCGTTTGGCGGCCGTCTCGTTGAGCGCTTTCTGCGCAGGATACGCGTGCGCGTACATGACGTCGTCGAACTCGACGAGTTGCAAGGTATCGTCGGCCTCGTCGAACAAGGCGTAGGCATTGCGTTGATACCGAACGCGGCATCGCTGCATATTCCACGAGGTCTCGATAAGCTGTCGCTCGGCGAGCATACATTCAGCCGCGAGATCGGGCTGGTCGAGCGCGGCGGGCAAACTCAACGGACGGCGATTGCCGAGTTCAATCGCTGCGTCGTCGAAGCGGCGCCGGGCGGCAGAGCTTCGTCCACGACGATGACACAACGCTCCGGCTCGGCCGGGGCTTGAATGGCGTTAGCGCCGCCTCATTTGCAGCGGACACCATCATTTGATGCGATGGCCAGGTGGTTTCCAACCCATCAGTGTCTCTGCGCTCCATTCCGCTGCGGCAAGTCTGGAGATGAAGAAATCAGCCAACGCGCTAACCTTCGCTGGCCGTGCGCGGGCAGTAGGGGTAACAAAATACAGACCACCTTCGGGTAGTCGCCATTCAGTCAGAATCGGTTCAAGCTGTTTGTCCGCGAAATACTGTGTCGCGACAAACTCGGGAAGCTCCGCAATGGCAAGTCCCGCGATGAGCATGGGCAGTAACGCTTCTACGCTTGTTACTCGCAATGCCCCAGTTGGTGTGATCGTGCATTCCTCGCCACTTTGGTGGGTAAAGCGCCAAACGTCGCGCTTGCTCCTGTTGGCGTAGGTCAGGCACTGGTGGGCGCCAAGATCGTGTGGGTGCTGCGGTCGACCACAGCGCAACAGATAGGCTGGAGATGCCACGACAAACCGACGCACGGGTGCAATGAGACGTGCAGCGAGTGACGAGTCTTCCATGATCGCGATACGAAGCGCGGCGTCGAAGCCGTCTCCGATCAGATCGGCATGGACATCCGTGAGATGAAGATCCACGGCAATATCCGGATAGGTCCGGAAGAACTCAGGCAGCAGCGGGGCAACCCAGCGAGCACCGAAGGACAGTGGTGCGGCGAGCTTTACCAGACCACGCGGCCGGCTCGAGGTCTCACGCGCGAAATCCTCGGCCTCCTCGGCGTCAGCGTAGATTTTCGCCGCTCGCTCGGCAAGCGTATGGCCGTAGTCCGTGAGTGCAAGTCGTCGGGAGGTACGGTTAAAAAGCCTCCCCCCGAGTCGCTCTTCCAGGCGGGTGACCGCCCGGGAAACCGTGGCGACAGAGACGCCCATTGCCGCCGCCGCGGCTGCAAACGAACCTTCTTCAGCGACCTTCGCGAACATCGCGAATCCTTCAAAGTCCGGTAGTTTTGACATCGGCAATTCTGCAACGATGGTTTTCAATCATTTCTATTTCGAAAAGTAGCACGCTGCCATAGATTTGTCTCGTCGCACAGGAGATAAATCATGGAACGAAAGAGGACACCAGGGCTTGTCGATCTCGCCAGCCCCGATGCCACGCAACAACAGAGCATGCTCGAAGTTCATGCTTTCGCCACGCCCAACAGCATCAAAGTTCCCATCGCACTGGAAGAGATGGGGCTCGACTATCGGCTGGTTCCCGTCAATCTGCGCCAGGGCGAGCAGAAGACCGACGCCTTCAAGGCAATGAATCCCAACGCGAAAGTCCCGGTTCTCATCGACCGATCGGTTCCTGGGGATGGCGATGTGATACTCAGCGAGTCTGCCGCGATCCTCGTGTACCTCGCAGAGAAGACCGGGCAGCTTCTTCCGAAAGACGGCCCCCCACGCGGCAAGGTCTTCGAGCAACTTTTCTTCCACGCATCCGGCCTCAGCCCGGCGTTCCTGCAGTCATTCCAGGTCGCGATCCAGGCGTCGCCGCAACCCGAGGCAAAAGCGCGGGCGCTGGCGGAGGTCGATCGGACGCTGGGCGTGCTCAACCAGATTCTCGAGCGTCATCCATACGCTGCTGGCGTCGAGTACAGCATCGCAGACATTGCCCATTTCGGGTGGGTGTGGCGTCATCAGGCGATCGGAGCGGCCCTCGACAAATTTCCGTTCGTCGCTCGCTGGTACGAAGAGATCTCGACGCGACCGGCTGTCGTCGCGGCCATCGCAAAGACCGTGGCGCTCGCTCAGTAATGCGATGCAACCTCCAATTCCCCGGACTTCTACACATCGTGACATGGCTCTGTTCACAGTCAATCACCAAGGAGAATCGCAATGAACGACCGTATCCATGAACTGCTTTATCGTAACCTTCAGGAGGTCTTTGGCGAAGGTGACGCAGCGCGTCGTCGCGCTGCCATCGAGGAGCTTTATACCGAAGATTGTGTGCTCTACGTGCCTCCGGGTACGTTCGTCGGGCACGACGCGCTCGACAAATTCGCGGGAGATCTTCGGGCGACACACCCGCATTTTGTTTATGCGCCGCACGGTGAAGCGCAGGCCCTCCACAATGCTGGTCGCCTCGCATGGGGTTCCGGTCCGCGTGATGAAGTACCCGACTATACGGGCGTGGATGTCATCATCGTTCGCGACGGGAGGATCGAAGCACTCTACGTCTTTCTGGATTCTGTGCCGTCGTAGCCACGCCATGATCCACTTGGCTTCACATTATTTCGTAACGAAATCACCGCGCAAAGCGAACAAACCCAGCGGCAGATTCCTGAAAGCGAAAACGCGCAGATTTATCTGCGCGTCTCTACGTCATTCCATCAACAGACCAAGGACGTCCAGGCAGCACTCAGTCAACGACACAAGGCCGCAATAAATCCCGTCAATTTATGCGCCGCCGAAAAACACAGGCTTCATTCCATCATTCGGGTCCGGGCGAACAGAGCCTTGAATTTTATGTCCCAGGTGGGAGACAGCGGTGCCGAACGAACGCAGCTCATGATGGCTGCCCGACGCTGAAGTGCCGTCAGCAACACCGCCAAAACCGGTCGCAGCGCTAGTTTGTGCGGCCGGAGCGACCGCTTCGTTGGATTGAGCAAAAGATGAGACAGCCGGAATTGCAAGAGCAGCTGCGACGATGAGCGATTGAACGAGTTTCATGATACTTACCTCCAGACTTCGTTTGTTCCGCAAACGCCCGTTTGCGTTTCAGTGCTTGCAGTCTAGGCTTGGGCCTGCTCGCAATTAAGTGCCTGCGGAACAAAACAATGTTGAAAAAATAAGTACAAACCCTTAGAGCCAAGCGTCACGCATGCAGCATGCTTGCGTTTGCCTTGCCATCTACACCACCATGACCTCAGTTCGCGCCCCAATCAAACAGCAGAAATCCTGCGAGTCGAGCGCTCAAACGCGAGCGAGCGTTTGAGCCGCTATCAAGCAAAGGCAAGTCATCGCAATTTTGCATTGTCATTAATTTGCCTCGCTATTTAATAAGTTGAAACAAGGCATTCCATAGACTAGAGTGGTCGGTAACTTCTATCTGCCTACATATTCGAATCTCCGACACGGAAAGCGGATAACAGGCTATCTCGTCATTGATCACGGTGACCCATGGTGGATCAGCGGTAGCGTCTTGGTTGCACCAGCCAGCAATCCTAACTAACCGCGCCCGCTTTTCCGATGAAAGCCAGCGCAATTTATCCCGCTATAGACGCGCGAACGGCATATATAGCAAATTTTTATTTTGCAAAAGACTCGACTTTCTTTCGATCTGCTCCTATATCGAAACGCAAGGTGTGCCCCGCTGTGCCGCATTTGAATTTATCGCGATCCGGGTTTTATTCCAGGAAAGGGGATCACTATGCAATCCGCATGCAACATGATTGGCAATGTGCGCTATGTTCGTCGCGCCCTGATTGTTTTCACTCTGATCGCGGTCGCTGCATTCCAGCCTGCCGCAGGCCAAAGTCTCACCATCAAAGATCTCGGCGCGCTCCCCGGTGAATTTAACTACAGCAACGCGCTCGGGATCAACGAGCGCGACCAGGTGATCGGCTACTCGATCACGGCGGGCGGGAACACGCACGCTTGTCTGTTTGAAAACGGCGTGGTGACCGACTTGGGCACTCTCCCCGGTGGCAGCTACAGCTCAGCTAGCGCGATCAACAATCGCGGCCAGGTGGTCGGTTCCTCGAGCACCGCGCGTGGGAATTCGCACGCCTTTCTGTTCGAACACGGGGCGATGACCGACCTGGGTACGCTCCCCGGCGGCGACTTCAGCGGAGCTAGCGGGATCAACGAGCGCGGCCAGGCGGTTGGTTTAGCGTCCAACCTACGCGGGTACGTTCACGCTGCTCTGTTTGAAAACGGCGTGGTGACCGATTTGGGCACGCTCCCCGGCGGCAGCGATAGCGGAGCTTTGGGAATCAACAATCGCGGCCAGGTGGTCGGCTATTCGTCCATCGCAGGTGGGTACGCGCACGCCTTTCTGTATGAACACGGGGTGATGACTGACCTGGGCACGCTCCAGGGTACTAACGGCAGCAGCCATGCTCAGGCGATCAACAATCGCGGCCAGGTGATCGGCATATCGTCTACCGCAAGCGGGGACGTGCACGGCTTTCTGTTTGAAAACGGAGTCATGACTGACTTGGGCACGCTCCCCGGTCGCAACGACAGCAACGCTTTTGGGATCAACAATCGTGGCCAGGTGGTCGGCGAGTCGGACGCCGGAACCAACCCGTACTTGCCGCACGCGTTTCTGTTTGAACACGGGGCGATGACCGACCTGGGCACGCTCCCCGGGGACAACTTCAGCGAAGGTGTCGGGATCAACGAGCACGGCGATATCGCGGGTAACTCCACGTTGCACGCTATCCTTTGGACACGAAAAAAATGATTGGCAGTCTCTAGTGGCTCACAAGTCATGTTGAAATTATGGGACCAGCATAGCCAACGGTACGGTTCAGCGAACCGTCCGCTGCAACCGATTGTTAGGCACCCTCACTGACGCACATAGCGCAAGTGTGTGGCAGCCGGACCATCGAGAACCCTATCAATGCGAAACTGCGGCCCGGGGTCGCGCAGATTCTCGAAGAGACGCCGCCCACTGCCGAACAACACGGGTGACAAAGCAATTTCCAGTTCGTCAACGACACCCATGGTCAGGTACTGCTGGATCACATCGGCTCCACCCGCGATACGAACATCGCGACTGCCTGCGGATTCCCGAGCCAGCTCAAGGGCACGCTCCGGCCCGTCATTGATGAAGTGGAAGGTCGTGCCACCCGGGCGCACCCAAGGTTCGCGTTTCTCATGGGTAAGAACGTATACCGGTGTGTGAAACGGAGCCTCCTCTGGCCAGGCGCGCTCGCCTTGCTCGAACATTCGCTTGCCCATAATGTTGGCACCGATGCGCTCCGTGGTGCTGCGAAGCAGGTCATTGACCGGGCCGGTCTCTCCCCCTGGTCCGAGCTTGAGGTTCTCGCGGAAGTACTGTTGATTGAAGATCCAGGCCATCAACGCCCCCCACTTGGCGCCCCAGTTCTTGTACTCAGGCGTGTCCCAATTCTCCATGGTCATTCCTTCCGGTGCCATGTAGCCATCGAGGCTAAGTCCAATGTTGACGAATACTTTGCTCATGATTGTCCTCTCGCATGTTCGGATGTCGCCTAACTTTGATATGAGGCGACAGTTTTGCGCCCCAATTTCGAAGACTGCCGGTTCAGGAAGTACAGCTTTGTACTTGCTCGAACGCGGCTTTGAGAAATGCCGCGACGTCCGCGGGAGATTGCTCCTGTGCTTGCAGAACACCCCCTAATGTGATGCCCCTGGTCAGGCAACGCTTCGACTCAGCCACGGCGGCGGGGCCAGAGAGCGTCGGCCACCTCGGACCATTGTGAACCTCCTGCTGTCAAGATCATAGGAGCCCACCGCAGGCATTAGCAGCTAATCTTCTCCACCGTCCTCACCGAATCAAACCGCGGGTCGAGCGATCAAGAAAATCGTAAAAGGGCTTAATCTCGGCATGGGTTGTTGCAATCTCAGCAATCTCCGGCTTCGCTTCGTCAAGCGTCTTCCCGCTACGGTAAAGCAGCTTGTAGGCGTTCCGGATAGCTTGTATCGCCTCCTTGCTGAAACCTCGGCGTTGTAGCCCCGTGGTATTCACTCCGACAGGTGAAGCATGATTGCCTTGAGCAATAACAAACGGCGGCACATCTTGCGCGACACCAGAACACCCCCCCACCATAACGTGCGCTCCGATGACGCAGAATTGATGGACTGCGCACATACCGCCGATGATCACGTGATCATCCACGATAACGTGACCGCCTAGCGTTGCATTGTTTGCCAGAATGCAATGGTCACCAACAATGCAATCGTGGGCAACGTGAGCATTGACCATCAGAAGGTTGTCGTTTCCAACCTTGGTGATACCGCCTCCTTGGACCGTGCCGCGATGGATCGTGACACTCTCGCGGATTCTGTTGCGATCACCCACTTCCACGACGGTTGGCTCCCCAGCGTACTTCAAGTCCTGGTTGTCTTCTCCAATCGTGGCGAAAGGATAGATTGTGTTGTCTCGGCCAATGCAAGTGTGCCCGCTTACGACAACGTGCGACTTAAGGACGGTGCCTTCGCCAATCTCGACGTCACCACCTATACAGCAGTAGGGACCAATGCGAACGCGAGCCCCAATGACGGCACCTTCTTCAATAACTGCGGTGGGGTGGATGACAGCCGTTTCGTCGATCACAAATGCAGCCTCTCGGGAATGTCAGCATTAGACTTTAGCTCAAATTAAATGCTTGAGCAGCAAGCTGCGATTCGCTTTCCGCCGTACCCTCAGAATTTGTGTACGATCCCAACCCCGATGCCGCGCGTGTCAGTGCCGGGCGTGATCGTCAAGCCCGAATATGCCGTGCCGGCCAGCGTATAGGCCGCCTGATTCCTGTTCTGGATAAAGCCGGCGGCGGTGTAGAGCTCGGTCGCCTTGGACAGGGCGTACTCGAAAAGCAGGCCCAGTTCCTGCGCATTGTTGCCCCCTCCCGTGCGGTCGTGCACGTAACCGTACATCAGCGAACATAAAGCATAAGGCGAGACCTGATACGAGTCCGATATCTGGTAGACGTCGTGCTGCATGTATTTTGGCGTGTTGGTCAGGTTCTCCGTGTGATAGGCCAGCCAGATGCGATTGGCCCCGATCGCATACGAAGCACCGGCGTTGAACACGCTAAACACCGCGCCAGGACCCGCGGCAGCACCGCCCGCCAACGTATAGCTACCACCCGCTCCGACGGCGGGCTCATCTCCTCGTTCGTAACCAGCCGCTATATTCAACGGCCCGTTGATGTACTGGACGACAACGTTGTAGAACCCTACGCCGCTGCCCGCCCCGGTACTCGGATCACGCAACGCCACCATAAATTTGGCATTCAGCCCGCCAAACGTGGGCGTGTAATAGGAGATGCCATTGTTCGCGCGGATGATCAGGCCGTTAAAATTATTCATTGGCGACGCGATGCTTTTAACCCAGGAAGGGTCCATCGCTGCCTGAAGAACGTCGTATTGCGGCGAGTTTTGCAAACCAAAACGGACTTCTCCGAATCCGCCGGACAGGCCGACGAACGCGAGACGATTAAAGGCTTCGGCCGCATTTGTCGCAGCACCTGTCTGACCGGAGAAGGCTTGCTCCAACTGGAAATTGACGTGTAGGCCGCCGCCAATATCCTCGCTGCCCTTAAAGCCGAAACGTGTCGCGAACAGCCCGCCAGGCACCGCGCGAATCGCCGAATTGTCGCCGCCCGAACTTTGATAGACGAAGCCATTGTCGAGCACGCCGTAGAGCGTGACCGACGACTGAGCGAACGCGGAGGAGGCGGACACGCACGACAAGACTGCGCCGGACGCGAGAGTGATAAACCTTTTCATGCGGTGTCTCCATTTTTATCCGCATCGGCACGCCGATGCTTTTATAAATATCTATTTTGTTTGTACAGCTAATATAAAAGTCATGCGATTAGCACTCGAACGTCCCAGATACGCCCGGGTATGTCGGGGTTATGGAGGGGTCGTCGATTCCGGTGAACAGCGCACTGAAATTCATCTGGCAAGGTTAGTCGCTCGAACGGCGATGGGTCCATGGATAAAACTTAGATTGGTTGGCATTTTTCTTATATGAACCGGACGGGGTAAACGAGTATCGATGCCGTGGGTCGCGCGCACTTGCGGAGTTCGTCGAATGGTCAATGCGTGGAAAAAAACGAGCCCTCGAAGGATGGCCGCCTTGAGGACAAAAAGTAAGCACATGCCGCACGCGATCAAATTGGAGTTGCTCCAATGCCGCTATCCATGTGCGTATTTCAAGCACATGCAGCGCGGATTGCCCGCGCGGGCTGTTGGCGTCTAAGGCTCACTCGCCTGGTGGCGAGCAAGCCTCAACCGCGGAGCGCCACTGTAGCCACCACGAGAGCGGAGAAGACCAGCGCCGGGGCGAGATGCCCGAACGGCTCCCGGTTTCGTAGCAACGTGATGAGCGCGGCGACCATGATCGCACCGGCCAGCGTTAGGCCCAAAACTCTGGTTTGTTGTCCAAAAAGAAGTGCCGCAGACAACAGCTCAAGCGCGCCACAGAGAAAACGAAACCACGCCGGGTAACCCCAGCGTGCGAAGTCGCGCTTCACCGCGCCGAGTCCTATGAGATTGACCACCCCAGCAACCGCGAACAGGACCGCTACGATCATCGCGAGAATCGATTCGAAAGATGCACTACTCCACGCCATCGTCATGCTCCGTTGAGTTGCTGAAAGTGCGTTTGTACAGAGAGGTCCGCAATCAGGCCGGGGCCTTGGGGCTTCCACGCAAGAACTTGCCGGGCGTGCTGGCCGCTTACTACCTGGTCGAGCGCCAGTGCGTCAGCGAACGGTCCAAGCGAATTGCGAGCATCGTCGAGCGGCCAGAGTTCGACGCGATCGGCGCCGACCGAGGCCCGAATCGCTTCACCCATTTCGGCAACGGCAACGGCATCTTCCGCGACCACGTTGAAGATCTGTCCCGCGACTCGACCGTCCTCACTTGCCGCCCGCTCCACCGCACTCAGGTAGGCCGTGGCGAGATCATCGACGTGAACGGCAGGCCAGTGGTTGCGACCGTCACCGACGATCCTCACACCGCCGGTCTGACGGACCGTGCCGGCAAGCATGCCGAAGACGCCGCCGCCGTAGCCGTGCACCATCGCCGGCCTGAGGACCACTGCAGCAATCGAGCGGCGTGCTGCTAGCGCCAGCACCTGTTGCTCCACTGCGGGCCGCCAGGCGATGAGTGGCGTCGGGTTAAGCGCCGATGCTTCAGTCGCGGGCTCCCCCTCCGTATTGCCGTAGACCCAGGTGCCCGACGTGTAGACAAACGCCGCGCCCGGACGCAAATGCGAAAGCATTGCTATAGCCGCGGCCTCATCAGCGGCACCAGCAGAAGCATCGTTGGTCGACGCGGCGTGCACCACGCCGTCAGCGGCGCCGGCAGTCGCAGCGAAAGATTGTGGCTCGCGCAGGTCGCCGGAATGCAGTGTCACACCGAGACGTGCCAGCGCACTGGCGGCCGCCGAGCTGTCCTGGCGCACGAGCGCCGTTACCTGATGACCGAGGCTGATCGCCTTGCGTGCGACCGCTTGCCCGATGAAGCCAGTACCACCTGTCATGAACAGTTTCAAAGCGTTCTCCAATGATTGGCTGCGAAGTTGAAAAGTCATACAACGAGACTCGCCGGTCTCGTTTTGCCAAATCTAAACGAGACTGGCCAGTCTTGTCAACTACTCAACGATCTGTTATTTATCTGGGATGGACACTTCTTCTCTCCCCGGCCTGAGCCCGCTGCAATGCCGCAAGCGGTCTGCAATCCTCGACGGCGCAAGAACCGTTTTCTTACGCGAAGGTTTCGGTTTGGCAACGATGGACGACGTCGCCTCGGCCGCCGGCGTCGGCAAACAGACGGTCTACCGCCACTTCAAATCGAAGGAGGCGCTCTTTGTTGGTCTGGTGAGCGCGATGTGCGCTCAGGTGGGAGCGGTGCTTGCGAGCGCTCAGGGCGAACAATCCGATGGCGCACCCGAAGTCGAGTTGCGCGAGTTGGGATGGGTGCTGGCACGAAGCCTTATTACGCCGGATAGTCTGGGGCTTTACCGGGCCATCGTTGCCGAGGCCGCGCGTTTTCCGGAACTCGGCCAGGTGTTTTACGAGAATGGTGCAAAGGTCGTGCGCGCCTTCGCCGCAAAAATTCTGCGAAAGCGATTTGACGAATCGACCGCTGCATTGCGGGCAGCGACATTCGTTCAGTTGGTGTTAGGCGACGCGCATCTGGAACTGACACTTGGCTACACGGTGCCCGATGTTGATGCGCGCTTTGCGCTGCAGATTGATGAGGCGGTAGCGGCTGCACTTCGCTAAGGAGCGGCGCATAGCATGCGGAATGCAACAACGTGTGGCGCGAGAAACATTTCCATCCCGCCAGCGGTCATGCGATGCAGGTAGCTTTAGTCAGCAATTCGCCGAGGCGTATTGAAACCGGGTCTTCGGATGAACGCCGCGCTAGAAATCGGATCAGGTCCTTTTCACTGCTGGGGCGACTGAGGAAAGTGAGGAATTGCTTGATCAAGGCAAACCCACCGCTGAGCACTAGCCGTATATATGTCTAGCATCGGCTTAAAGTCAGAAGTGTCATCTAGCGAGGGAAATCGGATAGAAGTGACTTGTGGATAAACTGAGCTTTGCGTGAACAAGGGGGTTCCGCAGTCAGGGCAAAAACTACGGGTTGTGAGGCCACCGCTGCTTGCAGGAACTGCATATGTTTTCGGCTTACCACTGATCTCAAGGTCGGCAGTCTTGACGACGACGCCTGACGCGAAAGGAGCGCCACTTGAGATCTGACAGTCTCTGCAATGGCAGTTGACCATGGCTAAGGGCTCCTGCACACATGCATAGCGAACCGATCCGCATGCGCACCCGCCTGAAAATGGAATAGTCATATTGCGCTCGTCAATCGATAGCTAGATTGACCGCGAGTCTACAACTTTTTGTAATAGCCGCTTCTGGCCGAATTCAGCCTGATGCGGTCGGCTCAGTTCGACCCGCAAGCAATGGAGAGCGAACGAATAGCGAGCATCGCACGACATACCGACCCAACACGCCACCTGCGCATCCACTCACGACAAAATCAGGATATCCCTACAAGCCTTCCCCTGTGCCAACTCTAAGCGGGCGCCGTTTACCTGTCGAGAACGTGAAAAAGTACAGGACCCGCCATGCGTAGCACCACACGAACATTCCTCCTGTGGCTAAAAATCCGCCGCTATCGCCAAGCCTCCGAGCTGGGTTTCTCCCACCTTGCCGAGAACGCTTCGCTGTACATCTGCCGCTACGATCGCCACGGCCGCTTTCTCTACGTAAGCCCGAACATGGCGAAGGCTTTGAACGTCGGCCCGCACGACCTGATTGGAAAAATCTCGACCGCCACGCGCTATCCTGACGGCCGCTTCGACACTTACCATGACGCGCTCCACCAGGTTCTCGCGACCGGCGAACCGATGGAGTTAGAGCTTACCGTCCCCTTGCCCGACGGAAACACGGCGATTCATCACGTGCGGCTGGTGGCGGAGCACGATTGGCTGGGACGGTTGGTAGGCGCGCTCTGCGTCGGCCGCGACATCACTGAGACGAGGCTGGTCGAAAGGTCGCTTCGTGAGCAGGAGGCGGAGCTTCGCTCGTTGACAGAAGGCTGCCCCGACAACGTCGTCCGCTACGACCGCGAATGCCGCATCACCTTCGCGAACCGCAACCTGATGCAGCGCGTGAACGTGCCCGTGGCGCCGGTCGTCGGACAGCGGTCACAGGACATCAGCTGGGGTGAGACGCTCGCGGCAGAAAAACGCCGCTACCGCGAAACGCTCGAGCGCGTGATTCGAACCGGCGACGCGGAGACCGTCGAAGTCCTGATCGGGGCGCCCGACTCGACCGAGCTGCGCCTGCACCACATCAAGATGGTGGCCGAGCGCGATCAGGACCAGCAGATCAAGGGCGCCCTCGTGTTCGGCCGGGACATTACCGAACGCAAGCGCATGGAGGAGCTGCTGGCCGCCCACGAGCGCGAGTTTCGCTCCCTCGCCGAAAACCTGCCAGACATCATCGTCCGCTTCGATTGCGAAGGCCGCCGCACGTACGTCAACGGTGCTCACGGGCGCTTCACCGGCAGGCCGCCGGAGACGTTTCTCGGCAAGACGGTGCTGGAGATTTCCGCATTTTCAGTGGAGCAGCACACGTACCACGAGCAAATCCGCCAGGCCATCGAAACGGGCAGGGACTCCGACGTCGAATGGAAAGCCCGCGGCTCGGACGGCATCGAGCAGACTTTTCACACGCGGCTGCGCCTCGAGCGCGACGCCAACGGCAAAGTGCTTGGCCTGCTCGCCGTCGCACGCGACATGACCGAAGTCTACGAGTACCGGAGCAAGATCCATCAGCTCGCGTATTTCGACACGCTGACCGGGCTTGCCAATCGCGCCCAGTTCAACGAGCGCATTTTGCAGGAGTTGCAGCAGGCCGCCCAGGAAGGCAGCAAGGTCGGCGTCCTGATGATGGACCTCGACCGCTTCAAGACCATCAACGACACGCTCGGCCACGTCGCCGGCGATCAATTGCTGTGCGAGGTCGCGCGGCGGCTCGAAGCGAGCGTGCGCTCCACGGACACCGTGGCTCGTCTCGGCGGCGACGAATTCATCATCGTCGCGCCGCACGTTCGCGACGCCGTGGAACTGCGCGGCCTCGCCGACCGCATACTGCCGACCGTGGCCGCTCCGATGCAGCTCGAGGGCCGGGCGCTCGTGGTCCAGGCGAGCATCGGTATTGCCGTCTATCCTGATCATGGCGACGCCACGGAACAACTCGTCCGCTATGCCGACGGCGCCCTCTATCACGCCAAGGAGACCGGGCGCAACAACGTGCAGTTCTATACGCGCGACATCACGGACAACGCCACCGAACGCTTGCGTCTCGAAGCGGACTTGCGCCGTGGCATCGCCCGCGGTGAACTCGATGTCCACTACCAGCCACAGATCGACCTCGCGACCGGCTGCATTGTCGGCGCGGAGGCGCTGTTGCGCTGGCTGCATCCCGAACTCGGTTGGATACCACCGTCCGACTTCATCGGCATCGCCGAGGAGACGGGTTTGATCGTGCCGATCGCCGAGCAGGTCATGCGCAAGGCATGCAGCGTCGTTTGCCGATGGAACTCGTGGCAGGAGGACGAGCGACACATCGCCGTCAACCTGTCGCCGAGCCAGTTTCACCTGAGCCACCTGCCGACCGTCGTGCAGCGGGTCTTGCACGACACCGGCTGCCGGCCGGAATGGCTTGAACTGGAGATCACCGAGGGGCTGCTGCTCGTCAACCATGCGACCACGCTCGACACGCTAAACGCCTTGAACCAGATGGGCGTACGCATCGCCATCGACGATTTCGGCACCGGCTACTCGGCGCTCAGCTACCTCACGCGCTTTCCCTTTGCTACGTTGAAGATCGACCGCTCATTCACGCAGTCGGCCATTGGTTGCCCAAAAAACCGCGTGCTCGTGGAAGCCATCGTCGCGATGGCTCACGGCGTGGGGCTCACGGTGGTGGCCGAAGGCGTCGAGACGCGCGAGCTGGCCGACTGGCTTGCCGGCATCGGCTGCGACATGGGGCAGGGCTATCTGTGGTCCAGCGCGGTTCCGGCGGACATGCTTCTCGAGATGGAAACGCACGCGGGCGGCGCTCTCAAGCTGTCCGGCTGATTAATGTGCTCAGCAACGGCGATTAGGCCGTTGAGCCTGTAACGATTGGTTGGTAGTAACCGGTGGCAACCGGCGAGAGTATGTGAACATTATCGAATCCGGCTCTCGAGGCGTGAGACGCTATCTCGTGAGGCGTGATAGCCCGATAACGCCCCACAAAATGCTTTGACTGCCAGTTGAGATCGCTTATTTGGCGAGTGATGTGGAGGTGAACGGAATAACGACGGTCATCGTGCCAATCCCAGATCTGATGGACAATACGGCGAAGACCGTCGTCCATGAACATCGCCGGAGGCATCACGCTAGGCCGTTGTACCATCAGCGCGCCATAGTCGCGCAAACTGATAAATATCTGGCCGCCGGGTCGTAGGCTCCTTCGCATTGCCGCAAACGCTTGAGCCACGTCCTCGTCACTATCAAGATGCGGAATGGCGTTGTCGAATGCGACTATCGCCCCGTACCGGTGCGCTTGGCACGTTGCAAGCAGTCGCATATCGTCAACACGAAATTGAATATTGAGCTTCCGTTTCACTGCCTCTCGCGATGCCCGCTCGATTTCCAATTTCGACAAGTCTGTCCCTTCGACATCATAGCCAGCGCGGGCAAGACCCAAGGCTTGAGTCCCAATTCCGCACGCACAGTCGAGAACCACACCGATCTCATCAGGCGATGGTAGGAGTCGCGTCAAAATCGCCCGTTGACGTTCTATTGCCTGTTCCCAATCATCAAAAATCAAATGATAAGAAGAAGCCATATCGTCGTAGAAGCTATCTGCACTTAGGCTCATACGAAATCCTTGTAAACGAAACCGAACTCTTGCAGGAAAATGCGGTGTCAGCGCAGCCGCTGAACTGGCTGGGCGACACCTCTTGCGATTGGCGTACCTGCTTCGGTCTTGCACGGCTGCGATCGGCAGCACGCGACCGCACTGTGACGGATGATGATCGGCTCAGGCCGACCCAACTCGGCCACACGCCGATAGAGGACAAACGTCTGGCACGGTACCAGCAGCGGACGCTGGCCCGCAACCCGCAAAATCGGTCGCGACTATCCTAGATACGGCTACCTGAGAGTTCACCATTATTCTCCCGGCTTATTGCCGGTTGAGGCAACGTTTGCGAACCCTCTTCACACTTGCACGCGCTGGATGGCTCCTGCGACCGCTCGCACGGCGAGCAGGTATCCATCAACACCAAGGCCGCATATCACGCCGCGTGCCGCCAGCGAGATCAGCGAATGTCGATACTGTTCCCCCCGCTGATGGATGTTGGTGATGTGCACCTCGATCACCGGTTGGCGAATAAGCTTGACTGCATCCAGCACGGGTATCGACGCAAACGAAAATCCCGCTGGGTTGATGACGACGGCCGCATCCTTCTCGAAGGCTTCCTGCAGCCAGTCGACCATCACGCCTTCGTGGTTCGTCTGGCGGAAATCGCACTCGAGGTCGAGCTCGGCCGCAAGCGCTTCAGTACGCTCTTTCACTTGAGCCAGGGTCGTCGTACCGTACAGCTGCGGTTCACGCTTGCCAAGCATGTTCAGGTTCGAACCGTTCAGGACATAAACAAGTGGTTTCATCTGCATCGCCTGCATTTCAGTGAGAATGGGATTGAGTCGGCACGTGCCCTGACGAGCCAACAACTTCTTCGGCAGAGTCGACCCGGTTCATGTCGATACCCAGCGTTTCGGGAGCGGTGAGTATCGCGATGAGCGAAATGACGTTGAACACGACGCACACTGCGATGACGCCCCACGGCGAGCCATTGCAAAGGGCAAAGAGCCAGACGGCAAGAACAGGCATTGGCCCGCCGGCGACCAGATTCGCGCCGGTATAGGCAAGCGCCGAGCCCGAGTAGCGCACGTTAGTTGGAAATGCTTCAGCGAATGCAACCGGTTGGATGCCGCTCTGGAATTGAGTGAAGCCGAGAAAGAAGCCCATTGCCGCCAGCATCGGCACAAAACTCTTTGTATCGAGAATCTGAAAGTACACAAACAGCATGAGCAAGGTCGCGATCGAGCCAATCGCGAGCGCTTTCTTGCGTCCGATACGGTCACTCAGCATGCCGCCAGCCAGGGCGCCGACGATGGCGCACACGTTCGCGCCCATCAACAGCAGGAAGCCCGTCTGTTTCGGCACGCCCAGCGTTTTCGTGACATAACTCAACGAGAACACAACGATCAGATAAAAGATCGCTGCCGGGCCGCAGAAGAACAGCATCCATCGGAGCACCACCCGCCAGTGAAGGCGCAGTGCATCGCGAAGTGGACTGCCCACATGGGCGACTTCCGTTTGACGGAGCGCGACGAACGCGGGTGTCTCACTGACTCGCAGCCGGATGTAGATACCGACGATCACGAGAATGAAGCTCAGGATGAACGGAATGCGCCAGCCATACGCGTCGAATGCCTGCGCCGACATTGCCGATGACAGTGCCAGCAATACGCCGTTGGCCATGATCTGGCTGAGCGGCGAGCACAATCCGAGAAGACCGGAGTATTTGCCGCGACGATCGGGACTTGCGTGCTCGATCGCCATCAACTGCGCCCCTGTCGATTCACCACCCAGCGCGAAACCCTGCAGGATGCGGAGCACCACCAGCAATAGCGGCGCCCATACTCCGATGCTCGCATAGGTTGGCAGGAAGCCCATCAACATCGAGCAGAGTCCCATCACGGTGACTGTGCCGAGCATCAGATTGCGCCGTCCCAGCTTGTCGCCAAGGTAACCGCAAATGATGGCGCCAAGCGGTCGCGCCGCGAGGCCGACACCAAATGTGGCAAGCGATGCCAGCAACGCGGAGGTCGAATCCATTGACGGGAAAAACAGCTTGGGCAGCACAGTGGCGGCCAGTGCGCCGTATAACGTGAAGTCAAACCATTCGAGTGCGGTCCCGACGGCCGCCGCGGTCACGGCGCGCGTGCGCATTGCCTGCTGGGCGGGTAGGTGCGATTGCTTGTCCATGTTGTCTCCTGTTCCAAACCTGTGTCGGCGTCACGTCCCGGCGACCCTTGTCAGGTCGACCGCAAGTGGCCCGTCTTTTGTTATGCGTCTCATGCGGTGCACGCGCTGAAGCATTCGACGAGACGGCATGTTGCACAGATTAACAGCGCAGGTGGGACACCATTCCAAGCTGGAATCTCATCCCGCATTATGCAATCATGCGTGTTCTACTGAGCTGACGGGGGGGCCATGCCGGGAGTGACCGAAAGGACGCTGGCGGTACTCGAATTTCTGGCGACACAGATGGAAGGAACGCCACTCGCGTTAATCTCGGATCAACTTGAGATCCCGCGTAGCGCCTGCCATCGCCTGCTCGCCGACCTCAAGCAGTGCGGCTATGTGCGTCAGTTACGCGAGCAGGGCGACTATGTGTTGACCACGAAGTTGGTCGGGCTAGGCCTCAGTTATCTCGCGACGTCCGGCATCATCGACATTGCGCAAACCATGCTCGATCGTCTGGCGGAAACATCCGGAGAACTTGTGCGGCTCGCAATCGTCGACGGAGACAGGCTGACGTGGGTGGCCAAGTCGCAGGGCGCGCTGAAGGGCCTGCGGTACGACCCGGACATGGGTATGGATACCATTCTGTCGTGCAGTGCGACCGGCCACGCATGGATGATGACCATGACCGATGAGCGGGCGCTCGAACTGGTGACACGCCAGGGGTTCGGGCAGCCGAAGCAGTACGGCCCCAACGCACCGACCACCTTGAAGGCGCTGCTGGGGTTCGTGGATGCCGCTCGTGCCCGCGGCTACGCAACAATTTATGAGGTGTTCGCGCCGGGGATGACGGCGATGGCCGCTCCGGTCCAACGACGGGGTTACCCGGCTATAGGGGTCATCAGCATCGCAGGGCCAGCCGTTAGATTAACGGAGAAGCGCATGACGACACTCGGGCCTGCGCTTATGGCGGCTGCAAACGAACTCGCTGCCGCCAGCCTGGCATCTCCGCTTTTGGGTCGAGTCCGTTAGTGTCCGGCGCGCGGTCTAAGCGTATACGTTCGAATATGAAGTCTGCTTATGGATCATCAACGGACGTCCACAAATGCTCGTCCTTGGCCGCAGTTGGCCGAACTGAGTCTGACGCGGTCGGTTCAGTTCGACCCACAAGGAACGATGAATCTACCCGGAAGCGGACATTCGCTCGCTAGCCATCACCGCAACCTACGTGAGTGCGGACTTCTTCAGCACCTTCACAAATTCGTGGACGATCCCGGCGCACATCCCATGTTCAAGGATGGCATCGAGCATTGACAGCAGATCGTGAAGTTCGTCTTTGGTGAGAAGGCCATCTTCCCCGCTGATTTCCTCATAGCGAGAGGTGCCGCGCGAGGCGATCGAGCGGTGGAGTCCGTACCCCTTCGCCTGGCCATCCACTGAGAGTTGAAGCCACAGTGAGCCCCCGTCAGAAGCGACAGCACAGTTGATAACGACTGCGGGAGGTGATGTGGAGTCTGTCATATCGAAGTTGCAGTAAAGGGCATTCAACGAGCAAGAGGGAGGGTGCTTCTTGAGCTTCTTCTGCATTCGTTATCTGAGCCAATGACCCACAGGAATCGCGACGCTTATCCGATTCCGCGTTCACAAGCCCGTCCAATTTCCTTTGGACAATCTCAATGGCTCGAGACTTTGCACTGTTAGCGTCGTGAGCGTTCACGAAGCCACTTAGTTCAAATCCCGTGACGATGCCTCTTTTGCGGAAACTCTCGCCACGAAGGGTAACTTGCCATGTTTTCAATAGATACCTCTGTCCCATGCGCGTCATCCGGCACGACGCGTAGCCATTTCCAGGCGAAAATACAAAACCACCACACCCCGTTGGAGACACCGTGCGCATCATCTGCTTGCACACTGCTGAAAGCAACATCGCCCTGTTCGATGCGGCCGCCCGCGCCGCCGGATTCGAAGCACTCGAGTTGACGCATGTGGTCCGCGCCGACTTGGTCGCGGCCGCCGAGCAGGCCGGCGGATTGACCGAGGCGATCGCATCGCAAACCCGCGAGGTGCTCCTCACGCTAACGGACAACGCGCACGCCGTGTTGCTCAACTGCTCGACGCTCAGCCCATCAGTGAACGACGCTCTCGCCGCGCAAGCTGCGCCGGTACCCATTTTACGGGCCGATGCCGCGTTGGCTCAGCGCGCGGTGGAGAAAGGCGGCAAGGTTGTCGTGCTATGCACCGTATCCACTACACTCGAGCCGACCACCCGCGTGTTCGCTCAAGCCGCCACGCACACCGCCGCGGAAGTCGAGGTTAAGTTAGTAAGCGGCGCATGGGACCGTTTCAGAGCAGACGACACGGCAGGCTATCTATCCATGATTGCCATCGCTGCGGACGCGGCCTACGAAAACGGCGCGAACGTCCTAGCGTTCGCACAAACATCAATGGCCGGCGCGGCTTACCTGGTCAAGAGCGGAGCGAAACCTCTCACCACACCGGCCATCGCCCTCGCCGCCGCAGTCCAAGCAGCCACCCTCGCAGCCTGAAGCGCGATGTTCGCCGAGTACCTCGTCAAATGGGACCTGCTTTCGGACGGCGAGCCGATTCGCACGCATAGCAGCCGGCTGCTGCCGGTGCGCCAGCATGGCGTCGCCGCGATGCTGAAAGTTGCGCAGGAACCCGAAGAGAAATTCGGCGCGCAACTGATGGTGTGGTGGGACGGCGACGGCGCAGCCCGCGTGCTCGTCCATGATGCCGACGCCCTGCTATTGGAGCGTGCTCAAAGCAATCACGCGTTAGCGGACCAGGCCCGCACAGGCGACGATGAAGCAGACGACCACGCCATCGACATCCTCTGCGCCGCCGCGGCACGACTCCACGCACCACGTCACAAACCGCTGCCCGAACTGATCGGCTTGCCGCGCTGGTTCCAGAGTCTCTGGCCCGCAGCGCAGCAGTACGGCGGCTGGCTCTCCGACAGTGCCGCGACAGCACAAGCCCTACTCGCCGCGCCGCAAGACCCGGTTGCGTTGCACGGCGATATTCATCACGGCAACATCCTCGATTTCGGCGCGCGTGGTTGGCTGGCGATCGACCCGAAAGGTCTCTACGGCGAACGCGGCTTCGACTACGCGAACATCTTCTGCAATCCAGACGAGGCGTCCGCGCTAGCACCTGGACGGTTCGAGCGTCGCGTCGAACGCGTGGCGCACATCGCCGGGCTCGACAGACACCGTCTGTTGCAATGGATTCTCGCCTGGTCGGGATTGTCAGCGGCGTGGATTCTCGAAACGGGCGAGACACCGGACATCGATATAGACATCGGCGGAATGGCGGCCGAAGCGTTGAAGCGGAAGTGAGAGCTGAGAGCTGAAGAGAAAACTGCCTTGGGCAGCAGCCCGCAAGCCGCCGCCCAAGCCCTACGTCAGTTAATGCGGAGCTTTACCGTTGGGCAGGGCGTCCAGTGGTTTGTGCTGTTCTTCGCCGAGCCCTGGGAAGAACGCGTTCCATGCGGCGCGCACGCCCTGAGCCGCGGTGGCCTCCGCGCCAATCGATTCTGCCTCGCCGTCCGCAGCTTTCGAAGGGTCAGAGGAAAGGCCGCGCCAGTGCGTGAACACCAGCAGCGGTTTCTCGGTCCATACGCCGTCGCCATATTTCGCAAATGCCGTGTCGCCGCTCGTCAACTGCACCTCGTACCAGCCCTCATGGACAGGCGTATGGGCAGCAAGCTCAAACCAGGCGGTCGGTTCGATTTCCTTCATGTCGTCTCCGGTCGGATAAATCGTCAAAGATAACCACAAGCAAGGCATTCTTCATGCCCGAACCCGCTGGCGGCCCGGCAGGCGCGCGCCGCATGTCACGCGGTGCTGCAGGGCGGTGCGCTGGGCATGACCTGCGGGCGATTCGTCGACGTCGCGCACTTCGAATTCGCCGCGCATAGACGACACGATAGCGCGACATGGGCCGCGCGGACAGACGTAAAAAGTTACACAGCGCGTCGGGTTGTCGACCGGCTACCCGACTCAACCGCCATCTCCCGCACCAGCGTGGCCAATACGCGGACAGCGAGCGCCAATTGTTCGGCTGACGTGCTGCCGTAGCCGATCACCAGCCCGTTGGTTTCCTCGCGCTGCTGCAATGCAAAACCCGACAACGGACGCGGATTGAGCCGCCTGGCGTGCGCGCGTTCGGCGAGGGTCCGATCGGAAATATGCGGCGGTAAGCGCAGCGTCAGATGCATGCCGCAATTGCCGCCCAGAATCTGCGACGGCGCGAAATGCATAGTGAGCGCATCGCGCAGCGCCTGCTGGCGCTCCCGATACAAACGCCGCATGCGGCCCAGATGCCGCCCGAATTCGCCGCTATCGATGAAATGCGCGAGCGCCAGCTGCTCCAGACGATGCCCGCCGCGCAGCATCTCCTGCAACGCGACGGCCGTGTGCGCGGCGATCACGCGCGGCAACACCACGAAGCCGATGCGCAGCGCCGGAAACATCGTTTTGCTGAATGAGCCGACGTACAGAACCGGCGCTTCCTCGACCAGCCCTTGCATGCTGGCGATCGGCTCGCCGGTATGGCGGAATTCGCCGTCGTAGTCGTCCTCGATCAGCCACGCGCCGCAGCGGCGCGCCTGCGCGATCAGTTCCAGCCGGCGCGCCACCGACAACACCGCACCGGTCGGATACTGATGCGCGGGCGACGTGTAGATCAGCTTGGGAGGATGCGCGCGCCACGCATCGGACGGCACCGCGATGCCTTCGGGATCGACCGGCATCGGCAGCATGCTCAGATCGCCGAGGTTGAAAGCGGCCTTCGCGCCGCGATAGCCCGGATCTTCAACCCATGCGATGTCGCCCGGATTGGTGAACAGCCGCACGCACAGGTTCAGCGCTTCCTGCGCGCCCTCGGTGATGACCACCTGCGAACCCTCGCAGCGCACGCCGCGCGCCATCCGCAAATGCGCGGCGATCGCGTCGCGCAGGGCCGGTTCGCCCGCCGGGTCGCCGTAGCCGAGCGCAAACGGCAACGCGCGCTCCATCGAACGTTCGAGCGCGCGCCGCCAGGCGGCCAGGGGAAAGCGGTCCAGCGCAGGCGTGCCCGGTGTCAGCGGCAAGGTGTTGTCGGCATGGGTGCGCGTCGCCGCGAATTGCTCGACGCGCGCCGCGTAGGCGACCTCCGGCGCGGCCGACGATGTCCGCGTTTCACCGCGTGCCGAAGGGCTGGAGAGCGGACTGACGCGCGTGCCCTTTTTGTCGGCCACCACATAGCCCACCGCGGCCAGATGCTCGTACGCGATCACCACCGTGTTGCGCGATACGCCCATCTCCGCCGCCAGCAAGCGCGACGACGGCAGTAGCGACCCCGCCGGCAAGCGCCCCGTAAGGATCGCCTGTTGCAAGCGTTCGATCAGTTGCTTTTGCAGCGGCACGGATTTTTCACCGTTGCCGCTGGTGGTCGTGACGGCCGGGTTGGTGAGCGGACCAATGATTTCGATCATCCTGGCTGGACCTATCAAATGCTGTTCTGCTGGATCTTTTTAACATACCACGTTTGCCGTATCGTTCTCCATAAGCATCGACCATCCAACTATCGACAGGAGAGCAGACATGGAACCCAGACGTAACGCGTTCGATCAGCCGATTGGCGTCCCCGTGCCAGATTGGAAAGGCGCCCAGGCGCCTGGCCGCGAGCCGCTGGTGGGCAGCTATTGCCGGATCGAGCCGGTGGACGTCGAACGCCATGCGGCGGACCTGTACGAGGCCTACAGCTCGGCGCCCGATGGCCGCGACTGGACCTATCTTTCGGTCGGTCCGTTCGAGAGCCTTGCGGCGTATCGCGAGCACCTGACGCGCATGGCGGCATCGCCCGATCCGCTGCACTACGCGGTGATCGATCTGACTACCGGCAAGGCGGTCGGCACGCTCGCGCTGATGCGCATCGACCGCGCGAACGGCGTGATCGAAGTCGGGCACGTCACCTATTCGCAGCGCCTGAAACGCACGCGCATCGCCACCGAAGCGATGTTCCTGCTCATGAACCATGTGTTCGACGACCTCGGGTATCGCCGCTTCGAATGGAAGTGCGATTCGCTTAACGGACCATCGCGCACGGCGGCGTTGCGCTATGGCTTTACGTTCGAAGGAATCTTCCGGCAGGCGATCGTGTATCGCGAACGCAATCGCGATACCGCGTGGTTTTCGATCATCGATACCGAATGGCCTGCGCTGCGTCCGAGCTATGCACGCTGGCTCGATGCCGGCAATTTCGATGCGCAGGGTAAGCAGGTTGAACGGCTGGTGGACTTGATCGCGCGGCAGCGGGCAGCAGCGAGCGAAAGCGGTCAGTGAGGCGGCCCGTTGCGGGCTGCTTGCGAGCCGGCCAGAAGGCCGGCTCGTCGATCCCGAGACTTCAGAGACTAAATAGACTTCCGGCGAGTGCCGCGCGACGGCTCAGGCAACGCCCGCCGTTCGCCGCAGCAGGATGGTGGGGTTGCCTTTGTACGTCGTGCGGAGTTGCTCACGGTAACCGCACTTGCGCGCGACGTTCAGCGAAGGCTGGTTTTCCGGGGCGATGATGCAGGCCGTCTCGCCGTCAGGCCAATTCGCGTCGGCCCAATCGAGCGCAGCGCGCACGGCCTCGGTCGCATAGCCGCGGTTGTGGACGGCAGGATCCAGCGCCCAACCTATTTCCGGTGTGTCCAGCAAGGAAGGTTCGATCTCGCGGTGGTAGTCGGCAAAGCCGACTTCGCCCAGGAACCGGCCGCTGTCCTTTTCCCGCACCACCCAATAGCCGTATCCCAGCATCGCCCAATGCCCGGCGTAGCGCAGCAGGCGCGCCCAGACTTCTTCGCGCGTAAACGGCTTGCCGCCGATGTAGCGGATCACTTCGGGATCGGACCACATAGCATAGCTCTCGAGGAAATCGTCGCGTGCGTGCGGACGCATGATCAGGCGGTCGGTGGTGAGAAGCGTGGGGCGGTTGGACATAGGCGGGCAGGTGGTTGGCGTGGAGGCTATGAGGTTGAGAAGCGTTGAAGAGTGCCTGGGATGATCGCAGATTTTTTGCGCACCAGGTTCGCGGCCAAAAAGCAGGACGCCATGCGCTATCCAACCGATCCGGCCGACCCTGCGAACGCCACCGACCGTTTGGCGAATTCATGAAGCCGCCCCTCACGCCATCTCGAGAAACCGCACCAGACACGGATTGCGATTAGCCGGCGACCACGCCAGCACCTGCTCGATCAGCGGCGCATCGACTAACGGCCGGAACACCACGCCCGCGAGTTGCGCTTTACGCATCGAGGCGGGCACCAGCGCCACCCCTACCCCTTCATCGACGAGACTGAGCACGGTCTGCTGCAACTGCACTTCGAAGCGGATATCCGGTTCGAAGCCGCCCGAACGGCAATGCTCGAGAATGGCCGTGCGCAAGCTCGGCGCGACTTCCTCGGACGCCAGCACGAATGGCTCGCCTGCCAGTTGGGCAATCTTCAGACGCCGGGCGCGTGCGCGCGGATGACTGCGTGACAAGGCCACGCACAAAGGCTCGCGAAGAATCGTCCGGATCGCGATGCCCTTGTCGGGCACGCCTGGAAACATGATCGCGGCGTCAATCTGGCCGGCCAGCACTTGCTCAGCAAGATCGTTCGACACGACCTCGCGCAGGTTCAATGCGACCTCGGGAAACGCGGCGCCGAACGTGCGCGCATAGCCGGGCACGACGCTGTACGCGGCGCACATCGTGAAGCCGATGGCGAGCTTGCCGGCGTCGCCATGCGCCGCCGCCTGGGCATTGCTGACGGCTTGCTCCACCGCCGCAAGGATCGCCTTCGCATCGGCGTAAAAGCGCTCGCCCGCCGCGGTCAGCGTGACACTGCGCGGACTGCGTTCGAGCAGCGTCACGCCCAGATTCGCCTCCAGCGCCGCCAGTTGCCGGCTCAACGGCGGCTGCGATAGATTCAGGCGCGCCGCTGCGCGGCCGAAATGCCGCGTCTCGGCGAGTGTCACGAAGTAGCGTAACGGCTTGATATCGATCACGACGCCCTCGCGCTGAATGACGATGCAGAAAAGGTATTGTTGACGGCAGAAAACAGTATTGGATTGTATCAACGCAAGCCACTACGCTGGCGCATCGCTCCCTGCGCCCACGCTTTCTATTTAATCGATGTTAGCTACTCTCGAGATTCTGCTTCCCGTGTTCGGCCTGATTTTCGCGGGCTTTGCATGCCGCCGGCGCGGCGTGCTCGGACCGAACTCCGCGTCCGAACTGAACCGCTTCGTCGTCTGGCTGGCACTGCCGGCGCTGCTGTTCGACACGATGGCGCATGCCACGTGGCAACAGCTTTATCAGCCGGCCTTCGTCGCGGCGTTTTCGATCGGGTGTCTCGGCGCGTTTCTGCCGATTCTCGCCATGCGTATGATCGGCGGCCGGCATCTGGCCGACGCGAGCGTCGATGCGATTGCGGCGTCGTATCCGAACACCGGCTACATCGGCTTTCCGCTTGGCATGATCGCGTTCGGCTCAGCCAGCCTGACGCCGACCACGATCGCCACGATCCTCGTCGCGTGCGTGCTCTTTGCGCTTGCCATCGTGCTGATCGAAGTCGGCCTGCAGACCGAACGCACGCCGCACAAGCTAGGGTTGAAAGTGTTGGGATCGCTGGCGCGCAATCCGTTGATCGTGTCACCGATCCTGGGCGTGCTGCTTGCGAGCACTCGTGTCGCGTTGCCGCAAAGCGCGGAGACGTTTCTGAAGCTGCTGAGCGGTGCCGCCAGTCCGTGCGCGTTGGTCAGCCTTGGCCTGTTCCTCGCGGAAAAGCGTCCGTCCGAGGCGGGCGCGGGCGGCATCTCGCTGCTGCTGACCGGCGTCAAGCTGGTGGGGCAGCCGGCGCTGACCTGGTGGCTCGCGGCGCGCGTGTTCGGGCTCTCATCCACACTGGTCGAGATGGCTGTTGTGCTGGCCGCGCTGCCCACCGGCACCGGTCCATTCATGCTGGCCGAGTTCTACCGACGCGAGGCGCACATCACATCGCGCACGATTTTGCTGTCGACGGTGGGGTCGATCGTGACCCTTTCGCTGTTGCTGCTAGTGATGGGGCATCATACGTAAGCAAAGCCAGAGAATATCCGGCCCGCCGCGCCTCGCGCTATGCTTCGCACACGGACCCCCAAGGTCCACACTCTCCTTCCGCAAAGAGCAAAGAGCGAACAGCAAACAGCGAACCGAACTGCCGTGCCCAAAGCCCGCCCACCCGAACTTCACGACGACGCCGACGCCCGCTCCCTCGCGCGGCGCTATCCGCGTGGGCTGCGCATCGACCCGCATTCGCACACGTGGGCGCAGGTGCTGTATGCGGTATCGGGCGTGATGTGGGTGGAAGTCGGCCGCGAGGCGCTGGTGGTGCCGCCGCAGCGCGCGGTCTGGTTGCCGGCCGGCACGGTCCACTCCATCCACATGATGAGCGAGGTGGAGATGCGCAATATCTATCTCCACGAACGCAACGTCGGCCATCTGAGCCGGCGCAGCGACGTGTTCGAGATCAACGGCCTGCTGCGCGAACTCATCACGTCGATTGCGGAACACGAGCGTACCCATGCTCGCGACGAAACCTATCTGGAAGCCGCCTATCGTCTCGCGATGCTGGAGCTGGGGCACGCGCCGCGCTCGTCATTGCGCATCGCGCTGCCCGATGCGTCGGACCGGCGGCTCGATGCGTTGTGCCGCGCGGTGATCGACAACCCTTCGATCGCGATCAGCTTCGAACAGCACGCGGCCTCCGTCGGCGCGAGCGTGCGGACCTTGGCTCGCCTCTTCACGCGTGAGTTGGGCGTGGGCTTTGCCGAATGGCGGCGTCAGGTGCAACTTGCGGTGGCCGTGTCAGGTCTCGCCGAAGGGCGCTCGGTCAGCAGCATTGCGCGCTCGCTGGGCTTCCAGCCGAGCAGCTTCAGCGACATGTTCCGGCGCGAGTTAGGCGCGCCGCCGACCGGCTTCGATCCGAGCGGCACACTCAGCGAGGCGGCTTCTGAAGCTTCGCCGGAGCTGGCCCAAGACAAGCTGTCCACTGACGGGTAAGTTATACGCACTGACGGCAGCGAGATTCGCCCTTGCAGCTAAGCCAGCGCTCGCCGGCGACCTAACGAACCCGCGCTGACATCCACGCCCTCCACCGTCAGCCAAGCCGTTTGCGCTGCCGGCCCAACGACGCCCAGCCTGCCCTGTAGGCCGCCATACAGCACGCCTTGTCCGAAATTCGAAAGTCTTTGTCTCAACGCCTTTGTACCGGTCATCTAGACTACGCTCATCGACTGCACGACGCAGCGCACGACCTGACAGGAGTGACACGCAATGAAAGCGATTCAGTTCAAGACTTTTGGCAACCCCGAAGTGCTCGAATACGTCGATCTGCCAACGCCCCAAGCCGACGCGGACAGCGCCGTCGTGCAGGTCAAGGCGGCCTCGGTAAATCCGAGCGACGTCAAGAACGTGTCCGGCCATTTCGAACACACCGTTCTGCCGCGCACGCCCGGCCGCGACTTCAGCGGCGTCGTGACAGCCGGTCCCGCCGAATGGCTCGGCGCCGAAGTCTGGGGCACGGGCGGCGATATCGGCTTCACACGCGACGGCACCCACGCCGAGTTCATCAAGATTCCGCTCGCCGCGTTGTCGCGCAAACCCACCACGCTCAGCCACACGGAGGCCGCCGCGATCGGCGTGAACTTCGTGGTCG
Source organism: Paraburkholderia sp. SEWSISQ10-3 4 (assembly GCF_030464785.1). Taxonomy (NCBI): domain Bacteria; kingdom Pseudomonadati; phylum Pseudomonadota; class Betaproteobacteria; order Burkholderiales; family Burkholderiaceae; genus Paraburkholderia; species Paraburkholderia sp. SEWSISQ10-3 4. The sequence continues at coordinate 830,117 of NZ_JALPRI010000001.1, forward strand.
CGTGGCTCGGCACGGTCGAGTACGCACACCTGCAAGCCGGCGAGACGATCGCCGTGATCGGCGCGGGCGGCGGCGTCGGCGGCGCGGTGGTGCAGATCGCGAAAGCGCGGGGCGCTCGCGTGATCGGAGTCGATCGTCATCCACTTTCCGCCGACACGCCCGCAGGCCGATTGATCGACGACTACGTTCCGTTCGACGAAAACGCAACCGCGGCTATCAAAGCGCTGACCGGCGGCGCCGGCGCGGACGTGGTGTACGACACGGTCGGCGGCGTCGCCTTCGAGACCGCACTGAGTCTCGTCAAGCGCCGCGGCCGGGTGCTGGAAATCAGCGCCACGGGCAAACGCCGCGTGGAATTCGACCTGATCGATTTCTATCACAACGAGACGCAACTGCTCGGCGTGGACAGCGCCAAGCTGGGCGTCGCCGAATCGGCGCCGTTGATGACGGCGCTGGTAGAAGGCTTCGAGAGCGGCAAGCTGCAAGGGCCGGCCATCGCGCAGGAATTTCCGCTCGAACGGTCACGCGAGGCCTACGAATCGGTGGCCGCCGGCACGCGCGGCCGGGTCGTCATCACGATGTAATTGCCGACATGACCGGCGGGCGTGGCTGCCCGCATTTCAGATGGGTATGAACAACATGAAAGCGTATTTGGTCTCGCTCGCGGCCGGCGTCGTAGTCGGTTTGATCTACAGCGTGATGCAGGTGAAGTCGCCCGCGCCGCCGACCATCGCCCTGGTCGGGTTGCTCGGCATGCTAGCCGGCGAGCACGCAATCCCGTTAGTGCGGACGTGGCTGTCCGTCGGTATTCACTGACGCCCACCCACTGACGTCCTCCCACTAACGTCAGTCATCGACCTCTCTTCGCGCCGATAGCTTTTCCGCCACCGGCCGCAGCACGCTAAGATGGAGCCCGCCGGGTCGGCGAGCCGCGCTTGCAGCTTCGCCCGCGCATGTGCCACCGACATGCGCGCCGCCCGGAGACCACAAGAAAAGCCTGGCTCGGAGAATCAGATGTCTGAAGAATACGAAGTGCATGGTCCGCACGACCATGCGGTTGAACACGCTGGCCACCATGACTCGGACCCGTTTGCGAGCCGCATGGCCGTGATGACGGCGATCCTCGCGACGATCGGCGCACTGTGTGCCTACCAGAGCGGCAACAGCGAAAATCTGGCGCTGTACTACAAGAACGAAGCCGCCATTAAAAAGACCGAAGCGTCGAATCAATGGAACTACTACCAGGCCAAGGGCGAGAAAGAGAATCTCGCTGAACTCGGCGCGGCGCTGTCGCTCGGCAATACCGATGCGCACGCGAAGTTCGCCGCCGACGTCGACAAATACAAGCAGCAGAAAGAGCCGATCCGCGCGAAGGCTGAAGCGATCGAAAAGGAAGTCGTGGACAACGACGCCAGGAGCGAGGCGCTGCTGCACGGCCATCATCGCTGGGCGCAGGCCACGACCTTGATTCAGGTGGCCATCGCCCTCTGCGCGATCACGTTGCTGACCCGCAAGAAATGGCTACGCAATCTGTCTTTCGGGATTGCGGCTGCGGGTGTGATCACTGCCGCTGTGGCGTTCTTCTCGGCGTGATTGCGCGAACGAAGTTTCGCCGCGATGCTCGGCATGGCGTGCGTCGGTTGATCCGGTAAGTTACCTACGTACGGTTCAATGCGAGCGGCCGCGCGCGGCACGCTCGAGCAACAGTTCGCGCTCGCGAGCATTGCGCGTCATGCCGGCAGCGCGTTCGAATTCGGCGCACGCCTCTTCCACGCGGCCGAGTTTCTCCAGCAGATCGCCGCGCACGCTCGGCAACCAGTGATAGTTCGCGAGCGCCGCATCGGCGGCGAGCGCGTCGACGATTTCCAGACCCGCAGCCGGCCCGAACGCCATGCCGACTGCCACCGCCCGATTCAACTCCACCACCGGCGAAGGCGTGACCTGCGCCAGCGCGTCGTACAACGCGACGATCTGCGCCCAATCAGTCTCTTCGGCGCGGCGTGCACGCGCGTGGCACGCGGCCAGCGCCGCCTGCAAAGCATATGGCCCACTCGCGCCGCCCAACGCGTGCGCGGTGCCGAGCGCGGTCAGCCCACGGCGGATCAGCAGCGGGTCCCAGCGGCTGCGGTCCTGGTCGAGCAGCAGCACCGGCCGACCCTCGGCATCGGTGCGCGCACGCGTACGCGACGCCTGGATTTCCATCAACGCGACGAGGCCATGCACTTCGCTTTCGTCCGGCACGAGGCCGCTCAGCACCCGCCCCAACCGCAGCGCTTCCGCGCACAACGCCGGACGCATCCAGTCGTCGCCGGTTGTGGCCGAATAGCCTTCGTTGAAAATCAGATAGATCACCTGCAGCACCGACGCGAGCCGCGGCGCACGCGCATCCGCCTGCGGCACCTCGAACGGCACTTTGGCCGCAGACAACGTGCGCTTGGCTCGCACGATGCGCTGCGCGATGGTCGGCTCGGGCACGAGAAACGCGCGCGCGATTTCATCTGTGGTGAGGCCGCCGAGCAGGCGCAACGTCAGCGCGACACGAGCGTCGGTGGACAACACCGGGTGGCACGCCGTGAACACCAGGCGCAGCAGGTCGTCGCCGATATCGTCGGCGCGTGCGGCATCGAGGGTATCGACGAAATCCGGCACGAGGTGCGCCTCCATTGCGTCGAGATCGTGGCCCAACTCCTCACGCTTGCGAGCATGCAGCGCTTCCTGGCGCAAGCGGTCGAGGGCGCGGTTCTTCGCGGTCGCCATCAGCCACGCTCCCGGGTTGTCGGGCACGCCCGCGTCAGGCCAATGTTCGAGCGCCGCCACCAGCGCGTCCTGCGCCAGCTCTTCAGCGAGCCCCACGTCACGCACGATCCGCGCGACGTGGGCGATGACCTTGGCGGATTCGATCCGCCAGACTGCCTCGATGGCACGATGGGTGGCCGGTTTTGTCACGGGATCAGCCCGCTGCCTTGGCGTTCGGATCCATGTAGATCAGCTCCCAGATGTGTCCGTCGATATCTTCGAAGCCGTGCCCGTACATGAAACCGTAGTCCTGCGGCGCGCGCGGCACCGTGCCGCCGGCGGCGAGCGCCTTCGCGACCAGCGCATCCACCTCGCCCCGGCTCTCGCACGAGAGGCCCAACAACGCTTCCGTGCTTTCCTTCGGATTGCAAAGCGACTTGCGCGTGAAGGACTTGAACAGGTCCTTGACCAGCAGCATCGCGTAGAGGTTCTCGCCGAGAATCAGACACGCGGCCTGCCCGTTGGTGAATTGCGCCTCGAAGCTGAAACCGATCGTGCTGAAAAATGCCTTCGACCGTTCGAGATCGTCGACAGCGAGATTGACGTAGATCTGCTTATGCATGATGAAATCCAGTGATCGGGTTGTGGGCTCGCTGGGGCGTCGCAGTGCGTCGTAGTCCGCCACGCATGCAGCGTTCCCGCGTACTCAGCTCGCCTCGGCCAGCGTTTTCAGATTGCTCAGGCCATCTTCGAAATCCTTGCCGACCATTCGGTCCATGCTGACGAACACCTGCATCAGCTTCGACAGAAACGGCGCTGGCCCATACATCGCCCAGGTGACCTGAGTCGCGCCGGCCTCCGGCTTCAACGTGAAATCGGCCATGTTATGGGCCTCGAACGGCTTGATAAAATCGAGGTTCATCGTCACGTTCGCCGGCGCCGCCGTGTCGACGATCTCCATCTGCCCCACCCCAACCTTTTCGCCTTGCCACGCATAGCGCGCACCCTTGCCGCTCGGCGTGCCGCTGTAAGTGCCCTGCGCCGCGGGATCTTTGCGCAGGAACGGATTCCAGCGATTGAACTGATGCAGGTCGTCGATCAAGCCGTAGACCCGCTCGGGCGGCGCCTCGATGCGCACACTGCGTTCGATCCGAAAATTGTCCGGCCGCGTCGCCGCGTAGATGAGCAGCAGACCCACCGCCGCAACGACGGTGATCAGAGTAACTTTGAGCATGATGAATCCTCTCGATGTGGCCGGATCGGCGCCTCGTCTGGCGGTCGGATCGGCGTCGCGATTAATGTTTGGCCGCGTCCAGCTTGCGGAAGCGGTCCACTTCCGGGCTCGGCTCGAAGTCCTCGAGTTCATATAGCTGCCGCACTTCGATTTCGCCTTCGGCATCCTCGCCGAACGGCGCCGGGAAGCGCCGCGCCCATTCCATGGCTTCTTCGCGGGAGCGAACCTGAATCAGGGTGTAGCCGGCGATCAGTTCCTTGGTTTCCGCGAACGGACCGTCGATCACCGTGCGCTTGCCCCCGCTGTAGTGGATACGCCAGCCTTTAGAACTCGGCTTCAGACCGGTTGCGTCGAGGAGCACACCGGCCTTGGCCAGTTCTTCATGGTAGGCGCCCATCGCCGCCATCAGGGCTTCGTCCGGCTGGCCGCCGGCTTCGCTGACGGCCGTCGCCTTCACTATGATCATGAATCGCATCGCAATCGCTCCTGGGGTGGTGTGTAGTTGGTGGAGAGCTGTTATCTGTTTGCTGGCTCCTTATTCACACGACGAGCGATGCGTGGCCAGATCGACATATTTGTCGTTAGCCTGGGGAAAACCCCCAGAAAATAGTTACGAATAGGCAAACCCGCTTATAGGAAACAAGGCCCGAGCTTGCGGACTTCGACAGTGCACCACGAGGCCGCCGGGCAGGCTTGCGCGATCGCCACCGCTTCTTCACGGGTTTCAACATCGAGCAGGTAGAAGCCGCCGATCATTTCCTTGGCTTCGGCGAACGGACCATCGAGCAGTTTCGCTTGACCGTCGCGCACCTGCACGCGCACGGCGTCATTCGTGGAGGTCAGCGCTTCGGCTGCGACCAGCTTGCCGCGCTCTTTGAGTCCGGTAGCGAAACGCACCATCTGGTCATAAACCTCGCGCCCCGCCTGCTCACCGCGTTCGACGCGTTGATTCGGGGGTTCGACGATAAGCAGCATGTAAGACATGGCGTCTCCGATTGATCGCGCCGCGCAGTGAACACCAGCGAGGCGTACCACGGCAAGAGCGCGCTTACAGTTGGGTTGCGAAGGCCAGTCTAGCAAGCGCGGATGACTCCAGCAAACCCGTTTCACTGCCCGGGCACCCGCGGACCGCAAGCCCTACGGACACTCGTAATACAGTTGCGGCACGTGGATTGCTGCTTCGGTTGCATAGATACACATCCGAGGTGACATCATGCGAAATCGATCTGGTCTGGGCGTTATTGCGATGGTATTGGCGCTACTGACATTGATGGCCGGCTGTACCCTTGGCGGTGCAGCAGCAGGCGGCGTGATCGGTAACGAGGCGACCAATCACAGTACTGTCGGCACCGTCGGCGGCGCGGTAGCCGGCGGGATTATCGGCCACGAGTTGGGCAAGTAATTAGCGCCTGAACTGTCTGAAGCAATTCGATCAGAGAATATGACGGGTTCGCAAACGCGACTACCCTTCATATTCTCCTATTCAGTCGCTCTCCCACGCGACACAACAACACCACTTTGAAGTATTCTCCCAACGCTTAAGCGCGCGTCGCGAACGCATTGTGTGTGGATTAAAGGCAGCAAATAATCTGCTTTCAATTCGATAAACCGACGCGGCAAATGCAATCGAATTTATCGGCATAATCTGCCGGCATAACAAACGAATCATATAAACAGGGCATCGGGGAAATTCATGCATCGAGCGTTAGTGCGTAGCGGCGTCGCGGCCGCAGTGGCCTTTGCGTTGTTCCAACTCGGCGGTTGTGGCGGCGGCGGTTCCAGTTCAACGTCGTCGAGCACGTCGACGGTCACGGCCACCTCGGTGAACGGCACGGTCGCCACCGGCGGCGCCGTAGTGGGCGCAACCGTCACGCTGACCGATGCGACCGGCGCTCAGGCCACGGCAACCACCAACACCCAGGGCGCATACACGATCTCGGTGAAGGGCATGACCGCGCCGTTCCTCATCGTCGCCGCCGACGCCACCGGCATCTCCGCCCCGCTCGTCTCCGTGCTCGCCAAGCTGCCGAACGGCACGGCGCCGGCTGTCGCCAACGTCACCACGCTGACCACCGCGATTGCCGCCATGCTGACCGCCTCGGGCAACCCGCTCGACCTCGCGTCCACCACGGCACTGGCCAAGGTGACGCTGCCGTCCGTGCAGATCGCCACCATCACGCTCGACACGATGCTGACGAAAATCCTCACGCAGAATGGCATCCTGACGGCAGGCTTCGATCCGATCGGTACGGCCTTTACGCCGAACCACACCGGCGCCGATGCGGTGATCGATACGGTCTCGGTCGTGTCGGCGGCCAACGGCGGCCTGTTGCTGCTATCGAATGCGGCGCCGGGCACGACCATCGCGCTGAACAACCAGACTGCCCAATCGATCGCACTGGCAGCGCCGTCCGCGGCGGCCAACTATCTGGAACCGCTTGCGTCTCTGCTGACGGCCTGCGCGGCGACCGGCACGCTCAACACGTCATGCTCGCCGGCCATCGACTCCGCTTACCTCGAAAGCGGCTCGACCGATCTGGCCGTAGCCCACAGCCTGACGGAAGCGACCTTAACGGGTGCGGTGTTCGGTTCGCCGAAGACGCTCGCCTTCTTCACCCGCAATGGCAAGCAGCTCGCGCTCGTGCAGTTGCCGGTCACGCTGGCGAGCGGCACGCCAACTGCGCTCTACACTATCGCGCAACAGCTCTCCACGCCCGTCACGCTCGCCAACGGCACGCAACTCGGCTGGAATCTGATCGGCAATCAGTCGCAATTCGCTGTGGCGATCATGTCGCAAATCCAGCGTCGTACCTTCCTTGACTCGAAGCTGAGCGATGTGAACCGCTACGAGTCGGGTCTTAAGATTGCGATCCCGACTACTTCGAATCCGACGGTGTATTCGGCTTCCGTCACGGGACCTGGCCTCGCTGCACCGATTTGGCTGATGCAGCGCAATGCGCTCGGTATCAGCTCGCTGGGTCTGTCGGATCAGCCGTTGAGCGCGGCGCCCGTTTCGCCGGCGACAACCAGCAGCAATACGGAGCTGTATCGCTGGTCATGGCAATCGCTGTCGTCGACCGCGAACTTCACGCCGGCGGCTTCGAGCGGCTACTACTCGGCGCAATCGATCGACGCGAGCACCGTGCCGCTCTACTCGACCTACACCGTGACGTTCTACGACCAGAACGGCGCGCAACTCGGCCAGTCGTCGATCATCAATCCGGGCAGCCCGTTGAACGCGGCGGCGGGTAGCACCGTTGCGTGGCCGACGCTGCTGCCGGACTTCGCGACCCAGTTCCTCACGCCAGCCGGATCGCTGGCCAGCGTGCAGTACGCGATGAGCGTGACGTGGTCGAGCCTCGTGAATGGACAGAATCTCGCGTATCCGGTGACGTCCGTGCAGATTCAGGCCTCCCCTGGAACGAGCACCGGCTCGACGACTGCAATCAATGGCTTCTCGATTGGTGCGCCGAACAACACCACGGTCGGTCAGTATCAAACCACCGTCTTTGCAGGAGTCAATGCCGCGGGTGTACAGACTTGCACGAACTGCCCGTTCCCGGCGTTGACGTCCGGTGGTTTGCGGCTCGTGCAGTTGGGTGGCGGACGGAGTGGAATCACGTACTACGACATGACGCAGTACAACGATTAGAGCCGGACAAACGAGAAACGCCGGCCCATCGCAGCGGCTTTCACGTAGCCGGCAACAGCGACTGGGCCTGCTCGAGAAGTGCGCGGGACGCAGCAAATTCGTTGCGTCCCGCCATCGTCAGTGCGGCGTGGCCGGTGCTCGCGAACAGTTCGTCGTTGGACGTTACGACTGCATTCGAACCGGCACCCGGCTGGTCGTAGCGGCGAAAGAACGCGAGCATCTGGAACGCGTCGAGTCGCCAGTCCTCTGGACCGGCCTTGGCCAGAAGCTCAGCGGCGGCCGCCAGTTGCCGCGTGGCGGCGAGGAATTCAGAGCGTTCCATGACACCTGTCTCCTTGTGGGTCGCCGTCACCGGGCGTTCTGAGAGTTTAGCGCAGGACTTCAATAGGCCATCGACCCAGCCGTAGTCTTGCAAACTCGCAGGCCCAAGCAACAAGCCCGCGAGTTTGCATCAACAACGCGTCACGACGCTTTTTCCAGCTTCACGATGGTCATCGTGCCGTCGACGTCTTCAACGCGCACCTTCACCTTGTCGCCTTCGTGAATCTGCTTGATCATCGCGGCGTCCTTCGCCTTGAAGGCCATGGTCATGGCCGGCATCCCAACGTTCTGCAGCGCGCCGTGTTTCAGCGTGACCATGCCGGAGGCCGGGTCCACCTTTCTCACCACCGCGTCCGTGAGGGCCGCATTCGGCGAGTCCTTTGAAGCCGTCGGCTTCATGGACATGTTCATCCCTGCCATATCGTCGCCCGCAAACGCGGGGGCGGCGGCAATGGCGCCGAAAGCAGCAAACGCAACAATCCATTTCTTCATTGAAGTTCTCCAGTTTGAGTAGTTGGCACGGTTGTGCCGGAAGGTACTGCGTGAGAAGGCCGCGCGTCGGGCAGACGCTTCGCGCGGCGGCGTTGCAGCAGGAACCACGCTGCGGGAATAACCAACATCGAAAGGATGGGCGCCGTGATCATCCCGCCCACCATAGGCGCGGCGATGCGCTGCATGACTTCGGAGCCGGCGCCGTGCCCGACCATGATGGGTATGAGACCGGCAAGCACGACCGCGACCGTCATCGCCTTGGGACGCACACGCTGCACGGCCCCCTCTCGAATCGCATCGAGAAGCAGCGTTTCGGTCAGCGGTTCGCCTGCGTCGAGTCTGCGATTCAGCGCACCCTTCAGGTAAAGCAGCATCACGACACCGAACTCCGCGGCCACGCCAGCGAGCGCAATGAATCCCACGGCGGTCGCGACAGATACGGCATGCCCCAGCATCCAGATAAACCAGAAGCCGCCGATCAGCGCAAAGGGCACCGTCGACATCAATAGCAGCGCGTCACCCACAGAGTTAAACGTCAGAAAAAGCAGCACGAAAATGACCACCAGCGTCACGGGAATCACCGTGCGCAACTTCGCCGCTGCTCGCTCCAGATATTCGAACTGACCGGACCACGCAATCGAATAGCCCGCGGGCAGCGTTACTTTCTGTGCGACCGCGCGCTGCATGGCCTGCACGGCCGAATGCAGGTCCGTATCGCGGATATCGACGTACACGTAACCGGCGAGCCGCGCGTTCTCACTGCGAATCATCGGCGGGCCATCGGCAATCGTGATGTGCGCCACGTCAGCTAGCTGGATTTGCGCGCCACGCTCGGTCACGACTGGCAGCTCGCGCAGCTTCTCGAGCGAATCGCGGATCTCGCGTGGATAGCGGACGTTGATCGGAAAGCGCTCCCGGCCGGCAATGACCTCGCCGACGTTCTCGCCGCCGACTGCGGTAGATACGATCGACTGGATATCGGCCACCGCGAGGCCGTAACGTGCCGCTGCCAGCCGGTCGATATCGACGTCGATGTATCGGCCGCCGTTCAGGCGCTCGGCGAGTGCGGACGTCACACCGGGCACGGTCTTGACCGCTGCTTCGATCTGCGTTGCGACCTTGTCGATTTGCCCGAGGTCGGGGCCCGAAATCTTGACGCCGACCGGCGTCTTGATACCCGTCGACAGCATGTCCAAGCGATTGCGGATAGGCGGAACCCACACGTTCGAGAGCCCCGGCACTTTGACGGTGCGGTCCAGTTCGTCGACCAGCTTCTCCGGCGTCATGCCCGGCCGCCACTCGCTGCGTGGCCTGAACTGAATCGTGGTCTCGAACATTTCGAGCGGCGCGGGGTCGGTCGCCGAATCAGCACGGCCGGACTTGCCGAACACGGTCTGCACCTCCGGGACGGTCTTGATGAGCCGGTCGGTCTGCTGCAGCAGTTCACTCGCTTTCTCCGCCGAGATGCCCGGCAGTGCTGTCGGCATATACAGCAGATCGCCTTCGTCGAGCGGCGGCATGAATTCGCCGCCGAGCCGCGAAAGCGGAATCGCCGACGCTGCGAGCGCAACCACCGCCAGACCGATCGCGACCCACGGACGACGCAACGTCGCCTCCAGCACCGGGCGATAGAGCCGGATCAGCACGCGGTTGATCGGGTTCGCGTTCTCGTGCGGGATGCGGCCGCGGATCAGCAAACCCATCAACACCGGCACCAACGTCACCGACAATCCCGCCGCAGCTGCAATCGTGTAGGTCTTTGTGAACGCCAGTGGGGAAAACAGCTTGCCTTCCTGGCCTTCGAGCGAAAACACCGGGATGAACGACAACGTGATGACGAGCAACGAGAAAAACAGCGCCGGCCCGACCTCCGCGGCCGACGTCGCGATGAGTTCCCAACGTTCAGCCGAACTGATCGCCTTACCGGGATGCGCGTGCTCGTACGCTTCGAGATGTTTGTGCGCGTTCTCGATCATCACGATGGCCGCGTCGATCATCGCGCCGATGGCAATCGCAATGCCGCCCAACGACATCAGATTCGCGTTGACGCCTTGATACCGCATCACGATAAAGGCGGCCAGCACGCCCAGGGGCAAGGACAGGATCGCGACAAACGCACTACGCAGATGGAATAGAAAGACCGCGCAGACGAGACCGACGATGATGAATTCCTCGACGAGCTTGTCCTTCAGGTTATCCACGGCGCGTTCGATCAGCTGTGAGCGATCATATGTCGTCACGACTTCCACGCCCGCGGGCAGCGAACGCTTCAGCTCGCTGAGCTTTGCCTTCACGGCATCGATCGTCGTCAACGCGTTCTTGCCAGAACGCATCACGATGACACCGCCCGCCACTTCGCCCTGACCGTTCAGCTCAGCGATACCGCGCCGCATCTCGGGTCCGATCTGAATACGCGCGACATCACCCAGCAGCACGGGCGTACCGGCTTCGTTCGTACGCAGGACGACGTTGCGAAAGTCGTCGAGCGTGCGCAGGTAACCGGACGAGCGCACCATGTATTCGGACTCCGCCATCTCGACGACTGACCCGCCCGATTCCTGATTCGCCTTGCCTAACGCGTCGGCGACCATCGCCTGTGTAATGCCGTAAGCGCGCAGTTTGTCCGGGTCGAGAACGACCTGATATTGACGCACCATGCCGCCGATGCTCGCAACCTCGGACACATCCGGTACCGACTTCAGTTCGAATTTGAGGAACCAGTCGTTCAGGGCGCGAAGCTGTCCCAGATCGTGCTGTCCGCTCCGGTCGACGAGTGCATATTCGTAGACCCAGCCGACACCGGTCGCATCCGGTCCGAGCGATACCGTCGCGCCAGGAGGCAGCCTGCTTTGCACCTGATTCAGATACTCGAGTACACGGGAACGGGCCCAATACTGATCGGTTTTGTCGTCGAACAGGACGTAGACGAACGCATCGCCGAATGACGAATACGCGCGAATGGTTTTGGCGTCCGGTACGCCCAGCAGCGTCGTGGTGAGGGGATAGGTGACCTGGTCCTCGACGACCTGCGGCGCCTTGCCCGGATACGACGCCTTGATGATGACCTGCGTATCGGACAAGTCGGGCAGCGCGTCGAGCGGCGTCTGCATTACCGAGTAGACGCCCCATGCCGTGACGAGCACGGTGGCAAGCAGCACCAGAAAGCGGTTGTAAATCGACCATCTGATAAGACGCGCGATCATTTGGCGCCTCCTACCGGTTCGACTGTCGTCAACTGGTAACCGCTGTCCGTCTGCCGGAATGCGAAGTGCACTACGTCACCGGGTTTTGCGTCAGGAAAGGCCGTGGGCGATGGTTTGCCGAATGCCATTGTCATCTTGCCCCAGCCCAAAGCCGGGACCGGCTGGTGGGAGAACGTGATGTCTTCAGCAGTCACCTTTTCGACCCTGCCGGTGGTCTCGTACGTTTGGGATGCACCGGCCGCGGCGGATGCGGGTGCTGGCGCGGGTGCGCTCGGGCCTGCGTTGGCGCTCCCCGCGAGGCGAGGAAGAACTGATTTGAGGCTGGCTTCCGAATCGATCAGAAACTGGCCGGACGCCACAACCCGATCGCCATCGTTCAAACCGCTCAACACTTCGGTTTCATCGCCTGCATCTTTGCCGACGGTGACATTCACCGGCTGCAAACGGCCATCGCCGTTCCTGACGATAACCACGGTGCGCTTGCCGGTCGTGATGACCGCTTCGGACGGAACAAGCAGACGCGAGGCCGGTTTCCGCGCGCCGACCCGCACGCGCATCAACATGCCCGGCGTCAGCTTGAACGCGGCGTTGTCGATCTCGAGACGAGCCTGCAGCGTACGGCTGCCCGTGCTGATGCCCGGCAGGATTTCGCGGATCTGCCCTTTGAAGTGCTGAGTGGGATCGCCCGCGAATGCCGCGTCCACCGTCATGCCGGGCTGCACGGTCAGCGCAAGGGATTCCGGTATTTCGACGATGAGCCACAACGTCGAAAGCCCGGCGATCTTGGCGAGCGTCTGCCCGGGCGTCACCATCGCGCCATCGCGGACGTTCAGCTCGCTGACCACGCCCGTTTCCGGCGAGGTCAGCACGACATGCGTCTGCGCCTTGCCGCTCCGGTCGAGATTCGCAACGACGCCGTCAGGGATCGACATCGCCCGCATGCGCGCGCGAGCCGCGTCGAGCATGCTGCTGTCCATACCACTGCGTTTGAGCGCGAGGTATTCTTCCTGCGGCGCCAGCCAGTCCGGCACGAAGAGCGACGCGATCGGCGCGCCCTTCGCTATCCGTTGCATCGGTGCGTCCGCGTACAAGTGGTCGATGTAGCCCGTGACGCGCGACTGCACCACGTCGGCGCGCGATTCGTCGAATTGCGTGGTCCCGACGGCATCGAAGCCTTCGGTCACTGCCTGCCGTCGCGCCGTTGCGTAGCGGATGCCGAGGTTCTGCTGCAAGCCTGGATCGATTTTGACGCCACTCGTGCCCGCGTCATCGGCGAAGACGGGTTCGAGCTGCATGTCCATGAAAGGCGACTTGCCCGGTTTGTCGAAATGCTGATTCGGCACCATCGGATCGTGCCAGTACAGGACCTTGTGGCCCGTCTTCGGGTCGATCTTGTCGCCTGCCGCAGATGTCGCGGCGGGCATCGTGGCGGCAGAAGCCGAATCCGCCTGCGTGGAATGACGTGTGCCGGCCACGTAGCCTGCGCCTAACAAAGCGGCGGTGGCGAACGCAATGAGAACCGCGCGTGCCAGTCGTTTCTTTTGCATGGTGTTCTCCTTCACTGGCTGATGGACATCGACGCGGGCACGACCTGGTATTCGAGCTGGGCCCATGTCTGGGACACCTCGCGCCGAAGGTCGAGCACCTGTAGCTGGGCGTCGAGCAATGCACGTCGGGCAGCAAACGCGTCCGCAAGCGACCCGCTACCCGCCCGATAGGCCGCGGCAGCGAGCTGGACGCGCCGGTCTGCAGCGGGCAGCAGGGAGTCGGTGAGATGGACGATGCGCTCGCGGCCGCTGGCAAGCGTCGCCGACTGCGTGCGGATATCCGCTTCGACTTGCCGCTGCGCGTCTTCGTACATCAGCCGCGCCTTGGTGCCGAGTTCGGCCTTCTCGTCGGCGTCGCGGTTCTGGCGATTCTTGCGATTGATCGGCAGCGGAATGCTGACGCCGACCGAAACCATGTTCGAGTACTGCCCGCCACGCTGCTGATAAGAGACTTCCCACGTCCAGTTGGGACTGCGGTCGCTGTTGGCGACAGCCGTATCGGCATCGGCGACGGCAATGTCCCGCGAAGCGGCCACCAGCACCGGCTGAACGTCGCGAAGCTCGTCGGGCGGCAGAGACGACACATACGATTGCGGTGCGGGCGGATCACCGCTCACATCGAGAACAGGCGTAGCAGTCCAGCGGGACAGTCCGATCAGTGCGGTTTGAAACGCCTGTTGTGCCTTGAGCAGCTGATCCTGCGTCTGCGCGAGCATCGCCTGCGCTTGCACGACGTCGGCTGCGCTTGCCTTGGCTCCCCGGTAAGACGCTTTCGTCGCGTCCAGTTCGTGACCCATATGACGCACCAGCTCCTGCTGCAACGCGAGCGCCTGCTTTGCGTAGATAGCGCTCAACCACGCAGACGCGGTTTGTTGCCGTGTGTTCACGAGCTGTAGCAGATAGCCGGCTCGCTCGCGGTCCACCACATCGTTCGCCCGCGCGGAGAGCAGGCGGCGTTTGTCACCTGATACCCATTCCTGCTCGATGCCGATACGGCGCATCGTCATGAAGTCCTGACCGATGGTGAACCGTTGCGATCCGTTCACCGGCAGGTTGTCGATACCCGCTTTGAGTAGCGGGTCGGGCAACTGCCCGGCCCGAACCGCAGCATCGGAGCTGGCGCGCACGGAGGCCTGTGCGGCTCCCATGGCGGAAGAGCGGTCGGTCGCGGCCTGAAGCGCCGCATCGAGCGTGTAGCTTGCTTGCTGAGCGTGTGCCGCGCCGCTCGCGAGAATCAGCGCGGCGAAAAGCGAACGCGCGCGCAGTGGTGCACGCCGGGCTAACGGCGTGCGAAAAATGAATGGCATGTTCTAACCCCAACGGCGAACTCCCAAACGGAGTCCACGTCCTGGACGCAGGACGACCTCACCGCAAATGCGGTGAACCTGTCAGCAAGGGATTAGATGGCGCGAGGAGGTCGCCACGGTCCGGTCGGCTCACGGACCGGCAGTGATTGCGCGTAGTGGAAAACAACGGTGCTCGACAACCCGGCAGGCCGGGTTATGCCGGTCGGAGAGACCGGGTGATACAGACTGCCGATCTGGCATTGAGCCATTACCTTGCAGAAAAAGCCCTTGGCTTTTTCGGGCTGCGATGATGATTGCATGGACTCGCAGCCGGGCATGTCAGCCGACATCGCATCGCTCTCGTCGGCATTCATGCTCATCTGCATTGGACATTCTCCCGTCAAGCCGCTAGCCGCCAGCCCACTAATGGGCAGCGCAGCGCATAGCAACAAGAGGAGCAAAGTCCGCAGAAATTTCATGCCGGAGATTATAGCCGCAGTCATTTAACCGGGTGCGTCGGATTGGCTAACAACAGCAGGATCGGCGTTGATGCGAAAAAACGCCCTATGCGGGGCGTTTTTCGTTTGGGCGTCAGCTTGCTTGCGGCGGAGCGGGGGGATGCTTAAACGGTCGCTTCGACAATCGCTTGCGTATGGGCCGATCTCATCAGCCCCTCGATCATCTTCGCTTCCGCGTTCGCGATCTCGCTCAACGATGCGATCGACAGTTGCCCATCGAGAATCGCCAGCGCGGTGCAAAGACGGGCGTATTCGCTGTCTTCGAGCACCCAGGCGCCGTCTTGATGCTCACGCGCGTCGAGCTGCACCATCGCCGCATGCGCGCTTTCGATATCGGCAATGACGTCTTCACCGAGGCCAAGACGCGCCAATTCTTGCGACACCAGCAGATGCCGGCTCAAAGTCAGGTGTAAATCCCGCGTGCCCCGACCGCGCCGGAACGCATCCAGGGCGGCGTAGCACTGCAGGAGCATCGCCTCGGTGACCGGCTCGTGGGCGGTGCGGCTATAGGTCAGCGCGCGCAGCAGCGGGGACATGGCCGGCTGGGTGTGCTTGCGGACTCGCGATTTACTGGACATATCGATTCAACCTCCTTCGCTAACTCTCGGCTTTGCCACCGAATGCTGTGCCCTCCGGTGGCAAACGCCGCCGATGCGCCGGCGGCTTGACAGGCCCTTAATGTGAGTCTGTGCAGCCATCATGGCAAGCAACTATTAAGACAGACTTAAACAACTCAAAGTCTCGAATGTGCGCGGCGTCTCACCGCGCGCGAGCAGATTTTCCGCTACAGCTGGCTGCAAATGCAACCGTGCCATATAGGTTCGGATCGAATAAATACAAGTCACATCGGCCGCATCGACGAAAAAAAAGCCCTGTTCCCGCGAGGGAACAGGGCCGGACAGGATGGAAGAGTCGTACAGGCGCGTGGATGCTTGCCGACTTTTATAACCATCACAAACTACCAAAGCTGTTGCTACCAGAACTGCTACTACGTTATTGCGGTACTGCTTTACTGCGGTGTTGCCGTGTCGCTTTACTGCGGTATAGCGGTGTTGCGTTACAGCTCGGTCCCTCGCCATCAACATCGCCTCGCTGCAACCCCCTGCTGAGCCGTGCGCGTGACTGCTGCGATTGCGCACTATTTGCATTGCTTCGACTTCCTACTGCTTTACTGCCCTGCCACGTCGGTCAAACGCGGCAAACTGCCATCAACGGTACGGTTCAAAACAACGCGGGGGAAGACCGCGTCGATGGGCTCGGTGACTTGTCGCTCCATGGAAAACAGTTTATGTGAACACACGAAAATGCAATTGCGCGAAACGAGGGGAATTGGCAGGCCAGTTTGCCGAATCGCCGCGGTGTGAAGGTTTCTTCAGACTTGAGCCGTGAGCGTAAGCGCCCGAAACACAAGCGCGTGGTAAAAAAGCGCCGCTACTGCAACAATCCACGACAATTCTTTCTCACTGCCCGCGCACCGGAAACGTTACCCGCATGTCCGTTCAAGAACCTGCCCTTACGCTGCGCCCAGCGCAGGAAGCCGACGAGCGCTTTCTCTTCGAACTGCGCAAGGCCACTATGGCCGAGCATCTGGAGCGCGCCGGCGAATTCGTCGACGATACCCAGCATCTCGCGCGTCTACGCTATCGCTACGACGCGGCACAGGTGATTTGCGTCGATGGCGCACCGGCTGGTTTGCTGAAAGCGTATCGCACCGAAACCGAGTGGTTCGTCGTGCAAGTGCAGATCGCGCCCGAGCATCAAGGCCGCGGGATCGGCGAGCGCGCGCTGCAAACTGTTCTGCAGGCCGCGCAGGCCGACGCAGTGCCGGTCAGCCTCAAGGTGCTCAAAGGTAATCCCGCCAGGCGCCTGTACGAACGCCTGGGCTTCGAAATCGTCGCCGAAGAGGAAATAGAGTTTCTGATGCGGCGCGCGCCGCACGCGTCTGCGCAAATTCGAGCAGAATGACCGTCTGACAAAGACGGAACGAAACCCGCCATGACCTTTCGCGATACCTCGGCCATCGAGAGCTGGCACGCCCACGTTTACTTCGATTCAGGTAGCCGCGACGCCGCGTGGACCTTTCGCGAGCAAATCGAAGCTCATTGGAACGGCAAACTGCAAATGGGCCGCTTTCACGAACGCCCGGTCGGACCGCACCCGATGTGGTCGTATCAGCTCGCATTCGCGCAGGAGCAGTTCGCCGAGCTCGTCGGCTGGCTCACGCTGAATCACGGCGCACTCGATATCTTTCTGCACCCGAATACCGGCGACGCCTTGCGCGACCACCGCGACGCGGCGCTGTGGATCGGCCGTTCGCATGAGCTCGTACTGAGCGCTTTCAACTAGGCGCCAAGGCATCCGCGGCGGCGCACGGTCGCTAGTCCGGTCACATATTCGAGTACGAGTTGCACCAGCCGCGCGCGGCGACCTGCTTGTCGCCGAACAGCGTGCAGCCACCGTAGGCGTCGGTAGGCTTACCCTGGAATAGCGAGCAGTTGGCGCAGGTTTGTCCAGCGGCGTAGCTGGGGAACTTCGCCTTGTCGACCTTTGCCGCGTCCTCTTTATAGCCGACGGCCTGCGCCTTCGGATCGGCTTCGCTCAGTGCGTTCGCGGTGTCGGCGAACGCGACGCGGGACAGCATGAGCGATGAGCTCACGCCCACACTCAGCATCAGAAAATGGCGGCGTGAGGTTTTCATCATGGTCCGAGGGGAAGATTGGAAAGTGGGGATGCCCGTGGATCGGGTTCAATCGAGAAATCGCGTGAACCGTTCAACCGGTTCGCGATCCGTGCGTAACGTATTGACCAGCGCGTTTTCGTCGGCGAAACCGAGCGACATGCCGCATACCAGTTGCTCTTCGGCCGGCAGGCCGAGATGCTCGGCAATCAGCCGGTGAAACTGCGTAAAGGCCGCCTGCGGACAGGTATCGAGGCCGCGCCCGCGCGCCGCCGTCATGATCGCTTGCAGGAACATGCCGTAATCGAGCCAGCTGCCGAGCTCCATTACCCGCTCGATCGTGAAGAACAGGCCAACCGGCGCGCCGAAGAACCGGAAGTTCTGCGCATGCTGTTCATGCATGCGCGTCTTGTCGCCCTTCTCGATACCTAGCAAGCCGTACAGATCCCAGCCGATCTTGCGGCGGCGATCGATGTAGGGCGACACCCATTGGTGCGGATAGTAGCGATACTCTTCCTGATACAGCGCATCGCGTTGAGGGTCGTCATAGGCGGCGACCAGAGTCTCCGACAGGCGCGCGAGCGACTCGCCCGTCACCACATAGACTTTCCACGGCTGAGTATTGGTGCCCGAGGGAGCGCGGCTGGCCGCTTCGAGAATCGCCTCGATATCGGCGCGCGCAACCGGCGTGGGCAGAAAGGCGCGGATCGACCGCCGCGATATCAAGGCGGCGTCGACCTGGTTGGGGGACGTGGTCATCGGCAGAAATCCGGCAGGGCCAACGGTTTTGGCGGTCTGCGACGATTCTAGCGCGAGCGCCCACTTTTCCGCTGGCGGGCGTGCAGGGTTCCGGGCGGGCGCGTCACTGCTGCGACGCTGCGCCCTCAGAGTCGGCTAAAGAAGCCCCATACACACGGCTGCAACGATCGACCCGATCACCAACACCGCGCCGACGGTTTTGCGTTTGTTCAACTCCGTCCAAAGCAGGACGCCGGTGAGCGACAGCAAAATGATGCTGCCCGCCAGCGTATCGATCAGCAGCACCCAGCCAACGCTCAGGCCGACGCCCTTGTGCAGATTCGTGAGCGTCGCGAGAAACGAGTTTTCACTGCGTTTGACCGTCACATAGCCATTGCCGACCCAATACTCCGCGGCGGTGCTTTCGTGCGGCGACGAAAAGGTGAGCTGCCAGTGCTCGGGCTGCAGCACGCTGCGCTCGCCCCATGCGACCGGATGCGCGGGCTCTTTCTGCGCGCGTCCCGGCGTACCGGCCAGTTTCAGTTCCTGCTTGAGCCACTTGCCGAGTTCGCGCGGCGTTTCCGGCGCCGGTTGCGGCAACGGCACCTGCACGACCGACACCTGCGGCTCGCCGGTCGACACCTTGAGCGGCCCGCCACGATGATTCAACAGGAAACCGGTGGTGCCGAACAGCAAACCCAGCGCAGCGCCCCACAACCCGATCCAGCCATGCACTTTGCGCAGCCATTTAACGAAGGTGGCGCGGCGCGAACGCTGCTGCCGTGCCCTCAGTTCGTCACGGTCGAGCCGCTGCGGTTCGACCGCCTCGGCGTCGATGGCCTCAGCCGGTCGGAATTCAATAGCCTCGGGTACGCTCACGTTTCACTCCAGGTGCGCAACAGGTTGTGATAGCAACCGACGAGGCTGCGGCGCGCGGCATCGTCGGCATGCGTGGCGTTCAGACGTTGAATCGCCGTGTCCATATCGAATAGCAAAGCGCGCTGCGTGTCGCTGCGCACGAGGCTTTGCACCCAGAAGAAGCTGGCGAGGCGCGCACCGCGCGTGACCGGCGTGACCTGATGCAGACTGGTGGCGGGATAGACGATCATGTCGCCCGCTGGCAGCTTGACCTGTTGCACGCCGTAGGTATCTTCGACAACGAGCTCGCCACCGTCGTATTCGCCGGGTTCGGACAGGAACAGCGTCACCGACACATCCGTGCGCAGCTTCACGCCGTTGGGCAGCACCCGCACTGCACCGTCCACATGGCTGCCGAATTCCATACCGCCTTCGTAGCGATTGAAGAGCGGTGGGTAGACCTGATTCGGCAGCGCCGCGCTTATGAAGAGCGGGTTGCGTTCGATCGACGCGAGAATCACGTCGCCGAGTTCACGCGCGATCGGTGAATGCTCGGCGATCTGCTGGTTGCGTTTGACCGGCGCGCCCTGATAACCGGCGGTGGCGCGGCCGTCGACCCATGCGTCGCCGGCGCTATCGAGCCGCTCGCGCACAAAGCGCAACTGCTCGGCGTTCAGTACATTCGGAATGTGCAGCAGCATCTTGAGTTTCCTTGGCCTCGTTACGTCGGCCTGCCGTTTGCGAGAACGGCAAGCCTACCGTATCAATGAGGCACGCTTCAGAACCGGTAGTCGAACGTCGCCAGCAGCGTGCGTCCAATCCCCGGCACCGAACGGCCACCGTCCGACTGGATGAGCGCGTCGTAGTACATCTTGTTGGTCAGGTTCAGCAGATTCAGCCGAACGTCATATTTCTTCGCGTGATAGGCGGCAGTCGCATCCCAGCGCGTGTAGCCCGGCACCTGCACGTAGTTCGTGTTCGACGCGTAGCGCGGCGACATGTAAGTCGGGCCGCCGCCGATTTCCCAGTGCGGGGTGATCGCGTAGGTGGTCCAGAACGTCAGCGTATTGCGCGGCGTGTTGGCCGGTGTGTGCCCTTGGGTGCCGTCGAGCGCCTTCAGGACGATGGCGTCCATGTAGGTGTAGCCACCGAACACTTGCCACTTGTCGGTAATGTGGCCCGTCACGCCAGCCTGGAAACCGTCGACGCGAATGTCGCCGTCGAGTTCGTATTCGGTCGGCGAGACTTGCGTACGGGCGTTAGTCATTTCCTCGCGGAAGAACGCGGAGTTCACCGAAATATTGCCGCCCAGCAGATCCCACTTGCCGCCGATTTCATACGACCTGGTCGACTCCGGCGCAAGGTTCTGCGTCAGGTTGGTGACCGTCAACGCTTCGAGCGACGGATCGAACGACGTGCCGTACGACACGTAGTACGACTGCCAGTCGGTCGGCTGATAAATCACGCCGGCGCGAACGCTGGTGAAGAAGTTCGTTTGCGTCGCGTAGCCCGGCAGGCTGACCGTGTTGTGGATCTGCGCCTGGAAGCGATCCCAACGCAAACCGCCAATCACCTTCCAGTGCTGGCCGAGCGACACCGTGTCGTTCACGTACGCGCCAATTTCGTTCGAGCCGGAGTCGGCGCGGTTGCCGACCGTAGTGGTCACACCGGCAGGCGATGACAGATACGCCGGGTTCACCATCGAAACAACCGGCAAGTTGTTGCGCGTGTAAGCCTGATTCGAATAGCTGTCGTGACCCAGGTCGACCCCGGCAATCAACTCGTGCTTGATCGGCCCGGTGTCGAATTTGTACTGAAGCGAAGTGTCGTTGTACAGCGAGTGGTTTTCGATTACACGGTCATGGCTTTGCAACTTGATGAACAGTTGCGAAGGCGACAGCGTCGTGAAATTGCCATTGGTCAGCGCCGTACTGGTGGCGAGCGGCCCCGTCAGCACCGCTTGCGGCGCGGTTTCGCGCGCATCGGTCATCGAGTGCGAGAACTGCGTCTGGTTGGTCAGCGTAAGCTGGTCCGAGAACTTGTGTTTAATCACGGCGGTGAACGTCTGCACGTCCTGAATCGTGCGATCGGTGGTCAAGCCATAAAACGTGTTCTTCGGTACCGGCGACGGGCGGCCGTTCAACGCCTGCACGCCGTAGTCAGGCATGTCGTAGTTGTGCTGGATCAGCGCGGAGATCGTCACTTCAGTCGGCGTGCCGATGCCGAAGCGCACTTCCGGCGCAATACCGTAGTCCTTGTTCTTCATCTCGTCGCGCGTCGAACCGAGGCTTTGGCCGAATGCGTTCAGGCGAATCGCGGAGGTGTCCGTCAGCTTATGGTTCACGTCGACGGTGCTGCGATAGCGGTCGTCGGTGCCGATCATGCCCGTGACTTCCGCCGAGTCTTTCAGGTTCGCCTTCTTGCTGACCTGGTTGATCACGCCACCCGTCGAGCCACGGCCGAACAACATCGACGACGGACCGTACAGCACTTCGAGTTCTTCGAGGTCGAAAGTGTCGCGATAGTACTGGTTGCGATCGCGGAAGCCGTCCAGATAGATGTCGTTCTGCGCGGTGAAGCCGCGCAAGTTGATGTTATTGCCGATCTGGCCGCCTTCGGCCCCGCCGATCGTCACGCCCGGCGCATTGCGCAGCGCGTCCTGGAACGACGTGGCGCCCTGGGAGGCGAGCACCGCCTTGTTGATCACCGTCACCGTCTGCGGAATGTCACGCAATGCGGTGGGCGTCTTGGCGCCGACCGTCGAGCGTTCTGCCTGGAAGTCCTGTTGTTCAGCTTGCGCCGCGACGCCGATGGTCGGCAAGGTCGCGTTGTCGGCCGCTGCGGGCGACGGCGCGTTTTGCGCCGACGGCTGCGACGCAGCTTGCGGTGCGGTCTGCGCGACGACGGGCGTCGCAAATGGAACGGCAAAAGCTAGCGCTAACGCAGTCGCAAGCGGCGTGTGATTGAACATGGGAAATCCCGTCGGAAGTGCGCTTGCCCGATCCGCATGCTCGACATGGAATCAATGACAAAACCGCAATTGGCTGGCTGCCGGTCTCCTGCTTGAAGCAGGAACGACGGGATGGCTGGCTAGTTGTTAAATGAGAATCGATATCATTCCATACGCATAAAGACGCATCAATCGCGGCGAACCTTACCTGCTGTAATGGAATTGTTTCTAATTTTTACCAACGTAGGGAATACGTAATTTTCGAAGTTTCGCGGCCAGCTAAAAATTACTTCTTTGTAATGTTAAGCAGCCCGACTGATGGCAGCTCCGAATATTTGTTAGATGAATATTCGGACACGTGTATATCCTCGATAAATACATCAACTTCTCTCAACACTCATCAGACCTGATGTCAATAACCCGGGTGATATCGCTCGGCGATGAAAGCACATGTCACTTAAGCAAATCAGTCGAGCCGGCCAGAAAGCTTTCTAAAAGCTAACGCTTCGCCGCGCTTGCGTGTGCCGCCGGCCGAACGAGAAATCGCCACACCGTTTATCCTTTTTACAACACCGCATACCGCAACTGTCCCGTCCATCTTCGGAGTTGACCATGCAATACCGCAAATTCGGCCGCACCGGCCTGACCGTTTCGCGCCTGTGTCTAGGCACGATGACCTTTGGCCTGCAGACTGAAGAAGACGTTTCGCGGCGGATTCTCGACACGGCGGCGGACGCCGGCGTGAACTTCATCGATACCGCCGACGTTTATCCGCTCGGCGCCGGCGAAAGTAATGCTGGACGCACGGAGGAGATCGTCGGACGGTGGTTGAAGGGCAAACGCGACCGCTTCATTCTGGCGACGAAGGCGGTCGGCAAGATGGGACCGTCAGCGTGGGATCAAGGCGCGTCGCGCAAACATCTGCTGGATGCGATCGATGCATCGCTGCGGCGGCTCGGCACGGACTACGTAGACCTGTACCAGCTCCATTCCGACGACGCGAACACCCCGCTCGATGAGACGCTCGAAGCACTGGACGCGATCGTGCGATCCGGCAAGGCGCGGTATATCGGCGTGTCGAATTTCCTGGCGTATCGGCTGGCGCGGGCGCTGGGTCGCGCCGATGTGCTGCGCGTGGCGCGGTTTGTATCGGTGCAGCCCCGCTATAACCTGTTGTTCCGGCAGATCGAGCGAGAATTGTTGCCCTTGGCGGATGAAGAGCAACTAGCCGTGATTCCCTATAACCCGCTGGCAGGTGGTTTGCTGACTGGTAAGCATCGGGTGGATGCTGCGCCCACATCCGGGCGATTCACCGAAACCGTCGGGAAAGCGGGAGCCGTCTATCAGGAGCGGTACTGGCATCAGCGCGAGTTCGAAACGATCGAGAAACTGAAGGCGATCGCCGCGCCAACGGGCGAATCTTTGACTCGGATTTCTCTTGCGTGGGTGCTGGCGAATCCGCTCATTACGTCCGCGATTATTGGCGCCAGTAGCGCCGAGCAGTTGAGCGACACGCTATCGACTTCGGAGCTTGTGCTCGATGCACAGGTTAAGACACAGCTTGATGAGGTGAGTCACGAATATCGATGGGGTGATGCGGCTAGGTAGTGGGATGCCTTTGACGGCGGCGCCGGTTGCCGGCCCGCCGCCATCGAAGGCACAGAATTTACCGTCCGTATCGAAGCACCGTACTCGCCGCAGCGAGCACATGGTCCTTCATCGCCGCCAGCAACGCGTCGCGCGTCAATCCTGCCGGCAATGCGTCCGGCGCTAAATCAAGCGCATAAACCTGCGCAACGTAGTGATGCGGGATGTCCCCAACCGGCGGGCAGGGTCCGTAATAGCCAGGGCCCCCCGTCCGGTTCGTGCCGGCCACGCTACCGGCCGGCGTCACGCCTGCTCCAAGCCCGGTCGCCGACGGCGCAACGCCATACATCACCCAGTGGACAATGCCCAGGCCCTTCGCGCCGTCCGGATCGAAGATAGTAATGGCGTAGCTCTTCGTGCCGGCAGGCGTGTTCCGCCATTGCAAGGCCGGCGACACATTCCCGCCACCGCAATTATTCGCGCTCGCCGCATGGCTCGAATCCAGCGTGCCGCCGTCGGTCAAACCGGGCGAAGACAGAGCAAATGCATCGGCCGCGCGGGCACTCACTGCAGCAAAAGTCAGCGCGGCGCACATGCTGACAAATAACAGGCGTCGTGCAACGCCAGCGGTATGGCTTCGAATCATCGTCGGCTTCCCCGGGTATAAGTTAGCTAAGCTGAAAAAGGTCGAACCGCAACAAACGCGTGTCACGGCCACCGGTGACAAACGTATCGATCGGTCGCTTTATTCCGTCGACGCGCTACGAATTCATCCGTAAATCGCGCCTCACTTGAACCGGCCCGTCCGCTCATTCGCCTCCGGCAACTGCCGCGTCTCACGCAGTGACTTCGGATGCCACAAGCGCGCGCCGCCTTCGATCCCAGCATCGTTCGAAACGGTCGCGACGTTCGCGGGCAACTTGAACGTCAGCCGCGCCGCGTTGCCACCGCCGATCCACAGCTTGTCGTAGTTCACCAGCGAATTGAGAATGCCGATTATCTTCTCGACCCGGCGATTCCAGCGCTTGTTTCCCGCCTTCTCGCGCGCCGCGTCGCCGATGTATTCGTCGTACGCCACCCCCTTCTTGCTGACCGGATGATGCGCGAGCTCGAGGTGAGGCATCAACTCGCCGTCGCGGAACAGCGCCGTACCCGCGCCCGTGCCAAGCGTCAGTACGAGCTCGATCCCATGACCTTCGATCGCGGCAAAGCCCTGCATCTCCGCGTCGTTGATCATGCGCACCGGCAGACCGCCGAGGCGCTGCGCCAGCGAATCCGCGAGCGGAATATCATGCCAGCCTTCGACGCCGAAATGCGGTGCCGTCAGAATACGGTTGTTGCGCACCACGCCCGGAAAGCCAATCGACATCAGCGTGGGCGGCTCTTTTTCGACTAGCGGCTCGACCAGCTTCACCAGCGCATCCACCAGTTGATCCGGCGTGCACGGATGCGGCGTCGGCACACGCAGACGGTCGGTTTTCATCTTACCGTCCGCATCGATGATCGCGGCTTTCAAGCCCGTGCCACCGACATCGATCGCCAGAATCCGCTCGGTACTGCTTTTTACTTTCGTCTTACGTGTGGCCACGGTGTCCCCCGATTGTGTTGGTGCGCCTCATGGAATTACTTCTTTTCGACTGCATCCTGCTTCAAAGGCCGCCATGCGTGGCCGTCGCGTGCGAGCAGTGCGTCTGCTTCGGCAGGCCCCTCGCTGCCGGCTGCGTAACCATGCACCGGAATCGCGCCGCCGGTTTTCGGGTGCAGCACGTCGTCCACCGCGCACCAGCTCGTTTCGATGCTGTCGGCGCGCTGGAACAGCGTCTCGTCACCCAGCATGCAGTCGTACAGCAAGGTCTCGTAGCCGACGTTGGCCCGTTCGGCGAAGAAGTCCGCGTAGTCGAACGACGACTGCACCGCGCCGATCTGCATCACCGGCCCTGGCGTCTTCACATTGAAATCGAAACTCGTGCCGTGCGCGGGATCGATGCGCAAGGTCAGCACATTCGGCGTGAGCGCGTCGACCGGCGTATCGCGGAACAGACGGAACGGGACCGGCGTCAGTTGCACCGAGATCTCCGTACGGCGCGCGGCGAGCCGCTTACCGGTGCGCAGATAGAACGGCACACCCGCCCAGCGCCAGTTCTCCACATACACGCGGGCGGCGGCGTAGGTTTCGGTCGTGCTGTCCGGTGCGACGTCCGGTTCCTCGCGATAGCCGATGCCCGCCGGACCCTTTTCGTATTGGCCAAAGACGACGTCGGCGGCGGTCAGCGGCTGGATCGCGTCGGAGATTTCGGCCTTCTTGTCGCGCACGGCTTCGGCGTCGAACGAATTGGGCGGTTCCATTGCGACCATGCCGAGCAGTTGGAACAGGTGGTTCGGCAGCATGTCGCGGAACGCGCCGGTTTGCTCGTAAAACTTGCCGCGTCCCTCCACGCCGATCGTTTCGGCCGCGGTGATCTGCACGCTGTCGATATATTCGCGCCGCCAGATCGGTTCGAACAGCGCATTCGCAAAGCGCACTGCGAGAATGCTCTGCACGGTGTCCTTGCCGAGAAAGTGATCGATGCGATACACCTGCGACTCGTCCGCGTACGACAGAATGTGCGCGTTCAGATCGCGCGCCGAGGCGAGGTCGGTGCCGAATGGCTTCTCGATCACGATGCGGCGGAAGCCGCCCGCATCACCCTCACCTTCTTTCAGCAAACCCGCTTTGCCGAGATGCTCGACGATCGGCTTGAAGAAACGCGCAGTGACCGCCAGGTAGAAAATCACGTTGCCACCCGGCGATTGATCGAGCTTTTGCTTGAGCTTCGCGAACGTGTCGTCGGTTTCGAATTCACCGGCCATGTATTCGAGCCGTTGCGCGACCCAGTCCCACGCTTTGTCGTCGAGCTTCCCGGCGTGGAACGTGCTGGCTTTGTCGGCGGCGAACTGTTGCAGCGATCTATGCAAATCTTCGCGCCATACGCTCGTCTCGCGTTCGCCGTGATTCACGCCGATGATCTTCATGCCGTCATCGAGCAGGCCGTCCACTGCGAGGTTGTACAGCGCGGGCATCAGCAAGCGTTTGGTCAGGTCACCGCCCGCGCCGAAGATCACCAGCGTGCAAGGCGGCGCAGGCCGTTTGCCGGCCGGCGACGATGGCGCGTCATGCGGACCCGCGCTGACTTTGCAACTAGGTTCACGAGCGGCGGAAGTTGGGGTGTTCGGAGTAGTCGACATGGGATTCGCTTATGGAAGCTACTTGGTTACCGCCGTTACCAGCGCGGGCGCAGGTTCGGGCGCGGACTCAGTTGGGCAGGCGGGAGCCGGCGCCGAAGTCGACGTCGGTATCGGCGCGCGGTCCGGCTCGCCCGCCAGCGGCACATTACCGGATGCGCCCATCGCCCTCGGTTGCAGCAGCAGCGCCACCAGGCCGCTCCAGCCGGTTTGATGCGAAGCACCCACACCGCGTCCGTTGTCGCCGTGGAAATACTCATGGAACAGCACGAGATCGCGCGACCGCGGGTCAGCCTGCAATAGCGGATATGCACCCATCACCGGACGTTCGCCGTTCTTGTCCTTCAGGAACAGAGTGGTCGCGCGGCGCGCCAGTTCGTCGCCGATTTCGCTGAGCGAAAACTTCTGCCCTGAGCCGGTTGGATATTCGACGCGGAAGCCATCGCCGTAGTAGCGATGAAATTCGTAGAGCGATTCAATCAGCAAATAGTTCACCGGCATCCACACCGGTCCGCGCCAGTTCGAATTGCCGCCGAACACGCGGGTGTCGGATTCGGCCGGCAGATACTTGACCGTCACGCTGGTGCCGTTGTGATTGAACTCGAACGGATGGTCGCGATGGAATCGCGACAGTGCCCGCACGCCGTGATCGGAGAGGAATTCGCTTTCGTCGAGCGCCCGGCGCAGCAACGCTTTCATCCGATGCCCGCGCAGCAGCGAGAGCAGTAACGCATTGCCCTTGCCAGGCTCGTTCCAGCGCGAAACCAGCTTCGCCAGATCGGGGCGATGCTCGAGGAACCAGACGAGCCGCTCGCGCAGACCCGGCAAGTGACCATGCAAACGTTCTTCGAGCACGTGTACCGCGAAAAGCGGAATCAGGCCGACGATCGAGCGCAGGCGCATCGGAATATTGCTACCGTCGGGCAGGCGCAATTTGTCGTAGAAGAATTCGTCTTCGCTGTCCCATAGACCGGTATCGCAACCGTCGTCGCAACTCACGGCCTCGGCGATATACAGGAAGTGCTCGAAAAACTTCACGCCGATGTCGACGAACACGTGGTTCGCATACGCGAGTTCAAGCGCGATCCGCATCAGGTCGAGCGCGTATGCCGCCATCCAAGCAGTGCCGTCGGACTGATCGATGTGACCGCCCGTCGGCAGCGGCGACGAGCGGTCGAAGATACCGACGTTGTCCAACCCGAGAAAGCCGCCCTGGAAAACGTTACGGCCATCCGCGTCCTTGCGGTTCACCCACCACGTGAAGTTCAGCAAAAGCTTGTGAAACACGAGTTCCAGAAAATCCCGATCCGCCTTGCCGGTCAGCGCGCGGTCGATTTCATAGACGCGCCACGCGGCCCACGCATGCACGGGCGGATTCGCGTCGCCGAGCGCCCACTCGTAGGCCGGCAGTTGACCATTCGGATGCTGATAACGGTCTTTCACCAGCAGCAACAATTGACGCTTGGCAAACGCGGGATCGATCAGCGCGAACGCGGCCGCATGAAACGCCAGATCCCATGACGCGTACCACGGGTACTCCCACTTGTCGGGCATCGACACGATGTCCGCGTTGCACAGATGCCGCCAGTCCACGTTGCGGCCGCGTTTGCGCGACGCAGGCGGCGTGGGTTGCAGCGGATCGCCTTCGAGCCAGCGCTGCACGTCGTACTGGTAGTACTGCTTGGACCACAGCATGCCGGCGAGCGCCTGGCGCTGCACGAGGCGCGCGTCGGGATCGGTGATCTCGTGTTGCAGCGCGCCATAGAATTCATCGGCCTCGGCGATGCGGTGAGCGAACACTGCATCCGCATCGAGTTGCGCGTCGTCCGGCGCCGACTGCGGACGCCAGCGCATATACACCACGGCGCGGCCATGCGGCCCGAGTTCAATCGACGCGTGCGCGCCCGCCTTGGTGCCGGCGTCGCGGCGGACCGCCTGTTCGTCGCTGTGGACGAGGTAGTCGTTGAAGCCGTCCTTGAACGGCCCGGCGCCCTCCATGTTGAACAGACGCTTGACGTTGGTGTCGTTTTCGCAGAACAGCCACGCCATCTGCGGCGCGTCTTTCGACCACGCTGTCACGACGATCGGCTCATGGCCATGCTGCTTGCCGATCAAATGGACTTCACCGTTGTGGTCCTTGCCCGCGACCAGCGACGGCTTGTCCTTGTTCTCCTTCCACGACCACGAATTGCGCGCCCAGATCTGCGGCAGCACGTCGAGCGAAGCTGCCTCGTCCGCGCGGTTCTCGATCGTCACACGCATCAGGATGTCATCGGGCGCGTGCTTCGCGTATTCGACCTGCACGTCAAAGTAACGGCAATCGTCGAACACACCGGTGTCGAGGATTTCGTATTCCGGCATGTCGCCATCACGCCGCGCGTTTTCCTGCACGAGATCGTCGTACGGAAAGGCGGCGTGCGGGTACTTGTAGAGCATCCGCATGTACGAATGCGTCGGCGTGCCGTCGACGTAGAAGTACAGCTCCTTCACGTCCTCGCCGTGATTGCCCTGCGCGTTGGTGAGGCCAAACAGACGTTCCTTCAGGATCGGGTCTTTGCGGTTCCACAGCGCGAGCGACACGCACCAGCTGAGTTTGTCGTCGCCGAAACCGGCGATGCCGTCTTCGCCCCAACGGTAAGCGCGGCTGCGTGCGTGGTCGTGAGGGAAAGAGTCCCAGGCGGTGCCGTCCGCGCTGTAATCCTCGCGGACCGTGCCCCACTGACGCTCGCTGAGATACGGCCCCCAGCGTTGCCAATGGGCACAGTCGGCGGAGTGCAGGCGGGAACCTTCGATCGTGTCGAGCAGATTGGCAGCGCGCAGCGGTGGCATGACTACGTCCTTGCGTCGGGCCTGGCGGTGGGACTCACATCGTAGCGCGGTTTAAGGGGCGATGGACTCCAATCGGGCAAGCAGGTTTTCGAGGCGCAGCAACTCGCCGAGCGACCACGCCTGAAACGGCGTACCGGCGGGCGTGTGCGGCGCATCGCCGTCGGCGATTTCGGAGAGATGGTCGAGGCCGGCGTGATCGAGATGCGCGTACAGCGGATCGAGAAAGCGCGCTTTGGCTTGGGCACGGGCATCCGGCTCTGCGCCGTGGACCCGCAGCCACGCTTCAACGAATGGGCCTAGCAGCCATGGCCAGACCGTCCCTTGATGGTAGGCACCATCCCGCTCCAGCGGCGTGCCGCCGTAGTGCCCGCGGTAGGCAGGATCGGACGGGGCGAGCGTTCTCAGGCCAAGCGGCGTGAGCAGGTGCGCTTCGACCTGATCGACCACCGCGCGCGCCGCCGCGCCTTCCAGTAACGGAAACGGCAGGCCGCCTACGGCGAAGATCTGATTTGGGCGGATTGAGCGGTCAACGGCGCCTTTCACGAAATCCACGTCGACGTTATCGACGAGCGCTTGCGTCGACGGATCGGTAAAACGTTCATGAAACGCTTGCAGCGCTCGGTCCGCAGCTTGCTGCCATTGCCGATTCCACGTTGCTGCAATGCGCAATGCGTTGATCCAGAGCGCCTGCACTTCCACGGGTTTGCCGATGCGTGGCGTGACCACCCAGTCGCCGACCTTTGCGTCCATCCACGTGAGTTGCACGCCGGGTACGCCGGCGCTCAGCAGGCCGTCGTCGGTGGAGGCTTTGATGTTGAAGCGCGTGCCGTTCGTGTAGCCCGTGAGGATGGTCTCGACCGCCTGCTGCAACCGTGTTCGGGTGTCGGCTTTTGGGTGGTTCGTTGCCAGATAGTCGTGAACGGCGATGACGAACCATAACGATGCATCGACGGAGTTGTATTCCGGGGTGTCGCCGTAGTCGGGAAAGCGATTCGGCAGCATGCCTTCGGACAAGGTGCCCGACCATTCGAGCAGGATCGCTTCGGCTTCGTCGAGGCGCTCCGTTGCGATCAGCAAGCCGCGCATGGCGATGAACGTGTCGCGGCCCCAATCGGTGAACCAGGGAAAGCCGGCGAGGATCGTGCGGCCTTCGTTACGGGCTACGAGGTAGGCATCGGCGGAACGGTGCAGGCGTGAGCCGAGTGCGCCGCGGCGCTGCTGTTCGATGTGTGCGAGTTCCGTTGCATGGGAGGCGGCTGGTTTGGTATTTGCCGGCACCGCCGCCGAGGACGCGATCGACGCGCTGAGGATCATCACCGCTTCGCCGTCGGCGAGATTGAAGCTGAACACGCCTGGCGTGGCAAGGTCTTCGCTGAAGTCGAGGCCACGCTCGCGCTCGCGAACGTAGCAGAAGTTCCGATACCAATCAGGTGCGTGCGTGTAGACGCCATTGGTCGCCGCACTGATGACCGGCAGGTCGCCATAAGGTTGCCAATTCACGCACGCCTGATCGCTGCTCGTCTGCGCGTTGAAATTGAACGCGGCGTTTTCGTGGTGCAGTGCATGGTAATCGCGCCCGGAGAGCAAGGGCCTGACTTTCAGGTTGAACGCGCCTGCGCCAGAAGCCGCTACTGCGCCTTCCAGCCGCCAACGCAAAACCGTTTCGCGCGTCGCCTTGCTCACGAACACTTCCGCTATCAGCGTTACGTGCGGATCGAGTTGCAATCGCCATGTCGGCCACGGGTCAATGTCGAACGCGAGAAGACTCGCCGTCAGGTCGGGATAGATCACGTCCGGCATATACCGCTGCATGCTCAACGGATAACGCTGGCCGTTCGCTTCGAGCCACGCTTCCACCCCGTTCACGAGTACCACGCGCCCGCCCGGCGCGCGCGTGGCCGTGAGCAGCAAGGCCTGATAGCGGCGCGTGCGCAGCGTGCCGACGGTTCCCGAAGCGAACCCGCCGAAGCCGTCAGCCTCGAGCCATTCGTCTTCGAGACGCGTGATGTCGAAAGGTCTTTCGATGCGTGTCATGGACCTGCCAAAGTATGCGAAGCGCAAATCGTTCGGTGTGCCAGGGCTTCAGCCGTGTGGCGCTAACGTGACCATTCTCCTGCTTACTGCTTTCCAAATGCTTTCTATTAGCCGACATTGCGACGTAAGTCTATCCACTCGCAAACGTTTCACAATTATTTCTCGAAAGGAATGGAGACTGCATCCGCCGCCATAAATTGGATGCAGATATGAGAACAGACACTCGCCTCGCCAGCGCCGTTTTCGTTGCACTCGCAACTTTCGCGTTGAGCGGTTGTGGCGCCGATGACTCCGGCTCGAGTTCAACATCTTCATCGCCAACCGCCGGGAACAACGCTGTCGCGCAAAGCGCCACGACGGCCCCAGCAGCGGCAATGCTCAACGCATCAGCGCCACTCGCAGCCGACCCTGCCGCTGCATCCGATCCGATCACACAAAACATGCAGGCGAGCCTCGCTGCCGACAGCCAGCAAGTCACGCCCGTGATGCATTACGCACCGGGCGACAACGCCAACAGCAACTGATCCGACTCCACCGGCGCGCTCGAGGCGCGCTATTCTTTCCCCACCCGCAGAAGGTGATATTCGATGACATCAAATAGCCGTCGCCGTTTCCTGCAGACCGTGGCTTCATCCGCCGGCGCTGCCGCCGCGCTGACCGCGCTGCCCGAGTCCATTCGCAATGCGCTCGCCGTGCCCGCGTTTTCGCGCACCGGCACGATCCGCGATGTCGAGCACATCGTCGTGTTCATGCAGGAGAACCGTTCGTTCGACCACTACTTCGGCCATATGCGCGGCGTACGTGGTTACAACGACCGCTTCCCGATTCCGCTGCCGGGTGGCAAGCAACCCGTGTGGTACCAGCCGTCGAAGGAAAACGCCGCGCAACCGGTGCTGCCGTTCCATCTGAACACGGCGACGACCAGTGCGCAATGTATCGGCGACCTCGACCACTCGTGGTACCCGACGCACTACGCGATGAACAACGGAGCGTACAACCAGTGGCCCCAGTACAAGACGGACATGACGATGGGCTACTACCTGCGTAGCGACATCCCGTTCCACTATGCACTGGCCGATGCGTTCACCGTGTGCGATGCCTATTTCTGCTCGCTGCTGGGACCGACGCACCCGAACCGGTCGTACCTGATGACCGGCATGGTCGATCCGACCGGCACCATGGGCGGCCCGCTGCTCGACAACAACGATTTCGTCGACAACGACGGTCCGCCGGCTTATCAGCTGCTCTCGTGGACCACGTATCCGGAACGCCTGCAAGCCGCGGGGATTACGTGGCAGGTGTATCAGCAGGGTCTGACCGGCGCCGATCCGTTGAACGGCAACTACGGCACAAACGTGCTGCAGAACTTCGCGAATTTCATCAACGCGCAGCCGGGCAGCGCCTTGTACGAGCGCGCGCAGACGGTGCGCACGATTGCGGACCTGAAGAACGACGTGCTCGCGGGCAATCTGCCGCAGGTGTCGTGGTTGTGCCCGCCGGCTGCGTACTCCGAGCACCCGAGCTATACGCCCGCATACGGCGCGGAATACACGTCGCAGATTCTCGATGCGCTGACGTCGAATCCCGAAGTGTGGAGCAAGACCGTGCTGTTCATCATGTACGACGAGAACGACGGCTTCTTCGATCACCTCGTGCCGCCGCAACCGGCGACGACGCCGGCCCAGGGACAGTCGACCGTCAGCACCGACGGTGAGATTCACAACGTGGTGAATCCCGGCCGTGGCGGCAGCTACACCGCGGACGGTTTGCCGTATGGCCTCGGCCCGCGCGTACCGATGACGATCGTATCGCCGTGGAGCAAGGGCGGTTTTGTGTGCTCGCAGGTGTTCGATCACACCTCGGTGATTCGCTTCATCGAAACGCGCTTTGGCGTCTATGAGCCGAACATCACCGCATGGCGCCGTGCCGTGTGCGGCGACCTGACCACCGCGTTCGACTTCCGCACGCCGGACTCCTCCGTACCTGCGCTCCCGGACACGAGCAACTACCAGCAGATCGCCAACGAGTGCACGTCGCAGCCGAAACCCACGGTGCCCACCACGCCAGTGGCATTCGACCCGCAGGAAAGCGGCATCCGTTTCGCCCGTGCCTTGCCGTACGAGTTGCACGTGAACGGTCACGCGGACGTGAAGAAGAACACGTTTGACATCGCGTTTGCCAATAGCGGCAATCAAGGCGCGCATTTCTACGTGTACTCGACGAATCGCACGGATGGTCCGTGGCGCTACACCGTCGAAGCCGGCAAGTCGCTCAACGAGAGCTTCGATCTGACGACGACAAACGGCGTGTACGCGTTCGAAGTGTTTGGGCCGAATGGTTTCGTGCGCAAGTTTGCGGGTAATACGCAGACGGCGACGGCGCAGACTGTGCAAGCCGCCTTCGGCGGACATGGCAACAACAAACCCGCCCAGCCGGAAATCAAGGTGCAATACGACGTTGCGAACGGCAATGTGTTTATCAAGTTCAGCAACA
Organism: Paraburkholderia sp. SEWSISQ10-3 4; assembly: GCF_030464785.1. Lineage (NCBI taxonomy): Bacteria > Pseudomonadati > Pseudomonadota > Betaproteobacteria > Burkholderiales > Burkholderiaceae > Paraburkholderia > Paraburkholderia sp. SEWSISQ10-3 4. Next base: position 864,494 of record NZ_JALPRI010000001.1, read on the forward strand.
AGGGCGGCGGTATTGCCCGCCTGACAGTGACGGACAACGCGTATGGTGCGCGCACGCGTCCGGTGCTGGTACCGGCAGGGGCGCACATCGAAGAGGCCTGGGTGCTGGCGTCGAGCCATCATTGGTACGACTTGACGGTGACGAGCAATGACGACGCCAGCTTCTCGGTTCGTCTGGCTGGGCACGTTGAGAATGGCCGGCCGAGTATTAGTGACCCGGCGGCTGTGGCGCCGGTGTTGGTGGTGAATTAAAGCAAGGCGATGATGGACGGGCTTCGGTTGGGTGGCTGCTTTGTTGGGTTGCCTGATCGAAGCTCAGTTGCTCCGGGCTATTACGGCGAAAGAAAATTAGAACGGTCTTAGGCCGATTAGCCAAAGCTAGATAGTTAGCTTAGCAAAGTGAATTTTAAGAGAAGAGCGCATTTATAATCTGGCGGTCGTCAAAACAATGATGACCGGGTGTGAGAGCCCGACTGTTCCGATCGCATAGCCTGTTGTGCAGGTCCATGCGTTTGCCTTAGCGCGTCTTCAACGGGCGGGTGATGGCGAGGGGGCCGCAAGGCTCGCCGGCTTGTCGGGACACCGGTCTCTCAACCTCGCTACGTGCCCGCCCACCCGTTTGCAGCGAGTGTCGGGCGATTTCGAGAATCAACCGGAAATCGCGCCATGAGCAAACCCGCTGAAGCTCCATTTATGAACCCTCGTCTTTCGGTGAAGCCCGCTGAATATAAGCGACTTGCCGGCGAGGTACTGGAAGCAACCCGCACGTATGTGGAACGGCTTTCATCGCTGGCTATGCTGGCGAGGACGCTGCGCAAAGGTATCGCTATGAACCATTGCGACCGTCGCGACCAGATGTTGCTTGCGGAGTTGTTGGAGCGTACGGCACAGCAGTACGAAACCGAGGCGAACATCGAGCGGGGGAAGATCTCGGTCGTGATGGCCGATGCGGAAGAAGCGGAAGCGAATGCTGCGCGCCGCAGGAAAGGGTTGGGTGAATCAGTGGCGCCGCGCACGAGAACGCGCAGGAAGGTCGGCTCAGGTGTAACGGCGCCGGCATAACACAGGGCTGCGCGCTGCACGAATTAGCGGATAGCGTTACAGTAAATCTTCGCAACTGCTAGCCGCTGAGGGCGCCATGGACCGCGAAGCATTCATTGAAAGCCTGACGAAAGAAGGATTCCCCGAGGCCGTCGTTGTGACGCGGGAGGCGAACATCACGATGGACGTACACGAGCATCCCTTCGAGGCGAAGGCGTTGATTCTGGACGGCGAGTTGCACATACGCGTGGGCGACACGGAGCAGGCATATAAAGTCGGCGACGTCTTCCACTTACCGGCGAACAAACCGCATGCAGAGCGTTACGGTCCGAATGGTGTGACGTATCTGGTGGGAAGGAAGTAGGAGGCGCGCGTGTAGGCGGAGTGCCTCGATCTGCATGCTCCTACGCAAGCAAAGGGGCCTCCGATGCGGTTACGATAGCCCCCCAGTTCAGTGCGGCTGCAAACCGCGCGCTCCCCGTGGCACGCACCTGACTATTGCTGTGGAACCTGTTCCGTACGCAGATCTCCGGCATCCAGGCGTCCCATCTTCGCGGCTAACTGAAGCCGCGCCGCGCGCCAGTCTGTTAGCGCCTGGATGCGTTGCTGCTTTGCCTCCGAAAGCGACTTCTGTGCGTTCAGCAGTTCCAGAATGTTTCCCACACCCGCCGTGTACCGATGGTTTGCGACGTCAAATGACCGCTGCGCAATCCGCTTCAACGTAGCCGTGTTCCCCACATTCTGTATGTTCGTCTGCAGTACCTGATAGCTTTTCCAGACATCGAGCCCGACCTGCTGGCGAGCTTCATCGAGCGTGTTCTCCTGGACCTCCACTTGAGCATGTGCTCCACGCACCTTGTACGTCCGGCTCAACCCTTCGAACAACGGGATCTGCACCTGTACGCCAACATACCAGTCGTGCCCTGTCGCGGCCAATTGAGGCTGGCCCAGCCCCAGATTGGCGGGCTGGTTGTTCTGGCTGTACTTCGCGATCAGACTGAAGTTGGGCAACCCTTCGGCACGTGTCTGCTGCTCGCTCGCCATTGCCGCGTCAAGCTTCGCCCTGGCGGCAGCGATAACCGGGTGGGCGCTTTGCGCTTGCTCGATCATCCCGGCGACCGACGCTGTGAAATCCTGGTCTGGCACCACGCCATCTTCAGCGTCCGGCATCTTGATTGGTTGATCCGGGCTGAGGCTCATGTCAAAGGCGAGCGTGCCGAGAGCGGCCTGCAAGTCGCCTTCGGCCTTCGCCCGGTTGAACGTCGCCTGCGCGTATGAAGTCTGAGCCTGCAACTGGTCGGAAATCGCCGCGACGCCGCGGGTCACGCGTGTCGACGCCGCGACAAAGCTGTCACGCGCGATACTTTCCGTTTCCTTCGTCAGGGCCAGCTTGCCGGTTGCCGCCTGCGCTGCGTAGTAGTCTGTTGCCACAGTGGAAAAGGCGGTCTGCAGAGCGGCATCCTGGTTGGCCCGCGCAGCCGCGAGCAAAGCCTGTGCATTGGCAAGCGCAGCCTTCCTGCCACCAAAGTCGTACAGCACCCAGTTCGCCGAGACCGAGCCGGAAAAAACCGTCGAGCGGTTCGCTGAGTTCAGGCGCGGATAACCTTTCACGTCCGTCACGGAGTCTTCGCGCACGTCCTGCAGGTTGCCCGTCAAGTTCGGCAGATAGGCTGACTTTGCCACGCCAACCGCCGCGGCCTGCACCTTTACATTCGCCCAGGCTTCCCGCGTTTTCGGGTTTCCGCACAAGGCGCGATTCACCGCCTCCGCCAGAAGAAGCGGCGCCTCCAGCGGCCCGAACTGACAGGGATGCGCGGCGTCAATATCTGAAAACGCGTTCGCAGGTGTTCGGGAGACTAAGGCGTCGGTGCCGAACACATCGACTGCTCCCGCGATACCCGGAGTGGCGCCCAATACCGATAGCCACAGCGCCGTCCTCAGCGTGCGAGCGTAACCGGGCCCCTTGCCATTGACCCGTTCAACGTTCACGCAGGCTCTCCCCGGTTGTCTGCATCAGCGGATCAAGGAAATATCCGGCAACACTGCGCCGCCCGGTCCTGATTTCCGCCGTCACCTCCATGCCCGGAGTGAGATTGATTGATTTGTTATTGATCTGCATCTGATTGGTCGGCAGCCGAATGCGCGCCGTAAACGTCAGGCCCAGCTTCCGGTTCCTGTCCTGCATTGCGTCGTTCGATACTGACGTGATCTTGCCGATCAGGTAACCGTACCGGGTATACGGGAACGCTTCGATCTTGACGATGGCGTCCTGCCCGACATTGACGAAGCCCACGTCCTTGTTCTCAATGCTTGCTTCGACTTCCACCGCGTCGTCCGGCACGATCTCCATGATCGATTGTGCCGTTGTGACAACTCCGCCGAGCGTATGTACGGCCAGTTGCTCGACCGTTCCCGAAACCGGTGCGTAAAGTGTCATCAGTTCCTGTCGCGTCACGGCCTTGGTTTCGTCAGCGCGGTTCTGTGCAAACTGCTGTTTTGCCTTCTCGAGTGCATCAAGCTGTTCCCGAGAGAATTGCGAGGTTGTCACCTGGATCGCCGCCTGCTGTTCCACCACGGAAGCGGCAAGTTCGCGAGCGTGACTCTGCTGCGCAGCGAGTTCATGCTCCTGTTCAAGCGCGGTCTGCTCCTTGCCGAGATAGTCATGCTGCGCGACGTATTGGTCGCGTGCCAACGCACGGTAATCCTCGGCTGCGCTACGCGCCAGTGGCGCAGTTGCACGCAGTTTGGCCACTTGCTGTCGGGTCGTCGAGAGTTCGGCTTCCCGCTTAAGAAGCTCGGCTTGCGACGCGGCGAGCTTGTCCGCGTATTCTCGGTAAAGCCCTTCGGTGAAATTCTGCGCCTGGACCTGTTGCTCGGACGATGCGCCATCCACGGCAACCAGTGGCGGGACGTGCCCGGTTTTGACCGCATCCAGCAGTGCGGCCGCCCTGGCGGACGCGAGTGCTGCATCGATCCGCGATGAACGGGCCTTGTCCGCGTCAGCCGCTGCCTGTGTCGCGTCCAGGACCAGCAATGCCTGTCCCGCATTGACGCGCTGACCGTCACGAACCAGAATCTGCCGCACCACGCCGGTTATCGCCGGCTGGATGATCTTGACGCGCTCGTTGGGAACAAACTTGCCCTTTGCCGTGACGACGATATCAAGCCGACCAAGGATGCCGATCAGCAGGATCAGCACTGACAGGATCACCAGAATGCGAATTGCCCATCGAGGCGCTGGATGAACAGGTGTTTCAACCAGTTCGAGCTGGGCCGGCTGGAAAGCCAGTTCGTAACTGAGCTTTTCGGGAGCATCAAGCTGGTCGCGGATCGACCACCCGGCCCGCCATATACCCGCGTACCGACCCATCAGATCAGCGAATGCCTGCAGATGGAAACGCATCATCAACTGTTCTGCAGAGAAATAAGGTGGGCGTAATAGCCGCCATGCGCGAGCAGCGCGTCGTGTGTCCCACGTTCCACAATCCGCCCCTTGTCCATCGCGATGATCTGCGTCGCATGACGCACGGCGCTCAGGCGGTGGGCGATGATGATCACGGTTCGTCCCGCGCAGATGGCTCGCATGTTGTTCTGGATAACGCGCTCGGTTTCGAAGTCGAGCGCGCTCGTCGCCTCGTCGAAGATCAGGATGCGTGGATTGGTGAGCAGCGCCCGTGCAATCGCCAGTCGCTGGCGCTGGCCGCCTGACAGATTGCCGCCGTGCTCTTCGACAGGCGTGTCGTAGGCCTGCGGCAGTTCGCAGATGAAATCATGCGCGCCGGCCAGTTTTGCGGCCCGCATCACAAGTTCAAGTGGCGCGCCTGGATCGGTTAGCGCAATGTTCTCGCGGACCGTACGGTTAAAGAGCGCGTTCTCCTGCAGTACCACGCCCACCTGTCGGCGCAACCACGCAGGATCGGCGAGAGCAAGGTCGATGCCGTCGATGCGTACAGTGCCCTGCTCAGGCAAGTAAAGTCTCTGCAGCAGCTTCGTGAGTGTGCTCTTGCCAGAGCCTGAACGGCCAACAATGCCAATCACTTCGCCCGCGCGCACGTCCAGGGATATGTCATTGAGAATCGGTGGGCCGTCCGCCCGGTACCGGAAACAGATATTCTCAAACCGGATGTCGCCATGCACCGCAGGCAGTGCCTGCCGGCTATGCGGCAATTCGTTTCGCGTGTTGAGAATGTCACCCAGTCGTCCCATTGAGATGCCAATCTGCTGGAAATCCTGCCATAGCTGGGCAAGACGCAGGATCGGCGAGGCGACGTGCTGCGACATCATGTTGAACGCAATCAGTTGCCCGACAGTCAGCCGACCGTCAATGACCAGCTTCGCGCCCAGCAGCAGCGTCGCGAGCGTGACCAGCTTGCCGACAAACTGGATAAGCTGCTGGCCCACATTTCCAAGCGTCGTCACGCGGAAGCCCGATGCGACGTAGGCCGCGAGTTGCGTTTCCCATCTTTTGATGAACTGCGGCTCGACGGCCATTGCCTTGACCGTTTCGATGCTGGAAACGGTTTCGACCAGAAACGACTGGTTGTCCGCGCCGCGTGCGAATTTCTCGTTCAGACGCCGACGCAAAGCGGGCACAAGCGTGGCTGAAATGACGGCGTAGAGCGGCAACGACGCGACGACGATGAGCGTGAGCCACACGCTGTAGAGGCACATCACTCCGATGAAAACGAACGAGAACACAAGATCGATAACGGCAGTCAGCGCCTGACCTGTCAGGAAGTTTCGGATGTTCTCCAGTTCTCGTACGCGAGCTACGGTATCGCCCACGCGCCGGGCCGCAAAATAGGGTAACGGCAGTGCCACCAGATGGCGGAACAGACGCGCGCCCAGTTCCACGTCGATCCGGTTGGTGGTGTGCGAGAAAGTGAAGTTGCGCAGACCCGTGAGAAGCACCTCGAAGGTGGAGCTGACGAAAAGCGCAATGCCAACAACGATAAGGGTGTTGTAGGCGCGGTTCACGAGCACCTTGTCCATCACTACCTGAAACATCAGTGGCGAGACGAGCCCGAAGATCTGCAGGACCAGCGACACGCCGAGTACTTCCAGCAATAGTCGCCGGTATTTGATGATCGCCGGAATGAACCACGAAAAATCGAACCGCGCGAGTTCACCGGCCAGCGAGGCTCTCGATGTGAATAGCAGCATCCGGCCAGTAGTACGGACCGCCAGCGTGTCGAGTGGCATCACAGTAGGAGCGAGAGCCTCCGCTTCAAGAACAAAGACCGTCTTGCCGTCGCAGCGCGCAATGATGAAATGCTTGCCGTCCTTGTCAAAAGCAAGTGCGGGCAAAGGCGTGCGATCAAGCCGGTCGATTCGCAGCGGCGCTGGCGACGCCTTCAAACCAATCGAGCGAGCGCCCAGAACGAGCGCGTCACTGTCGAAGCGCTCATTGCTGCGCGCCGCGGCATGACGTAACTGCGCGGCGTCTGCGGCAACGCCATGAAATCGCGCGATGACGACAAGGCATGCTAGTGCCGGATCGTGAACGGGCTTGTCGTGGGGAGCAGTATCAGAAGCTGGGTCGGACGCGGAAGGCACCGACTGGTTGAATTCAGGAGCGTTCAAGGGTTATTGACTTTTTCGGTACGGCACTTGCGAGTCAGTTACAGCATGGAGAACTATGCCGCGGATAGACACGCGGGCATCCGTGACGCAAAGCACCGCGGATGCCTGAACAGCAGATGAAGGAAGTGTTAGTACAGGTTGGCCGCGAGCATCGCTTGCGGTTGCTGCTGGATCGCAGCCAGCGTCTGCGAATTAGCAGCCGATTGCGCGCCGTAAGATGCCATGCCCGCAATCAGGTTGTTGACTTGCCGATCGGCGAGGCTCACCGTGCCAGTCGCCATTTGGAGCAGTTGCTGCCTGTTCCATGTCGTGCCATCGGCAAACTGCACCTCTTGCACCCCCCAAGCGCTGCCGTTCATAAACGAATCCAGCGTGATCTGGTCACCCGCGATGCCATCCGTCAGCACAATACCGGAATTGCTCGTGGCCTTCACCGTGACTGATGACGCGCTGATTCCCGCACCCAGTTGCAGCACGTTATGGGGCGTCTTGCTTGAGTCCAGTTCCGAAATCTCCAGTTTCCCGTAGCCCGCATTGAAGATGAACGTGTCGCCACCGCCTTGACTCTGGATATAGTCATTGCCGCCCTTGCCGTCGAATACTAGCCCGTTGGATGCTCCATAGATTTTGTCGTCGCCCGCCGTACCGGTTGCCGCCATCTGGAGCAGTTGCTGTCTGTTCCATGTCGTCCCATCGGCGAATTGCACCTCTTGCACTCCCCAGGATCTGCCGCTCATAAACGAATCCAGCGTGATCTGGTCGCCCGCGATGCCGTCCGTCAGCACAATGCCGGAATTGCTCGTGCTCCTCACCGCGACTGATGACGCACTGATTCCCGTACCCAGTTGGAGCACGTTATGCGGCGCGCTGGCGGAATCATATTCACTAATCTCAAGTTTTCCGTAGCCCGCATTAAAGATGAACGTATCGCCACCGCCGCCACCCACGACGTAATCATTGCCGCCCTTTCCGTCGAATACCTCGGCGTTGCCAGTTCCATAGAGCGTGTCATTACCCGCCGTGCCCGTAGTGGCCATCTGAATTAGCTGCTGACGCGTCCAGATTGTGTTGTCAGAGAACCGTACCGCCTGCACTCCCATTGAATCAAAGAGCATTGCCGAGTCCAGGGTGATCTGATCCCCCGCGATACCGTCCGTTAGCACCAGATTGCCACTGCTTGTCCCCCGTACCCTGACCGACGATTTGTTGATTCCAGGGCCAAGCTGAAGAACGTTGTAGGGACTGTTGCTCTTGTCCGATTCGTAAATTTCCAGTTTTCCGTACCCCGCGTTGAAGATGAACGTATCTCCACCGCCACCGCCCTGGACATAATCGTTGCCGCCTTTGCCATCGAATACTTCCGCGCTGGCAGTCCCGTAGAGCTTGTCATTACCCGATGTTCCACAGAGTGCGGCAACCTGAATCAACTGATACCTCGTCCATGTTGTGCCATCTGCAAACTGCACAAACTGGACGCCCCCGCCGCTGTCGCGTAGTTCCCCTACCAGCGTAATCTGGTCGCCTGTGACGCCGTCGGTCAGCACCATGTCGCCGTTGCTCAGGACCCTGGCTTTGATCGATGACGGGTCGATCCCCGAACCGAAGCTCAGTGTGTTGGCAGCCGCGCTGGAGTTTGGGTCACTTTCGCGAATTTCCACGACGCCATCACCGGCGGAGTAGTGGAATACATCGTGACCCGGCAACTGGTTGCTTGGGTCGTTGCCAGCGCGCTCACCGATCAGCACACTAACTCCCGGACCAGCATAGAAATCGTGATAGATCGTGCTGCCGGTTTCCTGGATGCGCCCCGATCCGTCGATGCTGATCTGGAGGCCCAAGGCAATGGCGTTCGCAATCGATGCGACGGTGTCGTTCGTCGCAGCGGCAACGTATTTCTCGAACACCGAGTTGGACATCCCCATGTCAAATCGCGCTGCGTCTGCGACGCGTAACAGCAGATCCCACGAAGCAAGATTTGCGGCGTTAATCGTGCCGAGACGCTGGAAGGCTGCGGCTAGTGCCGGTGCGAACGTAGCAGTCGCCTGGACCGTATCGGTGGCGGCGTCGTACCTGAATTCGGGCGCCATGCTCGCACCCAGAGGCGATTGCAAGACGAGGCGTGCCAACGCCGCGTCGTACAGATCATTCCAGGATTGTTGCAAGTAGGCAGCCGCCCTGATTCCCGGGTTGGCACCGTCGCCGGTTGTATTGAACGGCCGGCCCAGGTACTGTTCTACGAAGCTAAGTTGCCGTGCGTCAATCGAGCCACCACGCGACGTGGGCGCCACTTGAGTAACCCCCGCCCACTGGAAAAGAATCGCTTGCGCAGCCGATTCCAAGCTGGAGGGGCTGGTGCCAGGCGGTTGCTTCACAAAGATCTGCACGAGATTCTGCAAATCTGGATCGAGCGTCATGGCCGAGCGCAGGTCGCGCAATATCCCTGCGCCTGCCAATTGAGGGAGCGCCGCTGCAGTTGCTGTCACATCGACTGGCGTAAGCGATTTGGTGTTCATCGTGCTGTTGGCGAACCATGCATCGACAATTTCGCGAGTGGTGCCGTCTGCCAGCGTATAACTGCTAATCGAACTTATTTTATTGCCTGCGATGGTCTCAGTTACCGCAGTGGCATTCAGGTTGATAGAAACGATGCCGAGCTGACTGAGTGTGTAGAGTTCGCCTGAATCCGAAGTGCCGTTCCCGTTGGCATCGACCCACACCCGTAGGCTTGCGAATTCGGGATCGGATGCGTCGATAACATTGTCGTGATTGGCGTCGAGCTTACGCAGGATGTCAAATCCGTCAGTCGTTTCATTGCCGAATAGCTGGGTGATATTCGTGATGTTCTGGTCGTTCGGATCGAAACAAAGCAACCCCATACCGGCACCAACCCAGCCGGTTTGGCGGGCGAAACCATTGTTGGTCAAGTCGAAGTATGGAGAACTTGTGTTCAGCGGAGTCAGGTTGATTCCCGAACCAGTCAGGTCGAGGACAAGTGGGCTGATTAGAGGATACGTTTCCTGATATTTGCCCATTGCGGCGCCGCCAGCACCGGATTCTGGCCCGGTCCCACCAGCACCAAGCGCTCCCGTCTGACCGGAATCCGGCGAGCCTGTACCCAGCTGCGACTCGATGTCATTGAGCAGATTACTGATTTCGTTTGCGGCAGCTTTTACTGCGTCCGTAACTGCGTTGCTTGCGGTCATCGCCAACAATCCCGCTGCAGCCGAAATCGCCAGACCGAGACTGGCAATGGGGGCCAACGCTGCCGATCCGGCCGCACCAGCCGCCGCTAGCGCACCAGCAACACCCGCGATCAGCGACCCAATAGTGTTAACCACAGTCGATACGGAACTTGTCACTGCTAGGCCAGCAGCGCTTATTGAACCCTGATTGCCAGACGCTACTGCCTCGTTGTATGCAGTCAGCGAACCGGACATTGTGTCAATCTGATTCCCGAGTTTGTCGAACGCCGTCGCAATCCCATAACCGGTGCCGACTATTGAGCTAAGCGTCCCTAGAGTTGCACTGTCAGTTAGGGTCGCTTGAGCACTGGCAATTGCCGTACCGACGGCGACAGCCGTGCCTACTTTGTCGCCCCCGGCCGCTGTCTCCATGGCGATACCGATCGACGCGCCTGTATCGAATAATGGTTCGAGAAGATCAGAAACAGAATAGACCATCATAGTGTGGCAGTCCCATTTAAAGGTAAAAACGTAACATCAAAGCACCGTCAACCAGCTCGAGTTTTTTATTTCGAGTTGTCGTTATCAAAGTTTTTCATTTCCCTCTTTTCCTGTGAGAAGCCACCTCGCCATGTATCCGCGATAGGGCTCAGGCAGCGAATTGCCTTTGGTGTAAAGGATTCGGACCGTCGTGCACGTATCTTCATCGTTCGCTGTCTTCAGGCCAGTTAGCCCGGCAATGAAGGCTCTGGATTGCGGTCCATACATTGACTTTGCGATTTCCAGAATGCCTCGCGCCGCGTCTTCAGCAGACAGAACGATGAGCGGTGATCCATCCAGTTGTGCCTCGATGGCAGTTTTATTGACAAGGAACCACGCTTTCGCTTCCTCGTCGCTAAATGATTCCAAGACCGAAGAAGCTTGGACCATGAACTCTGTGGTGCTAAATCCGCCTTTTAGAAGCGTGCTACACAGATGGGTATCCAGCGACGGCAATATCTTGCTAACAGAGGACAAACGTTGCTCCAGCAGGTTAGTCGGTAACCTGGGCACTCCCTTTGTCTGCAGTTGGTCGGATAACCGCAACAGATGGCCGGGACTCGCTGAATCGTTGACGCCTGCCAGTTTCTTGTTATTCAGCATCCATTTTTTAAATTCATCGAACTCGCGATGTATTGGTGATGACGCCGAATACGGATTTATCCATGCATTGGGGTCATTCAAGATTAGATTGCTTATCTTGTCATCGCCGATCGTAGTCTTGCCGGCATCGTGCTTCTTCGTAAATAGGCATCCAAGGAAAAACGCCGCCAGCGAAGTGACGATTAAAGCGGAAATGGCCAAGCATCTCTTTTTGTAGCTCATTTGTGTCATTCCAGTGCGGTCCTAACCATGTATCGGAGCGGTGAGCAGGCGCTGGTGTGGCAGCCTTCTGTCGCTCGGGAACCTTTTAGCGTGGCCGCAATATTCGAAGAAACGCTGCGCGTTGCCATGCGGAAATTTCTGTATTGATGCCAGGAATGTTCAGGTGTGTCGAAAAATACGAGACGGAATAAGATAAATTCGCACTCGATATCAAATAGTGGCTGGCATCAAAATTTTTCATTTCCCTCTTTTCCTGTGAGAAGCATCCTTGCCATATATCCCCGATAAGGCTCGGGCAGAGCGTTCCCTTTGGAGTAGAGTGTTCGAACTGTCGCGCAAGCATCCTCATCGTTCGCTGTCTTCAAGCTAGTCAACCCGGAAATAAATGCCGTGGATTCCGGCTCATACATCGATCTTGCGATTTTTAGAACGCCCCGCGTTGCGTCTTCAGTTGACAGCACGATAAGCGGCGACCCATCCAGTTGTGCCTCAATGGCAGCTTTGTTAATAGCGAACCATGCTTTTGCTTCGTCGTCGCTAAACGATTCCATGACTGAAGAAGCTTGGACCGTGAACTCCATGGCGTTGAGTCCGCCTTTTAGAAACGTGCTGCACATATGGGTGTCCAGCGATGGCAATATCTTGGTGACAGCGGACAGTCGCTGCTCAAGTAGATCAGTGGATAGTCGAGGCAATCCCTTTACTGCTAGCTGGCCGGACAGCCTCAACAGATGACGGGGACCTGCCGCGTCGCTAAGAGCCGCCAGTTTCTTGTTATTCAGCACCCAATTGCGGAATTCATTGAACTCACCGTGTATCGGCGACGACGCCGGATATGGATTCATCGATACAGTAGGATCGTTGCCGTTTGAGTTGGCATTGATGATCCTTGCATCACCTCCCGCCACCGCACCGGCCGTAGTCTTTTCTGTATCTTGCTTCCTTATAAAAAAGCATCCCAGAGAAAACGCTAGTAGGGAAATGATGATCAAGGCGGCAATGCCCAGGTATTTTCTTGTGCAATTCATTTATCTTATTCCGGTGCTGTCCTGACCATGCGTCGGAGCGGTGAACAGGTGCTGGCGCAGCGGGCTTTTCTCGCTCGGGCACTTTTTAGCGTGCCTCGCAATCATCGAAGAAACGATCTGCACGCGTCTAGCAGAAATTTCTGCATTGGTGCCGGGAATGGTCAGACACATCGAAGAAAGCGGCTATCGATCGGCTATCTGTGTTGCTTGGGCAGGTAGGCGGATTGGCGCTGGCGAAGTGCGGACCGCGACACAATGCTAGTGCGTGATAATGGAATGTGACCGAATGAATTGCTGGTCTTCCAGATGGGACAGACGCTATACGCGGGGGTCGACTATGCGCACGTGTTCGGACCTAGCTCCTAGCTTGGCCGTCCTAGCGGGGATGCAACTGACGGGTGCGATATGGCATTCCGTCACGGTTCGTGGGAGTCTCGTATGAGCTGTCCGCGGGGACGCCGATATATATACCGGCTGGGTTCCAATTGTGCCGGTGGCAGATGGGGCTCCAGATGACTCCGGAGCCTCCTCGAATTGGATCGTACCAGTTAGTGTTTCAAATTCTTCAGGGTCATCGGATCCAACTGAAAAAGGCAGGCCATACCTTTGCTGTCCGGCACGGCATTTGCCTCGCCTTTTGCCGCGAGACCAGCGTTGTAAGCACACGGCAAGGAAACTCCTCTGCCCTAACAGCCTCAGACAAAATCGCTACAAAAGGCAAAGACTCTCACGCCCCCAACAAGACCCCGGTCCTGAACGCCTTCTTCCCCGTAACCCGCCCCAACGGCGCCCCGGCCGTCACAAACCGAATCGCGCGCCGCATATAAAACACACCCTCGGTATTGCTAACGAGCGTAGTCGTCTCATCCGTCAACGGATCGACGATATCGAACAAGGGCTGCCCAACACGAATCGTGTCCCCGATCTTCGCGCGATGAATCAGAATCCCGCTAACGGGCGCATAAAACTGCTCGCTGCCAGCGAGCGGCGTCGCAGGCTCAAGCAACTCGGGCAAAGGCTTCACATCAAGCTTAATAGCCTTCCGCCAGACCAGATAATCGACCAACGCGTCCGCATCCTCCTGCGCGACTTCGTAAGACACATCCCGTTGCCCACGGCATTCCACAGTGACAGCAATCGCCCCATTGGGTACCGGCTTATCAGCAGGCATAGCTTCCTGCAGTTGCCACCACAACAAGCTATGCGTCTCATCAAACGACTCCCCACCCGAGTTAGTCGCCAGCAACGAAGCCTGCGCACCAAGATACCGTGACAGAGGTTCAAACTCAGGCCACGCCGCCTCACTGGTATAGAGATGCATCGCCGCTTCCAACGAGCAATGCAAATCGATCACCACATCCGCATCGAACGAAAGCTTCAGCAAAGCCAACTGCAGCGACTCGAACTCAGTCAACGGTTTCTGCTCAGCCAGTTCAGCAGCAATCAACTCGCGAACAATCCGCCGATTCTCCGCAGCATCCGTACCCAACGCATCCTTAGCCCGCTCCACCAGTTTCGAAAACTGCATGAAGTGTCGATTGAAGTTCTTGCCGCTGCCCAGATCGAAGCGCCCAAGAAACTGCCCGAGTACGTACTGTCCAAGCCCAACCGGATTCGCGACCGGCACCAGCACGATTTCCGCGTTCAACGCACCTTGCTTCTCCAGTTCAAGCAATCGACGCTTAAGCAAAACCGTCGTCAGCATCGCCGGCGTTTCATCAGCATGCAGCGACGACTGGATATATATCTTCTGTCCGCTATCCGCAGGACCAAAATGAAACGACACCAGTTCGCGGTGCGTGCCGATGGCCGGCGACAGAAGCGGAATCGATTGCTTATTCATGAGAGCAAAAAGCCTGGAGAAAAATATGAAGTGAGAAAATCAGTTGCCGTACGGATCGAAGTCGAAGTACTTCTTCGCAATCTGCGCGTACGTACCGTCCTTGCGCATCGAAGCAATCGCCTCGTTAATGGACGCCTGCACCGCAGTCTCATCCTTGCGCAGACCGATACCTACGCCGCGATCACCCATCGAAAGCGGCTCGCCGACAAACGCAAACCCCTTCCCCGCCGGCGTGCGCAAAAAGCCGTAGTCGGCTTCAACAGATCCGAGCAGCGCGCCATCGAGGCGACCGTTCTGCAAGTCGGCGAACACCTCATCCTGACTCTTGTACGCAACCACGTGCACACCAAGCGGCGCCCAATTCTTCAGGGCGTAACCCTCGAACTGCGTCCCCGACTGCACACCGATCTGCTTGCCAGCCAACGCATTCAAACCGCCCGCGAGCGCCGAACCTTGTCGCGCGATCAGCCGCGATTTGAACTGGAACAGCTTCGACGAAAACAGAATCTGTTGCTCACGTTTCTCTGTGATCGCCATCGACGAAAGGATCGCGTCGATCTTGCGCGCCTGCAGCGCCGGAATCATCCCCGAGAATTCGAGTTCGACCCACTGGCAATGCGCATGGATGCGCCGGCAGATCTCGTTGCCGAGATCGACGTCGAAACCTTTGAAGCTGCCGTCGGGCGCCTTGGAGTCCATCGGCGGATAGGTCGGATCGATGCCGAGGCGCAGCGTGGCGGGGTCGGCGGCAAACGCAGCACTGCTGAAAGCCAGCGCGGCGCTCAGGATCATCAGCGGAATTTTCATGGGAGGCGGGTGTGGGTTGGGCGGATTACTACTGGGCCATCCTATGCCGCCGTTGCGCCTCAAAGAAGTCCCGAAAGTAATATCATGATCACTTTTACCGATCACAGAGACTTCTCATGGCGCTGACGATCTCCCAGCTACGCGCGTTCACCGCCGTTGCCGAGCACGGCAGCATTCGCGCGGCGTCGCGGGCGCTCGGCATCGCCCAGAGCGGCATCACGCAGCAGTTGCAGAACCTCGAATCGATGCTGGGCGCGACGTTATTCACCCGCACGAACCGCGGCATCGCGCTGACCGCGCTCGGCCAGCGGCTCTTGCAGCGCGCCGGCGCGATTCTCGGCGAATGCGAGCGGGCCGAGCAGGAAGTGCAGCAGTTGCGTGGCGACTACGCGGGCGAGGTCACGTTCGGCATGACCACCGAGCCGCTGATCGATGCCTTCGCGCCGGTGCTGATGGAATTCCGCGCGCGCTTCGAGCGGGTCGCGGTGCATTTGCGCACCGGCACCTCGCGGATGATGATTTCGTGGATTCGCGAAGGTAGGCTCGATTTCGCCGTCGCGCTAGTGTCGAAGCACACCGATACGGCCGATCTGTCCGTGACGCCGCTCTATCCGTCCGATCCTGTGGTGGTCTGCCGTCGCGGTCATCCGAAAGCGGGTGCCACCTCGATTGCCGATCTCGCCGATTGCACTTGGGTGGCGACGCCCTCGCCGAATCTCACTGACGATCCGCAGGTCAATCGGCTGAACCATCTGTTTGAGAGCCACAGTCTGCCGCCGCCGAAAATCATCGCGACGGTTGAAGGTCTGTATGAGACGCTGCATCTGGTTGGCGCGACGGACTGCCTGTCGCTGGAGTCGTCGATTGTCGTGAAGCGTGGGCCGTTTGCGAGCACGCTCACGTCGATCAATGTGCGCGAACGGGCGGTCGAACAGAACGTCTGCCTGTTGCAGCGCGCGGCGATTCCTGTCACGCCAGCCGCACAGGAACTCGCGACGATGATTGCGTCGTACATGCGCACTGTGCGGGCGCGATGAGCGTTGGAGCATAAAGAGCCCAACGAGCGCTCGCAGCAACCACGCTCGACAAAATCAATCTGGCGTTTCGAGCGCGATCAACTCCTCGATAGTTTGCCTGCGCCGAATCAACCGCGGCGTGCCGTTCTCCACCAACACCTCAGGCGCCAGCGGCCGGCTGTTGTAGTTCGATGACATCGCCGCGCCATATGCCCCGGTGTCATGAAACACGACGAAGTCCCCTACTTCAGGAGCCGGCATGGAGCGGCTCGTGACGACACCGCCCGCCTCCTGCGTGAACACATCGCCCGCTTCACACAACGGCCCGGCCACCGCGAAAGAGCCAGCCGGTGCTTCGCTCGGCACGCCACTACCCTTCACCACCGTCATCTCATGATGGCTGCCGTAAAACGACGGCCTCACCAGATCATTGAATCCCGCATCCACCAAGGCGAACTGCCGGTTCGGCCGCCGGTTCAGCGCGTGCACCTCGGCAACCAGCACGCCCGCTTCGGCGACCAGAAAACGCCCCGGTTCGATTTCGAGTCTCACGCGATGCCCGAGACGCGCTTCGACCTGCTTGCGTGCCGCGTCCCAAAGACGGAAATAATGTTCGACGTCGATCCGCGGTTCGCCTTCGCTATACGGCACCGACAAACCGCCACCGGCCGAAATCGCTTCGATATCGTGGCCCAAGCCTTGCACCGCTTCGACCATCGCATCGCATACCCGCGATAGATGCGTGTAGTCGACGCCGGAACCGATGTGCATGTGCAGCCCGACCAACTTCAGACCGTAACGCCGCACCATGGCAATCGCCAGCGGCACGTCGTCAAGCCAGATACCGTGCTTGCTATGCTCGCCGCCCGTATTGGTTTTGTTGCTATGCCCGTGGCCGAAACCAGGATTGATCCGCAGCCACACACGGTGCCCTTCAGGCGCCTGCCGTCCAATACGTTCAAGCATATCGAGCGACCCGGCGTTGACCGTGATGCGATGCTCGATCACTGCAGCCAGCGTTGCGTGATCGACGAGGTCAGCCGTAAAAACCACGCCCTCTGGATCGCCATCCGGCGTGAAACCCGCCGCGAGACTGCGCGAGATTTCGCCTAAAGACACCGCATCGACCATCGCCCCTTCGTCGCGCATCAGCTTCAGGATGTGTACATTCGAACACGCCTTCTGCGCATAGCGAATCACGTCGAAACTACGCAATTCGGCAATACGCTGGCGGATCACATCGGCGTCATAGACCCAAAGGGGCGTGCCGTACTGACGCGCAAGTTCGACGAGTTGTGTGGGATTGGCTGTGGTCACGGTTCGCGGCTCTCTATATCGAAGCATTAGTGAGCAACATGATGCTGAGAACCGGTCATTCAGTAAAATACCTATTCTTTGTGAATCCATTCATTCTTGATATACACATCATGGCGCTCACTCATCGACATATCGAAGTCTTCCGCGCGTTGATGACAGCAGGCAGCGTCACCAAAGCAGCCGAGATGCTCTTCACCTCGCAGCCCACGGTAAGCCGCGAGCTGGCGCGCATGGAACAGAGCATCGGTTTTGCCTTGTTCGAACGCGTGCATGGGCGGCTGCGTCCGACCATGTCCGCGTTGACGCTGTTCGATGAAATCAAGCGCACGTATATCGGGCTCGAACGGGTGGCGTCCACGGCGGCAAGTCTGCGCGAATTCCAGGGCGGCCAGCTTTCCATCATCGCGTTGCCCGCGTTTTCGCACTCGATCCTGCCAGGCGCGGCGAAGCGTTTTCACGATGTACAGCCCGGCGTCAGTCTCTCGATCGCAACACAGGAATCACCGTTTCTCGAAGAATGGCTGACCGCGCAGCGTTATGACCTCGGCTTGACCGAACACGGCGCGCCGCCTGCTGGAACACGCCTGACGCCCTTGCTCGAAGTGGACGAAGTTTGCGTGCTGCCCGATGGGCATCCATTGCTCGCCAAGCGCGTGATCGAATTGAAAGACTTCGCGAATCAGCCCTTCATCAGCCTGTCGTCGAACGATCCGTACCGGATTCAGATCGACGAAGCCTTCACGCAAGCGGGCATCGCGCGCCGCCAGATGATCGAGACGCCCACCGCCGTCTCCGTGTGCAGTTTCGTGCGGCAAGGTCTCGGCGTGGCCATCGTCAATCCGCTTACGGCGCTGGATTTCGCGGGCCGCAATTTGCATATCCGGCCGCTCGCCGTGTCGTTGCCGTTTCGGGTGAGCGTGGTTCATCCGGAGCATCGTCCGAGCCATCCGCTGGCCGGCGCATTCGTTGAAGCGCTGCAAAGCGAGGCCGCTGAGTTAAGAATACAATTAAAAACCCACTCAAAACGCAAGTAGCAATAAGGGCGCTATTCGACCAACAACCCGCGCCACGTTCGCCCATCAACAGGAGTTTCCCAAATGATGAATCGAGACAATCCCGTCTGGCTGATTACAGGCTGTTCCACCGGCTTCGGCCGCGAGTTGGCGAAGTTGGTGCTGGCGCGCGGATGGCGCGCGGTGGTCACCGCACGCGACGCGTCGAAAGTGAAAGATATCGCCGAAGCGCACGGCGACCGCGCGTTGGTTCTGCCGCTCGACGTGACGAACCGCAAGCAGATCGACGACGTGGTCACGCAGGCCAAGCAGCGTTTCGGGCGCATCGACGCGCTCGTCAATAACGCGGGTTACGGCTATCTGGCCGCGATCGAAGAAGGCGAGGACGACGAAGTCCGCGCCATGTTCGAGACCAACGTGTTCGGTCTGGTCGATATAACGAAGGCGGTGTTGCCGATCATGCGTGAGCAGCACAGTGGCTTGATTGTGAATGTGTCGTCGATTGGCGGCATCACGAGTTTCGCCGCGACCGGTTATTACCACGCCACCAAATACGCGGTGGAAGGTTTGTCCGAATCGCTCGCGACGGAAGTGAAGCCGCTCGGTATCGACGTATTGATCGTCGAACCCGGCCCGTTCCGTACGAACTGGGCGGGTCCGTCGATCAAGCAATCAGCGACGGAGATCGACGACTATGCGGCCACGGCCGGTGAGCGCCGCAAACAGACCGAGGCGCGCAGCGGCAAGCAGGCGGGTGATCCGGTGCGCGCCGCCCAGGCAATCATCGACGCCGCGCTGTCAGACAAGCCACCGCTGCGTTTGCTGCTCGGCAAGGCCGCGCTCGAACTGGCGCGCAAGAAGCTCGACTTCATGCGCGGCGACTTCGATGCGTGGGAGGCCACGACGGTCGGCGCGGATTTTCCGGCTTAAAACTCGACCAACGCAAAATCTTCCTTGCCCACGTCGCACAGTGGGCAACGCCAGTCGGCCGGGACCTCTGCCCAGCGGGTGCCCGGCGCGATACCTTCTTCCGGCAAGCCGGCGGCTTCGTCGTAGATCCAGCCGCAGATCACGCAAACCCATTGTTTGAAGTCGTCCGCAGGCGCCGCGCTTTCTTCCGCGGCATGTGGCGCATCGACCGCGCGCGACGCCGCCGTCGTCTCATCAAGGCTCACAACCAAAGGCGCGACGGTACCCGCACTACTTTCAGCCAGGCGTGCCTGCAGGGTTTCCAACAGCCGTTGCGCTTCGACCTGCGTCAAATCGATCCAGTACGGATCGCCGGCGCCGTCGTTGAGCCGTTCGGGAGAAAACTGAATTTCTACAGCGACGCCCTTCTTGTACATGGCAAATCGGAATATCGATGAAGCCGGCGACGAGCGCCGGCATAGGGTCGGATGCTTGAAGCGAGGGCTTCGTGGCGGGGTCAGGCGAACTGGTTCAGCACAATCGCTGCGATCAGGCCGGCGGCGCCGATGAGGCCCAGCAGTTGCAGCAGAGTGAGGGATTTACGGGATGCGGTGGGGATGTGTTGCGTAGTCACGAGGCGTTCTTAAAGATTGGAAAAAGCGAAATGGTACACGGGTCGGAGGCGCGCGCATCTCGATTGGCGCAAACCTCGGCGTGCCAGATGCCATTATCGCTGCTCGATCGGCCTGAATTCCCTACCGGGTGGAGATGGATTCATTCTCCACCGGGTGGAAAGCCGACTTACGAAAGCGCCACCTCGCGTGCATGCTCAGACACCGTTGCCACGATCGCGGCAACGGTCGAAGCCCAAAAAACTCGAATATCAAGTATTCGACAATGGATTGCCGTGACGCGAATCCCAGAAGCGGATCACGGCAGCGCCACCCGTGCCGGCACCCACCACCTGATCCGGCGCGCCGCTTTCGCGCAACAACGCGCGTAGTTCGTTGATGACCGGAAACACCTCGTGATTCCAGTCCGCGCCCTGCGAATCGTGCGCACGTTGTTCCGCTTCGACGATTTCGCGGTCTTCCTTGAAAATGCGTTCGGTGAACCACACGAGCAGCGGCCACGCGAGATTCAGCACGCCGGGAATGCCCGGTTTGCGAATCGATAGCAGGCCAAAGGTGCGGTTCGTACGCTGCTCACGATCGAGCGGCACGTAGACGATCCACAAATCCATCACCAGCGTCTGATCGGACGTGCGGATCTGCAGCGTCTGATACGGATACTCGGTGCGGATCGTCATCACGTCCTTGTCGTTGTCGCCACCGGTCTTGCGGCTCTGGCCGAACACGATCGCCTCGCCGATCGGCTGCTGGCCGGCCATGCGCGCAAACGTGTAATCGACTTCGACCCAGCCCTCGCCGCGCCGCCGGCCCAGCGAACGTGCGCGCATCTGACCCATCTGGCGGCGATGCAGGAACTGATGGTTCATATCCATCAGATTCTCGTGCATGAACGAATAGTGGCAATTCACCGGACGGCCGAAACGGCGCGTCTTGTACTTTTTGTCGGATACGGAGCTGAACGCGGGTAGCGGCCGTTCTTCGGCCAACTCGGCATTGCCGGGAAACACAAAAATCAGGCCTTCGACTTCGCGGCACGGATAAGAACGCACGCCATTGGGCAGCCGGTCGCGGCCCAGATACGGCACGTCGATGCAGGTGCCGGAGCAGTCGTAGGTCCAGCCGTGATAGCCGCAGCGGATCGACTCGCCGTCCACCACGCCCTGATGCAACGGTACCTGGCGATGCGCGCAGCGGTCTTCGAGCGCGAACACCTTGCCGGACTCCGTACGCGCCAGCACGATCGGCTCACCCGCGAACGTCACACCATGCGTCTTGCCCCGCTTCACCTCATGCGACCACGCGAGCGGATACCAGTAATCAGGGTGAATACCTACGCGCCGCAGATCGCGCACTGGGGCGTCGTTGGCGGCCTGATCCGGCGCGTGGGGTTTCGCGCCTGTTGAGGCGTTGGTTTGCGCGGCTGTATGAGCAGGCGACGCATCGACCGGCGCATCGACGGTGTCTTGTTCGAGCGGGGGAACAGCATGCATAGGTGGAGCCTCCGTGCACGAGCGGATAGAAGGTGGTCGCCCTGCAATTCGCGGGCCGACATCGCCGTACAGTCTACTCGAACCCGAAGCGGCATGGTTCCCCCGCCTGCGTGCCGTGTCCGGCTCGCCGCCCGTTGGGTTGGCGAGCCATTCTTCCTCTCCATATGCCTTTGGTCAGATGATCGGCGGCTAGCTTTCGTCGCGCGTCACGAGCCCGGAGCGGCGTTGCACGCCCCACGAGCGTCCGCCGCGCAGGAAATGCAGCCAGCCGAGCAGAGCGCCGACGTGTCGCACGAGCTGGAATGTGAATGGCTCGGCGATCGCCGCCAGCACCGCCATCCACAAACTGGAGCCGGTGCGATGGCCAGTCCAGCGGCGATACAGATGGATACACCAGAGATAAAACGCGAGGTCGATCGCCGTTTTAAGGCCGATCACGCTGAAAATCGACACGACGATCGCGCCATGCCCGCCGAACAGAAAGCCGAGCAGCAACGCGAAGGCGGTCAACCCGTAGATCGGCTGCATCGTATCGATGGCCTTGACCGGCAGCATCAGCATGCCCATCTTGCCGTAGCGCGGGTTGCCGGTCATGTCGCGGTTCCAGTATTGCGTTTGCAGGAAACCCGCAAACCAGCGGCGGCGCTGCCGCAGGAAACTGCCGAGGTTGTCCGGCGCGTCGGTGTGCGCATGGGCATCGCCGACCACACGCACGTCCCAGCCGAGATCATGATCGACCGAATAGCGGCGCAGCCGATGAATCAGTTCGTAGTCTTCGACCAGGCACTGCGGATCGAAACCGCCCACGTCGACCAGCGCGTCACGCCTGAACGACGCGAAGGCGCCGGAAATCAGCAGCAGACTGTCGGCGCGCATCCACGCAAAACGGGCGATGAAGTTGCGCATGTACTCGTAGGTCTGGAACCACTGGAACACGCGGCCCGACACCGATTTGCCGCACACCGGCACCAGAATGCCGGCCGCCGCGACCAGCTTCGGTTCACTCGCGAAGGCGGCGCGCATCGCGTAAGTAGCGTCGTCGTCGAGCAGCGTGTCGGCGTCGACGGTCATCACGGTCTCGGTGGTCATGACCATGATGGCGGCGTTCAGCGCTCGCGCCTTGCCGCCGTGCGGCACGCGCAGCCAGTATAGATTCGGGTACAGCGAACTCGGCGCGCTCAGCACGCCGTCAGCGGCGGCAGTGAGGCCAAAGCGTTCGGTGAGCAGCGCGTGGGTGGCATCGGTGGAACCGTCGTCGGCGATCACAATTTGCGCCGGGCCATGTGTCTGACGCAGTAGCGCGGCGAGCGTCACCGGCAGTACCGTTGCCTCGTTATGCGACGCGACAATCACACCCATGTCCGGCAAGTTGCGCGCATCGAAGTCCGGCTCGAGCGGCGGCGTGGGCCGCATCAGCGGCAGCGTTTTCCAGGTGACGAACGCAAGCAGCAAGGTGTCGTACACGACATACGCGATGCCGGTCGACCACGCCACCACACCTTGTAGAAAGAATGCGCGGGCGAACAGCAGCAACCACAGCACGACGACGCTGAAATGAATCAGCGTGCTGAGCAGCGTAGTGGGACGCGGCAGTATGCGCGGCGATGCGAGGGCGAGCGCCTGTTCCAGAGTTTTCTTCAAAATGACTGCCGAGTTCGTCGTTGGTGGTTATTAGATAGAAAGCAGCGTGGCGATGCTTACGGCACCATGCGTTTCAGAACCGACTTGCGATCAATCCATTGATGCTTCAGCGCGCCGCCGATATGCATTGCCAGCAACGCATACAGCGCGTAGCCGAGCCACGTATGCAAGGCGCCGAAGCGGTCGTGCAGTGTCTCCTTGAGCACCGGATCGAGATTCATCACATAGCCGATGCGCGGCCAGGGAAACAGGTTGAACAGATGCATGGGATGCGTGGCAGCATCTTTCCACGCGGAATCGTGCAGCCAGCCGGAAAGCGGCAGCGCGATCATCAGCAGGTACAGCAAGAAATGGGCAACGTGTGCGGCGATTTTTTCCCACGACGGAAACTCACGCGGCAACGGCGGCGGCTTGTGCGTCACGCGCCACAAGATGCGCATCAACGCGAGACCGAGCACGGTGATGCCGATCGACTTATGCGTGTCGACCACCGGACGCACCCAGTCGTCAGGCCATGATTCGGCGGTCAGGCCGAGTACCACATTGCCGATCATCAGCAGCGCAATCAGCCAGTGCAGCGTTATCGCCGTGCGGGTATAGCGCGACGCCAGCGGCGTGCCGGTTGAATCGGTCAAGGAGTCGGCGTGAGTATTCATCGGTCGTTCCGTCTGCAAATGGTTTTCTAGCGAAAGCTGTTTGAAAATTCGGCCGTGCCGCAGCAGGCCTGATCTCGCCGCCGGTATGAAGCAAACGCATCAGTTTGCCGTTTTATTCCGTCAATCGCTTAATTGTGTGTTTCCGATTGTTTCGACGTATTTCGACGGCGCGAGGCGGGTCATTCCTCGAGCGCCGCACCAACCCGCGCCCGCAAAGTCGGCAATACGTCTGCTTCGAACCAGGGATTGCGCTTGAACCACGCGATATTGCGCGGCGAGGGGTGCGGGAGCGGTATTACGTGCGGGCCGTAATCACGCCAGCGCAGCAGCGTATCGGTCAGCGTCGGCCCGAATGCGTCGCCGAGGCCAAAACGCTGCGCGTATTGGCCAATCAACACCGTGAGCCGCACCTCGCGCAACTGGGCCAGTAAGGCCTGATGCCAGAGCGCGGCGCATTCGGGCCGCGGCGGCAAATCGCCACTCGTGCCTCTGCCCGGAAAGCAGAAACCCATCGGCACGATGGCAAATTTCGAGGCGTCGTAAAAGGTCTCGTCGGAGACTTCGAGCCAGTGGCGCAAGCGTGCGCCACTGGCGTCGCTCCATGGAATGCCCGAAGCATGCACGCGCGCACCGGGCGCCTGGCCGATGATCAGAATGCGCGAATCAGCCGACGCCACGACGACCGGACGCGGCGCATGCGGCAGCACTGGCGCGCATACGGTACAGGCGCGAATGTCGTGCAACAACGTGTTCAGTGAAATGGGTTTCCTTGCGGTCATACCGAGGCGCGGATCAGGATTCGGTTTAGCGTTTTACAAACCGATAGTGTCCCACGCCCCACTCATTCCCGTTGGCGTAGCCGAACAACTCGGCCACGGCCATATAGAACATGCGCCAGCGCTGAAACCATACAGCTGCATCGCGCGCGCCATATGTATGGACCAGCATCGGAATCACGCGGTCACGCGCTGCGTCGAGCGCGGCGAGCCAGTGATTCGCCGTGCGCTCGTAGTGCGCGCCGCTCACCCACCACTGCCGCTCCATCCGCAGATCGTCCTGGAAGTTCAGCAGGAGCGCTTCGGAGGGCATCGTGCCGCCAGTGAAAAAGTACTTCGACATCCAGTCGTTGCCGTCCTGCACCTGAAAGTGATAGGCAAGCGTGCGATGCACGAAGATATGCACGAACAGCTTCGCGTCGTCGCGCATCCAGCGTGAAATCTTGGCGAGCAGCAGCCCGTAGTTCTTCATGTGCTCGAACATCTCGATCGACACCACGCGATCGAAGCCGCCGCCAAGCTGCGCTTCGTCGAATTCGAAATCGACGACATTGCCCGTGACCACCGAGAGGTTGTGCAAACCGAACTCCGCCGCGCGCGCTTCGATGAACACGCGTTGCCCATGCGAATTCGACAGCGCGACGATCTGCGCGTTTGGATAATGCGCCGCCAGCCACAACGACAACGAACCCCATCCGCAACCGAGATCGAGAATCCGCTGACCGTCGGCCAGTTCCGCGCGTTCGGCGTAGCGCTCTAGCATCGCGGCTTCGGCTTGCACGAGCGTCTCATTGCCGGTTGGGTACAGACAGCACGAATACTTGAGATGCGGTCCGAGATGCGCGTGGAAGAACGACGCCGGCACCTCGTAATGTTGCGTGTTGGCGGCCTGCGTTTCGATGGCGATCGGACTTGAACGCAAGTCGTCCAGCAGACCGTTGAGCCGTTGTGCGCGCACCTCGCCGTTGTCGATCGCTTCGTCGCGCAAACGCTGGCGCATCAGCTGACGCATGCCGAAACGGATCACGCTGTCGGGCAGCCAGCCGCGTTCGCAGCTCTGAATCAGCCAGCCGTCGCTCGGCTCGGCGGGCGACGAAGGCGGCATTGTATGGTCGGTGGTGGAAAGGCTCATGAGGCTGACTCCCTATCGTCTTGTCTGGACTTTTGTGTCGTAGCCGGCTCGTCTCAATCCCGTGGCGGCCACGGAATGAGCGCACTGGTGGTGCGCATGTAATCGGCGTAACCGGCGCGCCTTTTCGCCATGCTTTCTTCGAGCAGCGGGATGCCGGAGAGCTTGAGCAATAGAAACGCCATCAGCACCGGTGGCAACAACGTGAACCAACCCCAAGGCGTGCCGATCGACAGCGCGATGTAAGCAAGCCAATGCACGCATTCAAAGAAGTAGTTCGGATGCCGCGAATAGCGCCACAAGCCAACGCGGCACACGGTGGTGTGATTGGCCGGATCCTGCGTGAAGTGCTTGAGTTGACGGTCCGCGATGCCTTCGCCGACTACCGATGCGATCCACACCACCACCGCCAGCACGATCCACCCGATGGCCGGTGCGCTGCTCCGGTACGACGGCACCAGAAATGCGATCGACAGCAGCATCGAAATCACGACTTGCACCTGGAAAAACCAGAACATCTTGCTGGCTGCCTTGTCGCCCCATTCTTCACGGAAGCGCCGATAGCGCGCGTCTTCCGGTTTGCCGAAATTGCGTTTCCACAGATGCGTGCCGAGTCGCACGCCCCAAACCAGGCCACCCAGCGCGGTCAGTGCACGCGACACCGGATCGCCGTTGCCGAGCACGGCGTAGAGCACCGCGACCAGGCCGAGCGAATAGGCCCAAACCGGATCGACCATGCCGGCGTTCCCGATCTTCAACTGCCATGCCCACACGGCGCTGAAGATCGCGATGAGCCCAATCAGGGCGATCACGGCGGCGGCAAATGGCGGCATGGGGGCCTCTTTCGATGGCGATGCGGGTTATACGCTGTGAGGGCGCGATCGGATGCGCGCGAGCGGGATTTCCAGCCCGATCGCCTGTTCGGTGGAGTTAGGTGTCCACGGCCCGATAGCGGTATCGTGTCGGCAACGCCTGCTCCATCCGAATCTCCCGCCCATGCCGACCCGCTTCAACGCCGCTTTCACCGCTCTGCTCGCCGCCGCCTTGTTCGGCGCGACCACGCCGCTCGCCAAGGCGCTGCTCGGCTCGCTGTCGCCGTTTCTGCTGGCCGGACTGTTCTACCTCGGCAGCGGCACGGGCCTTGCCGCCGTGATTCTGGCGCGCCGCCTGAAAGGTCAAGCGGAGGGGCAGCCGGTCAGTCACCACCGCTTCCCGGTGCGCGAAGTGCCGTGGCTCGCCGGCGCAATCGTGGCAGGCGGTGTCGCGGGGCCGGCGCTGCTAATGCTGGGTCTGAAAACGACGCCAGCCGCCACCGGCTCGCTGCTATTGAATCTCGAGGGCGTACTCACCGCGCTGATCGCGTGGATCGTGTTTCGCGAGAACGTCGACATTCAGGTGTTCCTGGGCATGGCCGCGATCGTCGCGGGCGGCGTGGCATTGTCGTGGCAGCCCGGCGCGGCCGGCCTGCCGCCCGGCACCCTGCTGCTGGTCGGCGCCTGCGCGTGCTGGGCAGTCGACAACAATCTCACGCGCAAGGTGTCGACTCACGACGCCATGTTCATCGCCTGCGTAAAGGGGCTCGTGGCCGGATCAGTCAACGTCACGCTCGCGCTCACTTTTGGTGCAGCGTGGCCCAAGGCCACGACCGTCGCGCTCGCCATGCTGACGGGTTTCGCGGGCTACGGCGTGAGTCTCGTGCTGTTCGTCGTCGCGCTGCGCAATCTCGGCACCGCGCGTACCGGCGCCTATTTCTCGGTCGCACCACTATTTGGTGTGACCTTATCGTGGCTGCTGTGGCCAGAGATGCCGCCGCTCCTATTCTGGGTGGCCGCTGCCCTCATGACGCTGGGTGTCTGGCTGCACATCCGCGAACGTCACGAGCATCCGCACACGCATACCCCGCTGGATCACACGCATCGTCACCGGCACGACGCGCATCACCAGCACGAGCATGATTTCGCGTGGGACGGCCACGAGCCGCACACGCATCCGCATTCCCACGCGCCGATCACGCATGCGCACGCGCATTTCCCAGATATTCACCATCGGCATACACATTGATTTTCCGCATCCCCGCATGGCGCGGGCGCTTGCTGCAGTGCAAGACAAAAATCTCTGTGGAGCGAGTCATTCGATAGACCAATTCAATTGGCATCGTGGCCAAACGCATCCTCTAATGAACTCCTGTCGTGCGCCCGTTCCCGGCGACCCGCCGGTCCATCCCGCTTGCCCCGGAGAGTTCCATGTCCCAACCCGAGCCAAATGTCGACGAAGTGGTGAGAAGCATCGCAGAGGAAACCGATACCCCGACGGAAACGGTTTCGAAGATGTACGCAGACACCCTGGCTGACTACCGGCACGAAGCGCGTGTATTCGATTACGTACCGCTGTTCGCCGCGAAGAAAGTACGCGACAAGCTGCGCCATCCGTCGAAACAGAAACACTGACACGGCGGCGCGCGGAGACCACCCCCTGCCTGGTAGTACGCTGGATCGCCCCTGTTGGCTCGCGCGGCGATTCGCTAAAACACATACCGAATTATTTTTCGCGTTGCCAGAACGCGTACCTGTTTATTTTTCCCACTGCTAGACTCTGACCCGGATACATCGACTCGGGGGAAGATGGCATGCGGGTGACAATCGTAGGCGCGGGCATCGCCGGCTTGAGCACAGCGTGGTCGCTTGCCAAGTTGGGACACGACATCACTCTGATCGAGCAGGGCTCGATTCCGAACCCACTCGCCGCCTCGGGCGACCGGAGTCGCATGATCCGTCGAGCGTATGGCGATGCTGACGGCTACGCACGCACCATCGCCGAGGCATTCGATAGTTGGGATCTGCTGTGGAATGATCTCGGCGTATCCCACTATGCGAACTGCGGCGTGCTCGGCATTTCGCAACACGCAGGCGATGGCGCCGAGCAATTTCGCGCCGGTCTCGACCGCATGAAATTCGAGTACGAACAGCTCGACCCGCGCGAAGCGGCCGAGCGTTATCCGTTTCTCGACCCTGCCACGTTTCGCTACGCCTACCTCGATCAGGATGGCGGCGCACTATTTAGCGAACGCATCGCTCGCGACATGAAAGCGTGGCTCAAGATGCGCGGCGCCGAAATTCGCACCCATACCAAGGTACTCGCAGTCGATGCGCATGCGGCCTCCGTACGCATCGAAGACGACACGATCATCCGCGCCGACCGGCTCGTAGTCACCGCCGGCGCGTGGACGCTGCAACTGTTCCCCTCGCTCGCCGAAAACCTGATGACGTATCGCAACGTAGTCGCCTATCTCGAGCCACCCGCGGATCTGGCGGAAGCATGGTCGAATGCGCCCGCTATCGTCGATATTGGCGGCGCCAGCAGCGGTTACGTGCTGCCGCCAATCGACGATGTCGGCCTGAAGTTCGGCGCCAGTGTGCACAAATCACGCGCGCCTGATCCTGATGCCAATCGCGTCGCGGCACCCGGAGAAGGCGACAGTCTGCGGCGCTTGTTTTCACCGCCGTTCAGCCGCATCGACGAATATACGGTCACCGAAGTGAAAACCTGTGCTTACACGTTCACTTCGGATGAACGCTTTTTTTCGAAGCGCATCGGCAACACACTGGTGGTATCGGCATGCTCGGGCCACGGTTATAAGTTCGGCGCGGCAGTCGGGCGCCGGGTCGCACAGGCGCTGGATACCGATGACGACGCCGGGCTCGCGCGTTGGCTCAGGGCGGAAGCGGTCTAGTTCTCTTTCGTCACAACAATACGATGTTCGTTCGCGATCTAGCGTAGCCCACGCACCACGGCGGCGAGTTGCGCCACCAATGCGTCGGCTTCGTGCGGTTTGACACCCGCGTAGCCGAGCATGAAGCCGTTGTAGCGCGCGGCGTCTTTAGCAGGCGGCTGACAAAACGCACTGAGCGCAGCGATATGCAAACCGTGCTCGCGTGTCACTGCGCTTACGTCCTGATCGCGCAGCTGCACATCGAGTCGCATCGTCAGATGCATGCCGCCGCCGTCGGATGACACCGTCACCAGGTCGCCCATATGCCGCTCGATCGCGTTCACCAATGCGGAGCGGCGCTGCTGGTACAACCGCCGCATACGTCGCAGATGCCGCGCATATTTCCCACTATCGATGAAATCCGCCAACGCGATCTGCTCAGCCACGCGCCCTTGTCGTGCGATCTCGCTGAGCGCCTCGTCGATGTCAGCGACAAGGTGCGCCGGCACGACCATGAAGCCCATCCGCAGCGCCGGAAACATCGTCTTGCTGAAGGTGCCGAGGTAAATCACCGGCGTGTCGGCCGCGAGGCCCTGGATCGACGGCAACGGCGGACCGCTATGGCGCAGTTCGCTGTCGTAGTCGTCTTCGATGATCCAGGCGCCGCGCGCCACTGCGTTCTCGATGATCGACCAGCGCCGCTCGAGGCTCAGCACGCTGCCGAGCGGATATTGATGCGACGGCGTGATGTACATCAGGCGTGGCGGTGTCTGTTCCCAGTGATCGGGCGTCGGCGCCATGCCGGCGGCGTCGACGGGAATCGGCACCAGTTGCAAACCAGCGGCCTGGAATGCAGCCTTTGCGCCGTGATAGCCGGGATCCTCAACCCAGACACTGTCGCCGGGGTCCGCCAGCATGCAGGCGCATAGATCGAGACTCGCCTGCGTGCCCGAGGTGATAAACACCTGCTCCGCCGAACATCGCACACCACGCGACACGCGCACGTATTCCGCAATCGAGCGGCGCAATGCGGGGTGCCCAGCATTGTTGCCGTAACCGAGTTCCCGCGGTTCGACCGTGCGCCATGCGCGCTCCATCGAGGCACGCCATTGCGCAAGCGGAAATTCATCGAGTGCGGGCACGCCGGGACGAAACGGCGTGGGGTCGTCGGGATTCGTGCGCTCGCGCGGCAGATCGGCGACACGGCGTGACAGGTGGTTTTCAGGCGTCTGCACACTGCCGCTTGCTGCGGAGATCGAGGCGCCTGAACCGCTCACCATGCTGACGATGGAACCATGCCGGCTCGCCGTGATGAAGCCCTCGTCGGTGAGCCGCTCGTATGCGTAGAGGACAGAGTTGCGCGCAATGCCCAACTGTTCGGCAAGCGCTCGCGTGGCAAGAAGACGGCTGCCGTGACGGATATCGCCATCGAGAATCGCGCGACGCAGACTCTCGTAGAGCAAGTCCTGCTGCGTAAGCTTGCGCCCACCCATTGCGCGCTCGACGTTCGACATCAACAGGCCGTAGTCCAATTCCGTGGCTCCAAATTGTGGTCGCGTTGTGGAGCTAACAATGGTGCCACAAATTTCTTATGCTGACGGTTCTGGAGTCGCTGAATACTCTCGAGAGAGGCCGTTGCCATGAACACGCATGCACGTCACGCCGTCACCGCACACCTGCGCTATGGCGCCGCGGTGAAGTGGTGCGTGGCGCTGGCGTGCGCGGCTTATGCCTACGGGCTGCTCGAGCCGGCGGCAACGGCACGCGCAAGGTTGGATGCCTGCGTGAATGAAAATCTGGAGCAGCGCGGTAGCGCAGCTTCAGCGACGTCCGCAACTCCTACTGCCGAGGAAGAGCGCGAGCAGGCGTTCAGCGCAGCCGTCTATGCTTGTTCGACTCAGCCTTAGCGGCCGCGACGTACTCGCCCTCAACCATCACAACACAAGGAGCCACACCCATGTCCGACGCGATTCAAATCCGCCCCGTCACGCCCGCCGACTTCGACGCATGGCTGCCGCTGTGGGACGCCTACAACGCGTTCTACGGCCGCTCGGGTGAAACGGCATTGCCGCGCGAAATCACGCAAGTCACGTGGGGGCGTTTCTTCGACGCTTACGAGCCAATGCACGCAATGGTCGCCGAACGCAACGGCCAGTTGCTCGGCCTCGTGCACTTCCTGTACCACCGTCACACGACCATGGTTGCACCGACCTGCTATCTGCAAGATCTCTACACGCTTGAAGCGGAGCGCGGCAAAGGTGTCGGCCGTGCATTGATCGAAGCAGTGTATGCACGCGCCAAGGCCGACGGTTTGCAACGGGTCTACTGGCAAACGCATGAGACGAATCACACGGCAATGAAGCTGTACGACAAGGTCGCGGATCACTCCGGTTTCGTGGTGTACCGCAAGGCGTTGTGACGTTGTGATACAGCACAGCAGGCTCGCCTGACGGGCTTTGCGTCCCCGCTTCGCATCCCGTTCTCGCGTCGCCATTCTTGCGCGACCAGGCATCGCATTCGCATGGCCGGCGGCCCATTCAGCCGGCATGCGTAGCGCATCGCCTCATCGACACACACCGCATTCGTTCCCTTCGCCGCTCAAGTTTGCAGGCAGCCTGCCGTTATCGCCATTGGACGGAGCGCCATCTGGCTCCCACGCGACCTTGGGCGATCTCCTCACGAAGGGGCGCAAAACGAATCGGAAACTGTACATGCCTTCGATCATCGGCATCGATCTTGGAACCACGCATAGTCTTGCGGCCGTCTGGCGCAATAACAAGGCTGCCCTCATCCCGAACGCACTGGGCGACGTGCTGACGCCGTCGTGCGTCTCGATCGATGACGACGGCTCGATCCTCGTCGGCCGCCCCGCCCATGACCGCTTGCATACGCATCCCGAACGCACCGCCGCCAACTTCAAACGCTACATGGGCACGAATCGCAACGTGTCGCTTGGCGTGCAGACATTGCGTCCGGAGGAACTGTCTTCGCTGGTGCTCAAATCGCTGAAAGCCGATGCCGAAGCGTTCCTCGGCGAAACGGTAAGCGACGCCGTGATCGCCGTGCCCGCCTATTTCAGCGACGCGCAACGCAAAGCCACGCGCATCGCCGGCGAACTGGCTGGGCTCAATGTGCTGCGTCTTGTCAATGAACCGACCGCGGCCTCGCTCGCGTACGGCGTGCATCAGCGCGACAGTGAACGCAAGTTCCTGATCTTCGATCTGGGCGGCGGCACGTTCGACGTCTCCGTGCTCGACTTCTTCGAAGGCGTGATGGAAGTGCGCGCCAGCACCGGCGACAACTTTTTGGGTGGCGAAGATTTCACGGAAGCGCTCGTCGATCTGTTCTGCCAGCGCAATCGCCTTCCAGTCAATTCGCTTACGCCGATTGCTGCACAACGTCTGCATCAGCAGGCCGAACGTGCGAAGCGTCTGTTCACGCAGAGCGGTGCCGATAGCGTCACGCTCAAGCTCACGGTTGGCGATAACGAGCACAGCCTCGAACTCGATGCGGCGGCTGCGGAACGGACTTGCGAGCATCTGCTGCAACGTCTGCGCAAACCGGTCGAGCGAGCGTTGCGCGATTCGAAGATCGCTGTGGATGCGCTCGACGAAATCATCCTCGTCGGCGGCGCCTCGCGTATGCCGATGGTGCGCAAGCTGGTCTCGAAGATGTTCGGCCGTTTGCCCGCCGCGAATATGAACCCGGATGAAGTCGTCGCGCTCGGCGCTGCTGTGCAAGCGGGGCTTGTCACGCGGGACGCAGGTCTCGACGAAATGGTGCTGACTGATGTCGCGCCGTATAGCCTCGGCATCGATACTGCGATGCAGGTCAGTGCCAATCAATATGTGCCGGGACATTTTCTACCGATCATCGAGCGCAATACGATCGTGCCGGTGAGCCGCATGCAGCGCATCTTTACGGTCAGCGACCGTCAGCGCATGTTGAGCATCAAGGTGTTCCAGGGCGAAGCGCGTTTGACCGTCGACAACGTGGCGCTCGGCGAATTCACGCTTGAAGTGCCGGTCAAGCCGGCCGGCCAGGCCGGGGCGGATGTACGCTTCACCTACGACGTCAACGGCGTGCTGGAAGTGGAAGCTACTGCGTTTCCCGGCGGCGTGAAGCGCGCGATGGTGATTGAAGAGAACCCAGGCGTGCTGACGCCGGAAGAAATCGGTGAACGACTCGCGGCCCTGGCTGCGTTGAAGATTCATCCGCGCGATCAGTTGGAGAATCGCACGCTGCTCACGCGTGCGGATCGCGTCTACGAGGAAACGCTGGGGGAGCATCGGCAATATCTGGCTGCGCATATCGCGCGCTTTCAGTCGCTGCTCGAGCGGCAGAACGCCGAGGAAATCGCCCATGTGCGCAGCGAATTGAGTGCGTTGCTGGATCGCTTCGATGTGCATGTGACGTACTGACCGGCTATGGATACGACTTCTGCTCACCACTGGCCGTGGGACGTGCTCGGCGTTGCGGCGAACGCCGACGAGCGTACCGTGCGCCGCGCCTATGCGCGTCTTTTGAAACAGCAACGCCCGGATGAGGACGCTGAGGCGTTTCAGCGGCTTCGGTACGCGTATGAGTCGGCTTTGCAGATGGCGAGCGGCGGCGGCGTAGCGGCGACGATAGCCGCGGTGTCGGCTTCGGTACCGGTACCTGTGTCGGTACCCAGCCCGCCACCTGAGGCTCACCACCTTCCCGAACACGACGCCTTCGAAAGCGCTGTGCAATTGTGGCAGCACTTCGTCTCGCAACGCGACCAACTCGAGTCGCGTCGTTCGCTGCAGGATCTATTCGCAGCCGTCGTCAATATTCAGATGCGCGACGAACTCGAATGGCAGGCGCTGGTTCACTGTTTGAACGAAGATGCGCCAGCCACGCTGCGCATGAACCTGAGTGCGGTCCTGGGATGGCGGGACAACGCCGCGCATCTGCGGCGGCGCAACGCGGCCATCGCAACCCTCGCGCTAGACCGCGTATTCGCCGACGAGGACTACAACGCGCTACGTTTGCGCTTCACGAATGCAATGGCGCTGCTCGAAGGGCCTCAACCTCCGTTGGCGACCGGCGCACACGCACTGCTGCGCGCTGGCGTGCGAACCGAGATGGAGCAGTTATTGACCGCGCTCGCTCGTTATCATCCGAACGTCGTGCGCCTGCGGCTCGACAGCGAGAAGGTCGAATTCTGGACCCGCTGCCTGTCGTTTCGGATTGGCGCAGGACGCCTGTTCGGGCCGGCGCTCGCGCTGAGCGCCTGGTGCGGCTTGCTGTTCGCCAACGCGTCAATGAACCTGAATAGCAATCGGTGGCTCGATCAATGGACGCCCGTTCAGCTGGCTGTGCTTCTGGCCACGCTGATGGTGACGCTGGTCACCAGCGCCGCGACGACTGTGCTGCTGTCCGAACCGCAGCAACAGCGGCTGCGGACGCTGCGCTCGATTGGCTGGCTGCGCTACGGATGGATTCCGGTGTGGCTTGGCGCGACCGCCGCCGCGTTGTGCGACGCAGGTAGCGGGCGCTTGACGTCGATCGCAATGGACACACTTGGGATCTGCACGATGTGGGCCGCGCTGATCTATGGATGGCCGCGCATCAAACAACTCGCGGTACTCGCCGCCGTGGGCGCGATCGGATTCGGTTTCGCCGGCCATTGGCTCTCCACTGATTCTCGCGCGTGGCAGATGCCGTTCGCGCACGGCGTGCTGTTCGCTTTCTTTTTCTCTTTTGCGCAACAGGAGTTTCGCGGCTGGCTCGCAGGTCGACCGCGCGTTGCGTGGGTTGGCATGGCGATGTGGTTTGCGGGCTTCGTCACGTTGATCGTTTTGCTGTTGCAACGGGAAGAGCGTTCGACGCAATTTGCGTGGGCGCTTTTTACGGTGATGGCTGCAGCGGGTGGCGTGTTGGCGACGACGCGCTGGAGCGATTTGCGCGGGGCCGTGCCGCCCTTTTTCCGCGGCTACGTACACCTCGTCTGGTTGGCGCTTGCAATCTCCAAACCGGACATCATCGCTTGCGTGAGCGCGGGGTTGATGAGTGTCTGGATTATTGAGGAGCTGAAACAGCGGCGTTTGTCGCACCGGACGGCGCTTTAAAGTCGCTTCTATAGGACGATCCAAAAACAAAGGGCGCACCACCCAGTGCGCCCTTCGCCTTCCTGCCATTGCGGTACAACATCAACCGCCCACCAAACCCATCACACGCCAAAAGGCATCAAGCCTCGAGCTGCTCCAGCACCTTCCCCTTGGTCTCGATCCCGAGAAAGTGCACCGCGATTGCCGCAATGAACGGCACAGCCGCGAGAATATAAAACGCCACTTCCAGATTGCCGCCGATCATCGTCTTCGACACGATGGCCGGCGCGAAAATCGCTGCTACCTTCAGCCACGCGCCGCCCACACCGCAACCCATCGCACGGATACTCGTCGGATACAGCTCCGGCGTGTACACATAAGCCGTGATAAAGCCGCAAGCAAGGAACCCGAGCGAGAAGGCGCAACACGTCGCCACCACATACACCGACGAATTGTGGAACACCCCCGCCAACAGCAACGACAGCGCGCACGCCACGAACGACAGGTTGATGATCGGCTTACGCCCAACCTTATCGACCAGCAACGCACAGGTCAGCGAACCCACCACGCCCAGCACCGAAGCCGCCACCGCCAGATTCAACGCCAGTTGCAGCGGCGCGTGATAAACCGTGCGATAGATCGTCGGCAGCCAGGTCGACAGACCGTACTGAATGAAGCCGCACGTAATCCACAGCATCGCGACCGCCATCGTGCGCTTCAGATACGCCGGCCCGAACAGATCGCTCATGCGGCGCTTCGGATGGCGATTGGCCATCGCGTCAAACTCGGCCGCATTGGCAACCGGCGGAAGCGGACCTTTCACTGCGCGTTCGAAAGCATGCACCGCCGTATCGGCATCGGCCATCCGTTCGCGTTCGGCCAGCCAACGCGGCGATTCCGGCACCAGTTTCCGCAGCACGAAGAACAGAATCAACGGCATACCGCCGATGAAGTACATCGCCTGCCAACCGAAACGCGGCACGATCCACGCACCCAACGCATTGGATGCGAGCAAGCCGACCGGAAAAACGATTTCATACAAGAGCACGAAACGTCCACGGCCATGCGCGCGGCTGATCTCGTTGATATAGGTCGCGGCCACCGGCAATTCGCCACCCAGCCCGAGCCCCTGAATCACACGCAACACGACAAACGCCGCGAAGGTCGGCGCAAAGCCGCACGCAATACTCGTAATGCCGATGATCCCCGAGCTCAACGCAATCGCCTTCACACGGCCTTTGCGTTCCGCGTACCACGGGAACACGAACGCGCCGATTAGCTGGCCGACCGAGCCGGAGCCGATCAGGAAGCCAATTTCCCACGGCGTCAGATGCCACTTCGCAATCAGGATTGGCAGCGTGGCCGCAATTGCGATCACGTCGAAACCGTCGAAGAACGTCGCGAGACCGATCAGTATGCGCGCGCGCACCTGCATCGCATTCTTCGGCAAGCGCTCGAGACGCGCGATGATCGAGCCCCGGGTCACGGGGCCTGAGACACCGGCGCTGCTGCGGTCCCCCATGGTGTTGTCGATGGTTCTCATGCCGTGGTGCCGTCCGTAGGTGTGGTTAGGCAAGCGCCGTTGAGGCGTCGGTCAGGGTGGCAAGGTCAATAGTCCGGCCCTGGTTCATCCATTTGCGCGACAGTTTCAGTTCGCGCGGCGTGTTGATGGCGATGACACCGCGAATCGCGCTGTCTTCCAGATGAAAGAGCGTGGCGCGTTTGCCAGGCAAATCGCCGCGTACAGCGAGCTGCGCATCGCCCGGAATGTCGCCGAGGATTTGCAGATTGACGTCGTATTGATCGGACCAGAACCACGGAATGTCCGCGTACGGTTCAAACTTGCCGAGTAAGGCTTTTGCCGTCGAGATCGCCTGGTTTTGCGCGTTGGCCCACGATTCGAGCCGCACGCGCCGCTTCAACCAGGCACTCGGATGGTTGGCCACATCACCGCACGCAAAGATGCGCGGGTCATCGGTTGCGCCGAAATGATCGACGACAATGCCGTCTTCCACCTTGATACCGGCTGCTTCCGCCAGTGCCGTATGCGGCGTGAGGCCGATGCCGGCGACGGCGAAGTCGGCGTCCAATGTGGAACCGTTAGCGAACGTCGCACGAATACGGTTGGCGTCGTTCGGATGATCCGCAATCGACACGAGCGACGCGTTCAAACGCGCATCCACGCCGTTCGCACGATGCAGCTGCAACAGGAAATCCGACACCATCGGCGGCAGCGAGCGGGCGCACAGACGTGGCGCGCCCTCCACTACCGTCGCGTCCACACCGAGCTTGCGCGCAGTAGCTGCGACTTCGAGACCGATCCACCCGCCGCCAACCACCAGCACGCGCTTGCTTGCGCGCAGCCGTTCGCCGAGAACGACCGCTTCGTCGAGCGTACGCAAATAAGTAATGCGCGATGTCTTCACCAGCGCGTCCGGCAAACGGCGCGCCGCACCACCGGTTGCAACCACGAGCCGGTCGTATTGCACTTCACAGCTCGACTGCGTGCGCACGACGCGATCTTCACGATCGATCGACGTCGCGCAATCCGGTTGCCATGCTTCGACATTCAGCGCGTCGAAATCGTCAGGCTTCACGAGGCGCACGGTTTCGATATCGGCTTCACCGGAGAGCACGGCCTTCGACAGCGGCGGGCGCTCGTACGGCAAATGGATCTCATCGGCGATCATCACCAGGCGGCCATCGAAGCCTTCCTTGCGCAACGTCTTCACGACCCAACCCGCCGCCTGGCCACCGCCGATCACGACGATCGTGCGCGGCGCTTCGAGTCCGGCGTGTGCAGCTTGAGCCTTTTCAGCAGCAGCGTCAGTCATTTTTCCGCTCCGTCATGAACTTGCCTTCCGGCGCCTTCGCGTTTTTCTGGCGACGTGTATGGCCGTCGATGCCGCCGTCGATCGCCCATTCGGCGAACACCGTCGGACCCGGTTCGAAATCGCGCGGCTGCCATTCGGGCGTGAGCTGGTCTTCGTCGGCGTAGTACTCGATCAGACCGCCGGCCGGATTCTGGAAGTACCAGAAGTACGCCGACGACACCGGATGACGTCCCGGACCGAGTTGCGTATCCCAACCGCAGCGGCTGATATGCATGCCGCCGCCAAACACTTCGTGGATATCGCGCACGGTGAACGCGACGTGATTCAGACCGCGCTTACCACCCGGTAACGCCAGCAGGAAAATGTCGTGATGGCCACCGTGCGGTGCGCAGCGCATGAACGCGCCGCGGCCCGGATAGCGGTCCGACATTTCGAAGCCGAGCAGTTCCTGGTAAAACTTCTCCTGTGCCGCGAGTTGGTTCGTGAAGAACACTACGTGGCCGACTTCAACCGGTTCGGCGCGCTCGTAAATCGGCGACGGTTGATCGACGCGCAACGTCTGGCCCCACACGTTCGACGGCGAACCGTGAATATCGAGCGCACGCTTGCGAGTCACTTCAACGCGAATCGCCATCCCGTTCGGATCGATACAACCGATGGCGTCTTCCGTTTCGAAGTGGCCTGGCTGACCGGCAAAACGGCCGCGCAGTTCGTCGAGTTCCGCTTTCGTTGCCACGCCCCAGGTCACTTCACGCAGCGTCGGACCTTCTTCGAATGCGGGCGGCAGCGACGGGTCGGTTGCATCGACGACGAGAATCGTGCAGCCGTTCAGTGTTTCAAAACGTGCGTGCGTTTCGTCATGCGCGACTTCTTTCAAACCCCAGTCCGCGAAAAAGCGGCGACAGGTGGCGAGATCCGTCACGCCGTAAATAATCTGTTCAATGCCGAGAATCGTCATAACGTGCCTCTTGCGTATTTCGCGTATTAGTTCGCCCACGCCAGCGGCGCGTCGTTCAAGCCCCAGTAGAGGCTCTTCTGCTGCATGTATTCGCGGATGCCGAGTCGGCCCTTTTCGCGACCCATGCCGCTCTCTTTCCAGCCGCTGAACGGCGTCGATATCGAGAACAGCTTGTAGGTGTTGATCCATACGGTGCCGGTTTCGAGCGCGCGGGCAATCCGGTAGGCGCGTTTGTAATCGCGCGTCCAGATGCCGGCGGCGAGGCCGAACACACTGTGGTTGGCTTCTTTCAGCAGCTGAGCTTCGTCGTCGAACGGCATGGCGACCAGCACCGGGCCGAAGATTTCTTCCTGGCAGATGCGGGCGTCGTTCGTGAGACCTTCGAGGATCGTCGGCTGAAAATAGGTGCCTGCTTCGCGGCCATCGCCGACCGGGCGTTCGCCGCCGCACAGCAAGCGACCGCCCTCTTCCAGGCCCAATGCGACGTAACGTTCGACGGTTTCACGATGTGCTGCGGTAATCAGCGGACCCATCTGCGTTTCAGCACGCGACGGGTCGCCGACGCGCAGCTTGCGCGCGCCTTCCGCGAGACGCTTCATGAACGCGTCGTAAATCGAGCGCTGCACGAACAGGCGCGAGCCCGCGATACACGCTTCGCCCGACGAACTGAAAATGCCGTACAGCACGCCGTTCACTGCATGATCCAGGTCGGCGTCATCGAACACGATGGTCGGCGATTTGCCGCCGAGTTCAAGCGACACGGGCATCAGCTTGTCCGCAGCGATGCGCGCGATGCCGCGGCCGACTTCGGTGCCGCCCGTGAACGACACTTTCTTCACCAACGGATGACGCACCAGCACGTCGCCGATTACCGAGCCTTTACCCGGCACCACACTCAGAACACCCTTCGGCACGCCGGCTTCTTCACAGATACGAGCCAACGCCAGCGAAACCAACGGAGTGACTTCGGCCGGCTTCAGTACCACCGCGTTACCGCCTGCCAACGCCGGAGCCAGCTTCTGCGCATCCGATGCAATCGGCGAATTCCACGGCGTAATCGCCGCGATCACACCGATCGGCTCGTAAATGCTCATCGTCAGATAGTCGCCACGCGAGGGAGTCACTTCTTCATCGAGCGTTTCGAGGCAGGCCGCGAAATAGCGGAAGGTGTTCGCAGCGCTCGCCACCAGCACGCGCGTTTCGCCAATCGGCTTACCGTTGTCACGACGCTGCAGTTGCGCAAGCGCTTCGTGACGCGCCATGATCAGATCGGCGATGCGATACAGAATCAGCGCGCGTTGATGCGGCTTCAAACCCGACCAATCCGCGCGCCGCCATGCGATATCCGCGGCTTCCACGGCTTCGCGGGCGTCGTCTGCGGTGGCTGTCGAGATTTCCATGTTGACCGACTGATCCGCCGGATACAGGCTTTTGTACGGGTTGCCACGCCCTTGCCGCCATTCGCCGCCGATGAAAATATCGCCGGTGGGCACGAGGCTGGTATCGAAGTGAGTCATGTCGGTCGTTCCGGTTTGCTTCAGCTAGTCAGCGAATGTCTTAAATCACGCAGCGGGCCGCGCGATTGCGTAGCGCACGAATCGCGCTATACGCAGTCAGTGCGGACGTCTTGGGGTTGTCCGGCAGCGGCTTGCCGCACATTTCCAGCGACATCTCGCCGAACGCGCCGCGCGCCACGATGCGGTGCACATTGCGCGACACGTTCGGGTCCGCAATCAGACGGACCATGGTGTGGTCCAAACCCAGGCCAGCCAGCGCGATCGTCGCGGCAACATTGGCGTTCTTCGGATACAGGCGCGCCGCTTCGCGCGCGCTGCCTTCGAAAATCACGATCTCTTCGTTCAGCGTGTGCAGATCGCAGAGCTGTTCCGCGGGCGTGCCGAGCCAGCCCGAAGGCGGCTTGCGGCCGGTGTACAACACTTCGTCGAGGCCGCCGAGCTTGGCGGCAGACAACGCATCCACGCCGCCGATTGCGCCCGACAACAGCGTCAACGTCGCGTCGCCTTCATCGGCTGCAGCGGAAAGCGCGTCCAACAACATCATGTCGGAGAGCGCACCGATCGATGCGACCGCGCAATCCGTACCGGCTTTCAGCAAGGGCACCACGTGATCGACCAGTGCGCTGTGCCCCGCGCATTCCAGCGCGAAATGCGGTTGGCTGCTCAATGCGGACACGGAGGCCACCACATCGACCGATGCGCCCACCACTTCGCGCACCGACGCCATATGGCGCTCCGGCACGATCACGTGCGACACGCGCACCGTCGGATCCGACTCGACCGAGCGATACACCGCCTGGCCGATCGCGCCGAAGCCGATCATCGCGACGTCGACGGGTGCGTGATGCCCCGCGTAGCCGGTCTCACGCATGTTCCGGCTCCTTTTCCTTGACCGGCGGGCCCGCGAACGCCGTGGCGAACGAGCCAACCGACAGCATGTCCACTTCAACCAATACGGGGCCCGTCTTCGCCATACCTTCGCGGATGATCTCCTCGGCCTGGTCAAGCGACTTGATGCGGTAGTGCGTGAGCTTCAGGCTCTCGCAGAACTGCGCGAAATCCGGCTGGTGCAGATCGACGTAGCAGCGGCGGCCGCCGTATTGCGCGTCCTGAATGTTGCGGATCACGCCGTAGCACTGATCGTTCATCAGCACGATCATCACGTTGGCGTTTTCCTGCACGGCCGTCGCGAGTTCGCCGACGTTGACCATCAGGCCGCCGTCGCCAACCAGGCACACCGTCTTCGCGGCATTGCCCGCGAGTGCTGCGCCGATCCCCATCTGCATGCCCTGGCCGATACCGCCGCCGAGTGCATGAACGCCCGCGCGCGGCGAGAAGATCTTCAGCATGCGGTTACCCCACGTGCTGTTCGAGATCGTGACGTCGCGCACCCAGTTGTAATCGCGGCCCACGGCCTGCTGCAGGGCGTCGACAAGGCGCTTGTACGGGCCGAGGCCCTTGCCCACATCGGCGACGGCGCTTTCGCGCGCGGCAGCCAGGTCTTGCGCGAACGTCGGATCGACCTTCAGACGGCCTTCGAGCAGCGTCGCGAGCTCTTCGAGAACGGCCGAGGCATCGCCGTGAATGAACATGTCGTTGCGATAACCGCGGTTGTCGGCGAGCGCGTCGGCGTCG
Source organism: Paraburkholderia sp. SEWSISQ10-3 4 (assembly GCF_030464785.1). NCBI lineage: Bacteria > Pseudomonadati > Pseudomonadota > Betaproteobacteria > Burkholderiales > Burkholderiaceae > Paraburkholderia > Paraburkholderia sp. SEWSISQ10-3 4. The sequence goes on from NZ_JALPRI010000001.1 coordinate 906,648, forward strand.
ATGCGATACAGCGGTTGCGGCAGCGCCAGCTTGTACTTCAGCGTTTCATTGCCACGCAGACGCGAACCGACCACCACCAGCGCGTCGCACGTCTTGTAGAAGCTTTCGACAGCGACATGCACGTTGAACGCGCCGAGCGTCGCCGGATGATCTTCCGGCAGCACGCCACGGCCCTGCACGCTGGTCACCACACCGAAGCCCAAGGCCACGAGACGTTCAACCGCAGCACGTGCATGACGCGTGCCGCCGCCGAGCCACAACAGCGGACGCTTTGCATTCGCCAGTTGATCCGCGAGTTGCACGACACGCTGGCTGCAATGCGTCAACGTGGTGACATGCGGCGCGGCCAAGTCGGCAGGCCATTCGATTTCGGCCGCTTGAATGTCGATCGGAATTTCAACGCTGACCGGGCCGCTCGGCGCGGTTTGCGCGACACGCACGGCTTCGCGGATGGTCGGCAATGCGGTTTCGACCGAGCGCACGCGGAACGCGGCCTTCGAGATCGACGACAGCATCGACAATTGATCCGGCGCCTCGTGGATATAGGCGAGATCCTTGTCGAGGTATTCGGTTTCGATCTGGCCCGTCACATGCAGCAGCGCGGTGCCCGCGGTCAGCGCTTCGACCATCGCGCCAGCAGCATTACCCGCAGCAGTGCCGGTGCTGGTGAATGCCACGCCAAGGCCGCCGGAGACGCGCGCCAGGCCATCAGCCATGTTCACCGCGCCCGCTTCGCCACGTGCGCCGACGTAGCGAATCTTGCCGCGGTTGTGGATCGCGTCGAGGATCGGCATGTTGTGGATCGAGATCACGCCGAATGCGGTTTGAACGCCGCACTGCTCGAGAAAAGCGGCGATCAGTTCGCCAACGGTGGTTTTATTAGACATGTCGTGCAACGCCTCCAGAAACATCGATGTGACTGCCCGTCGTATAGGACGACAGCGTCGTAGCCAGATAAAAGAGCGCTTGAGCGGCTTCTTCGGGTTTGCCGAAGCGGCCTAGCGGAATGTTTTTCTTGCGTGCCAGTTCGGCGGTCCAGTCTTCCCAGCTCTGGCCCGGCTGCGCTTCTTTCGCGTAACGGCGGCGCCATTGACCCGATTCGACGATGCCGATCAGAATCGAATTCACGCGAATGCGTTGCGGTGCGAGTTCGACCGCAAGTGATTTGATGAGGCTCAGCACGCCGGCGCGTGCCGACGAAGTCGCCACCATGTGCGGCTCGGGTTGCAGGGCGAGCAGCGAGTTCACGCAGACCACCGCGGGGTTTGCTGCGTCGCGCAACATCGGCAAGAAGGCGCGGGTCGGGCGGATCACGCTGAAGTACTTCAGGTCGAGTTCTTCGCGCCAGGCGTCGTCGGTGGTGTTGGCGAACGTCGATACGCGACCTTGGCCCGCGTTGTTCACCAGCATGTCGGTCCTGCCGAAACGCGCTTGCACTGCTTGCGCGAATGCTGCGACCTCGTCCGCGTCCAGCACGTCGCAGGTTTGCGCCAGCAATTGCGCTTGCGGAAACTGTGCCTTCAGCGAAGCTTCCGCTTGCGCGAGACGTTCGCTGTCGCGGCCGCAGATCGCGACAGAAGCGCCTGCTCGCAGAAACAGTTCGGCAGTCGCAAGGCCGATGCCGGACGAACCGCCCGTCACCACCGCTACCTGTCCGGTCAAGTCGATTTGAATCATTTGAGCCCCAATGCCTTAAAGTATTTCGCGCCCGAGTTCGAGCTACCCGTCGGCCGATAGTTGAGCCGCTGCGAGAGTTCGTCGGCCGCGCGGCGGACCTTGTCGATCAGGCCGCTATCGAGCAGGGACGCATCGATCTCGTGGCGCGGAATCGTCGTCGTAATCACGGCGACGATGCGGCCCGTGTCGTTGCGCACCGGCGCGCTCACCACCGAAATGCCGCGTTCGAACGACGACTCGCTGATCGCGTAGCCGCGCTTGGCGTCATCGCGAATGCGTTCGTACAAGTCGTCGATGGTGGCCGGCGTTTGTTTCGTGAAGCGTTCGAGTTCCGGTTCCGGGTAGAGCTTTTTCAAGTCGTCGAGCGTCATGTCGCCCATCAGCACCTGGCCGTGCGTCGTTGCATGGGCCGGCAGGCGCGTGCCGACATTCACCTTCACCGAACTGAAAATCGGCGCATGGCTTTGCGCTTTGGCAACGAACACCACGTCACGTCCGTCGCGAATCACGATGTGGCTGGTGAGACCGGTGTCGTCACGCAGCGCTTCGATGATCGGCAAACCGAGGTCGGTCAATTCGAGCGAGCTCAGATATTCAAACCCGAGCCGCAGCACGGCAACGCCGAGGCGATAATTACGGTCTTTATCGGCGCGCTCGAGAAAGCCGAGCGATTCGAGCGTTTGCAGCAGACGGAACACCGTCGTGCGGGGAATCTTCAGGCGCTTCGATAATTCCGGTGCGCCGAGAACCGGCTCGCGTGGCGAGAACTCCGTCAGAATCTTCAGACCGCGTTCCAGACCCGGCACGCGATAGCTGATATCGCTGCTCGTGTCTGCGTCGTTGCGGTCGTCGTCCGCGTCGCGCTCGGCGCTAACCATGTCATGCGTGTCGGACGTCATTCATTGGCTCCGTTGTCCGTCGCTTGCGCGGCAGAACGTGTCGATGATCGCGGTGTACGCGGCGGGCGCTTCGATATAACCGGCGTGCCCGGCGCGCGGCACGACCTGCAATGTGGTGCCGGCGGCGAGAGCAAGTCGCTCGCAGGCTTCGGGGGGCGTAATGGTGTCTTCTGCGCCGACCGCGACGCTGATGCGGCCTTTGTAGCGTGAGAGGTCGCTGGCGAGATCGGCGTTGGCGAGCAGATGCGTCGCTTGCGCATAGCCGTGCGGGATCACACGCGACATGTTCCAGCGCACCCATGCGTGGGCTTCGCCGCTCGCGTGGATGGACAACATATTGGTGCTGCGTTTTTCGGCGAGACCTTGCGGGCCGAGTTCTTTCAGCATGGCCAGACGTTGATCGCGTTTGGTTTCGCGCACTTCCGCTGCGGAAGCGCCGTAACCGCCAGCCGGCGACAACAACAGCAAACCGGCCACTCGCTGCGGATTCGCCACGGCAAACGCACCCGCGATGATCGCGCCAAGCGAATGACCCAGCAGCACACAGCGTTCAATGCCGAGCGCGTCGAGCCATTGCTTCAATACAGTGGCGTAATCGCTTGCTGCGGGGGAATCGGCTTCTACGGGTGTCGATGCACCGTATCCCGGCGCATCCCACGCCAGCACACGGCGCGTCTCACCCAGCACTTCAAACTGCTGCACCCACGAAGCCGCACCCGAACCGATACCGTGAAGCAGCACCAAAGGCAGCGCTTCACTTTCGGCACTATCCACATCGCGATAGCTCACCGCGCGTTGCGATGCCAGCCAGATCTGCTGCGCGGGAAAGCGTGCAAGGCGCGTTTCGAGCGTAGCGTTCTGATCGGCGGTAGCGGACGGGGCTGCGGACATGATTTCCTTCGTGGGTGTTTTCAAAACGAACTTGAGGGCTTAGCGTTTGAGCTTGGCCAAAGGAGAATCCGGCGGATACGTCGGCGTAATCGGTTTGGCTGCACCGAGCATCACGCACATCAACGCATCTTCTTCACCGATATTCACTTCCGTGCGATACACGCCCGGCGGCACCGAAATCAGATCGCGTTCGCCGAGCACGGCTTCCCACGTTTCGCCATCTTTCTCGCAGATCACTTTCATCTTGCCGCGCAGCACGAAGAAAATCTCTTCGACATCCATATGGATATGGCTCGGACCGATGTTGCCGGCCGGGATCACCATCGTCGAAAACGTGAAGCCGCCTGCGGGCACCGTGTTCATGTCCTTCGCGACGCCCGTGCCGCCCGTGCCGACATAGCGCATTTGCGCGCGGCGATATTTCGGGTCGTAGTCGGCCTGGAACTTCAGCGCGTCCCAGTCGTAACGACGCGTTTCCAGGCGCGCGACGCGGCTGTCCAACCATTGTGCAAAGCTCGCGTCCGCGGGTTGTTCCCACGATTTGCGTTCGAGTTCGGCGTCCGCCATCTCTTTCTCCTTTCGATTCGACAAGATCAATTCATCACGAAGCCGCCGTTGACCGGCAGCAACTGGCCAGTCACGAAGCGCGCGGCATCGGACAACAGGAACAGCACCGGCCCGGTGACGTCGTCGGGCACTTGCGCGCGTGTGAGCGCGCGGCCTTGCAGGTAATACTGGTGACGTTCGGCAGGTACGTAGGCGGTGGCCTCGACTTCAGTGAGGCCGGGTGCGATGGCGTTGACTGTCACTTGATGTGCGCCAAATTCACGCGCCAGCGAGCGGGTCATCGAAATCACCGCGCCCTTGCTCGCGACATACGCGAGCAATTTCGGCGCGCCCCATATCGCTGTATCCGACGCGATGTTGACGATGCTGCCGCGGCCCGAATCACGCAGATATGGCAATGCGGCGGTGCTCATCAGCCACGTGCCGCGCACGTTGACGTTCATCACGGCGTCCCACGTCTCGACCGACAACTCATCGGCGAACTTGCCGCCCGAGTTGGTGATCGCCGCGTTGTTGATCAGCGCGTCGAGGCCGCCGAGTTGTGCTGCGGCCCGATCGGCAAACTGCTTGATGCTGGCGGGGTCCGCGAGATCGAGAGGCAGATAAGTCACTGCATGGCCTTGCTCGACCAGTGACGCCGCGAGCGCCCGGCCTTCGTCATGCAGCACATCGCCGAACACGACTTGCGCACCGGCTTGCGCCAGCGAGCGAACGAACGCCGCGCCAAGGCCGCGCGCGCCGCCCGTCACGAGGACGCGCCTGCCATGGAGTGCAACCAATGCCGGGGACGCTTCGTTATGCATGGCTGTGGCCTGCTGCTTCGGTTTGCCCGGTGCCGGCCTGAGCGGCTTGAGCGTGATAGGCATCCAGCTCAGCGAAATGCTGCTGCGCGCGCTGACGGAACATGCGGCGCACACGCGTCATGCCGACGTCGTGCTGATAGAGGAATTCGTGCTCGCGCGCATTCGGCGCCATGCTTTCGAGAACATAGCGGTCCTGTTCCAGCACGGCCCAGTGCAGACCTTCCAGACGGTTGCGATACATGAAGCGCCATGCGTCGCGCTGCCAGCCCGACACCTTGCGCGTGCGCCAGAAGTAAACCTGGCAGTTGTTTTCGTCGACCGGCGTAGCAAAGCCGATGATCCCGAAGTTGCCGCCGGGGCCGAACTTCTTCTTGTACGGAATCGCGAGGCGCATCCACAGCGCGCCGGTTTCGCCGAGCTCAACCCAGTCGAAATTCACGTCGCGCTGGCCGACCTTTTCAAACATCAGACCGGTTTCGGTCTTGCGCACGCGCATGTCGGCCTGCTTGTCGCCTTCGGCCATTGAATGTGACGTTGCGTGCAGATACGCGCCGTGCATCGGGTCCATCACGTTGTCGATCGCGTATTGGTAATTGCACTTCCAGTTCGACATGCACAGGAAGTTCGCGTACTCGTCACCCACCAGTTCTTCCGGCAACACGAGAGGCGTGGGTTCCTTATGGGCGTCGTCGCCGAACCACAGGAAGATCGCGCCGGCGTGCTCTTCGACCGGATACGACTTCACGCACTTCTGGCCTTCCAGCGGACAGTTCGAGACAGCCGGCACCTTCGTGACCGTGCCGCCGCCGTCGATTTCAATGCCGTGGTACCAGCACGCGACGCTGCCACCGAGGTTCCAGCCGAGCGACAGACGCGCGCCGCGGTGCGGGCAGCGATCTTCAAGCGCGCGGACTTTGCCTTCCTTGTCGCGCCACAGCACGATCTGATCGCCGAGGCGCGTGACGCCGACCGGCGCGTCGCCGACTTGCCAGCTCGGTGCAACGGGATACCAGTAATTACGCAGGCCTCGGTTCAGATAAGACTGGATCGGGTCAGCCGCGCCTTGAGTCGTTGTATTGGGGGACGTCATGAAAAGACTCCGGATGCGAAAGCGAAGAGACGTGTGCGGGAAAGCGCGCTTATTCAGCGAGCAGGCGGAATTCGGCGGCGAGGCGATCGGCGTCCCACGCGTTGCCTTCCGGCGTACGGAAGCCCACGCGGTTCAAACCGTCAACGACTTCCTGCAACTCATTCGCGCCGGCTTCGAAAACCTTTTCCAGTGCATCGCCGAAGTCGTTTTCGTACTGGGTCGGCTCAGCCTTGCGCGTTTGCCAGATGAAGTTTTCGGTCTCACCCGGCTTTTCGATCACGCCCTTGCCGGCAACGTTGTTCGGCTGCGGCGCGAGCCACGGCTTCAGGAAGGGATTGAAGTTCACGATGTGTTCTGACATGTCATTCCACCTTGATCTGGATTTCTTCGCCGGCGAGACGTACCGAGTACATCTTCAGGTCGCGGCCACCCGGCTCTTTCAGGCATTTGCCGGTCGGGATATGGAACACGGCTTCGTGCAGCGGGCATTCGACGGTGTCACCGTCGACAAAACCCTGCGTCAGCAGCGCGTATGCATGGGGGCAGACGTTTTCCAGCGCGTACAGCGCATCGCCCACCTTGTAGATGCCGATTTCCGTGCCGTCGAGTTTGAACTCGAGCGGCGCGTCTTCGGACAGGTCGCCGGCATGGCCGGCGCAGCGCCATTGTTCAGTCATTTCTCGCCTTCTCCTGAAGCCTTATGTTCCATATACGGAACATCAGTTCGTGTATGGATAATTATAGGAGTGGCTTTGGCTCGAGAAAATAAAAATCTGGGCTGGTAGGGGAAAACACCGACTGTGGCATTCGCAACACAGCTTTGCGTGAACTGACGTGAGCCGCAGTTTCCGCTTGATAGCCTTTCTGGGCGTGGGTTTGCCCATAATTTTCAGACAAATGCTGTGGCCCTCATGCGGGTTTGTACGGGGTCCGAAAATTTATTTTGACCACTTCCAGACTCACTATACTTTTCCATAGGCGATACAAACGCCCATAGGTGGAACATAAAGCGGAGCAGTTTTGGCGCATAAACCCGAAGCTGCATTCAACCCAAAGCAAGGATCAGGGACGACGAAATCGGCGCGAGCTATCCGTCGTGTGATCAGGAGAACCAACGGTGAAGCACATCATTGCGGCGGCCGGCTTGACGGCAATCTGCGCAACGACCGGCGCCTGGGCGCAAAGCAGCGTGACGCTCTACGGCAGCCTGGATGCCGGTATTGCGTACATCAGCAATGCGGGTGGCCATTCGAAGTGGATCGAGGAACAGGGCAACATGCAGCCGGACCGCTGGGGCCTGAAGGGCGTCGAGGACCTGGGCGGTGGTCTTAAGACGGTTTTCCAGTTGGAAAACGGTTTCTATACCAACACGGGAGCATTCGCCAAAGCGGGCACGCTGTTCAATCGCCAGGCTTTTGTCGGATTGAGTTCGGACCAGGTCGGCACGGTGACGCTCGGCCATCAGACACCGTTCAGCTTCGACGTGCTGGGTCCGCTGAGCACGGCTTATCTGGCCGCGAGCTGGTACGCGTTCCACCCGGGCAACATCGACGAACTCGCCGACACCGGCGTGGTGCCGTTCGACAACTCGGTGAAGTTCCGCTCGGCGAGTTTCGCCGGTTTCTCGGTCGGCGCGATGATGGGTCTCGGCAACACGACCAACTTCTCGACCGGCAAGACACTGAGCTTTGCGCTTAGCTATGCCAACGGTCCGTTCAAGGCGGGCGCGACCTATGCGAATGAGCACGACCGTACGCCGTCGATCGTGACAACGGGCATCACCAGCTTCCAGGGTGTCGCGGCGGCTAACTACACGGCGGCCAAGGTCGAGAACATGGGGGCGGGCGCGTCATACCAGTTCGGCAAGCTGCTGGTGCACGGTTTGTACACGCGTGTGAAGCTGGAATCGTCCGGCCATTCGGATACGTATCAGAGCTACGACGTGGGCGCGAATTATCAGTTCACGCCGTTCAACAGCGTCGCCGGCGGCGCCGCGACCACGACGATGGCCGGCCATCGCTGGACGCAGTTCGAGATCGGCGACATCTACGCGCTGTCAAAATCGACGCAGCTGTATGTGAATGCGCTGTATGAGCGCGCGGGCTCGAATACGGACGCCGCGTTCTTTACGGCGGGTGTGTCGAGCGGCCGGAACCAGACGATTTTCCTGACCGGTATCCACCACTCGTTCTGATATCAATTCGCCGCAACCGACCTGCGACGCGCTTGAGCCGCGGTCGGATCATCCGGCCGCGGACGATAGCTGAGCCGCTCGGACAATTCGAGCGCAGCCTGGCAAACCGCGATGATGAGCGGTTCGCGTTCTTCCGCTTCGCCGATATCGGAACGGGGAATGGTGACCGTCAACGCGGCCGCGATCTTGCCGCTTTGGTCGCGCACCGGCGCGCTCACTACTGAAATGCCACGTTCAAAAGATGCTTCGCTCAACGCGTAGCCGAGCGCCGCGCTTTCGCGCACTCTTCCGTACAGTTCTTCAACGGTCGCCGGCGTGCGTTCGGTGAAGCGTTCGAGCTGCGGCTCGGGATACAACTGACGCAATTCTTCGAAACTCAAATCGCCCATCAGCACCTGACCGTGCACCGTGGCATGCGCAGGCAAGCGCGTGCCGACATGCACCTTCACCGAACTGAACATTGGCTCATGCGTTTGCGCTTTGGCGACGAACACCACATCACGCTGGTCGCGGATCAGCAGATGCGTGCTGAGGCCGGTCGCGTCGCGCAAACGTTCGAGAATCGGCGTGCCAACGTCGGTCAGTTCGAGCGAACTTAGATATTCGAAACCGAGCCGCAGTACTGCGACGCTCAACCGGAAATAGCGATCGCCGTTCACCCGCTCGAGAAAGCCTAAAGCTTCGAGCGTTTGCAGCAGACGAAATGTGGTGGTGCGCGGAATGCCGATGCGCTTCGACAATTCGGGCGCACCCAGAATCGGCTCGCGCGCGCTGAATTCGGCGAGGATGCGCAGGCCGCGCTCCAACCCAGGCACGAGATAAGTCGATCCGCCGGTGCTCTCTTCATCGGGGGAATCGGGGGAATCGGCGCTGTCCGCCAGGGATCGCGCCGCCTCGTCTCGCGGAGTCGAAACTGTCGCGCCGCGTGGCCTCGCGTGCTTGCGTCCCGCTCCTGTCTGCTCTTCTTTTGCCATCTTGGCTGCCGTCTTTGCCGTTGTCTCTGCTGTTCATCGGATACAGATCAACATGATAGCGCGAAGCACACGGCGGTCATTTTCGTTTCGCGCGGTGCTATGCTTTGATGCGGTCCATCGCGCGAGGTCTCACTACCGCGCATTGGCTCGCGCCAGGCGTCCGGAGGCCACGCTCATGTCCGATTCCGTACAGATCCAGGTTGCCGACTCACATCTTTATCCGGGCTGCGCAGTGCAGATCGCGCACCTGCCCGAGCCGGCCCGCGCGGCGGCAGCGGTAGTCGAATTCGCGGACGGCTCCGGCGCGCATGCCACTTGCCATCGGCGGACTTTCGACGAACTCGAATTGACCGTTGACCGTTACGCTACGCAGCGGCGTCATCCCGTGGACGCCAAACATTGGCTTCTATTCGCCGTCGACTCGACGCACAACAGTTGGCGCGTGAAGCGACGATTACCCTAGCCGTGCCGGAACCTTCCGGCCACCTCGATTTTGAACCCGGTGCCGCGCGCACGCCGCCCCGAGCGCTAGCTTTCTGGCGGTGAAGCACCCGTCACGCAAACTCCGAGAGATACCGATGACAGACAACGACTCCACCCTGCCACCGAACCCCGACGACACCCCGGACGATCCTGAACGCCGCCGTGTCCTGACCGGACTCGCGGCAGTCGGTATCGGGCTGGCGCTAACCGGGTGCAAAACTGACCAAAGTACCGCGAGCGACATGACGCCGCGCAGTGCCGCCGACATGCGGCTCGACGCCGCGCTACGCGACCAGGTCAAGCAGATCGTGGTGATCTACGCCGAGAACCGCAGCTTCGCGAATCTGTACGGCAACTTTCCGGGTGTCCAGCATCCGCTCGATGCGGTGAGCGCCGAGCGTTATCTGCAACTCGACCGCGACGGCAAGACGCCGCTGCCGCGCCTGCCGGCAATCTGGGGTGGCCTCGTGCCGCAAGCGCAGGAGGTGGACGGCAAGCGCTACATGATCGGTCAGAAGGATATTGCCAACCTGCGCAACGGCCCGTTCCACATTACCGACGCGCAAGGCGCACCGTTGCCGAATGGCGTCATCACGCGCGATCTGGTGCATCGCTTCTATCAGAACCAGATGCAGATCAACGCCGGGCGCAACAACCAGTTCGCCGCATGGGGCGACTCCGGCGGCCTGGTAATGGGCCACTACCGCAATTCCGCCGACACGCTGCGTCTGTGGAACCTCGCGCAGCAATACACGCTGTGCGACAACTTCTTCATGGCGGCTTTCGGCGGATCGTGGCTGAACCACATCTTCCTGATCTCGGCGCAGGCACCGTTCTATCCCGACATCCACAACAGTCCGGCGAAGAAGATGGTTTCGGTGGTGGACGGCGACGATCCGACCGGCGTGCGGCTGAAACTGGCGCCCGATTCGCCGGCGTCCGCGCTCGACGGTCCGCCGAAGTTCGTCAACGATGGCGCGTTTACCGCCGACGGCTACGCCGTCAACACGATGGCGCCGCCCTACCAGCCGAGCAGCGTGCGTCCGGCCGAAGGCGGCAATCCCGCGCTCGCCGACCCGTCGAATCCGCGCGTGATGCCGCCGCAAAACTACGCGACGATCGGCGACCGGCTGACGGACAAGGGTGTCGACTGGGCGTGGTACAGCGGTGCGTGGCAGTACGCGTTGGAGCATCAGGACACGGGTGCCGTGCCTGATTTCCAGTACCACCACCAGCCGTTCAACTACTTCACTAATTACGCGCCGGGCACCGCCGCGCGGCGCAAGTATCTGCGCGATGCGGGCCTCGGCGACGACGCGTCTACCAATCGTCTGATTGCCGACATCGATGCAGGACGTTTGCCGGCCGTCACGTTCTACAAACCGCAGGGCGATCTGAACATGCACGCAGGGTATGCGGATGTCGCATCGGGGGATCGTCACGTCGCGAATGTGATCGAGCATATTCAGCGCGGCCCGCAATGGGCCAATACGGTCGTAGTCGTCACGGTCGATGAAAACGGCGGCTGGTGGGATCCGGTCGCGCCGCCGAAGGGCGATCGCTGGGGGCCGGGATCGCGGGTTCCAGCGTTAGTGATTTCGCCGTTGGCGAAGAAGGGCTATGTCGATCACACGGTGTACGACACCAATTCGATTCTTCGCCTGATTAGCCGGGTGCATGGGCTGGCGCCGCTCGATGGGGTTGTCGCACGCGATCGGGCTTTTGCGCAGAATGGCCTGGCGCCGCTTGGCGATTTGACCGGTACGCTGGATCTGGCCTGAGCGGCTTGACCATTGCGCTATTGTGTTTGTCTATTGCGTCGGGGTGGGCAGCAGCGCATCAATCACTGCGCCACCCCGTGCAGCTTGGCAATCACTGCATCTGAGATCTGCTGCGCTGTCTTCCCGATCGTCTTCTTCTCGTCACCACTCGCCATCACGAACTTCGCCGCGATTACGTACGGATTGAGTTTGATCGCCGCGCCTGGCTTCCCCTTGCTGTCGGCTTCTTCGACGGCCTCATAGAGCGGCGGCAAATCAGCCGTCGCGAGGCTATCGCACGACACCGCCACCTGAATATTGTTCTGACCCGCACCAAAACCGACCATTGCACGTCTTAGGCGATTGCCGTCGTCAACGCTCAGAAACACGCCACGCACTTGCCAACCCGTTGCGGGTAGTGGCTGCCCGGGCGCAATACGGCGCGCATCGACACCGCCTTTTTTCAGGTCCGCAGTCAGCGCGTCGCCCATCTCGTTCACGATGTCCTTGGCGTGGTCCTGCGGATTCTTGTCCTTGCCCATCGGTCCCGGACCGCTCGGCAACAGACCGCGCAGGCGGCGCACGCGTTGCCCCGGTCCGCTGTCAGGCGTCACGTTGGCCACGTCGAGGTCGAAGTCGGATACATAGACGATCGGCACGGGCGCGGCGAAGGGCGTGCTGTCCGCAGCTGCACTGAGCGTCGATATCGCGCCGAGGCACCCTGCCATCATCGTGAGTTGCAGCAATCGACGCAGCATGGCTCGCCTCCGCGAATGTCTTTCCGACGCGGCTATCGTACAGCCGTGCGCGCCGGGCGTAAGTTTTTTTCGTGCCCGATCGCCGTACCTTTTCGCCTTGCATAACACGCGTCGCGACATAGACTGATAAGGCATTACTTCGCAATTTGTACGGAGCTGCCATGCGCCTGACCATCCTCATCAACGGCTCCGATCCCACCGTCAGCCACGACTACGCTGTGTTATGGCTCGACACCGACGAACATCGGTGGTCGAGGGAAGCGCATCAAGGGATCGATCTGCCCCCGTGGGGCGAGTTACACGACGACAATGGCGTGACGACCCTCTGTGCACCGAGCACGGATGCGCCGCTGTGCACGTTGCGCGGATTGCATGTCGATCGCAAACAACGCGTGAGCGCGGCGCAAGGTGCCGCAGCGTGGACAGCCTTGCCGACACGCGCGCCGGCCAGCGGTTTCTGGCGCTTGCAAGCTGTCGATCGGCAGAACGTGCACGCCGAACACAGTGTTTTCGGCAATTAGGTTTCGGCGCTTTTTTTCGTCGGTCGAAATTTCCACTCATCCAAAACACGCCGCCTGCGGGCGTGGCGGGTGGGTTCGTGTGCGCGTTCGAACGTCGGTCCACGCTTTCGCACTCCGCATTCCGCGCTTAAGTCCGTCTTAAGTTTGCGTGAGTAGAGTTTGAATTCCACGCATTAGGGTCGCTGCAAAGCGGCCCGTTTTTTTTTGGTGCAGCGGTTTTTTGCCGTGCTTCTTCGGCTTCTTCCGCTCGCTGCATTTTCATCGCTGCGGGCACTGCGCCAAAGCCGCTTTCCTCCTTCATGTTCTTCTGCGTTCCACCTCGCTCGACACCGGCTCGCGACGCTATACTTGCGCCCCCGATCCCTCAACTGGCCCATCCATGAAGAAGTGGTTTGCCTGTCTGTTGTTCGCCGTTGCCGCTCACGCGAGTGCGGCGCCTTCCTGCACCCAGTTCACCCCGAATGCGCAATGGCCTGTTCTGACCAATCAGAAGATGGCGCCGAAAACGCGCATGCTTTGCTATAGCGATTTCGCGGTGCTGCATTCGGGTATCACGCATGGTCCGTTATGGTCCTCGGAGCATCTGACGCGCGACCATATCGAAGCCGCGAAAGACATGGTGCGTACCAACAAGTTCTTCGAAGACGCGCGTTTGCCCGACGGTGAAGGTGCGACGCTCGCGGACTATAAACGCAGCGGCTTCGATCGCGGTCATATGAGTCCGGCAGGCAATCGCTGGAATCAGGAAGCGATGGCACAATCGTTTTCGCTGGCCAACGTCGTGCCGCAAAATCGCGAGAACAATCAGCGCTTGTGGGCGCGTATCGAAACGTCGGTGCGTAAGATCGCGATGTCGTACAACGATACCTATGTCGTCACCGGGCCGATTTTCAGTGGCCAGCAATTGCAGACGATTGGACCAACGCGCGTCTTTGTGCCGACGCAATTGTTCAAGGTGGTCTACGTGCCGTCGCGGCAGATGGCGTTCGCGGTAGTCGTGGACAACGTCTCGACCAACCGCTACGACATCAGGACGATTCACGAACTCGAAGCAACATCGGGCATCCGTTTTCCGGGCATTCCGGAAAATCTCAAAGATCAGCGGCCGGGAGGACTAAAAGGTGTTTAAACCCTATTCGAACGATGACGACGTGCTCAACATCCAGGGCGATGCACTCACCGTCAGCAACGGCACCACGCGCGTGGTGCTGAACGGTACGCTGGAGTTGACTCAGGACCAACGCGGACTGAAGGCGGCACTCGCACTGAAGGAAGCGATCGATGCGGTAGTGGCCGCGCTGCAGGCACAGACCAATCTGCCGGCGAAAGTGAAGGACGAGCCGGATACGAAGCCGGGCGTCGTGCAGAATCCGTTTCAATAGCGCGTTCGCGCAATCGCTCGGGCGCGAAGGTACGGCTTTCCCCACTACCTTCGCGGCTGAAACGCGGAACCGCTTCGGGTTGATTCAGGACCCCGATATGTATCCGCCGTTACGTTTTGTCACCAGAGCACCGTCAACTGCTGTCTTCCCGCCAACGTTAAACCGGCAGCGCTGAAACATTTCAGCCGCGACACAAAGAACAACCGGTTTAACCAGGAGTTACATCATGAAGACGCTTTTCGCTGCTCTCGCTTCCGCTCTCGTCGTGTCGACCGCATTTGCACAAACCGCAGCACCGGCGGCCGCGCAACCTGCGCAAACGCAACCCGCCGGTCAAGCGAACCTGAAGGCGAGCACCGCCGTGCAAACGGGTGCCACGGACCAAGGCGCCGCCACGACCAAAGCGCCGACGAAGGCCGCGACGAAGGCGCATGTGAAGAAGGCTTCCGCCAGCCACACGGCAAAGCCCCATAAGGCCGCCAAGAAGACCGCAGTAGATACAAGCGCAAGCAAGACAAAGACGGAGAGCGCGAAAGAGGCCAGCAATGCCCCGGCAAAAGCCGACGGCGCAAAGACCGACACGACTAAAACGCAATAACACGTGATCGGTATTCGGCATGCACCGGCCAGGCATCTGTAGTTAATCGAAGCCGAACTCTGCCGTTCAGGGAGGGCGAGTCTCACGACTCGCCTTTTTTTATGGGCGTGTCATATGGACAGAGTTGAAGCCCACGCACAGTTAAATTACCAGCACGGCTGCTGGCTGATGCAATTCGAGCAACTCATCTAGTCCTCGTGATTTTTTCAGCGGATACCCCAATTTTTGCACTGCGTTTACCCGTAGACGTCTAATCTCGAACTGTCTTGATCAACCATGGCGTCAATGAACGCCGCATCAAATGGCACTCACGCAATCAATCGACAAATTCGAAACGCAGCCGCTTAGCGCGCCGCCGGTCCAGCGCAACAATGTCATCCCCTTCCCCGCGGCTCGCGCCCGCTTGCAGATCACCCTGCCTCATCCCCCGCACGATCTTCCCGGCACCCAGCTCCGCACACTGCTTCATTCGCCGCTCGGCGTGTATGTGGTCAGCACGGAAGCCGTGCGCGAAGAAGTGCGCGTGCAACTCGACATTGCGCTCGACGACCTCGACTTCACCTTGCATACGCTGATCTCGACACTCCCAGCAGCACTCATCGGACCATTGAAGCGCCGCCATGCCGTCGCAAAGGCGCGCTAATCATGTTCTCAGGAATCTGGCTGCCCATCGTCACCCCGTTTCGCAACGGTGAAGTCGACGTCGACGCGTTGCAGCGCCTCGCGGACTATTACCTGCGCACGGAGATCAGCGGATTTGTCGCCTTGAGCACGACGGGCGAAGCCGCTTTGTTACAGGAATCCGAACGCCTCACCGTCTTGCAGGCGCTGACCGATGTGATCGGCTCCCGTCTGCCGATGCTGATCGGCGTAGGCGGCGCCAATACGCGCGACGTCCTGCACGATATTCAGCGCTACGAGCGCTGGGATTGTGCCGGCTATCTGGTGTCTCCACCGTCGTACGTATGTCCCGATCAGGCGGGCGTGCAATGGCATTTCGAACAGGCCGCACTCGCCACCGAACGCCCTATCGTTCTGTACGACGTGCCGCATCGAACCGGTGTGACGATCGCGCCCGAAACGGTTGCGCGTTTGGTCGAATACAGCAATATCGTCGCGATCAAGGAATGCGTGAAGGACCATTTCAGCAAGCTGCGCGGCCTGCCGATCAGCGTGCTATGCGGCACCGACGAAGCATTGGACGACTGTCTGCACAGCGGCGGCACCGGTGGGATTCTGGCGAGCGCACATGTTTGCGCGGACCTGCTGGTTGCCGTACAGGAATTGATCCGCGTCGATCGCGACCTGGACGAGCGCAATCTGTTCGCCAGCTTGCTGCCCGTGTTGCGTCTGCTGTTCGCCGCACCCAATCCGTCCGCGATCAAGGCGATGCTGGCATTCGATCATTCAATGACCGACGAAACGCGTATGCCGATTACGCGCGCGTCGGCACAACTCGTCGAACGTCTCGGCACCGCGCGCGACAGGCTGCAGGATCTGCGCGCCGAGTTTGCTGGAGCGATGAGCTAAAGCGCTAAAGAGCTGGAGCAACGACTAGAGGGCCCGAGGAGGAATGCGCCGCGAATGAGTTCGTCATTCGTGGCGCAAACTTGCGTCCAGGCGCTGCATCCGCAGCACGACGCGCTGCACGTAACCACGGCCGCCGCCGCTGTAGCGAACGAGCGCGGCGTCGAGATCGCCGCCGCTTTGATCGAGGTAGCCGCGCAAAATGGTCGAGCCGATCCGCACATTGATTGCCGGATCGGATAAGTCAGTTGTGCCCGCAATCAATTGCGGATGCGCAGCGGGCAAGACCTGCATCAGCCCTCGCGCGCCCGCGATGCTGACCGCGTGGCGATCGAAACCCGACTCGACCGACATCACGGCAAGCAGCAAGACCGGCGAGATGGCTTGACGCTCGGCTTCGATCAATACCGCGCGAGCGATCTTCATGGATTCCAATGGCGCAACGCGAAACTGCGCGCGCAGCATGGCGGTGATATCGCTGAGCGCCGGCAAGCCGGCATCAGGCGCTGCGTCGCTCGCGACAATTGGAGCGGCTAACGGCAATGGCAACGCCGACTGCGCGTCGGCGGCGTGCGCTGCCGCTGCGAACGAGAAGACGATCGCCGCGAACATCACCTTCAGGCCGGCTTTGCGGCGAAGATTTCGTTGTACCTGGACACCATCCAGAGCGCTATTTCCATGCATAGGTTCGCTTCCTGACCGGGGTACATCGACCTTACCGGGCTTGGTGTAGCGAATCGCCAAAGAAATAGGGGTGCGCCGTAAAATGCTTATAAAGATGCAGCGGCGCGCAAGTGGACGTATAGGGGAGGCAAGGCCGCGCTTTGCGCGTAGATCACGGCGATCACGCGGTCGGATTCAGATCGGCCAGCGCCCTGAGCTTTTGCACGTCGGTGATTTCGATTTCCGCATAGCCCAGCTTTAACGCACCCTGCGTCTCGAACTGCTTGAGCACCTGATTGATCGTCTGCCGCGACAGAGCCAGCATCATCGCGAGGTCCTCCTGCGGTACTTTGAGTACGCGCCGCAATGCGCCGGGTTCGCCATAGCCGCCTGCCATCAACAACAGGCGCCGCGCCACGCGCGGTGCGGCGGGAAGCAAGGCGGCTTCTTCAATGGCGTCGAAAGCGAGGCGCAGCTTTTGCGTCAACAGCAAACCGAAGACATGCCAATACTCGGGCGTGCGTTCGAGCAGCGCGGCAAGCGCCGCGCGCGACACATGAAACAGTTCGGAATCGCGTTCGGCATACGCGTCGTGGGTTCGCGGGCGATTATCGAACAGCGCGATCTCGCCGAACCAGTTGACCGGCTCGATGACCGCGAGCAACGCCTCTTTGCCGGCCGAGCTGGCCGCGCCGATTCTCACGAGACCGTCGAGCACGCAGTAGAGGCCGTCGTCGGAATCGCCACGCGTGAAGAGCCGTTGACCGGCCGCGAGGCGCTCGACACGCCCCGCTTCGATCAGCTGAGCCCGCATAGCAGCGGGCGCCGAGCGAAACCACGCGCTGCGTTCAAGCAGCACGGCAAGCTCATTCGATGAAAAACTCGCAGTCATAGAACGGTATCCGTGCCCGATTGTCGGCTACCCGATGGTTTCAAATTCCGCTGCCCGCGATTATGCTGGCTTTGATTGAGGAGCGGCATCCATGAGAACGCTGACGCAACAGCTTACGCAATACGCGGCCTACCATCGAGACCGGCGCAATATCGCCACGCATTTCATCGGCATTCCGATGATCGTGCTCGCGCTGGCGGTGTTGTTGAGCCGGCCTGCTTTCAGCTTCGGCGCGCTGCCATTTGCCTTATCGCCCGCATGGGTGTTGTTCACCGCAGCGACCGTCTATTACCTCGTACTCGATGTGCCGCTCGGCGTGATGATGGCAGTCGTATCGATACTATGCGTCGCGTGCGGACAGTGGCTCGCTGCGCAAACTACCCTCACCTGGCTCGCCTCCGGCATCGGACTCTTCGTGATCGGCTGGGTGTTTCAGTTCATCGGCCACGTCGCCTACGAACATCGCAAGCCGGCATTTGTCGACGATGTGATCGGTCTGCTGATCGGGCCGCTATTCGTACTCGCTGAAGCGCTGTTCGGTTTTGGCTGGCGGCCGGCGCTGCGCGAAGCGATCGAGGAACAGGTCGGCGCAACGCGTATCAATGCGGATCGTGCGGCAGCGCATCGCTGAACCGCGGCATGTGATCCAGTGGCCGAAACTCAACGCGGCGCAAACCGAACGAGCCGCACGCTATGCAAAGCCGTCAGCGCAACCGCCATCCAGATCGGAACATACGTGGCTAACTGCGCGGCGCTGAGCGTCTCGCCAAGCAGCGTGATCGAGACGAACACCAGCAACACCGGTTCGACATAGCCAAGAATGCCGAACAAAGCGACCGGCAACAAACGGCTTGCCCTCAGATACGAAGCCAGCGCGATGGTGCTGAGCGCGCCGAGTCCCGGCAACAACAGGCACCACATGTCGATACGGCCACCGATCATCGTCAACGAACCACCGATGACGATGAACACAGCCGCCGCGGGCAACAGCAGCGCCATTTCGACCGTGAACATGGCGAGCGAATCCTGGTTGATTTTGCGGCGCAGCACGAAATACGGCGGATAGCCGAGTGCGACGAGCAACGTGGGCCACGAAAAGGCGCCCGTCATCCACAGTTCATGCACAACCCCCAACGCCGCGCAAATAACAGCGAGCCACTGCAGACCGTCGAGGCTCTCGCGATAGTAGAAGCGGCCCACCAACACCATCACCAGCGGCAGCAGAAAATAGCCGAGCGAGACTTCGAGCATGCGCCCATGCAGCGGCGCCCAAAGGAACACCCACAGTTGCGCGCCAAGCAACGCCGCGCTGACAACCATCGCCGCGCCGAGCGTCGGCTCCGTCACCATGCGGTAAAGAAGTTGCCGGAGAATCGGCAGGCGTTTGCGCAACACGATCAGCAATAGCGCCCCGGGGACCGTCCACACAATACGCCACGCGAAAATGTCGAGACCGCTCAACGGCGCAAGCAGCTTGGCGTAAGCCGACAGTAAAGCAAACATCGCCGATGCGCCGACCGACAACGCGATACCGCGCTTTGGGTCATACTGGTTCATTGCGCGGCCCGTGGTGCAATCGCTTTGAGATGCAGTGCAGGTGTGTGCGGCGCAGCATACGGCTGCGTGCCTCGAGTTGTTGTCATTGGAAATGAAGTCTCACAAGCAGGCAGTGCGGCTGGTAGTGCGTATCAGGCGCTGCGTTTTTATCTTCGATATGCGATGCAAGCCGGCATTCTAGACGGGTTCCCGAACAACGTGCCCGTTCGTTCCTTGCAGTCAATAGCAATTTTTCCCGTGCGCATCGCGCGCCGATGCACTAGAACATAACTTCACGCGCGACAGGCGAATCCGCAGTTGCAACGCCGGCAAGTTTCAGCGCAGTTGCGCAAGCGCGAATCTTGCTATGAAGTCTAGCGGCATCGTTTGCAACGTCATCTGAGACATCTTGGATATCCGTCGCAAGCGTCATTTTCAACTGTCATCACAGCATCAATGAGCCGGGCCGGCATAGGCAGTCCATACGGACCGAGCCCGCCCTTCTTCCCGCGGCATACGGCAACTGCGCGCAACTGCAAGCAACTGCGCTCCGTTGCACCTGCCGCCGCCCGGCCAGCAATCCCGCTCATCGAATGTGACTACTGGAGCCAGCATGACCCAGCCAGCCCTATCGCACGACGCATCGCCCGACCTACTCCGCGCCGCCTTCGCCGCCGAGGTACGCGCCGGACTCACGCATACGCCGCAAAAAGAGTTGCCGTCGAAGTATCTGTATGACGAAGTGGGTTCTGCGCTGTTTGAAGTGATCACCGTACTGCCCGAATACGGCGTGACACGCGCCGAGGAACGCCTGCTCGCGAAGCACGCAGCGGACATCGTCGCGCATCTGCCGCACGACGTGACCGTCGCTGAACTGGGCAGCGGCAGCGGCCGCAAAACGCGGCGCATTCTGGAAGCGCTGTGTAAAAAGCGCCCCACTTCTTACTTCCCGATTGAAATTTCGCGCAGCGCGTTGCAGTTGTGCAGGCGCGAACTTGGCGACATCGAGCGGATTTCGATCGTCGGTTACGAACGCGATTACCTCGCCGGGCTCGCCGAGGTGAGTCAGGACCGCGCGGCGGACGAGCGCCTACTCGTGCTGTTTCTCGGCAGCACGATCGGCAATTTCGGCCGGCTCGCTGCCACGCGTTTTCTGCGCGATATCCGCAACATGCTTGCGCCCGGCGACGCGTTGCTTCTCGGCACGGATCTGATCAAGCCGATACCTGTGCTGGTGGCCGCCTACGACGATTCGGTCGGCGTGACCGCGTCGTTCAATCTGAATCTGCTGGCGCGTGTCAATCGGGAGCTCGACGGCGACTTTCCGCTCGATGCGTTCGAACACGTTGCCCGCTTCAATCCGGACGCGCGCAGCATCGAGATGCATTTGCGTGCAAAGCGCGATGTCACCGCGCATGTGGGCGCCGCGCAATTGACGGTCTCGCTCAAGGCGGGCGAAACGATCTGGACCGAGAGCAGCCACAAGTACCGCGCGGACGAAGTGCCCGCGATTGCAGACGATGCGGGCTTCGTGTGCAGCCATCAATGGATCGAAGACGGATGGGGGTTCGCAGAGAGTTTGCTGGTGGCGCGCTAGGCGCAAAGCGTTATCGGCTGACTAATCGGACAAACAGGACGCACAAACGACAAAGCGGCGCGCCATCGAGGTGATGGCGCGCCGCCTTTTTTGCGTGAAGCTCAAGTGCTTAGTGCTGCTCGAACCGCTCGAAACGCTTTTCGGTCGCGCGCTCTTCGCCGGTCACTTCGGTGACGCGCGCCGCCGGCGGCCCGTGACGCAGCCACGACAGCATCCGGTCGACCTGGTTGGCCGAGCCCTGCAACATAGCTTCGACGGAACCGTCGTCGAGATTCGCCACCCATCCCTTGATACCGAGCGCGTGAGCCTGCCGCACGGTGGCGTGGCGAAAGCCCACGCCCTGCACGGTGCCGCGCACTCGCACGTAATATGTTTCGATCCGCTGGTCCAGATCCGGGGCCATGCCGTCCTCTCGTCGCAATCTTTCAAGCCGGCATTCTAGACGTCTCGCGGCAACATTGCTCGGTGGTCTCTCTGAGTTCCCCTGCACGCCTGAGCCGCACGGCGCGACACGTGGCCCGCGCGACACGTACAATCCGTCGACTGTCACGCAGGGAATCAAACAGAATGACCGAACAGAATCGCGATCTCGTGCTCGTGACCGGCGCATCCGGCTTCGTCGGCTCGTCGGTGGCGCGCATCGCGCAACAGAAGGGTTTCAAGGTGCGTGTGCTGGTACGCGCCACCAGTCCGCGCAAAAACGTCGAGGCGCTGGGTGCGGAAATCGTCGTTGGCGATATGCGCGACGAAGCGTCGATGCGCAACGCGCTGCGCGGCGTGCGCTATCTGCTGCACGTCGCCGCCGACTATCGCCTGTGGGCGCCGGACCCGAGCGAAATCGAGCGCTCGAATCTCGAAGGCACCGAGGCGACCATGCGCGCGGCGCTGAAGGAAGGCGTCGAACGCATCGTCTACACGAGCAGCGTGGCCACGCTGAAGGTCACCAGTTCCGGCCAGTCCGCTGATGAAACCTCGCCGCTCAAAGCCGACCAGGCGATCGGCGTGTACAAGCGCAGCAAGGTGTTGGCCGAACGCGCGGTGGAGCGCATGATCGCCGAAGACGGTCTGCCGGCCGTGATCGTCAATCCGTCCACGCCGATCGGTCCGCGCGACGTCAAGCCGACGCCGACCGGGCGCATCATCGTCGAAGCGGCGCTCGGCAAGATTCCCGCGTTTGTCGACACGGGGCTCAATCTCGTGCACGTGGACGACGTGGCCGCCGGCCATTTTCTCGCGCTCGAACGCGGCAAAATCGGCGAGCGCTACATTCTCGGCGGCGAAAATCTGCCGCTGCAACAGATGCTCGCGGATATCGCGGCGCTGACCGGCCGCAAGGCGCCGACGCTGAGTTTGCCGCGCTGGCCGCTTTATCCGCTCGCCGCGGGCGCAGAAGCCGTCGCCAAGATCACCAAGCGTGAACCGTTCCTCACCGTCGACGGTCTGAAAATGTCGAAGAACAAGATGTACTTCACGTCGGCGAAGGCGGAACGCGAGCTCGGCTATCGCGCCCGGCCCTATCGCGAGGGCTTGAGCGATGCGATCGAATGGTTCAGGCAAGCCGGATATTTGAAGGCTTGATAAAAGTGCTGACGCAGGTCGCGCCGATCCGGCGCGGCCTGCACGCACTTTGTTACAACGTCACTGTGTTTGCGACAGGTAAAAGCCTACGCGCAGCAGTTAAAATCGTGGGTCTTACCAGAGAAAGCTCGCATGAATCTTCACGAACAGCTCGGCGCGCTGGAAATGGGCGTCGATCAGCTCATCCAGGCTGTCGTGGCCCCGCAGGCCGAAAACATCCCCGAGACACCCGCACACACTGCAAACGGCGCAGAGGTGGCAGCGCAGGAAACGCCGGCGCCAAATCACGCCTCATCGGAATCAAAAACGCAAGCTGTTGCGTCTGAGGCAACGACGGCGGAAATCGCAGCAGATGCCGCGGAGTCCGGCAAAGAGCCGGCCGCCCAGGTGCAGCCCACGCTCGAAATCAACCGCCCCGCGCAAAACGAAATCACCATGACGATCGGCGGTCAGACGGTCGCGCTGCGTGCCGAGCAGATCGGGCAGCTGATCGAGGAGTTGTCGAACGCGCGCGCCTCGATGACGCCGGAACCGCCGCCGGGCATTCCGCCGGGCTGGCGCTTCGTCTCGACGAAGAATCCCGTCATGGCCGTGCAGAAACAGTCGAATGGCGACCGCCTGCTGGTCATGCGCCACACGGGTCACGGCTGGGTGCCGTTCACGTTCTCGCCCGACATGGTGATCCAGATGTACATGATGCTCACCAAGGGCTGAAGCAAAGGTCGATATAAAAAAACGGCGCCCGAGGGCGCCGTTTTTTGTCTGATCAATCCTTGGGGCAGCCGCGTCTCAGCGCTCCTGCACCGGCGCCTGCACCCGCGCCTTCCATTGACCGCCTTTACCGCGCCAGTAGCGCACGGCGGACGCAAACGTCGCGCCGACATAGAACAACGCCACCAGCGGCAGAAACGGGGCCCACAGCGGCGAGCGACGGTAGTAGCTAAGCATCGGCGCATACGCGCAGCACATGGCCGCCCAGGCGAGCCAGGCGGGCGAGCCCTGAGGACCGAGCACCAGCGCGGCCGCCGGCGGCACCAGGTAGATGACGGTCATGCCCAACAGCGTGCCGGCCAGCAGCAGCGGCGAGTAATGCAGTTGCGTAAAGGCCGTGCGCGCGATCATGTTCCAGATCTCACGCCAGCTATCGTAAGGACGCAACGACACGCTGCGCGCCGCCACATCGAGACGGATCGGATGACGCCCCGTGCCGCGATGCTTGATCCGCGCAGCAAGGCTGCAATCGTCGATCAGCTCGGCGCGAATCGACTCGATGCCGCCCGCCTCTTCGAGCGCGCTGCGCCGCACCAGCATGCAGCCGCCCGCTGCCGCTGCCGTGCGGTTGCGCGGGTTGTTGACCCACGAAAACGGATACAGCTTGGCGAAGAAGAACACGAAGGCCGGGATCAGCGCCTTCTCCCAGAACGAATCGCAGCGCAGACGGACCATCAGCGAGACGAGGTCGCGCTTTTCCGCATCCGCACGGGCGACGAGTTGCGCGACGGCGTCGGCGGGATGGCCGATGTCGGCATCGGTGAGCAGCAGGAAATCGGCCGGCAGGCCGAGCGTGCGCACCGCCTCGATACCTTGCGACTGCGCCCACACCTTGCCGGACCAGCCCGGCGGCAGGGGCTTCGCACTCAGCACCGTCAGACGATCGGGACATTGCAGTTGCAACGCGGCTGCGCGGGCGGCATCGGCGGTGCCATCGGTGCTGTGGTCGTCGACCACGATCACGTGAAATTCGCCCGGATAGTCCTGCTCGAGCAGCGTGGTGACCGCTTGCGCGATCACATCGACTTCATTGCGTGCCGGCACCACGGCGGCGACCGCCGGCCATGTTTCGCGCGGCTCAAGCGTGAGCGGCGCGGCGGGCCGCGCCCGCCAGAAACCGCCGCGCGCAAACAGCAACACACACCAGATCAGCAGGGAAAGACACGAAAGGAGAAACAGAACCACCGCCATTAAGCATTACCCTCGAGTGAACCGGCTTCTACGCCGACGCGCCGCGACAGGCGCATCACCACAGTGCGTACCGCGACGACGCACCAGTCAAATGTGTTGAGTACCGGCCGCTCGCGAAACACGTCGTAGCCGGCTTTTTCGATCCGTTCGAGGATCCGCAAACCGCCGTGGATGGCGCCGCACAGCTCGATTCCCAGGCGCCCTGGAATCCGCAACGCGAGCGGCGCGCCACGTACCAGCGTGGTTCGCACGAACGAAATTTCGTAGGCCATCAGCTTCGTCCAGGCATCGTCGACGACACCTCGCGCGATCTGCGCCTCGGTCACGTTGAAGCGCCGCATATCCGCGAGCGGCAGATACACGCGGTCTTTTTCCCAGTCGGCGGCGACGTCCTGCCAGAAGCTGATCAGTTGCGAAGCCGTGCAGATCGCGTCGGCGTCGGCGAGATTCTCCGGTGTGGCGGCGCCCACCAGATGCAGCATCAGATGCCCGATCGGGCTGGCCGAGTGGCGGCAATAGTCGAGCAAGGCGGAGCGGTCCGCGTAACGGCGGGTGTCGATGTCCTGACCGCAAGCGTGGAGCAGATCGTAGAACGGCGCGAGCGGCAGTTTATACTGCGCGATCACGCCGGCGAGCTTGCCGAACAGGAGCGGGTGCACGGGCGCCGCGCGCCCCTCCGCTACCGCGTCGAGGCCGGCGCGGAAGTCGGCGAGGCGGGCATGCCGCTCGGCCGGGCTCCAGTCGCCCTCATCGGCGATATCGCCGGCGGTGCGGACAACCTGATAGATAATGCCGATAGGCGCGCGCAGCGCCTTTGGCAGCAGCACGCTCGCGACCGGAAAGTTTTCGTATTGATCGACGTCCATCCAGCGAGCCTCGAAACCTTTTTGTAATGCGGCAGCCGATACGTGCCGCAGGGCCACGTAGTTTAAGGGTTCCGCCAAACCGGTGCAGAGTGTAATCATTGCCACCTGCGCCACGCGGGCGGCGCGGCCCCAACACCCTGGCGGGTACGCCAAAGCAAAGCCGGCCTGATAGCGTTAGAATGCGCGTTTGGTTTTGCTGTACCGGCTGGCAGCCGGGGCTCAAGACGTCAACTAAATAGATGATCGCGGCGATAAAGTCATAATTACCGACTTCTTCGAAACCCGCGTCAGTCGGAGTTCGCCAATTTATGCGAGTCATCCTTGCTCAGCCCCGCGGCTTTTGTGCGGGTGTTGTACGTGCAATCGAGATCGTCGATCGCGCGTTACAGCAACACGGCGCGCCCGTGTATGTTCGCCACGAGATTGTTCACAATCGCCACGTGGTGGATAACCTGCGCCAGAAAGGCGCGCGCTTTGTCGAAGAACTCGATGAGGTGCCGCACGGCGCCGTGGCGATTTTCAGCGCGCATGGTGTCGCGCAAACCGTCGAGCGCGACGCGGAGCAGCGCGGCCTCGACGTGCTCGACGCGACCTGCCCGCTCGTGACCAAGGTCCACGTGCAAGGGCGCCAATATGTGGCGGCGGGTCGTACCCTGATCCTGATCGGCCACGCGGGCCATCCGGAAGTGGAAGGCACGATCGGCCAGATTCCAGGCAAGGTGCTGCTGGTGCAAAGCGAGGCTGAAGTCGCGCTTCTGGACCTGCCGCTCGATACGCCGCTTGCGTACGTCACGCAGACCACGCTGTCGGTCGACGACACACGTGGCATTATCGATGCCCTGCTGCGCCGTTTCACCGACATCGTCGGTCCCGACACGCGCGACATCTGCTACGCCACGCAAAACCGTCAGGCGGCGGTGCGCGAACTGAGCAAAGAGGTCGAGGTGCTGCTGGTGGTAGGCGCGACCAACAGTTCGAACTCGAACCGGCTGCGTGAGATCGGCAGCGAAACCGGCGTGGCGAGTTATCTCGTCGCCGACGGTTCGGAAGTGAAGCCGGAGTGGTTTGCGAACGTGCAGACCGTCGGCATCACGGCTGGTGCTTCAGCACCGGAAGAGATGGTAATGAACGTAATCGATGCGCTGCGCGCATTGGGGCCCGTCGATGTCACGACGATGGCGGGCCGTGAAGAGAAAGTCGAATTCAAGTTGCCATCGAAACTGATGCAACCACTCGCTGCACGCGAAGTTTAAGGAGGACGTCTTGTCTATTCCGCTGCTACAGAAAGTCCGGGTTGGCGCATACATCATGCGTCAGCATCTCTCTGGCAACAAACGCTACCCGCTCGCCTTGATGCTGGAGCCGCTGTTCCGCTGCAATCTTGCCTGTAATGGCTGCGGCAAGATCGATTATCCGGATCCCATCCTGAATCAGCGTCTGTCGCTCGAAGAATGCCTTGGCGCAGTCGACGAATGCGGCGCACCGGTCGTTTCGATTGCAGGCGGCGAGCCGCTCCTGCACAAGGAAATGCCGCAGATCGTGAAGGGCATCATCGCGCGCAAGAAGTTCGTGTACCTGTGCACGAATGCGTTGCTGATGGAAAAGAAGATGGACGACTACGAGCCGAATCCGTACTTCGTCTGGTCGGTTCACCTGGACGGCGATCAGCAGGCGCACGATCACTCGGTGTCGCAGGAAGGCGTCTACGACAAGGCTGTCGCCGCCATCAAGGAAGCGAAGCGCCGCGGTTTCCGCGTGAACATCAACTGCACGTTGTTCAACGACGCTGTGCCGGAACGCGTCGCCGCGTTCTTCGACACGCTCGGCCCGATGGGTGTGGACGGCATCACCGTCTCGCCGGGTTATGCGTATGAACGCGCGCCGGATCAGCAACACTTCCTGAACCGCGACAAGACCAAGCAACTGTTCCGCGAGATTTTCAAGCGCGGCAACAACGGCAAGAACTGGTCGTTCAGCCAGTCGGGCATGTTCCTCGACTTCCTGGCCGGCAATCAGACGTACGAGTGCACGCCTTGGGGCAACCCGGCGCGTACGGTGTTCGGCTGGCAGAAGCCGTGCTACCTGGTCGGCGAAGGCTACGTGAAGACCTTCAAGGAATTGATGGAAACCACGGAGTGGGAAAAGTACGGTACGGGCAACTACGAGAAGTGCGCGGATTGCATGGTGCACTGCGGCTTTGAAGCGACTGCGGTGATGGATACGGTGGCGCACCCGTTGAAGGCGTTGAAGGTCAGCCTGCGCGGCCCGAAGACTTCGGGTGCCTTCACCAAAGATATTGCTTTGGATAAGCAGCGTCCGGCTGAGTACGTGTTCTCGCGGCACGTCGAGATCAAGCTCGAGGAAATCGGGCGCGCTGGAACGGGTAAGAAGGTGCAGACGGCGGCTTCCGCTTCCGCACACTAAGCGTAGTGCCTGGGGCGGCTTAGGGCCGTTTTATCCGCCCCATGAAGTACACCTTAGGTAGAAAAAAAGCGCGGTGGCCTGATTGCCACCGCGCTTTTTCTTTTTTGCGCTGCTATATGTCAGCCCGCAGTCAGCCCGCGCCTCGTGCGTTATGCGCGGTCAGGAATTTGATCAGCCCATCCACGCCGCCCTTGGAAATCTGATCGGCGAATTGCGTCTGATACACCTGGATCAACCAGGCGCCCATCATGTTGATGTCGTAAATCTTCCAGCCGTTAGCGCCCTTGGTCAGCCGGTAATCGATGGCATCGTCGCCGCCATTGCTGAGCACGTGCGACTGCACCACCAGGTCCTTGGAGCCGGCCGGCACATTGACCGGCAAGAACTTGAACTTCACGTCCTGATCCCGCAACTGCGACAGCGAGGCGGCGTAGGTGCGCACCAGCAGCAGCGTAAACTGGTCATAGAGCTGCTTCTGCTGCTCGGGGGTCGCCGTACTCCATGCCTTCCCTACCGCGATCCGGGTGGTTCGCTGAAAATCGGTAGCCGGTACGAAGCGCGTTTGAACCAGCTCGGTGATCTTCGCCATATCGCCACCGCGCGCCTGCGGATCGGCCTTCATCGCGGCCACCGTGCCTTCGACGGCACCCTTCACCACCGCATCAGGCGCGCTTTGCGCATAGGCCGCAGTGGACACCACGGCCGCAGCCAGAAAAGCAGACAGATAACGTTTCATACGCTCGCCAAAACCCCAGGAAGTAAGCGCCGGCAGGCTCGCAAGCCCGCAGCCAAAGCAAGATAGACCAGTATACCGATATTGCGTTCCCGCCCCCAGCCGCGCCGCCCGGGTGTCGTACTTGCTACCGAAGTGGAGCCGAGTCGCTCCGGCTCTGTATACTTGTGCACTTTCGTCAAAAACACCACTCGTGATAAGGCCACCTCCGCCTACATGCTGAAGTCATCTATCGTCCGTCTCGTCGCCTATTCGGTGCGTCATCCGTTACGGATCATCGCTCTGTCGCTCGTGCTCGCCGTTTTGAGCGGCTTCTACGTTGCCCATAATTTCAAGATCAACACCGATATCAGCAAGCTGGTCGAGACTGACAAGCAATGGTCCGCGCTCGAAAATGCGATGGACGCGGCCTTCCCGGATCGCGGCCAAACCGTGCTGGTGGTCGTCGAAGCGCGTGCCCCGGAGTTTGCCGACGCCGCCGCCAATGCCCTGACCGCCGCGCTCAAAGCCGATCCGAAGGAATTCGTCGCGGTCTCGCAGCCCGCTGGCGGGCCGTTCTTCGAACACAATGGACTGCTGTTCCCGTCGACCAATGAGGTGCTGTCCACCACCTCGCAGCTCGTTCAGTCCCGCCCGCTCGTCAATGCTCTTGCGCACGATCCGAGCCTGACCGGCCTTGCCGGCACGCTCACCACGAGCCTGCTGCTGCCGCTGCAGCTGGGTCAGGTGAAGCTGGCCGACATGAGCCATTTGCTGTCGCAAAGCGCAACCACGCTCGATCGCGTGCTGGCTGGCCAGCCGGCGGCGTTCTCATGGCGCGCGCTGGTCGACAAGAGCGCCGCCACGGAGCCGGCGCGTGCTTTCGTCACGGTGCAGCCGGTCGTGGACTACGACGCGCTGGAGCCGGGCGCCACCGCATCGAAAGCGATCCGCGCCACGGCCGCATCGCTGCACCTCGATGCGCGCTATGGCGCCACGGTCCGTCTGACAGGCGAACAGCCGCTCGCGGACGAAGAATTCGCATCGGTCAAAGACGGCGCCGTGCTCAACGGTATCGGCACCTTCATCGTCGTGCTGGTGATTCTGTGGCTGGCACTGCGTTCGGGCCGCATGATCGTCGCCGTGTTCATCACGCTGTTCGTCGGGCTCGCGATCACCGCGGCGCTCGGCCTGTTGCTGGTGGGCGCGCTCAACATGATTTCGGTCGCCTTCATGGTGCTGTTCGTCGGGCTCGGGGTCGATTTCGGCGTGCAGTTCGGCGTCAAATATCGTGAGGAGCGAACTCGCGACAACCGTCTTTCCGCCGCCCTCATGCATACCGCGCACAGCATTGGCGTGCCGCTGACGCTCGCGGCTGTGGCGGTCGCGTTGAGCTTCTTCTCGTTCCTGCCGACGGCTTACCGCGGCGTGTCGGAATTGGGCGAGATCGCTGGCGTCGGCATGTTCGTCGCGTACTTCACCAACATGACGCTGCTGCCGGCGCTGTTGAAAATCTTCAAACCGCCGGTTGAAGCCGTTTCGCCCGGCTTCAAGCAACTCGCCCCCGTCGACGATTTCCTCGATCATCACCGCAAACCGGTGCTGATCGGCACGCTCATCGTCGTGATTGGCGCGACACCTTTGCTGACGCATTTGCGCTTCGACTTCAACCCGCTGCATCTGAAAGACCCGCATACGGAGTCGATGGCCACGCTGCTGTCGTTGAAGGATTCGCCGGAAGCCGCAGTCAACAACGTCCATGTGCTCGCGCCGACGCTTGCCGACGCGGACCAGAAGGCCGCGCATCTGCGCGCGCTGCCGGAAGTGGGTCGTGTGACCACGCTGAGCACCTTCATTCCGACTGAGCAGCAGCAAAAGCTGATGCTGGTTGCAAGTGCTGCGCAGCAGCTGTTGCCCGCGCTGCAGCAGCAGCCCGCGCCTCAAGCCACAGACGTGGTACGCGTCGCCGCGTTGAAGCGCGCCTCGAACCAGCTCTCGCTCGCCGCGGACGACCACCCGGGACCGGGCGCCGCCGAAGCCCAGCACCTGTCCACGACGCTGCAAAAGCTGGCCGCCGCCGACGCCGCCACGCGCGATCGCGCCGAAACCGCAATGTCCGAGCCGCTGCGCATCGCGCTGAAGCAACTGGCGGATCTGCTGCAGCCGACCGAGATTACGCGCGACAACCTGCCCAAGGAGATTTCCACGAGTTGGGTTTCGAAAGACGGCCGCGCGCTGGTCGACATCGCGCCGAAGGTCAAACCCGGTACCGATCCAAACGACGACGCCATGCTCGCCCGCTTCGTTCACTCGGTGAAGAAAGCGGAGCCGGACGCGATCGGCGGCCCGATTTCGATCCTGAATTCCGCGGACACGATCATCAAGGCGTTCCTGCAGGCCGCGGGCTATGCGTTGCTGTCGATTGCAGTCCTGCTGTGGATTGCGCTGCGACGGGTCAGCGATATGCTGCGCACCCTGGTTCCGCTGCTGGTATCGGCGCTGGTGACATTGGAGTTGTGTGTGGTATTCGGCATGCCGCTGAACTTCGCGAATATCATTGCGCTGCCGCTGATGCTCGGCGTCGGCGTAGCATTCAAGATTTACTTTGTGATGGCGTGGCGCAACGGACAGACTGGCCTTTTGCAGTCGAGCCTCACGCATGCCGTGTTGTTCAGCGCGGCGACCACGGCGACGGCGTTCGGGAGCCTCTGGCTGTCGCATCATCCGGGGACGTCGAGTATGGGACGCTTGCTGGCACTCTCGTTGTTTTGCACCCTGATCGGCGCGGTGGTGTTCCAACCCGTACTGATGGGCAAGCCGCGTCAACGTCGCGCGAAGCGTAAAGGAATATAAGTATGAAGCTGCGAAACACCGTGCTGGCGCTGGCCGCCACCGGTCTGATCTCTGGCTGCGCGACCGGCCCCGACCGCAAGCCTGGCGATCCGTTCGAGCCGGCAAACCGCGTGATTTTCAATTTCAACGACGGTGTGGACCGCTTCATCGCCGTCCCGGTCGCCAAGGGTTACCAGAAGGTGACACCACAGCCGTTGCGTACGGCGGTGAGCAACTTCTTCTCGAATCTGGGCGACCTGACCAACGCCGCCAACAACCTGTTGCAGTTGAAGATCACCGACGCGACCGAAGACTTCGTGCGCTTCGCGTTCAACTCGACCTTCGGGCTCGGCGGCCTGCTTGACTGGGCGACGCCGGCCGGCTTGCCGAAGCACCACCAGGACTTCGGTCTGACTCTGGGCCACTGGGGCGTTCCGTCGGGCCCGTACCTTGTCTTGCCGCTATTCGGCCCGAGCACGGTGCGTGACAGCATGGGGCTCGTGGTGGACGTGAAGTTCAACCCCTTGAACTACATTGAGCCGGCGGTACGCAATCCGCTGTACGTGCTGCAGTTCGTGAGCGTGCGTTCCGATCTGCTGGGCGCATCCAGCCTGCTGCAACAGGCCGCGCTCGACAAGTATTCGTTCGTGCGCGACGCCTACACGCAGCAGCGTAAGGCACGCCTGCGCGGCACCGGCGACAACGCCGCACCGCTCCCGACCTACGACGACCAGGACGACTCCGGCGCCGCCGCCCCCGCCAAGGGCGCGTCGGGGGCAGCGGCAGGCGCCCCAGCGGGCGTCCCGAACTACACCGACCCGGGCGACGCACCAGAAGCCCCGAACGCAGCCTCAGGAAGCGCCACAGGCGCCCCGGCAGGCGTCCCGAACTACACCGACCCAGGCGACACACCGAGCGCTCCAGCGGCAGCGCCTGCTGCCGCGTCGGGCGCAACGACGCAGGCACCGCAAACGGCGCCGACGGACAAGAAACCGCCGGAAGCAACGCCAGCGGTCCAATAAGGGATGTGAGTCAGATCCCCGGCGCGCTTTGCGCGCGTCGGGCAGCGAAGAACACGCAGACAACTCGCCTGAAAAAACCAGACGGTTTTATGAATTACGCTTCGGCGCGCGGAGCGCCGCCGGAAGTATGACGCCCTTGTCACTGGCGTGTGCACGGGCACGAACACAGATTCCAGATGCACCACTACCCGTAGCAGACCACGGTGCCCACTTAGCAGGGGCTTCTAGCCGCTTTCTTTGCTTACTTTCTTTGCGGCGGCAAAGAAAGTAAGTGCCGCCCCGCACAGGGGCAACGCTAATAGACCACTAACAAAACAAGGAAAGGCACCAAACCCAGATCAGGGAAAGGCCAAAGCGCCCGCCGCCGCCATAGCATGCCGCGCCTGCACCAACGAGGTCCGCGCCGCCCGCGCATCGACGGCGACTTGAATCAGCGCCGTAAGCTGCGAAGGCTGCCGCAAAAGCTCCCGCAAAATCGGCCCCAACGCAGTAGTCCCATCATCCCGCAGGCCAGCAGTCGCAGCAGCCGGCAACGTCCGCCAGGCCGGATCAACAACCGCCCGGCAAACCGCAAACGGCACCCCATGCGCGGCAGCCGTCGCCCCAGCAATATGCGACTCCATATCAACAGCCAAGGCACCCGTCGAACGATGCAGTAACCGCTTGTCATCAGCGCTGACCAAAGGCGCGGTCACAGCCGCCATCACCCCACGCCGCAGACGCGCCGCGAGCGGCCCCGTTGCCAACGCAGCGGCAAACCTGTCAGCCCATGAGCGATCAGTTTCGAGCCGCCCGAACGGCCCCTCAACGGCCTCACCGACGATCAAAGTGCCCGGCTCCAGATCGGGCGCCAACCCACCCGCCGTACCAAAGCTAACAATCCCCGAGCACCCACGCGCAACCGCCGCACTCAACGCCCGCTCCAGCAGATCCGCGCGAGCCGCGTAGACCACCTCGACACCCTTGCCGCGCGCGATGCGCGCTTCGAACGCCATACCCGTCACCACGATCACCGGCAAGGTGTTGCGGCCGGCGTCGGCTGACAGCGTTGTTGAAAACGCCATCCGTTACATCCCGACCGCGACGCGCGTCAGCCCGTTGCGTTTCAGATGACGGAAGCGCGCCAGCGCCCACAACGGGAAGAACTTGCGATAGCCGTGGTAACGCAGATAGAACACGCGCGGGAAGCCGGTCGCCGTGAAGCGCGTTTCGTCCCACAACCCGTGCTCGCGCTGTTCGCGCTGCAGATACTCGACGCCACGCGCCACCGCCTCATGATTCACCTCGCCCGCCGCCATCAGGCCCATCAGCGCCCATGCGGTTTGCGAAGCCGTGCTCGGCGCGCGCTCGTAGCCGTGATAGTCGAGCTTGTAGCTCTCACCGCCCTCACCCCAGCCGCCGTCTTCGTTCTGGATCGACAGCAGCCACAACGCAGCGCGCTTCATGCGCGGATCGTCATGCGGCAGACCGGCGGCGTTCAGCGAACACAGCGCGGTCCAGGTGCCGTAGATATAGTTCAGGCCCCAGCGGCCGTACCAGCTGCCGTCCGATTCCTGTTCCTTCAGCATGTAGTCGAACGCGCGCTGCGCCGGTTCACTGCCCTGCGGAAATTCGCCGAGTTGCGCAAGCATCGACAGGCAGCGGCCGGACACGTCCGCAGTCGGCGGATCGAGCAAGGCGCCGTGATCGGAGAACGGAATGTTGTTCAGATAGTACTGCGTGTTTTCCGGTTCGAACGCACCCCAGCCGCCGTCGCTGCTCTGCATGCCGACCACCCATTCGCGCGCCCGCGCAATGGCTTCGCGGTCGACATCCGATTGCGTCAGCGCCGCCGAGCGTTGCATCGCCATCGCCACCACCGCCGTATCGTCGACGTCCGGATAATGCGCGTTGTTGTACTGGAACGCCCAGCCGCCAGGACGCACGTTCGGACGGCGCGAGATCCAGTCGCCGCGCACGTCGAGAATCTGCAGCGGGCGCAGCCAGGCGAGCCCGCGTTCAGCCGCCTGTTCGGCATGCGCTTCGCCGGTCTCGAGCAGCGCATGCGCCACGAGCGAGGTGTCCCACACCGGCGACAGACACGGCTGGCAATATGCTTCGTCATCCTTGATGACGAGCAGCTTTTCGATCGACTGACGGGCGATCGCGCGGTTCGGATGATCGGCCGGATAGCCGAGCACGTCGTACATCATCACCGAGTTGGCCATCGCCGGGAAAATCGCGCCGAGGCCGTCTTCGCCGTTCAGCCGTTCGTCGACGAAGCGCACCGCCTCGCGCACTGAACGCTCACGCGTCGCCTTCGGGAACAGGCCGTCGACCATGCGCAGCATCACGTCCACGCCGCGGAAAAACCGGAACCAGCCGAGATGCTGATGCGGCGCCCGATCACGCATGCCGGTATTGACCGGCGCGCCGCGGAACAGCTCGTCGATCCGCACACGGCGCGGATTGCGCGCCACGGGCCGCTTCGCGTTCAGCACCAGCAGCGGCACGATCACGGTACGCGCCCAGTACGACACCTTCGACAGATGGAACGGGAACCACTGCGGCAGCAGCATGATTTCCACGGGCATCATCGGCACGGCACGCCACGACACCACGCCGAACAGCGCAAGCAGAATCCGCGTGAACACGTTCACCGTTTCCGCGCCGCCGTTCGCCAGAATCGCTTCGCGCGCACGGACCATGTGGTCGGCGTCCGGCGAGTCGCCGATCATCTTCAGTGCGAAGTACGCCTTGACGCTCGCGCTGATGTCGAGCGCGCCGTCGGTGAAGAGCGGCCAGCCGCCGTCCGCCAATTGGATGCGGCGCAAATAGCGGCCAATCTTCTGCTCCAGTTCCACGTTCGGCGTTTCGCCGAGATAGTGAACCAGCAGCACGTATTCGGCGGGAATCGTCGCATCGGCTTCGAGTTCGTAGACCCAGTGACCGTCCGGTTTCTGCGCGCCGAGGATCGCGTCGGTGGCACGCGTGATCGCGGCGTCGAGCGAAGGCGCGTACGCTTGCGGCGAGGCATCAGGCGCAGCGCCCGACACCGCGCTTGGCACATTCAGCGCCGCATCGGCGATTTCAGGCAGGACGGCGTCCAGCGGCTGGGCTTGAGATAAGTCGTTCATCGGCGTTCCATCGGTTGATTCAGCAGCGTGTCCGCGGCCTTCTGGCCGGAGCGGATCGCCCCTTCAATCGTCGCGGGCAGGCCGGTGGCCGTCCAGTCGCCCGCGAGCATCAAATTGTTCCAGCGAGTGCGCGTGCCGGGGCGCAGCATTTCCTGATCCGGCAACGCGGCAAACGTCGCGCGTTTTTCCACCACGACCTGCCAGGCGGGCATCGGCTCGGCCGGCACGTTGGCAGCCTGAGCCACTTCGGCCCAGATGGTTTTCGCCAGCGCTTCATGCGGTGTGTCGAGCAGGCGCTCCGCGGCGTTGACCGTGGCCGACATGCGGCCCTCGAAGGCAAACAGCCAATCGGCCGTCGCATTCAGCAGCCCCGTGATCGGCGCCATGCCGAACGGCGGCTCGACCGCGAAATGCACGTTAAGGGTCTCGGTGAAGCGATTCGGCGAGCGCAAGCCGGGCACGAGCGTCTGCGCGATGTCCGGCGGCACCGCGAGCACTACGGCCTGGTTGGCTTCGATCGCGATGCTTTCGTCCGCGAAATTCAGTGCCGAGATGCGGGCGGGGCCGGCGCCGCTGTCGGCAAACACGATGTCGGTCAGACGCGACCCGAGCCGGATTGCCGCGCCGCCGTGCTGCAACAGACGCAGCGCCGGGTCGACAAACGCGCTGCCCAAACCGTTTTTCGCCACCAGAGGCCGGCACGCCAGACCACCGGCGACCAGCGTCTCCCTGACCATCGCGGCCGTGAGCTCCGCCGACGCTTCACGCGGCTCGACATTGAGCATCGCGAGAAACAGCGGCCGCAGCAGACGATCCCACAGCGGGCCATTGCAGCGCATGGTTTGCGCCACACTGCGCCCGGGTTTGGCGAACAGCAGCGGCACGAGCGCCAGATAGTCGCTCGGTCCGGTGTTCGGCACGCGCGCGTTCGGGTCGAAGATCCACCAGGGCAGGCGGCCCGGCGACATGCGCACGGTCCAGCGCGCCCGCGTCGCCAGATCCATGAACGGATATTCGGGCTGGGACGGGCCGACCAGCTCGTCGGCGGCGCCGATCGCGCGTACATAGTTGAGCGTGGCGTAATTGCCCGACAACACCATGTGATTGCCACTGTCGATGGTGGCGCCGAGCTTGGGATCGTAATACGACCGGCAACGGCCCCCTGCCTGTGGCGCAGCCTCATGAAGCACGACTTGTGCGCCGCGCCGCTGCAATTGCACCGCTGCGGCCAGGCCGGCGAGGCCGGCGCCGATCACATGGATGAGCTTCGGCATCAGCTCAGAAGAGCGCGTAACGCGCGACGATCCACAGCATGCGCAGTTTCGGCTTGCTGACCTTCGTACGCGGAATGTCGAAGCCGCGCTCGAGCGTGCGTTCGAGCAGCACGCGATAGACGCCCGACATGATGCGCGGTGCGCGCACATGGCTGCGCGGCTCGCGGTCCATGATCGCGTCGGAAGCGGCGAAATGCTCCTTGGCGCGCTCGGCGAGCGTCGCGCAGACGCGCGGCAACGACGGATCGTCGGCGATCTGGGTCGGGCTCGTCACGGCAATACCTTCGCGCGCCAGCAATTCGTGCGGGAGGTAGCAGCGGTTGATGCCGGCGTCTTCGTCGATATCGCGCAGGATGTTGGTCAGTTGCAGCGCGCGGCCCAGATGGTGCGCCAGCAAATGGCCCGGCTCCTCCTGCATCCCGAATATCCTCACCGACAGACGGCCCGCCGCGCTCGCGACGCGGTCGCAGTACAGGTCGAGCGTGGCTTCGTCGGGCGCGCAGATGTCGGCGGCGGCATCCATCGCCATGCCGTCGATCATTGCGTAAAAATCTTCGCGTTGCAGGTGAAACGTATGAATGTGCCGCGTCAGCGCGCGCAAGGAAGCGCGCGGTGAGCCGGCGTAGCACGCGTCGATGTCGGCGCGCCAGCGCTCGAGTGCGGCGGCGCGTTCGGCGCGCGGCATGTCGCTGTCGGCGATATCGTCGACAGCGCGGCAGAAAGCGTAGACCTGATACATCGCGTCGCGCTGCGCGGCCGGCAGGATGCGCATTGCGAGATAGAACGAGCTGCCGGACGTAGCGGCAGCGGCGTCGATTTCTGTATCGTCCACGACAAGATTGGAAACAGCCAAGACGATCTCCGCTGGAGGCGCCCGCTGAAAGGCGTTCAAGAAATTTTGTGGTTACTGCAAGGCATGCGCCCCGCGCGCGCGGACACGCGCGAAACACCCGGCAGGGATGCCGGAAACGGCGAAAAGTATAACAACCTTTGTGAGATGCCGCAGTTTAGGGGTGAATAAGGGGCCGGAAGACGGATGTGGCGCTTCGCGAGAAACGCTCAGGTAAACGCCACCGAGCGATTGCGCCCCTGCCGCTTGGCGCTATACAGCGCAGCGTCGGCTTCATTGATGAGCACGTCGTACGCCGGCACGCCAAGGCGCGCCGCCGCGCCACCAACGCTGGCCGTCACCGGCACGCTTGTGCCTTGCACGTCGACCGGCGTGTCGGCGATCGTGCAGCGGATTTTCTCCGCGACCCGCATGGCGTCTTCCAGCGGTGTACACGGCAACAGCAAGGCAAACTCCTCGCCACCGAAACGCCCGAAGGTATCCTGCGCCCGCACCACCTCGGCGACCCGTTGCGCCATCACGCGCAACACCGTATCGCCCACGCCGTGGCCGAACTGGTCGTTGATTTTCTTGAAGTGATCGAGATCGAACAGCAGCACGGACATCTCGCCGCCGTAGCGTTGCCAGCGCGTGAATTCGTCGCGCAGGCGCGCTTCGAAGTAACGCCGGTTGGCGATGCCCGTCAGACCGTCACGGTCCGCGTATTCCTGCAGCTTGGCGACCGCCTCTTCACGCTCGCGCTGCACGATGCTGACATGCGTGACGTCGGAGATGGTCACGCACACGGCCACCACTTCGCGATCGCGCGTGAGCGGCATGAAGGTGCAGTCCTGCTGCATGAAGTCGACGCCGCCGGTAATCGGCCGGTCGTGATCGAACTTGAAGAGATACGGGCGCTGCTCCCACGAACTGAACGCGAAACTGCCGAGCTGAAACACGCTTTCGATCTTGCGCGACAGCCACACGCGCGGCAATTCCGGAAAGTGCGTGAAGAGCGATTTGCCGACCACCTGCTCCGGCGTCAAGCCGCTGTGATCCTGCATGAAGCGATTCCACATCAGCACGGTCATATTGCGATCGAGCACGAAGATGCCGAAACCGACACGTTCGACCACCAGATCGCTCAACGACTCCGCGGACACATTCATAGGCTGGACAACAGCTCGTCGAGCGCCTCGTTCATATGGCGGATCGACTCTTCGGCCATCAGCATCACGAGGTGCGCGCGAAAACTCTGGTCCTCGAGCGCGAAATTGACTTCCACCAGCAGCGCGACTTCCCACTGCAACACGCCGGGCTGGAACACTTCGTCGAGCGTCATCGCCTCACCGAGCAGGCCTGGCGCTGAGAAGACCGGCGTGCGGCCGAGCTGGTCGAGGATGCACGAGACACACGCGCCCGTCAGCACGTTCGCGACGTCGAACACGAGTTCCTGCTGGCTCACCGCCTCATAGCTCGAGCGCGAATAGGGGTCGCTCACGAGCGAACACAACTGGTCGACGCTGTCGCTGCGGCAGATCACCAGCGCTTCGCCCTTGATATCGGAGCGAAAGCCCTGGCGCACCGCGCTCACCGTGTCCTCGATTCCGGTCATCTCGCGCAGCGCCTGTGCCGCCTCGCTCACCGCCACCACCTTCACGCGCGGCACCGATAATTCGATGAACGCATCGAGCAGGCTCGCGAGACGCGTCGCGGCCTGGCCCATCGCCAGATTGGCGACCTCTTGCAGCGCGTCGCGCTGGTCTTCGGTGAGGACTGGCTCAGACATACAACCCGTACTCCTTGAGGATGGGTAGTACCGCCTCGGGCGTCACGGGCTTGGCGATGAAAGCGACGGCGCCGAGCGCGCGCACGCGCGACTGTGCCATCGGCTGGACATCGGCGGAGACGACTATGACGAAGGTGTTCAGATCCTCATGCTGCAATGCTTCCAGCACCTGATAGCCGGTCATGTCCGGCATCGTCAGGTCGAGAAACATCACCGACGCTTTGCCTTCGCGATACAGGCCAAGCGCTTCGCGCCCGTTCGTCGCGTAGGACACGTCGACATCCCAGTCCGGCGGCAATGCCTTGGTGAGCACCTTGCGGGCAAGCAATGAATCGTCGGCGATCACAATGGGCAAAGGCATGGGCGGGTCGGTAAGCGGAATTAGCTCTTGCGCGTTAACGGCGGGTAGAGGTGATTTCTTTAACGTGCGGTCTGTCGACCGGCGCTCAAACGGGCTGAAGCTTGCGAGAATGAAGCTTGCAAACGAGCGGGGTGCGCGCACAGCGAGGCGCGTGTGACGGAAGCCGTGGGCGCGCATGGATGCGCGCGGGCACGGTGGACGACGGCTATGACCGGCATGTTCGAGCCTACCCCGTAGATGAATCCGCGCGGCTCCACGGATCGGGCTGGTCCCTTGCCGCGCGGCTGTTTCCGCGAGCGCCTTCGGTCACGCGTTGTGCGCGTTGCCTGGCGGTCCTCGTGGCAGATGCATCCGAACATGGCGGACGCATTATTTGTGATGACATCGATTTTCGAAGCAAATTGGCGGAAAGGCAACTCGCCAATTTCGCTTTGATTAAAGAAATTTTCCCATTAAATGCTATTTTTGAAAATATTTCGGTAGATTTCAGAGTCTTTCTTTTACATTTATACTTTTGTGTACGTTTGCGCTGCTCGATTTGTCACTGATTCAAACGGCCGACAAATCGGGGGCCGACCATTTGTCACAGTAACTAGTACGGCTGCTGCATGTCTATGCTTTTCGTATGACGCCGATTCCCAGCCTTTTCGTCCAGAACGACCTTAGCGTTACCGACCATGACATCAGAACGGTTCGACCCGCCTGAAGCGAGCCGCCCTCCCCCTAGCCGCCAGGACGAGGCGCGGTTTCCGGCCGTACCGGAACAGAATTTCCACGTCCGGCGCATCACGCTGATCGCGCTGCTTATCGCAGCCATCGTGCTGCCGTGCGTGTACGTCGCCGCGATGGCGTTCAGCGATCTGCGCGCGCGCATGGCCGACGCGACCGACGTGACGCTGCGCACCGTGCGTGTGGCCGAAGAACACGCGCTGAAAGTGTTCGACATGAACGAGACGCTCGACTCGCGCATTGTCGATCTGACGCAAGGTCTGGACGACAGCGGCATTCGCGCTCAGGAAGGCGAGATTCACGAGAAGCTGCGCACTATGGGCGGCGGCTATCCTCAGGTGGCGGCCGTCTCGATCTTCGGCCGTGAGGGGGATCTGCTCGCCACCAGCCGTTTCTATCCTGCGCCGGAGTTGTCCATTGCCGACCGCGACGATTTCACCGGCATTCGCGACGGCAAGGGTCTCGAGCATGTCTCGAAGGTCATGACGGGACATGTCGTGGGCGAACAGGTGTTCAACACGGGCGTGGAGCGGCAAGCAGCCGACGGCTCATTTGCCGGCGTGGTCTCAGTCGCACTGCGGCCCAGCTATTTCGACGCGTTCTACCGGGAACTGCTCGGCGGCAGCGACAGCACGCCGATGATCATGAGCCTCGTGCGCACCGACGGCGCGATCCTCGCACACTATCCGCGCCGCCCGCGCGAGCCGCAGGCTACGGCGCCGCATTCGCCACTGGCCGAAGCGCTGGCGCAAGGGCGGCGAGCCGGCGTCGTACGTATGCACTCCGACATCGACGACGACAACGTAATCCTCGCGTTCCGGCGCATCGGCGCCTATCCGGTCTACGCGTTGTGCGGCTATCGCACCTCGGCCATCTGGGCCGCGTGGTACCGGCATCTAAGCGTACTGATTCTGTCGATGTTCACGCCGTCTATCGTGCTGTGGTGCGTGATCTGGCTGTCGCTGCGGCGCCTCGGCGCCGAGGAGGAGGCATGGGAGCGCTGGCAGGCCGAAGCCTCGATGCGCCGCTCGATCGAATCCGCGTATCGCCAATCGCGCAAGATGGAGGCGCTCGGCAATCTGGTCGGCAGTGTGGCGCACGATTTCAACAATCTGCTGATGATCGTTTCTGCCAACGTGCAGATCGCCCGGCGGCGCGGCGCGCCGGGGCTCGACCGCGAATTGTCGGCGATGGAGCGGGCGCTCAAGGGTGGCCAGTCGCTCACCCGGCAATTGCTCGGCGTCGCGCGCAAGCAGCCGTTGCGCAACGAGACGCTGGCGCTCGAGCGTTGGCTGCCGGCGTGCCGCGAACTGCTGCGCGCATCGCTCGGCGCGAAGATTTCGCTGGTGATGGATATCGGCGTCGATATCTGGCCCATGCGTGTCGACGTCGCCGAGCTCGAACTGGCGCTGATCAACA
Source organism: Paraburkholderia sp. SEWSISQ10-3 4 (assembly GCF_030464785.1). Lineage (NCBI taxonomy): Bacteria > Pseudomonadati > Pseudomonadota > Betaproteobacteria > Burkholderiales > Burkholderiaceae > Paraburkholderia > Paraburkholderia sp. SEWSISQ10-3 4. The sequence goes on from NZ_JALPRI010000001.1 coordinate 948,373, forward strand.
TCGCGGTGAACGCGCGCGACGCCATGCCCAACGGCGGCCGCTTCACGGTTCGAGCCGCCAATATCAACTTCCGCCACCAGGACGGCTTTCCGCTGACCGGCGATTTCGTGCAACTGTCGCTTGAAGATACCGGTGGCGGCATGCCGCCTGAAGTGCTCGCGCGCGCCTTCGAACCGCTTTTCACCACGAAGCCGAAAGGCATGGGCACCGGTCTCGGACTGCCGCAGGTTTTCGCCTTCTGCGAGCGCTCCGGCGGCCTTGCCGCGATCGACAGCGCAATCGGCGCAGGCACCTCGGTGCGCCTCTACCTGCCGCGCGCCACAGCCGCTCCCGAAGCCGAACTGCCGGCCGAAACGGGTGTCGAGGAAAGCGGCGCGCCGCACGGCTTGCGCATCCTGCTGGTCGAGGACAATGACGAAGTCGCCGCCGGCACCGAGGCCCTGTTGCAGATGATGGGCCACCAGGTGACGTGTGTATTCAACGCCGATACCGCGCTTTGCCTGTTCGACGACGCCCACGCGAGGCAGGCGCGCACCGGCGAGCCGCTGCCGTTCGACCTGGTGCTGTCGGACATCCACATGCCCGGCACGATGAACGGCATCGACCTGGCCGAAGCCGTACAGGCTTTCGACACCCGGCTGCCGGTCATTCTGGTCACCGGCTACGCGGAAGAACTCGACCGGGCGCGGCATGTGAACGTGCGGGTGCTGTCGAAACCCTTCGATATCGCCTTGCTGGAAGAACTCCTGCAAGCGATCCAGCGCGAACTGGCGCAAACGGGCGCCGATCCGGCTGCGGCGGCCCATCCGGCCGACTAACGCCGCTTTTTCAGCATCGCCGCCAATTACCGGCGGTTGTAAAAGCGCGGCAGCGGAATGCCGCAGTTTCTATGCGAACACATGGCGCAAGCGGCCAGCAGCGGGCGTGCGGACACGCCGTGCCGCCCCGGCATGATCGTTGCGATGTTTTTAGGGAAGGAGGCCGACGCGTTCTTGCGCCGTTCGATCCACCTAAAACCGCCGGGAGACAGCCATGCGACATACCGTGATTGGTTTATTCGACACCTATTCTCAAGCCGAGGCCGCGCGCGACACGCTTGTACAGACCGGTTTTGCACGCGAAACGATCGAGTTGCAGGCGAATCCGGAACCCTCCGTCGGCTCCGCAACCGACGAGGTCGCCGGTTCCGGTGTGCTCGCCAATATCGAGCGTTTTCTCTCGAGCCTGTTTGCGAGCGGCCCTCGCGCGCCGGACACGGCTCGCTACACGGAAGCCGTGCGCCGCGGCGCCGTGCTGGTCTGCGTGAGCGCGGCCAGCGAATCGCATGCAGAACTCGCTCGCAATACCTTGACGAGGCTGGGTGCGACCGACATCGGCGAGCGTTCGCCCGACTGGGACATGCCAGCTGAATCGAGCCGCGATCATTCGATACTCGACGAACTCGGCATTGGCGCGGTGACGCCAGGCACGCCGCATACATCGAGCACGACGACGGCCGGCGTAGCGACGCCGGCTTCAACGACACAGCCTAAGGCCTCGGCCGATCCACTCTATCCGCCGCCGCTCATGGGCACCGACGCCGAGCCGTTCGTCCCGCCGCCGCGGGCTGAGCGGCCGATGCGCGACCCCGTGAGCGAGCCGGTCATCGACCCGCTGGTGGGCGATGCGGGACGTACCGCGATTGCGGCAGGTTCGATGCCGGGTTCGGGCGCGATCCTGCAGCCGTCGGACGTCGTCTCCGAAGCCGGGCAGCCGACCGCGGGTTTAGGCAGCCAGATGCCGAACGAGTATCTGGAATACGAAGAGGATTTCCGCACGCACTACGACGAGCAATACGCGGCTGAGAACGCGCGCTATGAAGATTACGTGCCGGCCTATCGCTACGGCGCGGAGATCGGTCAGGACGCGCGTTTTCGCGACCGGGCATGGGACGACGTCGAGCCGGAAGCCCGTCGCCATTGGGAAACCACCTCGCCCGACAGCACGTGGGAGCGCTTCAAGCTGGCCGTGCGTCATGGTTGGGAACGCGTGACGGGACACCATCACGTCTAAACGGGGGAGCGGCAACGCCGGCGTGCCGTGAAGTTACGGCGACGCCGGCGTTTTCCGTCTGAGTAGATGCTGTGATTTGGCCCGAATTGGCCCCGAATTGACCGTCAGGCAGCGGTCTGACGTTTGACCCACGCGACGTAGCGGTCAACGAAGCTCTGCAAGAACTTGCGGGTGCCGTCGTTCACGATCTCGCCTTTCTCGTTGATCGCCGCCGGGTCGTGCTTGATGAACACTTCAGGCTGGCCAAGCGTGGCGACATCGAGGTACGCCAGCACATTGCGCAGATGCTGTTGCGCGAGCGCCGTGCCGGTCGCCCCGAGCGAGGTGCCGAGCACCGCGCCGGGCTTGTTGCCCCATGAATTGGTGCCCCATGGCCGCGAGCCCCAGTCGAGTGCATTCTTCAGGACGCCTGGCATGGAGCGGTTGTACTCGGGGGTGACGAACAGCAGGCCATCCGCGGCTTCAACGCGCTTCTTCAGGTGTTTGGCGACTTCGGGATAGTCGGCGTCATAGTCCTGACTATAGAGCGGCAAGGAGCCGATATCGATGAACTCGAAGGTGAAGTCCGCGGGCGCGAGAGAAATCACGGCTTGCGCCAGTTGGCGGTTGAACGACTCGCGGCGCAGGCTGCCGACGACCACTGCGATGTGATGGGCCATAGTTCGCTTCCTCGAGGTTAGGCGCTTGACGCGCTAAAGGGTACGAACTGTCCATCATAGGCAATAAGCCGGGCGGTACGGCAAGGGCGCGCACAAAAAACGCCGACTTCTGGTTACGCGGTCCAGACCTCGAAAGTTGCGACCGGTGGATAACCCGGTAGCAACAAAAGTTATCCACAGATTCACTGAATAACCTTGTGGATAACTGGTACTTTTGCCTTGTCAATCAAGCATGCTTTCGGCCTAGGACGATTTGAGGCAACTCGACGTTCTTCGCTGTCATTCCGGGACAGCGATGTCGCCATCCACAAGCTGCCAGCCGTACGTCTCGGCAAACACCTGAGCCGCATCCGCATTTTCGAAAAACGGCATGTCCGCGTGGCCCTGGAAGGGATAGATCACGCGCTCGTCGCTTAACCGGATTACTTTCAGCGTCGGCACCGTCCCGCTGGAGGTTCGACGCGACGACACGGCGACCTGATAGTTTGCGCGGCCCGTCAACGGCGTGGAATTCGCGCCCTGCGAGCGCCTGGAAATGTGGCTTGCCATCGGTGCGCGCATCAGAGTCCGGCGATCGACTCGCCGGCAACCATGCCGTCGATCACCCGCTCCGCGTAACTTGCTGATGCAATGCGTGCGTCGCCAGCCGCGCCAAACGGAGAACGGCTCGGCACGCGAAATACACGGCTGCTGGTCAAGGTGTCGTCGGTGCCGCGCCGGCAGATTCGCACCGCGGCGTCGAAGCCCGAATCGTAGTGGCGGACGCCATCGGCAGAACGCGGCTGGTGCGGATAAACCAGTGGATAAATCTCAAGGCCCCGGTAGCTTCTGATCGTATTGTTCATGGTAGTCGTCTCCGGTAAAGGATCTCGCTTGAAACGTGTGGCTGTGTGTTGGGCATGACGCCGGGCGAGTCGCGGCGTTTCAGCAAACAGGTGCCGGTCGGCGACGATGCGCGTCTGGAGCGGCGTCTGTAAGGCCACGCCGGCGACACCGTCGAACGAAGTAGAAGGAAAGGACCCCGTTCGGTTCAGGGCGCTGTGATGAGAGGCTGATGCCTGAGGGACTGCGCAGGGCGCGCAGGAGAACTGCAAGCTGTTGGCTCACTGTAACACGTTAGAAGAGTGAGCATTAGGCGCATTTGCGCGCCAGGCGCGGGTGTTGCTTCGGAGTGCCGGGTATTGCGTACCGCTTTCTGTTTCTCGACGCTTGCACACTGGAGAAAGGGAGTCGCAGCCCTGTTCTGCAGACGCTTCATACGTGCGTCAAACGTGCGGGATTAAATGCAAAAAGGGCGCCTTTATCGGCGCCCTTTCTTGATTTCGAGAACCCGTCTCGTCAGCAGACTTGTGCCGGACCGGTGTCCGGCCGCGTCCGCAAGACGATTAGTTGCCGAAGAACACGTTGCAATACGATGCCGGGCCGCTGCATTGAGCCGGTGCAGCAGCTTGAGCTGCGCCCGAAGCAGCAGCAAACAGGGCGACGGAAGCGATCAGGGCGGTAAGAATGCGTTTCATGGTGCTACTCCTCTCGGCATTTAGTTCGCGATCTGGGGCGATCGATGGAGTGGAGAATAGCGATTCAGCGTCCGCCTAAAAATACCGAAGACGAGAAGATGTTTTTTCAAATATTGAAATAATCCAGCCGCGTATTTGCGGCGAGCTTGAAACGTGTGTCACTGCACGCCTCGCCCACGCGCCTGAAGTTACGGTTGCGCCGGCGCAGCCTTGATTTCATTTTTCGCAATAATATTTTTGCTGTCATAAAGCCTGTTGCGGCACGACTAAGCTCATCGAGTCTTCGCTTGCTGGCGGGCACATGTTCAATACCAATTCGCTTGCGCAGGAACGTGCGGGAGAATGGCGCACACGTCCGGGAACTGCGCGAGGAAACCCACCCGTCTATGAACCACAACGATCCAGAAGAAAACGCGCGGCAACCGCAGGCGCGGCGATGGAGCCTGCCATGGCGCAAGTAAGTGGGCCGGCGCTCGATGATCCCGTTTATCTGACGCAATTGCGGCGCGACCTGTTGCGCTTCGCCCGTTTGCAACTGCGCGATGCCGCTGCCGCCGAAGACGCCGTCCAGGAGGCTCTGGCCGCCGCCTGGACACAAGCCGACCGGTTTGCCGCGCAATCGGAGCACAAGACGTGGGTGTTCGGCATCCTGCGGCACAAGCTCATCGACACCTTGCGCGCCCGGCAGCGCACGGTGAATCTGTCGGCGCTCGAATCCGAAATCGACGGCGAGACGCTGCTCGATCGTGAACTCTTCAAGGACAACGGCCACTGGTCACGCGAGAGCAAGCCGCAACCATGGCCGACGCCGGAAACCGCGCTGCGTCAGCAGCAATTCTGGACCTTGTTCGAGATGTGTCTGGAACACCTGCCCGAGCACATCGGGCGCGTGTTCATGATGCGCGAATTTCTCGATCTCGAAACCGAAGCGATCTGCGCCGAACTGCAGATGACCGCCAATCACTGCAGCGTGCTGATCTACCGCGCGCGGCTGCGCTTGCGCACTTGCCTGAGCGAAAAGGGCCTATCCAGAGAGGATGCGAATGGGGAAGTGTAAGCACATCACGCGGCTATTATCAGACGCGCTCGACCGCCGTTTGACGACCGGCGAATGGGTCGCGATCCGGCTGCATCTGCCGACTTGCAGCGGCTGCCGCAATTACCGCAAACAGATCCGGCTGCTCCGCGTGGCGGCGCGCACGGTGAGCGGGATTGCGACGCCGGGCGCGGGTGGTGGTGAGGATTGAAGGGGCGTTTGCCAGCACTTGTTAGCGCTCGCCGGGCGGCGTGTTCCGGTAGCGCTCGAAGAAGCTTGCGTGCGCCGCTTCGTCGATGGAAACGGGATGTGCTTCGGTACGGGCCGGATGTTTGGCCAGCTGCGCGCGCGTGCGGATCGGCCGATGCTGGAAATTTCCGCCGCAGTTCGGACACACGTTGCGCAGCGTGCTGAGCGCACACACTTCGCAGAAAGTGCATTCGTACGTGCAGATCATCGCGTCGGGCGCGTTCGGCGGCAGTGATTTGCCGCATCCTTCGCAGGACGGTCTCAGTTCAAGCATGGTGGCTCCGGGTCGGCAGGAAAGCGAAGCGCGGGACTGCGCCTCGTCTGTGTCGAAGCAGTGTAAGTGGATCGGGCCATGTGGAATTGACAGCCAGGCGTCAATTCCTGCCACCGCTTGCGATCCTTGGGCCAGGCTCAGGTCAACACGGTCCACAATGCGAACGTCAAGACGAGGCCGACGACGGATACGATCGTCTGCAGCACCGACCAGACCATCACCGTCTGCTTCAATTGCAACCCGAAGTACTCGCGCACCATCCAGAAACCGGCATCGTTCACGTGGCAGAAGAACACGGAACCTGCGCCGATCGCGAGCGCCATCAGCGAATTGTGCGTCGCGCTGAGGCCCGCGACGACCGGCGCGACGATACCGGCGGTCGTGGTGGTCGCAACCGTCGCGGAGCCGGTCGCCTGCCGCAGCGCGACAGCGATCAGCCACGCCAGCAGAATCAGCGGCATGTGCGCGCCGACCGCGATCTTGCCGATCGTCGTGCTGATGCCGGCCACCACCAGCGCCTGCTTGAGGCCACCGCCGGCACCGATGGTCAGCAGCAGCGCCGCGATCGGCGGCAAGCTCTTGCGCAGAATGCCGCCGACCCGGTCGCGTGCCATGCCGCGCGACCAGCCCAGCGCCACTACCGCGAATAGCACGGTGAGGCCGAGCGCGACCAACGGCTCACCCAGGAAATTGAGCGCGTCGAACAGGAAGGTTTCGGGTTGCAGCAGAAGTTTGGCAACCGTGCGGCCGAGCATCAACACGACCGGCAACAGGATCGTGATGAGCGAGATCGCGAAACTCGGCGGCTCGCCGGTGCTTTGTTCTGCGGTGAACAGCTTGCCCATTTCTTCCGGCTCGACCACGTGCATCCGCTTCGACAACCAGATGCCGTAGACCGGTCCCGCCAGAATGACCGCCGGAATGGCAACGATCAGGCCGAGACCGAGCGTCAGACCGAGATCGGCATGCAGTGCGCTCACGGCGATCAGTGGACCTGGGTGCGGTGGCAACAGGGCGTGCAACGTGGTCATGCCGGCGAGCGCGGGAATCGCAATCCGCAGGATCGGCTGCTGCGAACGGCGCGCCATCACGAAGATGATCGGCACCATCATCACCAGGCCGACTTCAAAGAAGAGCGGCAGGCCGACGATGATCGCCACCAGCGCCATCATCCACGGCAGCGTGCGTGGCGTGGAATGTTTGAGGATGGTTGAGACGAGCCGGTCAGCGGCGCCCGATTCGGCCATAAGCGCGCCGAGCATCGCCCCGAGCGCGATGATGATGCCGACGTCGCCGAGCAACGCACCCGCGCCTTTGCTGAATGCGCTGGCTACTGCTTCCAGCGGCAGACCAGCCGAAAAACCCGCCGCGAACGTGCCGACCAGAATCGACAGAAACGGTGCGAGCTTCAGCACGCTGATGAATACGATGATCAGTGCGAGCCCGAGCACGCACGACAAAATCAGTTGAGTGTCGTGGGATGACCACGGCGCGAGTGTTGTCGTCAGATGCACGATGTCCCTTTTCCGATTGACGCAGCCGCGACTGCGCGCGGATGACGGATTGTAGCGGGGCAAGGTGACTTGACGCAGTCAGACAGGCAGAGCGGGACCGCTGGGGTGTCCCGCCCCCTCCGGCGTGATTTGCTTATGCGAATTTATCGGTTCGTCCAGGCTTGCAGACGAATTATCGTCAACGCTAATCGGTCCGTTTCGCGTCCGTCTTTTTAACGAGCACTTTTATGTCCCGTCATCCGTTGCTCACGCGCCGCGCGTTTATCGCCGGCGTGGGCGCCTCGCTGGCCGCCGCGGCCTTACCCGTTGTCTCCACGTCAGTCTTCGCCGCGGATGCGCATGCGAAGGAATTTCGCATCGGTTATCAGAAAGCGGCCAACACGCTCGTATTGCTGAAGGCGCACGGCACGCTCGAAAAGCAGGTCGCACCGCTTGGCTTCACGGTCAAATGGACTGAGTTTCCCGCCGGCCCGCAGCTGCTCGAAGGATTGAATGTCGGCGCGATCGACTTCGGTTATGTCGGCGAGGCGCCGCCGGTGTTCGCGCAGGCAGCGGGCGCGAACTTTGTCTATACCGCGTATGAAATTCCGACGCCGCATGCCGAAGGGATCCTCGTCCATCAGGACGCGCCGATCAAAACGGTCGCCGATCTGAAGGGCAAAAAGATCGCTTTCAATAAAGGTTCGGACGTTCACTGGTTTCTGGTCGCCGCATTGCAGAAGAACGGCGTGAAGTACAGCGACATCCAGCCCGTTTTTCTGGCGCCCGCCGATGCGCGTGCGGCCTTCGAACGTGGTGCGATCGACGCATGGGCGATCTGGGACCCGTTCCTCGAGGCGGCCAAACGCCAGTCGAATGCCCGCTTGCTCGCCGACGCCGAAGGGATCGTCAGTCACCATCAGTTCTTCCTGAGCGCGCGGCCGTTTGCGGAGAAAAACGGTGACGTGCTCGCGATCGTGATGGATGCGGTGAGTAAAGAGGGCGAGTGGGTGCGCGGGCACTACAGCGAAGCCGCCGCACAGCTTGCGCCGATTCAGGGCCTCGACGCCGGCGTGATCGAAGCGGGTTTACGGCACTACGCGCACATCTACAAACCCATCGACGCGAACGTGCTTGCAGAACAGCAACGTATTGCCGATACATTCACCGAGCTGCGCATTATCCCGACAAAGATCGTGACGAAGGACGCTGCGTTGCCTGCCAAAGCTTAGGTCGCTTCGGCTCGGGTCACGTAGATCGCGATGCTTCGACGCCTAGGCGAATAGCGCTTCGACATTTTCCGGCGGCCGGCCAATCACGGCTCGCCCGTTCCGCACGACGATCGGTCGTTGCAGAAGGATCGGGTGCGTTTCCAATGCTTCGTATAACTGAGCGTCGCTCAGTGTGGTGTCGGAGAGGCCGAGTGTTTTGTATTCGGCTTCGGTGTCGCGGATCATCTCGCGGACTGTGCAGCCTAACTGCGCGTTGAGTTGCTTCAACTGCGCGGCCGTGAGTGGTTGCTTCAGGTATTCGATGATTTCCGTTGGTTCGTTGGCGCTGTTGTAGGTGGTGGCGATCAGGTCGCAGGTAGCTCGCGATTTTGAACAACGGGGGTTGTGGTAGATGGTGATCATAGTTGGGTGAATGGTGCTTGTGTTGGGTGCGGGGTGTTTTTTGGTGGGGGATTTTAGCGGGTGCGGGAGTTGGGTGGGGCGATCGGGTTTGTTGAGGCAGGAACGTGACGTTGTCTGTTGGTGATGATGTCGTTCGGTTTATGCGCATAAAGCGCCTGCCGGAAGTTGTCGAGCTATCGCCGGGTGGCTTGGGCCGCTCTACTGAAAGCGTCAACCCATGTTGGTTGAGCCTCCCCCTTTGTATGCATGGACACGAGGCTTCGTGCAGCAGCCAGTCCCACCTCCGTGCCGTGCCGCAGGATCATGCATCGATCCCTACACCCCCCAGCAACGGCGGCTCCATGCTTGAGTCACGCCCGAAAAGTTTATGCGCATAAAGGTGTCTATGCGTGACGGCTCGCGGGGCACGAGTGTGGCCCGGATATGCCTCGACGCCGCCAACAGTTGGGGCCTGTAAAAGCGATGCGACGCAGCAACGCCACCCTAGGTAAGCGGCACGGCGTCGAATCCCAGACTGCCGATGCACCACGACCCATACCCGTGGGCGCAGCTTCGCATCGCACCAGATCCAGTAGCGAACTCCCCCTTCGATACCTCACAGCGTCTGACACCTTCCCGGTGCCGCAAACCTATCGCCGTTGATCCGCTTCACACCCGCTGCGCTTTAGCTCAGCCATGCCACAACCTTTATGCGCATAAACCTATCCCGTTCGGCTAATTCTTCTCGCGTTTACACAAAAACGATTGAAATGCGAATTCATCCAGGTAAAATCCTTTTGCGTCTAAAAAGAGGAGGTGAAGATTGGCAGCAGAAATCATCGCGGTAACTCAGCAGAAGGGTGGGGTCGGGAAGAGCACAATCGCGATGCACCTCGGGGCTGCGTTCCATGAAAAAGGCAAACGCGTCCTCGTCGTAGACGCAGATGGTCAAAACACCCTGGTCCATTGGGCCAGCGCATCATCAGACGGCGAAACCGGCATTCCCTTCCCAGTCGTCAACCTCTCCGAAGCCGGCAGCCAGATCCATCGCGAGATCAAGAAGTTCGTGGCTGACTACGACATCATCGTCGTCGACTGCCCACCCTCCATCACCGAGAAAGTGTCCGGCGTCGTGTTGCTCGCGGCGAGCGTCGCGATCATGCCAACGTCGTCGTCGCCCGCCGACTATTGGTCGAGCGTCGGGCTGGTGAAACTCGTGCAGCAGGCCCAGGTCATGAACGAGGATCTGCGCGCCGTCTTTCTGCTGAATAAGACCGAAGAGAAACGGATGCTGACGCGCGAACTGAAGCGTGCGTTGGAAGAGCTCGGTTTTCCACTGCTCAAGACCCAGATCCCGACGCGGGAGGCCTACAAGCAGGCAATGGCCTTAGGGCAGACAGTGCTTCAGATGAACGATCGCGGCGCCAAGCTCGCCGCCATCGAAGTACGGGCGTGCGCCAACGAGATCGCAGCCCTGCTCCCCTGAATTTATGCGCATAAAGGACCCTGAATGAAACCCTCCCAATTCGCCAAAGGCTTTCAAGCACGTCCTGATACGACTAGCAGCGAAAAGCGAACCGCTCTCGACCGCCTGAACGCGATCGACGGTTTGGTCAAGAATGGCGCCCCAACTGGCGATGTACCGAACCGCGTCATCCAGCCTGTCCTTTCCCAGGACGTCACCGAACTCGAAGCGGCGGATATCGCCAATGAGTCGGCGGCCTACCGTGCCTGGCGGATCGAACACGCCTACCGGCCGGGCCAGGTCATCGAGCTCGCGCTCAAGACGATCAAACCGAGCCCGTTCAATCCGCGCCATTTCTATCTGAAGGCGTCGATTGCCGAGCTTGCTGTCAATCTGGCGAAGCAGGGCCAGCAGCAGGCGATTCACGTCATTCCCGATTACGACAATCCCGGCACCTACTACGTAAGCGATGGCGGCCGGCGCGTGCGGGCGCTTAAAGAAGCGAACAAGGAATCGGTGAAGGCAATCGTCATCGACCTACCGATCGGCATCCAGAGCTATAAGCTCGGCTACGACCTCAACGTCCAGCGCGATTCGCAGACCGTGTTCGACAACGCCGTCGTCTGGAAACGCTTTCTCGACGATCGGCATTTCCAGAGCCAGAAGGAGCTCGCCGAACATCTCGGACTGGACGAGTCAACCATCGCAGTCGCCCTGTCGATTGCGAAGCTACCCGAGGCGGTGATGCATGAGATGGTCGCAAGGCCTGACCGCTTTGGTTCGAACATGGCGTATCAGGTGGGCCGCTATCACACCGCCCGCGGCGCCGACGCTACGCTGCGCCTGATCAACAAAATCCTCTCGGACGACCTGAGCACGCGACAGGTTGCGGACATCGTCAAGGGCAGAGCAAGTGCGCAGGAAAGCACCAAGCCGGCGGGTCGGCAGCGCTATGCGCAGCGTCTGGAAATCAAGCTCGGCGGCGTCTCGGTCGGCGATCTGAAATCGTATGGAGACGATCGAATCGAACTGCGCCTGAAGGGCCTCACCCGTGAAAAGCGTGACGACATCCTTCGTCAGATTGAAAAGATGCTGAAGTAACGAAGGGAGAGCATCAGCAGGAAAAGAAACGGCGGCACACGAAAGTGGCCGCCGTTTTTCTTGATGCGATCTTGACGATTACGCCGCGCGCGATTGGCTCAGCGTGAAGGCGAGCAGGTCGCCATCGGTGGGTTCGCCCCAGGTTTTGCGAGCCAGCCAATCGAAGAACGCCGTTTCGACGATCTTCGAATCCAGCCCACGACGACGCCAGTCGTCCCGCATATGTGTGCCGAGATCCGGCAACACGTCGTCCTCAAACGACTTCCGTGCGATCTCCCGCTCCGACTCACCTTGCTCGTCGTAAAGCTCGCGCGCTTCCTTGCGACGAACCGCCGAGTACTCGCCGAGCAGCCGCGCTTTCAGGTCGTCCGCCGGCGCAGCCACCGCGGCTTTACCGCCGCTACCGGACGCCAGCGCCTCGACCGGCGGCGCATAACCCTTCTTCAACGCATCCTTGAACAGAGCCGGCGCGCTACGCACAGCGGGCAAGGACGTGCTGCGCATGCGTTGCTCGGTCATCTGCAGCGCCGCGCGAATCCGGTTTTCTTCGCTATCGGCGTACAGTGTTTGCGCTTCTTTCAGCGGAATGCCGATCTTCACCATCCGGTCAACCAAGGTGCTGTCGAATACATTCGGGTGTTCGTCGAGTGCAAGCATAGGCTGTTTGCGCTCGGTCACGCGGAACTGGATCTCGGCAACCCGCCGTCCTTCCCGGTGCTCGATCAACTCGACAAAGATGTTGGTGACCGCATTTACTTCGGCGATGGCCGGGCGCAGGTAATCGCGCTTGAAGTACTTGTACTCGCGCTTCGCCTCATCACCCGCTTCGGTGTCTGGCGTGCCCGAGAGAATAGGGCGCCACCATTCCCATGTTTCGCGCATCGTCAGATGGCTCGGGTTGGTCAGGTAGCGAACGCAAATCTCGTAAAGTGCGAGCCCCGCGCTACTGCGCAACTGGCTCTGGAACTGCAGACTCAACCGCGCATACTGAACAGGATCGAGCAGCTTCTTTTTGATCTTCGGCGCAAATGAGAACTCCACCCACACACGGCGAGTGGTGGGATCTTCGAGAATTTCCGCGTCGGCAATCAGCGTGGAAATACCCCATTTCCGACCCGGCTTCTGGCTGGACGTGCCGGTGCTCCATTCGACCTGCACCGACACCATGCGCCGCAGGTGCTCTTTCACGAGCGCCGTGTCGTTCGAATCGAATGCGGAATTGGCGACGATGTCGGACAGCAAGGCCCGATACGTATCGCCGGACTCATCGGCTTGCTGAGCGACGGCAAGGAGAACGTTGAACAGCTTGCGGGTGAGGAGCGTGATCTTGCCGCTCTTGGGCTGGATGGCGATCGCCTCAACGGCCTTGCGTAATTCGGCCGAGCTCGGGCTGACTACATCTGTCTTCTTCGCGCGCTTCGTGGCCATGCGTCTGGTCGAGGAGGGATTTGGCGAGAGCATACCGGCTGTGGTGATACGCGTCTATAGCACGGGTCTCACCGTTCCCGGTGAAGTGAGTTTACGAGGCACAACTCACCTCGAGCAACTCCCGAAAACCCTCACCTCACCCGTTTCGGGCCAGGTTCAGGGCATCCTTACAGGTCGCGGCCTCCAGAAAATTGACCCATTTCTGACCTGCCGCGAACCGGAGCTATTCGATCCCGAATCTTCTCACCTCAAAAAATTTTCGTGAATTTTGGCTGCACGCACGTAGCGAGCGAGGCGCACTCGTACTCGATCGGTGGCTTGGATGCACTTTTGCCGATTTCAGCGGATAGGGGAGGGGAGAAACCCGACAAGCGTGCCGTGCCTCCCTCCCTAAGCAGGGCACCACGCCGAAGCCCGCCGGCACGCATATGCGTCGATTGCGGCCATGTGGCCATCGATGCACAGATGCACACGGCAATCGCCGCATATTCGATTGAGCAAATGGCCCGCGAACCTGGCGGCAAGACATCTGATTCACGCGGCAGTGAGATCCGAGTCGCGAGAATCTCCCCCGAAAAAGCTCACCTTAACGCTAGCTGAGCGCTTGGAACGACGCGGCCTCCAGACCTGGGGCGTTGAAAAAACACCGATAAATAGTCCCGAAAAGCCTCACCTGTGAGTCCGAATCAGGCCTACGCAGCGTATGAAAAAGACCCCCCGAAAAACCTCACCTTTGCGCAGCGCACAAAAATTATCCAATGATTTCATTGACTTATCAGATCGTTATTCACCGAGCCATGGGCACGCGCTCCCGTATATCCTCACCTTTAACAGCTTTTCAGTGAAATTCGACGTTTCCGGTCGCAGCCCAAAGGGCCCCGAAAAACCTCACCTTAAGATTTTCGCAGCCACAAAATCAGAATGACTCTGACAGCGTCAGTAGGGCTTTTCCGGCCCGTTGCGGCGATTTCGGTCCTGTATTTCCTCACCTTAGCGAAGACAAACGTCCCAAAAGGCTCCCGAAAAATCTCACCTCAGGCCCAAAACAGCCTTTTTGGCGAGTCGGCCATCGCCTCGATCCAGGTCTCCCGAATTCGCTCACCTTTCCGCAAAGGGTGATCGACGACCTCATCGGCGCACCGAACCGAATTTCGACCGAAATCAGCTTCAGCTCCCGCAAACCCTCACCTTAAGCGTCCAAATGCACAAAATTGAGGCAAAAATGACCCCTCGGCCCCGGAAAGTCTCACCTTCGGTTCGCGTTTTCTCCTGTCTTGACTCACCAATGGGGTTAACGAGGCCAAAATAAGGCCGAAAATTGGCGGCCGCGGTGGTCCCGAAAGCGCTCACCTTAAGGCCCATCGAGATCCGCACCTACTTTTGAGTGCTGCCGGGCGATCCCGGTCGCTCAGGTCCCGCAAAATCTCACCTTTAGCGAAACCACACTTTTGGGGCAGCTCCTGAACCCGCTCACGTTCTGTCCCGGACCTGCTCACCGAGGCCCCCGAACCTCATCACTCAACACTCCCGCAAGACCTCACCACCTCTCCCGTAAAGCTTCACCTTGCCGGGCTGGAACGCCCACCTGGTAAGGGTTTGCCATGGCGTTAACGTTTTTAACATGGGTTCAAAGGTGTTTACTTTTATTACTCTCTAGACTTTCCCCGCGCGTCCTTCGGACAAGACTGCTTCACCCCAACCGCTCCCATGACGCCCGCGTGAAACAGTGAGCGATCAAAAAGAAACTACTGAAACTTCTTTATTTACAACAACTTATTAGCTAGTCTTCGTTTTGTTTCACGGAAAAACCAAGCTCGCTCCGATCTTGTGAGCTACCAGCAACGTCAAAACACGCCAATTGGCTAAATAACACTCGTCCCCAACAAATACGTAGCAAACAATACGTAAATTGTTATGATTCATCCAATTCGAGCGACATCGAGGTATACATGAATCTGGACCAGGAACGGCAAGCCATCCGTGACGAGCTTGAATCTTTGAGGGCTAGCGGAGCACGGCGGCAAGAACTATCGCTGCATGCTTGCAAACGACTTTTCTTCGATTTGGGCATTCGCCCGTCCATGGCGGCCGTCCGCGACCTGACACAAACAGGCAGCGCAAGTGACATCCCAAAGGACATCGACCACTTCTGGGAACGGATCCGAACGGTGTCGCGCGTCAAAGTTGGCGCCGGCGCTATCCCGAAAGCATTGGAAGATCGCGCCGGAGAATTATTAGGCGCCCTTTTCGAAGAAGCCGTCGTGCACGCCCGCTCTACCCTCGACAACGAACGCGAGGAAATTCGCGCCCAAGTCACCCTCGCCGACCAACGCGCACGGGAAGCGGAAATTCGCTGCGACGTTTCGGAAGAAGCGATCAAGCGCAGCGAACTCAGAGCTGAAGCCGCGTGGGAACGTGTTCGCGCACTCGAGACTGAGCTATCCAGCGCCACCACACATGGGACCGCTCACCAGGAAGGCTTGCAGGCCACGGTCCGTCGACTTGATGGCGAAAACGAAACGCTGCGCCAACGCCTCGATACCGAACAGGCGACGAACGCGGCGCTCCGCGACCGGATCGATGCGCTGCATGTCGAATTGCGCCAAAGCACCGAGCACTATGCGCAACAGATCAAGGACGCCGTCGCCGAAGCCGAGCGCCGTGTGAAGCCAATGCTGGTCGAACTCGATTCCTTGCGCAGCATGGCGGCCACCTACCAATCGGGGGTGCGTGACGCCAGCCGCAAGGAATTCGAGTTTATTCAGCAGCTCGCTGCAGCCAAGGCGCGCGGCGATCGGCTCGACGCGCAACTGCGCGAGCAGTCGGATGAAGTGGATGTTTTGACGAAAGAAGTCGCGGCGCTGCGCGGCCAGCAGGACATCGATCCCGCCGTCGCGAACCTGTTGTGTTCGCTAGTCGAAGCCGGCAGGCTCACGACCGACGAGCTATCAGCGATCGGTACTGCGGCGGACGGCCATGTCACGTTGCCGCTGCGTTGCCCAAAATGTGAGGAAGGTGAGCCCGAGTTGTCGCAAGTGGATCACCGCTTCGAGCTGCAGTGTCCGGAATGCGATCACTCATCAGGACCCGGCGAATCAAGGCTGGAGGCGGTTAGCCGGTTTTTGTCGAGTGGCTCGATTGCAGCGTCGGCGTGACCCTCGGCGCACGCGTCATAACGGATAAATCGCCAAAGGTGAGGAAATTCGGGACCTGATGGGTGAGTATTTTCAGGACCCGTTCACTCACCCTTTCCTCGTCAAACGCCCGTCACGCCTAGGCGCGGGCAATGGCGGAGCAGCTGGATCCGGTTTATCCACTGTTGGCGAATCCTGCTGATCCATCCACCTTTGCCATGCCCGGTACAAACGGTTGGCAGACACGGCCTGGACAAATCCCAGCCATTGCCCGACCTGTTCCGCCTCAACTCCACTCTCGAATAGATCTGCCGCGAAGGTGTTGCGCAAAGTTTGCGGACTGGCGCGTGAGGCTCGGGACGCGGCGATGCCTGCGGCGTCGATCAACGCATCGACGCCGCGCAGCATGGTCGCCTTGTGCATTGGGCGTCCTGAAGGCGAAGCGGGAAAGACCAGATTGCCGGCCAGTTCGGAAAGGCGCCGTTCCGCAAGCCAAGCGTCGAGAACGGCCGCCGCGAAGGGTGCGAGCCGGGTACGGCGCGTCAGCATCGGATTCGAGGACTCGATTGTGACCCACGGCGATCCGACGTTCACGCAACTAACCGTAAGTGCTGCCGCTTCCCCGGTCTTGATACCGCCGCCGAGAAACACAGCGATCAACGCGCGGTCACGCCGCTCTCTCCAGCGCTGCGCAATGGACAAAACCGGCAACGGCGAAAACAGATGCGCAATGAGCGCTGCGCGTTCTGCATGATTGAGAAACCCGGTCGGCTCGTTATCGCGTGCATTCCGCCATGCTGCTTCGCCATCCTGAGCAATGAAGCGTGCAGGATTGGTCGACGCGGATTCGATTTCGCGCACGTGATCCAGCACCCGTTCAATGAGCCGCAAATACCGGACACGTTGCGGTTTTCGGATCTCAAGGCCGCCCGCGAATTCGGCGATGGTTTGCGTATCGACCGTGACCAGACTCTTTTGGCGAACAGCAAGCCAGTCGAGGAAAAGCCCCCACTGTGCTTGATAGACTTCAGCAGAAGAGCGTCTGAAATGTTGCTTGGCAAGCCACGCGTCGAACGCGATTTGCGGATCGCGGCGCCAGTCTTCCCGTTCCTGATCGAAGAGATCGGTTGACGGTGCAGGGCGTGGAACCGGGTCGGACAGATTAGGAGGCGACATAGGCTATTCTTCCGTTAGTTGCGCATATTGTAGGTGGCAACCGATGAAAGTACAGCGCTTGGTCAGTCGCCCCATGCCCGTGCGTGCTTTAGCGGCGCGTCTTTAGAAGCCGGTTGTGCGGCTCGGCGTGCCGCCTCTTCATAGGCCGAGACCGCGAACGCAAACACTGCAGGCAATGCCGTGGATGTACCGAAGTCCACCGCCTCGTCCGTTTCCGGATAGGGCAACTCGGACGGCCGTTGGAACAGCCCGAGCATGATCGCGTCGTGCCGGCTGGCAAACCCGAGGTCCGCCAACGCTTCGGCTTCGATTGCATGAAGCAGGCGCCACGAGAGCGGCACCTGCTGGACGATGTAGCGCGCGGCGATGTTGCGCACGATGTGTTCAAGATCGCGCGCCGCGGTTTGATAGCGCAGCGCGGCCAGAGCATGCTCGGCTTGTTCGGTGGTCAGGTCGTTCATTATCGGCTCCAGTCGACACCCTGTACTGTACAAATATACAGTGTCTCGCGCAACCTCGGCCGAGCGGACAATTCAGTCCAATTCAGACATCAACCTGCAACGGTGCGCCTACCCCTCAGCCGTGAATCACCACTAGCAATGCTTTCGCCTCGCCCTTTCCGGCGTTGCGGATTGCGTGCGGCTCGTCGGCGACATAGCGCGCGGTGTCCGCGGCCTTGAGCCGCTTTGTTGCGCCCGCCGCCTCGATCTCTATCGATCCTTGCAGCACCGTCAAATGCTCACGCGTGCCGGGTTCGTGCGCGTTCGACACCAGCGCCCCACCCGGCTGCAACGTCAACTCGTACCACTCGAACTTGCCGGCCAATTCGATCGGACCCCAGACTCGCAACTGATACTTGGCCTCGTGCCCGCTCAAAGTCGGGATGTCGTGCGGACCGGAGACGGCAATCGCCTCCGGCGCCTTCTGCGGCGCGAACAGTGAATCGAGGCTGACGCCGAGGGCGTTCGTCAGACGCCACGCGACCGCGATCGTCGGATTGGCCTTGTCGCGTTCGATTTCCGAGAGCATCGATTTCGACACGCCCGCCGCGCGCGACAGGTCGTCGAGCGTCATGCGCCGTTCGGCGCGCAGACGCTGAATCTGCTCGCCGACGCGAGGCGGCGCAGCGATCGCCGGGACCGGACTCGCGCCTGAAATGGGTGCCGCGCTGGCTGCTGCGCGGCGGATTCCCGAACTTGCCATTTACTGACCTATCGTTTAGAGTTGTTCGACATACCGGATTTTAGTTCGGAAAAACGAAAATATCCGATAAAACTGACAGCCGACTATAACAGCCCGCCTCGACGTCGAACATGCCGCAAGTGCCGGACATGTCGCGCGTGGGCGCACCACCCTTTCAGGAGTCTGGTTCATGCGTGACCTTTACCTCGCCCATCTGCGCGGCACACTCGAGCAGATCCGCGCTGACGGTTTTTACAAGAACGAGCGCGTGATCGCCAGCCCCCAGTCGGCTGACGTGCGCCTTGCGAACGGCACGGAAGTGCTGAATTTCTGCGCGAACAACTATCTTGGTCTGGCCAACGACGAACGGCTGATCGAGGCCGCGAAGCTTGGCCTCGATAACGACGGCTTCGGCATGGCGTCGGTGCGCTTCATTTGCGGTACGCAGACCGTGCACAAAGACCTCGAAAAGGCGTTGGCCGCATTTCTGCAAACCGACGACTGTATCCTCTACTCCAGCTGTTTTGATGCGAACGGCGGTCTGTTCGAAACCCTGCTCGACGACAACGACGCCATCATCAGTGATGAACTCAACCACGCGAGCATCATCGACGGTGTGCGGCTGTCGAAGGCGAAGCGCTTTCGCTACAAGAACAATGACCTCGTGGATCTCGAAGCCAGGCTGAAAGAAGCGGATGCCGCCGGCGCACGCTTCAAGCTGATCGCTACCGACGGCGTCTTCTCGATGGACGGCATCATCGCCGACCTCGCAGGCATTTGCGATCTCGCCGACCGCTACGGCGCACTCGTGATGGTCGACGATTCGCACGCGGTTGGTTTCGTCGGCGAACATGGGCGCGGCACGCCGGAACATTGCGGTGTGCTGTCGCGCGTCGACATTATTACCGGCACACTTGGTAAGGCATTGGGCGGCGCATCGGGCGGCTACGTCGCAGCGCGCCAGGAAGTCATCGATCTGCTGCGTCAACGCTCACGTCCCTATCTGTTCTCGAACACGCTGACGCCGAGCATCGCCGCCGCCTCGCTGAAAGTACTTGAGTTGCTCGCCAGTGACGAAGGCGCACAACTGCGTGCGCGCGTCCGCGAAAACGGCGCGCATTTCCGCCGCGCGATGAGCGCGCTCGGCTTCACACTCGTACCAGGCGAACACCCGATCATTCCGGTCATGCTCGGCGACGCGCAACTTGCATCGAATATGGCGGACGCATTGTTGAAGGAAGGCGTGTACGTGATCGGCTTCTCTTTCCCGGTGGTGCCCAAAGGCCGCGCGCGAATTCGCACGCAAATGAGCGCCGCGCACACGCCGGAACAAATCGATCGAGCTGTCGACGCATTTGCGCGCGTCGGCCGTCAACTCGGTGTCATCTGAAGCGGAGGCGCACATGAAAGCATTGGCAAAACTCGAACGCGCACCGGGCCTCACGCTAACGGATGTGAAGAAACCCGAAGTCGGTCACAACGACGTGATGATCCGCATCACGCGCACCGCGATCTGCGGCACCGATATCCACATCTGGAAATGGGACGACTGGGCGCAAAAGACGATTCCCGTACCGATGCATGTCGGCCACGAATACGTCGGCGAAATCGTCGAGATGGGTCAGGAAGTGCGCGGCTTTGCGATCGGCGATCGCGTGTCGGGCGAAGGGCATATCACCTGCGGCTTCTGTCGCAACTGTCGTGCAGGACGCCGGCATCTGTGCCGCAATACGGTGGGCGTCGGCGTGAATCGTGAAGGCGCATTCGCTGAATACCTCGTGATTCCGGCCTTCAACGCGTTCAAGATTCCGCCTGAAATCTCCGACGATCTCGCCGCGATTTTCGATCCGTTCGGCAACGCTACGCATACGGCGCTGTCGTTCAACCTGGTCGGCGAAGACGTGCTGATCACCGGCGCCGGGCCGATCGGCATCATGGCAGTAGCGATTGCGAAACACGTTGGCGCACGCAATGTGGTGATCACCGACGTCAACGACTATCGCCTCGAACTCGCACGCAAGATGGGCGCAACGCGTGCCGTGAACGTCTCGCGTGAATCGTTGCGCGACGTGATGGCGGATCTGCACATGGCCGAAGGTTTCGACGTCGGGCTGGAAATGTCAGGCGTGCCGAGCGCTTTCACCAGCATGCTCGAAGCGATGAACCACGGCGGCAAGATTGCGCTGCTCGGCATTCCGCCTGCGCAGACCGCTATCGACTGGACCCAGGTGATCTTCAAAGGCCTCGAAATCAAGGGCATTTATGGCCGCGAGATGTTCGAGACCTGGTACAAGATGGTCGCGATGCTGCAGAGTGGTTTGGATCTGTCGCCGATCCTCACGCACCACTTCAAGGTCGACGATTATCAGGAGGCGTTCGCCACGATGCTCTCGGGCGAGAGCGGCAAGGTCATTCTCGACTGGACCGCTGCATGATTTGAAAAAGCGCTGCATTCAAGCGCAACTGCTGAAACAAAACGCCCGCACCGCGCTCACGCGCCTGCGGGCGTTTTTTCGAACTCAGCCTGAATACGCACATGAATATCGTCGCCGACAGCCGGATACCACGTCGACAAACCGAACTTCGAGCGGCTGAAATGCCCTTCCGCGGAAAAGCCGAGTGTGTCTTTTTTCGTGAGCGGATCGGGCGCGAATCCGTTGAAGGTCACATCGAGCGTCACAGGTTGCGTCACGCCGTGAATCGTCAGATCGCCGGACAACGTGCCGCGCGAATCGCCGGTGCGCTCAAAGTGCGTGCTGACGAAGCGCAGCTCAGGATAGCGCGCGACGTCGAGCATGCTGTCGCTTTTCACCATCTTGTCGAGTAGCGGCACATTCGTATCGATGCTCGCGGCGTCGATCGTGATCGCGACGCTACTCTTGTCCATCCCGCCTTCGTTCCAGTCGAGTTGCCCCTGCCTGCGATCGAAGCGCATCGTAAAGCGCGAGTACTTGAAGTGATCGATGTCGAAGGTGATGCTGCAATGGTCCCGATCGAGATCGTAGCGGCCAGGCGGCACGCGTGCTTCGTTCTGGCTGACCGTATGGGTAAGCACTTGCAAAGGCGTGCAGGCCATCGAAGTCAGCAGCGCTGCGCTGAGCAACGCGCGTACCAAGGTGATGCGGACAACAGGGAAGCTCATGGAATTCGTCCGGTTGGTCGACCAGCATCACGATAACAGCAAGCGCAGCAATCCGCCGAAGCGCACAAAAGCTTGACGAAGGAGAATGATCGTTCTACCCTTCGCACATGGCTACTCAAACCCCAACTGAATTGCTTGCATCCGGCAGCGCGCGTGAAAGGCTGCTCGATGCCGCGGAGGCGTTGATCTACGCCGGCGGTATCCATGCCACCGGTGTCGATGCGATCGTCAAGCAATCCGGTACTGCGCGTAAGAGCTTTTACACGCACTTCGAATCGAAAGACGCGCTTGTCGCGGCCGCGCTGGAGCGGCGCGACGAACGCTGGATGAACTGGTTTATCGCGGGCACGTTGCAGCACGGCAAGACTGCACGCGCACACCTGCTCGGCATGTTCGATGTGCTGCGCGAATGGTTTGCGTCGGAGGACTTTCACGGTTGCGCGTTTCTGAACGCGGCCGGCGAAATCGCCTCCGCGGAGGATCCGATCCGCATCGTCGCGCGTGAACACAAGGAGCGCCTGCTCGTGTTCGTGCGAACCCAGTGCGATGACTACGCGGCCGAATCGGGCATGGACGCGCGCCGCGCCGCGCGCTTGTCGCGCCAATGGCTGATCCTGCTCGACGGCGCCATTGCCGTGGCGCTGGTGAGCGGCGAGGCCGACGCCGCGCTCGACGCGCGAGCCGCCGCCGAAGCCTTGCTCAATACCGAGTCCGCAAGCGAATCGAACCCACTCGCAGGTAAGTCCGCGAGCAAGTCCCCAAGTGAAGCCCGAAGCAAACGACCGCCATCCCGGCGCACAGAAACCTGACTGAGGAAACACACACCATGGCTGACTCGATCGAAACCCGCCCGCCTCTTCCGCCCTTCACACGCGAAACCGCGATCCAGAAAGTACGCGCCGCGGAAGACGGCTGGAATACCCGCGACCCCGAACGCGTGTCGCTCGCATACACACCGGATAGCGTCTGGCGTAACCGTGCCGAGTTCACGCATGGCCGAGCGGAGATCGTCGGCCTGTTGCGCCGCAAATGGGCAAAGGAACTCGACTACCGCCTGATCAAGGAACTATGGGCATTTACGGATAACCGCATCGCTGTGCGCTTCGCTTACGAATGGCACGACGACTCCAACAACTGGTTCCGTTCTTACGGTAATGAGAATTGGGAGTTCGATGAGCACGGGCTGATGGCGCGCCGGCATGCCAGTATCAATGACCTGCCGATTCGCGAGGCCGACCGTCTTTATCATTGGCCGCTCGGCCGCCGTCCTGACGACCATCCGGGCCTGTCCGACCTCGGCCTCTAGACCTCTCCCAACGATCGAAGGTGGACACCTGCCGGGTGTTCACCGCTCTGCCATCGGTTCTCCGTTATCGTTGCGTCTGCGCCGTGGGGCACGTGCCGTGCCCGCGCGCCCGAGCGCGTCCTCCACATCGCCCGTGCGGGTTGAGGTACAGTGCGCGACGGACGACAAGCAAGAATACCTAGAACACAGATGACACCGGCGTTCGATCGGTGGCGGAGAATACATGCATTTTCGTCAGACAAAAAAGCAGATTCGACACGCGGCCGTAGCGCTCGTCGCGAGCCTCGCCGCAGCGTCCGCTGCGCATGCGGGCAACTGGTGCGAGGGCGGCATATGGGTCGACGCCATGCTTGGCTCGTATCACATCAATCCCGACCCCAATACCCATTTCGAGCAGTTCAATCCTGGCCTTGGCGTTGAATGCTGGCTCAACAATCAATGGGCGGTGACTGCCGGCGGCTTCCGCAATTCGCTGCGGCGCCCTTCTTATTATGGCGGCGGTGTCTGGGCGCCCGAGTTCGCGCACTGGGGCATTGTGCGGATCGCGGCGATCGGCGGGATTATCTCGGGCTATAACTACGGCAACTGGGGTCTCGGCCGTAACCACACGATCGGGCCGGTGGTCGCGCCGATCGTGATGGTCGACTACAAGCGCGTTGGGGCTAACTTCATTGTGATCCCGCCGATCCCCTCGGACAATCTTCCGTTCACGATCGGGTTTCAGGTGAAGGTGAAGTTCTAGTCTGCAAAGGTGAGCGATTCCAGGATGGTGAGGAATTCCAGGAGATGATGTCATCGCAATCAAAGGTGAGGATCGCCAGGAAATATCGTCAGCGCAGCCAAAGGTGAGGAATTCCAGGAGACGCAACCACCTCGACGAAAGGTGAGCTGTTCCAGGGAGCATGACATCACGTCGGCGAGAGGTGAGCGGTTCCAGGAGGTGTCGCCATATCAGCGAGAGGTGAGTCGTCTCATGAGACGAACTGCACCGTGGAAGTAAGCAAAGCCACGCCAAGGTGAGGCGTTCCAGGAGGTCGCTCGCCAAAGGTGAGCGATTCCAGGAGGTGAGCAATCGCCGCGTTGAGTACGCACCTGAAATAAGGTGAGGATTTCCAGGGAGTCGTAGTCATTGCCGCTGACAGAGCACCACGACACTAAGTGCTTTCCCGCTCGATCAGACTGAACCCCACATCGACGATTGGCTCACTGCCAGCGCGATTCTCAATCCGATCGACTAGCATGGTCGCCGCAAGCGTTCCGATTCTCGTGCCGTCGATTCTCATGGTCGACAACGGTGGCGTGGTGTCCTTCGCGAAATTCAGATCACCGTAGCCAATCACACGCAGTTTCTCTGGTACTGAGATATCCCGGTATTCAGCTTCCATCAACACGCCTAGCGCCAGAATATCCGCGCCGCAAAAAACGGCGTCGATATCGGCGTGCGTGTCGAGCAAGCCCTTCAGCGCCCGTCGCCCGTCGCCCAGATTCGCAGGTGACTCGACCGTCATGACAGGAATGGAGGAGATTGCTTTGCCATTTCCGAACGCTTTGAGGAAAGCTTTGGTGCGGGCCTGCGCGCGCCGGTCGCTGGGCGTGACGACAGCGGGCCGCCGCACGCCACGCGTCTTCAGAAAGTCCGCGGTTGCCCTCCCGACGTTCTCATGAGAGAAGCCGACCAGCATGTCGATAGGCTCGCGTGTCAGGTCCCAGGTCTCGACGACAGGAATGCCGCACGCGCGCAGCTTTTGCCTCGCACTCTGGGAATGGATGACGCCGGTCAGTACGATGCCGGCCGGTCGGCGGCCGATCACCGCATCAAGCAGGGCGTCTTCGCGCGACTCGTCGTATCCGCTTTGCCCAATCAGCAACTGGTAGCCCGCCGCGGCAAGCTCGGTCGTCAGGGCGCCGACGGTTTCCTGAAACACGCTCCCGGCCATCGCCGGAATCAACGCGACGATGAGATGGCTGCGAGTCGACGCCAGCGAACCGGCGATGAGGTCAGGCGTGTACCCGGTTTGCCGGACGGCCGCCTGGACACGCTCCAGCGTATCGACCGAAACTAGTTCAGGCGTGTTCAGTGCGCGTGAGACGGTCACTTTCGTCACGCCGACGAGCGCCGCGAGATCGCTCAGCGTTACGCGGCCGGAATTCTTGCGGGCGCGCCGGGAGGCGCTGCGTTCGACAGGGGCAAGCAGGGTAGTTGGCGGTTTGCTCACGACGTTGATCACTCAGGCCCGAAAAAAGTTGCTGGCGATTATGGCAAAACCATACTACCATGCGTCGTATGTTACCGGTTACATGAACCGGTAACATCGATTAGAAGAAAAGCGATTGGCGCGACCCGAGTGCGTGCGCCCAGAACTTGAGAGACAGGAGAGCAGCATGTCGCAGGCTGGTACGGTGTTGAGCGAGCCGCTGATCCGGCTTAACGCCGCGGACAATGTACTGATCGCGCGAGAATCGCTGTCGATCGGACAGCAACTGTGCATCGGCGAGGCGACGATCCGCATCCGCGCGCAGGTCACCGCGGGTCACAAAGTCGCCGCTTATCGTATCCCACGTGGTGCGCCGATCCGTAAATACGACACCGTCATTGGCCTCGCGGCTCGCGACATCGAGGCGGGCGATCACGTCCACACTCATAACGTCGAGCTGATCGATTTCGAGCGCGATCCGGGTTTCTGTCTCGATGTGCGTCCGGTCGAGTACGTGGCAGAAGCTGAACAGGCCACATTCAACGGCATCGTTCGGCCCGATGGGCGAGTCGCGACGCGCAACTTCATCGGGATTCTGGCATCGGTCAATTGTTCGTCGACCGTTATCAAGAATATCGCCGCCTGGTTTACGCCGGAGCGGCTTGCGCCTTATCCCAATGTCGATGGCGTGGTCGCATTCGCGCAGACAAGTGGCTGCGGGATGTCATCGCCCAGCGAGCACTTCGATGTCCTGCGCCGGACGCTCGCCGGCTATGCGCGTCATCCCAATCTTGCCGGGGTGTTGATCGTCGGGTTGGGCTGCGAACGCAATCAGGTGGGCGACCTGCTCGATTCACAAGGGCTTCATGTCGGTACGTCGGTCCACGCGTTGGTGATGCAGGACGAAGGTGGCACCCGGGCAACGATCGAAGCGGGGATCGCTGCCATACAGAAAATGCTGCCGTCAGCGAACGATATCGAGCGTCGCCCGGTGTCGGCGAGCCACATCAAAATCGGTCTGGAATGTGGCGGCTCCGATGGCTTTTCGGGCATCACGGCCAATCCGGCTCTGGGCGCGGCCATGGATATTCTGGTGCGCCATGGCGGCACGGCCATTCTTTCCGAAACCCCCGAAATTCACGGCGTCGAATACATGCTGACGCGCCGTGCGGTGACACCGGAGGTCGGCCAGAAATTGCTCGACCGGCTTGCGTGGTGGGAGCGCTACACGCGCGGCCACAACGGCCAGTTCAACGGTGTCGTCGGCCCGGGTAATCAGAAGGGTGGACTCGCTAACATCTTCGAAAAATCGCTCGGATCGGCAATGAAAGGCGGCACGACGCCGCTGCAAGCCGTCTACGAATACGCCGAGCCTATTGACCGGGCCGGCTTCGTCTTTATGGATTCGCCAGGCTACGATCCCGTTGCGGTGACCGGGCAGATTGCAAGTGGAGCAAACCTGATCTGCTTCACGACCGGCCGCGGTTCCATGTTCGGCTCGAAGCCCGCGCCCACGCTCAAGCTCGCGAGCAACACGCCGATGTTCAAGCGGCTCTCCGACGATATGGACATCAATTGCGGACTTGTCCTCGACGGTGAGCGGTCAGTCGATGAGATGGGGAAAGATATCTTCGAGCACATCCTGCGGGCCGCGTCGGGTGAGCGCACCCGTAGTGAATTGCTCGGACTGGGCGATCACGAATTTGTGCCCTGGCATATGGGCATCGTGAGCTGAAACGCCACCTCATTCCTACAAAAAAAGCGGAGACAGAGATTGAACCAAGCCTTGCAACAGGCGCCACGCAGCAAAGTGCGCTGGCTGGTGGCCGGTCTGATGTGGTCGGCCATTGCCATTAACTATATCGACCGCACGGTGCTGTCCGCCGCGGCGCCCCATCTTCAGGCGGAGTTCCATCTCAGCGCGATGGAGATGGGCATCGTGATGTCGGCTTTCTTCTGGTCATACGCGTTGCTGCAATTGCCTGCGGGCATGCTCGCCGATCGCTTCGGACAGAAGATCGTGCTGGGTGCGTCCGTGTTCTGGTGGTCGCTTGCGACGGCCGTCACCGGACTCGCCACCGGCTTCAAGTCCCTCGTGCTCCTGCGCGTCATGCTGGGCATCGGCGAAGCGGGCGCCTACCCCAGTAACGCGGGCATCGCCTCGCGATGGTTTCCGCGCAAGGAACGCGCAACGGTGGCCGGCATCTTCGATAGCGGGTCCAAGCTTGGCGGCGCGGTGGCGCTGCCGCTGATCGCCTGGCTGCTGGCGACGTTCGACTGGAAGGTCACCTTTGCGATCACCGGTGTGCTGGGTCTCATCTGGTGCGTCGTCTGGGTGTTCGTGTTCAGGGATTCGCCAGCGGATCACAAACGCGTGAATGCGGCCGAGCTTGCCCATATCCGCGATGGCGAAGCGGTGTCGCGCGGCGACAGCGTGGGCGCGGCCGCCGATGTACCCTGGCACAGGCTGTTCGCGCATCGGAACATCTGGGCCATGTGCATCGGCTTCTTCATGATCAACTACAACTCCTACTTCTTCATCACCTGGCTGCCGACCTATCTCGTCAAGGAACGCGGCATGAGCCTGATGGAGATGGGCTTCATGGCTTCGCTACCGCTCGTTCTTTCGATGATCGTCGAGGTATTCGCGGGCTGGGCCTCCGATCGTGTGTATGCGTCCGGAAAGTTGTCGCTCACCGCGACCCGAAAACTGTTTCTCGTCGTCGGCCTGGTAATGGCGTCGAGCATTGGACTCGCGGCGTTCGCCACTTCTCCGCTCGTGGCCGTCGCATTGCTCTGCGTGGCGAAGTCGGGCACGACCGTCGCCGCATCCCAGGTCTGGGCGCTACCGGGCGATGTTGCGCCTGGGAACATGGTGTCGCGGGTGGCGGGCATCCAGAACACCGTCTCCAACATGGGCGGCGTGGTCGGTCCGATCGTCACCGGCGCGATCGTCGGTGCAACCGG
This sequence comes from Paraburkholderia sp. SEWSISQ10-3 4, assembly GCF_030464785.1. Taxonomy (NCBI): domain Bacteria; kingdom Pseudomonadati; phylum Pseudomonadota; class Betaproteobacteria; order Burkholderiales; family Burkholderiaceae; genus Paraburkholderia; species Paraburkholderia sp. SEWSISQ10-3 4. The sequence continues at coordinate 976,362 of NZ_JALPRI010000001.1, forward strand.
TTCGTTCATTCCCGCGCTGCTGTTCTCGTCGGGGCTGATCGTGATCGCGATCCTCAACTACCTGTTCCTGCTCGGAAAGGTGGAGCCCATTCAATTCAATCAAGTCCCCGTGGAGGCTAGAAATCGTGATGAACGCAACGTCGATGTCAGCGCTTAACCCATTCAAGGCGGCGCTTGCAAATGGTCAACGACAGATCGGCTTCTGGCTTTCGATGGCCGACGCCTACCTGGCCGAAGTCAGCGCGACCGCCGGCTTCGAGTGGCTGTTGATCGACGCCGAGCACGCCCCGAACGACGTGCGCAGCATTCTTGCGCAATTGCAGGCGGTCGCGCCGTATTCCGCCGAAGCCGTCGTGCGACCCGTGAACGGTGATCCGGCGCTGCTCAAGCGCCTGCTTGATATCGGCGCACGTAACCTCCTCGTTCCGATGATCGATACCGCGGATCAGGCTCGCGCGTGCGTGGCTGCCGTACGCTATCCGCCCCATGGAATTCGTGGTGTGGGCAGTGCGGTGGGACGTGCGTCGCGCTGGAGTTCGCGGACCGACTATCTGGATATCGCGGACAGTGAAATCTGCCTGCTCGTGCAGGCGGAGACGGTCACAGCGCTCGACAATCTCGAAGCCATCTGCGCGGTTGACGGCGTGGATGGCGTCTTCATCGGGCCAGCGGATCTGGCCGCGTCCATGGGCCATCGCGGCAAGCCCGGCGATCCGGAAGTGCAGAACGCGATCGAAGCCGCGATGCGCACCATCATTGCTTCCGGCAAGGCGGCCGGCACGTTGACCTCGGACCCGGTGCTCGCACGTCGCTATCTCGAGCTTGGATGCACGTTCGTCGCGACCGGTGTGGACATCCTTATGTTTGCGAACGCGGCACGCAAGCTCGCCCGGGAATTCATCGAGCAGTGAAGAATGGTGAGGAATTCCAGGAGACGACATCATCTCCTTCAGAGGTGAGTCATTCCATGAGTCGAACAGCACCTTAGGAGCAGGCAACGCCGCACTAAGGTGAGGAATTCCAGGAGATGATCTGCAAAGGTGAGCGATTCCAGGAGGTGAGCAATCGCCTCGCTGAGCGCGCACCTTAAATAAGGTGAGGATTTCCAGGGAGTCCTCGTCGTGGTCGCTTTCGGTGATGCAGCGAGCACTCCAAACCTCACCCTGACACGTGCAAGAGCAAGACCGATACCGCCAATCTCCTTACATCCTCTTCCATATACAAACAAAGGGTGAGCGCGACAGCTTGCGTCGGGTCACGTCGCAAAGGCCGTGCTACCTGCGCCGCACGGCGATACACACCGCAGCTTGTGCGCACCAGAAGCGGCCAAACTTCGCCATCTTGTAACGCTCTCGTAAAACATGATCTTTCGCTCGTTGATAAGTTGCGGATAACGCGTGTCGTCGCCACTCGAGCAACGACTTTGCGTCACCGTAGATCTATCGATGGAGAAAGCATGAAGAAGCTGTTGGCAATCGCGGCGCTGGCCGCACTGAGCGCAACCTTGAGCGGATGCTGGTGGGGGCCGCCTCCAGGTTGGGGCGGTGGAGGCGGGGGTGGGGGTGGGCCTGGTGGCGGCGGACCGCACGGTGCGATCGTCGTTCCTGGCAACGCTGCTCAGGGCTGAGCCGGAAACCAGGCCAGAAACTAGGCGGGAAACGTAAGCGTCACCACGAACCCGCCGGCGGCGGCGTTATCGGCATGAAAAACGCCGCCGTTATATCGCACGAGGCGCCGCACGATCGCAAGCCCGAGCCCGCAGTGCGCATCGCCGCTACGCGCTTCATCGAGTCGCACGAACGGTTGCAGCGCACGATCAAGTTGACCGCTCGGAATGCCGCCGCCGTGATCGCGGACCTCGAGCGTATATTGGCCGTCGCGGCGGGACGTCGAAATTTCCACCGGCGGCTCGCCGTAAGTGAGCGCGTTCTCGATCAGATTGGTCAGAATCCGGTCGAGATCGACAAGCGGCAACCCAAAACCATCGCCAGCTTGTAGATCGAGGCGCACGAGCGCATCGTCCGCGAGGCCGTCGCCGTAGTGCCGGCGACAGTGGGCATCGACGCTGGTGCTTGGCGAGGTATCCGCCGTCTCACGTGCGAAGTCGAGAAACTGCGTGACGATGCGTGACAACGACTCCGAGTCCCGCAAAAAACCACGGCGATTCGCTTCATCGGGCAGCAGATCCGCGCGCACCTGCATGCGTGTGATCGGCGCACGCAGATCGTGCGCCACGCCGGCTAGCATCACCGCGCGCTCCTGCTCGGCCTGCGCAAGTTCATGCACCATCTGATTGAAGTCGCCGATCAGTTCCTTCAACTCGCGCGGGCCGCTCGCCTCCACGACCGGCGCGCGATGGCCGACGCGGAACTCGCGCGCGGCGAGCGCCAGCCGGTGCAACGGCCGCTGCAATTGCCATGCGCCGAGCAGCGCGATGATCACCGCCAACACCAGCATCGTCGCCGATGCGCCCAGGAAGCGACGCGCCGGCAGCGTCGAGTTTTGCATTTTGAGCCAGCCTGGATTGCCCGCGTAGTGGACCCAGACCGTGCCGTTCTCGCCGTCAGATACGACCTGGCTGCCTGCTGGCAATTTCTCGCGCAAGTCGTGTTCGAACGGACCCGAGGTGTTCTCACACGGCGCAGGACAGCCATACCGAATCGCGTCTTGCGCGCTCACATAGGACACACCGAGCGTTGCCGCGACCTGGGAGGCGGCGAGCGGGCCGCCGCGTTCCGCCTCAACCGCGAGCACTAAAGCGCGTTGTGCATGACCCGCGTCGATCTGGCCGCGGTCACGGTCCACGAGAACGATTGCCGTGATGTGCACCAGCACGATCAGGCTCACCGTCATCAACGCGAGCCGACCAAACAGTGTGTTAAAGGGATTTTTCATCGTCATTGGCGTCGGGCACGAACATATAGCCGATGCCGCGTATGGTCTGGATCCGGCGCGGATTGGCCGGGTCGTCTTCAAGCAGACGACGCAGGCGCCACACCGGTACGTCGATACCGCGTTCGGTCACTTCCGAGTTCGGCCCATGCAGCAGATCGACGAGCTTCGAGCGCGACAGCGTTTCCATTGGATGCGCGGCGAGCACTTCGAGCAGCGCATATTCGCCACCGGTCAACTTGAGCGCTTCGTCATCGCGAAACAGGGTGCGCCTCGCGAAGTCGAGCCGGAAGCGGCCGAAGCGCAGTGCTTCACGTTTTTCGAGCGCCGTAGCCGTGGACCCCGACGATGGCTGCGCATGCCGGCGCAACACCGCATGAATACGCGCAAGCAGTTCCTGCGGCATGAATGGCTTGCCGAGGTAGTCGTCGGCGCCGAGTTCCAGACCGATTATGCGATCCACGCCGTCCGCGCGCGCCGTCAGCATGATCACGGGAATCGTGTCGCCATGCGCACGCAATTGTCTGAGCGCGCTGAGTCCGTCGACGCCCGGCATCATCAGATCGAGCACGATGATCGAGGGCCGTTCGCGTTCCAGCCGGCGTGCCAGATGGTTCGCGTCGTGCAACACGGACATTTCGATGCCGCGTTGTTGAAAGAAGGTTCTGAGCAGGTCACGAAGGTCGGCGTCGTCGTCGACCAGTAAAACCTGGATGGGCGTGTCTGACATGGCTGGGCCCTGATCGATGAGGACAATTGACGGACGGCGTGGCAGCGCGTCTATCGCATGTCGCAATATAGCGAATCTTGCGGTGGCAGCGGTTTCGGGTTCTTATCTGCACTTACAGTTTATTACGGCGCCTGCCTTCGGTTTTGTCCGCCTGCGTGAAGCAGCCCGTGCCGGTCAACGTCACACCGTCCGATTCATCGCAACACCACGCGCCTCGTTACAACTCGTAATCCTCGTCTAAGCCACCGTAAGACGCCACTCACTATGCTGGGCCACTTCTCGCCGCTGGTGGCGTTACGCGGTTTCCTCCGGGCTCAGTGGGTTGGTTTGCGCGCAGATTCAGGCGCGTGGTCGACCGACACGTTTTCACCCGCCCCGCTTTAGCGAACAACGCATGCCAGACGGCCCTTTGTCGAATTGAGTCGAAGGATGCCCACAGCATGCCGAATAATCCTAGCGCGTCCGGATCTTCCTCGCGTGTACCGAGATTCACCTATCTTGCCGCCACAGTCGCTGTCGCCACGTTTTGGCTGGCGGGTTGCGGCGAGCAGGCGCCGCATGGCCCGCCACAGTTGATCCCCGAAGTTGGCGTCCAAACGATCGCGCCGCACGCCGTGGTGGCGAGTACTGAATTGTCCGGGCGACTGTCGGCGATCCGCGTCGCCGAAGTCAGGCCGCAGGTCGAAGGCATCGTCCGAAAGCGCCTCTTCACGGAAGGCTCGCTGGTCGCAACCGGCGCGGTGCTGTACCAGATCGACCCGTCCAGCTACCAGGCAACTTACGACCAGGCCGTCGGCACGCTGGCCAAAGCCGAGGCGACAGCGAGCGCCGCGCAGACCAAAGCCACCCGCTACGCCGAACTGTCGAAGATCGAAGGCGTGAGCAAGCAGGACTACGACGACGCCGTCGCCTCCCTGGAGGAAGCGAAGGCCGACGTGGTCGCCGACCGTGCCGCATTGAAGACTGCCGCGATCAACCTCGGCTACACCAAAGTCGTTGCGCCCATCGCGGGACGGATCGGCAAATCGAGCGTGACTGAAGGCGCGCTCGTCACCGCGGAGCAGACCACCGCGCTCGCGACGGTCCAGGCGACGACCGAGATGTATCTCGACGTCACGCGCTCATCCGCCGACTGGTTGCGGCTGCAGAAAGAATTCGCCAGTGGCCAGTTGCAACAGGCAGGCTCGGACGGCGCAGTCGTTCATCTCGTGATGGAAGACGGCAGCACGTACACGCAGCCAGGCAAGCTGCTGTTCTCCGATATCACCGTCGACGCCACCACCGGCTCGGTCACTTTGCGTTGCGTGTTCCCGAATCCGGACGGCGTGCTGCTGCCCGGCATGTTCGTGCGCGCACGGCTTGAAGAGGGCGTGAACCAGCAGGCGATCACGGTGCCGCAACTCGCGGTTTCGCGTGCATCCGACGGCTCGGCGAGCGTGCTGACGGTCGGTGCCGACAACAAGGTCACGCAAACGCCCGTCACGGCGGACACCGCTTCAGGCGCCGACTGGCTCGTCACGCGCGGCCTCAAGGCGGGCGATCGCGTGATCGTCGCCGGATCGCAGAAAGCGCGCGCGGGCGGTGTTGTGAAGCCGGTCGAATCGCCAGCCATATCGGGTGCGCCCGCCACCGCGGACACCATGTCGGCCGCACACAGCTAAAGCGAGACACTTATGGCAGGTTTCTTTATCAACCGACCGATCCTCGCATGGGTTATCGCCATCGTCATCATGATGATCGGCGGCGCCTCCATCGGGACACTTCCGGTCGAACAGTATCCGAGCGTGGCGCCGGTCTCCGTGCAGATCACGGCGACGTATCCGGGCGCTTCGGCTGAAACCGTGGCGACAACGGTCACGCAGGTGATCGAGCAGAAACTGAGCGGCATCGATCATCTGCTCTACATGTCGTCCACCAGCAGTTCGGCCGGACAGGCCACCATCACGCTCACGTTCCAGCAGGGCACCAATGCCGACATCGCCCAGGTGCAGGTGCAGAACAAGGTCGAACAGGCCAGTTCGTCGCTGCCGCAGACGGTTCAGGACCAGGGCGTTCAGGTCGCGAAGGCAGCCAATGCGTTTCTGATGATCGTGTCGCTGTCGTCCTCTGACGGCAGCATGAATTCCATCGATCTCGGCAATATCATCGCAACGCAGATCGAAGACCCGCTCACGCAGATCGACGGCGTCGGCGACGTGACCCTGTTCGGCGCGCAGCACGCCATGCGCATCTGGCTGGATCCGGTGAAGCTGCAGGCCGTCGGTCTGACTGCCGGCGACGTCACCACCGCGATCACGAATCAGAACGTGCAACTCTCGGTCGGCCAGATCGGCGGCTCGCCGTCCACGAAGACGCAGGCGCTCAACGCGACCATTTCGGCATCGAGCCTGCTCACCACGCCCGCGCAGTTCGGCGCGATCCTGCTGCGCGTGAATAGCGATGGCTCGAAGGTCATGCTGAAAGACGTCGCGCGAGTCGAAGTCGGCGGCGACGACTACAGCACGGACTCGCGACTGAACGGCAAGCCGGCAGCCTCGCTCGCGGTCAAACTGGCGAGCGGTGCGAACGCGATGAGCGTAGCCAAAGCGGTCCGCGCGAAGCTGAACGAAATGAGCGGGCAATTGCCGCACAACGTGGTGGTCGACTATCCGTACGACACTACGCCGTTCGTGCGCATTTCGATCGAAGAAGTGGTGAAGACGCTGATCGAAGCGGTAATGCTGGTCTTCGTCGTGATGTACGTGTTCCTGCAAAACCTGCGCGCGACGTTGATTCCGACCATCGTCGTGCCCGTTGCGTTGCTCGGCACGTTTGCGGTGATGTCGGCAGTGGGCTTTTCGATCAACGTGCTGTCGATGTTCGGGCTCGTGCTTGCGATCGGGCTGCTGGTGGACGACGCGATCGTGGTCGTGGAAAACGTGGAGCGGCTGATCGCGGAAGAGGGACTATCGCCCGTCGAAGCCACGCGCAAAGCGATGAAGCAGATCACCAGCGCACTGGTCGGCATCACGACCGTGCTGATTGCCGTGTTCATTCCAATGGCGTTTTTCTCGGGGTCCACGGGCGCGATCTACCGGCAGTTCTCCATCACGATCGTCGCGGCGATGCTGCTCTCCGTGTTCCTCGCATTGACGCTGACACCGGCGCTGTGCGCGACCATGCTGCGGCGCGCGGACGTCGAGCACCACACGAAGCGCGGCGTGCTTGGCTGGTTCAACCGTGTGCTGACTCGTGGAACCGATCGTTACGACTCGGCGGTTGCGCGCGTGATTGGCAAGCCGATGCGTTATATGGTGATCTACCTGCTGATTGGGGGCGTGGTAGCGCTGCTCTTCATGAAGCTGCCGTCGTCTTATCTGCCGGACGAGGATCAGGGGATCATCATCACGTCGATTTCCGCGCCTGTCGGCACGCCCGCCGCGCAGACGCTGGAAGTCGTGAAACAAGTCGAGGCGTATTACCTCGGTCTGCCGCAGGTGGACAAGATCATCGCGCTGACCGGTTTCAGCTTCAACGGCTCGGGGCAGAACAACGGCCTTGCATTCGTCAAGCTGAAGGACTGGAGCACGCGGCGCGGCAGCGACGGTTCGGCGGCGGCGATCATCCAGCGCGCCAACATGCACTTCGCCGCCTCGCACGACGCACAGATTTTCGCGCTCAATCCGCCGGCCATTCAGGAACTCGGCACGCAGAGCGGTCTCGACTTCGAACTGGAAGATCGCGCCGGGCAGGGTCACGACAAGCTGATGGCCGCGCGCCAGCAATTGATCGCGCTTGCCGCGCAGGACAGCGCGCTAGCCGGCATGCGTCCCGGCGGCCTCGACGATACACCGCAGTTCCATGTGGATATCGATCGCGAGAAGGCGAGTGCGCTCGGACTTTCAATCGCCGACGTGAACGACACGTTGCAGACCGCGTTCGGTTCGACTTACGTGAACAACTACGTCGATACGGGACGCATCCAGAAGGTCTACGTGCAGGCCGATGCGCCTTACCGGATGATGCCATCCGATATTGGACGGTGGTATGTGAAGTCCAGCACGACGAGCAGTTCGAGCACGAGTACCAGTACGAGCACTTCAAGCAGCTCGACCACAAGCACGAGCAGTACGACCACCACAGGCTACGACGGCCAGATGGTCCCGTTCTCCGCGTTCGCTACAGGCAAATGGACGTTCGGGCCGCCGCAGATTGAACGCTTCAACCGCACGCTGGCGATGGAAATCACCGCGCAAACCGGTGCGAACACCAGCACGGGCCAGGCGATGGCCGCCGTCGACGCGCTCGTGAAGAAGCTGCCCGCCGGCTATGGCATCGACTGGACCGGGCAATCATACCAGGAGCGCCTTGCCGGATCCCAGGCGATCTACCTGTACGCGATTTCGCTGGTCGTGGTGTTTCTCTGTCTGGCCGGTCTGTACGAGAGCTGGTCCATTCCGATCGCGGTGATTCTGGTCGTGCCGCTCGGCGTGCTCGGCGCGGTACTGGGCGCGCATATTCGCGGGCTGTCCGACGACATCTACTTCAAGGTCGGCTTGCTCGCGACCATCGGGCTCTCCACCAAGAACGCGATCCTGATCGTCGAATTCGCCAAGGACCTGCAAGCGCAGGGCCGCAGCCTGATCGACGCCACGCTGGAAGCCGCGCGACTGCGTCTGCGGCCGATTCTGATGACCTCGCTCGCTTTCGTGTTCGGCGTACTGCCGCTGGTCATCAGCACAGGTGCGGGCTCGGCGAGCCGGCATGCGATCGGCACCGGCGTGATGGGCGGCATGATCGCCGCGACGCTGCTCGCCATCTTTTTCGTGCCGGTGTTCTTTGTCGTCGTGCGCCGACTGTTCGGCGAACACGGCGATGCCAAGCAACAGGAAGGTGTTGAATGATGAGACTCAAATTGAGCGCATGCATGGCGGCGTTCGCTGTTGCCATGCTGACGGGGTGCACGCTGGACCCGCACTATGAACGGCCCGCAGCACCCGTTGCGGTGGCTTATCCCAAAGGCGAGGCGTATGAGAGCACTAGCGCTGCGGCTTCGGGAACGGCTTCAGGAACCGCGACGCCGGGAACGACAACTACCGCACCGCCGCTTGCCGCCGACATGGCCTGGCGCAGCTTCTTTCGCGATGAACGTCTGCAACGGTTGATCCAGATCGCGCTCGACAACAACCGCGACCTGCGCGTCGCCGCGTTGAACGTAGCCGAGTACGAAGCGCAATACCGCATCACGCGTGCCGCGCTCGCGCCGTCGATCAGCGCGAGCGGCAGCCTGACTCGCGAGCGCACTTCAGGCGTGACGAGCAGTTCCAGCGACGTGAGCGTGGGCACCACGTCATGGGAGATCGACTTCTTTGGACGCTTGCGCAGCCTCAAGCGTCAGGCTCTGGAAAACTATCTCGCGACGGATGCCTCGCGGCAGAGTACGCAGATCAGCCTGATCGCGACGGTAGCGACCGACTACCTGACGCTCCTGTCCGACGAACGTCTCCTGCAAATCACCGAATACACGGTCAAGGCGGATCAGTCGACATACGACGTGACAAAGCGCATCCAGGAGTTGGGCAATTCGTCGATGCTCGACGTGCAGCAGGCGCAAAACTCGTTGGCGAGCGCGAAGGCGAGCCTTGCGTCCTATCGGCGCGCCGTCGCGCAGGACCGCAACAACCTGGTCGCCGTGCTCGGCGCGCCGATTCCCGACGACCTTCCACCCGCCCGCGAATTCGATGACGAGACGATGTTCGCCGACATCGGTGCGGGCGTGCCTTCGTTGCTGCTCACCCGTCGTCCCGACATCGTGCAGGCGGAACATGCGCTGAAGGCGGCGAATGCGAACATCGGCGCCGCGCGCGCGGCGTTCTTCCCGAAGATCGAGCTGACGGCTTCGGCTGGTACATCGAGTTCGACGCTTTCAAGTTTGTTCAAAGCGGGCACAGGCGCCTGGGAATTCGCGCCGACCGTGTCAGTGCCGATCTTCGATTACGGCAGCAACAAGGCATCGCTCGACGTCGCCAAGATCGAGAAACAAATCGAGGTCGCTGATTACGAGAGCGCCATTCAGACAGCGTTCAAAGAAGTCGCGAACGCGCTGACTGCGCGTGCAACGTACGTCGATCAGGTGGCGGCGGATCGTGACTACGTGACGTCGTCACAGCGGTACTACACGCTTGCTCAGGCGCGGTACAAGGCGGGCACGGACAGCTTCCTCACGTTCCTCGACGCGCAACGCACGCTCTACACCGCGCAACAGCAACTGGCGTCGGATAGTCTGTCGCGACAGGCCAATCTCGTGACTTTGTACAAGGTGTTAGGCGGCGGTTGGGAGGGGAGCTGAAAGCCGAAAGGTGAGAACATTCGGGAGCGTGTGAGGTGATAATGTTGCTACCTGTCGACGCACTTTCGATTCGAAGGTGAGAAGATTCGGGAGGCCTGCGCCAAACGCAAACGCAGTCATCTGCGAGTCACTTTCCATTCATATGGAGCACGTTCCCAATGACGCCTGACGCTTTCGGTGAAGAAATCAAGGCAGCGCTGGCTCCGCACGCGGATGCCGGGCGCGCCGTCGCGATGCGCGCCTACATGCGCGACCAGTTCGAATTCATCGGGGTGCCGACGCCGCTGCGGCGCAAAGCGATGTTGCCGGTCTTCAAGCGGCTGCCTGTTGAAAACGCGGAACACCTGCTCGCGTGTGCGCACGTCTTATGGGCGATGCCGCAGCGCGAATACCAATACGCGGCTACCGATCTGCTGGCGCGCAAGTGGAAGACGTTGGCGATCGCGGACATCGAGCATCTACTAACAATCGCTCAGCGCAGCGCGTGGTGGGATTCGATCGATCCGCTGGCGGGCGTGGTCGGTGACATTCTTAAGTCGGCGCGCGAACAGACGCCGCACGCCCAGGCATGCATGGACGCGGCGCTAGAGCACGAATCGTTGTGGGTTCGCCGTATCGCGATGATTCATCAACTCGGCTGGCGTGACGATACGGACGAGACGCGTTTGTTTGGTTATGCACGCTCGCTCGCCGCAGAGCCGGACTTCTTTATTCGCAAGGCAATCGGCTGGGCCTTGCGGGACTATGCGTGGCATGCGCCTCACGCGGTCAGCGGCTTTCTGATGACCGCGCGAGACATTCTGTCACCGCTCACGTTGCGTGAGGCGTCGAAGCATCTTCCGCCGATCCGCTGACGCGGCGAGCGCGAAACAACGGCCGTTAACGGCGTCGAAACTAAAATCTTTAGAAGAATATTTAAGCTCTCGGGCGTGGCCAACCGCTCTGTAGTCATCGCTTAGTAATATGCGCCAGCAATACTCGGCAGCGCTGCAAGCTTGACTCAAATTAGCAAATAACGCGCTGCCCCGATCGAGGGCGGACGCGAAGGCCATACCCCCGGGGGTTTCACATGACTATCCGTCATCGCATCACGCTATTGGTTGTCTTGATGTTCGTCGCCTTGTCGGCAATCGGTGGCTACGCCGTGTATCAAACGCGCGGCAGCGCAGGCGAAGTGCGCAAGGTGACCGAGGGCGTCGTCCCCAGTGCACTGGCTTCCGCCGACCTCGTTTCGCAAGTCAAGGACGTACAGCTTGCGACCATGACCTTGGTCTACGCGCCGGACGCCAACATGGTCGCCCAGGCACAAGACGAACTGAAGAAGAAAAAGGCCTCGTTGCAACAGGCTCTTGCGCTGCAAGGCAAAGATGCCGCGAGCCATGCCCAGCAAGGCCTCGTTTCCCAGGCCAACGACAGCCTCGAGAACTACTTTTCCGCAATCGCCGAGACGGCGAAGATGAAGGCCGACGGCAAGAACGAACTCGCGCAAGCGTATCTGTTCGCCAACGTCGCGCAGTATCGCGACGAACTCGAAGGCATTGTCGAAACCCTGCGTGTTGAGAAGAACCGCCAGAAAGACGATGCGATCACCGCACTGAACGCCACGCTTTCCACCACCACGACGGCCATCGCCGTCGTGACCGGTATCGCGATCATTCTGCTGACTTTCATCGGCACGCTGCTCTACCGTCAGATCACCCGTCCGCTCAGCCGCATGCAAGCGATGATGAGCGAGATCGCTTCGAGTCAGGATTTCACGCGCCGCGTGCCGGTAGGCCGGTTGGATGAGATCGGCCATTCGATCGTCGCCTTCAACGGCATGATCGAAAAGATCCAGGAAAGCTCGGCGCAACTCAAGCAGAAAACCGCCGACATCCAGGCGATGTTGCAGAACATGCAGCAAGGTATCTTGACGGTGGTCGACGGCGCCGTGATCCACTCGGAGTATTCGGCGTATCTGGAAGACATCTTCGAAACAAAGGACATCGCCGGGCGCGGTCTGATGGATCTGGTGTTCTCGGATACGGATCTCGGCTCGGACGTGCTCTCGCAAGTCGATGCGGCCGCCCATGCCTGCCTCGGCGAAGATTGCATCAACTTCGCGTTCAATCAGCATCTGCTGGTCGGTGAAATTTCGAAGCGCATGCCCGATGGCCGCGTGAAGATTCTCGACCTCAGCTGGTCGGCAATCACCGACGAAAACGACGTTATCGGGCGCTTGATGCTGTGCGTGCGCGACGTTACCGAACTGCGCAAGCTCGCTGCGGAAGCCAGCGAACAGCGCCGCCGTCTCGACATGATCGGCGAGATTCTCGCGGTGAGCGAAGAGAAGTTCCATCACTTCATTGAAAGCTCCGCAGGTTTCGTCAGCGAGAACGAGCGCATCATCCGCAAGCATTCGGAAGCGGACCATGCAGCGATCGCCGAGCTGTTCCGCAACATGCACACCATTAAGGGTAATGCACGGACTTATAACCTGGCGCATCTGACCAACGTCGTTCATGAAACCGAGCAGAGCTATCACGAACTGCGCCAACCGGACGCGGACCGCTCGTGGGATCAGGAACACCTGATGCAGGAGCTGACGCGCGTGCGTGAGGCGATCGAGAGCTACGCGAAGATCAACGAACATAGCCTCGGACGCAAGAGCAAGGCCGGAGCGAATAACGCCGGCAACGCGGGTCGCTATGTGATGGTCGAGAAAGAGCAGATTCAGCAGACCTTGAGCATGCTGGACAAGACGAACGCCGGCGAACTCCACGAATTGCAGTCAATGCGCGATGCACTGCGCCAGACCTTGCGCGCCTTGGGCAGCGAAAGCGTGCGCGATGCGCTCTCCGGCGTGCTGGACTCGCTGCCTTCGTTGGCGCAGGAACTGGGCAAGCCGGCGCCGGTCGTGCGCATCGACGACAACGGCTACCGTCTGCGCGGCCAGGCGGGTGGCACCTTGAACACCGTGTTCATGCATCTGCTGCGCAATTCGATGGACCACGGCATCGAAACCGCCGAGGCGCGTAGCGCACACGGCAAGACACCGGCCGGCACCATCGATATCGAAGTGGGCGTGGACAGCGGCGCACTGCAGATCACGCTCAGCGATGACGGTCGCGGCCTCGCACTCGAACGGATTCGCGGCATTGCCGTCGAGCGCGGCTGGATCGGCAGCGACGAACACCTGAGCGACGAAGCCATCGCCGAATTCATTTTCCGGCCGGGCTTCTCGACCGCCGCAACGGTGACGGAAGTATCGGGCCGTGGCGTCGGCATGGACGCGGTGCGCGACTTCCTCAGGCGCGAGAACGGCCGCATCGAACTGCGCTTCACCGACGATCACAAGGGCGCTTCGTTCCGTCAGTTCCAGACGATCGTCTGCCTGCCGGATAGCTTCGCCGTCGACACGCTGGGTGTGGCGGCGCGCGGCGATGCCGGCGAACTGCAACTCGACGCGATGGCGGATTGACCGTTGGTCGGAGCGCCGATTGACGCGCTTCGCGACGGACTTCGGAAGGATAGGTTGTGATTCAACAGTACGTATTGGCGGCGATGGCGGGCAGCGCGGTAACCGCGCTGCTGGCTTTTGTCGTGCACAAGTTGCAAAGCGCGAGGCTGACGGCACGGTTGCGTGACGAAGCAGATGCACGGATCAAGGCGTTATCGGCGGCACAGGCGGACCACGCCGAAGCGATCCGGGAACGCGAACAGGCCGCGCAGGAGATGGAAGCCCTGGCCGCGCAGTTGCGTGAGGAGCTGAGGCAGCAATCAGCCAGCGTCGACGAACTGCGCGTAACGTTGAAAGCAGCGACTGACGATAAAGACCAGTGGGCGCATCAGGCGCGACAGATCGCCGGCGAAGCCGCGCGTCTGAAGAGCCTCGGCGCCACGTTCGAGCGTTGGCACGAGCAGATGATCTCGCTGATGACGCAGAACCACGATATGCACGCGAAGAATCAGGAGCTCTCGTCGATCGTCCGGCATGTGGTGATCGTGTCGTTGAACGCGTCGATCGAGGCCGCGCGCGCGGGTCCGGCAGGACGTGGCTTCGCGGTGGTGGCGAGCGAGGTTCGGGCGCTCGCTGCGCGTTCTGAGGAATTGTCGAAAAGCTATCGCGACAGCCTGCACCGCAACGATCTGACCACCACGTCCACGTTCCAGGACATCCAGGCGGGTGGCAAGATGATCGCGGCGTCGCTCTCCAGCGTCGAATCGCTTGCCAATCAGTTCCACTCGAAGCTGCACCAGGTGCCGGCGTGATCACGAGCCAGGCGAAGGACAGCTTCGAACGCATTTTCCGCAAGGCGGCACAGGCGCGTTTGCCGCGGGATTCTGGCGATACGTGTGAGATCGCGCCGCTCAGCGAGGCCGGTGAGGGCGCAACGAAGGACACCCAGGTGGTCGTGCTGACCATCTCGTCGATCGTGTTCAGACTGCTGCTGATCCTGCACTTCGACGAAAACGACAGCACCCGCGGCTACTACCTGAAAGAAGGCGACGAGCGGCCGTTTCAGGAAGCGTTTCTGGAAATCTGCAATCTGTGTTGCGGCGCGATGAATCAGGAGCTGCTGCGTTATTTCCCGGACCTCGGCATGTCGACGCCTTATGTGTTGAGCGCGCGTTGTCTGGGGCATCTGCCGGCATTGAAGCCGGGTTTGCTGTCGTCGTATTCGGTCACGCTGAACAGTTCCGTGCAGCTTGCCGCGACGGTATGCGTGTGTGCCCATGCGCCGATCGACTTCGTGGCCGACACGAGCGCGATCGAAGAATCCAGCGGTGAGCTGGAGTTGTTTTGAGTGTTGGGTTTCGACCATGACGTCGATATCCGCAGCGAGCAGGAACGCGAAATGAACATGAACAAGCCGGTCAGCAAGGTGCTGGTGCTCGACGATTGCCCCGTGCACAAAGCGGCGCTGAAGCGCTTTTGTGACGAGAACAATCTGGTTGGCGTGAAAGTCGGCAAGAACCGCTTGCAGTCGGTGCTGCGCTCGAACATCGATCTGGGCGCGGTTCTGTTCGCTGAAGGCTACGGTGGCTCAGCCGAAGCGAGCGCCGAAATCGCGATCAGGATCAACGCGGTGCGCCCCGAGCTGCCGATCATCATCCGGCGGGATGACGATCCGAGCGTCGAGAGTCTGCCGGAGAGCTTGCGCCGCGTGGTCTGCGCGGCCTACGTCGCACACGATATGGCGCCGTTGCGCAAGGTGATCGACGAATACATCTTCAGCCTGGATTATCCGAACGCGCTGGTGCGCGGCATCGCCGACATGACGCAGGCGATTCTCGGCGACGTGTTCAAGGATCTGACCATCACGTGCGACACGCCTTATATCGTGCGCGACCGGATCATCTTCGGCGAAGTGTTCAGCCTGATTCCGCTGGAAAGCGCGTGGTGCCGCGGTTACATGATGATGCAAGCGGAAGAGGCGCCGATCCTCGAACTGATCGATCGTTATCGGATGAGCGAGCACGCGGAAGACGGCGAAGCAAATTTCCGCGATCTGAATGGCGTGCTCGGCGAAGTGACCAATCTGATCTGGGGTTCGTTCAAGAACCGCTATGTCGGCGATGCGGACGCCTGGCTGCGCAGCCAGGTGCAGGTGCCACTGCTGGTGAATCACAAGCACAAGTACATCTCGTTCGGCAGCGGCAATCCGCAGCTGTGTTTCATGTACTCGCTGACCGACCCGCAGACGGGCCGCTCGGTCAAGCTGCATCAACGTTTTGTGTTCAGCCTGAGCTGGTCGCCGGAGGACTTCAAGGAAGTCACGGACGACGTCGGCGCGATGGTCGAAGCGGGCGAACTGGATCTGTTCTGAATGTTGTCATAGGAAACAAACATGTCGAAAATTCTGGTGGTAGATGATTCGAGCACCGTGCGCGACGAAGTGGCCGGCTTTCTGAAGAAGAATGGCCTGGACGTCGACACGGCAGTGGACGGCAAAGACGGCCTCGCAAAACTGAAGGCCAGCCCGGGCATCAAGCTGGTGATCAGCGACGTCAACATGCCGAATATGGATGGCCTGACGATGGTCGAAAAGATTCGCGGCGAACTCGCGAACACGACCGTCAACGTCATCATGCTGACAACCGAGAGCAGCCCGGCAATGAAAGAGCGCGGCAAGGCGGCGGGCGTGAAAGGCTGGATCGTCAAGCCGTTCAAGGGCGACGCGGTGCTGGAAACGTTCCGCAAGCTGGCGAGCTAGACGCCGCATGCGCGGCGGGCCGGCCAAAGGTGAGGGTTTTCGGGAGCGCTGCGCCGGTGATTTGCAAAGCATGATTCGCTATAACGGCGGCGGTTGAAACACGCTAGTCTGCGAGCATGTGCCAACTGCTCGCCCTCAGCTGCGCCGAACCCACCGACGTCAGTTTTTCGCTGACGGGCTTTGCCGCACGCGGAGGTCTCACCGACCATCACGTGGACGGCTGGGGCGTGGCGTTCTACGAAGATCGCGCGTGCCGCGTGTTCGTGGATGAGAAGCCCGCGTATCAGTCGCCGGTCGCCGAGTTTCTGAAAAGCCATCCGATCAAGTCGCGCAACGTCGTCGCGCATATTCGCAAGGCGACTCAAGGCGGCGCGCGCGTGGAGAACTGCCACCCGTTCATGCGCGAGTTGCGCGGCCAGCAATGGGTGTTCGCGCATAACGGCGACCTGCAGCCGCTCGGTGAACCGGAGCAAGGTCCGTATGCACCAGTCGGCACGACCGACAGCGAAGCGGCGTTCTGCTTCATCATGAATCGCCTCTACGCGCATTTCGCCAATCATGCAGACACGAATGACATCGACGCGGTATTCGACGTTATCGAGCAGGCGACGCACGCACTGAACCCGTATGGCATTTTCAACTTCGTGCTTTCGAACGGCACGGCACAGTTCGCGTATTGCTCGACGCGCCTGTCGTATGTGATACGTCACTGGCCGTTTTCGAGCGCGCGTCTCGTCGACGGCGACCTCTCAGTTGATTTCGCCGAGCGCGGCACGCCGGCAGATCGCACGGCAGTGATCGCCACCACACCGCTCACCGATGAAGTCTGGACCACCTGCGAGCCGGGCGATCTGCTGATGTTCCGCAGTGGCGCGCTGTTGCGGCGCGCGCACGTACCCGTTCCTGCCGAAGTCCTTGCCACCGCGAAATACGCACCTTCCGAGCTGTCCGCCATCCCTGCGTGACATCACGCCAACGCGTGGCCTTAGAAGCGCTCACGCTACCGGCATTTTCATATTCATCGAAGAATTCGTTAGTTTGCCGACACAAATTCCTCTCGTATCGTTGCGCCAGATTTAAACAAATACAACATTGATACGGGAACTCCAAAAATGAAACGTCTTTCTCTCCTCGCATTGCCCGCAGGTCTTTTGCTTGCTGCCGGCGCTCAGGCACAGAGCAGTGTCACGCTGTACGGCATCGTCGATGCCGGTATCGCCTATGTTCACAACGCACAAAACGCGAGCGGTCAGAATCAGTCGACGCTCGTGAAGTTCAGCAGCGGCAACCTGTCTGGCAGCCGTTGGGGCCTTAAGGGCACCGAAGACCTGGGCGGCGGCCTCGCCGCCGTGTTCCAACTCGAGAATGGTTTCAACATCGGTACGGGCGCGCTTGGGCAGGGCAGCCGCGAATTCGGCCGCAAGGCAGTGGTCGGTTTGTCGAGCGGCACGTGGGGGACGGTCACCCTCGGACGCCAATACGACCCGGTGGTCGATCTGGTGCAAGGTCTCACGGAAGACAACTACTTCGGCGGCGTGTTTGCCACGCCTGGCGACCTCGACAACTACGACAACAGTCTGCGCGTAAGCAACTCGGTCAAGTACGTGAGCCCGTTGTTCGCCGGCTTCCAGGTCGAGGCGCTGTACGGCGTGGGTGGTGTTGCGGGTGCGACCGGCAGCGGCCAGACGTATAGCTTCGGCGCGGCCTATGCAAACGGCCCGTTGTCGCTCGGCGCAGCTTACTTCTACGCGAACGGCGGCAACACGACGACGACGGCGAATGTGCGTACGTGGACCAGCAGTTCCGATTCGCTGTTCAACACAGTCATCAACGCGGGCTTTGCGAGCGCCAAGTCGATTCAGATCGTGCGGGTGGGTGGACAGTATGTGATCGGCGCGGCAACGGTCGGTGCAGCTTACTCGAACACGCAGTACGCGAACGACACGTTCTCCGCTTTCAGCAGCACCGCCAAGTTCAACAACGGCTCGGTGTTCTTCAACTATCAGATCACTTCGGCCTTGCGCACGGGCGTTGGCTATAACTACACGTCGTTGACGGGTCCGAGTTCGGCACACTACAACCAGGTCAACCTCGGTGCGGACTTCGCGTTGTCGAAGCGCACCGAACTGTATGCGCTAGCGGGCTACCAGAAGGCGAGCGGCAACACGTTGAACGCGAGCGGCAAGGTGGTGAGCGCGCAAGCCTCGATCGGCAGTTACGGCGTGAATTCAGGGACCAACAGCCAGGAAGTGGCAGTGGTGGGGATTCGTCACAAGTTCTGATTGCCTGGTTGAATGAGCCGGCTGCCCTGATGGCGGCCGGCGTCTTGAATGTCTTCACAAAGCTCAAAGGTGAGAATATTCGGGAGCGTGATGCCTTAGCGCACACGTGAGTTGCATCGCATCACTCCTCTTCACCTTCCGACAATTCCGTCGGCGACTCCCGCCAGTATTTTCCGAGCAGATCCGCCATCGGCGCGGAATGTGAGCGCCTGACACACGTCGTCTCTTACCTGGGTATGCAGATTACTCGACCCCTTCCAAAGGTGAGGGTTTGCGGGAGTGGCCGGTTCTGAACCATCGGTTGCCCGCCCAGCATGCCTTTGCGGCCTGCCCCCAAGCTCGAAAGGTGAGGGTTTTCGGGAGCGCTCCGATGGGCACTTCGCGCCTGATCCCGTTCGCTTCGTACCAAAGGTGAGATTTTTCGGGAGCTGATGCGCGCATCGCAGGGTGACTTGGCGAACTTTCCCATATCACGTTCTGCGTTGAAAGAGTTGGGAAGAAATTGCCAACCTTGGGGGCTGTTCCGCGTTTTGAGAATAGCGGCATACAGGGAAGATGGCGACGCGGACGACAAGCGGTCAGCGGATTTGCTATTCCCGCAAGCCATCGCCTGTCTCTGAAAACCGATCGTCTCCTGGAATCAGTTGGATGAGTCAGCACATTCTCTTTGTTGGCGCCGATGCCGGTTTAACGGCAGTAGTGGGCGAATCTTTACGCGGGCAAGGCTGCGGCGTGTCCGCACGTCCGCATTGCGGCGGACTGAAGCACGTGGTCGAGACGGAGCGGCCGGCGTTGCTGGTGCTCGACGTCTCAGCGCCGCACGGCGACGGCCTTGCCGTACTGCGCGATTTGCGCATGAGCGGCAACGACGTGCCGGTGATTTTGCTGTCGGCGAGCAGCAAGGCGATCGATCGCGTGATCGGTCTCGAGCTCGGCGCCGACGATTTCATGAGCAAGCCCGCCGACCCTGCCGAATTGCTCGCCCGCATCCGCGTGCTGCTGCGCCGGCGTGGCGCGCTCGCGCCAGGCGCGCCGGAAACGCGGCCGCCGTACCGCTTCGGACGTTGCGAGCTGAACTTCTCCGCACGCGAATTGCGCCGTGATAACGAGCATTTCGCGCTGCGCAGCTCCGAATTCGCGTTGCTGAAAATCTTCGTCAATCACGCGATGACCGTCCTCACGCGCGTGCAACTCAACGAGAAATTGCGCGGTAATAGCGTGCTGCATCAAGGGCGAAGTCTCGATGTATCGATCTGGCGGCTACGGCGTCTGATCGAGATTGATCCTTCCGAGCCGCGCTATGTGCAGACGGTGTGGGGACGCGGCTATGTGTTCGTGCCGCACGGCGAGATTGGAGCGGCCGAGCGCGACGCGATGGTTGCGCCCGGCGTGTGAGGTGCGGCTTCTCCGCCGCAGGCGGGCATGATTGCCGCAATCGAGAAATTCAGATTGCGCACGAGTGAATTAGGGCAATGGTCCGAGCATCTCGGCGAACCGCCGCGCCGCTTCGAGACCGAAACGAGTGGGCAGCAGCTTTACATCGCGATCATGCTCGACGTCGAAACCCATCCGCCACGCAGCGATTCGTTTGCCGTAACAGATCAGCGTATCCAACGACTGCATGACGAAGACAATCGCCGGCAGCACCTGGCCGTACAGCGCTTCGGCTTGTGCAACGTCGCCACCGACGAACGCCCGGTAGATTCGCTGCTGCCAGTCGAAACAATCGGGCGCCACGATCATGCCCGCGCATCCGGCACGCAGATTGTCGAGCAACTCCATGCCGCCACGCCCGTTGAGCACGGGCATCAGATGGCCGACGCGCGCCACCGTTTCCGCCAGCACGATCGACGGACCTTCACCCTTGAGCAGGCGGAAGTTCGGGCACTGTGCGGCGAGACGTTCTAGGCTTTCGGCCGACAAGCCGATGCCGAGATATTCGGGCGCATTCTGAATGCCGACCGGCACGCCGAGTCCGTTCATCACGTCGGCGAAGAAGTTGAAATAGAACGCCTCGGGTTGCGGCGGCGCGCCGGCGGCCAGCGCAGGCGGCTGCAGGATCAGCCAACTTGCGCCTTGTGCAATCGCGTAGCCAGCCAGATCGCGCTGGGCCTCAACTGAACTGCCGCTTACCGTGACTGCGAGCGGCAGCGTGCCGCCGCTGTCTTCGATTGCCCACTGAATGATCTGTTCGCGCTCGATTCGGGAGAGCTTGTTGACTTCGGTGGCGAGTCCGAGCACGGCCACACCAGGAGCCTGGGCGCGCACGACGGCTTCCATCTGTCGGCGCATCGCGCCGCGGTCCAGATGGTTGTCTCGATCGAAGAATGCGTAAAGGATCGGATAGATTCCGGCGATGCTGCTCGAATGAACGGAAGCTTGGTTCATGACGTCCGCTCAATGCGAGTCGCGCGGCACTGCCGCACCGCTGGAACCGACGAGGAATGCCAGGTCGGCTCCCAGATTGGCCTGCTGGACCGTCTCGACATACAGCTTGTACCAGCCGCGTGCGGGCGGTTCCGGCGCCTTCCACTCCGCTCGGCGGCGCTCGAGCTCCGCATCGTCGATATCCAGATGCAGGCGTCGCCCGGCAACGTCGAGTTCGATCATGTCGCCATCGCGAACGAGCGCCAGAGTGCCACCCGCGGCCGCTTCGGGCGCTACGTGCAACACGACTGCGCCGTAGGCAGTGCCGCTCATCCGGCCGTCCGAAATGCGCACCATGTCGGTAATGCCCTGCTTCAGAACCTTGGTGGGGAGCGGCATGTTGCCTACCTCGGCGAAGCCGGGATAGCCCTTCGGGCCCGCGCCTTTGAGCACCATCACGCAGCTGGCGTCGATGTCGAGGCTCTCGTCGTTGATGCGTGCGTGCAGGTCCTCGACGTTTTCAAACACCACGGCGCGGCCGCGATGCTGCAAGAGTTCGGGCGTGGCCGCCGATGGCTTGATGACCGCGCCATCCACTGCAAGATTGCCTTTGAGCACGGCAATGCCGGCCTTCGGCTTAAACGGCTCTGCGACCGGAAAGATTACCTTGCGGTCGAAGCATTCTGCGCGACTCACGTTCTCCCAGATGCTGCGGCCGTTTACCGTCAACGCGTCGCGATGCAACAGTTGCGCCTCGCCGAGTTCGCGCAGGACGGCGGGCAAGCCGCCGGCATAATAGAAATCTTCCATCAAGAATTCGCCGGAGGGTTGCAGATTCACGAGGCACGGCACATCCGAACCGCGTTCCCAGTCTTCCAGCTTCAGGTCAACCCCGATACGTCCCGCTATCGCCAATAGATGCACCACGGCGTTGGTCGAGCCACCGATCGCCGCATTCGTGCGGATCGCGTTTTCGAACGCTTCGCGCGTGAGAATCTTGCTCATTGTGAGGTCCTCACGGACCATCTCGACGATGCGGCGTCCCGCCATATGAGCCAGTACCTGACGGCGCGCGTCGACGGCGGGAATCGCGGCGTTGTGCGGCAAACCCATTCCGAGTGCTTCGACCATCGAGGCCATGGTCGACGCCGTGCCCATGGTCATGCAGTGCCCGCGCGAGCGGTTCATACAGCTTTCCGCCTCGATGAACTCTGCCATCTCCATCTTGCCCGCTCGCACTTGCTCTGACATTTGCCAGACGCCGGTACCCGAACCGATGGTCTCGCCCCGGTAGCGGCCGTTCAGCATTGGGCCGCCCGAGACCGCCAGTGCGGGAAGGTTGCACGACGCCGCGCCCATCAGCAGCGCGGGCGTGGTTTTGTCGCAGCCGCATAGCAGGATGACACCGTCGATCGGATTGCCGCGAATCGACTCTTCGACATCCATGGACGCGAGGTTGCGAAACAGCATCGCCGTAGGCCGCAAATTCGATTCACCCAGCGACATGACCGGAAATTCGAGCGGGAAGCCGCCTGCTTCGTAGACGCCTTTCTTGACGTATTCGGCGAGTTCGCGGAAATGCGCATTGCAAGGCGTCAATTCAGACCACGTATTGCAGATGCCGATGACAGGCCGGCCATCGAACAGATGATGCGGTAGACCCTGATTCTTCATCCATGAGCGATGGATGAAGCCGTCTTTGTCGGCTTTGCCGAACCAGGCCTGGCTGCGCAATGGCTTTTTGGGTGAGGTGCTCATGGTCGTCTCCTTCACGCACTCGCGGACTCGACAGATGCTCCGCGTATTCAGGTTCTTCGAACGGCCGGATGCGGTTCGAACCGAGCGTGGTTATCGGGTAACTCTATGGGCGGTGTGACGCTTCGTCAACTTACTTTTCCGCTGTCCCACTATGCAGAAATTTACTCATCTCTAGATTAGCTTTGCTAACTAATGTAGTAATGCCATTGAATTGGGCAGCGTCGTGTACGATCAGACAGGTGGGTTGGTGGATAAGGGTTGAGCGCAGCGCGATGGTTGCGCCCGGCGTGTGAGGTTCGACGTTTCAGCCGAAAGGTGAGGTTTTACGGGAGCACGAAGCTCGCGTATCAGGCCTGCTTCGCGACCTCGCGAATGTCGGCCACAGGTGTTTGGCCGAATGCATCGCTGAAGGCGTAATCGAGCAACTGGGTGGCGCATTGTTCGGGCGTCGAAAGCTGGCCGTTGCGCTTGAGGTCTTCGAATTTTTCGCGCATCGGGAACTGTTCCTCGCCGCTGCTGCGAATCTCCGCCTGCATATTCGTATCGATCACGCCCGGCGCCAGGCTGCAGATACGCAGCGCGCGATTCGCGTCGAGTGCAACGGCGCGTGCATGATGATCGAGCGCGGCCTTGGTCGCGCAGTAGATGCTCCAGCCGGGATACGCACTGCGCGCCGCGCCGCTGGAAATATGCATGATGCGGCGGTCGGTTGCGTCGACGCTGGCTGCGGCAAGCGCGCTCGCCAGCATCAGCGGCGTGGCCACGTTCAGACTCACGGCGGTCGCGATGTCGGCGGCGTTCTGGCCTTCGATCGGACCGATCGGCTGGACCATGCCTGCGTTGTTGATCAACAGTACGGTCTGCGCGCCGCTGACGAAGCTGCGCAGTGCATCGGTTGCGACCCACTGCGCGACGCGCGTGGGATCCGCAAGCTCGAGCTCGATTTCGTCGAGCAGTGCCGGGAAACGCTCTTTGAGCGTGGCGTGACGCGAGCGGGACAGACCCAGTACCGCGACGCCGCGCGTCAGCAGTTGTTCAGTGAGAGACGCGCCGAGGCCGCGATTGTGGCCGGTAACGATCGCACGGATCGGAGAAGAGGGAGACATGTCGTTCCTTGTGATCGTTCGCTTGAGAAGACCGCTATTTTCTCACGCTATGTCTGATGCTTGCAGCGACCCGGGTCTTCAAGTCGCATTTCGGCGGCGCGCTAACGGCTCTCCTGAATGGTGCCCATGCCGCCGTCATCCTGCTTCCCTCAGGCAGAGCGAAAGCGCTCGCGATATTGCATCGGCGTGACGCCGATTCGCTTCGTGAAGACAATGCGCATCCGGTCCGCGGTGCCGAAGCCGCAGTCATACGCAATCGCCTTGAGCGCGGCATCGCTGCTTTCGAGCAACTTGCGCGCCGCATCCACGCGAGCACGCTCGACGAATTCATGCGGCGTCACCCTGGTTTCCTGCACGAACACGCGGGCGAAATTCCGCGCGCTCATTCCGGCGACGTCCGCCAGTTGTTTGACCGTAAAGCTCTCGCGAATCCGTTCCATGACGTGCGCCTGCACTTTGGCGACCGGCGAGGTGTCGTCAGCGGGTGCGGTCAGGTAAGGGCTGAACTGCGATTGACCGCCTTGCCGCTGTGCGAACACCACCAGCCGTTTGGCGACGGCGAGCGCCGTATGCGGCCCGTAATGTTCGGCGACCAACGCAAGCGATAGATCGATGCCCGCTGTTACACCCGCTGACGTGACCAGGTTGCCGTCACGCAGGTAGATCCGGTCGAAATCGACATGGGCTAGCGGAAACTGCTCGGCGAGTTGCGCCGCGTGCTGCCAGTGCGTCGTTACCTTGCGTGCGTCGAGCAGCCCCGCGTGGCCGAGCGCGAACGCGCCGGTGCAGATCGAGCCGAAACGCTCGCATTGTG
The DNA here is from genome assembly GCF_030464785.1 of Paraburkholderia sp. SEWSISQ10-3 4. Classification (NCBI taxonomy): domain Bacteria; kingdom Pseudomonadati; phylum Pseudomonadota; class Betaproteobacteria; order Burkholderiales; family Burkholderiaceae; genus Paraburkholderia; species Paraburkholderia sp. SEWSISQ10-3 4. Next base: position 1,000,836 of record NZ_JALPRI010000001.1, read on the forward strand.
TGGCGGCTCGCGACAACCAATCCAGCAAACGTGTGTCGGGCGTGGTGCCGTCGGGCAATGCAGGGCCGCCTGCAACCAGCGCAAGATCAAACGGCCGGCGTGCCTGGTCGAACGTGGCATCGGCGACGAGCGTCATGCCGTTGGACGCACGCAGTGGACCCGGCTTCGCGCTGAGCAGCGTGATCTCATAGCGATCCTGCGGCGCGATGAAGCGATTGGCTTCGGAGAACACATCGACCGGACCGGCGACGTCGAGCGCCTGCACGCCGGGAAAGATCGCGATCGCGACGGTAGGCATCGAATGATCTCCTTTGACGATGGATGAGAATCCGCGGCCTGCGGCAGTCAACGCGGTGCGTTTGGCAGTGTTCAACGGTCCGCGGCGATTGCCCGCGACGGCTTGCTGACCAATACTGAGCTTCATCGGACGCGCTGCTCGACGGGTCAAATAAGCAGCCAGAAAAAGCATCGCGGACCAGCATACCAAACGCGCTATCGAGTCACAAAGACCGCGCGTCGGGTTCACTCAAGTCTTTCATGGAGCACATCACATGACCACGATCGCAGGCATCCACATTCCCGACAGCATGATGGCGCGCGAAGCCACGCAGCTTGTGCGCGATACCGAAACCGAGTTGCTCTATCACCATTCGCGGCGCGTGTTCCTGTTCGGCTCGCTGGCCGGTGCGCGCAAGCAACTCAAGTATGACCCCGAGCTGTTGTACATCGGCGCGATGTTTCATGACATGGGGCTCGTCGCGCCGTATAGCAGCGAGCATGATCGCTTCGAGGTGGACGGCGCCAACGCAGCGCGTGATTTTCTGCAGCGCCACGGCATCGGCGAAGACGATATCGAGCAGGTGTGGAACTCGATAGCGCTGCACACTACGCCTGGGATTCCGCAATATATGAAGCCAGTGGTCGCACTGGTGACCGCAGGCGTGGAGATGGACGTGCTGGGCCTCGCCTATGACGAATTCACCGAACACCAGCGCCATGAAGTGATCCACGCCCACCCGCGCGGCGCGCATTTCAAGGAAGGCATCATCGACGCATTCGCGCACGGCACGATCCACAAGCCGGAGACGACCTTCGGCAACGTGAAGGCGGACGTGCTGGCATTGAAGGACCCTCATTACCATCGCGAGAATTTCTGCACGATGATTTTGGGGTCGTCCTGGAAGGATTAATTAGTCGGCGTGCCGCGGCGAAAATGACAGCCGCGCAGAAGAAATATTATCGGCGCAATTTTCGTCCAGCATGTCATTTCCAGTCAGCGTTCGCGACTAAGGCCATGAAACACCCGGTCGATCGTGCGCAGCGGTCAGCCCAGGGTGTTGCATCCTCAGACCCGGCAGTGCAACGGATTCATCGCGGCAAGCCAGTCTGAGCACTTGAGTGTCGCTTATGCAGCCCTCCTTGAAGCCGGGCTGCTCACGTAAGACTGGAGATGAAATGAAATCGATCCGAGCCGCACTGATGTGCGGATTGCTGCCGCTCGCGCTTGTCGCGGGTTCTGTGCAAGCACAGGGAATAGGACGTGCCGGCACCTATCTGATGCCACCCGAGTACAGCATGATGATGGACAAGCTGAGCCCTGAACAGCGCGCTCAGGCCATCGGCATCCAGCAAAAAATGATGCAGATGGATATGGAGTATCAGGACACGATGGCGCAGATGGAGATGAAGCACGCGCACGAGATGATGCAGATGCAAAATCAACTGCTGGACATTTTCAAAGGCCATTGACGCTCACCGCGGTTCGACCGGTTCGCGTGTGGACGCACGTCAGGCGCGGCCCGGTCATCCCCTGCCATGCAACGCGGCGATCTCCTGCAAATCGAGATCCCGCTCCAGTTCGGTTAGCAGTTCATCGTGAATCATCCCCGACCGATGCATCCGCAACAACTCGCTGCGACCGGCCGCGACGGCGGCGAGCACAACGTCGTAATGCGCGACGCGAACGTCGGCGGGATATTCCGTCACGTGCTGGTAGGTGTCCGTCATCTGCGCCCGATAGCTGTATTGCTCCAGTAGGCGCGGATGAATTACTTGTCCGTCGGCGTCGTGCACGAGTGGTTGGATGGCGGCGAATTGTGCCGCTTCGAGTCTCGCCCACGCCTGAGGCTCCGTCAAATGCTGTTCGTTGTGCTCCTTCACGCTATCCAGTTTGACCCAGCGAATCAGTGCACCGATCGTGGTCCCTTGTCCGAGCACGGTCACGAGAATCACCGCGAACGATGCCACCAGAATCAGATCGCGCCCCGGCATTGCCTCGGGCAACGAGAGCGCGATTGCCAGCGTCACCACGCCACGCATGCCGGCCCAACTCGTCACCGTCGACGAACGCCAGTCGAGCGCAATGTTTGCGCTCCGCGTCACCTTGCACACGAGTCCCTTCAACCATTCGACGGCAAACACCCATACGAAGCGCGACAGCACGACGGCTGCGATCACTGCGCCGACAGCGGGTGCGAACGCGGTCCACGCATCTCCGACGCCGCCCAGCCGCACGATCACGCCGCGCAGCGACAGCCCGATCAGAAGGAACACGAGCGCTTCCATCAGGAAGATCAGGACCTGCCAGAAAGCCGTGCCGCGCATGCGCACCGAGGCAGAGAAAACTTCGTGCTGGTGCCAGCCCAGCACCATCCCGCAACTGACGGTCGCGATGACGCCCGAGACGTCCAGCATGTCTCCTGCGATGTAGCTGAGCCACGGGGAGAGGGCGGATGCGGTGATGATGAGGTAGACGTCGTCGAGGTAGCGCAGCAGCCTGACGACCACGAAACCGATCGCGATGCCCACCGCCACGCCACCCAGGCCGAGCACCGCAAACCGCTCGACCGCGTGTTGAGCGTTGAACGTGCCGGTCAGCGCGGCCGCGACGGCGAAGCGGAACAGCACGATGCCGGCGGCGTCGTTGAGCAGGCTTTCGCCTTCGAGGAGCACCATCAACCGGCGCGGCAGCGCGACGCGTTCGAGTACGGCCTTTGCAGCGATGGCATCAGGCGGCGAGACGACCGCGCCCAGCGCGAAGCACGCGCTCCACGGCAAGGCCGGCACGACCCAATGCACGACCAGACCGACCGCGAGGGTCGTGAAGGCGACGGCGCCGATCGCGAGCAGCAGGATGCCGCCGAAATTGCGCTTGAATTCGTCCCATACGGAGAAGTAGGCGCCGTCCATGAGGAGCGGCGGCAGGAACACGACCAGGACCAGCTCGGGATCGAGGTTGATGCGAGGGAGTCCAGGCACGAAGGCCATCGCGGCGCCACCGACCAGAAGTGCCGCGGCCGGAGGGAGTCGTAGCCGCTTGGCGAGCAGTTGAAGACCGATCATCGCGCCGAGCGACAGCAGGACGAGTTTGAAGCCCATGACGGAGGACATGCGGGAGCCTCGGCGGGTGGCTGGGGATTACTTTTTATCACAGAGCAAGGTCGTTGCCTGCAGTCCATTGCCTGCAGTCGAGCCGACAGACGATACAGCTATTGCATCAAGCACTTGAGGTGACTGTGCGCAGCTTGTCCACAGGCTTGCCAACAATTTGTGGGGACAAGTTTTTTGGATGCTCGGCGCTTGTTTTGTCAGTGTTCTTCGCGCTTTGGCCTTTCCTTGAATTGTTAGTGGTCTATTAGTGTTGCCCCTGTGCGGGGCGGCACTTACTTTCTTTGCCGCCGCAAAGAAAGATAAGCAAAGAAAGCGGCTAGAAGCCCCTGCTAAGTGGGCACCGTGGTTTGCCTGGGGTAGTGGTGCGACTGGAATCCGTGTTCTCGCACATTCGGCGTTAGTGACAAAGGAGTCATCAGCTCCCACTCCGCACTGCGTGCGTCGCGGACGGGTCTGCAGGGGAAACCACGGGCTTCGGTTTTGGTTTGTGGGGCCGTTGGCTTTGCCTCGGCGATGCGCCTCTGCACTCACGCGGGAACCCTGCCTCAAATGATATGGCGGTGCCCCGCAATCACGGTCACGGCACGGGTGCCGTTGCCGTTCCAATCACAGTCGCGATGCCGGGGAAATGATGAGGTCACGATTTGATGACGAGACGCGAGCGCCAAAACGCAGCGATCGGTTTTATGAACGACTCTTCGGCGCGCGCAGCGCCGCCGGAAGTATGACGCCCTTGTCACAAGCTTATGCACGGGCACGAACCCAGATTCCAGATGCACCACTACCCGCAGCAGACCACGGTGCCCGCTTAGCAGGGGCTTCTAGCCGCTTTCTTTGCTTATCTTTCTTTGCGGCGGCAAAGAAAGTAAGTGCCGCCCCGCACAGGGGCAACGCTAATAGACCACTAGCAAATCAAGGAAAGGCCAAAGCGCTAAGAACACGGACAACAAGCGCCGAGCATCCAAACACCTTATGCCTTCAACACCGAAGCCGCCACGTCCTCCCGCGATTGCACCTGCAAAACTGCATCCCGCTTATCGAGCAAATGCTGACGAAGAATCGCGCTCAACTTCTTCCCATCTCTGGCCTCGAGCGCCTTCAACATCTCATCGTGATCATGAATCGCACTATCCCACTTGGGGATCTGAAAATTCGACCGGAACCGCAACGCCTGCAAACGTCGATTAACCGCGACATAAGTCTGCCGCAGTGCTGAATTCCTCGCCGCCTCATTGATCTTGTCGTGAATCGCCTGGTTGCGGCTGTAGTACCCAGCCAGATCGTTCTGCGTCCGGCAAGCCAGCATCGCGTAATGCAACGCCTTGATCTCGGCGAGCTCCGCAGCCGTCATCCGCTCCGCCGCCAGTTCGCCGGAGAAAGCCTCAAGACCGCTCATCAGTTCGAAGGTCTCGCGCAACTCCGCTTCCGACATTTTCGACACCGACGCACCGCGATTCGGCGAAATCTCGATCAGCCCTTCGGCAGCCAGAACCTTCAGCGCCTCCCGCAACGGCGTGCGCGAAATCCCAAGCGTCTCGCACAACTCGCGCTCGTTCAGTTTCTTGCCCGGCTCGAGCACCCCCTCGACGATAAAGCGGCGAATGTGCTCCACCACCGTGTCGTGCAAACGCTGACGCTCAACCTTCGGCATCAGCGGGGAAGCGGCTACACCTGCATCGAAATCCGAATTTTGCATACAAAAGCCCTCAACATCGTGTTAGACGCGATTTTATCGGAACCATGCAGATTAGTTAATAGCACGGGTAAACACCGGTATCAGCAGGCAATTTTCGCCTTGGGATCGTCACGGATCATCTGATATAGTTTTTTGCATGCAAAATTCAATCGGAGGAGCCCAATGCTCAAGCTAGACTTTCATCCCGCTGGCCGTCACTTTCTGCAGATTCCGGGTCCGAGCCCGGTGCCCGATCGCATTCTCCGTGCGATGAGCTACCCGACCATCGATCACCGCGGCCCCGAGTTCGGCGAACTCGGTCTGAAGGTGCTCGAAGGCATCAAGAAAATCTTCAAGACGCAGCAACCGGTGGTGATCTATCCGGCCTCTGGCACCGGCGCGTGGGAAGCGGCGCTATCGAACACGCTGAGCCCGGGCGACAACGTGCTGATGTTCGAAACCGGCCACTTCGCGACGCTGTGGAAAAAGATGGCGGAAAGCCTCGGGCTGAAGCCTGAGTTCCTCGGCCTGCCTGGTATTGAAGGCTGGCGGCGCGGGGTTCAGCCGGACATGATCGAAGAGCGTCTGCGCGCCGACACGCAACACGCGATCAAGGCCGTGTGTGTCGTCCATAACGAAACCTCGACGGGCGTCACCTCGGACATCGCCGCCGTGCGCCGCGCGATCGACGCAGCCGGTCACCCGGCACTGCTGCTGGTCGACACGATCTCGGGTCTCGCCTGCGCCGACTATCGCCATGACGAATGGGGCGTCGACGTCACTGTGTCAGGCTCGCAAAAGGGTTTGATGCTGCCGCCGGGTATCAGCTTCAATGCGATCTCGCCGAAGGCATTGGCCGCCAGCAAGCAGGCCAAATTGCCGCGCAGCTTCTGGGACTGGACCGACATCGTCGAGATGAACAAGACCGGTTACTGGCCGTACACGCCGAACACGAACCTGTTGTATGGGCTTCATGAGGCGCTGGAGATGATTCTCGGCGAAGGGCTCGACAACGTGTTCGCCCGTCACGAGCGTCTCGCCGAAGCCACCCGCCGCGCGGTCCGCGCGTGGGGTCTGGAGATTCAGTGCGCGGATCCCGCTGTGTATAGCCCGGTGCTGACCGGCGTGATGATGCCCGAAGGCATCGATGCCGACGCCGTGCGCAAGCTCATCTACGAACGCTTCGACATGTCGCTCGGTACGGGCCTCGGCAAGATGAAAGGCCGCATGTTCCGCATCGGCCACCTCGGCGACTGCAACGACCTGATGCTGCTGGCGACGCTGGCCGGTTGCGAAATGGGCTTGCGGCTCGCGGGTGTGCCCCTCAAGGAAAGCGGCTTGCCTGCCGCTATGGAGTGGTTGAGCCAGCCGACCAAAGCCTCGGGGCTGAAAGCCGCGGCTTAAGCGATGGCGCGCCACGCGCATCGGTGCTCACCACATCGGTGCGTCAGCGCCTCTGCCTGACAGGCAGCAAATAGCAAGCAGCAAGCAACAGGCATCTCGCAGCAAGGGAAGGCGGGGGCACTTCCCTTACGAAGCCGCACATAGAACGCGGCTCATGGACAACATGCGATGGGCCCACAGCGCATGCCGCTGGCGGGCGACGACGCAGTGCGCCATTCCAGGCGCGCCGTCGATAGACTGCAATGGAGAGAGACGATGAAGCGGTTTCGTGTGAGCAGTGCGACCAGTATCGTTCTAGTGATGCTATGCATCATGTACTTCATCACTTACCTCGACCGCGTCAACGTCAGCACCGCGGCCGCAGGATTCGGCAAGGAATTCGGCCTCTCGCATACGGAAGTGGGCCTGGTGTTTTCGGCCTTCGCTTATCCGTATCTGATTTTCCAGATCATCGGCGGCTGGGTTAGTGACCGCTTCGGTGCAAAACGCACGCTGATTTTCTGCGGCGCTATCTGGGGCGTGGCGACGTTGCTGACCGGTTTCGCCGGGGGGCTCGTCTCGTTGCTGGCCGCACGCGTGTTGCTCGGTTTCGGCGAAGGCGCCACGTTTCCTGCTGCGACGTCCGCGATGGCACGCTGGGTTGCGAAAGAAAAACGCGGCTTTGCGCAGGGCATCACCCACGCGGCATCGCGTATCGGCAATGCGGTTGCACCTGGCTTGATCGTGCTGGTGATGGCGACTTGGGGCTGGCGCGAATCGTTCTATATCTGCGGCGTGTTCAGCTTGCTGTGGGTGGCGGTGTGGGCGTTCACGTTCACCGAACATCCGAAAGACCATCCGCGTATCACGACCGAGGAACTCGAAGTCCTCCCCGCGCCGAAGCCGAAAGCGGCCCGCGTGCCGTGGGGCAAACTGTTTCGCCGCATGTGGCCGGTCACGATCGTGTACTTCTGCTACGGCTGGACCTTGTGGCTGTTTCTCAGCTGGATTCCGCAGTACTTCCTGCACAGCTATCACCTGCAACTGCAAAAGTCGGCGATCTTCGCATCGGTCGTGTTCTTTGCCGGCGTACTCGGCGACACGCTCGGCGGCATCGTGACCGACTGGATCTTCACGCGGACCCGCAGCCTGAAGCGCGCCCGGAGCTGGATGGTGTCGGTGTGCATGTTCTTTTGTCTGCTCTCGCTGATCCCGCTGATGTTCACGCACGATCTGTATCTGTCGATGGCGTGTCTCGCCTCAGGCTTCTTCTTCGCCGAAATGACGATCGGCCCGATGTGGGCGATTCCGATGGACATCGCGCCGGAATACTCGGGCACCGCGAGCGGCATGATGAACACCGGCTCGGCATTGGCCGCGATCATCTCGCCGGTGGTCGGCGGATTTCTGATCGACTACTTCGGCAGCTGGGAGTTGCCGTTCGTCGGCAGCATGCTGTTGATGGCGATCGGCGTGGTGCTCGCGTTCCGCATGCAGCCGGAAAGCAAGTTCGCGCTCAACGCTGCCGATGATGCGCACGCCACCACAGGCGTGGGTGCATAAGCAGACAGCGCACCGTTCCCTCTCTTCGCCTTTAAAGCAATGACAACATCACTGAGTCAACGTCTCGCCGACGCGCGCCGCAATCACCTGACGCTCGATGCGTTGCCGCCTGAGCAAACGCCCGCCGACAGCACCGCTGCCTACGCGATCCAGCACGAGATACTGAACGTATTGAACGCGCCGATCGGCGGCTGGAAGATCGGCGCGAAGTCCGACAGCGGCCCGATCCAGGGCGCACCGTTACCGGCGAACGATTTGCACGCCGACGGCGCACGATTACCGCGTGAAGCCTTCGCGCCACTAGGACTCGAACTGGAGATTGCATTCCGTTTCGGCCGCCGCTTCGAGCCGTCGACAACGCCCTATAGCGAAGCCGACGTGCACGCAGGTATCGGCTTGATCGGCGCGACCATCGAGATTGTGGCGAGCCGTTACGCTGACTGGCCCAAGGTCGACAAGCTCGCCCAGCTTGCGGATTTGCAGAATCACGGCGCGTTGATTGTCGGCGAATTCACGCCGTATCGCGAGGATTTTCCGTTTGGGGCGCCGTCGCTGCAGTTCAGCTTTGACGGGAGTGACGTGGTGGCGACGACACCCGCCAATCCGGCCGGTGATCCGCGACGCCTGCTGACATGGCTTGTCAATCACGCCACCTCGCGCGGTATCGCGATCACGCCGGAGATGGTCGTCACCACCGGTTCGTACACCGGCATGTTTTTTCCGCAGAGCGCGGGCACAGCGAGCGGGCGTATTGAAGGACTCGCGCCGATCAGCCTGACGCTGTACTAGCCCGCTTTCCTATAGGCCGACGATATGACGAACCCCACTTCCGCTTTACTCGTCAAGCCGATCCATCTGGTGCCGTCCGCCGCACGGCTGACGTCGCCGCTCGCGCAGCATCTGCGCAAGTCTTTACGTGGCGACGTGTTGTTCGATGCGGCGAGCCGCGGCCGTTATTCCACCGATGCGTCCATCTATCAGATTACGCCGATCGGCGTGGTGGTGCCGCGCGATCAGGACGATCTGCGCATCGCGCTGGAAATTGCACGCAGCGAGAAAGTACTGTTGCTCGCACGCGGTGCGGGCACGAGCCAATGCGGCCAAACCGTCGGCGAGGCGCTGGTGATCGACACTAGTAAGTGGCTGAACAACATCGTCGCATTCGATGCCGACGCGCGCACGGTGACCGTCGAGCCGGGCGTCGTGCTGGACCATCTGAACGCATGGTTGAAGCCGCACGGCCTGTGGTTTCCGGTCGATGTCTCGACGGCGGCGCAGTGCACGATTGGGGGAATGGCCGGCAATAACTCGTGCGGCTCGCGCTCGATCGAATACGGCAATATGGTGCATAACGTCGAAGCGATCGACGCCATTCTCGCCGACGGCAGCGAAGCGCGTTTCGCTTCATTGCGTGAGGCGCCGCAAGGCGCGCGTTTGCAGCAGATCGTCGAAGGTGTGAAGCGGATTGCTGAGCGGGAGCATGCTGAAATTGTCGAACGCGTGCCGAAAGTCTTACGTCGCGTCGCGGGCTACAACATCGACGTGTTCGATTGCCAGAACCCGCGCGCCTATACCGACGACGGCATCGCGAATCTCGCGCATCTGCTGGTCGGCTCCGAAGGCACACTCGCGTTCAGCCGGCAACTGACGCTGAAGCTCGCGCCACTGCCGACACATAAGACACTGGGCGTGGTCAACTTCCCGACCTTCTGGCAGTCGATGGATCTCACGCAGCACATCGTCAAGCTGAAGCCGGTGGCCGTGGAGCTGGTCGATCGCACGATGATCGATCTGGCGATGAGCAATCCCGCTTTCCGTCCGGTGATCGAGAAAGCGCTGGTCGGCGAGCCGCAGGCCATTCTGCTGGTGGAGTTCGCGGGCGAGGACCGCGACCAGCAACTCGCGTCGCTCAAACAACTCACCGAACTGATGGCCGACTTGGGCTTGCCCGATTCGGTCGTCGAGATGCCTGCCGCGAACGAACAGAAAGCGCTGTGGGAAGTCCGCAAAGCCGGACTGAACATCATGATGAGCATGAAGGGCGACGGCAAACCGGTCTCCTTCATTGAAGATTGCGCGGTGCCGCTCGAACACCTGGCGGAATACACAAGCCGTTTGACTGAAGTCTTTCATCGCAACGGCACCGAAGGCACCTGGTATGCACATGCGAGTGTCGGCACGCTGCACGTGCGGCCGATTCTCGACATGCGGCGCGACGGCGCGGTGAAGATGCGCGCGATCGCCGAAGAGGCGGCGGCCCTGGTGCGCGAATACAAAGGCGCATATTCCGGCGAGCACGGCGACGGTTTGTGCCGTGGCGAATGGGTAGCGTGGCAATACGGGCCGCGTCTGAATCAGGCATTCACGGAGATCAAGGCGCTGTTCGATCCGGACAACCGCTTCAATCCTGACAAGATCGTGCGTCCACCGAAGATGGACGACGCACGCAACTTCCGCTTCGCGCCAGGCTACGAAGCGCAGCGGATCGATACCGCGCTCGACTGGTCCGTATGGAACGTTGAACGCGATCCGCTGACGGGGCGGGAGACGCTGCCGGGCAGCGGCAACGATCTGTCGGGCGGTCTCGCGAAGGCCGTCGAGATGTGCAATAACAACGGCCATTGCCGCAAGTTCGATGCGGGCACCATGTGCCCGAGTTATCGCGTGACGAAGGATGAGCAGCATGTGACGCGAGGACGTGCGAATACACTGCGTCTCGCGATCTCCGGGCAACTCGGCGAAGCAGGACTCGCCAGTGACGACGTCAAGGACACGCTCGACCTATGCGTCTCGTGCAAGGGCTGCAAGCGCGATTGCCCAACGGGCGTCGACATGGCGAAGTTCAAGATCGAAGCGCGGGCGGCGCGTGTCAAACGGCATGGGCTGCGTCTGCGTGACAGGTTGGTCGCCTTCATGCCGCGCTATGCGGCAACGGCGAGTCGCTTGCCAGGATTGATGGCATTGGCCGACAACGTGCCGGTGTTGTCGGCGTGGTTCAAACGCTCGGTCGGCTTTGCGCCCGAACGTACGTTGCCGCGTTTCAAAAAATCGTTCCTGGCGAGCGCGTCGGCGGCCAAACCACCTCAAGGCGGCGCGCTGAAAGAAGTGCTGTTGTTCGTCGATACGTTCAACAACAACATGGAGCCGGAAAACGCGCGCGCCGCGCAGCAGGTGTTGGAAGCTGCGGGTTACACGGTGCACTTCAATATGCGTCAGGGCGAGCGCCCGGTGTGTTGCGGCCGCACTTTCCTCGCGGCTGGTTTGGTCGATGAAGCGAAGCAGGAAGCGCGACGTATGCTCGATCTGTTCAAGCCGTTTGTGGAACGTGGCGTGCCGATAGTCGGGTTGGAGCCGTCGTGCTTGCTGTCGTTGCGCGACGAGTTTCTGCACTACGGTTTCGGCGAAGAAGCGCGACGTCTTTCGAAACAGGCATTTCTATTCGAAGAGTTTCTGGTGCGTGAGGAAAAGGCCGGGCGCTTGCAGCTTGCGTTGAAGCGGTTGGCGAAGGAGCAGGCGCTTGTACATGGTCACTGCCATCAAAAGGCCTTCGATGCGTTCACGCCCGTGCAAACCGTGCTGAACTGGATTCCTGAGTTGAAGGTGTCGACGGTCGAGTCGTCGTGTTGTGGCATGGCGGGTAGCTTCGGCTACGAAGCCGAGCATTACGCGACATCGCAGGCAATGGCGGAATTGTCGCTGCTGCCCGCGGTGCGCAAGATCGACGGCAATACGGTGATGGTCGCGGACGGCACGAGTTGCCGGCATCAGATTCATGATGGCGCAGGTGTCGACGCAATCCATGTGGCGCGTGTATTGGCGATGGCGTTGCAGTGAGGGAGGGCGGTTGGCCGCGGTTGGCCCTTATGCCGCGCCCACCACCTGCCGATACGCCGTCGGCGCCACACCGACGCTCTCACGAAAACGATGGCTGAAATGGCTGGCGTTCGCATAGCCGCATTGTTCGGCGACCTGTGCGAGCGGCAGCCTGGTCGTGCGGAGCAGTGTGCGTGCACGTTCGAGCCGTTGCTGCGCGATCCAGGCAGCAGGCGGTAGTCCGAACGACGTGCGGAACATGCGCGCAAGATGAAACTCCGACAGCGCTGCGACACCGGCAAGCTCGCCGAGCGTGAGCGTTTGCTCGAGATGGCTCTCGATGTAGTCGCGCAAGCGCCGCCGGGTCGCAACCGACAGACCGCCCTTGAGCGACGTATCCGTGCGACGCACGCCTTGTGCGCGCAGCAGCAGACTCAACACTTCGTGCGCGGTTTCATTGGTCCGCAGGAGGCCATCAGGATCCTGCCAGTCTTCATTCGCGAGCGACTGACACAGGTGCGCGATGCGGGCGTCTTCGAAATAGGTGCGATCGGCCAGCGTCAGTTCGCGTGGCTCGCGATCGAGTTCCTGCACAGCGCGCTGCGTGAAGTGTTCGGGCAGAAAGTAAAGATGCATGAAATGCATATGGCCACGCACCCACCAGCGCGACTCATGCTCGCCGGGCAACGCACACAGCCGTGACGGCGCGCCGTAGCGTCCGGGCATTTTCTGACGCTCGGTGCGATAGCCGCCGTCCAGATAGCACGACAGCGTGTGATGGCCGGGGCGGTCATAGACGGTCTCGGCTTCCTCCGTGTCGCGGGTCCAGACGGCAATGGCGAGCCGGTCGCCGAGCCACGCGAAGCGTTCGAGATTCGCGTTGGCGCTCTGCAGCGTGTGACAAACCGACTGAAGGCCGAACGGCGTTTCGGTGGATTCGATCACAGTGGCGGGCGGTCTGACGTTCACGGAACGAGCGGGATGCATTCGATGACAGGGTAAGCGTCAGTATAGGGCGAGCGATTGCCGGCCGCTCACGCCTCCGAAAAAGTGCGCAATCCTGGACAAGTGCCGCCGCCGCCGCTGCAGCATAGTTGGGTTTCCGCTTTTTGCTGCTGCAGGCGCTGCCATGAACCTTTCGCTCTATGCCGTCACCGTGCTGATCTGGGGCACCACTTGGATCGCCATCAAATGGCAACTGGGCGCGGTGCCGCCACCAGTGTCGATTGCGTGGCGTTTCTGGATCGCGGCGCTGGTGCTGTTCGCGCTGCTGCGCATCATGCGCCGGCCCATCTGGCCGCCCCGCGCCGCTTGGCGCTTCCTCGCCGCGCAAGGCCTCGCGCTCTTCTGTCTGAACTTTCTGTGCTTCTACTATGCCGAGCAGGTGGTGCCGAGTGGCCTTGTCGCGGTGGTGTTTTCCACCGCGCCGCTGCTGAATTCGATCAACGGCCGGCTTTTCATGGGACGTCCTCTGCAACCGTCGGCGATTGCCGGGGCGGCGTTGGGGCTCGTCGGCATCGTGTGCCTGTTCGTCCAGCAGATGGCGGGACACCTGGGCGATCACACGGTATGGTTGGGACTTGCGATCGCGTTCCTTGGCACTTTGTGCTTTTCAGCGGGCAATCTGCTGTCGAGCAGGATGCAATCGATGGGTTTGCACCCGTTCGCCACCAATAGCTGGGCCATGCTGATCGGCGCCGGCGTCTTGACGGTGGGAAGCGCGCTGGCCGGCTTTTCGTTCTCTATCGAACCCGACGTGCGTTATCTCGGCGCGCTCGCTTATCTGGCGATCTTCGGCTCGGTGATCGGCTTTACCGCGTACCTGATGCTGGTCGGACGCATCGGGCCGGAGCGGGCCGCCTACTGCACCGTGCTGTTTCCGATTGTGGCGCTGGCGGCGTCGACGGTATTCGAGGGCTACCAATGGTCCGCGTTGGCGGTGCTCGGGCTCCTGCTAGTCGTTGCGGGGAATCTGGTGGCGTTCGATCTCACGCGGCGGCTCTTTGTGCGGCGGGTGAGGGCATCCTAATCCGCGGCCGTCCACTCAGGCCGCTTTCCCATGCTGTCGAACAGTTCGAGTATCGTCGCCTTGACCTTCTGCACGGCGTTGCTGAGCAAGGCCGTGTCGTGCCAGCAGAGTGACAGATCGCGCGAGAACAACCGGTGATCGACCTTGGCAAGCTTGAGCTTGTGTTCATCGAGTTCGACGTGTGCAGCCGTCCACGGCAGGATCGTCACGCCTAGTTTTGCCATCACCGCCGCGAACAACAACGCGGTGGAACTGGCCTCGAACAGAATCTCGCACGGCAGCCCGGCTTCGCGCAGCGCCCACTCGACGCGGCTGCGAATCGTATTCGGCGCGCTCGGCAGGATCAGCGGCATGCGCGCGAGTTCGGCGATCGACACCGGCTCACGCGGCATCTGAAATTCCGGCCACGCAATCAGATAGAGCGCCTCGGTGAGCAACCTCTGCGCGGCCACCCCGCGAGTTTCGACTGCATCCACCACGACGGCCAGATCCACCCTCCCGCTACCGATCAGGCTGCCGAGCTCCGCGCTCGGTGCTTCGAGCAACTCCAGCGCGATGCCGGGGTAACGGTCGCGGATTGTGCGAGCAAGCGGGATCGCCATCATCCGCGCCGTGCTCGACGGCATGGCGACCGACACTCGGCCCTGCGGCAGCTCGGCGTCCTGGCGCAGGAGTTCGCGCGTGCTGTCGGCCTGGCGCAGCAACTCGACCGCGTGTCGGTAAAGCGTTTGCCCGGCGGCGGTGGGCGCCACGCCTTGCACGCTGCGCTCGAGCAACTGCATCCCCAGATCGCGCTCCAGATTGCGCATCTGCTGGCTGATTGCGGGCTGCGCGATATGCAGCGCCTCGCTCGCGCGGGTCACGTTCCCGCACTCCACCACTTTGACGAAATACCGCAGTTGCCGCAGGTCCATGCGCGTCGCTCGCTCCTTCATCCCATAACGAAATCCGATTGAGCTAGAGAAATATCATATTTTTCGATTATCGAGCGCGTTCTTATACTCAAACCACAAAAACCGAAGCGTGCCCAGCGTGAGTTGTCTGGCGCCGCTTCAAAACGGCCGGCTGCTGCTGGTCAGGAGACGAGCATGTCGAAAGTGATCGATGCATCGACGCCCGGGCTCAAGCCCGGCCGCACGCCCCTCACCCGCGAGCAGATCGGCGGCTTCTGGGCGGTTTACTCGGGATGGGTGCTGGATGGTGTGGATTCGGTGATCTACGCCTTGGTGTTGATTCCGGCGCTCACCGAGTTGCTGCCCGTCTCGGGCATTGCCGCGACGCCCGGCAATCTCGGCATGTACGGCTCGATCCTGTTCGCGCTGTTTCTGATCGGCTGGGGGCTGTCGTTTATCTGGGGGCCGCTCGCCGACCGCTTCGGGCGGGTCAAGACGCTGGCCGCGAGCATCCTGATCTACTCGGTGTTCACCGGCGCCGCTGCGTTCGCGCACAACGTCTGGGAGCTGGCTGCGTTCCGGCTGATTGCCGGCATCGGCGTGGGCGGCGAATGGGCGCTGGCGGGTACCTATGTCGCCGAGAGCTGGCCGGAGGATCGCCGCAAGATGGGTGCGGGCTATCTGCAGACCGGCTACTACGTCGGATTCTTCCTTGCCGCTTTGCTGAACTACACGGTCGGCGCGACGTACGGCTGGCGCGCGATGTTCCTGTGCGGTCTCGCACCGGCGTTGCTGGCGATTTTCACGGTGCTCAAGGTGAAGGAGCCGGGGCAGTGGCGCAAGGCCACGCATGGCGTCGGTCAGACGAACGTCGCGGCGGTGACCAGGCGCCGTCCGCTGATGGAGATATTCGCGCCGGCTTATCGACGTCGCACGTTGACGAGTGCGAGTCTGGTGGGCGTCGCGATTATCGGCTTGTGGGCCGGGTCAGTCTACGAAGCGAGCGCGGTCGTGACACTGGCGACGCGCGCCGGCATCGACCGCGTCGGCGCTGTACGCCTTGCGTCGATCGGGGCGGCGGTGCTGTCGGTCGGGACGATTCTCGGTTGTCTCGCCGCGCCGTGGCTGGCGGAAAGGCTGGGGCGACGCACGGCGCTCGGGGTGTATTTCGCCGGCATGGCCGTGTCGATCGTGTTGGCTTTCGGCTGGGTCTTCTATTTGCCGAACGGACTCAACCTTTTCATGGTGTCGCTGCTGTTCCTCGGCTTCTTCGGCGGCAATTTCGCGATCTTCTCGCTGTGGTTGCCGGAGCAATACCCGACCCGGATACGCGCTACCGCGTTTGCCTTCAATGCGTCGGTGGGCCGCCTGCTTGGCGCCGGTGTGAACTTCCTGCTGGCTGCCGCGATTCATTGGCAAGGTTCGCTCGGCCTGCCGATTGCGTGGACCGCGGCGGCCTTTGTGATCGGCCTGCTGATCTTGCCGTTCGCTGTCGAGACCCGTCATCAGACATTGCCGGAATAGTGCTTCGTTGAACGCATCGCTCGCGTTGCTGCCGTCTTTCGTTGGACGCGGCGGGTATGGCGCAAGCGCGTCACTTGGGCTGTCCGCAACCGTCGTTAATTCGCTGGAGAAATGAATGCAAGCGTTACAAGGAATCAAGGTCGTTGAACTGAGCCGTGCGCTGTCGGGGCCGTTTTGCTCGATGGTGCTGGCCGATCTCGGCGCGGACGTCATCAAAGTCGAACCAGGCCCGGGTGG
This sequence comes from Paraburkholderia sp. SEWSISQ10-3 4, assembly GCF_030464785.1. Taxonomy (NCBI): domain Bacteria; kingdom Pseudomonadati; phylum Pseudomonadota; class Betaproteobacteria; order Burkholderiales; family Burkholderiaceae; genus Paraburkholderia; species Paraburkholderia sp. SEWSISQ10-3 4. Next base: position 1,017,343 of record NZ_JALPRI010000001.1, read on the forward strand.
CGATATGAGCCGAACCTGGGGGCCGTTCGACCGGGGCGTGAGTACCTACTATCTCTCCTGCAACCGCAACAAGCGCGGCGTGTGCATCGACTTCCGCAATCCGGAAGGACTGGCCGCGGTTCACCGGCTGATCGACGATGCCGACGTGGTGATCGAGAACTTCAAGCCCGGCACCATCGAGAGCATGGGGCTCGGCTATGACGTGCTCAGCGCGCGCAATCCGCGGCTGGTGATGGGCAGCATCAACGCGTTTGGCGCCGATGGTCCGATGAGCGGCTGGCCCGGTTTCGACCAGATCGCGCAGGGTTATTCCGGCCTGATGAGCCTGACCGGTTTCGCCGAAGGCGACCCCACGCGCACCGGCACCGCGATCGGCGATCTGAGTTCGGGCATGTGGCTCGCGATGGCGATACTGTCCGCGTTACTGGAGCGCGAGCGAACCGGGCGCGGCCAGCATGTGAGCACATCATTGCTCGCAAGCCTGGTGGGCCTCTTGAGCGTGCATGGCCAGCGCTACCTGAGCCTTGGCGACATTCCGCGCCGTACCGGCAACGCGCATTCGGTGATCGCACCGTATGGCGTATTCGAAACCGCCGATGGTCCGCTCAACATCGCGCCGATTACGTCGGACATGTGGTTGCGCTTGTGCCAGTTGCTCGAATTGCCCGCGTTGCCGGACGATCCACGCTTCGCGACCAATGAGGCGCGTGTCGCGCATCGCGATGAGTTGAAGGCTGCATTGGAAACGCGTTTGAAGACGCGCGGCAAACGGGAGTGGACCGAGTTGTTTATCGGCGTGGGCTTGCCTGCCGGCCCGATCAATACCTTGGACGAAGTGTTCGACGACCCGCAAGTCCAGCATTGCCGGTTGGTGGAAACGGTCGAGCATCCGACGCTCGGCGCGTTGCGTCAGGTCGTGACGCCGGTGTCGAGTTCGGCAGTAAAGGGCGATTCTTCGCATCACGTCAGCCGTCATGCGCCGCCGAGCCTTGGCGAACATACTGTCGATGTATTGCGCGAGGCGGGTTTCGATGAGGGCTCGATTGAGGCGTTGATTGCTGCGAAAGCGGTGCATCAACAGGGTGGCTATGGTTCGCCGGAGAAGGTATCGGCACGTATGGCAGGGGCTACACAATGAGTTTGATGCAAAACTCAGATTATCCGGTGGAAGTCACGCAATGAACACGCCTAAAAACTTCGAACTCGCGGCGCGAGCCACGCTGTGAATCCGACGCAAAATTCGGAACAGGGCTGTTAGAGTCGCGCAATAAGCATGCCGAAAAAGCTTGAAATACGCTGCGGGAGTTACGCGATGAGCAGGCCGAAAACTTTGGAACACGCTGCAGAGGCCATACGATGAACACACCGAACACATCGCCGTTTACGGTAACGGTCGATATCGTAGATGAACGGATCGCACGCTTGACGTTCAGTCATCCTACCCGCAGGAATGCCCTCAGCGCGGAGTTGCTGCACGCGCTCGACGCACACCTTGTCGATCTCGCGACACAGCGCATACCGGTCGTGATACTTGGCAGCGGCATCGGGCAGGACGTCTGGAGCGCGGGCCACGACCTTGGAGAGTTAGCGGATGACCGCGATCCGATTGCCTACGGCAAGCCGCTGGAGCAGACGTTGCGCCGCGTGCGCGCTTACCCGGGCGTAGTAATCGCGATGGTGTCGGGCTCAGCATGGGGCGGCGCCGTCGATCTGGCGATGAGTTGCGACCTCGTTATCGCCGACGAAAGCGCGCGCTTCGCGATGACGCCGGCGAACATCGGCTTGCCCTATACGACAAGCGGCCTGCTTCGTTTCTTCAACAACTTGCCGATTCACGTATTGAAGGAAATGTTCTTCAGCGCGTTGCCACTCGATGCCGCGCGCGCCGAGCGCTTCGGCGTCATCAACCGCCTGGTCGACAGCGATCGACTGGAAGCAACGGCGCTTGAAATGGCGCGCGGAATCGCAAGCAAGGCGCCCTTGGCGATCCAGGCCGTGAAGGAACAACTGCGGATACTGGAAGACTTGCAACCGATGCCTGTGCAAGCGATGGAACAGATTGCAGAACTGCGTCGGCAAGCATGCGAAAGCGCGGATTTCAGCGAAGGGCTAGCGGCGTTTTCAGAAAGACGTCCACCGGTGTTCAAGGGCAAATGAACACGACGTTCACCTGAGCGAATGACGTTGTTCGAGGGGAGTGGTTCAAGCAACGGTGATGTCCTGAGCGATCGCGCTTGCACCGCCAGCGTTAAAGGTGAGTCTTTCCGGGAGCGAAGAAATAAACGAAAAACACCATCGGTGAGCTTTTCCGGGAGCGAGAAAAGCGCGAAGCGCGTACCCGCAAGCGCTTCGCTGGTAATCCACATGCGCCAAAATTCAGTGAGTGGTTTTATGAATGGCTCTTCGGCGCGCGCAGCGCCGCCGCAAGTATGACGCCCTTGTCGCAAGAGCATGTAGTGGCACGAACACAGATTCCAGATGCACCACTACCGGTAGCAAGCTGCGGGACCCACTTAGCAGGGGCTTCTAGCCGCTTTCTTTGCTTATCTTTCTTTGCGGCGGCAAAGAAAGTAAGTGCCGCCCCGCACAGGGGCAACGCTAATAGACCACTACCAAAACAAGGAAAGGCACCAAACCCAGATCAAGGAAAAGCTCAACGCTGCGGACGCAGAACCACAGGCGCACACGCCGCCAAAATCGCCGCCCCGGCATAAGTCACCAACCCCATCGCAGCAACCCACCACAACGCAATCGAAACATGCGGCGCCAAAATCATCGCCGCACCGGCAATGGCGACGCCAACGAGCCCTCCGGCCTGCCGCAACGCGTTCAGCAACCCAGACGCCACGCCAGCCAATTCACCAGGCACCTGTTCCAACACAGTAGAAATCATCGGCGGCACCGACAACGCAGTCCCACCCCCGAACATCACCATCGCCGCATAAGTAAAAAACCAGGGCGCCCGCCATTCCAGACTAACAGCCAGAGCCGGCACGGCAACAGCAGCCAACACGAGCCCAGTAGTCATAAACTGCGTCGCAGTAAACCGCCCATGCAACCTACCCACCACCACATTCCCGATCGACAAACTCCCCGCCAGCGGCAACAACGTAAGCCCAATCTCCCGCGCGTTAAACCCAAACTCGCCATGCAGATAAAGACTCAACTCAAACAACAACCCAAAGTAGCCGACATAAACGAGCGTCCCCATAGCATTCATCGTCACGAACATCCGATTACGGAACCACTCAACCGGCACCATCGGATGCTGCGCACGCCGCTCGACAACAACAAGCGTCAACGCAGCTAGCACGGCAAGCACCGCCGCCCCCCACACCTCTCGCGCGGCGATCCCCCGCGACGGCAACTCAATCGCCGCATAGCAGAGCGCGCCCAATGCGACGATGCTCGCCAACTGCCCACCCCAATCGAAATGACGCCCAACGCTGCGCGTCGAGTGACGCACCACGACCCAAGCTCCCGCAAAGGCAACGAGACCAGTCGGCACATTGATCAAAAACGCACTGCGCCAGCCGAACCCTTGCACAAGGAGGCCGCCCAACACCGGCCCAATCGCCGCCGCGACCGAGGCAATCCCTGCCCACGTCGCGATGGCGCGCCCGCGCTCGACGGGGTCGTCGAAGGTGCTGCGCACAATGGCGAGCGACGCCGGCAGAAATAACGCCGCACCGCTGCCCTGCACGAAACGCGCGACCACCAGCGCACCGACGTTCGGCGCCAGCCCGCAAGCCGCCGAGGCCGCGACGAACAACGCCAGGCCCCACAGATACACCGCCTTCGCGCCGAAACGGTCGGACGCGACGCCGCCCGCGAGGATCAGCGCGGCAAAGCTCAGCGTGTACGCATCGACGATCCACGCGAGACCGCCCACGGACGCGCCGAGGCTAACGTGCATAGCAGGCAGGGCGACATTGACGATGGTGGTGTCGAGCACGGCCATGAACATGCCGCTCGCCACCAGCGCGAGCGTCAGGCGCGGACGCCGGGCGGCCCGCTCCGAGTCGGCTAGCTTGGTAGGCAGCGGTTGTTCAGCGGTGCATTCGGTCATTACACATCCTCGGGCTAAAACTGCAATTGAATCGATCGACGAAGTCTAGTCACATACGCGAATGCAATAAAGCAGTGATTGCGCATGTGTATGATGCAAATATGCATGACGGACAGCGCAGCCAATGATCAACTGGGACAACGCACGATTTTTTCTCGCCGTGGCGCGCACAGGTACGCTGCGCGGCGCGGCGGCGCAACTCGATGTCGATCAGGCAACGGTCGGCCGACGGATCGCGGCGCTCGAAGAAACGCTTTCGACGACGCTGTTTCTGCGCACCCCCGCCTTGTTCGTGCTGACGCCTGCCGGCGAAGCCCTGCTCGGGGCGGCCGAGACGATGGAGCAGGCTGCCTTGTCGATCGAACGGCGAATTGCCGGACTCGACGATCAGCTGGCCGGCACGATCCGCGTCGCCACAACGGATTCGCTCGGCAAACGCTTCGTCGTGCCGGCCATCGCCAAGGTACGGCGGGCCCATCCGGGCATCGAGATCATCTGCGTGACGTCCGCGCAGATCGCCAATCTGACGCGGCGCGAAGCCGACGTGGCGATCCGCACGTTGCGGCCCGACGCACCCGACCTGATCGCGCGCAAGCTCGCGCAATTGGAGGTCGGTATTTACGCGTCGCGCGAATACGTTGCGGCACGCGGCGAGCCGCGGGAAGGCGAGGCGTTCGATGGGCACGATCTGGTGATGTATCAACAGCCGGCCTCGCCGTCGATGCGGGCGGCGTTGTGCGGTGAGCCGACTTCGCGCGGGCGTCTCGTGTTCCAGACGCAATCGACTGCGATGCTGTTCGAGGCTGTCCTTGCCGGCTTCGGTATCGCCGAGCTGGCATGTTTTCGCGCCGACTACGAACCGGAGCTGGTGCGCGTGATGCCGCATCGCGCGGAGCCCTTCGATGTCTGGGTGGTCGCGCACGCCGATCTCTACAAGAGCGCGCGGATGCAGGTGCTGATTGCGGCAGTGGCAGAAGAATTCGCGCAGGCGGGTTGAGGCGCGTTAATGCGCTTCAAGACGTATTCGCACGTCGAAGGGTTTAGTGTGACGCCGTATTGAAGTCGTTTAGACGCTGCGTATCCAGCACCGGCCACAACGGCGGATCGGCCAGCGGCGGCGCGCACCTGCCAGGGCTTTTGCCGCACAGAGTTGCAGTTGTTCGCGGAGATTGTCGGTGAGGAAGGATCGATTGAACGCGAGGAGCATGTGCTCGCCGGCGCGCGGCGCTGTACCTATCGCGTGAAGCTCAAGAGCAAATAGCGCTGCATTACAGCGCATGTTTATGCGCTTCGAATTGTTTAGGCGATTAACTGCTTACCGCGAATTTTTTGCGAATAAATTTCCGCTTTTTCCATGCGAGGATAAAACGCCAACAACGTTCATGTATGTGCGATAGCTAGTCGATCCGCATACAGGCGATAGCGCGCCGCACACGCCGGCCGTGCGCGCTTCGCATCTCGCAAGGAAAACCCGTCGTGAAATTCTCGTCTCGCCTTGGCGTGGCAGTTCTTGTCGTCCATAGTCTCCTTCCTCTCAGTGCATCCGCGCAATCGCAACTCACCTACACCACGTCGTGGATCGGCAATAGCTTTGGTTTCGGCGATGGCAAGTGGATGCAGCAGGACATTCAGGCGATCAGCGTCGGCGCCGACGGCACCGTTTATACCAACGCCCCCTGGGATGAAAGCGGTAGCGAAATCGCCGCATACCGTGCGGGCGACAAGATCGCCGTGGCCGGTTCGACGCATGGCTGGGGCGCCGCCGGCGGCGATGCGGTCGCGACGAACCATACCTACCTGTACGCGGCGATGTCGATCGGCAATGAGAGCAATGGATTGGTCGGCGCCGACTATCCACCGGCGAACCAGACATGGTTCGGTGTGACGCGCCGCACGCTTGCCAATCTGGCAGCGGGCGCGCCTTTCACGGGTGGCATCGGCAATAGCGCCAACGCGACGAAGAACAGCTTCCTGCTGCTGAACACGGTGACGACTGGTACCGATGCGGGCATTCGCGGCATGGCGGCCACCGATACCGAACTGTATGTCGCGGATACCATCAACAGCCGCATCCTTGTGTTCGACGCGGCCTCGATGCAGCGTTTGCGATCTTGGAACGTGCCTTCGCCGGGACGCATCGCAATCGACACGGATTCAACACTGTGGGTGATGAGCGGTGTTTCATCCGGAAACCTAAGCATTCTTCACTACGCCGCCAACGGCACTGCGCTCTCAGGCACCTTGACGTTGCCCGCCGGCGCAGTGCCAACCGACATTGCGATTACACCTTCCGGACAAATCCTCGTCGCCGACAACGGACCGTCGCAGCAGATTCTCGTCTACAACAAAAATGCTAGCGGTCAGCCGCAAGCGGGCGCATCGATCGGCACCCGTAACGGCATCTTCCACGCGCTCAAGGGCGTGCCAGGCAACTGGCGCTTCAACGGCATCACGGGTATCGGTCTCGATCCGGCGGGCAATCTGTATGTCGCGCAGAATGGTGAAGGGCCGCGGCCGCTCGGCTCGGCATCGGTGGGGCAAGGTGCGGTGCTTGAGAGCTATGGGTACAGCACGCATGCTCTCAACTGGCGCCTGAACGGGCTGACTTTCGTCGATAGCGCCGCGTTCGATCCGGCAACGCCGAATTCCGTCTACACGGGTTCGAAGCGTTTCACGCTCGATTACAGCCAACCGGTCGGCCACGAATGGTCGTATGCGGGCTTCACGCTCGACCGCTTCGATTATCCGGACGACCCCGCTTTTCACGAGCCGCGCGGTGTGCGCGGTGAGCCGATGGTGCGGCGAATCAACGGCCTGCCGTTTCTCTATACGCTCGATCCTGGCGCGCATTATCTGAACGTTTATCGCTTCGACGCAGCACACGCGGAAATGGCGATTCCGTCCGGCTTGCTGGCGCAAAATCCGCTGCCAGGCACGTGGCCCGAAGCGCAGCCTACCTACGGCGAATGGTTATGGCGCGACAGCAATGGCAACGGCACTGTCGACGCCAGCGAGATCAGCAGCAATCCATCGACGGGCAGCACGGTCGGCAACGGCTTCTGGTGGGTCGATACGCCCGGCAACGTGTGGCTCGCCACGCCGACGAGCGGCATCCGCGAAATGCCGCTGCAAGGTCTCGACTCGGCCGGCAATCCGATCTACACGTACGCGAGCTCGAAGATGTTCGCGATGCCGCAACCGTTCACACGGATCGCGCGGATCGTCTACATCGCCGAGACCGACACGATGTACATATCGGGCTTTACGAGTGCGATCCCGTGGGATTCGACGCACTGGAAAGAGGCCGGTCCGGTGCTCGCGCGCTATGACAACTGGAGCTCCGGAACACCGACGCAGCAATACACCGTCTCCTTGCCATGGAACACGCAAACCAGTCCGCAGACGACAACGGTCGGCGTCGCGGTGGCGGGCAATTATGTCTTTATCGCCGAGTTGTACACCGCGAAGGTGGACGTGTACGACGCGCGCACGGGCCAGGCGGTCGGTTATATGACGCCGGGCGCGAGCGTCGGCAACACCAGCGGCTGGGTGGATGTCTATCTCGGCATCAGCGCGGTGCAGCGCGCCAATGGCGAATACGTCGTCCTGCTGGAAGACGATGCGCGCGCGAAAATCCTGATGTATCGGTGGACGCCTTGACGTGAATCGTGTGAATCGCACTGAGTCCGAGCACGAATAGACGTCAGCGCACGATCGGTATATAACAACGTGAAAGGATGGCTTTGTTCACTGATGCATCAACCTGAGAGAAGTTTCATCATGACGCAAGACGTAACGCCTCAGCCGCCCACGGGCGACCGGCCCGACCTTGAACACCTCGATGCAGCGCTGAGTCACGTGGATCAGCAGGTGTCGTCCGGCAGCATTGCTTCCGGTGCCGCAAAGGGCATTCTGTATAGCCTGATCGAAACGCTCGGCGCATTCGTCGGTGATCCGGATTTGCCGGAGCACGCGCGTTCGGGTTACGAGGGGCTGCTGGAAGCCGCTCGCGAATTGCGTGCGAAACTGGACCACTGAAGGCGAAGGGCGCGCCGCCTATGGGCGGCGTGGTTCGCCCTTACGAATCGCCGTTGTAATTCGGCGGCGCGGTTCTCTGTGATAAAAAGGCGCATTGTTTCCAACATTGCGCCTTTTTTATGCTTTCCACGTCCGCTATCGCGTTGCTGGCCATCGGCATTATCGTCGTGCTGATTACGCCGGGTCCGACCAATACGCTGCTTGCGGCTGCTGGTTTGCGTCAGGGCGTGCGCCGTTCTTTGCCGCTGATCGTCGCTGAACTCGCCGGCTATCTTCTGTCGATTTCAGTGTGGGGGCATTTTCTCGCGCAAGCCGCGCACGCGCTGCCGTGGTTGCCGTCGCTGCTACGCGTGGCGGCTGGTGTGTACATCGCGTATCTCGCCGTCGATATGTGGCGCGCGGCGGTGGCTTTGCCCGATTCGACGCAGCGGGCGAGCGGCATGCGCACGCTATTCGTGGCGACGCTGCTCAATCCGAAAGGCCTGTTGTTCGCCGGTACGATCTTTCCCGCCGTCGCGTTCGCGCATCTGCCCGCGTATGGCACGGCAATGTTGATGTTCGCCTGCCTGCTGGTGCCGATCGCGCTTGCGTGGATCGCGTTTGGCGCGGCGCTCGGCAGCGGCAAACTCACCTGGCTGAATCCGGTGAAGATGCAGCGCGGTGCGTCGATCGTGCTGGGCGTGTTTTCCTTGTCGCTTGCGTGGGCGGCGCTGCATTAATTCCGCCTCTTGTGCCGCGAGCTTAAGCTTCCATCCTGCTGTCTACGCTCAAAGCCTCGAGCCATTCCGGCAGCGCGGATGCGATTTCCAATTGCGGCGTGCCATGCCAGTCCGCACAGCGTTGCAGAGCGCGGCGCAGATCGCCCGCTAGCCTCGCACTAAGCTTCACGCCGGGTTCGATGTGCAGCGATTTCAGTTCGAACACGCCGGTGGTCCGATGCGCTTTCGCATCCACGCGGCCGACTAGGCGCCCCCGGCTCAAAAGCGGCAACACAAAATAACCGTACTTGCGCTTCGCGGCCGGTGTGTAGCATTCGATCGCATAGTCGAAGTCGAATAGCGCGGCAGCGCGCTTGCGATCCCACACCACCGGATCGAACGGCGACAGCACCGTGGTGACGGTTGAAGCGAGCTTGCCGTTCGCTGCTTCGTCGATCATCGGCGCGAATTCGTGATGGACGAAGGTGTCCTGCTTCCAGCCTTCCACCTGAACCGGGATCAGCTCACCGCGATCGGCGAGCGCATGCAATTCGTCGCGATAGGGGCGGCGTGGCAGCCGATAGTAATCGGCCACCCAATCGGCGCGCACGACGCCGAGCGCGCGGCAGGTGCGGCGCAACGCTTCCTCGGTGACGGTTTCCCGCGGCGGCAGGTCGCGCGCGTCGTCCCAATCCGGCAACACGCGCTCGGTCAGATCGTAGACGCGGTGAAAATTGCGCCGCTCGGCCACCATCAATTGCCCGATCGCGAACAGCACTTCCAGATGGCGCTTCTCCGGCTTCCAGTCCCACCAACCGTTGCCCTTGCCCGCCTCGCGCGCGAAGTCTGCTGAACGCACGGGGCCTGTTGCACGGATATGCGCGAGCAGCTTCTCGATGTCTTTGCGGTATTTCTTGTGCCACTCGGCCGCGTATTTCCAGCCCATATCGCTCGGGTCGAGCATGCGATGGCGCAGCAGGCCATAGTCTTCGATCGGGACGAAACAGGCTTCGTGCGACCAGTATTCGAACAGCTTGCCTTCGGCGAGATGCTCGTCGAGCCATTGCTGCGGGTACGCGCCGAGCCGGCTGAACAGCACGAGATACGGACTGCGCGCGACGACGTGGATCGTGTCGATCTGCAATTGCGCCATGCGGCGAATCGCGTCGAGCACGTCGGTTTTGACGGCCTTACGGCGCGGCGGAGTCAACAAACCTTGCGCCGCCAGATGCAGGGTGCGCGCGGCAGATAGCGGAAGAGTCTTCACGCGGGCGTCGGTCACGGGATTAGGAGCGGACGCAAGGTCCGGCCTGGATCAGCAGCCGCTACTTTAGCGCGAATACGGCAGACGAATCGGCGTGGTGCGCAACCAGAGCATGGCGCCGTGGGAGGCACGGTAAGCCCAATGACAACGGCGCCGCAACTCCGCACCGTGGCCGACGGACATTACCAGTCGCGTCTGTGGTGCTTATCCCAGCCGCGATGGCGGCCATGGTCATGCCGCTCGCGATACCCGCGGTAGTAATCGCCGCGATACCCATAGCCATAGGCCGGCTGCACCGGCGCATAAACGACCGGAGGCGGCGCATAAACTACGGGCGGCTGGGCATAAATGGGGCCGGGGGTGTTGACGAACACGCCGACGTCTACCCGAGCCAAGGCAGAGGTCGATGCGCAGGCGGCAGCCAGGCTGATGGCGGCGAAAACGATCGCACGTTGGATCATGCTTGTCTCCTGTGTCGACCAGAGTTCGCGCGCTTGAGAGCACTTACTCCGGTCCCATGCAAGATTGCGGTCTAAAGAGTCAGCCATTCGCTGTCGAATGGCTGACAACAATCTTACGAGACAGAAAGAAAAGCAGGTGCAACCAGTTGAAGGCGTGTGTAACAGCAGATTACCCCGGGGGCGTTCAGGCCCCCAAAGCGACCGCTTCCCCCGCCGAAACGGCCAGCAGCTGGTGGATCTGCGCGACCACCGCCGCACCTTCTCCAACCGCCGCCGCGACGCGTTTTGTCGATCCGGCGCGCGCGTCGCCGATCGCATACACGCCTTCGACCGTTGTAGCGAGATCGCAGACGGAGGCGCCGTCCACGCCGGCGCCGGTCAGCACGAAGCCCTTGTCGTCCAGTTCCACGCCGCAGGTGCGCAACCAATCGGTATTCGGATCAGCGCCGGTGAACAGAAACAGATGGCGCGTATCGAGGCTTGCGGTGCCGTCCGGTAGCGGCTTCTTCAGCACGACCGATGACAACCCGATGTCGTCCGCCTCGAGCCGGCCGACCTCCGAATGCGGATGCACGAACACATTCGGCAACGAACGGATGCGGTCGATCAGATAGCGCGACATGGTGGCTTCAAAGCCGCCCCGGCGGATCAGCACATGGACCTTGGCCGCGTGGGTCGCCAGATAGACGATTGCCTGGCCCGCCGAATTGCCGCCGCCCACCAGCACGATCTCCTGGCGTTTGCACAGCTTGGCCTCGACTGGCGACGCCCAGTAATACACGCCGCGGCCATCGAAACGGTCGAGCCCTTCGAGCGCAGGGCGCCGATAGACCGCGCCGCTCGCGATCACGATGGTGCGGGCCGTGATCTTGCCGCCGCACTTGAGTTCCAGCCGGTACGGCGACTCCGCGCAATGCAGCGCCTTAACGTGGACCGGAATCGCCACGTGCGCGCCGAATTTCTGCGCCTGCACGAACGCGCGGCCCGCCAGCGCCTGGCCGGAGATACCGGTCGGAAAGCCGAGATAGTTTTCGATCCGCGAACTGGCGCCTGCCTGGCCGCCTGGCGCACGGCTGTCGAGCACGATAACCGAGAGGCCTTCGGACGCCGCGTACACGGCCGTGGCGAGGCCGGCCGGCCCGGCGCCGACGATCGCGACATCGTACACATGCGAATCATCGAGATCGGGCAGCAAGCCGAGGCAGGTGGCGAGTTCAGGCATGCTCGGATGACGCAGCACTGTGCCGTCCGGGCAGATCACCAGCGGCATGTCTTCTTTCTGCGCGGCGAATTGCTCGATCAGACGCAGCGCGTCTTCGTCGCGCTCGTCGATCACCGAGTGAGGATGGCCGTTACGCGACAGGAAACCTTGCAGCATGACGAGCCGTGCGTCGCTGCTGTTGCCGATCAGGATCGGGCCACCCGCACCCTTTTCGATCAACGACACGCGCCGCAGGATCAGCGCCCGCATGATGCGCTCGCCCAGTTCGGCCTCGGCGACGATCAACGCGCGCAGCTTGTCCGGCGGAATCAGCAAAGCGTCGACCGGGGTGACGGCCATGCCGTTCACCAGCGCGGGCCGCCCGGACAGCTGACCGACTTCCGCGAGAAAATGCTTGGCGCCATGTTCCGCAATCAAAACCTCGCGCCCAATGCCATCGCGCTGATAAACCTTCACGCGCCCTTCCAGCAGCACGAACATGCCGGGACCGGTGTAGCCGGTCTCGAACAGCAGCTCACCGGCTTCCCAGTGGCCCACTTCGCCGAACCGGCGCAGACGATCGATTTCTGCGCACGTGAGTTCGGGGAACATCTGATGCATGCGCGTCGCAAGCGACGAAAACGGCGCGTCGGCGACGACGGCCTGTTGCCCTTCAACTTCTTGAGTCGACAGCATTGAACCGCTCCTTCTGTGTTCATCCTGAATGATCGACACGGGGGGCGAAGCGGCGCGGGCGCACAAGGGCGCCGATATGAATGCGCTGCTGCGCTACACGGCCTTTGGCGCGATTTCGTCGCCGACCGCCACGTCGGGCGGCGGCATGCCGGGCAGCGCGTCCACCGCTTTGCCCGAGTCGCGCCAGGCTTCCATACCACCGCGTAACGGCAGCACGTCGGCGAAGCCGGCTTCGTTCATCTGTTTGGCCATCCATGCCGCGGATATTTCATTCGGGCACGAACAGTAAATCACCACCTTCTGATCGTGCGGGTATGTTGCGACGATCTCCTCGAGCTGCCGCTCGTCGGCGAATTGCGAACCTGGAATCACGAACGGGTCGAGCGCACGCTTTTCCTGCGAGCGAATATCGAACAGTACCGGCGTTTTGCCGGACGCGACCAGCGCCGCCAGCTCCTCGACTTCCATCCGCTGAGTTGCGAGCTTGGAAATCAGCTGACGCCGGCGAATCCAGCGATAAGCCGCATACAGCAGCAGCAACGCGACGGCCACCAGCGCGGCCGTGCGCCCCAGGCGTCCGGCCATGGCGAACAGCATATCGATCTGCCGGGCGAACAGCGCGCCGATGATCAAACCGGTACCCGACCACAAGGCGGCGCCGATGCTGTCGTAGGTGAGAAACGTGCGGTAGCGCGTGCCCATCGCGCCGGCCATTGGAATCGACACGATCGACAGGCCCGGCACGAACTTCGCCACTGCCAGCACACGCACGCCCCAGCGACCGAAAAAGCGTTCGGTCTTTTTTACACAGGTGTCGCGCGACAACGAAAGACGGCAGATCGTTTTCAGCGTATTGCCGCCATACATACGGCCGGCAAGATACCAGGCACTGTCGCCGATCAGCGTGGCGAAGATCGACAACACCAGGACCGGCATCAGTTGCGTGCCCACCGACCCGGGATGCATGGCCGCCATCGCCCCGAACAGCACGAGCGACGGCATCGCCGGCACCGGCAGCCCGAGTGAGGCGGCCAGCACGTTGACGAAGACGAGCGCCGGTCCATATTGCTCGACGAGATCATGTAGCATCGGCTTACATCCGCAGCCCTTTCGGGCACGGCGCAGGTAGGGAAAGCAACGGGGTATGTAAGGATTATGGACGCATTTTCAAGACGTGCAAATGTCCGGAAATGCGTCAGGTTATTAGCGCGTTAAATGCGCGAGTGTCGCTTGCCAGCGGGTTAAAGGCGCGGAATAGAAGCGCGAATGGAACAAAGCGAACGGATTGATGCTTTCGCGGCAAGCAAGTGACGAATAATGGCCTACGGATGCCCGTAGGCCATTATTGCTGTACGCAAACCAAAGGCGGCGGTGCAGAAACGGCGCACGGCATTCGCGCGTAAGCGCAATAGCATGCGTGACAGCTTTATTGACGATGATTGTGCTGTTCGCCCGGCAATTCCGCGCCATGCGCGCGAATGGCAGCAATCAGTTCGGCAGGCGTGATTTCGTAGCGCACTTCGCGGTGAATGCCTGGCTTGCGCTCATCGACCTCGACCAGAAGAATGCCTTTGCCGTCTTCTGTCGATTCGAGGCGCAGCGAGCGAAGTTCGCGCGCCGTTGCGTCGTCGTATTCGGTGAGCAGGGCCATTGACCCGGAGGACCCGGTAGTGCGCATCGAGGTTGTCCTTGTTCCGTTGTTGATCGAACCATTGTACGGGCAGGTTGGCGCGCCGTCTTTCGTACGGCGCTCACGTGGGGAATCCGCCCGCCACCTATCTGCTTGCCGGGACGCCGCGCTACGCCGCATTGGCCAATGGCTGGCGAGGCCCGCCGGGCAATGCGAGCGGTGACGCCCGACTGTGACAATCAGTTTAACGCGACTCTCCGCGCCGACGGCTGCATTTTTCGTGCCCCGTGACGGTGCAGCCCTTCTCTCCCCGCCTGTCACGGTGTTGACGCGCGCGTCGGTTAAGGCGGGCGCGATGAGAAAAACAGGCGGCGAAAAAAATAGCCCGTCCTTTGGGAGGACGGGCTGCTAAACGCCGTTGTTACTCGGGTCAGCCTGCCCTTGCAACTAATTGGGCGCTGACGTTTGCATCCTGATGCGTCAATTCCGGACTGTCGAGGTGGGAGTAACGCCGATCTATCAGATTAATGTCAAATCTTCCGCCGGCATTCGCCACTTCAACGACGGTTGACGACACGCGGCTCGCTGCCTGGTCGAACGCTTGCCTGCGCTCCGAGTGGCCGCGAAAATCGGTGCCGGATGCTTCGCGTGCTGTTATCAAAAGCGCTACACTGCGCCGGTAAAGGGCTGCAGACGTGTTCCGTGCTCCTCCGAGCCGCAGCGCTCTGCGTGCGCGACCTACGCTAACTTTGCCAGCTGATGCAAAAGATCCTCGACCGTACGCAGGAATCATTGGCGCACGCATTCGCGTCGCTGGCGCATAGCGCGAAGCGCCAACAACGGTTGTACCTCGCGACGATCGCTTCGCTGATGCTGATCGTGGTGATCTTTGCGCTGCTGCTGGCCGTCCTTGCCGCGGACAAGCAACTCGAATACCGGCGAACGTTCGCGTCCCAGAGCGCGGCCGACCTCTCGCGGCTCCTGCATCGGCAGGAATCGTTCATGCGGCGGGCCGAATTCACGCTCGCCTACTATCACGGCACCGACAACGTGCTGCGCGTGCCGGCAAGCGTCGAGGACGCGGTGCGCGTGAGCGGCGTCGCACGCGGTACGGTGCCAAGGGTCAACGCGCAATTCGACCTGCTGGTCGGCGACGCCGCGCGCGCGGCATGGGGGCCGCAATTCGGCGCGAACCTGTGGCGTATCTACGAAGCGGCACAGTCGACGCTAGTGACGCAGCAGGCGTTCGAGCTGCCGCAACGGGCGATCCTGCTCGGGCTGACCGAAGACTACGCCGCGATTCTGCCTTCGCTCGCTCAACCCGTTGCCAATTCGGGTGCCGATGGCGGTGTAACGGCTGCGCCGGCTTTGCAGCCGGCGATCATGAGCACGTTGCGTGAGACCCTCGAACAGGAACTGCAGGCGCAAACCGGCACGCGTATGCCCGGCAAGGGCCAGCGGATCTGGCTCGGTCCCTATCGCGATCCGCTGCAAGGCGTGCCGGTCATCTCCACGGTGAGCGCCTACTATGCCGGCGATACACCGACCACATTGATCGTAATGAGCATTCCGCTTGACGGGCTATTGGCGCACGTCGCGCGGCCCGACTACGACGGGACACAGTTGCTGATGACGGCGGATCGCCATGTGATTGTGTCGTCGCCGCCCGTCGATGCGCAGACTGCAGCCAGGCTGCAAGACGCCGTCGCGCATATGTCATTCGATGCGTATCGCTACACCCGCGATGGCGTGATTCTGAGTGAGCCGTTGATGCCCGGCTTTGGTTCGCTGGTCAGCTATCTGTCATGGCGCGAGTTGATTGCCGCGCTCGGTTGGCAACTGGCCGCGCTTGTCGGCCTCGCGCTGCTGGTGTTGGCGGGGATCGCACTGGCGGCGCGATTCTGGGGGCTGCGCCTGATGCGCAGCACCTTCGCGGAAGCGTCGCGCGCGCTGGAAAGCGAAACCATCAATCACGTTCTGGTCAGCGCGACGCCGGTTGGTTTGTGCATCGTCCGGCAGAGCGACTATTCGATCATCATCGCCAATGCATTGGCCGACGAGTTGCTGCATATCGAAGCCGGCAGTAGTCGCTTGCCGCCGCATATCGTCGATGAGATTCGTGCACTGAAGCCCGATGGTCCTTCGATCACGGCATTCGCGAGGATCGCCGCTTTTGTCGCGCCTGCGCAGCCGATGCAGCCGGAAGCGCATCCGCAGCCACAGCCGCCGTCACAACCGGCGCCCGACGAAAGCGCCTCTCCACAAGCGCAGTTTCTGCAGTTCACCTACGCGCCGGCACGTTACGCCGACGAGGACGTGCTGTTCTGCGCGATCCTCGATGTCACCGCACAACACGCGCTCGAACAGCAATTGCGGCTCGCGCAGCAGACCGCCGAGATCACGATGCGGACTCGCTCGAATTTCTTCGCGTCGATGAGCCATGAAATCCGTACGCCGCTGAACGCGCTGCTTGGCAACCTCGAATTGTTCGCCCGTACGCCTGGACTCGAAGCGCACGCGCAGCGACTCACGGCGTTGAATGTCGCGGCTGATGCGCTGCGCCGTATCGTCAATGACATCCTCGATTTTTCGAAAATCGATGCTGGCGAGATGAAGCTTGTGAGCGAATCGTTCCGCCCTTTGGACGACTTCGAGAACATCGCGCTCTCCTACGCGCCCATGACGGCGGATCGCGCGATTCGTTTTTACGCACATCTGTCGCCGACGCTCGACCAGGTGCTGCGTGGCGACCGCACGCGCATCGCGCAGATCGTCAACAACCTGTTGAGCAATGCGTTCAAATTCACCTCGTGCGGCAAGATCACGCTGAATGCCGAAGTGAAAGACGATCTGCAAGGACGTCCGATTCTGATCTGCCGGGTTTGCGATTCGGGGATCGGCATGGATCAGGCGCTGGTTGCGCGCATCTTCAGTCCGTTTGTGCAGGGCGAGGCAAGCACGTCGAGCCGCTATGGCGGCACTGGCCTCGGTTTGTCGATCTGCGCGCGGTTGTGCGAGTTGATGGGCGGCGATATTTCGGTCGAGAGCGTGCTGGGAGTCGGCAGCGCGTTCAGCGTGTCGATCCCGCTCGCTTCGTCCCCAGATGAGTTGCGCGAACCGCTTGTCGAGCCGGCTCGGCGTGGCAGTGTGCTGGTGGTGTCGCAGGAACGCGAGTCGGGGCAGATCATCGACAGCGGTTTGCATCTGGTGGGGTGGTCTGTTCATACCGTGGTATCGATGCGTAGTGCAGAAGCGTGGTTGCGCGTGAACCGGCCGGAGGCGATGGTGGTCACCGGCGAATACGATCTCGACGCGATTGCCGCGTTGCGTGCGGTGCACCCGGCCGGCGTAGTGTGGATCACGCGCACCGGACCGCATCGTCCCGCTCCGTGTGGAGACGGCGTCCTCGAAGTGACGGAGTTCAGCCGCAAGGCGATTCTGGCCGCGGTCGATCTCGCGGCCGCGGGCGTCACCGATGTCGCAGCGACGCTGCCGCCGACCTCTGCCGCATTGCCGCCCCCCGAAGCCAATCCGGCTTTGCAAGGCTTGACGGTACTGGTCGCCGAAGACAATCCGCTGATCCAAACCTTGATCGTCGAGCAACTCGACGCGCTCGGCTGCCTGCCGACGATTGCCGGCGACGGGCGGCAAGCGCTGGCGGCATTCGAACAGGGGCATTTCGAAGTGGTGCTGACCGATATCCATATGCCCGTGATGGATGGATATACGTTGCTGGCGGAACTGCGCAAAGCGCATGCGGACTTGCCCGTGCTGGCTTTTAGCGCAGTCACCGACAACCAGCAGCAGGAAGGCTGGCGCGAGCGGGGTTTTACCGGGTATGTCGGGAAGCCGGCGTCGCTGGGAGAGTTGGAGGCGGCGCTGCTTGCGGTGACTTCCGCGGAGCCGGGATCGACGACAGCAGCGACACTGGCCCCGGCTTCAACAACAGCCGCGCAAACGGCTGCAACGACTCCAGCGGCAGCCACCGCAGCCACCGCAGCCACCGACCTGGCGAACACGCTCAGCGCGGACGACAAGTCGCGTTACACGGCCATGCTCAAGGAGCATCTTCAAAACGACCTGCCGAGACTGCTGGCGATTGTCGAACAGGAAGACCGGGCAGCATTGGGCGGCTGGGCGCATAGCGCGGCCGGCGGGTTCCTGGTTGTGCAGGAGCAGCGATTCGCGCAGCAATGCCGCGAACTGCAACGGCTATGCGAGAACGGCGAACCTTGGACGACCGAGCTGGACGAACGCGCGATCTCGCTGCACGAGGCGATATGCGATCACTTCGGGCTGGATGAAGCGTCGACGCATTGATTGGCGTTTCTGCCATCGCCGATGCCATCGTCATTGGCGTTTCAGTCGTAGCCGGTCAATCCGGACGTTTCGCGATGAAGTCGATCTCGACCAGCGCGTCGCGTGCGAGCGCAGTGACGCCGATGCAGGTTCTCGCCGGCAGTTTGTCCGCGGGAAAGTAGGCACGGTAGGTCTCGTTCATCACCGCATAGTCGCGCTTGAACTCGGTCAGGAAAATGCGCACGGCGACCACGTGTTGCAGCGTCAGACCGACGCCTTGCAGCACGAGTATGAGGTTGTCCATCACCCGTTGAGTCTGCGCGACGACGCCGTCCGGAAGCGGCGCGCTGTCGTCGGTGGGCGAGGTCGGCATCTGACCTGTGAGGAACACCCAGCCGTCGGTTTCGGTGGCATGGGAGAAGGGTCCGACGGGCGTCGGGGCGGACGGGATCATCCAGAAGGCGGGGGTAGGGCTCATGAGGGCAGTCGGCGTCGAGTGTCGGCCGGCCTAAGTTACCCGAACAAAATTTTTCACGTCGGCGGTTTGTCCTTATTGCCGCCTGTGTTAACCGCTTGCCGGTACTCAAGTACTCAAATGGTCGAGCTTGCGGAGATCACGCCGCACTGTGCGGCGTGATCTCCGCGCCGTCTGCCGCGCCGTTAAACCAACCCAGTCATGTAATACACCGCGATCACAAAGAACACCGCCAGCGTCTTGATCACCGTCACCGCGAAGATATCGCGGTACGACTGACGGTGTGTCAAACCCGTCACCGCCAGCAGCGTGATCACCGCGCCGTTATGCGGCAGCGTGTCCATACCGCCGCTCGCCATCGCGACGACCCGGTGCAGCACTTCCATCGGAATATGCGCCGCTTCCGCGCCCTTGATGAACGTATCGGACATAGCCGCGAGCGCGATGCTCATACCGCCCGATGCCGAACCCGTGATACCCGCCAGCGAGCTCACTGAAACCGCGGCATTGACGAGCGGGTTCGGAATGCTTTTCAGCGCATCGCTGACCACCAGGAAGCCCGGCAAAGCCGCGATCACGCCACCGAAACCATACTCCGACGCCGTATTCAACGAAGCCAGCAGTGCGCCCGCGACCGCCGCCTTGGTGCCGACTGCGAAGCGTTCGCGCACGCGGCCGAATGCCGTCACCACGACCATCACGATACCCAGTAGCAGTGCGCCTTCCACAGCCCAGATCGCGACAACGCTCTTGATCGTCGTCGTGACCGGCGCATGGATGCCAGGCAGGATGTCCGGTGCGATGGTGTACGTCGCACCGTACCAGTTCGGAATCCAGCGGGTCAGCAGGAAGTTCGCCACGCCGACCAGCACCAGCGGTGCGACTGCCAGCAGCGGATGCGGCAGTTGCTTCGATTCGACGCGTTCCGGTTCGTTGACGAGATCCGTGCCGTAGCCTTCGCCCGTCGCCATTGCCGCGCGGCGGCGCCATTCCAGATAGGTGAGGCCAACCACGATGATGAACAGCGAGCCGATCACGCCAAGCGTGGGCGCGGCCCAGGACGTCGTCTTGAAGAAGGTGGTCGGGATGATGTTTTGGATCTGCGGCGTGCCCGGCAGCGAATCCATGGTGAACGAGAACGCGCCGAGCGCGATCGCGCCAGGCATCAGGCGTTTCGGAATATTGCTCTGGCGGTACAGCTCGGCTGCGAACGGATACACAGCGAACACCACCACGAACAGCGAGACGCCGCCGTAGGTGAGCAGCGCGCACACCGCGACGATCACCGCATTCGCACGCGAGCGCCCGATATAACGGATGGCCGCGGCCACGATCGACTCAGAAAAGCCGGACAGTTCGATGACTTTACCGAACACCGCGCCCAGCAGAAAGACGGGGAAGTAAAGCTTCACGAAGCCGACCATCTTCTCCATGAAGATGCCGGAGAAGACCGGCGCGACGGCGCCCGGATCGGTCAGCAGCACCGCGCCGAGGGCGGCGATCGGCGCGAACAGAATGACGCTGTAGCCGCGATACGCGGCAAACATCAGAAACGCCAGCGCGGCGAGGACGATAACAAAGGACATTGAGTCTCCAAAGCTTGGTTGTTCTACGTGTACGCCGTCCCGATGAGTGCGACGGCCCGGCGCCCGCAAATGCAGATTCCATGCCACGCACGCCGCAACGGCCTGTCCGTTGATTTCACAGGCCGAAGTTCGAAACGTGATGCGGCCGATTGTACCCAAACGTCTCCAAATCGGGACGCAGTTCGGCTGAACACAGGCCGAACCGAGGTTAAACCCTTATGGAGTGGGCTTGCTGGCGATCTCGCCGATGAGATAAGCTTGTCCACGAAATGAGATATGCATAAATAGAACGATAGCCGGAGACAGCGACACCATGATGAACGACTGGGCGGGCCTTCCTGCTACCTACGGCGACGTACTCCGCCGGGCGATGGACTCGCTCTTCCGCACGTTCGAAAACTTCAGCGAAGGCACCTTCATCGTCGACGCCGAGGCGCGCGTCGTCTGGATCAACAAGCGCTACGCGGCGCGCTTTGGGTTTTCGGACCCGGAGCAGGCGATTGGCCGGGATTGCGAGGAGGTGATTCCCAACAGCCTGATGCGCGAGGTTGTGAAAACCGGCAAGCCGATTCTGCTCGACATCCTCGAAACGGGCCGCGAGCCGCTTGTCGTGACGCGGCTGCCGTTGAAAGACGATGCGGGTGAAACGGTCGGCGCGGTGGGTTTCGCGTTGTTCGACGAACTGAAGGCGCTCACGCCGCTCTTTTCCCACTACTCGCGCGTGCAGGAAGAGTTGATCGCGACGCGCCAGTCGCTCGCGCAGGCAAGACGGGCGAAGTACACGTTCGGCAGTTTTGTCGGTACGAGCGCGGCCAGTCTCGAAGTGAAGCGCCAGGCGCGCCGCGCCGCGCAACTCGAGTCGCCGGTGCTGTTGCTCGGCGAAACCGGCACGGGCAAGGAACTGCTGGCGCATGCCATTCACGGCGGATCGGCACGGGCAAATTGGCCGCTCGTGACCGTCAACGTGGCGGCGATTCCGGACACCTTGCTCGAAGTCGAATTCTTCGGCGCCGCTCCCGGCGCCTATACCGGCGCCGACCGGAAAGGACGGGTCGGCAAATTCGAGCTTGCGAACGGCGGCACGCTGTTTCTCGACGAAATCGGCGACATGCCGCTGCCTTTGCAGGGCAAGCTGTTGCGCGTGCTGCAGGACAAGGAGTTCGAGCCGCTTGGCTCGAACCGGATCGTGCGCGCGGACGTGCGGATCATCGCCGCGACCTCAGCCGATTTGCCAGCGCTGGTCGCGGCCGGGCGTTTCCGCGCGGACCTGTTCTATCGGCTGAACGTATTGACGATCCAGGCGCCGGCGCTGCGCGAGCGTTCGTCCGATATCGAGGCGCTTGCCTACGCCATGCTCGAGGACCTGTCGGCGCAAGCGCCGGGCGCCAGCCACTTCGAATTGCAGGACGATGCCTTGCGGCTGCTGTGTTCGTATGGGTGGCCCGGCAATGTGCGCGAGCTCCGCAACACATTGGAGCGAGCAGTGGTGCTCTCGGACAGCGAGCGCATCGATGCGCGTGCGCTAGCGCCGTTCATCGGTCCAGCACGCAGCGGACATCGTCCGCTTGTTTCCGCGGGCTCTGAAGCGCACGCTTCAGATGCCACCTCGGAGGCGCCTGACGTGACGTCGTCATGGAGCGAAGCCATGGCCGCGTTCGAAAAGCGCTTCCTGGGCGACGCCTTGCGCGCCAACGGCGGTCGCGTGATCGAGACGGCCATGCAGATAGGCATGGGCCGCGCGACGCTCTATAAGAAGATCGCTGCATACGGCATCGAGGTGTGACGAAGTCCCGCTACATCGCGTGGCGAAGTGTAATTGCCGCGTGGCACAATCGCGTGATCGAAAAACAAGACGTGATCGGGGTTTCAAATGAAACGCAGTCTTTTCTCTTTCGCGCGCGGTGCCTGTGCTGCGCTGGCGCTTCCCGCAATCGCCATGCTGAGCAGTTGTAGCAGTAGCGCACCGCTGTTTCTGTCGGACGGCCGACCAACTACGCTGGTCCAGTGTTCGGTCGGATCCGACTCCTGCTCGCAGCAGGCAAACGCAGCGTGCGGCGGCGCCTTCGACGTCGTGCGCCAGTCCAGCGACAACGGCACCCTCAGTCTGATTTACGCCTGCCGGGCGAAATGACGCCACGCCGGCCAATGGCTGGTGTGATGCGTGTGATTGACACTTTCCTTCGTTGATCCCGCCGCTCGGCCATGACGGCGGGCTGTCTCCCTCTCTTCGCAGTTTCCGCTTAACCGGACCAAACCGGCCATATGGCGAGCAGTGTCATGCGGAAAGCATATGACCGTCATAAATATCTGGCTCTAATGTGCGTTCGCCAAAACGGTTACGATGCGCAATGAATATCGATCGAATTGCTTCGAGTTTATTACCTTAATTATTTGCTCTGACAAAAAGCGCTCGGTTTTCGCCGTCAGGCCGAGTCGGTGCGGCATCTAACGGAACGCGAAGTTTCGCCGCAGTATCCTCATCTGGCCGGCTCACAATCAAAAACAATGTGCAGGTTTTGCCGGTTTTTCGGCGGTCCGAATTATCCGCTTCAGAAAAATCTTCCGTTTTAACGGAGCTTCTGGAGTAATCAGGGCACGCTTTATGCTTTTAAACTGGCTCAATGAGTAATTCCGGGGAAAGCAATGAATCACCTCCAACTCGAAAAAGATATCCAGCACCTTGAAAATGTAATCACGCATATTTCCGCTGAAGACCGCATCCCGCTGTCGTATTGGCGCAATCGCATTAACTCGGTGTCCGGAGCGGCACTGATGCCGGCACAGGCTAATCGCGTCAAACGGCTCAATGCGGCCCTCGCTGCATTGGAGGACCGGCAGAAAGCGTAACTGTCCATGGTTGGAGGGTGACGTGTACCGTCTGATCGGGTAACGTTTCCGGCAGAAATTAGGGAACGTAACACCTAAGAATTCAGGAGGAGCATGCAACCAGCAGGATTTTCAGCCGCCCGGCTGACGGCGCTGACGAACGCCATGCAAGGCTATGTGGAACGCGGCGAAGTGACGGGGGTCGTTTCGCTGGTCTGGCGGCGCGGTGAAATCGGCTACTTCGAGCCGCTCGGCCTGCGCGACGAAGCGGCCCAATTGCCCATGGAGCGCGACACGCTGTTTCGCATCGCGTCGATGACCAAATCGGTGACGAGCGCGGCGATCCTGATGCTGATCGAGGAGGATCGGTTCGCGCTCGACACGCCAATCTCATTGTGGTTGCCGGAGCTGGCAGCGCCATCCGTGTTGCGCGACCCCACCGGCCCGCTCGACGAAACCGACCCGGTCAGAGCGCCACTTACCGTGCTCGATCTGCTCACGCACCGCGCCGGCTTTGCTTATCACTTCACCGCCACCGGACCGTTGGCCGAAGCTTACGCGGCGGCCTTCAACGGCATTGAAGCGCGCGGGGATGCCAGCGCGTGGCTGGGGCGCATAGCCAGCTTGCCGTTGATGTTTCAGCCCGGCTCGCGCTGGCATTACGGTATCGCGACCGACGTCCTCGGCGTGCTGATCGAGCGCGTGAGCGGCATGCGGCTGGGTGACTTCTTCCGGACGCGGATTTTCGAACCGCTCGGCATGCGCGATACGGCGTTCTGGGTGCCCGACGCGCAACTCACACGTTTGGCGACGGCCTATGGCGTCGAGGCGGGTACGCGGCGGCGCGTGGTCGAAGATCATTCGTCGGCGAGCCGCTGGGCGAATCCCGGCCGCTTCCAGAGCGGCGGCGGTGGCCTCGTCTCGACAGCGCAGGACTATCTGCAGTTCGCGCAACTGTTGCTCGGGCGTGGACGTGTCGGCTCGATACGTCTGCTGTCGCATCGCTCGGTCGATTTGATGCGCTCGAATTTTCTGACCCGCGACCAGCGGCGTGTGCCGGCGTTCGGTCATGTGCTGTGGGCAGGCCAGGGCTTCGGCCTCGGCTTGTCGGTGGTCGACGATCCGGCGCAGCAGTTGCCGCTTGGCTATCGCTCGGTGGGTTCGTTCGGCTGGCCGGGTGCGTATGGCACGAGCTGGTTCGCCGATCCGGTGGAGGACCTGATCGGATTGATGCTGATTCAGCGGCGTGCTGTCGAACCCTTCCCAATGTCGGTTGATTTCGAGCGCCGCGTGTACGATGCAATTGACGATTGAGTGCGTGGCCTGCAGCAGTTGAGCGGGCGGTCTTGAACGGCGGACGGTTCACGGGCGCACTCTGAGCGGACCGCCCTGCGCGGGCCGCTCTATCCGGCACTTTATTCGTCTGATAGTGTCCGCAAGTGTCCGCACCGCAGTTCGTCAAATCGATCGGAGTACCCGCCATGGCCTCATATAAACAGTTGACTGCTCAGCTCGAGAAGCTCCATAAAGAAGTCGCGGTGGCGCGCGAAAAGGAAATCGCACAGGCGATTGCCGAGATCAAGCAGAAGGTTGCCGAGTACGATCTGACCGCGGAAGAGCTGGGTTTTACGAGCAAGCGTGCCGCGGTACGCAAAGCGCCTTCGGTAGCCAAGTACCGCAACCCGAAAACCGGCGAGACGTGGAGTGGCCGTGGTCGCTCGCCTGGCTGGCTCGCCGGCAAGAATCGCGAGCGCTTTCTGATCGAAGGCTAGAGTACGGTTCGACCGTGGCGCTTGCGCTCGCAACGCGCCGAATTTTTCTGAAGTGAAGTTGCGTCGGGTTTTTCTCGCACCGCTGAGAGGGTCCCGAAAACGCTCACCTTTCGCGTGAGCTTGCAACGCGCGCCGTGGGTTTAGCGAGGCGCCTCGCGCCAGGGTTCGTTGTTTCGGTGAGCCTGGTTTTGTCGGATGACGCACCTTGCGGTGCGATCACTCCGGCTGTCTCTCGCGGTGTCGCGACCTCCCTCGAAACCCGCGCCAGCCTTTGCTGGCGGGCGTTCCCTGGCTATGCGAAGAATCGCGTAGTCCATCGTTCGATTCTCACACGGTCTTTTCCGCGTGCTTCGCCTCGCTGCTGAACCTCGCGCCGCGGGTGCGTGTGCGGTCTTCTGTGCGTTCACCTTTCGCCTAGATTCGAGGCTCGCCATCGCGAGTCCCGAAAAGTCTCACCTTTGCGCTTGAACGTGCGCGCGACTCAACGCGCACATCCAACGTGCCGACTGGTGCGCCCGGGGCAAACCCGGAGATGAGTTCGCCTCATACCCCGGATCAAAACTCATCGATACATGGTCGCGAAGACCGCGCAGCACAATCGGTCATCCACTCAACCTCGACGGAAAGACCATGAGCGTATCGACGGACAAACAACTCTTTATCGGCGAAGGATTCGAAGGTCCTGGCGTCAATCTCGCGCATATCAACGTGCTGGTCGGCCCACGCAACGGGCCTGCAGGGCAGGCTTTCGCTACGGCATTGGCGACGCCTTCAGCGGGACACGCGCCGTTCGTCGTGATCGCGCGGCCGGGTGTGCCGACCAAGCCGCTGACGCTCTATGTGAACAAGGCGCAGATCGGCAGCGACTTCCACGGCAACGCGACGTGGGGTGCTTCGCAAGCCGGCATCGCGAAAGCGGTGGCCGAATCGCTGGAGAACGGCACGTTGCCGCCCGAAGCGGAGAACGATTGGGTGGTGGTGTCGGCGAACTGGGTCAATCCGGCCACCGACGATCTCGACGCCGTCTTCGAGAACAACTACCGCGCGTGCAAGAACGCGATTCTCGCGGCGATGAAGGGCCTGCCGCATCGCGATGAAGTGTTTGCCGCCGCGCGCGACGTATCGAATCCGTTCTACACCCCCAAACAACGTTAATCACACGCAACGTGGTTCGCGCGCCGTGAGGGGCGTGCTGCTGCGTGCGCTACTGAATGTGATCAGGAAGGAGACAAGCACTATGGAATACATTCGCCTCGGCCACTCGGGCCTGAAGGTGTCGCGTTTGTGCCTCGGCACGATGAACATGGGCACGCCGCAATGGAAGCCCTGGATCTTCGACGAAGCGCAGAGCGAGCCGATCGTGCGTCACGCGCTGGAAGCCGGCGTCAATTTCATCGACCTCGCCGATTTCTATTCGACCGGTGTAGGCGAAGAAGTGGTGGGCCGCATTCTGAAGCGCATTGCACGGCGTGAAGAGATTGTCGTGACGACCAAGGTCGGCTACGACATGGGCGCGTATCAGAACGCCGGTGGCCATTCGCGCAAACACATCATGGACGGCATCGACGCGTCGCTCACGCGCCTCGGTATGGATTACGTCGATATTTACATGCTGCATTTCTTCGACGTGAACACGCCGGTTGAGGAAACGATGGGTGCGTTGAACGATATCGTGTGCGCGGGCAAGGCTCGTTATATCGGCGTATCGACGATGTACACGTGGCAGTTCGCGAAGATCATGCAAGTGTGTGAGCGCAACGGCTGGCACAAACCCATCAACATGCAACTGCAGTTGAACCTTGCGTACCGCGAGGAAGAGCGCGAAATGATTCCGTATTGCCAGGATCAGGGCGTCGGGGTGTCGGTGTTCAGTCCGCTGGCGCGTGGTCTGTTGACCTGCGATCCAAACTCGACGCGTAACCAGACCGATTTCTTCACGGCGCAGATGTACGGCGATACGGTATCTCGTGAGATTGCTGCTTCGGTGACGCGCGTGGCGGCGCGGCGTGGTGTGTCGGCCGCGCAGATCGCGCAGGCCTGGGTGCTGAATCATGGTGGTGTGGCGAGCATGCTGGTAGGGGCGGACACACCTGCGCAATTCGATAGCGCGTTGGCCGCCTTAGGCACGAAGCTCTCCGCCGACGAACTATTCGAACTCGAACGCAATTACACCCCGTGCGATCTGATCAACGACTACACCGCGGGCAAACGCATCGCTCGTGAAGCGCGGCTTGCGCAAGGCACGTTCGTCGAGAACCTGGAGAAGGCAGCATGAACGAGTTTCTCCGAACCGGACATTACATTGGCGGTGAGTGGTACGAAAGCGCAAGCACGTATCCCGTTCTGAATCCTGCGACGGGCGAGGTGATCGCTCAAGTCGCCAGGGGCGGCGCGGCGGAAACGACGCAGGCCGTTGCCGAGGCGGAACGCGCTTTTCCGGTGTGGCGTGCGTTGACCGCAAAAGAACGTGGCGCGCGTGTCAGACGCTGGGGCGAGTTGATGCTCGAGAACCGCGACGCGCTCGCTGAACTGCTGACGCGTGAGCAAGGTAAGCCACTTGCCGAAGCACGCGGCGAAGTCGGCTACGCCGCGAGCTTCTTCGAATGGTTCGCTGAGGAAGCCAAGCGCAGTTATGGCGACGTGATCCCGAGCCCGAATCCGAACGCGAAGATCATCGTGACGCGCGAACCGGTCGGCGTAGTCGCGGCCATCACGCCGTGGAATTTCCCGCTCGCGATGATTACGCGCAAGGCCGGGCCGGCGCTCGCAGCGGGCTGCACGATGGTGCTGAAGCCTTCCGAAGAAACGCCGTTGTCCGCTTTGGCTCTGGCCGTACTGGCGGAGAAGGCCGGCATTCCACCAGGCGTATTCAACATCGTCTCCGGCGACGCAGTCGCGATCGGCGGCGTGCTGACTGAATCCGAGGTGGTGCGCAAGCTGTCGTTCACCGGCTCGACGCGCGTCGGCAAACTGCTCGCGAAGCAGTCGGCGGATACGCTGAAGAAGCTGTCTTTGGAGCTTGGCGGCAACGCGCCATTCATCGTGTTCGACGATGCGGATATCGACGCGGCAGTGCAAGGCGCGATGGCTTCGAAATTCCGCAACACGGGGCAGACCTGTGTGTGCGTGAATCGCTTCTACGTTCAGGACGGCATCTACGATGCGTTCACGCAGGCGCTGACGCAAGCCGTGCGGAAGATGCGTGTCGGCAATGCGCTGCAAGGCGAGGTCGAACAAGGTCCGCTGATCAACCAGACGGCGCTGAAGAAGGTGGAGGCGCATGTTGCCGACGCGTTGCAGAAAGGTGCGAAGGTTTTGACGGGCGGCAAACCGCACGCGCTCGGCGGCACATTCTATGAGCCGACCGTGCTGATCGATGCATCGAAGTCTATGCTGGTCGCCGCGGAAGAAACCTTCGGCCCGGTGGCAGCGTGCTTTCGCTTCAAGACGGAAGACGAAGCCATCGCTGCGGCCAACGATACGCCGTTCGGTCTCTCTGCCTATTTCTATACGCGTGACCTGGCGCGTGCATGGCGCGTCGCGGAGGCGCTGGAGAGCGGCATGGTCGGCATTAACGAAGGGATTCTTTCGACTGAAGTCGCGCCATTCGGCGGCGTCAAGCAATCAGGCCTAGGCCGCGAAGGCTCGAAGTACGGGCTCGATGAATACACGGAACTGAAGTACATGATGATGGGCGGGCTCGGCCGCTGATCTGCGTCTCACACGTTCGCCTGGCGCATCGCATGTCAAAGCATGCGGCGAGTAACGAGGCGAACGACGAGATGAACAGCGAAGCGAATCACGAGCCCAACTGCGCGGCTTGGCGCGGCACCGGCATCACGCCGGCACCGCGCCATCCGCGCACGTACAAACAAGGAGACAGCGTGAGCACTCAGGATAGCCAGGCGGCCACTCTCGGCGTCGCCCCCACTTTACCGTCCGCCGCGGCGGCGGCCGTGCGCGGCCCCGTTCCTCTGGATGACGTTCCGTTGAACGCGTTCCACGTCAAGATCGCCGGGTTGACGTTCGGCGCTCACTTTACTGAAGGGTTTGCACTCGGCACGATCGGCTATGCGCTGGCGTCGCTGAATCGCCAGATGCCGCTCGACGCGTTCTGGATGGGCATGATAGGCAGTTCCGCGCTGATGGGCATCTTTGTCGGCAGCCTCGTGTTTGGCTGGCTGTCGGATCGCCTGGGAAGACAGAAGATCTTTTTGATGAGTTTTCTGATCATTACCGCAGCAGCGTTCGCGCAGTTCTACGTGAGTTCGCCGTTCGAGTTGTGTCTGCTGCGGGTGTTGATCGGTTTCGGCATGGGCGGCGATTTTGCGGTCGGGCACGCGATTCTCGCCGAGTTCTCGCCACGCAAGCATCGCGGTACCTTGCTCGGCTCGTTCAGCGTGGTGTGGACGATCGGCTATGTGGTCGCCAACGTGCTCGGCATGCAGTACGCCGACGCGTCGCCGGATGCGTGGCGCTGGCTGCTTGCGTCCGCTGGCATTCCCGCGCTGATCGTGCTGATTTTGCGTATGGGCACGCCGGAATCGCCGCGTTGGTTGCACGGCAAGGGACGTGTTGCTGAAGCCAAGGCAATCGTGCTCAAGCACTTCGGCCCTAACGTAACGCTTGACGGCGGCGACGACGAACACGCGCAAGCGCGCGGCGGCTTCATGCGCCTGTTCAAGAAGGACCTGATCCGCAGAACGATCTTCAACTGTGCGTTCTTTGTGTGCCTCGTGATTCCGTACTTCGCGATCTACACGTTTCTGCCCACCATTCTTAAAGCGATCCATTTGAACGACGGATCGGGTGCGGATTTTCTGTTGAACGGCTTCCTCGTGCTTGGTGCGCTGATTGGTATCTGGCTCACCATTAAGTTATCGCGCCGTGCGTTTCTGATCGGCTCGTTCGCGGTGACGTGCATGTCGCTGATTGCGTTGAGCTTGCTGCCGGAGTCTGCAACGCTCGCGATGATCGTCGCATTCGCGATCTTCACGCTGACGATGTCTGCGTTCTCGAACCTTGTTGGCGTGTTTCCTCCAGAGTGTTTCCCGACCGAGGTTCGCGCGTGCGGCGTCGGGTTGGCCATTGCGTGCAGCCGTCTTGGTTCGGCGGTCGGCACGTTTCTGTTGCCGCTCGGCATCCTTCACCTGGGTTTCCACGCGACGATGATGGTGCTGGCTGTTGTTCTGCTGATCGGCATGGTGGTGTCGATCGCATGGGCGCCTGAAACGAAGCATCTGACCTTGAACGAAGCCAGCGGCGCGTAGTCTGCGGTCAGTGTGTTGTTTGGAAACCCCGTCGCATCGGCAACAATGCGGCGGGGTTTCTCATTTGCTGCGCGAGAGCCGGCCGGAGACGCTCCAGGCATTTGTCGAACAGGTCCTAATCGCCGATCGCGCATCCGTCCCCAAAACCCCATTTCCATACGTCAACCCCCATGACGTGTATCATTCGTTCCCTGCGCTGTTCTGTGCCGGCAATTCCCGTATTTCCAAACGCTCGTTCGTAACCTGGTTGGTTGTGACGCGGCGGAGTTGCCATCGTGACGCGGGTCTCCGATCCAACTCCCGCAGCTCGACGCCGCCGCGCCAGACGTGGCAGACCCGAGGCCACAAGCTTCGGGACACCGCCCGAACCCCTATCCGTGACCGCCAGACCCGATGTCAGTCTCCGAACTCAAACGCCGCCGCACGTTCGCGGTTATTTCCCACCCGGACGCGGGCAAAACCACGCTCACTGAAAAGCTGCTGCTGTTCTCGGGCGCGATTCAGATCGCCGGTACCGTGAAGGGCCGCAAGAGCAATCGCTACGCGACCTCGGACTGGATGGAGATCGAAAAGCAGCGCGGCATTTCCGTCGCCAGTTCGGTCATGCAGTTCGAGTACGGTGACGCCGTCATCAATCTGCTCGACACCCCGGGCCACGAAGACTTCTCCGAAGATACCTATCGCGTGCTGACGGCGGTTGACGCTGCCGTGATGGTGATCGACGGCGCGAACGGCGTCGAAGCGCAAACGCTGAAACTGCTCGAAGTCTGCCGCAGCCGCAAGACGCCGATCGTCACCTTCATCAACAAGCTCGACCGCGAAGTGCGCGAGCCGCTCGAACTGCTCGATGAAATCGAGCAGCATCTCGGCGTCGCCGCCGTGCCGTTCACATGGCCGATCGGCATGGGCAAGGACTTCCAGGGCGTCTACGACATTCAGCATGACCAGGTGCGCCTGTTCCGCGCCGGGCAGGATAAGGCGGGCGGGGCGGTCGAAACGTTGCAAGCGCTCAGCGACGAAGAAGGCGAACGCCGCTTCGGCCATAGCTGGGTCAAGGCGAAAGAAGAGATTGATCTGATCACCGGCGCGTCGCCTGATTTCGATCGCGAGCAGTTCCTCGCAGGTCAGCAATCCCCGGTGCTGTTCGGGTCGGCGATCAATAACTTCGGCGTGAAGGAAATTCTCGATGCGCTGGTCGATCTGGCGCCGCCGCCGTCGATGCGCATGACCGTGCAGCGTCCGGTGATGCCGGACGAGCCGAAGTTCACCGGCGTCGTCTTCAAGGTGCAGGCGAACATGGACCTGGCACACCGCGACCGCGTGGCGTTCATTCGCGTGTGTTCGGGGCATTTCGAACGCGGCATGGCCGTGAAGGTGACGCGCACGAACAAGACGTTCCGCGCGAATAACGTGGTGACTTTCCTGTCGCAGCGTCGTGAGACGGTGAGCGAGGCGTATCCGGGCGACATCATCGGTATTCCGAATCACGGCACGTTGAGTCTCGGCGATACGCTGACCGAAGGTGAGCTTCTGCAGTTCGTCGGCTTGCCGTTCTTCGCGCCGGAAATTTTCCAGACGGTGGAAGTGGTCGATCCGATGCGCGCCAAGCAACTCGGCGAAGCGCTGAAGCAACTCGGCGAGGAAGGCGCGATTCAGGTGTTCCGTCCGGAAGTCGGCGGTCTGATGATTCTCGGCGCGGTCGGTCAACTGCAGTTTGAGGTGGTGTCGCACCGCTTGTCGACGGAATACAAGGTCGATGTGCGGATGGCGCCGGCGCGCTATCGCATGTCGCGTTGGGTGACGTGTGACGATGCGGCCGAATTGCGCCGTTTTACGGATTCGTACGCGGCGCGAATCGCGCTCGATGCATCGGATGCGCCGACGTATCTGGCATCGCACGTATCGGAGATCGAAGTCGCGCAGAAGGCCTGGCCGAAGATTGTCTTCAATGAGCTGCGCGAGCATTCAGGCGCGCCGTTCAAGAAGGCGATGTAACGTCGTCCGGCCGCGAGCGCTCGGTGCTTGCGTCGTTAGACGAATAAAAAGCCGCGTCGAAAAAACGCGGCTTTTTTTCGCTCCTACTTTGCCGTTCGCAATGCAGAGCAGCCGCAGCGCCTCACTCCATCTTCAAAACCTCTTCCCTCATCCAACCGGCAAACGCTTGCACATGTTCAAGCGACGCATGGTGTTGCGCCACGTCGAGCCAGTAGCCGTACGGCCCGGCTACTTCAACATCGGAAAACCGCGCGAGACTCCCGTCCGCCAGTTCCTCGACGATCATGTTCCGATCGACCACCGCCAGCCCCGCGCCTTTGCGCGCGGCGCGGATCGCCTGCTCCAGCGTAGAAAACTCGATGCCGTTTTCCGCGTAGCGTGCGGGCAGGCCCGCTTTCGCCAGCCAGTTCGGCCATAGGTCCAGGCGGGCGTCGTTATGCAGGACGTGCAGCGCGGGCAAATGTTCGAGCAGCATGTCGAGTGATTCGCTGAGCAGACCCGGTGCGCCGACCAGTACGTGGCGCTCCATCATCAGCAATTCGGAATGTGCACCTGCCAGTGCGTTTCGGCCGAAGCGGATGACGCAGTGACAGTCTTCCGTGGGCGACGTGCGAACGGACAGTTCGACATCGGGCAATTCGTCTCCCAGCGAACCGAGCCGCGGCGAGAACCATTGGGTCGCAAAGGTGGGCGGCACGGCGACGACGAGACGCCGCCGCCCTTTGGCTGCGGTGATCTGACGGAAGCCGCGTTCGATGGTGTCGAAGGCCTCGGAGAGGCAAGGCAGGAACTGCAGCCCGGCCGGCGTCAGCCGGATACCCTTGTGATCGCGCTCAAACAGCTTCGCGCCGAGCGATTCCTCGAGCAACTTGATCTGCCGGCTCACCGCGCCTTGGGTAACGCATAGCGCAGTGGCCGCGCGGTTAAAGCTCATGTGCCGGGCTGTTTCTTCAAAGAAGCGCAACGCGATCAGTGATGGCAAGCGCCGCATAAATCACCTTCTGTCTCTTTGTTCGTCCGGAGCGGGCGTGACGGTTGTCGCGTGCCTGCTCGCGTAATCCATGTTCGTGCCGCGCGTTGTCTCCGACGCGCCATGCCGCCATCAATCAGCCCGCACGTTTCAGAGGCAAACGGGCTGGTCGGGCATCCCTAGGATTGTCGCATTCAGGCTTGATATTTTGCCTGATCGCGCTAAAAAAATTCTGGCGTGCGTTGGTGCGGATCAAGCGGGATTCCGTCCCCGTCATGCCGCATTTTCAGAACCGCCGCCGCGCAAGCTCTCGACTTCGCCTATCCTGACGAAGACGCGCGCCACCTGGCCGCTGTGCCTACTTCACACTCCGCTGGAGCGCCCGTGACCGTTCGCAACCTAGACGCCCTGTTCCGCCCTAAATCCGTCGCCGTGATCGGCGCCTCCGAGCGACCGGGCAGCACCGGCGCAATGGTGTGGGCGCGTGTGCTGGAAGGCGGCTTCGAGGGCCCTGTCTGGCCGGTCAATCCGAAATACGAGACGCTCGGCGGCCGCAAGGTCATCGGCGATGTCGGCGATTTGCCGCAAGCGCCTACCGTCGCGCTGATCTGCACGCCGCCCGATACGTGGCCCGGCATCATCCACAAGCTCGGCGGGTTGGGCACGCGCGCGGCGATCATCGTCGGCGAGGTGCGGAGCGATGAGGACCGCGTGCATCTCCGGCATGCGCTCTCGGCGGCGCGGCCGCATTTGCTGCGCATCGTCGGGCCGGGCAGTCTCGGGGTGGTGTCGCCGGCGTTCCACGCGCATTTCGGTGCGCCGTCGTGCACGGTGAAGGCGGGTGGCGTGGCATGGGTGTCGCAATCGAATGCACTGACGAATGCCGTGCTCGGTTGGGCGCATGCGCGCGGCCTTGGCTTTTCGCACGCCGTGGCGCTGGGTGGCGAAGCCGACGTGGACGCCGGCGACGTGCTCGACTATCTGGCGAGCGATCCCGGCACGCGCGCGATCCTCCTGGAGTTGGATACGGTGCGCGCCGCGCGCAAGTTCATGTCGGCGGCTCGCGCGGCGGCGCGTAACAAACCGGTACTGGCGTTACGTTCGGGCCGTGCCGATCCGGCTGATGCGTTGTACACCGCTGCATTCCGTCGCGCGGGCATGGTGCGTGTCGACTCGCTCGACGATCTGCTAGATGAGATCGAAACGCTCGGCGTGGGCCGGGTGGCGGCAGGCGCGACGGCGACGCTGATCACCAGCGACAGCGGTCTCGCCACGCTCGCCTGCGACGCCTTCGCTGCCGCCGGCGACACGCTCGCGCCGTGGCCTGCCGAAGCGGATGCGGCACTAAGCGAAGCGCTGCCGCACGCGGTGGCCGGCAATCCGCTAAGACTCGGCGACGATGCGCGCCCCGAGCATTTCGGCACCGCGCTCAAACTGCTCGCCGAGCATCGCAGCACGGGCACGGCCTTCGTGGTGCACGCGTCGACGCATGGCGCGCCGGTCGGTGAGGTCGCGCAGGCATTGATCGCGAATCAGCGCTTCGCCTATCGCGGGCTGCTCGCATGCTTTTTCGGCGGCGTGGATGCGGCCACGCGCGATGCGCTGCATGCGCAAGGCATTCCGGTTCATACGACGCCGCAGCGATTGGCGCGCGCCTTTGCGCGTCTGGTCGACTACCGGATGGGCCGCGAGTTGCTGATGCAGACGCCGGAAGGTTTGCCGGCGCAGATACCCGAAGCAATCGACGCCGCTCAGGCGCAAGCCCGCGCCGCGCTTGCAGCAGGTGAGCACCAACTAACCGGGGCGGCAGCGGCACAGTTTCTTGAGCGTTTTGGGCTGAGCGTTGAAACGCAAGGGGGCAACCCGACGACGAAAGAAGCATTAGCGCAAGGCGCTACGCAAGGATCGACGCAAGTGCTATCCCAACAAGCCGCGCAGCAATCCGCCGCAGCGCCGGCACAAGCAGATTGCGAGGAACTGGTCGCCGCGCAGTCGCGCAAGCCGGTTGTCGCCCTCGCCGTCGAACTTCACGACGACGACAACTTCGGCCCCGTTTTCCGCTTCACTGCGCCGTCGACGGATGGCGTGTCCGATCCGCTGCGCGTCTACGGCTTGCCGCCACTCAATCCGATGCTCGCGCGCGACATGGTCACGCACTCGCGCTACGCGCGCCTGATCGATCCCGAGCCGGCATTAACCGCATTGACGGCGCTTTCGCAGGCGGTCTGCGACGTCAAGGAGATCGTCGGCCTCTCGCTGACGCTGCGAGTGTTCAAGGACCACGTGGTGGTAGTCGAGCCGACCCTCAGCCTGGCGGCGAAGCGCAGCCGGCTTGCGATCGTGCCCTATCCGCGCCGCTTCGAAGAGACGCTCGACTGGCAGGGCCTGCGTGTGACGATCCGGCCGATCCGTCCGGAAGACGAAGCCGCGCATCACGATTTTGTCGAAGCGATGACGCCGGAAGATTTACGGCTGCGTTTCTTCGGCGCAGTTGGCAGCTTCGATCATTCACAACTCGCGCGCATGACGCAGATCGACTACGACCGCGAAATGGCGCTGATCGCGACGGTCACCAGCGAAGACGGTTTCACGCGCACGCTCGGCGTCGTGCGCGCCGTCGCTGATCCCGACAACGAGACAGCCGAGTTCGCCGTGGCAGTGCGCTCCGACCAGAAAGGCCGGCGCCTTGGACAATTGCTGATGGATCGGATCATCAAGTACGCGCGGGCGCGCGGCATCCACTGGCTGGTAGGCGAGGCGTTGCGGGAGAACGCGCCGATGATCGCGCTAGCCAGGTCCCGCGGCTTCACCATCACGCCGACGGAAGATCCCGGCGTGGTCGGCTTCAGGATGGCGCTGGATGAACCGGCGCAAGCTTAAGTTGGCGGGGACGGCGCTTGCCGAAGCTCACAGACACAAGGCCGCCCGCTATGACTGTGACGCCAGGCCGCGGCGATTCGCGACCTAGGCGTTGTGACTTCAGCAGTTAAGCCGGCAGCTTCGCCGCGGCTTCGTCGACCTGCGTGCGGGTCACGGACAACTCTTCCAGCAGCGCTTCAGCGTACACAGCGCCGGTTTCGCGTTCCAGGCGCGCGATGGTCGCGGCGCAACGGTTCGCGTCCTTCAGCGTCGCGATGAACGACTTCACCGATTCACCCGCCTTGAAGGCGTCGAACAGCGGCACGCGGATGTCGTCCGGCAGCGGACGCGCCGTCCATTGATACGGCTTGCCGTTGAACGTGAACTGCGGCGGCAATACGCGCTCTTTCTTCGCAGCCGGAATCAGGCCGAAGGTGCGCGCGGCGTCACCGATCTGCTCAGCCGAAAACAGCTCGTCCGGGCTGATGTCGAATTGCTGAATGAAGGTCTCGATGCTGTGCATCGCTGCAGCGCGGTCGTCACGGCGCTTTTGCGCATGAGCGACGATGTCGCGCAGTTCGTCGGCTTCTTCGGGCGTGATCGTGAAGCTCGACTGCTTCTGCTGAAGTTCGGAAAAACGCTGGAATTCGGAATCGGTCAGAAGTTTCGCCATTGCTTGATCGTTGAGCGCGCATGAGGAGACCCCTGCGGCGTGATTTTTGAAAGGGTCGCCATTCTAAACCATGTGCATTAAACAGCCTCTTCCCGAAACATCGAGAGCGCCTGCACCGTCTCACGCAGCAGCGCCGTTGCCGCCTCCAGCGTCGGCGCGACGTATTCGTCGATGCGCCGCAGGTACGGACACGTGAGCACCGCGATCGCCTGACCCGACGGCCCCTGAATCGGAAACGTGACGTCCGTGACACCGAAGGTCTGCTGACTGTCCTTCTGCGAAAAACCCGCCGCGCGAATCCGCTCGCATGCCTGTTCCAGGGCTTCGCGGTCGATCGTGACTTCGCCTTTCACCTTGGTGTGTTCGGCCAGCATCTGGTCGCGTTGCTCGACGCTTTGAAACGCGAGCATCACGCGGCCCGAACCCGTATCGATCAGGCCGACCCGCGAGCCGAGCCGCACCGACATGCCCCACGTGCCCGGTCCGTCCACTTGCGCGATCACCAGCAGATTGCCGCGGTCGTACACCACGAGGTGACACGATTGCTCGGCAGCGTCGGCAAAACGCTGCATGAGCGGCAGCGCTTCGGAGATCAGGCGGTTCATCGGCGGATGACGATGCGCGAGCGCATACAGCTTCAGGCTCAGCGAATAACGGTCGCCCGCCGCCGAGCGCACTACGTACTGCCGTGCGACCAGTCGCTCCAGCATCCGGTACATCTCGCTCGCGTTGCGTCCCAGCCGCTTGGTGATTTCGGCGCGCGTCAGCCCTTCTTTCTGCTCGGCGAGCAGTTCCAGGATGTCGAGGCCCTTGTCCAACGCGGGGGCGCGGTAACGGTCGGCGTCGTCTTTGTCGTCTGCGTCCATGGTGAGCGAGGTTCCGTGTGTTGTTCTCATTATCTGGCGCGTGAGTGTAAGTGCGTGGGGAATCTCGTGCGAGGTGGCACGCGCCAGGGGAAACACCGAGGCATGATGCAGTGCACATCGCTTGACTTCGAAAAGTCCGTATATGAATAATACGTTCATTGGTGAATGAACGCACACCAATACTTCATAAGAAAGCGCAGGACCAAGTGCCCACCACTCGCATGGCGGGTTCACGCAGTTCCCACAACGAATCAGCAGGAGACAACCATGTCGTTCGCGAAAGGGCCGCACCCGGCTCGCCGTTTGTTCCAAAGTTCGTTGTTCGCCGTTGCGGCGGCAGCTTGCGTCGCCAGCCTCGCCGTCAGTGGTGCGGCACACGCCGCTGACGCCGGCAAGGTCGGCCTTGGTCTGCCGCTGCTCACGTCGCCGTTCTGGCAGTCGTACAACAACTATTTGCCCAAGTACGCGAAGGACATGGGCATCGATATCCTCGCGCCGGTCAATTCGAACGGCGATCCGGTCCAGCAGATCACCGACATGAACAACCTGCTGAACCTCGGTGCGAAAGGCATCGTGGTCGGCCCGCTGGATTCGGCGGCGATCAGTCGCGCGCTCGATGCGGCATCGGCGAAGAACGTGCCGGTGGTCGCCGTCGACGTCGCGCCGACACAAGGCAAGGTGGCGATGGTGGTGCGCGCCGACAACCACGCCTACGGCGAGAAAGCGTGCAAGTACATCGGCGAGCATGTGAAGTCGGGCAAGGTTGTGCAGATCATGGGCGACCTGGCGTCAGTGAACGGACGCGACCGCTCAGAAGCGTTCCGCTCGTGTCTGAAGGGCTTCCCGGGTTTGTCGCTGCTGGAGATTCCGGCAAGTTGGAAGGGTGACGTCGCGGCTACCGCGCTCGACAGTCTGCTCACCGCGAATCCTGACGTGAAGGCAATCTACATGCAGGCCGGCGGCGTCTATCTGTCGCCCACGCTGCAAACGCTGCGCCGCAAGCAGATGCTGTTTCCGGCCGGCGATGCGAAGCACGTCGTGATTGTCAGTAACGACGGCATTCCGCAGGAGTTCGAGGCCATCCGTCGTGGTGATATCGACGCCACCATTTCGCAGCCTGCCGATTCCTACGCGAAATACGGTCTCTTCTACATCAAGGCCGCGTTGGCCGGACAGACCTTCAAGCCGGGCCCGACGGATCACGGCAGCAACATCGTCCAGCTGGCGCCGGGCATTCTCGAAGATCAATTGCCCGCACCGCTCGTCACGAAGGCGAATGTCGACGACAAAGCCTTGTGGGGCAATACCGTTAAATGAGCGAGCCGACGCCCTCCGTGCCGGTCGTCGAAGCGTTTGAGGTCACCAAACGCTTCGGCTCCACGGCCGCGCTGAAAGACGTGAGCATCCGCGTGATGCCTGGCGAGTCGCATGCGCTCGTCGGGCGTAACGGTGCGGGCAAATCGACGCTGGTGTCGATCCTCACCGGCCTGCGCAAGCCCGATACCGGCGAGGTGCGTTTTGGCGGCACGGCCGCGCCGTCGATCGCGGACCGTGATGCGTGGCGCGAGCGTGTGGCCTGCGTTTATCAACATTCGACGATCATTCGCGATCTGAGCGTCGCGGAGAATCTGTTCATCAACCGGCAGCCGTCACGAGGGGGCGTGATCGATTGGCGCGCCATGCGCCGCGATGCACGTGAGTTGCTCGATCACTGGAAGATCGACGTACGAGAAGATGCGCGCGCCGGCGATCTGAGCGTGGAAGCACGGCAACTCGTGGAGATTGCGCGGGCGCTGTCGTACGGCGCGCGCTTCATCATTCTCGACGAACCTACCGCGCAGCTCGACGGCGACGAAATCAAGCGCCTGTTCCGCCGCATCAGCGAGTTGCAGCGCGAAGGCGTGACGTTCCTCTTTATTTCTCATCATCTGCAAGAGGTCTATGAAATCTGCCAGGCGGTGACGGTGCTGCGCGACGCGCGACATATCGTCAGCGCGCCGGTTTCCGCGTTGCCGCGCGAGCAATTGATCGAAGCGATGACCGGCGAGCGCGGCGGCCTGGCCGTCGCTGACGCGGCGGCGCGCGATGCGTTGCCGGCGGACACCGCCATTGCGCTGGAAGTCAAAGATCTGGTGGGTTCCGATTACGAAGGTGTGTCGTTCACGGTGAAGCGCGGCGAAGTGGTCGGGCTGACCGGCGCAACGAGCAGCGGCCGCACCAGCGTGGCCGAAGCGATTGCCGGTTTGCGTGCGGCCAGGCGCGGCTCGATCAGCGTGGATGGCACGACGCTGCCACCCGGTGATGTACCCGCTGCGCTGGCTCACGGCATCGGCTGCGTGCCGAAGGATCGCCATCACGAAGGCCTGGTGCTGACGCAATCGGTTGCCGAAAACGCCTCGATGACGATCGCGCGCCTGCTCGGCAAATTCGGCATTGCGCCGCCGGCGAAGAAGAACGCCTTCGGTCAGAAGATGATCGACGCGCTCGGCATCGTCGCGCAAGGCCCCGAGCATGTCGTGTCAGGGCTCTCGGGCGGCAATCAGCAGAAGGTCGTCATGGCCCGCGCACTCGCCACCGATCCGAACGTGCTTGTATTGATCGACCCTACGGCAGGCGTCGATGTGAAATCGAAAGAAGCGTTGCTGTCAGTCGTCGATCGCGTACGAGAGGAGGGCAAGGCCGTGCTGGTCGTGTCCGGCGAACTCGACGATCTGCGTACCTGTGACCGTGTGCTGGTCATGTTCCGTGGCCGTGTCGCGGCCGAATTTCCCGCGGGTTGGCAAGACCACGACCTGATCGCATCCGTTGAAGGAGTCAGTCTTCATGAAGAATAGTGTGCCCAGCCCTGCATTCGGCACCGCGCAAGCTCAAGCACAGCCGCAGCCGATCGCGGCGGCCTCAAGCGGAAAACGTGCTCGCAGCGAACTCGCCCGGCTGCGCGAGCTGGCCTTGCTGCCCGCGCTTGCGTTGCTGCTCGTGATCGGCGCGTTCGTCAGCCCGAGCTTTCTGACGAAGGCAAATCTGATCAGCGTGCTGGGGGCGTCCGCGGCATTGGCATTGGTTGTGCTCGCCGAATCGCTGATCGTGTTGACCGGCAAGTTCGATCTGTCGCTCGAATCGACGGTGGGCATTGCGCCGGCTATCGGCGCGATGCTGGTGATGCCGGCGGCGTCCGCGGGCTTCGGGTTGCAATGGCCGGCGGCGGCGGGTTTGCTGGCTATCCTCGTGGTTGGCGCGGTGATTGGCTTCGTCAACGGTTTCCTGGTGGTGCGTTTGCGATTGAACGCCTTCATCGTTACGCTGGCGATGCTGATCGTGCTGCGCGGCATGCTGGTCGGTGCGACCAAAGGCGGCACGCTGTTCGATATGCCGCCGTCGTTCTTCTCGCTCGCCACCACGATCGTGCTCGGTTTGCCGTTGTCGGTATGGCTTGCGGCGGCAGCGTTTGCCATCGCTGCGTTCGTGCTGCGCTATCACCGCCTGGGTCGCGCGTTGTACGCGATCGGCGGTAATCCGGAAGCGGCGCGCGCAGCTGGGATTCGCGTGGAGCGCATTACGTGGGGCGTATTCGTGCTCGGCAGTATGCTTGCCTCGGTGGGCGGTCTGATCGTGACTGGCTATGTTGGCGCGATCAACGCAAACCAGGGTAACGGCATGATTTTCACGGTGTTCGCGGCGGCGGTGATCGGCGGCATATCACTCGACGGCGGCAAGGGCTCGATGCTCGGTGCGCTCACCGGCGTGTTGCTGCTCGGCGTCGTGCAGAACCTGCTGACGCTGGCCCAGGTGCCGTCGTTCTGGATTCAGGCGATCTACGGCGCGATCATTTTGGGCTCGCTGATGGTGGCGCGGCTCGCCAGCGGCGAAGGCCAGAACTAATGCACACGCATCACGGAGAACGCACTTGACCAGCAGCTCAACGCAAACCGCGCAAACGCCCCAAACGTTGCAAACCGACCCACGCCTGATCCTGCTCAGCCCCGCGGACAACTGCCTGATCGCGGCGGCGCGTCTCGACGCAGGCACGCAAGTCGAGATCGAAGGTGAGCGCGTGACGCTCACCAAAACCATCGACCTCGGCCACAAGGTCGCGCGCCATGAACTCGCGAAAGACGACAAGGTGCTGCGTTACGGCGCAGTGATCGGTCACGTGACCGAGGCGGTGGCGCGCGGTGCGCATTTGCATACGCACAACCTCGAAAGCGATTACCTGCCCACGTATACGCACGACGCGGGCCACGAGTTCGTCCATCACTGAATTGAGCACATTGACGTGGCCTTGCGCCGCGCTGGAATGATCATGACTGACACTTCCGTAGCATCCGCCGCCGCGCAGCATCAGCCCTTGTTGCAGGGCTATCCGCGCAAGGATGGCCGCAAGGGCATCCGCAATGTGGTTGCGGTGGCGTATCTGGTCGAGTGCGCGCATCACGTCGCGCGCGAGATCGTCACGCAGTTCCGCGAACCGCTCGACGCGTTCGACGATCCTTCCGCCGAGCGCGAGCCGCCCGTGCATCTGATCGGCTTTCCCGGTTGCTATCCGAATGGGTACGCCGAAAAGATGCTCGAGCGCCTCACCACGCATCCCAACGTAGGCGCGGTGCTGTTCGTGTCGCTCGGGTGCGAGAGCATGAACAAGCATTACCTTGTGGACGTGGTGCGCGCGAGCGGCCGTCCCGTCGAAGTCCTGACGATCCAGGAAAAAGGCGGCACACGCAGCACGATTCAATACGGCGTCGACTGGATTCGCGACGCACGCAAGCAACTTGCCGCGCAGAAGAAAGTGCCGATGGCGCTGAGCGAACTGGTGATCGGCACGATTTGCGGCGGCTCTGACGGAACCAGCGGCATCACCGCAAACCCGGCCGTGGGCCGTGCGTTCGATCATCTGATCGATGCGGGCGCGACCTGCATCTTCGAAGAAACCGGCGAGCTGGTGGGCTGCGAGTTTCATATGAAAACGCGTGCCGCGAGACCGGAACTCGGGGATGAAATTGTCGCGTGCGTGGCGAAGGCGGCGCGGTACTACTCGATTCTTGGGCATGGCAGTTTTGCCGTCGGCAATGCGGACGGCGGCCTCACCACGCAGGAAGAGAAATCGTTGGGCGCGTATGCGAAAAGCGGCGCGTCGCCGATTGTCGGCATTATCAAACCCGGCGACGTTCCGCCGACCGGTGGCCTCTATCTTCTCGACGTCGTCCCTGACGGCGAACCGCGCTTTGGCTTTCCGAACATCAGCGACAACGCGGAAATCGGCGAGCTGATCGCATGCGGCGCGCATGTGATTCTGTTCACGACCGGACGCGGATCGGTGGTCGGCTCGGCGATTTCACCGGTCATCAAGGTGTGCGCGAATCCCGCGACCTACCGCAATCTCGCCGGCGATATGGACGTCGATGCAGGGCGCATTCTCGAAGGCCGCGGCACGCTCGACGAAGTCGGCCGCGAGGTGTTCGAGCAAACGGTGGCGGTGTCGCTCGGGGCGGCGTCGAAATCGGAAATGCTCGGTCATCAGGAATTCATCCTGACGTACAAGACTTTCGAACCGGTGGGCCCGGCTTGTTTGCCGTCGAGCGCTGCACCGCCGCATCGGGTTGTTGCGATCGAGCCGCACTGAGCGGGCTTAGCGTCCTCAGCGATCAGTACGACCGCAAGCCCGAGCCGTAATCGATTTAGCAACTTTCGGTGCAGCCATTAGCGTGCCAAGGCCGTCGCTAGTAGCGCGGCAGCGGGCAAACATCGCCGGCACGTGCTAAAACATTAACAAATGGGAGACGTGGTCCATGACGGCAAAGATCGGTTCGAAGATCGAACAGCGGCGCAACATCGGCCGTCGTGCATTGCAGGTATCCGGATTGGGGCTCGGTACGGCGCCGTTGGGTGGTCTGTACCGCGATCTGTCCGAAGAAGAAGCGCATGCGACTATCGCCGCCGCGTGGGACGTCGGCGTGCGCTTTTTCGACACCGCGCCGCACTACGGTCACACGAAAGCCGAGCACCGTCTGGGCGACGCGTTGCGCGGCTATCCGCGCAGTGAATACGTGCTGTCCACCAAAGTCGGGCGCCGCTTCGTACCGCGCACCACGCCCTACGACGGCAGCGAAGGTTGGCAGGACCCGCTGCCGTTCCAGGCGATCTTCGACTACACGCACGACGGCATTCTGCGTTCGTTCGAAGACAGCCAGCAGCGTCTCGGCATGGTCGATATCGACATTCTGCTGGTGCACGATATTGGCGTTGTCACGCATGGCGACAAGAACCCCCATTACTGGCAGCAACTCACCGAAGGCGGCGGCTTTCGTGCGCTCGATGATCTGCGCTCCTCAGGCGCGGTCAAGGCTGTCGGGCTCGGTGTCAACGAAGGCGCGGCAATACTCGACGTGATGGCCGAATTCGATATCGATTGCGCGTTGCTCGCGGGCCGTTATACGCTCCTCGAACAGACCACGCTCAACGATCTGCTCCCAGCATGTGAACAACGCGGCGTCAGCATTCTGTTAGGCGGCGCGTTCAACTCAGGCATTCTGGCGCGCGGCGTCGCGGGCGATCTGAAATTTAATTACGGCGACGCGCCGAGCGAAATCATCGAACGCGTCGCGCGGCTGGAAGCGGTGTGCCGGGTGCATGGCGTGCCGCTTGCCGCCGCAGCTTTGCAGTTTCCGTATGCGCATCCGGCGGTCGCAACCGTGTT
Organism: Paraburkholderia sp. SEWSISQ10-3 4; assembly: GCF_030464785.1. Lineage (NCBI taxonomy): Bacteria > Pseudomonadati > Pseudomonadota > Betaproteobacteria > Burkholderiales > Burkholderiaceae > Paraburkholderia > Paraburkholderia sp. SEWSISQ10-3 4. Next base: position 1,061,682 of record NZ_JALPRI010000001.1, read on the forward strand.
GACCGGCGCGCGCAGTGCCAATGAATTGCGCGAGAACGCCGCGTCGTTCGAGCAGCCGATCCCGGCGGATCTGTGGTCCGCGTTGCGTGACAAGGGCTTGCTCGACAGCCGCGCGCCCGCGCCGGAGGATTGATTTGACGATACGTATCGACGCCCACCAGCACTACTGGGACCCCGCTCGTGGCGACTACGAGTGGCTCACGCCGGAACTGAAAATCCTGTACCGGCTGTTCGGTCCCGACGATCTCAAACCACTGCGAGAAGCAGCGGGCGTCGAACGGACGGTGGTGGTCCAGGCAGCGCCGACCATCGATGAAACGCGCTACTTGCTGGACATCGCGCGGCATGAGCCATCGATTGCCGGTGTGGTCGGCTGGGTGCCGTTGCTGTTACCCACGGCGCCGGCCGTGATTGGAGCGCTGGCGCATGAGCCGAAGTTCAAAGGCGTGCGGCCGATGCTGCAGGATCTGCCCGACGATACGTGGATTGCGAATCCCGATCTCGCGCCCGCAATCGAAGCGCTGATCGAGCACGACCTCGCGTTCGACGCGTTGATTTACGCGCGGCACGTCGAGCCTTTCGAAACGTTCGCGGAGCGGTTCCCTACGCTGCGCATCGTTGTCGATCACGGTGCGAAGCCGCCAATCCGTTACGGTCGCGCGGGTTGGCAATCATGGGCCGACGCAATCACGCGGCTCGCAAAGTTGCCGCAAGTGCATTGCAAGCTGTCGGGACTCGTCACAGAAGCGTCGCCTGGCTGGAGCGAAGAAACGCTTCATCCGTATGTCGAGCATCTGCTGAAGTCATTCGGCCCCTCGCGTTTGATGTGGGGCAGCGACTGGCCCGTCCTCGATCTGAACGGCGACTATCAGGTCTGGCATTCGGTGGCGAACACCTTGCTCGCGTCCTTGAGCGACGCCGAGCGAGAGGCGGTTTTCGGCGGCAACGCCGCTGCGTTTTATCGACTTTGATGTGACGAAGACGAGTTACGAAGACAAGAGAAAGCCCATTCAACTGGAGTCGTAGATGACACAAAGACTGGCCGGCAAGACGGCCCTGATCACCGCTGCAGGACAAGGTATCGGTCTCGCCACCGCGGAAATGTTCGCGCGCGAAGGCGCGCGCGTGATCGCCACCGATATCCGCATCGACGGACTCGCCGGCAAGCCGGTCGAAGCGCGCAAGCTCGACGTGCGCGACAACGCGGCGATCAAGGCGCTGGCCGCCGAGCTCGGCGCGATCGACGTGCTGTTCAACTGCGCGGGCTTCGTGCACGCCGGCTCGATTCTCGAATGCAGCGAAGAAGATTGGGACTTCGCCTTCGACCTGAACGCGAAGGCGATGTACCGCATGATCCGCGCGTTTTTGCCGGCCATGCTGGAGAAGGGCGGCGGTTCTATCATCAATATGTCGTCAGCGGCCTCTAGCGTGAAGGGCGTGCCGAACCGCTTTGCCTACAGCGCGTCGAAAGCCGCGGTGATCGGGCTGACCAAGTCCGTCGCTGCAGACTTCATCACACGTGGTGTACGCTGTAACGCGATCTGCCCGGGCACGGTGCATTCGCCGTCGCTCGAACAGCGGATCGTTGAGCAGGCCAAGGCGCAGGGCGCGACGCTCGACGTCGTGCAGGCGGCTTTTGTGGCGCGTCAGCCGATGGGCCGTATCGGCAAGCCGGAAGAGATCGCTGCATTGGCGCTGTATCTCGCGTCCGACGAGTCGTCGTTCACCACCGGCCACGCGCATGTGATCGATGGCGGCTGGTCGAACTGATGCGGTCCGGTCAACGCTGAAACACGAACCGAATACCACTGAACGGAAAGGGAAGTGCAAAGATGAAACTGCTTCGTTATGGGCCGAAAGGCCAGGAAAAGCCGGGCCTGCTCGACGCGCAAGGCAAGATTCGCGATCTGTCAAAGGTGGTTGGCGATATCGACGGCGCCGCGCTGACTGACGAAGGCCTCGCCAAGCTGCGCGCGCTCGATCCGGCTTCGCTGCCGTTGGTCGAAGGCAATCCGCGCATGGGACCGTGCGTCGGCAAGATCGGCAAGTTCATCTGCATCGGGCTGAATTATGCGGACCACGCCGCCGAATCGAATCTGCCGGTGCCGGCGGAACCGGTGATTTTCAATAAGTGGACGAGCGCCATCAGCGGCCCGAACGACGACGTCGAAATTCCGCGCGGCTCGAAGAAGACCGACTGGGAAGTCGAACTGGGCGTGGTGATCGGCAAGCCCGCGAAATATATCGACGAAGCCAATGCGCTCGATTACGTTGCCGGCTACTGCGTGATCAACGACGTGTCGGAACGCGAGTGGCAGATCGAGAAGGGCGGCACGTGGGATAAGGGCAAGGGCTTCGATACGTTCGGCCCGATCGGCCCGTGGGTCGTGACGCGCGACGAAGTCGCCGATCCGCAGAACCTGAGCCTGTGGCTCGAAGTGGATGGCCACCGTTATCAGAACGGCAGCACGAAGACGATGGTGTTCGGCGTCGCGAAGCTGGTGTCGTATGTGTCGCAGTGCATGAGCCTGCAACCGGGCGACGTGATTTCGACCGGCACGCCGCCGGGCGTCGGTATGGGCGTGAAGCCGAATCCGGTGTATCTGAAGCCGGGCCAGACGATCCGTCTCGGTATCGAAGGTCTCGGCGAACAGACGCAGAAGACTTACGCGGCGGAATAAGCGGTGCAGTAAGCCAAGCAATCAGCGCTGTTCAGAATGAAAAACCGCGCCTGCTTCCCAGCAGGCGCGGTTTTTTTATGTACCCTGGTGCGAGCCGCATGACTCGCCATCCCATCTCTAGTGCACGGTTCCGGTCAGCCCGCCGGCTCGTGCTCGCCGTTCTCGCTAATGCGATTGATCGTGCCTTGCGCAACGGCGACGAGTTTCTCGCGCTGGCCGTCCATCACATACACGTTGCACTGGCAGGTTGCCTGATGCCGCCCTGCGTAGACGACCTTCGCCCGTGCGATTAGCGTGCCGTTCATCACCGGCCGCAGATAGTTGATCTTGTACTCGCCGGTCACGACCTTCGGCCCCAGCGACAGCGCGCCGGCGAACGTCAGCGCATTGTCGGCGAGATAACTGATGACCCCGCCATGCACGAAACCATGTTGTTGCCGCAACTCGTCGCGGATCGGCAGACAGAGCGTCAGTTCGTTGGTGCCGGTGTGCATGAGTTCGGTGCCTAGCAGCATGCTGAACGGCTGGGCATGCAGTGCGCCGCGCGCCCGGTCGAGGATGTCGGTCATCGTGAGTCCTTCGGGCGTGGCCCGCAGTGGCATCTGCACCGGCGTCCATTGTGCAGTCCCTACCCACTCTAGGAAGCGCTGACGCATCGCGTCAAGGTGAATCCAAAATATCTGCGGAGCATTGTTGCGGAAAATGACGGGAATTGCGAAGTTGGCCGATGAAACGGGGACGTAAGACGATTTTTGGCGACATTGATCTCAAGCAAAGTTTGGCCTTGCCGTTAACCCGGACGTAGGTCCCGTCATTCTTTGCTTTAGGTGTTCACGATGTTCAGCAAGATCAAGGTCGCATCCGGCCTGTTGTGTGTTCTGGCCGCGTTCTGCGTTTTCCAGCTTGTCACGGTGGGTTTGGGGTTCTGGTCGCTCACACGCACGCATGACGACGTGGGCGATCTGTCGAATGTCGCCTTGAAGCAGGTGGACGCGGTCAATGAAACGACCCAGCATCTGATGGATGCGCGCATCAACCTGTCGCGCGCCAGTACGCGCATGGTGCGCGGCGGCGCCGAGCCGGCCGATATCGTGCAGCATGCCCGCGACCAGCTGACGGCAGCCGATCAGTCGTTCGGCGCGTTCATGAGCGCGCAGAAGACCAGCGACGAAAACAGCACCCGTGCCGCCGCGCTCGCCGAGCGCTACAAAAAATTCCACGACGCGCTCGCGGAGCTGGTGCAGTTTCTCGACGCGAACAATATTCAGGCTTTCCTCGACCAGCCGACCCAGGGCTTCCAGGACGCCTATCTCGCCGAGTCGCACAACTTCGTGCAATTCGGCGCTGCTGCTAGCCAGGCATCGCTTGATTCGATTGACGCACGCATGGCCACATTCCGCGCCGTCAGCGTCGCGATCCTGCTGGTGCTGGTAGCGGGCACATTCGGCGTGTACGCAGCGCTCCGCAAGGGCGTGGTGGCGCCGCTGGAAGAAGCCGGCCGTCACTTCGACCGCATCGCGCAAGGGCGTCTCGACCAGCCGATCGCTTCGCGCGGCACCAATGAGATCGGCCGCTTGTTCTCGGGCCTCGCGAAAATGCAGGCGAGCGTGGCGCGCACCGTGCAAACCGTGCGCGAGTCCGCTGACTCGATTCACCTCGGCGCGGACGAAATCGCCACCGGCAACGCCGATCTGTCGGCACGCACGGAAAACCAGGCGGCATCGCTCGAAGAAACTGCGTCGAGCATGGAGGAATTGACCGCTACGGTGCGCCAGAACGCCGATCACGCCCGTGAGGCCAATGCGCTCGCCGAAACCGCCTTGGAGGCGACCTCGCGCGGCAGCGAAGTGGTCAACGAGGTGGTCGACAAGATGCGCGGCATCGCGCAAAGCTCGGACAAGATCGCCGAGATCATTTCGGTGATCGACGGCATCGCGTTCCAGACCAATATCCTCGCGCTGAACGCGGCAGTCGAAGCGGCGCGCGCGGGCGAACAAGGCCGTGGCTTCGCCGTGGTGGCGGGCGAGGTGCGCGGGCTCGCCCAGCGCAGCGCGCAGTCGGCGAAGGAAATCAAGACGCTGATCAGCGAATCGGTCGCCGAGATTCAGGGCGGTTCGACGCTGGTCGAGCACGCCGGTGAGGCGATGCGCAACGTTTCCGCGTCGATTTCGCGCGTCACGCAGATGATGGCGGAAATCAGCGCCTCTTCGCTCGAGCAGAGCACGGGCATTGAGCAGGTCAACCAGGCGGTGGTGCAGATGGACGAGATGACGCAGCAGAACGCGGCGCTCGTCGAAGAAGCTGCCGCAGCGGCAGCCTCGCTGCATCAGCAGACGCAGCAATTGAAGGACGCTGTTTCTGTGTTCGAAATTTCTGAGACTGTGTTGCGAATGCAACAAATGGACGACCTGCACGGGCAAACGGCGGCGTTTGCGCTGTCAGGGATGCGGGCGATCTAGGCCGCGAACGTGCCCAAAAAGAGGGCATCTGCAATAGAAAATGGCCCGCCAAAGCGGGCCATTTTGCATTAGACGCAAGCGCCTAAGGGTGCCTCAACGTACCTGAAGGTACTTAGGCCGGCTGGATGTTCGCAGCTTGCTTGCCCTTCGGGCCTTGCTTGACTTCGAACGTCACTTTTTGGTTTTCCTGCAGGGACTTGAAGCCGCTGCCTTGAACTTCCGAAAAGTGTGCAAACAGGTCTTCGCCGCCGTCGTCCGGGGTGATGAAGCCAAAGCCCTTTGCATCGTTAAACCACTTCACAGTACCTGTTGCCATTTTTAATCCAGTAAATGTTGTGTGTTGCATTCGCGACCGCTATTTCTCAACACGAGATCGAGCGCGAAGTACGAGTTGTATCACGTCTTTATGATGGACGCCAATCAACAAGTATTCGGGTATTCCCCTGATTGGACCCTTTTGACGTCCGGAAACCATTTTCCAAGGGGGCCCAGCCGGTAGGGTAAACTGCTTGTATTACTCTTCCAGGAAAAACATTGACACATTATTTGCAAGATGAACTTACCTCATTCTGGAGTCGTTTGACCCCCTATCTCGCGATATTGGAGTCGAAATCACCTCAAGAAGGCGCCCCGGATCCGGTCGGCCGAATCACGGTCGATACCGAAGAGCACCAGGCTTTCGCCCTTCACACCACCGATAAAAAACCGCACGGCGATACATCGGATACCCCCACCGGACACAGCGCGACCTACACGCGATTCAAAACTGCCGACGCCGATTGGGGACCCTGGCAACGCGAAGAATACTGATTGACCGGTCAGTCGGCTTTTGACGCCGATGCACGGGGAGACGGCGGCCGGCGCTTAGCCCGGCAAGGCGTCATAAGCGGTCGCGAGGTGATAGGGAGTGGTCGACGGCATGTCGGCGCGCACCACATCACCGGCGGCCGTTTTGCATTCGAACCAGCCTTGCGGACGCAGGAAGCGTCCCCGGAAGAGCTCAATTTGCCGCGGCAGCGCGGCGTGCGCAGCCGGGTCGTCACGGCTCGCCAGTGCGCGCAGATACTCGGTTTGCGCCCAGATCCGCTGGGTGGGGTCCTTGATGCGTCCGGTTTCGTCGAGCGAGGCGTATACGCCGCCCGTTTGCGGGTCCACGCCATATTGCTGCGCGAAGCTGAACGCGCGCGTCAGCGATTCGTTGAGACCCGAAGCGTCGAACAACGCACCCGCCTGCTTGACCAGCCAGAACCATTCGAACTGATGCCCAGGTTCCAGACGGTTGTCGTCCGCGCCAATCGGCAATTCGGCGACGCAGCCGGTCGGCGCATGCACGAAGTGATGCGCGATGGCGCCGGCAAGACGGCCCAACGCGGCGTCGAAGGCGTTGTCGCGAGTGACTTCGCGGGCGGCTAGCCAGGCTTCAGTGAGATGCATCAAGGGATTCTGGATCGGCGTGCCGGTCACGCTGGCAAAGTCCGCGGTGAGCGCGGCGTTGAACAAATCACTGTCGGCCACGAAGTGCGACTGGATCAGTGCCGACGTGCGATGCACGACTTCCAACGCGTCGCGGTTGCCGGAACGGCCGGCATATTCCGCACAGGCGAACACGACGAACGCGTGCGTGTACAAGTCTTTGGTCGTATCGAGCGGCGCGCCCTGCGCATCCACGGTATAGAACCATCCGCCGTGGCGCGTGTCCTGAAAGGTGTGCATCAGCGAATCGAACAGCACCTGGGCATGCGCCGCATCGCCTGCTTGCGAGAACACGAACAATTGTCGCGCGCACGCCATTGTCCGGTAACGCTCCGCGGGCAAAGGTTCAGGACCCTCGGCGCTGACCGCTTCGTAGGGCAGCTTCAGCGCGGGGTTGAAACCGGGCCCGCGCCACAGCGGCAGCACCACGTGAGCGAAGTGGTCACGCAGTGTGTTGGCAAGCGGGATCGTGGAAGCGGTGAAAGGGGTCATGCTCTGCATAGTTCGGTTGGTCAAACGCGGTCATTCGAAGCGCCTGCGGATTTTGGCTCTCGCCGCAGCGAGGCCGCTGGCGACGTGCGGCCAAGCATAAAGCAAACGGCTGCCGCTGGCACTCCGTCACAGCTGCGAAATACGCTTCAAATAATTCCAGAAGAGGAGGAAAAACAATGTTGGGGAACCTTGAACTCATTTCCCGTCTGATGCTGGCCGCTGCGCTCGGCAGCGTTATCGGTTTCGAGCGCGAACGGCTTTCATGGGCCGCGGGCTTGCGCACGCATATGCTGGTCTGCGTCGGTTCGACGCTCATCATGATCGTGTCGGCCTATGGGTTTGCCGAAGTGCTGTCGGGCGATCACGTCGTGCTCGATCCGTCACGGATGGCCGCGCAGGTGGTCTCCGGCATCGGTTTTCTCGGCGCGGGTTCGATCCTGCTGCGCGGCGAAATCGTGCGCGGGTTGACGACGGCGGCCAGCCTCTGGTCGGTCGCGGCGATCGGGCTGGCGGTCGGTGGCGGGCTGTACACGGCATCGATCGCCGCGACCATCATTATTCTGATCATCCTCGCCGGGATCAAGCCGCTCGAGCGCCGCTTCATCACGGTGAAGCAACGACGCCAGCTGACGATGATCGTCGAGCGCGGCGCCATGACATTCCATTCGCTGCACGACGAACTCGGCGCCGCGAGCCCGCGCGTCAAACAATTCGTGATGCAGCAAAGCGATGACGCGCCGGAGTGCGATGAAGTGATAATCACGTTGCACCGCGTGTCGAATACCGAATATGAAGCGATCTGCTCGCGCTTGCGTCAGTTGCACGGCGTCAAGCAGTTCCGGCAGGACGAGGCGTCGTCTTAAAAACGGAAAAACCTCCGCGAATGGCTTCGGCAGGGGCGGGCGGCCATGCGACAATGCGGTCTCGAAAAATTCCAATGGCATTGACGAGCGGTGCTCGGCGCCCGCTTTCCGGCGACGACCGCTTTTTTCTCTATGGCAGATTCCGCAGCATCCACGCAGTCCCGGCCTCAGCGCGCCGCTTCGAAGAAGCGGCGGCAGGCCACCGTCTCGACCGAAACTGAAAACAAGCTGGCGCGCGCCGCGCGCTCGGCACAACGTCTCGCGCAACTGAGCGATGCCTCACGCGACGACAGCACCCTCGACCTGTTCCCCGACGATCCCACCCGCGCCACGCTGGAGGCGATGAATATCGACGTCCGGCAAGGTACGCTGCATGGCTTTGAATTACCCGATGTCGTGCTGGCCGCGGTTGGCGTGATCGATGCCGACGGCATGTCGCCCGAGGCAAGGGCGGCGCGCCGCGCGCCTCGCGCTGCGAAATCCGATGAACCGGTGCCGGTGAATGCGCAATTGAGCGGGCTGGAGACGGAGGCCGTGGAGGCAGCGGCATCGCCTGTCGGCGAGCTGGCTTTCGGGGATGTGAAGGCGGCGCCAGAAGCGTCGGACGAAGAGAAGCCGGCGGCGTCGGCACGTGATGCGGTTGCGCCGCTTACGTCTGCGATGGCCGCCGCGACAGTGGCGCGTAGTGTGACCGCGCTGCGCCAGGCTGCTGAGCCGGGTGCAGTGACTACAGATGCAGCGGTTGCATCGACCTCAGGTGGTGCCAAACCGGCTGCGCCGCCGCAGCGTTTCGCGGCGACTTTTGCCAAAGCGGCGACGGCTTCGAGAGAAGAGGTTGGGGTGGAAGGCGCGAATGCGAGAGCGGAGCGTGCTTCGTCTTCGTCTTCGTCCGAGTCTGGGGCTATGGCGGATGCCGGCGCGGTGATTGCCGAGCCGAAGCCGGCTGCGAAGCTATCGGGCAATGTGTCTGCATCCGCGTGGTCAGCATCGGCATCAACGCCTGCATCAGCGTCGGCATCCTCCGCGCACGCGAATGCGTCTTTCTCGGCGCCTTCTTTCCGTGAAGCCCAGCGTGCCGAAGCAGCCGCGGCAGCACTGCGCGCCGCGCCTGAGCTCGACCGCGCCCGCGCGACAGCCTTCGCCGATACCGTCGATGCGCTGTACGGCGTGATCGCCGATCAACGCCTCGCCGCGACCGATCATTCACGTCGCATGAAATGGATGTTGTCGATCGTGGTGGGCGCGTTGCTGATGACGGTCGCGATCGGCATCACGCAGACGGTGCTCCTGATGCGCCTGACGCGTGAAACCACCGCCCAGCAACACCGCATCGAACAGATGATGCAGAACCAGCAGGCCGCCATGGCCAGCTTGCTCGACACGCACATCGCGATGGCCAACGCGGCGGCGGCCAATGCGGCTTCTGACGCAGCCGCAACTGCAGCGCCTCAGGCAGCCGCGGCCACGCCCGCGCATGGCAAACGCGGCACGCGTGCACAGCACGCGCACAGGCCGAAAGCTGCCAATTCGCACTGATTCTCAGTGACTGCCGCGCCGGCGTTCGCTGGCCGCGGCAGCTCGTTTTGCCCGCGCAAACAAACAGCCGGGCGCCTACTTCCGCCCCCAGCTTCCCGGCTTCCAGTCTCACCCTCGCTCCCTGCCTCCCAGGATAGGCGCCGTAAGGAACCACCCGCCGCCAACGCCTCGCAAGCCAAACTTCACGTTTTAAACTCTCGTTGCTGTTGCGAAGCCGGAACGGATACGCCAGCGCATCTTCTGACGGGAGCCATCATGCCGACCAGCACGCACAAATATTCGATCGAGGACCTGCTAGCCGCGCTTCTGCGCGATCAGGGCATCCACGAAGGGCACTGGGCGTTGAACGTCGAGTTTTCGGCGACGGGCGCGTCCGTCAAGCCGCAAGAGAACCCCGCGCGGACCTTGCCGGGGCTGATCGTCTCCGTCAACAGCGCGACGCTGATGCGTGCGGACAGCACAGCAGAGGGCGCCGTCGATGCCGCCGTAGTGAACCCTCGCAAAACCACGACGAGCGCGAAACCCACGCGCAGCAGGAAGCCACAGTCGACCACGCTTCAGTAGACGGAAGCTTTTGACCCTGAAATATAAAAAACGGGGACGTTGTCATGGTGCGACGCACCATGGATAAAAACCCTGTGACAACACACCACACCCGAGAAATTGCTGCATTGCACTAGCTTTTGCCTAGGGAAAACCCTATAATTCTTCTTAAGGGAAAACCCTAGCTAATGCAGTAACCAACCGGGAGTCGCCATGAGCTTCATTTTTGCATTGTTCCAAAAGGTCAGCGACCTCTTTGCGTCGCCCCATTTGCCGCTGGATTCGGACTACTCGTACGCAGCACGTAGCCGCGAAGCAGAACGCATGCGCAAAGCGCAATCCACGTTGTTCGGCATCAAGCTGAGCGACTAATAAAGCAAAGCTGTACGGCCTGAGCGCGGACCATCGCGCATGGGCGCGCACGTCGAGTGCGTCCGCATCATTGAAGCCACTGCCCGCGAAACGCGTGCCGTGGCTTTTGTTTTTTGTGCGGTTACCGCCCAATTCCCCGTTTTTCCGAATATTTCCTGGCCGAAATGAATGTAACGGCAGCTCACACGGCGCCGTAGTGTCGTTCAGTTGATTCACCGCGCATGCGCAGTAGACGGGCGGCGAAGGTCCAAAACACGGCCATTCATCAGTCCCTTTCATTGAAATGTGCGCTTACAAGTGCTCACGTCTTCATGCGGTTTGCGCCGCTAAAGTTGGTCTCAAGCGTACGGCGTCTGGTCCGAACCCAAAATCGCGGTTCGATGTTGGCCGAACACGGGCGCTGGCTTGATACAAAACTTTGCATGGGAGGTCACTATGAAAACCTTTAACAAGATGTCGCGTTCGATCGTTGCAACCTTGCTGGCGGGCGGCGCGCTGCTCGCAGCCGGCAGTGCTTTCGCCCAGGAACGGGTGGTTATCGAGAATGGTCCGGGACCGGTGGTTTACGGTCAGCCGCACATGACGCCGGTGGGCGTGTCGATCAATATCGGCTGGCACGGCGATCGTTACTACGACGGCCACCGCTACTGGGCTCATGACGATTGGATGCGCCATCATCCGCACGACTACGATCCGCATCACCACGACGACCGTCGGCCGCCGCCCCCGCGCTACTAATGCGCGCATGACGGCGCCGCGTGACGCGGCGTGAGGTCCGCAAAGCCGGTCCCTCCTCACGGAAGACCGGCTTTGTTGCATTCGGTCTTCGAAAACGGCGCGCTGCGCTATGCTTGAACGCTTTCATCGACGGCAGCAGGAGAGCGGCGTGGACAAGGCGGTCATAGGCGTAGTGGGCACGGGATTGATGGGCGTCGGTATTGCGACGCAAAGCGCGTTGCATGGACATCGGACGATCGTTCACGACGTCGACCCGGCGCGCCTCGCAAGCGTTGCGCCCAAGGCGGAAGCGGTGCTCGACGAACTGATCGACGCCGGACGCATCGACCACGCTGCCAAGCGGGCGGCGCTCGGGCGCATCGAGACACATGGGCAACTTGACGTCATGGCGTCGGCGCAATTCGTGATCGAGGCGATTCCCGAGGTGCTTGAACTGAAGCATCGCCTGTATGCGGCGCTGGCAGAGTTGATGGCAGACGATGCGATTCTCGCGAGCAACACCAGCGGTTTTCCGCCCGATCAACTGGTTGCTCCGCTGCGCGCGAAGGAGCGTTTTCTGATCGCGCATTTCTGGAATCCGCCGCACATGATCCCGCTCGTCGAAGTTGTGCCGGGTACCGCGACCGCGCCGGAAGTCACCGAACATACCGCTGCGTTGATGAGCGCGATCGGTATGGAGCCGGTGGTGCTGGCGAAGGCGATTCCGGGTTTTGTCGGCAACCGGTTGCAGTTCGCGGTGCTCCGCGAGGCGTTGAACATCGTGCGTTCGGGAGCGGCGACGCCTGATGTGGTCGATCGGGTCATGAAGGCATCGCTCGGGCGCCGCTGGGGGATCGTCGGGCCGTTCGAGGGCGCGGACATGGGCGGCCTCGATACCTTCCTCGACATCTCCACGCATTTGATGCCGGAACTCGCCAAGGACGAAGACGTGCTCGATCTGCTGCGGGCGCAGGTGAACGCGGGGCGTGTTGGCGTGCGCAGCGGTGCTGGTTTCTATGAGTGGGACGAGGCTCATTTGGCGCGCGTCAAAGCTGGCCGCAAGCAGGTGATTAGTCGCGGTTAACTATGGCGCGGCAATCAACGATCAGACATAGAGGATTGCGGTGAGCATTGGCGGTGACCGACCGTCATCGCCAACTTATCCCTCTGCTTCGCAAGCCCACCCAGAATCGATTCCGCCAATCCGTCCGGAAATCCCGAAGGAACCTGAGTGCCCACCGCACTGATCACATGATCAGTCGCGTCGACCACTTCAGCAATGATGTCTTGCGCCGTATCGCTTCCCAACCCAACCTGTCGAGCCTGTTCGATCCAGTGCCGTCGCTGAATCTTTTCGATCAGATAGTGATTGGTACTACCGCGAACAGCCATCGCCATCTTTACCTTCTGACGCGCAATTTGATTTCGCCCGGGGCCAATGATTGGATGCGCGGAGAGCACGTCATAAAGTGGCGTCGAGCGGTACAACCCGCCTGGCAGATGAAAAATACTGAAGTTCTTCGCATGCCCATCCGTTGCTGCCAATAGCCAGAACACAAGTTGAGTCTTGAAGAACTGCCGCCGATCCTGGTCCGCGTTTTCCGAGCCGAGCAACACGTCCATGATCTCTGCGATGCCCGGCCCGCCGTCGGCCTGGTACTTCAGATGTGAGGGCCTTCCGGTGGCCTGACACATGTCTTCCTGCGGAAGGCGCACGATCCAGCTCGCGTCGCTCGACAATCTACGGTCGAAACGCTCGACCACGAGCGCTTTTTGATTTTCGAACGCTGCAATCTCGCAGTTCGCCGCGGGAAGTCCATACGCCGATACGATTTTCGAGCACAGCCATTCGTTCTCGATTGAGGTCCGCATGTCCGCCTGCATGTTTCCAACCAGCCCGAGCGGAAGCTTGAAGATATGCGTGGTCGGCGTGCTGCCAGTCGGGTAGATCCACTGTTCGTCGTGGCGCAGCAGCGCCGTTTTCTCCTGGGCCCCGGCAATCGATAACCTTAAATCCACCCCGTTATCGTATTGGCCGAGCGGCGCCGCTGAGGTGGCATTGCGCAGTAGCAGCGCGATCTGCGGCTCGGATAACGGCGTTCCGGAGATATCGTAGAGGTCGGTGGGTTGCTCGTCAGTCGGCAGCAGTTGGATCGCACCGACGCAGTCACGGCCAAGCGCTACCAGCAGGTCGAATGCGTTCGTGCTGCCCGTGCGATGCCGTTGAGCCAATCGCCGGCGGATCGCATCGCTATCGGGAAGCAAATTGTCGAAGAATGCGTTGACCACGTCGCCACGGTACGGTTGATTCCCGGGCGTGAACGGCATCGATAGGGAAAGGGGGCGCCCCTGTTCGTCTTTGATCCACTCGTCGAGATAACTCAGGCGGTCCCCTTCCCGTGCTTTTTCCCAGTAGCCTACGGGCAGCCCGTTCATCCAGATGTTGAGTCGTTGTGTCTGAGAGCGGCGCGCCATGATTACCAGTTTTCCCGTTTCTTTTTGGTCGTGGTTGTCCCAAGGGATTGCTTCGAACTCGACGCCTTCTGGGTCTGGCCTGAGCGGTTGGCGACCGACGGAGATTTCGCTTTCTTGGCGGCGGGGACGTGTCGTTGAAGCTTCGGCGTCTCGGCCTGCGCTGGTTTACTGTCAGGCGCGGACGACGTCTGACTCATGCGCAACTCGACGTTGAGCAAACGCATGACCTTAAAAAGCCGCTCGACGCTTGCCGATGCCGGATTGGCTTCCAGCTGCGCGTAGCTTTGCTGCGTGATGCCTAGCAGTTCGGCCACCGCAGCTTGTGTGAGCCCTGCGGACTTGCGGAAACCCAGCAGAATGGGGCGGAGCTGACTTAGCGTCTTGATAGCGTAATCCATTGGATTTTCTTCAGGCTCGTACAGTCTCTGGACTGTATCACGAAAATACAGTTAATAAGCTGTAAATAAAATATACAGTCTATGGACTGTATTTGTAATTCACAATTTAAGGCCTGTTAAGACGCAGCGCGAAGCCAACCGATGTACAGGAACTCACGGAAGCGCGAACAGCCGTAGTCCGCTTCACTGCTGCCTTCAGCAGCCCCAGCAAGTCTGCGGTATAAATACCTCCCGCCTCACCCGCAAACCCCAACACAAACCATGCCCCACTACTTCTACAACCCCGCCACCGGCCACGGCCTCCCGCACGACCCATTCAAGGCAATCGTCGCTCCGCGCCTGATCGGCTGGATTTCCTCACGCGCTACCGATGGCACTCTCAACCTCGCGCCCTACAGTTTCTTCGGCGCGTTCGCGAGCTTCCCGCCGATCATCGGCTTCTGCAGCGAAGGCCGTAAAGACAGCATCGCCAACATCGAGGCCACCGGCGAATTCGTCTGGAATCTGTCCAGCAAGCCACTCGCCGAGCAGATGAACCGCTCCTCCGCGCCAGTCCCGCCCCACGTCGACGAATTCGAACTCGCGGGCCTGACACCCGCGCCTGGTCGCAACGTCGCCGTACCGCACGTCGCCGAATCGCCGGCCGCGCTCGAATGCAAGTTGCTGCAAGTGGTCCGTCTGCACACCCTCGACGGCAAGCCCATGGACAACTACCTGTCGCTAGGCCAAGTAGTCGGCGTCCACATTAACGAGGCCTATCTGAAAGACGGTCTGTTCGACACGCACGCTGCGCAGCCGATCATGCGTGCGGGCTATCGCGCCGACTACGCGGAAATCGGCGAGATGTTCCAGATGTTCCGCCCAACCGCATAAGTACCCAAAGCAGCACCCAAAGCGTTTGAATCACCTCGCGCCGCGCAATGCGGCGCGGCACTCACCCGATCGTCTCCGCAAAACGCAAAGCCAGCGCTCCGCAATCTGGCCCGCTTGATGCTTGCAACCGACGCTCCAACGCGTCGTTTTCAACCGCCGGCTCACTCAAGAGGAGCGCGATCATGTCCACCGAATTCGCTACGCAGTTCAGCCATGTCCGTCCGCAAGACACGTCCTACGTGGATCAGGGCCTACGCGACTTTTTTCTTTACCGAGATTTAGGCATCGCGCAGGCAACCGGAGGTAAGGTGCTCGCGCAACTCGTCAAGGCGAATCACGCACCAGAGCAAGGCACCGGTTGGCACCGTCATGAGGCCGATTTCCATATTGTGATCATGTTGAAGGGCTGGGCGCGCTTCATGTACGGCGACAAGGAGACGCTCGTCGCCGCCGGCGATTGTGTGCATCAGGCGCCGGGCATCGTCCACTATCTGTTCGATTACTCCGAAGATATGGAGTACATCGAGATCGTGTCGCCGGCCGATTTCAAATCGATTGAAGTCGAAGGTCCGTGCGAAGTCCCGGCGGTGCAGCCGTGGAAGAGCGCGGTGGCCTGACTCACGATTGCGTCGCGGGTGGCCGCCGGCGCGGTGCCCGTGACGCCTGCTGAGTCTTGGCGGCGGAGCCGGAGCCAACGCCGTTCGGCGAGGCAGTTACCGCCGCTGCCGAATCCACCTCGACATCGACCACTGCAGCAGCAGCCGGGGCTGACGCGATCGCTTCCGAAGCCGCAGCCACCGACACCGGCTGAATCGTCCGCGCCCGCGAACTCACCACTACCGCACGCGGTTCGTTGTCGTAAATCACGGCCCGCACACGCGGATAAATCTGCCGCTCCCACCGGTGTCCATTGAACACGCCATAGTGCCCCACACCGGTCTGCACATGATGCGTCTTCAAATAAGGCCTCAACTTGTCGCACATATCCTGCGCAGCGAGCGTCTGACCAACCGCGCAGATATCGTCTTTTTCACCCTCTACGGTCAGCAGCGCAGTACGTCGAATTTTCGAAGGCTCCACAAGCCGTCCTTCCACCTCGAGTTCATGCAACGGCAGCGCGTGCCGCTGAAAAACCGTATCGACGGTCTCCAGATAAAAATCGGCCGTCAGGTCCATGGTCGCGAAGTATTCTTCGTAGAAAGTGCGGATCGTATCGGCCTTCGCCGGATCGCCTTTGGCGCGCTCGTAATGCATGGTCTCGAACGAGTCGAGATGGCGGTTGAGGTTCATCGCCATGAACGCGGTCAGTTGCACGAAGCCGGGATACACGCGACGGTGCGCACCCGCAAAACCGAACGGCACGGCGCTGATCAGGTTCTGCTCGAACCACTCGATCGGCTTGCTTTTGGCCAGTTCGTTGACACGCGTCGGGTTGATGCGGGTGTCGAGCGGGCCGGCCATCAGCGTCATGCTGGCGGGCTGCGCGGGGTTGTCGTCGGCGGCCATTAGCGCGACCGCGGCCAAAGCGGCGACTGTCGGCTGACACACCGCCAGCAGATGCGCGCCCGGCCCGATCGTTTCGATGAAATCGATCACGTGCCGTACATATTCGTTGAAGCCGAAACGGCCCTGGCTCAGCGGCACGTCACGCGGGTTGTGCCAATCGGTGATGTAGACATCGTGCTCGGCCAGCATCGTACGCACGGTGCCGCGCAGCAGCGTCGCGAAGTGGCCGGACATGGGCGCGATCACCAGCACGCGCGGTTGCGGATGAGAAGGCGCGGTGTCTTTACGGAAATGCAACAGCGAACAGAACGGCGTGTGCGCCGCGACTTCCTCGACGATCTGTACGGGTTTGCCTTCCGTCACCACGCTATCGATGCCGAACGGCGGCCTGACAGGCGTGAGTCCGGCAAGCGTCAGCAATTCGCAAGCCGCGCGTATCGAGCGTCCATGCGACGTATCGCCAAACGCGGGCCACGCGTCGAGCGAATGATTCACCAGCGCTGCGCCGTGCCGCATCGGCAGCATCATGTCGGCGAAAGCCTGGTATGTGGGATATGCGAACAGGTTCATAACCTTCGCACGAGTGCAGGAAAGGAAGGAACCCGAATAGAGGCAAGTCATGTGCCAATCGTGCAGTCGCACTGACGCCGCCGTCGCTGCACGTTGGCATAGCATTTGCGCCGGTCATGGGAGCGGGCCGAATTTGCCGCGCTTTGGTGCGTCCGCGCACGGCAACGTGCATGCGCATCGTCAGGCGTCGGACGAACGCCTCATCTGGAGGAGAATCGTATGGCGAATACCACGCTCACCATCAGCAGCAAGAACTATTCGTCGTGGTCGCTGCGCGGTTGGCTGCTGACCAAATTTAGCGGCCTGCCGTTCGAAGAGATCGTGATGCCGATCGACGATCCCGCCGCGCGCGCCGAATTGTTGCTGCTGTCGCCGTCGATTCTGGTGCCATGTCTCTTTCACGACGGCATCAAGGTCTGGGACACCCTCGCGATTGCCGAATATCTGAACGAACTGAAGCCGGAAGCGGCGCTATTGCCCAAAGACATCCGCGCGCGAGCGCATTGCCGCTCGATCTGCGGCGAGATGCATTCGGGTTTTGGTTCGCTGCGCTCGGCGTTGCCGATGAATCTGAAAGCGCATTTCCCGGGCTTCAAGGTGTGGGCGCGAGCGCAGTCGGATATCGACCGCATCGTGACGATCTGGAGCGAGTGCCTGAAGCAGTATGGCGGACCGTTTCTGTTCGGCGAGCGCAGTGCGGCGGATGCGATGTACGCACCCGTGGTGACGCGTTTCGTGACCTACGACGTCAAGCTGGATCCGGAGATCGTCGACTATGGGCAGCGCATCATGGCGCTGCCAGAGATGCAGCAATGGATCGCGGACGCGCAGCAGGAAGTGGAGGAGATCGACGAACTGGATGTGGAGTTTTGATCACGGCGCGTGGCGCACGGCGGCGCGGCAGGGCGCCGCGCCGTTACATCGACCTAGCCAACGCGTTAATCCCGCCCAGCCCCCAGCTTGAACACGCTCACTACCTGCGCCAGCCGCGCAGCCTGATCGCGCAGCTCAGCCGCCGCGTGTTCGGCCTCGCCGACGATCGTCGCATTCTGTTGAGTCGCTTCGCCAATCTGCGTGACAGCGAGATTGACCTGCTCGATGCCGCCCGATTGCTCGCGTGACGCAACGCTGATTTCCGCCATGATCGCGCGCACCTGGCCGACCTGTTGAACGATGCCCTGCATCGTCGAGCTCGCTTCCTCCGCGATCCGGAAACCGCTTTGCACGGTCGCTGTGGAGGCGGCGATCAGCCCGTCGATCTCTTTCACCGAAGCCGCGCTGCGCTGCGCCAGCGCGCGCACTTCCGATGCCACCACCGCAAAACCCCGACCGTGTTCGCCGGCGCGCGCCGCTTCCACGGCGGCGTTCAACGCGAGGATATTGGTCTGGAACGCGATGCCTTCGATTACGCTGGTGATCTCGGCAATCTTCTGCGACGAGCGGCTGATCTCGCCCATTGTCGAGACCACGCGTTCGACGGCACGGCCGCCTTCGACCGCGGCGTCCGCGGCATTCGTGACGAGTGTGTTGGCCTGCGCGGCATGGTCGGCGTTCTGCTGCACGGTCGACGTGATCTGTTCCATGCTGGCCGCCGTTTCTTCAAGGCTGCTCGCCTGCGTGGCAATACGCGCGGCAATGTTGCCGCTGCCGGTAGCGATCTTTTCAGTCCCTCCCGATATATCCGTCGACGCATTGCGCACTTGCGAAACGATGCGCGCGAGGCCTTGGCCGATGCCATCGATCGATTGCATCAGGCGGCCGATTTCGTCGGCACGCGCATTCGCACCCTTGCCCACGCGCACGCTCAGATCGCCCGACGCGAAGCGCTCGGACGCCTTCGCGGCTTCATCGAGCGGACGGCTCACGAGGCGGCGCACAGCGATCAGGAACGCGATCGCGAACACGCCGACCAGCACGAAACCGATCACCAGGAATTGATCGCGCGTCGCGACGACGTCCGCCATCACTTCGTCGCGCGGTGCGACGCCGCCCACCAGCCATTGCCATTCCGGCACGGTGACGAACGACACGAATTTGTCGCGCGCGTTGCGCTCGCCCAGCGTCGCGTCGGCGGAACTGAATTCGAGTTGGCCTTCTTTCATGTCGAGCATCTGCTGATACGGCGCGTTCGCGTTGTCCGCGTTCTGGCCGGCGGCGGCCGGATGCACGATCAGCTTGCCGCGATCCGCGCCCTTTGAGGCATTGACCACGAAGTAGTAGCCGCTGTCGCCGATTTTCAGTTTGCTGATGCCGTCCTGGACCGACTGGATTTCCTTGTCCACGTTCACGCCGACAAACAGCGCGCCGATCACGCGGCCGCTCGCGTCCGTGATCGGCCGATATTGCGTGATTAAACGTTTGCCAAACAGCGCGGCAAGTCCCGTATAGGACTTGTTCGCCATGATCAGCCCGTAGGCCGGCGCTTTGCGGTCGAGCAACGTGCCGATCGCGCGCGAGCCGTCCTGTTTCTTCAGCGAAGTCGTCACGCGGACGAAATCGTCGCCGCTGCGTGCGAACACGGTAGCCACCGCGCCGCTGCGTTCGAGAAACTGGTCGGGAATCGAGAAGTCCATGTTCAGGACTTTGTCGCCGGCCTTGATGGTCGGGGTGGCGACGCCGTTGATGTCGACTTTCTGGGCGTCGTCGAGCGTGTAGCCGGTGGGAAGGAAGCTTGCGAACAGCGACATCGAGCGATCGACTTCGGCCGACAGTGCCTTGTCGAACAGCGTGATCATTGCGGCGATCGAGCGGTCCTTATCGGCGATGCGTTCGAGCACCTGATCGCTGACCTGCTTGCCGGCGCTGCGCGTGAGCGCCCATGTAAAGGCGGCAAAAATCAATGCCACCAGCGCGCACGACAGTACGGCAAGCCGGGCGCCAACACTGGCGCGGCGCAAAGAGAGAAATTCCATGGGCGTTCGGAGTAAGGAGTGACATGAGGTGCGCAAACCGTGCGAATGCGTGGTTTACACCTATGTCAGGATTACGGCCGATTTGCCCATATCTTTAGTATTTTCGAAAGCCTTACGTAATACTGCCCCTTGCCCTGCCTTTCAGCGCGCCGACGCGCCGCGCCAGGTGCGCAGTAGTAGTGCATTGGTCACGACGCTCACACTCGAAAACGCCATCGCCGCGCCGGCCAGCATCGGATTCAACAAACCGAAGGCGGCAAGCGGAATGCCGATCAGGTTGTAGACGAACGCCCAGAAGAGGTTCTGCTGGATCTTGCGCCACGTCCGGCGCGAAATATCGAAGGCGTCGGCCACCAGCGCCGGATCGCCGCGCATCAGCGTGATGCCGGCCGCCTGCATCGCGACATCGGTGCCGGTCGCCATCGCGATGCCGATGTCGGCGGCAGCGAGCGCGGGAGCGTCGTTGATGCCGTCGCCCACCATTGCGACGATGCCGGCACTGCGGATCTTCAGATCGCGGATCACCCGGGCTTTGTCGTCAGGCAGAACTTCCGCGTGGAATTCGTCGATGCCAAGCGCCTGGGCGACGCTCGCCGCGCTGCCGTGGTTGTCGCCGGTAACGAGCACGCTTTTGATGCCCATCTGGGCAAGCCGTTCGACGGCCGCGCGGGCGGTCGGCTTGACGGTGTCGCCGAAAGCGATTAAAGCGAGCGCGGCGGGCGCAAGCGGTGCGCGCTCCATCAGCCAGGAGACCGTGTTGCCGGCGGCTTCGAGCTGTTTTGCGCGCTCGGTGAGTTGCGGCGGCAACTGGATGCCGAGTTCGTTGAGCCAGCGCGTGCTGCCAAGCGCGAGGGTGCGGCCTTCGACGTCGGCTTCCACGCCGCGCCCGGGCACCGCACGAGCGGCGCTGGCCGTGAGCGTCGGAACTCGCGACTCCGTCGCGACCGGTGACGCCACTTCATACGCCTTCACCACTGCCCGCGCCAACGGATGATCGCTATGCCGCTGCACAGCTGCGGCGAGCGCCAGCGCCTCGTCGTGCCCAATGCCGCCGATCGCCTCGAATGCCGTCACCGACGGTTGCCCGAGCGTCAGCGTGCCGGTTTTATCGAACGCGACGATATTCACCCGATGCGCGGTTTCCAGCGCCTCGGCGTCCTTGATCAGCACGCCGCGCCGCGCCGCGCCGCCGGTGCCGGCCATGATGGCCGCGGGCGTCGCCAGTCCGAGCGCGCACGGGCAGGCGATCACCAGCACGGCGACCGCATTCAGAATCGCGGTTTCGCCGCCTGCGCCGGCGATCAGCCAACCCACCAGCGTGAGCGCCGCAATTGCCAGGATCGCCGGCACGAAGATCTCACTGACGCGGTCGACCAGACGTTGAATCGGCGCCTTCTCAGCCTGCGCGCTTTCCACGAGGCGAATGATTCGCGCGAGGGTCGTTTCCGCGCCGATCGCGGTCGTCGTCACCGCAATCGCGCCTTCGCCGTTGATCGAGCCGGCGGTGACCGGATCGGCTGCCTGCTTCGGCACCGGCAGGCTTTCGCCGGTAATCAGCGATTCGTCGATGTGAGTGCGGCCTTCGAGCATCGCGCCGTCCACCGGCACGCGCTCGCCCGGACGCACGATCACCACCGTGCCGACCCGCACTTGCGCGAGCGGTACTTCGCGTTCGTCCGTGCCGACGCGGATACGCGCGCGGTCGGGGCGCAGTGCGTTGAGCGCACGGATCGCATCCGTGGTCTGGCGCTTGGCGCGCGCTTCGAGCCATTTACCGAAACGCACCAGCGTAATCACGACCGCCGACGCTTCGAAATACAGATGCGTCATGTCGCCCGGATGGGTCGCCAGTTCGTAGACGCTGATTCCATAGGCTGCCGACGTGCCGAGCGCGACCAGCAAGTCCATGTTTCCGGCGCCGGCCCGCACCGCACGGAAGGCCGCGCGATAGAAACGCGCGCCGAATACGAACTGCACGATCGAGGCGAGGGCGAACTGCAGCCACGGGGAGAGCATCGCGTGCAAACCGAACCATTCGCCGACCATCGGCAGGACGAGCGGCAGCGTCAGCACGGCGGAGGCGAGCACGGCCGCCAGTTCGCGGCGCGTCTGGCTGCGTTTGCTGTCGGCAGAGGAGGCAAGGGCGGAATTTCCGGCCGCCGACGCCGGCGCGATCAGCGTTGCCTCGTAGCCGGCTTTCTTGACGGCTGCGATCAATGCGTCGGAGGCGACATCGTCATCCGAAGCCACGTCGCTGAGATTGACGGTCGCCGTTTCGGTCGCCAGATTCACCGACACGCCCGCGACGCCCGGCACCTTGGCGAGCGCCTTTTCCACGCGCATCGCGCATGAGGCGCAGGTCATCCCGCCGATCGCCAGTTCCGTCGCGTGCGAAGTTTGCGCCGGCGCAACGTCGGGCAGCGCCGACGGCGTCGCTTCGTAGCCCGCTTTACGCACGGCGCCAGCGAGCGTTTCGGGGTCGACGGCAGCGTCGCTGTCGATGCTGGCTTTTTCTGTGGCGAGATTCACCGACGCGCGCGTGACCCCCGGCACTTTGGCCAGCGCCTTTTCGACACGCATCGCGCATGAGGCGCAGGTCATCCCGCCGATGTCGAGTTCGGTGGTTCTGGAGGGTGTGGCGTCCGCGGGACGCAGCGGCGTGGCAAGTTCGGTCATGGCAGGCAAGGCTCGTCGCGGCATTGGGCCGCATCATGAACCCAGTATTGACCTTCCCATGATGGGAAGGTCAAGGATGTTTTTGCGGTGCGCCTTGCCGACCTGTCGCGTGACCTGGCCAACAGGGCAAGAATCAGTGGGGGAGTGACAAAAATCGTCAACCGTACGCTAAATGATGGCCGCGCGCGCATTGCCAGGCGCTATTCCTGCCTTTGCGCTTGCCTGGTGAGCAAGGATACGATACAACCCGATGTTGTCGGAATCGCGAGCCACCGCCTGGCTGCGCTGGGCTTTGGGAGGCCACGCAAACCGGTTTCGCTGCGCACCGACGTCTCCCTTAGGACCGCACGTTCTGCCACCTGAACGAATGATAAAAAATCGCCGAGAACTGTTTTCGCTTCACTGGACCTGCGCATCGCTCGTAGGCCTCGCATTTCTGGCTGGTTGTGCGTCGACTCCGTCCACGACGCAAAAAGCCAACAGCTGGGTCAAGGACGAAGTCGCCGATTCGTATGTATTCGGCTATCCGCTGGTGCTGATGGGCGTCGCGCGCGACGCGGCGGTCGGCACCGATCCAGGCCAGGCGCCGATCAACACGCTGCGTCACGCGCAGGCTTTGCCGCCGATCGGCGCGTCCAATCCGCTGCAGCCGAGTCTCGACACGCTCGACTCGACCGGCTGGCTGGACGTCGGCACTGAGCCGGTGATCGTGTCGCTGCCCGATTCGCGCGGCCGCTACGTGGACGCCCGCGTGCTCGACATGTGGACCAACGTGGTGTGGTCGACCAGCTCACAGTTCGCTACCCGCGCCGCGGGCATCAAGGCGCAAACGATTGCCTTCGTCGGCCCGGGCTGGCAGGGCGATCTGCCCAAGGGCGTGACGCGTGTCGACGTTCCGACCCGCAACGCCTGGGTGAGCGTACGCATCCAGTCGAACGGCACCCGCGACCTGACGGCGGTGCGCAAGCTGCAGCGCGCCATCCGTATCGCACCGTTGAGCGTCTACGCGGGCGACACGCGCTCTGCATCGATTACGCCGCCTAGCAGCAATGCCGCCGATGCTGCCGCCGCGGCCGCTTCCGGCACGCCGGCCGCGCAAGTCGCCGCGCTCGACGCGAACGGCTTCTTCAGCCGGCTCGCGCAGGCGTTGCCGGACAACCCGCCGGCGCCGGCTGATCCGCATGCGCTGAAGATCCTTTCGGACCTCGGTGTGACGCCTGGCGATCCGGTGAAGCTGCCGAGTCCGCCCGAGGCGATCGCCGCGGGCCTGGCCGACGGTCACCTGCGTGTCGTCACGCCACCTTCCAATCTGCTGACCGGCAACGGCTGGAACTGGTTCGGCGACGGCGTGGGCAACTACGGCCCCGACTATGCAATGCGCGCTTACGCCGCGGCGACCCAACCTGGCATCGGCACGAAGGATGATGAAGTGCGCGCGGTCGTCACTCAGGACAGCGACGGTCATGCGCTCAACGGCGCAAATCGCTACGTGATCCACTTCGCGCCGAACCAGTTGCCGCCGGTGCGCGGCTTCTGGTCGATCACCGCCTACACGAAGGACGGCGCGTTAGGGGAAAGCGCGCCGGCGCGTCTCGCAGTCGGCGATCGCAACGGTGCGCGCCGTAATCGCGACGGCTCGCTCGACGTGACGGTGTCGTCCACGCGCGGCAAGAGTGGCAACTGGCTGCCGGCGCCGCGCGCCGATTTGCAATTGATGCTGCGTTTGTACGCACCGAAGCCGCAAGCGACCGATGGCAGCTGGCAACCGCCGGCCGTCGTGCGTCAGTGAATTGCCGCCGACGTCGATGAAGTTCGCCAGTGCAATGCCTCGGTGAAGCGGGGCAGCGAAGTGCTGGTGTGAAGTCCATGAATGTTATGCGTCACTGCTGTGACAGTGAGGTATGAGTGACGCATAGACCAACGCGTGTCCGCCGCTTCGTGCCGGCGGACATGCGCTGCAGTAGCGTGCAACAATGTGTAAGCCACGGCTTACATTTCTAGGCCGCGTAAGATTCACCACTTATACTGCCGCTTGCGGGATTTTCGTTTCGCGGCGGGCTTGCCGCCGCATTACCCAAGACCGAGCATGGCAAGCCTCAATAAAGCATCAATCGCCTCTTCCATGCAGACCGTGCGCGATGTCGCGCAGTCACGCCGCACCCGGCGTGTCATCACGGGTCTGCTGATCTTCCTCGTATTGTTCGGTCTGCTGGGCTTTTTCGCGGCGCCGCCGTTGATTCGCCACATTGCCGAGCAGCAACTCAGCAAGCAACTCGACCGGCCGGCTACGATCAGCCGCATCGCACTCAATCCGTACACGCTCAAGCTCGAAGCCGATAGCGTGCATATCGGCGAGCGCGGCGGCGCGGGCGACTTTGTCGATATTGCGCGGCTCATCGTGAAGCCGTCATGGAGCTCGCTGTTTCGTGGCGCGCCGATCGTCGATGAAGTGCAACTCGATTCACCACGCTTTCATATCGTTCGCTACGACGCGCAGCGCTTCAATTTCACCGACCTGATCGAGAAATTCTCGAAGCAGCCGGCCAAGCCCGATAGCAAGCCGACCTTGTTTTCGGTGTCGAACATTCGCCTCGAAAACGGCCAGATTACGTTCGACGACAAATTGCTCGGCGCAACGCACGTGATCGATCAATGGAAGCTTGGCATTCCTTTCATCGCTACGCTGCCTTCGAAAACCGACATCTTCGTCGAGCCGTTGCTGCGTGCGCGTATCGACGGCAGTCCGCTCGCGATCGACGGCAAGACCAAGCCGTTTGCAGCGTCGCGCGAATCGGAGGTGTCGCTGCGCTTCGACGGGCTCGACGTGCCGCAGCTCATCTCCTACGCGCCGACCAAGCTGCCTGTGGTTGTGCAGAGCGGCAAGCTATCCACCGATCTCAAGCTCAACTTCGTGGTCTCTAACGACGCTCCCTCGTTACGCGTGGCAGGCACCGTCGACTTGAACGATGTGGACGTGCGCGATCAGAGCAAGGCGCCGTTCTTCGCGGCGCGCGCGTTGCATGTGGCTGCCGGGACGCTGGAGCCGTTGAAGAACCTGTATCACATCGACGAGATCCGCATCGACGCGCCAAGCGCCAATCTTGCGCGTGATAAAGACGGCGTGTTGAGTGTCGAGCGGATGTTCGCGCCTGCGCCTACGGCGGGGGCTTCGGCATCGGCGCCAGCGTCTGCGTCCGTTGCGGCGTCGGGTAGCGGCGCCACGGAAAAGGCCGCACAGCCTCTGGACCTGTCGATCAAGCGTTTCGTGCTCAACGACGGCACCGTGAACGTTCACGATGAAGCTGCCTCGCGTCCGGTTGACGCCGGCCTGCAGAAACTGGCCGTCACGCTGACCGATTTCTCGACGCTCGCTACCGCCCCCGCGCATTACACGCTCAATACCGATTTCAAGGACGGCGGCGGCTCGCTCGGCGTGGCCGGCGCGTTCGGCCTTGTTGCGAAGACCGCCAGCGCAAAGGTCGATTTGAAGTCACTGAAGTTGCCCTTGCTGCAACCGTACCTCGACACCGCGACCGCCGCGCAAGTGGTGGACGGCGCACTGTCCGCCAACGCGAATGTCGGCGCGAACTGGTCGAAGTCGCCGGTCGCAGTCATGGTCACCGATACACAACTCAATCTGCAGTCGCTCAAACTCGCAGCACGCGGCAGCAAGGAACCGGTCGTCTCGCTCGCGCAAGGCCAGGTGACGGTCAAACAGGTGGACGTGGCGGGGCGTACTGCCGATATCACCGGCGTCGATACGACCGGCCTGGTGGTCAATGCGCAACGTCTGAAGGACGGCAGCATCGACCTCGCCGCGCTCGCGGGTCCGCATCAGGCCGAGCAACAGCGCACGGCGATCCATGCGGTGAAGAAGGCGGAGGCAGCGGGGCCCGCGTGGCACTACAAGATCGGCGAACTTAACCTGAAAGACGCGACCGCGAATTTCACTGACAACACGACGCCGAATCCAGTGAAGCTGAGCGTGACGCCGTTGCAATTGAAGGTGCAGCAGATCAGCGACGATCTGAGTAAGCCGTTGCCGGTCGATCTGCAAGCCACGCTCAACAAGAAAGGCACGCTTGGCGTAAAGGGCAATGTCACGGCGACGCCGCTCAAGGTGGCCGTCAAGGTGAACGCGAACCGCCTGGATGCGGCGGCCTTCGAACCGTACTTCGGCAGCAAGCTGAATGCGCTGATCGCGAGCGCGTTGCTCAATGCGAATGGCGATCTCGCGCTGAGTCAGGCGAAAGCGCTTAAGGCGACATACCGCGGCGATGTCGCGCTCGTCGACGTGCGGATGATCGACAAGGCGACTTCGGACCCGTTCGCAGGATGGAGTTCGCTCGCGCTGACCAATCTGAAGGCCGACTACGACGAACACGGCACTGTGGTCGACGCGGGCCGCGTTACGTTCACGAAGTTCTATGGGCGTGTGCTGCTCGACGCGCAAGGCAAGCTCAATCTCAAGGATGTGGTCGCGCATGAAAGCGGCGCCGCGCAATCGCTGACACGCGACAAGAGCGGCGGCCATGAGCCGGTGCCGTTGACGCCGCAGGCTGCGTCGGCGCCAGAGCTGGCTTCCGCGCCGGTACCGGCGTCGTCGGCAACGCCGGCCACAGTGACGGCCGCCACGCCGCCGCAACGCCCCGTCAAACTGCACTTCGGCCAACTGGTGCTGCAACAGGGCCGCGTGACGTACACCGACAACTTCATCAAGCCGAACTTCACCGCGAACCTGGTTGGCATTCAAGGCACGGTCGGCGCGTTCGGCACGCAGTCGACTACGCCTGCGCCCGTGGACATCGCCGCGAAGCTGGCGGCGAATGGTCCGCTATCGATTCGCGGCACCGTCAATCCGCTGATCGCGAAGCCGGCGCTCGACCTGACTGCGAGCGCGCACGATATCGAGCTCACCAATCTCACGCCGTATTCGGCGAAATACGCCGGCTATCCGATCACCAAGGGCAAGCTGAACGTCGATCTGCACTACAAGCTCGATAACGATCAGTTGAATGCCAACAATCATATTTTCATCGATCAGCTTACGTTCGGTGACCACGTCGAGAATGATACGGCGACCAAGCTGCCAGTGCGTCTCGCGATTTCGCTGCTGAAAAACTCACGCGGTGAAATCGATGTGAATCTGCCGGTGTCGGGTTCGTTGTCGAATCCGGAGTTCAGCATCGGCGGCCTCATCTGGCATGCGGTGCTCAATCTGCTGCAGAAGGCGGTAACGGCGCCGTTCTCGCTGATCGCCAACGCCTTCGGTGGCGGTGGCGAGGAGTTGGGCTATGTCGAGTTCGAGCCCGGGTCGGCGCAACTGTCCGACGCTGCGGACAAGAAGCTCGACACTATCGTGAAGGCGCTGGCAGACAAGAGCTCGATTCGTATCGATCTGATTGGCCGCGTCGATCCGGCGATCGACGGACCGGGCCTGCGGGCGCAGTACGTCGACCGCCAGGTCAAGCAACAGAAGATCAAGGACGTGGTGGGCAATGGCGAAAGCGTGGATCTGTCGACCGTTACCGTGGATCCGAAGGAATACGACAAGTACTTGACCAAGGCCTACAAGGCGGCCGACTTCAAGAAGCCGCGCAATTTTGTCGGTTTGACCAAGAGCCTGCCGGACGACGACATGAAGGCGGCAATGGCTGCCAATGCTCCGATCGACGACGCCAGCTTGCGTCAGCTCGCCCAGCAACGGGCGCAAGCCGTGCAGCAGTATTTCGAGGGCAAGATCGACAGCAGCCGCGTGTTTATCGTCGCGCCGAAGCTGGACGCTGATGGCATCAAGGACAAGGGTGCCACGACGCGGGTGGACTTTGGATTGAAGTGATGCGTTGTGTGGCGATGCGAGCCGGTTAAGCGGCTCGCGTCGGCACCTTCTTCAACGCCGTCTGCTCGATCACGCGCGCGAGCGTGTCGAATGCTGGACCGATCTTCTCGTTCGGCACGCAGGCGTAGCCCAGCAACAGTCCGCGTCGCGCGGGCGTCTCGCTGCTGTAGTAAGCGGCGAGCGGTCGCACGATCACGCCGGCATCGTAAGCGGCTGCCGTGACGGCGCGATCGTTCGCATGATCGGGCAGCCCAAGCACCAGGTGCAGCCCGGCCTCGTCGCCCATCACCGGCAGTTCGTTGCCGAAACGCGCGGTGATCGCGTCGATCAGAATCTGCCGGCGCTCACCATAGAGCGCGCGCATACGGCGTACGTGCGATGTGAGATGGCCGTCCATGATGAAGTCAGTCATCACCGCCTGCTGCATCAGTTGCCCCTCGCGATACAGCTCGGCCACGCCCGTGCGGAACGTATCCACCAGATGTTCCGGCGCGATCATGTAGCCGATCCGCAAACCCGGAAACAGCATCTTCCCCAAACTTCCCACGTAGATCACCTGGCCGGCGTCGTCGAGTCCTTGCAACGACGCGAGCGGACGGCTGCCGTAGCGGAATTCGCTGTCGTAGTCGTCCTCGATGATCCAGACGTTGTGTTGGCGTGCGTATTCGAGCAGCGTGCGGCGCCGCGCGAGACTCATCACCATGCCGAGCGGATATTGATGCGACGGCGTGACGAGCGCCAACCGCGGCGGCTGTTGCAGATCCTGCTCGCGCGGATTGAGGCCCTCGTCATCCACCGGCACCGGCACTAGCGTAATCCCCGACGATTGCAGCACGCTGCGCGCGCCCCAATAGCACGGCTCTTCTACCCACGCGCGATCGCCGACGTCGGTCAATAAACGCACGGCCAGATCGATCGACTGATGAATACCCGTCGTGATGATGATCTGATCGGGCGTGCAATTCACCGAGCGCGCGACGCGCAGGTAATCGGACAGCGCCCGCCTTAACGGCCGATAGCCGCCGCCCGGCGCATAGGTCAGCAGATCGGGATTGGCTTCCTTCCACAACCTTGCTTGTAAGCGGCTCCATGTGCGCGCCGGAAACTCAGCGACGTCGGGCACGCCCGGCATGAACGCGCCCCATTGCTTAGCGGACACGCCTGCCTGATCGATGAGCCTGCGTCCGCGCATGGAGAGGTCGCCTAGATCGCGTTTGGGCGGCTTCAAGGCCTCGGCGGCTTGATCGGCGCTGTCAACATTGACACTCGCCACTGTCGGCTTCTTGCGTGCATTCACTGCTGCCGCGTCCGGCCGCGTGTCGGCGACATAGGTGCCGCTGCCGGTGGTCGAGATCACATAGCCTTCGGCGGTAAGCTGGTCGTAGACGTGCAGCACGGTGTTGCGCGCGATGCCGAGGTCCTCGGCGAGCGTGCGCGAACTGGGCAGCTTGGTGCCAGGCGGTAGCTGACCGGTCAGGATGGCCTGCTGCATCAGCCGCAACGTCTGTCTGTAGACCGGTTCGGCGGCGGCGCGGTCGAGTCGCGCGGCAAGCCAATCCGACAAGATCACGGTGTCCAAGTGGTTCTATCCGGAATAATGAAATGGTTCCATATTGTAGAACCGTAAGGGACTATAGTGAGCCACGCAATTAATGCAATCCCGCTGCTTTGCAGGGGGAGCCAGCCGGACCGCAGAGGAGACTAGTGCGATGAAAACCGATGACGTGATCGTCAGCTTTCGGGGTGTGCGCAAGACGTACGACGGCGAAACGCTGGTCGTCAAACAACTCGATCTGGATATCTATCAGGGCGAATTCCTGACGCTGCTCGGGCCGTCCGGATCAGGGAAAACCACATGTCTGATGATGCTGGCGGGCTTCGAATTTCCCACCGGCGGTGAGATTTGGCTCGACGGCACGCTGCTCAATACCGTGCCGCCGCACAAGCGCAACATCGGCATGGTGTTTCAGAACTACGCGCTGTTTCCGCATCTGACGGTCGAGCAGAACGTCGCGTATCCGCTCACGGTGCGCAAACTGTCGGCGGAAGAGCGTGCGCATCGCACGAATAACGCGCTGAAGATGGTGCGCATGGAAAGCTTCGCAAAGCGCTACCCGGCGCAGCTTTCCGGCGGCCAGCAGCAACGTATTGCGTTGGCGCGGGCGCTCGTGTTCGAGCCGAAGCTCGTGCTGATGGACGAGCCGCTCGGCGCACTCGACAAGCAGTTGCGCGAACACATGCAGTACGAACTTAAATCATTGCACGAGAAGCTCGGCGTCACGTTCGTGTATGTCACGCACGATCAGGGCGAAGCGCTGACCATGTCCGACCGCGTTGCCGTGTTCGATAAGGGCATCGTGCAGCAACTCGATACCGTGGATCGTCTCTATGAATCGCCGTGCAACGAGTTCGTTGCGAACTTCATCGGTGACAGCAACAAGCTGCGCGGCACGATTGCGAACGTCGACGGCGAGTACTGCGAGTTTCATCTGATTGACGGCACGCGCCTCACGGGACGCAATATTGGCGGTGCGCGGGCGGGCACGCCGGCGGTCGCTTGCATCCGTCCTGAGCGCATGAAACTCGCCAATGGCGTGTCACGGCCTGGCGCCAATGCACTAAGCGGCGAAGCGCGCGGGCTGATTTATTTCGGCGATCACGTGCGGATGCGCTGTGGTTTGCCGGAGCAGGACGAGTGCTTCGTGAAGGTGCCGCTCGGCACCGATGCACTCGAAACCTTCGCACCTGGCGCGCCCGTCGCGCTCGAGTTTGCGCCTGAGCATCTGCGAGTGTTTGCAGGCGCGTGAGCGCGTGCAATGCACGGGTTGCAGGTCGTCGACGCAGGCAAAAGAAGCAGTTCACCTAAGCAGCACATAACAAGTCGCACTGTACGTAGCTTGAAGCACACCACCAAAGGAGAGCAACACACCATGAGCAAGATCGGGAAATCGCGCTGCGCCATCGCTGTCGGTGCTGTGGCGCTCGCGCTGGGCGCCGCGCAAGTCAATGCAGCTGAACTGACGGTCGTCAATTTCGGCGGCGCGAATGGCGACGCGCAAAAGGTCGCATTCAACCAGCCGTTCGAAACGCAAACCAGCAATAAAGTGACCGCCGTTGAATACAACGGTGAGCAGGCCAAAGTGAAGGCGATGGTCGAAGCCAAACACGTGAATTGGGACGTGGTGGAAGTTGAATCGGGCGACATCGGCCGTGGTTGCGACGAAGGCCTGTACGAGAAGCTCGACTGGTCGAAGATCGGCAAGAAGTCGGACCTGATTCCGGAAGCACCACAAACCTGCGGCGTGGGCTTCTTCGTGTGGTCGACGGCACTCGCGTACAACGCCGACAAGCTGAAAACCGCGCCGGCTGGCTGGGCCGACTTCTGGGACGTGAAGAAATTCCCGGGCAAGCGCGCGATGCGCAAGGGCGCGCGTTACAACCTCGAATTCGCGCTGATGGCCGACGGCGTGCCGCCGAAGGACGTCTACAAGGTGCTTGCCACCAAGGAAGGCCAGGACCGCGCGTTCAAGAAGCTCGACGAACTGAAGCCGAACATCCAGTGGTGGGAAGCGGGCGCACAGCCGCCGCAATTCCTGGTCGCGGGTGATGTGGTGATGTCGACCGCGTACAACGGCCGTATCGATGCCGCGCAGAAGGAAGGCAAGAACCTCAAGGTGGTGTGGAACGGCAGCATTTACGACCTCGACTACTGGGCGATTCCGAAGGGCACGCCGAACAAGGCGCTGGCTGAGAAGTACATCGCGTATTCGATCTCGTCGAAGCCGCAGCAGGACTACGCGCACAACATTGCGTATGGTCCGGTGAACGTGGCGGCCATCAAGGCGCTCGATCCGAAGACGCTGTCCAATCTGCCGAACTCGCCGGCTAACGGCAAGAACGCCGTGCTGCAGAACCTCTCGTTCTGGACCGACCATGGCGATGAGCTGGAGCAACGTTTTTCGTCTTGGGCTTCGAAGTAATTAGCCAGGTGTGAGAAGGCGCGGCTTTTATGGTGAAGCCGCGCCGCGTCAATGCAATGAAACAAACGCAAACGCATGTCTTCGCGATGTGCGCGAGCGGCCGGATGCATGGGATCGGAGTAAGGGCTAGCGCGCTAACTCCGGATCGAGGAGACGAGGTGTGACTACGATGACGATCGCCGCCGATTCGACGCCTGAGTCGAATGTTCGACTTAAGCGAGAACTGAAGGCCGCAGAAGCAAAGAAGCGCGCAATGGCGCTGTTGCTGATTGCACCGCTCGCCATTTTTCTGCTGCTGATTTTTGTCGTGCCGATCGGTGCGCTATTGACGCGGGCCGCGCAGAATCCGGAAGTGATGAACGCCCTGCCGCATACGCTGAATGCGTTGAGCGGTTGGGATCGCAAGGCGCTGCCGCCTGACGCCGCATACTCCGCGCTAGCTGTGGACCTGACTGCGATTGCCGATAGCGATGGCATGGGCGCGCTGGCGCGGCGGCTGAACGTGGAAATTCCAGGCTATCGCTCGCTGGTCGCAAAATCGGCTCACGCCATGCCGTTCGTCGACGACAACAACAAGCCGTTGACGCTCGCGCCGGCCCAGATGCACGCGAAGTTCGCCGAACTCGACGAACGCTGGAACAACGTCGCGTACTGGCAGGCGATCGCGAAGAATTCCGGTGCCTACTCGCCGTTTTATCTGCTGGCCTCTTTGGACCACAAGCAGGACGGATTCGGTCACATCATCGAGACGGATCCGGAGCAACAGATTTATCTCCACGTATTCAGCCGTACCTTCGTGATCGGCGCAGTCGTGACATTCTTTGCGCTGCTACTCGGCTATCCGCTTGCTTACTGGATTTCGACGCTCTCCGATCGCCGCGCGAATCTGGTGATGATTCTCGTGCTGATTCCGTTCTGGACATCGATCCTCGTACGCGTTGCTGCATGGATCGTGATTCTGCAAAGCGAAGGGCTGGTGAACAAGGCGCTGATTGCGAGTGGCATTTTGCACGATCCGTTGTCGTTGCTGTTCAACCGCACCGGCGTGTACATCTCGATGACGCACATTCTGCTGCCGTTCATGATCCTGCCGCTGTATAGCGTGATGAAGTCGATCCCGCCGACCTATCAGCGCGCCGCGATCTCGCTCGGCAGTCATCCATTCGCCGCGTTCTGGCGCGTGTATGTGCCGCAAACTTATCCGGGTATCGGGGCGGGCGCACTGCTTGTGTTCATTCTTGCGATCGGCTACTACATCACGCCGGCATTGCTCGGCGGACCGAATGATCAGATGGTCAGCTACTACGTCGCGTACTTCACCAACGTGACGATCAACTGGGGCATGGCGTGTGCGCTCGGCGGTTTTCTGCTTGCCGCGACGCTCGTGCTGTATGTCATCTATGGGCGCTTCACGCGTTCGTCCCTGAGCCTCGGCTGATCGCCTGAACGGAGCTTACTCGCGATGAAACTTGCCAAGCCCTTGTTTGCGCCGCATACGTCCTTGATCGAGCGCGTGTGGTATTTCGCGTTGCGCGCGCTTGCCGTGCTGACGCTGCTGTATTTGATCCTTCCGGTGCTGGCGATTGTGCCGTTGTCGTTTTCGTCCAGCACGTTCCTGGTGTATCCGATTCCGGGTTGGTCGATGCGCTGGTATGCGAACCTGATCGGGTCCGATGAATGGCGCATGGCGGCGAAGAATAGCTTTATCGTGGCGCCGTCGGCGACTGTCGTGGCGACGGTGCTCGGCACGTTGGCTGCGATCGGCCTGACCAAGGCGAATTTCCGCGGCAAGGCATTGCTGATGGCGGTTCTGATTTCGCCGATGATCGTGCCGGTGGTGGTGGTCGGCGTCGGCATGTATCTGTTTTTTGCGCCGCTTGGTTTGGCGAATACGTATATCGGGCTGATTCTCGCGCACGCGTCGCTCGGTGTGCCGTTTGTGGTGACGACGGTCGCGGCGACATTGCAAGGCTTCAACTACAACCTGGTGCGCGCGAGTTTGTCGCTGGGGGCGAATCCGGTGAAGACGTTCTTCCGTATCACGCTGCCGGTGATTGCGCCGGGGGTGATTTCGGGTGCGCTGTTTGCGTTTGCTACGTCGTTCGATGAAGTGGTCGTGACGCTGTTCCTGGCTGGGGCGGATCAGACTACCTTGCCGCGTCAGATGTTCACTGGTATTCGCGAGAACATCAGCCCGACCATCGCGGCGTTGGCGACGATTTTGATTGTGTTCTCGACTTGTCTGTTGCTTGCGTTGGAATGGCTGCGGGGGAGGAATGCGGCGCGGGCGGTGGCGGCGTAAGCGTCGCGCCCGATGACAGCTGTTATGCCACACGAATGCAAAAGCGTGGATTTTCCGACATGATTCTAAGAATGTTCCCATTCCGTCTCGTGCTGCGTCTCTTCATACTCGGAGCCTTCTTAAAGAAGATGCGCTCGACGCAGAAGAGCAATGAAATTTCAGCTAACGCTGCTAGCTTTTGCACTGGCCTTGTCAGGCTGCGCGGATCACGCCGCGCGTGAACGTCTCGGGATTGAAGATGCCACGGTGCTGAAAGCGGGAATCGGCACATCGCAGGACGAGGCAGCAGGCGCGGCAAACGCGCAATGGGTTGGCGCCTATGCGTCAATCGTCAGCAGTCGCACCGCGCTGGCATCGTTGCAACAGCGGATCGATCAATTGCCCGGCGGCAAGAGCGGCTACTTCCACGCGAAGGCACAGTGCTGGATCGATGCCGGTCAGCAGACGCAGCAGGCTAACGATCACTGGGGCTTCGTTGAGGAAGCGATCGGCCAGGCCGCGGTGATCACAATGAGCCTTGAAAACGGCACGCCGTTGTCCGCCGCTAACCCGGTCTTACGCACGGTGTCCACCGTGCGTCCTGATCTGTGGAAAATCGTCAATACCATCAAAGGCGATCCTGCCTTCGCCCAGTGTCCCCAGGCACAACAACCTCTTGCATGTGCTGAAGTCGAACTGCTGCAAGCAGGCCATGACGCTTGGGCGCGTAGGTTCTCCGCTGCTGAACAGCGCTTACCCGAGGTTCAGGATAATTTGCGGAAGTCGGCGGA
The DNA here is from genome assembly GCF_030464785.1 of Paraburkholderia sp. SEWSISQ10-3 4. NCBI lineage: Bacteria > Pseudomonadati > Pseudomonadota > Betaproteobacteria > Burkholderiales > Burkholderiaceae > Paraburkholderia > Paraburkholderia sp. SEWSISQ10-3 4. Next base: position 1,097,119 of record NZ_JALPRI010000001.1, read on the forward strand.
AACGGCGTTGCAATGCTCGCAGGCGAAAGCGACGCCTGCATCGGCACCCGCAGTACAGGAGCCTCAAAAGATTACGCTGCGGGCCGACTCCCTGTTCCGTTTCGACGGCAGCAGCGAGGCTGCGATCCTGCCGGCTGGCAAGCGACAACTCGACGGGGTGGTCACGGGCTTGAAGCGGGCCCCAACGGTACGCGAGCTAAAGATCACCGGGTTTGCCGACCGACTCGGAAGCGATACCCACAACCAGAGTCTATCGTTGCAGCGTGCGCAGACAGTCAGGCAGTATCTGCGCAACCACGGCGTGACGTTGCCTATGACCGCGCAAGGCCAAGGCAGTGCGAATCAGTTAGTCACCTGCCAGCAAACAAAGCGCGATGAACTGGTGCGGTGTCTTGAGCCAAACCGGCGCGTCGAAATCGAATTTGTGCTGGCCGAGTCGTAGCGTGCACATGCATCAAGAATCACCGTCGGTATCTATGGACGCCAACGTCGCGCAGCAGCTGGTCGATATTTCGACTCGCACATGTTGTGTCCCGGCTCCGTTGTGAGCCTCCTGTAATCTCAATTCTCCATAGTCTCTCACCGCAAAGCAGAAGTGCATTTGTGTGCACATCTGGCAAGAATACTTACCGGCGGCCTGCCTTCTCATTTTTAGGGCGCATGGGGTTTCTTCTCGATCGATTCAGATTTTGGGGCTCGCGCATGGTGACAATTGACGTGATAAGGGGATTTTTAATGAGCGACAAGACCGTGAGCACGTACAAGAGCCGCATTCAGGAAAAGCTTGGGCTGTCGTCGTTGGCCGCGCTAATCGAGTTTGCGACATTGCACAGACTGATCGACTGAGTTTTTCGGGTTATGAAAAAAATGAGTCGGCTTGGTTCTCCAGCGGACACGCGTAGTCGTGCATCACGCTTCTCGCAGAATGCGGGACTTACGTCAATCCGCTTTGCGGCGGTTTTGGGCGGCCTTTGTGCGTTTGCGCTGCTGTGTATGTTCTCGCTACGGGCCAATGCGGCACTGCTAGCCGACGGTGCGCCACGCATGCTGTACCACAACAATTCGCGTCCGGCTGTTGTGCTGGCCGCGCGAGATGCGGTGGCCCAACTCGGGCAACCGGCTCACGGCACTCATTCGCGCAACGAGACTGTCGCCAGCGCGCCCTTCGTGCTTGCATCGCGTGATAGTCGCTATGTCACGGGCCAACCGGCAACTGGCGCACGTGACACCGAGATCGATCGGCAAACGTGGGTATTGGAGCTCGCTGCCCCCGCGGTTGTAGCGCTTGCCGGTGCGTGCTTGTCTCGCGCCGCGCTGAGGCGCGCTGCGGAGAAATGGCGTCGCGCTGAAGATGAATGGGCACGCCGGTGCGATGCAGCCGAAGCACGGGAGCAGGCTGCGCGTGTCAAGGCATCCATCCAGGCACATGCCGCCGCAAAGCAGGAGCAGCTCTGGCTGCTCGGCGCGATGCGTCTCTATACGGAAGCTCCGTTGACCGCCGTAACGGGTCTGTTTGAATCGCTCGAAACCGCAGCGATGCCGTCTGCTCAACGCACGCAGATGTTGATGATCCAGTCCGCGATGCGTACGTGGGCCCAAACGCTTCACGATCTGATGGATATTTCGCCGTTGGAGTCACGAACCATCGTTCTAGACGAAAGTGTGACGAATCCGCGGGAGGTCATCGATGGTGTCATCGCGCTGTTGGCTCCTGCTGCCGCGCAGCGAGGCTTGCGTCCGAGTGTGAGCTTTGACCAAGCGGTGGCGACGCTGATACTCGCCGATAGTGCGCGGCTTGGTCAGATTTTCTTCCACCTGCTAAACCACGTGATTCAACTCGGCACACAGGGCGAGATTGCCGTCGTTGTGCAGGCGGAACTACTGAATGCTGGTTCGCAGCGTATTTCTATCAAATTGATGGATACCGGACGTGATGCAGTTCACGTTGCCCAATTGCCACTGTTCGAGCCGATCGTTGATCTAGCGTTCGCCGGAGAATGGCCCGCCAACTTGGACGCTTGCTTGTCGCTTTGCCAGATACTGGCGCAGCGTATGCAAGGCGAACTTTTAGTCACGAGCGATTCAAAATCCGCCACTCGTGTGAGCTTCAGTGCGCCGTTCAGCGTCGAGCAATGGGGGCCATCCGCGGAATTGACGAGCAACGCACGGGCGCCCCTGTTCACCATCGCCGCGCAGTCGCGGGACGTTGCCACGAGCTCCTCATTTGAACCCTTCGAACGTCGCTATCTCGACGCGCTGTCGGAAGAGGGTATCAATCTCTACACATTTCTAAGTGCCTGGCGTCGTTCGATGACGGACGATCTGGAGCGCCTAGGCGGCTTGCATCACCAGCATGACATCGATGGGTTACGCACCTTGCTGCACAGATTGAGTGGGGCCGTGGGCCTCGTCGGTGCAGGCAGTCTGATGGAAGCGCTACGGAGCGCTAGTACGGCACCGGAGCACGAGACCAGTGCAATCGACTCGCTCATCGAGCGCAGCAGGACTTTGGTCACGCAACTCGACACCGCGATCGACCCACACCGGAGCATCATGCAATGAACCGACCTCTGGCCTTGATTGAAGGTGCTCTGGCGATTCCGAAACCGCGCCCATTCGACGGCTTGCCGCCTCCTTTCGGCTCGCGACGACGTACCGCGCGAGCCGCGACACAAGACGCCACGCAACCTATCGCTCAAACCGAAGCACAGCGGGCGCTGCAGGACGCAGTGCAACGCCGGCCGCAGCAGGCACGACCGGGTCCGTTTCCTCCGGGCGCGAAGCTTTTCTTCTATAAAGTGCCGCCGCGACGCGTGGCTTCCCACGGCTTTGACGCGGCGCTGGCTGAAGCAAAGCGCTACCTTGAGGCAGGCAGGGTACGTCCGCGCTCGTCGCGGTCGGACCACATCCTCGGTGGGGCAATCTTCGTGGGTTGCAGTATCGCGCTGGCCTGGTTGCTGGCGACATGCGCGATGCGAGACGCCAATAAGGCGAGCGAACTGGCTCTGAGACCAGCGGTTCCGCCGGCCGTCAGCAGTCCACACGTTGTCGATCCACAAGAACCGATTGAGCTGGCTCAGTTGGCAGTTGAAGAGATGCAGACGATTTCGGGGAGTGTGCCTTCAGCAGCTAGCGCGGTGCCAAAGACAAGCACCGTTGCAGCGCCACCGTCCGCAAGCTTTGCAAAGCGCTATGCGGCGGCAGATGTCGTGCCAGCACCTTCCCGCGAGACCACGACAACCCGCCTCGCAAAGACGGAACGCAAAGTCGCGGTCGCACGTATGACCGAAGGGCATGTCAGCGAGCGGCTCGCGCTGAGCCGTGCCGTTCGCCCGGCCGCGGGACCTGCTGTGTCGAAGCAGCCAGAATGGGCCACGCGTCCGTCAGCCGAAAACGACACAGTCGACCAGGCAGCGTTGCTCAACTGGGCCAAGCAGTCACGCTCACATGTCACCACGCGCGCCACCGTACCGGCCCAAGGAGACGTCGACTGGACCACCCACATAACCCAACGCCGCATCACCGACGATCCCGCCGCCTTCCACACCGACCGCGGCGGCAAATAAAAAAAGCCCGGCCAAAGCCGGGCTCTCAAATCGGCTGCGTCCTTCCACAAGGACGCAGCACCTGCAAAACAGCTTGCAGCTACTGCATACGTTACCTAATACCTTAAGCAGCCAGCAGCGAACGCAACACGAACGGCAGAATCCCGCCGTGCTTGTAGTAGTCCACTTCGATCGGCGTATCGATACGCAGCAGAACCTGCACGCGCTTTTCCTTGCCGTCCTTGCCGTGAATCACCAGCGTCACTTCCTGCTGCGGCTTGAAGTCTGAACCCAGGCCTTCCACGTCAAACGTCTCTTCGCCGGTAATACCGAGCGATTGCACGCTATCCGAACCCTTGAACTGCAGCGGCAGAACGCCCATGCCGACCAGGTTCGAACGGTGAATCCGCTCAAAGCTGCGAGCAACCACAGCCTTCACGCCCAGCAGTTGCGTACCCTTCGCAGCCCAGTCACGCGAAGAACCCGTACCGTACTCTTCACCCGCAAACACAACCGTCGGCGTGCCCGCGTCGATGTACTTCATCGCTGCGTCGTAGATCGACTCTTGTTCGCCGCTCGGCTGGTGAATCGTCAGGCCGCCTTCCACGCGCGTGCCGTCTGCCTTCGCCGGGATCATCAGGTTCTTGATCCGGACGTTCGCGAACGTGCCGCGCATCATCACGTCATGGTTGCCGCGGCGCGAGCCGTAGCTGTTGAAGTCGGCCTTCTGCACGCCGTTTGCCTTCAGCCACTTGCCTGCCGGCGAGTCTTCCTTGATCGAGCCTGCCGGGCTGATGTGGTCGGTCGTGACCGAGTCACCGAAGATGCCCAGTGCGCGTGCGCCCTTGACCGGAGCGATGCTGTCGGCCGGCGTCATCGAGAAGTCCTTGCCGAAGAACGGCGGCTCAGCGATGTAGGTCGACTTCGGCCAGTCGTAGACTTGACCTTCTTCGCCTTCGATTTTGCTCCACAGGTCGCCCTTCTTGGTCAGCGACGCGTAGTTCTTGCGGAACGCATCTGCGTCCAGCGCGAACTTGAGCAGTTCATTGACTTCTTCGCTGGTCGGCCAAATGTCGCCCAGGTAGATGTCCTTGCCGCCCTTGCCCTTGCCGACCGGTTCGGTCATCAGGTCGCGCGTGATGTTGCCGGCAATCGCGTAAGCGACGACCAGCGGCGGCGAGGCCAGGAAGTTCGCGCGAATGTTCGGGTGAATACGCGCTTCGAAGTTACGGTTGCCCGACAGAACCGCTGCCGCGACGATGTCGTTCTTCGTGATCGCTTCGTTCAGTTCCGGCGTCAGGTCGCCTGCGTTACCGATACAGGTCGTGCAACCGTAAGCGGCCAGCGTGAAGCCGAGCTTGTCGAGGTACTTCATCAAGTCGGTCTTCGTCAGGTATTCCGTGACGATGCGCGATCCCGGCGCCAGCGACGTCTTGATGTGCGGCGCGACCGTCAGGCCGGCTTCCACAGCCTTCTTGGCCAGCAAACCAGCGGCCAGCAGCACGCTCGGGTTCGACGTGTTCGTGCACGACGTGATCGCGGCGATCAGGATGTCGCCGTTCTTCACGTCGACGCCGTTGCTCGTCGTGTATTGCGCGTCCAGATCGGCTTCCTTCTTCGCGAAGCCGTTTTCTGCGACCGGCTTCGAGAACAGGTCGCTGAAGGTCGACTTCACGTGACCGATTTCGATACGGTCTTGCGGGCGCTTCGGACCTGCCAGCGACGGCGTCACCGTGCCGAGATCCAGCGTGACGACCTTGGTGTAGTCGATCTGGCCAGCCTTCGGAATACCGAACAGACCCTGCGCCTTGAAGTAGTTTTCGAAGGCGGAGATTTCTGCGTCGGTGCGGCCCGTGCCCTTGAAGTAGTCGATGGTTTTTTCGTCGACCGGGAAGAAGCCCATGGTTGCGCCGTATTCCGGCGCCATGTTGCCGATCGTCGCACGGTCCGGCAGCGACAGCGACTTCGTGCCTTCGCCGAAGAACTCGACGAACTTGCCGACAACCTTTTCCTTACGCAGCAGTTCCGTCACGGTCAGGACCAGATCGGTCGCCGTCAGGCCTTCGCGTAACTTGCCCTTCAGTTCGACGCCCACCACGTCCGGCGTCAGGAAGTACACGGGCTGGCCGAGCATGCCGGCTTCAGCTTCGATACCGCCCACGCCCCAGCCCACCACACCGATACCGTTGATCATGGTGGTGTGGCTGTCGGTGCCGACCAGCGAATCCGGGTAGTACACGGTGTCCGCGCCTTCGGCCTTCTTGTGCACGCCGCGTGCGAGGTATTCCAGGTTCACCTGGTGAACGATACCGACGCCCGGCGGCACGACCTTGAACGTGTCGAATGCCTGCATGCCCCACTTCATGAACTGGTAGCGCTCGTTGTTGCGCTGGAATTCCAGTTTCATGTTCAGGTCGAGCGCGTTCTTTTCGCGGAAGTGATCGATCTGCACCGAGTGGTCGACCACCAGATCAACCGGGACCAGCGGTTCGATCGACTTCGGATCCTTGCCCATGTGTTTCGCGACACCGCGCATTGCAGCGATGTCAGCGAGCAGCGGAACGCCGGTAAAGTCCTGCAGCACGACGCGCGACACCACGAACGGGATTTCGTCGACGCGCGCTGCGGTCGGCTTCCAGTTCGCGAGTTGCTCGATGTGTTCTTCGGCGATCTTCTTGCCGTCGTAGTTACGCAGCACCGATTCCAGCACGATACGGATCGAAACCGGCAGGCGGTCGATCTTGATGTTCAGTGCCTTGCCGAGTTGCGGCAGGGAGTAGAACTTGCCTTTGCCGGAACCGCTGTCGAATTCCTTGAGCGTTTTGTGGAGGTTGTGGGCCATGGTGTTTTCCTTGGTTTGATCGCGGAACTACTGTACTTAACTAGATGACGTACAAATCGACGTATTCATTGACCGGCATGGCTTCGAGCCTTGCCTGATCGAGCGACACGTCGAGAATCGCCAGTTGTTGCTTGACCGGAAAGCGGCGCGCGAGATTGGTCTTGAACTTCTCGACCAGCAACGGTATCCCGTCTTCGCGACGACGCTTATGACCGATCGGGTATTCGACTACAACTTCGTCGAACGTCGACCCATCGTTGAATTCGACCGTCAGTGCATTGGCGATCGAACGCTTCTCCGGATCGTGGTAATCCTTCGTGAACTGCGCGTCTTCGACGCATTCCATCCTGGCGCGCAGCACATCGATACGCGCGTCCTGCGCGATCGAATCTTCATAATCCGCGGCCGTCAGGCGGCCATGGATCAACGGCACGGCGATCATGTATTGAATGCAATGATCGCGGTCGGCCGGATTGTTCAGGGGGCCCTTCTTGTCGATGATACGGATCGCGGCTTCGTGTGTGCGGATCGTGATCTTCTTGATGTCTTCCACTCGCTTGCCTGCTGCATTGAGTTGCGCATGCAGCGTCATTGCCGCTTCCACCGCCGTCTGCGCGTGGAATTCAGCCGGGAACGAGATCTTGAACAACACGTTTTCCATCACGTACGAGCCATACGGACGCTGGAACTTGAACGCATTGCCTTTGAACAGGACATCGTAAAAGCCCCACGTCTTCGCGGTCAGCACCGACGGATAGCCCATCTCGCCAGTCTTCGCGATCAGCGCAAGACGTACGGCGCGCGAAGTCGCATCGCCTGCCGCCCACGACTTGCGCGAACCCGTGTTCGGCGCGTGACGGTAGGTGCGCAGCGCATGTCCATCGACAAACGCCTGCGATACCGCGTTGATTAACTCTTCGCGCGTCAAACCGATCAGTTGGCCGACCACGGCGGTGGAAGCCAGCTTCACCAGCAATACGTGATCGAGCCCGACCTTGTTGAACGAGTTTTCGAGCGCGATACAGCCTTGAATTTCGTGCGCCTTGATCATGCCGATCAACACGTCTTTCATCGTCAGTGGCTTTTTGCCCGCTGCAATGGCACTGCGCGAGAGCCAGTCGGCCGTTGCCAGAATCCCGCCGAGGTTATCCGACGGATGGCCCCATTCGGCAGCCAGCCATGTGTCGTTGAAGTCCAGCCAGCGGATCATTGCGCCGATATTGAAGGCGGCTTGAACCGGGTCCAGCTGGAACGACGTGCCCGGCACCTTCGCGCCGTTGGGGACGATCGTGCCCGGCACAATCGGTCCCATCAGCTTGGTGCAGGCAGGATAGGTGAGCGCCTCGAGTCCGCAGCCGAGCGTATCGATCAGGCAGTTACGCGCGGTGTCAAGCGCGAGCGTGCTGTCGATCGGAAATTCCAGTACGTAATCGACGATATCGACCAGGACTGAGTCCGGGTCGGGTCGCACGTTGGAAATCGGAGCGGACATCGGGGAGCTTTCCTGATGTAACTGATTAGTTGCTGGTCTTATCGATCGCGTTCGATTGCGTCGGAGCCGGTGCGCCTTGTTGCATGGCTACCGTCTTGCACTCGTCGGCCAGACGCGAGCTGTCCTTATCCGAGAACAGCATTGCCTTCGTCGGGATCACGACCAGGTCCATACCCGATGCTGCGTCGTGGAAGCGGTCTGCGCCCGTGGTGGTCGATTCGCGCGGCAGATTGTAGTTTTTGTTCGCCCAGTGAACCGTGACGATCTGGTCACGCTTCATGTCGCCCTTCAGGTCGAATGCCAGACCTTCGTTGCACGACCACTTTTCCGAACCTTCCGGCACCGGATCAACCTTCGCTTCCTTGGCAGGATTGGCCTTGCGCTTGATCAGGCGCTTCGGTTGCGGCTTCTTCGGCACAGCCTTGGCAGCCGGCGTGGTGGTGGTTTGTGCAGCGGCATCCGTCGCAACGGTCAGCATCGTCGTGGACAAAGCGCCGATTACGGCGGCGATCAACAGCTTATTCATGGAGGAGAACCTTTCTATCTAGTTTCAGTTGAACAGTACGCGGGCTACCGGTCCTGGCAACCGCGAGGGTTGAACTGCACGCGCTTCGAAAGCGCACAGCGACCGCTATTTTCTCCTATTTAGCGCCACGAACTTCAAATTCTCTGGACCGGTGTAATTCGCACTCGGACGGATGATCTTGTTGTCGATCCGTTGCTCGATAATGTGCGCACTCCAGCCTGCCGTACGGGCGATCACGAACAGCGGCGTGAACATCGCCGTCGGCACGCCCATCATGTGATACGAAACCGCGCTGAACCAGTCGAGATTTGGAAACATCTTTTTCACATCTGCCATCACTGTTTCAAGTCGCTCGGCGATATTGAACAGCTTCAGGTTGCCCGCTTCCTTCGACAGCTTCTTCGCGACTTCCTTGATGACCTTGTTGCGCGGGTCGGAAATCGTGTACACCGGGTGACCGAAACCGATCACCACTTCCTTGTTTTCGACGCGCTTGCGGATGTCGGCTTCAGCCTCATCCGGCGTCTGATAGCGCGACTGGATCTCGAACGCGACTTCGTTGGCGCCGCCATGCTTCGGGCCACGCAGTGCACCGATTGCACCGGTAATCGCCGAGTAGATGTCCGATCCCGTACCGGCGATCACACGGCCGGTGAACGTCGACGCGTTGAATTCATGCTCGGCGTACAGGTTCAGCGACACATGCATCGCGTCGACCCACGCCTTCGACGGCTCTACGCCGTGCAGCAGGTGCAGGAAGTGGCCGCCAATCGAATCATCATCGGTTTCAACTTCGATGCGCTTGCCGTTGTGCGAGTAGTGGTACCAGTACAGCAGCATCGAACCGAGCGAGGCCATCAGCTTGTCGGCGATGTCGCGTGCGCCCGGCAGGTTGTGGTCGTCTTTCTCCGGCAACACGGTGCCGAGCACCGACACGCCGGTGCGCATCACATCCATCGGGTGCGCGGCGGCCGGAATCCACTCCAGCGCGGCTTTCACGTTCGCGGGCAAACCGCGCAACGCCTTGAGCTTGGTCTTGTAGGCGGTCAGTTCGGCTTGCGTCGGCAGCTTTTCGTGGACCAGCAGATAAGCGATCTCTTCGAATTCGCATGCGCCGGCGATGTCGAGAATGTCGTAGCCGCGGTAATGCAGGTCGTTGCCGGTCTTGCCGACCGTGCACAGCGCGGTGTTGCCAGCCGTCACACCGGACAGCGCGACGGATTTCTTCGGTTTGAAGGCGCTTTTAGATTCGTTCTCGCCTTGTGCACCGGCGGTTTGCGTCGTCTCGCTCATCTCCCGCAATCTCCTTTGTGCCTGCTCATTGTTTCCGGTTGAACCACGGATTCGACGTCTGTTTCCTGCTGCGCGAGACGCTGCTTCGATTCGCTTGTACGGCGCCACACGAGGGCGCTTTCCAGCGCTGCCACGCCGACTGCTGCATTGGCCATCGTGCTCATCATGCGGCTTGCCCGTTAGCGCCCACTTTCGTGAAGAGCGGCGCAGCGTCTTGCGGGACGGCGCGACCCGTGGATTGCGCGCGACGCAGCACCGACCAGTAGTAGCGATAGCTCGCCCGGTCATGCAGCGTGTCGTGATAGCGCGTCGGCCCCCATTGCGCCGACTGCGCAGCCAGCAGAATTTCGGTAGCAGTGACGATTTCTTCGTCGCGCGGAGCAAACGCAGCGACGATCGCTTCGATCTGCGCCGGATGGATGCTCCACATGCGCGTGTAGCCGAACTCGTTGCGGGCACGTGCGGCGTCGTTTGCGACGACGCTCATGTCGCGCACTTCGGTGCTGACGTTATGCGACGGCACCTTGCCGTACGCATGACAGGCCGCCGAAATCTCGAGCTTGGCGCGCCGCACCAGCGGATGATCGAACTGACCGGGCGAGCGCATGGCGGTGTCGGGAATCGCGCCATCGTGCGCGGAAACAAAGTCCATCAGGCCGAAGCTCAGCGCCTCGACGCCGGGCAGCGCGGCCAGATCGAACACGCGCGTCAATGCGCCATGCGTCTCGACCAGCAGTTGCACCGGTACCGGCTGCGCGATGCCGAGTTCACGCCGCATCGCCTCGATGAACGCGACCATTTCGGCGGCATCGGGCACGTTGCGGATTTTCGGCAGGGTGATGTAAGCAGGCGCTCGCTTTGCGGCCCGCAGAATGAGACGGACGTCATCACGCCAGTGCGCGTGATCGAAGTCGTGAATCCGCACGCCGACGCGGCCGAAGCGGTCATGCTCGCTGCCCAGCAGCGATGCGACCAGCTCCGCGTGTTCCGCTTCGCGGCCGACCTGTGCACCGTCTTCGCAATCGAGCGTGATGTCGAACACCGGGCCGAGTTGCTGCTGCAATGCCAGTGATTTCAGCATCAGCTTCTCGCTGCCGGCGTAGTGATCGCAGGCAGGCAGCACAGCGGGCGGCACTTCGCCGTCAAACAGCACTTCGGCGGGTGTGAGGGCGCGCATCTTCGGCGTCAGGATTCTGGGTGGTCGGGTGGGTAAATCGGATTCGGACGCGTTCTGCTCGGCGATCAACCAGCCATGACGCAAAGCGCGTTCGAATCAGAGGCGAATACTGGCACGACAAATTGCGAAGTGAACCGCAATTTCGTGGGACGTACCTGCATTCGCACGTAAAAAACCGGAACCCGCCGCGATAAAGCTACGGAGTTCCGGTTCGTCTGCATCAGGGCTTAGCCGAGCAGATGTTGAACGCCTTCGCGCTCTTCGAGCAGCTCGTTCAGCGTGCCGTCCATCTTTTCGCGCGAGAACGCGTCGATTGCCAGACCTTCAACGCGCTTGTACTCGCCGTTTTCGCACGTAACCGGCACACCGTAGATGATGTCTTCCGGAATGCCATACGAACCGTCCGACGGGATACCCATCGTGACCCACTTGCCGTTCGTGCCGAGCACCCAGTCACGCACGTGGTCGATTGCAGCGTTAGCTGCCGACGCTGCCGACGACAGGCCGCGCGCTTCGATGATCGCCGCGCCGCGCTTGCCGACGGTCGGGATGAACGTGTTGCGGTTCCATTCTTCGTCGTTGATCAGCTTGGTCAGGTCTTGACCTTCTGCCGTTGCAACGCGGAAGTCCGGGTACATGGTCGGCGAGTGGTTGCCCCACACAGCCAGCTTTTCGATCGAAGCGACCGGCTTGCCCGACTTGGCGGCCAATTGCGACAGCGCGCGGTTGTGGTCGAGGCGCAGCATGGCGGTGAAGTTCTTCTTCGGCAGATCCGGCGCCGACTTCATTGCGATGTAAGCGTTGGTGTTGGCCGGGTTGCCGACCACCAGCACCTTCACGTCGCGGCTCGCGACTTCGTTCAGCGCCTTGCCCTGAACCGTGAAGATTTCGGCGTTTGCCGACAGCAGGTCTTTACGCTCCATGCCTTTCGAACGCGGACGTGCGCCGACCAGCAAGGCAACGTCTGCATCCTTGAATGCAACCTTCGGGTCGTCAGTGATCACGACACCCGACAGCAGCGGGAATGCGCAATCATCCAGTTCCATCACGACGCCTTTGACGGCGCCTTGCGCTTGCGGCAGGTCGAGCAGTTGCAGGATAACCGGCTGGTCCTTACCGAGCAGGTCGCCATTGGCGATGCGGAACAGTAGGGAGTAAGCGATTTGACCTGCGGCGCCGGTGACGGCAACGCGCTTTGCGGGCTTAGCCATTGAGAAATCTCCAGGACGATGCGTTAGACGCTAGGGAAAACGCCATTCTATATGTGCGTTCAGCGAAGCGTTGTGAAACACGGCGGAATTCACTGTTTGCGTACGGCCTCGGAATGTGCCGAGGCTGTGCGGCGCGCTGCGGCAAGACCGCCATGCCGGAAACCTGTGCTGCTGGGCGGGGAGCGGGGCATCCTGGCGCCGGGTAGCCGCTGCACGATGCGGGCTCCTGCAAACAGCGCGTTTCGGCAAGCGTCTGACCAACGAATGGCGGCGAATCGAAACCTGGACTGCGTGGGAACAGCATGGCGCAGAGTGGCTGCCGGTGCGCTGCGGCGCTGTATTGCACAGTGCAAAACAGCCGCCGAAAAACCCGCAAACCCTTGCTCGACAAGGAGTGTAGGAGCCGTCAGACACAAAGTCAACATTATCTTATGTCTTATATAAGACATATCTGTTGCGGGGAAAACCCTAGACGCGGCCCGGCCCTTTATGATGAAATGCGCGGATGACTTCGAACCAGGCGAACACCGCGAATCCGAACGGCCATGGGGCCACGGGCGAGGGTGTATCCGCTGCCACGCCCGCCACGTCGCCCACTTTCAGCCCCTTGTATCAGCAGATCAAGGGCTTGATTACGCAGAGCCTCGAAACCGGCGAATGGAAACCTGGCGAGATCATTCCTAGTGAAGTCGAATTGGCGGCCAGATTCAAGGTCAGTCAGGGAACTGTGCGCAAAGCGATCGACGAGCTTGCTGCCGACAACCTGCTGGTGCGCCGCCAGGGCAAGGGTACTTTTGTTGCAACGCACAATGAAGACCGCGCCCAGTTTCGCTTCCTCAGATTACTGGCCGATGACGGCGCGGAACATCCGCACGTCAGCCGCCTGCTTGAGTGTCGGCGTTTGCGTGCTTCGGCGGACATCGCCCGGCAACTCGATCTGAAACCCGCCGATCCGGTGGTGTTGATCAAGCGCTTGCTGCAGTTCGACGGTGAAGTCACCGTACTGGACGAAATCTGGTTACCCGGCGCGGTGTTTCGCGGGCTCACGCTCGAGCGGCTGTCGGAGTATAAAGGTCCCCTCTACGCCATGTTCGAGACGGAATTCGGCACACGCATGATCCGCGCAACGGAGAAGATCCGCGCGGTCGCAGCTGATCCGGCGGTCGCCGATCTGCTGCATGTGCCGGCGGGTTTCCCGCTGCTTTCGGTCGAACGCGTCTCCTATACATATGGAGACCGGCCGGTTGAGGTGCGCCGTGGTTGGTATGTCACAACCGGGTATTACTATCAGAACGATCTGAGCTGAATCGGGACGAAAAAAGGCGTCGCGTCCCACACGCGCGCCTGTTTGAAGGCGCCTTTATCGCGCGCGCTGTAACGGACCTGTAGTGGTTTTCGCTGCAGCGCGATATAAAAAGGCGCTAAAATTGCGGATTAGTGTGACTACATAGTAGGGGTCTAGCATGGCTGAAGCCGTAAAAAAACCGAGGCCGGAATTCCGGAACATCGGTATCGGGCAGATTTTGACGGCATACCGTCTCCCGCTAGCGGGGCGCGTGTCGATCTTGCACCGCCTAAGCGGTGGGCTGCTTTTTGTTTTTCTTCCGTTCCTGCTGTACCTCTTCGATCAGAGCCTGACTTCCGAACTCAGTTTCGAAGTCTTCAAGGGCTTCCTCTCCAACATCATTGTCAAGCTCATCACGCTCGTTCTCGCGTGGGCCTTCCTGTTCCACTTCTGCGCGGGTGTCCGTCACCTGTTCATGGACACGAGCCACGGCCTCACGACTAAAGAGAAGGGCAAGCAAACCTCCATCGTGGTGCTGGTCGTTTCGTCGCTTCTGACGATTGCTTTCGCGCTCAAACTCTTCGGAGCATTCTAAAAAAATGGCAGCTAATAACCGAATCGGTCCGAAGCGTCTCGTCGTCGGCGCACATTACGGCCTGCGCGACTGGCTCGCCCAGCGCATTACCGCCTGCATCATGGCCGTCTACACGGTGATCCTGCTCGCGTGGTTCTTCGGCGCGCGCGACTTCTCGTATGACGGCTGGGCCTCGATCTTTGCAACGCAATGGATGAAGCTCGCCACGTTCGTCACGCTGCTGTCGCTGTTCTATCACGCGTGGGTTGGTATCCGCGACATCTGGATGGACTATGTGAAGCCCGTTGGCACGCGCCTGTTTCTTCAAGCGCTGACGATCGTCTGGCTGCTCGCATGTGCGGGCTACGCTGCGCAGATTCTCTGGAGAGTGTAAAAGAATGGCTGCAATCAAGAATTCTCTGCCGCGTCGCAAGTTTGACGTGGTTATCGTCGGCGCAGGCGGCTCGGGGATGCGCGCTTCGCTGCAACTCGCGCGCGCCGGTCTGTCGGTTTGCGTGCTGTCCAAGGTGTTCCCGACGCGGTCGCACACGGTCGCTGCCCAAGGCGGCATCGGCGCCTCGCTCGGCAACATGAGCGAAGACAATTGGCACTACCACTTCTACGACACGATCAAGGGTTCCGACTGGCTCGGCGACCAGGACGCGATCGAGTTCATGTGCCGTGAAGCACCGAACGCCGTGTACGAGCTCGAACACTTCGGCATGCCGTTCGACCGTAACGCTGACGGCACGATTTACCAACGCCCGTTCGGCGGCCACACCGCCAACTACGGCGAAAAACCGGTGCAACGCGCTTGCGCGGCCGCTGACCGTACGGGTCACGCGCTGCTGCACACGCTGTACCAGCAAAACGTGGCAGCCAAGACGCAGTTCTTCGTCGAATGGATGGCGCTGGATCTGATCCGCGACGCCGACGGCGACGTGCTTGGTGTCACCGCGCTGGAAATGGAAACCGGCGACGTTTACATCCTCGAAGGCAAGACCACGCTGTTCGCTACGGGCGGCGCGGGCCGGATCTTCGCAGCATCCACGAATGCGTTCATCAACACCGGTGACGGCCTGGGCATGGCCGCGCGTTCGGGTATCGCACTGCAAGACATGGAATTCTGGCAATTCCACCCCACCGGCGTGGCCGGCGCGGGCGTGCTGATTACCGAAGGCGTGCGTGGAGAAGGCGGCATTCTGCGCAACTCGAACGGCGAGCGTTTCATGGAACGCTACGCGCCGACGCTGAAGGATCTGGCGCCGCGCGACTTCGTTTCGCGTTCGATGGACCAGGAAATCAAGGAAGGCCGTGGCGTGGGTCCGAACAAGGACCACGTGCTGCTCGACCTGTCGCACATCGGCGCTGAGACGATCATGAAGCGTCTGCCGTCGATCCGCGAAATCGCCATGAAGTTCGCGAACGTCGACTGTATTAAAGAGCCGATTCCGGTTGTGCCGACCATCCACTATCAGATGGGTGGTATCCCGACGAACATCAACGGCCAGGTCGTTGGCACGTCGCGGGATCACAAGGAGGTCGTCAACGGTTTCTACGCAGTGGGCGAATGCTCGTGCGTGTCGGTGCACGGCGCAAACCGTCTCGGCACGAACTCGCTGCTCGACCTGGTGGTGTTCGGCCGCGCGGCCGGCAACCACATCGTCAAGCACGTGAAGGACATCAAGGAACACAAGCCGCTGCCGGCCGACGCAGGCGATTTCTCGCTGGCGCGTCTGAACAAGCTGGACAAGTCCACGTCGGGCGAATACTCGCAGACCGTTGCGGCCGACATCCGCTCTACCATGCAGGCGCACGCAGGCGTGTTCCGCACGTCGAAGCTGCTGGCCGAAGGTGTCGAGCGGATTCGCGAAGTGGCTGACCGTGTCGACAACATCTACCTGAAAGACAAGTCGAAGGTGTTCAACACGGCGCGTATCGAAGCACTGGAAGTGGAGAACCTGATCGAAGTGGCCCGCGCCACGATGGTTTCCGCCGAAGCCCGCAAGGAAAGCCGCGGCGCGCACGCGCAAGACGACTTCGAACATCGCGACGACGAAAACTGGCTGCGCCATACGCTGTGGTTCAGCGAAGGCGATCGCCTCGACTACAAGCCGGTTCAGATGCAACCGCTGACCGTCGAATCGGTGCCGCCGAAAGCGCGTACCTTCTAAGGCACAAGTCAAAGGAATTCAGAAATGGCCAAGCGTACATTTGAAATTTACCGCTACGATCCGGACAAGGACGCAGCGCCGCGCATGCAAACGTACGAGATCGAAATCGACTCGCACGAACGCATGCTGCTCGACGCGCTGCTCAAGCTGAAAGCGATGGACGAAACCTTGTCGTTCCGCCGTTCGTGCCGTGAAGGCGTGTGCGGTTCGGACGCGATGAACATCAACGGCAAGAATGGTCTGGCCTGCTTGCAGAACATGAACGACCTGCCGCAGAAGATCGTGCTGCGTCCGCTGCCGGGCCTGCCCGTCGTGCGCGACCTGATTTGCGACTTCACGCAGTTCTTCAACCAGTATCACTCGATCAAGCCGTACCTGATCAACGATACGCCGCCGCCGGAAAAGGAACGTCTGCAGTCGCCGGAAGAACGCGACGAGCTCGACGGCCTGTACGAATGTATTCTGTGCGCTAGCTGCTCTACGTCGTGCCCGAGCTTCTGGTGGAATCCGGACAAGTTCGTCGGCCCGGCTGGTCTGTTGCAGGCCTATCGTTTCATCGCGGATAGCCGCGACGAAGCGACGGGTGAACGCCTCGACAATCTGGAAGATCCGTACCGTCTGTTCCGTTGCCATACGATCATGAATTGCGTCGACGTCTGCCCGAAGGGCCTGAACCCGACCAAGGCGATTGGCAAGATCAAGGAATTGATGGTTCGCCGCGCAGTCTAGGATGAACACAGAAACATCGCATCAGTCCGACCCTCTCCGCCGCGCGCGCCTTCGCTGGCGCGCGCGGCGGGGCCTGCTGGAAAACGATCTGATCTTTGAACGTTTTTTCAGCCGATATGAGCATGACCTCAGCGATGCCGATGTTGGCGCTCTCACGCGCCTGCTCGAGCTGAGCGATAACGACCTGATGGACTTGCTGCTCGTTCGCAAGGAACCGGAAGGCGAACTTGCCGACCCGGATGTGATCCGGGTGCTGGAGCTGTTGCGGAATGCTTGAGCACCGCTAACGTCTTGAGCGCCGCTTGTCCGTTGTTCCCAGGCGTGCAAATTATCGAAACCCTGTTTCCATACTTCGATTGAGGATGTGCTATGACCCCGTCAGATGTTAAAGCCACGCTATCGTTCAGCGACAATTCGCCGAGCGTTGAAATGCCGATTTACAAGGGCACTCTCGGCCCGGACGTGATCGACATCCGCAAACTGTACGGCCAGACCGGCAAGTTCACGTACGACCCGGGCTTTATGTCGACGGCGGCGTGCAATTCGGCGATCACGTACATCGACGGTGACAAGGGCGAGCTGCTGTATCGCGGCTACCCGATCGACAACCTCGCGCAAAACGCCGACTTCCTCGAAACCTGCTATCTGCTGCTGAAGGGCGAACTGCCGAACGCGCAGCAGAAAGACGAGTTCGTGAACACCGTCACGAAGCACACGATGGTGCATGAGCAAATGCACTTCTTCTTCCGTGGCTTCCGTCGCGACGCACACCCGATGGCGATTCTGGTCGCTGCAGTCGGCGCGCTGTCGGCGTTCTATCACGACTCGCTCGACATCAACAATCCGCGTCACCGTGAAGTGTCGGCCATTCGCATGATCGCGAAGCTGCCTACGCTCGTCGCGATGGCGTACAAGTACAGCATCGGTCAGCCGTTTGCGTACCCGAAGAACGACCTGTCGTACAGCGCGAACTTCATGCACATGATGTTCTCGAACCCGTGCGAAGAGTACAAGGTCAACGACGTGCTGGTGCGTGCGCTGGACCGTATCCTGATCCTGCACGCTGACCACGAACAGAATGCGTCGACCTCGACGGTTCGTCTGGCGGGTTCGTCGGGCGCTAACCCGTTCGCGTGTATCGCGGCCGGTATCGCTTGCCTGTGGGGCCCGGCGCACGGTGGTGCGAACGAAGCCGCGCTGAACATGCTGGAAGAGATTGGTTCGGTCGACAATATTCCTGAGTTCATCAAGCAGGTGAAGGACAAGAACTCGGGCGTGAAGCTGATGGGCTTCGGTCACCGCGTCTACAAGAACTACGATCCGCGTGCGAAGCTGATGCGCGAAACCTGCCACGAAGTGCTGGAAGAGCTGGGCCTGCACGACGACCCGCTGTTCAAGCTGGCCATGGCGCTGGAAAAGATCGCTCTGGAAGACGAATACTTCGTGTCGCGCAAGCTGTACCCGAACGTCGACTTCTACTCGGGCATCGTGCAGCGCGCGCTGGGCATCCCGACGTCGATGTTCACGTGTATCTTCGCGATGGCACGTACGGTCGGCTGGATTGCACAGTGGAACGAAATGATCGCTGATCCGGAACAGAAGATTGGCCGTCCGCGTCAACTGTTCATCGGCGACACGCAACGCGAAGCGAAGCCGATAGCGCAACGCTAAGCGGTAGTCTTTGCGGCGCGTTTTATCGCCCGTAGGGCTGTGAAATGCGTGAGACTGGATGAATGAAAAACGCCCCAACGGGTCGACCGTTGGGGCGTTTTGTTTTGGATAGGTGCAACTGCCGGTGGCAATAGGGGTCCGGGTAACATCCATACAGGTATCGTCACTACCACCCAACTCCCTGTTTTTTATCGGTTTTTTGCATGATTCATGGGCCCTAAGCGGGGTTCTGCGTGGCATAATCGACCGACACAGTCAGCCCGCAGTCATTACTACCCCGCATACCATGGCACAGACTCTCTACGACAAATTGTGGAACACACACGTGGTCCACACGGAAGAAGACGGTACGACGATTCTCTATATCGACCGTCACCTGCTGCACGAAGTCACCAGCCCTCAGGCGTTTGAAGGCCTGAAGCTGGCTGAACGTCCGGTGTGGCGTATCAGCGCGAATCTGGCGGTGTCGGACCACAACGTCCCCACAACGGATCGCAGCCACGGCATTGCCGATCCGGTCTCCAAGCTGCAAGTCGATACGCTCGACACGAACTGCGACGCCTATGGCATCACGCAGTTCAAGATGAACGACCTGCGTCAGGGCATCGTGCACATCATCGGGCCGGAGCAGGGCGCTACGCTGCCGGGCATGACCATTGTCTGCGGCGACTCGCACACGTCCACGCACGGCGCGTTCGGCGCGCTGGCGCACGGCATCGGCACCTCGGAGGTCGAGCACGTGCTGGCCACGCAAACGCTCTTGCAGAAGAAGAGCAAGAACATGCTGGTGAAGGTCGAAGGCCCGTTGCCGCGCGGCTGTACGGCGAAAGACATCGTGCTCGCGATCATCGGCAAGATCGGCACGGCAGGCGGCACGGGCTATGCGATCGAATTCGGCGGTTCGACGATTCGCGCGCTGTCCATGGAAGGCCGCATGACGGTCTGCAACATGGCGATTGAAGCGGGCGCGCGCGCCGGCATGGTCGCTGTAGACGACACCACGATCGAATACCTGAAGGGCCGTCCCTTTTCGCCGGCAGGCGTCGAGTGGGATCACGCGGTCGAGTACTGGAAGCAGTTCAAGTCAGACGAAGGCGCGCAATTCGACCGCGTGGTCGAGCTGAACGCTGCGGAAATCGTGCCGCAAGTCACGTGGGGCACGTCGCCGGAAATGGTCACGGCCGTGGACGGCCGCGTGCCGGATCCGGAGCGCGAAAAAGACCCGGTCAAGCGCGATGCAATGGAGCGCGCGCTGAAGTACATGGCGCTCGAACCGAATGCGCCGATCGAATCCATCAAGCCGGATAAAATCTTCATTGGGTCGTGCACCAACGCGCGCATTGAAGACATTCGCGCTGCGGCATACGTCGTGAAGAAGCTCGGCCGCCGCGTTGCACCGAACATCCGTCTGGCCATGGTCGTGCCGGGTTCGGGTCTGGTGAAGGCGCAAGCGGAACGTGAAGGCCTCGACAAGGTCTTTACGGATGCCGGTTTCGAATGGCGTGAGCCCGGTTGCTCGATGTGTCTCGCAATGAACGCCGACCGGTTGGATCCGGGCGAGCGTTGCGCATCCACGTCGAATCGTAATTTCGAAGGTCGTCAGGGCGCCGGTGGCCGTACCCACCTCGTGAGCCCCGCGATGGCTGCTGCAGCGGCTATCGAAGGGCATTTCGTCGATATTCGCAAGCTTGGATAAACACGCATGATGAAGAACATGAATCGCACCACTCTTTTGCGGCGTTTCGCACTCGGTACCCTGGCCGGGCTATTGCTCGGTCTGGCCGGCTGCAACACGGTGCACGGATTTGGCGAGGACATGTCGCACCTCGGCAATTCGATCAGCAATCACGCTGACAAATAAGCGGTTTTTGATTTTTGCCGGCGATGCGCCGGGCGGTTTTCCGGCCGTCACGCGCATCGCCCGGTCTCGAAACAGGCGCAAGCGTCATGGATAAATTCATCGTACACACCGGCGTCGTGGCGCCGCTCGATCGTGAGAACGTCGACACGGACGCGATCATTCCGAAGCAATTCCTGAAGTCGATCAAGCGCACGGGTTTCGGTCCGAACGCGTTCGACGAATGGCGCTACCTCGACCACGGCGAGCCGGGTCAAGACAACTCGAAGCGTCCGCTGAACCCGGATTTCGTGCTGAATCAGCCGCGCTATCAGGGCGCTTCAGTGCTGTTGGCGCGCAAGAACTTCGGTTGCGGCAGCTCGCGTGAGCACGCACCGTGGGCGTTGGAGCAGTATGGTTTCCGCGCAATCATTGCGCCGAGCTTCGCCGATATTTTCTACAACAACTGCTTCAAGAACGGCGTGCTGCCGATCGTGCTGACCGAACAGCAAGTCGATCACCTGTTCAACGAAACGTACGCGTTCAACGGCTTCAAGCTGACCGTCGACCTGGAAGCGCAAGTCGTGCGCACGTCGGACGGTAGCGCCGAATATCCGTTCGAAGTGGCAGCGTTCCGCAAGTACTGCCTGCTGAATGGCTTCGACGATATCGGCCTCACGCTGCGTCATGCTGACAAGATTCGCCAGTTCGAAGCCGAGCGGATCGCGAAGCAGCCGTGGCTGAATCACCGCATCGTCGGGTAAGGCCTTATAGGCCCGAGAGCCCACCGGCTCGCTGATTCACGCTTAGAAAAGTCTCGAAGAAAATCATCAAGGAAACTCGCATGAAGATCGCAGTCTTGCCGGGCGACGGCATCGGTCCCGAAATCGTCAAGGAAGCCGTCAAGGTCCTGAACGTGCTGGGCGAAAAGTTCGAACTCGAAGAAGCGCCGGTTGGCGGCGCGGGTTACGAAGCGAAGGGCCATCCGCTGCCCGATTCGACGCTGGCGCTGGCGAAAGAAGCCGATGCGATCCTGTTCGGCGCCGTTGGCGACTGGAAGTACGACTCGCTCGAACGTGCGCTGCGTCCGGAGCAGGCGATTCTCGGTCTGCGCAAGCACCTGCAATTGTTCGCGAACTTCCGTCCGGCAATCTGCTATCCGCAACTCACGGGCGCTTCCTCGTTGAAGGAAGAGATCGTTTCGGGTCTCGACATCCTGATCGTGCGCGAACTGAACGGCGACATCTACTTCGGCGCGCCGCGCGGCGTGCGTTCGTCGCCGGATGGGCTGTTTGAAGGCGCGAAGGAAGGTTTCGACACGATGCGTTATTCGGAACCCGAAGTGCGCCGCATTGCGCACGTCGCGTTTCAGGCCGCACAAAAGCGCCAGAAGAGGCTGACGAGCGTGGATAAGGCCAACGTGCTTGAAACGTCGCAGTTCTGGCGCGACGTGATGATCGACGTGTCGAAGGAATACGCTGACGTCGAGTTGTCGCACATGTACGTGGACAACGCGGCGATGCAACTGGTCAAGGCGCCGAAGGCGTTCGACGTGGTTGTGACCGGCAACATGTTCGGCGACATTCTGTCGGATGAAGCCGCGATGCTGACGGGCTCGATCGGCATGCTGCCGTCGGCATCGCTCGACAAGAACAACAAGGGCTTGTACGAGCCGTCGCACGGTTCCGCGCCGGATATCGCCGGCAAGGGCGTGGCGAATCCGTTGGCAACGATTCTGTCGGCCGCGATGATGCTGCGCTATTCGCTGAACAAGGCGGAACAGGCGGATCGCATCGAAAACGCGGTGAAGAGGGTGCTGGAGCAAGGCCTCCGCACGGGCGATATCCTGACGCCGGGTTGCAAGCAGGTCGGCACCGTGGCGATGGGCGATGCAGTGGTCGCCGCGCTGTAAGGCGCTTTGAAGCACTTGGTAGTTAGGCCGCTAAACAGTCTTCAAAGCGACCTTTAAAACGCGAATTGGCCTCGAAACAGGCCGATTCGCGCGCAATACGGACGATAGCGGCAGACGATCACGTCGCCAGATTCCGGTTTTCGTGTATATTGTAGCGATGGCGCACATGGCTCAAATCTCCTCGATTTCGAAACTGCACGGCAAAACGGCCCGTGTGGTTGAGCTCGCCATTACCATCAAAGCGCTCATTAAAACGATTACCCCGAAAACGATCACGAAACGCTGATCGTCCGTCGTGCCCGCTCATCTTCCCCGCGCGGTCACTGCGGGCAAAGATGCGGGGAAGTTTCCATTCGAAGGGTATGAAGTCATGAACGTAGGTCTCGTAGGTTGGCGCGGTATGGTCGGCAGCGTCCTGATGCAACGTATGCAACAGGAAGGCGATTTCGACTTGATCGAACCGGTGTTTTTCAGCACCAGCAACGCGGGCGGCAACGCGCCGTCGTTCGCCAAAAACGAGACCAAGCTCAAAGATGCGACAAGCATCGAAGACCTGAAGAAGTGCGAAGCGATCATCTCCTGCCAGGGCGGCGATTACACGAATGAAGTGTTCCCGAAGCTGCGCGCAGCGGGCTGGAACGGCTATTGGATCGACGCGGCCTCGTCGCTGCGCATGAAAGATGACGCGGTCATCATTCTCGATCCGGTCAACCTCGACGTGATCAAGAACGCGCTGGTCAAGGGCCAGAAGAATTTCATCGGCGGCAACTGTACGGTCAGCCTGATGCTGATGGCGCTGGGCGGCCTATTCCGCGAAAACCTCGTCGACTGGATGACGGCCATGACGTATCAGGCCGCTTCGGGCGCGGGCGCGCAAAACATGCGCGAACTGCTGCAGCAAATGGGCACGCTGTACGGCGCGGCCAAGGAAGACCTGGCGGATCCGTCGTCGGCGATTCTCGACATCGACCGTCGCGTGCTGAGCGCCATGAACAGCGACCGTATGCCGACCGACAACTTTGGCGTGCCGCTCGCCGGCTCGCTGATTCCGTGGATCGACAAGGATCTCGGTAACGGCATGTCGAAGGAAGAATGGAAGGGCGGCGCGGAAACCAACAAGATTCTGGGCAAGCCGGCTATGGGCACGCCGGGTTCGATCCCTGTAGATGGCCTCTGCGTGCGGATCGGCGCAATGCGCTGCCACTCGCAGGCATTGACCATCAAGCTGAACAAGGATGTGCCGCTGGACGAAGTGAACAGCATCCTTGCGTCGGGCAACGACTGGGTCAAGGTTGTGCCGAACGAACGCGAAGCCTCCATGCGCGATCTGTCCCCGGCCGTGGTCACGGGCACGCTGACTGTGCCGGTTGGCCGTGTGCGCAAACTGGCGATGGGCGGCGAATATCTGTCGGCCTTCACGGTCGGCGATCAGCTGCTGTGGGGCGCGGCAGAACCGCTGCGTCGCATGCTTCGCATTGTGCTCGACAAGTAAAGTAAACTACGCGCTCACGACGTGTAGAAAACTCAAAAAGCGTCGCGCTTGCGCGGCGCTTTTTTCATTGTGTGCTCCGATTATCTTGTCTCTTTTCAACCGCAAAAAAGGGCTGCGCGCTGACGCGCCTGGAGTCCCGATGAACCTTCGACTCTCTTCCCTTCGGGCTATGTCTATGCATCAAGGTATAGGCCGGCTGACGGCCATGACCGCTTTTGCGTTCGCGCTGGCGGGCGCCGGTGTGGGTAGCGCAGTGGCAGCGCCGGGCGACGCCGCGAGCGCGCCCGAGGGCGCTTCCGTTTCTTACGCCGCCGGGAGCCAATATACGGTGCGGCCCGGGCAGTCGTTGAATGACGTGGCGATTGCCGTCACGCAATCGCACGACAAGGGGACGCTCGCACGCGCTTCGCGCGCGCTGTTCGAGGCGAATCCGAACGCCTTCATGAGTCATGATCCGAGCCGGATGCGTGTCGGCGCGCTATTGACGATCCCGGCACTGGATGCGACCGGCGCTCCGGCGGCTTCTGCGCCGGTTGCGGGGTCTGCGTCTGCGGCGTCATCGGCCGCTACGGCTGCGGCGGCTTCCGCGCCGAACGCGGCGACGGTTGGTGCTGCTGTCGGCGCCGCGAGCGGCGTGGCGCAGGTCAACGCCGCGGCGGCGAGCGCGGCAAGCGCTGCGGCTCAGGCTGCCACGCCTGCGGTTTCAGGGACGGCCAGCTCGACGGCTGAAGCCAGCTCGGCGACGCCGGGTAGCTCGGCAGCGGCCGGCGTGGCCGCCGTAGCAGGGTCGCAGGCCGTGCCGGCCAGCGGCGCACACGTCTGGTCGGGCGCGATCCAGCCTTCGGCCAGTGAGGCTGCCGAAGGCGCGTCGGCGGCTGCCGCAGCGGCGGCCGGCGCACAACCGGCATCGCAACCGCGCGCGCAGGTTTCGAGCTTGCAGCAATTGCTTGCGCTGAAAAACCGCGTGCTGATGGAACTGCAGAAACATGGCATCGGCGGTACGCCGGCCGCGACGGTCCCGCCTGCTACAAACGGTGCGCAACCGGCCGCCGGCGCTTCGTCTGCGGCAGCCGTTTCCGGTCATGGCAGCGCGCCGGTTTCCACGTCGACCGACGCCGGCATCTCGCAGACGAATTTGAGCATCGCGGCGGCGATCGGCGCGGCGTTGGTCGCGCTGCTGGCCGCTTTGCGTCTGGGTCGACGTAAGCGCGTTGCTGCTGCCGCGACAGGCGGCTCCTCGCTGGCGGAGGACGCAGCGGCGGCTTCCGCGCGAGCGGCTGCGTCGCAGGATGTCGATTCGACGCACGAAGCGTCAGACGTAAGCGGCGAAGCGGCAGCAGGGCATGCAGCGGCGTCGGCGCCGACTGACCACGAGAGCGCTGGGGATGACGCGGCAGCGCGAGAAGTGGCGGAACGCGTGGCAGCGGAGCGTGAAGCGGAAATTCGCGCGGCGGCGGCGCGTGAAGCCGCGGTACGCGAGGCAGCAGAGCGAGAAAATGCAGAGCGCGCGGCGACCGAACGCCAGGCGGCGGAACGTGCAGAAGCGGAACGCGCTGCGGTGGAGAAGGCAGAAGCCGAACACGCAGCTGCGTCACAGGCTGCGGCGGAGCGCGCCGAAGCTGAACGCGCGGAGGCAGACAAAGCCGCGGCTGCGCGTGCGGCAGAAGATCATGACGCGGCGCAACGCGCCGCAGCAGAACACGAAGCCGGTGCTCACCAACCGCTCACAGGCTTGCCCGCACAAGACCACGACGCGTTCCAACACGCATTGCAGGAAATCCACCCGACACCCGCGCCGTTCGAAGCTACGCAACCGAGCCCGGACACCGAACCTCTTCCCTCGGCCTATCACGAAAACCTCGACGGGGCGACCACGGCTGCAAGCCTCGCAGCCGCCGCGGAACTCGGTGCTGAAGCATTGCCGCTGACACCGCTTGAGCCGGTCGACGAGAGCTTCCAGCAAGAGGCGCCTCCGCACCCTCTGCAATGGGACGACGAGCCGGCAAGCACGCAGGCCACGCCGTTGGCAGAGCCGACGAATGAGCCGCTTGCAGAGTCGTGGAGCCATCAGGACACCCCACCCCCGGTTATCGACTTCACGCGGCAGCAGGCCGAACCGCACACGACTTCGCCGTTCGGTCAGCCGCACGGCGAGACGTCGGCGTTCGATACGCCGGTGCCAGCGGTGTCGGCAGTACCCCCGGCCCAACAGGACGCAGTCCACGTCGAACCACAACCGCAGTCACATCAGCACGCCGAACCCGCGACGCCCGACGGCGCACCAAATTTCGAACTGGCACCCATCACGCCAGTTCAGCCCGCGCTGTCCGTGCCGACCGAGTTCCCGCGCGACGCCCTCGACGCATTCAGCAGTCTCAACATGCCATTGCCGCCGCGCGTCGAATCGACCGACGACGAAGCGGTGAGCGTACCCGGATCGCTTGCGACACCACCGGTTGCCTCCCCGGAAATCACTGCGCAGCAAGCTGTGGCGCCGCACGATCCGGACGACTTCCCGCATGTCGCTGACGAAATCACCGCCGGCACCGCAGGCCACGCAGCCGTCGCGGGCCTGGGCGCAGCCGGCTTTGGCGCGCTGAAGCTCGATTTCGACCTGGAGTTGCCGCCGAGCCCAGCTCAACCGTTGCCGGTTTTCACGCGAGCGGATCTAAGCCGCATCGCCCGCAACAAGCTCGATCTGGCCGCCGAATATATCGACCTCGGTGATCTGTCCGGCGCGCGCACGCTCATCAACGAAGTGATCGAAGCGAACGATCCGGCCACGCGCACCGAGGCTCGCGCGCTGCTCTCGACGCTCGCGCCTTTGTCGTGAAGCGTATTGCGTTAGGCGTCCAGTACGACGGCTCGGCATTCTGCGGCTGGCAGTCGCAGCCGCACGGCAAGACTGTGCAGGACGAGCTCGAACGGGCGTTGCGCGAGTTCGCGCAAACGCCTGTGCAAACCGTTGTGGCTGGGCGCACGGATACTGGCGTGCACGGCCTCGGTCAGGTCGTGCATTTCGATACCGAACTCGATCGCACTGACTTTTCGTGGATTCGCGGCACCAACGCCTTCCTGCCGAAGACGATTGCCGTGCAATGGGCCAAGCCGATGCCCGACGAATTCCACGCGCGTTTTTCGGCGTTCGAACGGACCTATTACTACGTCCTGTACGTCCATCCGTTCCGCTCGCCAATGCAGGATACGCGAGCCGGCTGGGTACACACGCCGCTCGACGTCGAGGCCGTGCGGGCCGCCGCGGCCCATCTGATCGGCGAACACGATTTTTCGGCATTCCGTTCGTCGCAATGCCAGGCGAAAACGCCGGTCAAACATCTGTACCAGATCGACGTGCGGCAACAGGGCGACTTCGTTCATTTCCGTTTTCGGGCGAACGCGTTCCTGCACCACATGGTGCGCAACCTGATGGGCTGTCTCGTCGATATTGGCCGTGGACGCCATCCGGCCGAATGGATGGTCGAGGTTCTCGCCAGCCGCGATCGCGACTGTGCCGCGCCGACCTTCATGCCTGACGGCCTGTACCTGGCGCAGGTGGGCTATCCTGAGCATTTCGCCGTGCCCGCGCCGCAGACCGGCAGCGTGCCGTGGAGTACCGTATGGACCGAGCAAGCGCAAACATGAAATCAACTGAAAATCTGGCAGCCGAAGCAAACGCCGGCGCGCAGCAGCATGCCGCGCCGCATCGCACGCGCATCAAGCTGTGCGGCCTGTCGAAGCCGGAAGACGTGTCGCTGGCGATCGACCTCGGTGCCGACGCGATCGGCCTCGTGTTCTATCCGCCGAGCCCGCGTTCGGTGAGCGTCGCGCAAGCCGTCGAGCTGGTGCATGACGTGCCGCCGTTCATATCGGTAGTCGGCTTGTTCGTGAACGCAACGCCGGACTGGATCCGCGAAGTTGCCAGCAATGTCGGGCTGACGCTGCTGCAGTTCCACGGCGACGAAACCGCGGAGCAGTGCGAATCCCTCGCCAGCGTTGCGGGTTTGCCTTGGTTGCGCGCTTTGCGAGTCGCGGCGGATACTCAACCGGCAGATTTGGTAAAATCAGCGCTTAACTATTCAGCAGCCAGCGGCCTTCTGTTCGACACCCATGTCGAAGGCTATGGCGGCGGCGGGAAGGTTTTCGATTGGTCACTTATTCCAGCAGAGCTCGCGCGTCGGGCCGTTTTGAGTGGTGGGTTGAACGCGCAAAACGTCAGTGATGCGATCCATCGCGTGCGCCCGTACGCGGTCGATGTCTCGAGCGGCATCGAAGTGCCGGGCGCCAAGGGCGTGAAAGATCACGCCCGGATGGCGGCGTTCGTACGCGCAGTGCGCGCAGCGGACGCTGAATGATTCAGGCGGCGCGGTTTTCTCATATGAAAGCCGTGCGCCACACTGAGAAGAGTGATCACCATGTATAACTTGCCTGACGAAAGAGGCCATTTCGGCCAGTATGGCGGCGTGTTCGTCGCTGAAACGCTGGTTCACGCACTCGACGAACTGCGTGCCGCGTATGAGAAATTTCAAAAAGACCCGGAATTCGTCGCCGAATACGAGCGCGAACTGAAGCATTTCGTGGGTCGTCCGTCCCCCATTTATCACGCACAACGCTGGAGCGAAATGCTCGGCGGCGCCCAGGTTTTCCTCAAACGTGAAGACCTGAATCACACCGGTGCTCACAAGATCAATAACGTGATTGGCCAGGCGCTGCTCGCAAAGCGCATGGGCAAGCCGCGCGTGATCGCGGAAACCGGCGCGGGTCAGCACGGCGTGGCGGCCGCGACCATCGCGGCGCGCTTCGGCATGGAATGCGTGGTCTACATGGGCGAAGAAGACGTGCGCCGCCAGGCGGCCAACGTCTACCGGATGAAGCTGCTCGGCGCGACCGTCGTGCCCGTGACGTCCGGCTCGCGCACGTTGAAAGACGCGCTCAACGAAGCGATGCGCGACTGGGTGACTAACGTCGAAAACACGTTCTACATTATCGGCACGGTGGCGGGACCGCATCCGTATCCGATGATGGTGCGCGACTTCCAGCGCGTGATCGGCGACGAGTGCAAGGTGCAGATGCCCGAACTGGTCGGCCGCCAGCCGGACGCCGTGATTGCGTGCGTTGGCGGCGGTTCGAATGCAATGGGTATCTTTTACCCATACATTGAAGACACTTCGGTGCAACTGATCGGCGTCGAGCCGGCGGGTGACGGGATCGAAACCGGCCGGCACGCAGCCTCGCTGATCGCCGGCACGCCGGGCGTGCTGCACGGCAACCGCACGTATCTCCTGCAAGACGAGAACGGTCAGATCATCGAGACCCATTCGATCTCGGCCGGTCTGGACTATCCGGGTGTCGGCCCCGAGCATGCATGGCTAAAAGACAGCAATCGCGCGCAATATGTCAGCATCACCGACGAAGAAGCGCTCAAGGCGTTCCACGATTGCTGTCGCATCGAAGGCATTATTCCGGCACTCGAGTCCAGCCATGCGCTGGCCTACGCCGCGAAGCTCGCGCCGACGCTGCCGAAGGACAAGGTCCTTCTGGTCAATCTGTCGGGCCGCGGCGACAAGGACATGCATACGGTCGCTGAGCGATCGGGCATTCAGTTCTGAGCGCCGCGACGATGCGCGACGAGTTCGACGAGCCGCAACCGGCGCTTGAAACCAGCCCGGCCGCCGAGGTAGTGGCGGCCGAGGCGCCTGCACCCTTGTTAGCGCAGGTGCCTGCCGGCATCCGGCTGTTGAACCGCGATTTTCTGACCGATGTAGCGAACATCCCCGACGGATCGATCGACCTGATCCTGTGCGATCCGCCTTATGGGCTCGGCAAGGATTATGGCAACGACTCCGACATGCGCTCAGGCGAGGATTTCCTCGCCTGGACGCGTGGCTGGCTCGAACTGGCTATTCCGAAGCTCAAGCCGTCGGGTTCGCTGTATATCTTCTGCACCTGGCAGTACGCGCCGGAAATCTTCAGCTTCCTGAAGACAAAACTCACGATGATCAACGAAATCATCTGGGACCGGCGTGTACCGAGCATGGGTGGAACGGTTCGCCGGTTCACCTCGGTGCACGACAACATCGGCTTTTTCGCGGTGTCGAAAGATTATTTTTTCGATCTCGATCCCGTCCGCATCCCGTACGATGCCGTCACGAAGAAGGCGCGTTCGCGTAAATTGTTCGAAGGCAGTAAGTGGCTGGAGCTTGGCTATAATCCGAAGGATGTCTGGTCGGTATCGCGGCTGCATCGGCAACACGCCGAGCGCGTCGATCACCCGACCCAGAAGCCTCTGGAAATTGTCGAGCGGATGGTGCTGGCAAGTTGTCCGAAGGGCGGGCGCGTGCTCGACCCGTTCATGGGCAGCGGCACCACCGCAGTCGCTTGCGCTCGGCAGCAGCGCGAATTCGTCGGCTATGAGATCAATGAAAGTTACTGCGCGATAGCGCGCGAACGCGTTAGCGCGGCCGCGTCGGCGCCCACTGCCGCTCGCAAAACCCGCAAGAATGCGGCCAAAGTCGAGCAGCAAACCGAGACGCAATGAGCGCGCAGTAGCTTAAAAATTCGAGAATATTCCATGTCCCGTATCAAGAACACGTTTGCCGCGTTGTCCGCCCAGGGTAAGAAAGGCCTGATTCCGTTCATGACGGCCGGTGACCCGGATCCGGCGCGCACGGTCGAATTCATGCACGCGCTCGCCGCCGGCGGCGCCGATGTGATCGAACTCGGCGTACCGTTTTCCGACCCGATGGCCGACGGCCCGGTGATCCAGCAATCGTCCGAACGCGCGCTGGCGCATGGCGTGTCGCTGCGCCACGTGCTGGCCGACGTGAAGCGCTTCCGCGAAACCGACGACAAGACGCCGGTGGTGCTGATGGGCTACGCCAATCCGATCGAACGCATGGGCACCGAAGCGTTCGCCAAAGCGGCGAAAGAAGCCGGTGTGGACGGCGTGCTGGTTGTCGACTACCCGCCGGAAGAGTGCGTTAATTTCGCCGAACAGATGCGATCTGCCGGCATCGATCCGATCTTTTTGCTTGCGCCCACCTCCACGGATGAGCGCATCGCGGAAGTCGGCAAAATCGCCAGTGGTTACGTTTATTATGTGTCGCTGAAAGGTGTGACCGGCGCGGCAAATCTGGACGTTTCCAGCATCGCGAGTAAAATCCCGGCCATCAAGTCGCGCGTACCCCTGCCGGTGGGCGTCGGTTTTGGCATCCGTGACGCGCAAACGGCGCGTTCGGTGGCCGAAGTGTCCGATGCCGTCGTGATCGGCAGCCGTATCGTGCAATTGCTCGAACAAGCGGCGCCCGAAGCCGCCGCCGAGACGCTTACGCGCTTCATTGCCGAAGTGCGCGAGGCGCTCGATAGCGTCGCGACTGCCCGATAACAGTTATTTTTTGTCTCCTGTAGTGTGAGCGGCGGGTTCGTCCCGCCGTTTGCGCAACCGGTTGACCCAGAGGGATTCAATATGAGCTGGCTCGATAAACTGCTGCCGCCGAAAATCAAACAAACCGACCCGAAGAACCGCAAGGGGATTCCGGAAGGCCTGTGGATCAAGTGCCCGTCGTGCGAAGCCGTGCTGTACCGCAATGACGTCGAGGCCAATCTGCACGTTTGCCCGAAGTGCGACCATCACATGCGCATCGGCGCGCGTGAGCGGCTCGACGGCCTGCTCGATCCGGAAGGTCGCTACGAAATCGGCCAGGAAATCGTCCCGGTCGACGCGCTCAAGTTCAAAGACAGCCGCAAGTACCCGGATCGCCTGAAAGAGGCGATGGACGACACCGACGAAACCGACGCGATGGTCGTGATGGGTGGCGCCATCCACACGCTGCCGGTGGTGGTCGCGTGCTTCGAGTTCTCGTTCATGGGCGGCTCGATGGGTTCGGTGGTCGGTGAGCGTTTTGTGCGCGGTGCGCAGAACGCGCTCGAACAGAAGGTGCCGTTTATCTGCTTCACCGCCTCGGGCGGCGCGCGGATGCAGGAAAGCCTGCTTTCGCTGATGCAAATGGCGAAAACCACGGCCATGCTGACCAAGCTCGCCGAAGCCAAGCTGCCGTTCATTTCCGTGCTGACCGATCCGACCATGGGCGGCGTGTCGGCAAGTTTCGCGTTCCTGGGCGATGTGGTGATCGCCGAGCCGAAGGCGCTGATCGGCTTTGCCGGCCCGCGCGTGATCGAACAAACCGTGCGCGAAAAGCTACCGGAAGGCTTCCAACGCGCCGAGTTCCTGCTGACGAAAGGCGCGGTCGACATGATCGTCGACCGTCGCAAGCTGCGTGAAGAAATCGCGCAATTGATGGCGCTCTTGACCCATCAGCCAGCTGACGCAGTCGCGTAAGCCTACGCATCAATACGGGGCCGTGCCTGAAAGGGCGCCGCGCCCACAAGAAAAGCAGTAAAAAAATAGCGCGCCGCGAGAGTCATCAAGCGGCGCGCTGTCATTTCCGGGATAATCACGATCTCGCAACGCAGCAAAGATTCGCTCGATGACCACATTCCCCACCCTCGACGCGTGGCTCACGCACCTTGAATCCGCGCATCCTGTCGGCATCGACATGGGATTGGGACGCATCTCGCAGGTACGTGACGCGATGCAGTTGTCGTTTGAGTGCCCGATCATCACGGTCGGGGGCACGAACGGCAAGGGTTCGACCTGCGCGATCCTCGAATCGATTTTGCTGCGCGCGGGCTTCACGGTTGGCTGCCACACGTCGCCGCATCTGCTGACCTTCAACGAGCGGGCGCGCGTGAACGGCGAAGTGGCGAGCGACGCAGACCTGCTGCCGCATTTCGAAGCCGTCGAAGCCGCGCGCCTGAGCCTTGTCGAACCGATCACACTGACCTACTTCGAATTCACGACGCTCGCGATCATGAGCCTGTTCGCCTCGCGCGGATTGGACGCGGTGATCTTCGAAGTCGGCCTGGGCGGCCGCCTCGACGCGGTCAACATCCTCGACGCGGACTGCGCGATCATCACCAGCATCGATATCGATCACACCGAGTATCTCGGCGACACGCGCGAGAAAATCGCCTTCGAAAAAGCCGGCATTTTCCGCCCTGGTAAGCCGGCGATCTGCGCCGATCCGGTGCCGCCGCAATCCCTGATCGATCACGCCGAAAAGATCGGCGCCGAACTGTGGCTATTCGGCCGCGATTTCCGCTACGAAGGGCAGGCCGGTAGCGAGCGCCAGCAATGGAGCTACGTGGGCCCGACCATGCGCCGTTCCGCGCTCGCCTATCCGGCATTGCGCGGCGCGAATCAGCTGATCAACACGTCGGCGGCGCTGGCCGGTCTTGAAGCGCTGCGCGACCGGTTGCCGGTCTCGGCGCAGGACATTAGGCTCGGCCTCGCTAACGTCGAATTGCCGGGGCGCTTCCAGGTGCTGCCCGGCAAGCCCGCCATCGTGCTCGACGTCGGCCATAACCCGCACGCCGCCGCAGTGCTGTCGCAAAACCTCGGCAATATGGGCTTTTTCCCGTACACGTATGCGGTATTCGGCGCGATGCGCGACAAGGATATTGCTGGTGTACTGACGCACCTGAAGGGCGAAATCGACCACTGGTGCGTGACCGATCTGCCGACCCCGCGTGCGGCTTCGGCGGAAGAACTCGAAGCGGCTTTGCGCGAGCAGGGCGTGAGCGACGGCAATGACAGCAGCGTGACGCGCTACGCAACACCAGCAGAGGCTTTCCAAGACGCGCTAAAACGAGCGTCAGAGAATGATAGAATCGTGGTTTTCGGCAGTTTCTATACGGTAGCAGGCGTAATGGCCTACCGTAAATCGCAGCAACACTGAACGGGCGCCAGGCTCGAACCAAGCGATTCATGGGAATTTTCTCGTTCGGCAAGAAAGACGACGCGCCCAGCCGGCGCGGCGCAAACACCAGTTCCACCCGGGCCGCCCGTGGCGAGCGCGTGGAGCGGCGAACCCGCCGCACGGAGCGCACCGTGGATGCCGATGCGATGCTGCTCGACCCTACGTTGCCTGAAAAGCAGCGTGCGCGGCGCAGACTCGTCGGCGCGGTCGCGTTGGTCGTCGCAGCGGTGGTGATCCTGCCCATGGTGTTGGATTCGCATCCAAAGCCTGTCACGGACGATATCTCAATCGACATTCCAAGCCGCCCTGCGCCGAAGGTTGCTACCAAGACCGACGAAGACACGCAGGCTGGCGTAGCACCGGATAACCCAGCGCCTGACGCGGCACTCGCCGCTTCCGGCCTTGCGCCGACAACGGCAGCCACGCAAGGCCAGTCCGGCGCCGCGAAACAGCAAAGCGCTGCAACGAGCGCAGCGCCCGCCGCCGCCAAACCGGCTGCGAAGCCGCAAGCGCCCGCCGCCGTTGCCGCCAATACGGCACCTGCAGCGCCTGTCGCGCAAACGCCTGCCAAACCGGCCAAAGCACCCGCCACGCAAAGCGCGGCGAAAACGCCGGCCCCGAGCGAAGACAGCGCGAACACGGCCGCCGCCAGCGCGGACGCCAATTCCGGTACGCCGGCATCGCCGCCTGGCAGCCGTTTCGCCGTCCAGCTGGGTGCATTTGCGAACGACGCCAATGCCCGTACCTGGGCCACCAAGTTGAAAGCGGCCGGTGTGCCCGCATATACCGAACATCGGAAGCAGGCCGACGGCTCCACGCTCACGCTATTGCGCGCTGGTCCGTTTGCCGACCGTGCAGCGGCGAGCGCCGCGATTGCGAAGGTTCGTGAGGCCGGCTTGACGTCGGGCGCGAACAGCGGCGCTGCACAGTAAGCGAGCGATGTTCACTGCCTTCGACTACGCTGTAATGGCGGTGATCGGTTTGTCGGCCTTGCGCGGCACATGGCGCGGCTTTTTGTCCGAGATATTCGGGCTGATCGGCTGGATCGCGGCGTTTTTCATTGCTTGCCGTTTTGTCGGTTATGTCGTGCCGTTTATCCCTGCCACGTGGCCGGGCGGCGCGCTGACCCAGTGGCTTCTGGCGTTCGCGCTGGTGGCGATCGGCGTGGTGCTGGTCGCAAGCGTGCTGAACGCGCTGCTGAGCCGCATCGTGCAGGCAAGCGGTTTGAGCGGCGTGGATCGCTCGCTCGGTTTGATGTTCGGCCTCGTGCGCGGGGTCGTTCTGGTGCTGATTCTGGTCGCCCTTGCAGGCTTGACCGAACTGCCCCAACAGGAATTCTGGCGCAACGCCTTGCTTCGGCCCTATGCGGTCGAGGGCGTGCACGTAATGAAACCGCTGCTTCCCGAGACGCTCGCTGCCTACGTCCGCGTGTGACGATCAGGTGAACGGTTAGAGGAACGCAGCAGGACTCCGGCGCAATCCGGTTGCCTCTACGTAGTCGCGTACCCTCGCGCAGCATCGCAGGCACCGGCCGCCGTTACGAATTTCGTACCTTTGAAGGACATGCCATGTGCGGCATCGTAGGCGTAGTTTCCCATTCTCCGGTCAATCAGCTGATCTATGACAGCCTGCTGCTTCTGCAGCACCGCGGTCAGGACGCCGCCGGCATCGCGACAGCGAACGGCAGCAATTTCCACATGCACAAGGCTAACGGCATGGTGCGCGACGTGTTCCGCACGCGCAACATGCGCAGCCTGCCCGGCACCACCGGTATCGGCCAGGTCCGTTACCCGACCGCCGGTTCTGCATCGAGCGAAGAAGAAGCCCAGCCGTTCTACGTGAACGCGCCGTTCGGCATTATCCTCGCGCACAACGGCAATCTGACGAATTGGCAGCAACTGAAAGATGAGATGTTCCGCATCGATCGCCGCCATATCAATACCAACTCCGACACTGAAGTGATGCTCAACGTGCTCGCGCACGAATTGCAGCTCTCCAGTTCGAGCCTGCAACTCGATCCGGCGGCGCTGTTCAAGGCGGTGTCGGGCGTGCATCGCCGGGTGCGGGGTTCGTACGCGATCGTGTCGCTGATTGCCGGCTACGGCTTGCTCGGCTTCCGCGACCCGTTCGGCATTCGCCCGCTGTGTCTCGGCAAGCAGGAAACGCCGGAAGGCGTCGAGTGGATCCTGGCGTCGGAGTCGGTCGCGATCGAAGGTATCGGTTTCGAATTTGTGCGCGATATCGCACCGGGTGAGGCAATTTTCATCGACCTCGAAGGCAATTTGCACTCGCAGCAATGCGCAACGAATCCGAGCCTGAACCCGTGTATTTTCGAACTCGTGTACCTCGCGCGTCCGGACTCGGTGCTCGACGGCGTGCCGGTCTACAACGTGCGTCTGCGCATGGGCGATTACCTCGCCGAGAAGATCAAGCGTGAATTGCCCGACGTCGAGATCGACGTCGTGATGCCGATTCCCGATTCGTCCCGTCCGGCCGCGATGCAGGTCGCGAAGAAGCTGGGTGTGGAGTATCGCGAAGGCTTCTTCAAGAACCGTTATGTGGGCCGCACCTTTATCATGCCGGGCCAGGCGATGCGCAAGAAGTCGGTGCGTCAGAAGCTGAACGCCATGGGCATCGAGTTCAAGGGCAAGAACGTGCTGATCGTCGACGACTCGATCGTGCGCGGCACGACCTCGCACGAAATCGTGCAGATGGCGCGCGACGCCGGCGCGAACAAGGTGATCTTCGCTTCGGCGGCGCCGCCGGTGAAGTACCCGAACGTCTACGGTATCGACATGCCTACGCGCGGCGAACTCGTCGCGCATGGCCGCACGGACGATGAAGTCGCCCGCATGATCGGCGCGGACTATCTCGTTTATCAGGACGTCGACGCCCTGAAGCAGGCAGTGCGCGATATCAACCCGGCGCTGAAGGAATTCGAAGCCTCGTGCTTCGACGGCAACTACGTCACGGGCGATGTGACCACCGAGTACCTCGACCGCATCGAAACCGCACGCCTCGCACCGTCCTCGCAATCGGATCGCGACGCCGCGAGCGAAGCGGCCGAGGGCGGCCCGTCGCGTTCGCAACTGCATCTGCAGTTGTCGGTTGGTTGAGTGCGGTTGAGTGATGGCGCTCGCGTCGTGGCCCGCTGCACGCCACGCCGCGAGCGTGTTAGCATGACGGCTTGCGTCGATTTGATCTCAGCTTGCGGACGCGGGGCAACCCAAAACAGCTAAAGCGAATGGTGGAAAAGCCGCAGTCATCCGCCTCCGCTCCAGCTTTCCCCCGCACATGAAGCCCGCTTATGCCGACGCAAAAGCGGGCTTTTTTGTTGCTGCCGTTTGGCGTTGTTGGGCTCGTCGTTTAACGTGAGCCGTAGACGCCGAACCCAGCCATGGAACATTGGAAACCAGAACCAACATGGACGACTCCCTGAACTTCGACACGCTGGCAGTCCGCTCGGGCACAGTGCGCAGCGACTTCAACGAACATTCGGAAGCGATTTTCCTGACCTCGAGCTTCGTCTTCGCGAGTGCCGCGGACGCCGCCGAAAAATTCAAGAATTCCGAAGACAACTACACCTACTCGCGCTTCACGAATCCGACCGTCTCGATGTTCCAGGACCGTCTGGCCGCGCTTGAAGGCGGCGAAGCGTGCATGGCCACGGCTTCGGGGATGGCCGCGATCATGTCGGTGGTGATGTCGACCTTGCAGGCCGGCGACCATCTGGTGAGCTCGCAAGCGCTGTTCGGTTCGACGCTCGGCATGTTCTCGCAGATCTTCAGCAAGTTCGGCATCACGACGACGTTCGTTGATCCGACCGATCTGGACGCATGGAAAAACGCCGTGCGCCCGGAAACGAAGATGTTCTTCCTCGAAACGCCGTCGAACCCGCTGACCGAAGTCGCCGATATCGAAGCGATCAGCAAGATTGCGAAGGCGGCCAATGCGATCTTCGTGGTCGACAACTGCTTCTGTAGCCCGGCTTTGCAACAGCCGTTGAAGCTCGGCGCTGATGTCGTGATGCATTCGGCCACCAAGTTCCTCGACGGCCAAGGGCGTGTGCTCGGCGGCGCACTGGTCGGCTCGAAGCAGTTCATCATGGAAAAGGTGTTCCCGTTCGTGCGCAGTGCCGGGCCGACCTTGTCCGCGTTCAATGCATGGGTGCTGCTCAAGGGCATGGAAACGCTGTCGCTGCGCGTCGAAAAGCAGTCGGCGAACGCCCTCGAAATCGCGCGCTGGCTGGAAACGC
This sequence comes from Paraburkholderia sp. SEWSISQ10-3 4, assembly GCF_030464785.1. Taxonomy (NCBI): domain Bacteria; kingdom Pseudomonadati; phylum Pseudomonadota; class Betaproteobacteria; order Burkholderiales; family Burkholderiaceae; genus Paraburkholderia; species Paraburkholderia sp. SEWSISQ10-3 4. Next base: position 1,134,949 of record NZ_JALPRI010000001.1, read on the forward strand.
ATCCGGCCGTGAACCGCGTGTTTTACCCGGGGCTCGAATCGCATCCGCAGCACGCGCTGGCCATGCGTCAGCAGAAGGCGGGCGGTGCGATCCTGTCGTTCGAACTGAAGGGCGATACGCCTGAGCAGATGCGCGCGAATGCCTGGCGCGTGATCGACAGCACGAAGATCTGTTCGATCACCGGCAATCTCGGCGATACGCGCACCACCATCACGCATCCGGCTACGACCACGCACGGTCGCGTGACGCCGGAGGCGCGCGCGGCGGCGGGGATCAGCGAAGGCTTGATCCGTCTCGCAGTGGGTCTGGAAAACGCCGGCGATATTCGCGGCGATCTGGAGCGTGGTCTGGCGGGCTGATAACGTTAAGCGAGCTCAGCAGGGAACGCGGGCCGCCTTTTCAGGCGGCTCGCGCATTGCACAAACTCAATGGCGCAGCGCGCGCCATTGACCGGGCGCCAGCCCGAAACGCCGCGTGAATGCGTGCGTGTAAGCGCTCTGATCGCCGAAGCCGATTTCCAGCGCGATATCGCTGAGTGACAGGCGTGGGTCGGACAGCAAGCCAAGAGAGGTATCGAGCCGCAGGCGCTGCAAATAGCGATGCGGCGTTTCGCCGAAGGCGTCGATAAAAAGCTGATGAAAGCGCCGCATGCCGAAGCCGCAGTGGGAGGCCAGGTCGGCGATACGCAGCGGTTCCGACAGATGAGCGCGCAGCCAGCGGTCGATGCGAGCGAAGTCGAGGCCGGCGCCAGGTGCCTGCGCCCCGGCCGCCGTGCCGGTATCGGCCACCAACGCAGCGCCCAGTCGCGCGGCTGCGTCCCAATGGAAACGCCGGGTATCCAGATCGTCGCCTTGCGCACCGCCTGTGGCGTGCGCGGCAATCCGATGCACGAGCTGCGTGAGCGAGGCATCCACCGTCACGGCCCGCGCGCGGTCGAACAGACGCTCTGGCACAGCCAGCGACGTGGCCGGCAGATCCAGCACCAACTGCCGGTTCTCGCCGACGCCCGCATAGTCGTGCCGTGCACCCGCCGGGATGAGCCAGGCGGAGCCGGCGTCGATCTGATGCGCGACGCCGTCTACCGCCATCACCATCGCGCCGTCGAGCCCGAGCACGACCTGATGAAAGTCGTGCACGTCCGACGCTTCGATCGCGCCGTACCGGCGCAACGAAACGCTTGGAGCGGTGACGGCGGCGTGACTCATTGGTGAAGCCCAATTACAAAATACAAAACAGCGCAGCGAAAAACTTAGACGCCGAGCAGTTCGACTTCGAACACGAGCGTTGCATTCGGCGGAATCACGCCGCCTGCGCCACGCACGCCATAGCCGAGTTGCGGCGGAATCGTCAGCTTGCGCGTCCCGCCGACCTTCATGCCTTGCACGCCTTCGTCCCAGCCCTTGATGACCATGCCGCCGCCCAGCACGAACGCGAACGGGTCGTTGCGGTCCTTGCTCGAGTCGAACTTCTGGCCGTCGGTCAGCCAGCCCGTGTAGTGCACGCTGACGGTCTTGCCGGCCACCGCTTCGGCGCCAGTGCCTTCAACGATGTCTTCGTATTTCAGGCCGGATTCGGTAGTCACAGTCGACATGTGTCGCTCCTTAGATCAAAAACGTAAAAACCGACATTGTAGGCGTGTTGGGCTCGCATCGCCGAGGATTGCCGTGTGGCATGTGGTTTGCGTTCAGGTTAGCCATCCGGCCAGGCTGGTTACGCTGGACGGCATGCCTATAATGGGGTTTCTTTTGAAATTTGATGCACCGCCTGAGAGGGTTCGATCGTGACAACGCCTTCCACCGGGACCGCCGGCGCAACGCCGGTTCCTTCCGGCTTCGCCGTATCCGAACGCACCGCACGCCTGCGCGCGGAGACCGCGCTGTTTATGCGCGATCACGTGCTGTCGCTGGTGTCGCATGACCTCCGTGGTCCGCTGAACGCCATCCATAGCTGGGCGTACGTGCTCGAACGCAAGCTCGATGCCAACGACCCCAATTCGCAACGCGCCGTCACCGGCATCCGTAACGGCGTAGAACAGCAGGTGAAGCTGCTGGAGACGATTGTCGACGCCACGCGCGCGGAGACCAAATCGCTGGAACTGGCATTTGCGCCGTTTTCGCTGCATCCGTTACTCGATGAAACCGTTGACGAAGTCCGTTCCGGGCTGGCGCGCGCACGCGGTGTCGAGGTTACGGTCGAATCGCACCTCGCTACCGAGCAGCTCAACGGCGATCGTGAGCGCCTGGCCGCCACGTTGTGGCTGATGCTCACATTCGCCGTCGAGGCGAGCACGAAGGGCGCGGCGGTCACGCTTGCCGCACGCGCGGACGCCAGCAGGTGGTACGCCACGGTCACCTTCAATCAAAGCGCCGCTGCATTGAACGATCCGGCGGCGCCGCATTTGCTGGAAGCCTTTGCCCGCAAACAGGCGTGCGAACCGCGCGAAGCCAAAAGGATCGCGTGGGTGTTCGCGTTGTGCAAGCGCGTTGCGGAAGCGCACGGCGGCAGTTTCGAGCAAAGCGATGCATCCGAGAGCGAAGCGGTGACGCTCGCGCTGCACGTGCCGCTGAGTGCAACGACAGCAACGTGAACGGCGGCTGCCGGCGCGCATTCCTGCACGCGATTAACTTTCAGTTTGCTTGCGCCATCTATACTGACAACTTTTGTTGCCGGAGCCCTTCGCTTTGATCCAGGTTGTCGCCCTTATCGGTGCATTGTTTCTCGTTGCCCTCAACGGTTTTTTCGTCGCCGCCGAATTCGGTCTGGTGAAGCTGCGGCAAACGCGTGTGCAAAGCCTCGCGGCCAAACATGGCATGCGTGGGCGTTTGCTGGCGAAGGTGCACGGGCGGCTCGACGCGTATCTGTCCGCCTGTCAGCTGGGCATTACGCTGGCGTCGCTTGGGCTCGGTTGGATCGGTGAGCCGGCGTTCGCCGAACTGCTCACGCCGGTCTTCAGTCTGCTCGGCGTCGAGTCGGAGAAGCTGATTCACGGCATCTCGCTGTTCTTCGCGTTCTCGTGTATTTCGTTCCTGCACATCGTAGTGGGCGAACTGGCGCCGAAGTCGCTGGCGATTCGCGAGGCGGAAAAGGTTTCGCTGTGGGCCGCTACGCCGCTGTACGGTTTCTACTGGGCGATGTATCCGGCAATCTGGGTGCTCAATACGAGCGCAAACGCGGTGTTGAAACTCGCGGGCCTCGACGCGGACCATGGCCACGATTCGCATTACTCGACTGACGAACTCAAGCTGATCTTGCGTGGCCGCCGCGCCAACGTTGCGACTGAACTCGGTGCGCCGGATGGCGCATACAGCCAGGACGAATGGAACACGATTGCGCATTCGCTGGATTTTTCGCGCATGACCGTCTCGGATCTGATGCGCCCATCGTATGAAATGGTCGGCCTGCGGCGCGATCTGCCGTTGCGCGAAAACATGCAGGTCGTGGCGCGGCACCGCTTTAGCCGCTATCCGTTGTTCGAAGACGCGTCCGGCGAGCGCGTGGCCGGCATGATCCATTTGAAGGATTTGCTACTGGCGCGGCACGCGGGCAGCACACTCGACGACCTCTCCAAATATGCGCGACCCGTGCAGTACGTGAAGCCGGACATGCCGGCGCTCGAACTATTTCGCCGCTTCCGCAAGGGCGCGCCGCACTTCGCACTGGTTGGTCACAAGAACTCGAAGCCGATCGGCTTTCTGACGCTGGACAATCTGCTCGGCGCGCTGGTTGGGCAGATCCACGACGAATTCCGCCAGGGCGACGCCGACTGGACGCGCATGGACGACGGCACGCTGATGGGCAAAGGTAGCTTGCCGGTGGTGTCGTTGGAACGCGCGCTCGGGATCGACATCGACGAAGGCAAGGCCGAATCGGTCGGCGGCCTCGTGATTCAGGCGCTCAACGATCTGCCTACCGAAGGGCAGCGCGTCGAGTTCGATCGCTTCGATGTGGTGGTCAAGAAGATGAAGGGGCCGCGCATCGTGCTCGTGCGCGTTTATCCGAAGACCTACGACGACGAAGGCGGTTGAGCGGCGTCTGCGCTGAATCCGCTCCAGGTCCGTTAAAGCATCGTTCGAGTAAAATCGTCGCCCATACCACCCGGGGGCGACATGGGATATTTGCTGGTGCTGTGCGTCGGTTTGCTTGCGGGCACGTTGAGCGGCGTGATCGGCACGGGCTCGTCGATGATGCTGATGCCCGTTCTCGTGATGCTGTTCGGTCCGCAGCAGGCGGTGCCGATCATGGCGATCGCCGCGATCATGGGCAACTTCGGCAAGATCCTGGCGTGGTGGCGCGAGATCGACTGGCGGGCTTGCGGCGCTTATTGCGCGACTGCGGTTCCTGGAGCGGCGCTGGGTGTGCGGACACTTCTTGCGTTGCCGCCACATGCGGTCGAACTTGCGCTGGGCTTGTTCTTTATCGCGATGGTGCCGACGCGGCGCTGGCTTGCGCGACGCGCTATCAAATTCAATCTGTGGCAGCTTTCGCTGATCGGCGGCGTGGTGGGTTTTCTCACCGGCATCGTCGTTTCCACCGGGCCGATTACGGTGCCCGTGTTTATGTCGTATGGCCTGGTTAAAGGCGCCTTTCTCGCAACCGAAGCCGCTGGATCACTGGCTGTCTACGGCACCAAAGTCGCGGTGTTCAATCATTTCGGCGCATTGCCATTGCATGTGGTGATCGACGGCTTGATTACCGGCTCGGCACTTATGATCGGGTCCTTTTCCGCGCGGCTGATCGTGGTTCGGATGAGCCCTGCGGTTTTCAAACTTGTCGTTGACGGATTGATGTTGTCTTCAGGGGTTTCGTTGCTGTGGGCGGCAGGGCGATAGGGCCTTTCTGCGAAAACGTACGGGACATCATCCCACCGACGCCTGAAACACCCTCAGGTAATTCCCCCCAAGAACTGCCCCGACTTCCTGTTGTGAGAATCCGGCCTGCAACAGCGCACTGGCCAGATCGGGCAACTGCTCGTAGCTCCTGAATACCGGGGGCGAAATGAACCCGAGCATATCCGTCCCCAAGCCTACATGTTCCACTCCCACGACATCCGCCATGCGTTTGACGCCGTTAGCCATCGCGTGCAAATCGTGAAACGTTCCTGAGCTCGGCCACACGCCAATCACGCCACCCGTGCCGGCGATCACCCGCGCATGGTCCGGCGTGATGAGCCGGCTTCGCGCGCTCGGATGGGTGGCCAATGCCGAATGCGAGAGCACCAGCGGTTTAGTCGACGTATCTGCCGCGCGCTTCACAAGATCGTAGGTGCCGTGCGCCACATCCACGACGATTCCCAACGCGTTACAGCGCTGTATTACCTGCGCGCCGATGTCCGTGAGGCCGCCATGCACCGGCGGTTCGGTCTGGATATCGCCGAGCTCATTCACGCGATAGTGCGTCAGTTGCAGATGTCGCAATTGATGCTTCGTGTACGCCTCATCGACACGATCTACCTGGCCTTCGAGAAAATCCGCGCCTTCGGCGGAGATGATCGCGCACGGACCCTGCGGACCCAATGCCGTCAGCGAAACAGTGTTCGTCACCACCCGAATCTGCTCGCGTTCGATCAACTGATGGGCGCGCAGGAATTCGGTCTGGCCGAGCGCATACAGTTCGCCTGGCTGTGGCTCGCGCCATGCCTCGAAACGCTTGCGGTTGTCCGCCACGCGCGTGACCGTCGTGTCCGTGACGATCGCAAGGCAGATGACGTTCATGCCGCCAGCGCGCATTGGCGCGGCCAGTGGGATAAACGGACGATGCGCACCGATCGCCGGATCGCGCGACACGATCACGCGGCCGCCGTGACTGTGCATGTCGACGGTGAACGTGCCGGCGGGCGCTTGCCATCTCGGCGCGGTTTCGGATTGCGTGGATGACACGGATGGCGCAGATGCCGTTGTTTGCGCCGTTTCGTCATGCGCCTCGGTATAGCCGGCAAAGTGCCCGGGCGCACAAGCCGTCAAGCCCAGCGCCGCGCCTGAGGCGAGAAACGCACGCCGGCTAAATCGCCGCTGTGAAGCCCGTGGACGCCCCAGCGGCACTGCATCGATTAACCGATACCGCCAGCCCGCGGGATCGTCGAGAAGACAAACCAGCCGGCCGCGCAAAGCCAGTGCCTCCACCTGTGGCGCGAGCGGCGCGGCCATTTGCACCTCGATCGACGTCAACGGATTGCGCGGCACGCAGCCCCCACAACACGGCTCGTCGGCGCTCAGCAGGAAGTAGTCGACCGTGTCGGCTTGCGGGTCCAGCGGAATCATCCAGCCCGATATGTCGATGGTCGCGCCGTGCAGCCTGTCGGCATCCCCGGTTCTGATAATCGACCAGTCGATCTGCATCGGTGCTCCTCCCGGGTGCGTTTATTTGCGCGTAGATGTTACCCGGCTTTTATCTGGCGTTAGCGTTCCGGCCATGCTTTCAACGAGCTTCAACGCCTCCGCTTTCAGGGCGACGGGATCGTCTGCGCCATCGAGCAATTGTGCCGCTTCGCACACCATGCTGCCGATCATGCGCGCGGCGAGGTAGGCCTTGGTTTTTTCCTTGCCGGTGGTCTGGTTCGTCAGCGCATCAATGAGCAGACCGTAGACGTGCACTTCTTCGATCTCGCGGCAGCGTGCCTGACCGAGCACGGCCGGCGCAGTTTCAATGACGAGTTGCCGGTAGGCAGGTTCGGTGCAGACCTCCAGAAATTCGCGAATGCCCGCGCTCATCCGTTTGGCTGGCGGCGCGGATGCGGCAGCGGATCTGACTTTGGAGGCAGCGTCCGCCTGGAGAGACTCGACCAGAGCGTCGAACAGTTCGGCCTTGTCAGCAAAGTGATGATAGAAAGCGCCGCGGGTCACGCGCGCACTGCGTGAGATGGCCTCTATCCCGACTTGCTGGTAGCCCTCCGAGGTGAACAACTCGCCGGCAGCAGCGATGAGCGCCTGACGGGTCGCGTCCGCATATTCCTCGCGACGGGATTTGGGGGTTGGACCTGCGGTCGGCATAGGCAGCGTTTTTATCCCTTGATTTTTCACATTCGAATTGTAGTATACATACACGGTGTATGTGAAAATCTCGTTGTATGTTAAATCGGACTTCGGCTGCGGCCTGAATACACGGGCAAACAACACCGTCGGTAAGCAACCCATTCAGGAGCAAACCCACATGACGTCAGCAGAAAAATACCTTCCCCCGACTGCGGAGCAGTTAGCCAATGCCCGGATAGCAGTGCAACGCTTCGCCTCGGAGTGGCAACACCCCGTCGCCGATAACCTGGAAGCGCTCATGCACGAGGACACACGAAACCTGATCCCACCCATGACCGAACCGGCCGACAGGAAAGGCGTCATCGAACATTTCCGGCAGGTCCTTACCCAACTGCCGGATCTGAAAGTCGACGTCCTTCAATGGGCACCTACGGGCGACGCCGTCATGATCGAATGGCAAGCATCGGCCACCGTAGCAGGGCAGCCGTTGAAGTGGTTGGGTGTCGACCGCTTCAACCTGCGCGGTGACCGGATGTACAAAGGGCAGGTGTATTGGGACACGCGGCGAGTGGCGGAACAGGTGGCCGAGGCGGTCAAACGCGCGCAGCAAGGCGGCTCAGCGGGATGATGGACCACCTTGAATGAGTCGATAAAAAAGGCGGCTAAAGCATGTGCGCTCTAGCCGCCTTCAACCTTCGACAAAGCGCCGATCAACTGCGTGGCACGCCGTCCTCCGCCAACACCGCAATCGGCATCGCGCTCAACGCATCGCGCAGATAAAGCAAACCGTTTTCGTCGACCTTGGGCGCCGCCGGACTCAGCCAGTCGAACAACGCCCGCGCGGCCAGATCCGCAGGCATTTCGATCGCCGTATCGCCCCACTTGGCCGGATCGACCATCGGCAAATCGCCGCCATCGCCCTCTGCGCCGAGCAACCCGGCAGCAAGCCGGCTTGCCACCACCACAGCCCACGCATTCCCATGCCGCCGTGCAAACGCGATCACATTCGACGCATGCGCACCGCGCACTGCAAGCGGCAGATATGTACCTTGACTTAGCAACTCCGGCAAATGTGCGCGCAACGCCAGCACGCGCTGCACTACCGCGAGCTTTACCCGGCCATCGTGCCAGCTCGCCAGAAATTCCGAAGGCGGTGTTTGCGCGAGCCATGCCTCGCGCCTGGCAAAATCGACGGGCCGGCGGTTGTCGGGGTCGACCAGACTGAAGTCCCACAACTCAGTACCCTGATAAAGATCGGGAATCCCAGGCGACGTGAGCCGCAACACGGTCTGCTGCAAACTATTGAGCGCACCGGCGCGTCCAATCCGCGCCACAAACGCGGACAACTCGTGCAGGAAACCATTGCGCCGCTGCGGCGCCAGGATATCGAACAGGAAATCGCGGCAGCCGGCTTCATAGGCTTCGTCGGGTGCGAGCCAGTTGGTCTGCAGCTTCGCTTCCCGTAGCGCCTTCAATTGCCATTGCGCGACGCGCTCAGCCAGGTCCTTGACGCCAGCGTCATCGTCCGGCTTTAAGTCCGGTGGCCAACTGCCTACCAAGGTCTGGTACAGCATCGCCTCGGCGGCGGGGCCTGGCGCCCAATCGTAGCTTGTATCGTGGCTCACGCTGCTGATCGGCTTACCGTCGAGCGCACGCCGATGCGGCGCGTTCAAGGTCGACCACGCACGCAACGTCGCGCTCCAGTCGTGAGAAATCTCGCTCAACACCGCAAGACGCGCACGCATGTCTTCGCCACGCTTATGGTCGTGCGTGGCTGTGGCGAGCATCGCGTGAGGAAAGCGCTGCGAACGTTCGAGATTCGCCGCATGAAATTGTGCGACCGACAAAGCAAACTCGCCGGGGTCCGAGCCGACTTCGTTGCGCGATAGCAAACGTCCGTAGCGATAGCACGCTGTATCTTCAATCGCCTTTGCGGCGACCGGTGCGGTCAATTGCGAAAACAGCGTCTGGGCGGTGCGCCGCGCGGAACCTGCATGACTTGGCGGGGCACCATTCTGACCTTGCTGTTGCGATGAGACGCGTGCATTCGGCACTTCCTCGGCGCTGCCACCGAGCCACGCGTTCACGCGGTCGAGCACCACGTAGTCCGCGCGCGACAGCGTCTCTCTCGCGCCTGCCAGTGCCTGCTCGAAATACACGTTATCCGCAGCGCTGCGCAGCCCGTTCTGTGGATAGACCCGATACACCGGAAAATGCACGACCAGTTCGGCCAGCACGCGCCGCAGCGCGGTGAAGGTGAAATCGCGCGTGGTCAGCGAATCTCGGGCAATGCGGTGCAGCGCGCGCGCCGCGCGATCCAGTTCCGCTGAGAGGTTCTCCGCGAGAATCTTGCGTCGCGCGGCCAGGGCTTCGTCGGCGAATCGCGGGCTGCGGCCGGTGAGTTCGGCCCACGTCTGCGCGAGCGGTTCGGCGCCGGCCGGATCGTGCAGCAGCGCGCCCACGTCGTTCATGAAATCGTAGCCGGTTGTGCCGTCCACGGGCCAGTCGTCGCGCAGCGGCTCGCCACGGCCGAGAATTTTTTCGACGACCACATACGGCGCAGTGTCGCGCAATTCGGTGAGGCGCTGCCGCAGACGCTGACAGTACTCGCGCGGTTCGGCGAGACCATCCACATGATCGATCCGCAAACCATCCACCACGCCTTCCTGATACAAACGGAAAATCAGCGCGTGCACGGCCTCGAACACTTCGGGCCGCTCCACGCGTACGCCGGCCAGCGTCGAAATGTCGAAGAAACGCCGCCAGTTCACTTCATCCGAAGCAGTACGCCACCACGCAAGGCGGAAGTGCTGCCGTTCGATCAACCGATGCAAACGGTCACGCGTCACCGGGTCCGCGGGCGAATACGATTCCAGCACCAATTCGATCGCCGACCCGCCGTTTTGCGCGACGAACTCGCACAGCATGTCGCGTCCTTCGGCGGCGCGCGGCTGATCGGTGGGCTGCGTCGTCAGGCCATGGAAACGTTCGGCCAGTGCGTTGAGATCGGCACGGTCGGCGCTTTGCAGAATCGCGGCGTAGTCAATTGGGCACACCGGAAACACATGTGGCCCGTAGCCGATATAAAAGCGCCCACTGTCGGCCGCAAAATGCAACGCAATCCGGCCGGCCGCGAGTTCCTCGCCGTACGGCGCACCGAGTGTCGGCGCCAGCACCTTGCCGCGCAAGGCCGGATCGGGCGAATGCCAGTCGACGTCGAAATGACGTGCGTACGCGCTGTGCCGGCCCCATTCGAGGATGTCGAGCCACCACGCGTTGCTCGAGCCGCCGACGCCCATATGGTTCGGCACCACGTCGACGATCAACCCCATGTTGTGCGCGCGCAGTTTATCGGCAAGGCGCTTCAAGCCTGCTTCGCCCCCGCATTCAGCGTTGACCTGGGTGTAGTCGACGGTATCGTAGCCGTGCATCGAACCCGGCTCCGCGGTGGTGACGGGCGACGCGTACACGTGGCTGATGCCGAGCGCGGCGAAGTAGTCGACGTGCTTGGCGGCATCGTCGAAGGTGAAGCCTCGATGGAACTGGAGGCGAAGCGTGGAGCGCGGGACGGTCATGGCGTATCAGGCTCCGAAGAAACGTTGGAAGCAGCAGGAACGGTGGCGCCGCGGCGCGCGCGGTCGACCGCCAGCAGGCGATCGCTGAAGGTGCCGTCCTCGAACAATGCGTCGATGGGCAAGATCACGCGGCGGCGCCAGTTCGGATGCTCGTCGATCGAGCCGGGCAGATTCGGCTGCTCGACCAGTGCGAGCAAATCTTCGAGCGGGAAAGTGACGAGCGGCCCAGGCGTGGCGGCCACGAAGGCGAGCGCTTCATCCACGGGCGCCTTGTTGGGCGGTGGGGCATCCACGTGCGGCGCGGCGACGCCGGCTTGCTGAAACGCGCGCCATAACAGCGCGCGATCGGCGGCGCGTTCTTCCTGTGCCACTTCCTCCGCGTCGCGGCCATCGGCGCGCGCCATCGTCTGACCGATCCGGTTGCGCCACGTGATGTCGCTGCCGCGCCACCAGCCCGCCACGGTCGGCAGATCATGGGTCGTAGTGGTGCCGACAGCGTTGCGGTCCCATGCCTGCGGTGGCTTGAAACCCTTGCCGCCTTCCGCGCCTTCGAACCACAGCACGCGAATGCCGGAGAGACCGTGCTCGTCGAGCCGCTCGCGAAAACCGGGCGGCACGGTGCCGAGATCTTCGCCGATCACGATCGCGCGATGCCGCCACGATTCGAGCGCGATCAGCCGCAGCAGGTCTTCGAGCGGATAGCGCAGATAGGCGCCGTTACGCGCGCTCTCGCCTTCGGGCACGAGCCACAGGCGCCGCAAACCGAGAATGTGGTCGATGCGGATACCGCCCGCATGCGCGAACGCCGCACGCAGCATGTCGATGAATGCGGAGAAGCCCTGCGTGCGCATCGCGCGTGGCGAGAAGGTGGTGAGCCCCCACGCCTGGCCGGCCTGGTTGAACAGATCGGGCGGCGCGCCCACGGAAATGCCTTGCAGCATGTCGTCACGGTACGACCATGCATGGCTGCCGGCACTATCGCAGCCGACTGCGAGGTCGGCGATCAGGCCGACGGCCATCCCGGCGTCGCTCGCTGCATGCTGCGCGTGCGACAAGCCCTTGGCGGCGAGCCATTGCAGAAACAGATGAAAGTCGACTTCATGCCGATGCGTTTCGGCAAAGGCTTCAACTTCCGGACTGCGTGGATCGCGCAACGCCTCGGGCCAGTTGCGCCAGTGGCCATTGCCACCTTCCTGAGCCAACTGCACCGCCTGCAATGCTTCGAAACGCGCGTGGTCTTCGAGCGCACGGCCGGCACGTTCGCAGAAGCCATGAAATTCGAGCGCACGCGGCGTGTCGTGCGCGCGTTCCTGGATGCAGAAGTTCTCGTACAGCGCGCGCAAAACCTTCAGCTTTAACACGACCGCGTTCGGCCAATCGATCAGAGGCAAATCTTCGAGTGCCGGCCATGCTTTGGTGGCCTGCGCGGCCTCGAGCGCGGCGCGCGCGGCGTCGGCGCCGAACACCGCGGCGGGGTCGATATGCGTGACGTTCAGCCACAAACGCGACGACGGCGAATACGGACTGAAGCGATTCGGCTCGGCGCTGAACATCGCGTGAGTCGGACTGACGGCGAGCGCATGCGCGCCACGCTTGGCGCTTGCAATCGCCATTTGCGCGAGGGCCGTATAGTCGCCGATGCCGCCATCGCCCGTGCGGCGCAAGCCGTATAACTGCGCGGCGATACCCCACAACGGCGGCGCTTGCGTCGAGGCGCCGTCGTGCAGCGTGTGCCAGGCATCGGCGACGGTATAGCAGCGTGACGGCGCCACGGCCAACGTCACGCGTTGTTCGTTGATGACCAGCGTGTGATAGCCGGGCTCGTCGATCGGCGCGAGCAACGCTTCTTCGCCTTTGGGCGCCGTGAAGCGGCCGTCGATGATCGAGCCGCTTTCCAGTTCGATCCGGTAGTGACTGCCGGATTTGATCGCCGCGATCGGCAGTGCAATGCCGCGTTCAACCTCCGCGGTCATCAGCGGCGGCAGCTTGCGGCCGGATAGTTCGGCTTCGAGCGCGGCCGCGCTGTGCCGGATCTGCGTGGCGTTGCCGCACGGCAAGCCCATCCGGTCGAGCAGCACGGCGAGCGTGCTCTCGGGTACGTGTTGCGTCGTGTGGTGCGCGTCGCGCCACTCGACTTCAAAGCCGGCGCGCGTGGCAAGGGTCACGATCGTATCGTTTGGACGGCGGGTTGCACTCACGCGTGGCGCTCCTGTTGGCCTGCGATGCGGGCATCGTGGCCGATGGCATAGTCGCTGACGTCGCCGGTCACCCACGCGACGAACGCGAATGACGGCAACACCTTGGCGTCGATCTGCTCGCGCACGCGCGGCGGCGTTTCGAAAATCACTTTGCCGTTAGGCAGATCGGGGAACGCCACGTTTTCCTTCGAGAGATTCAACGCGATCGACAAGGTTTCGCCGTCGGCGAGTTTCCAGCGGGCGATCAGCGCATTGGCGTCGCCACCGTTTGCAGCGGTCAACACAGTCGAGCCGCACGCTTTGGCGTGTTTCAGGCGCGGCGTGATCAGCTTCGCCCGCACGGCGAGCGCGGATTTGTAGAAGTGCATCCACTCGAGACGGTCTTTTGTGTTGTCGTCCGCGGCCGGGCTTTGAACCGGCTCCGGCGGTGACGAGGCCGCAAAGGTCCGCACGTCGTTCGGATCGGGAATCTGCGCGCGACGCTTTTCATCGCTGAACGCCGAAAAGCGTGCGAATTCACGACGCCGCCCTTCGCGCACGGCGTCGGCGAGCTCGCCGGTGTAGTCGGTAAAAAACAGGAACGGCTGGGTCGAGCCGTGTTCCTCATCCATGAACAGCATGGGGATATGCGGCGACAGAAGCAGCAAACCGGTGGCGGCGCGCAAGGCATCGTCCGACGTCAGCTTGCGCAGGCGCTCGCCGAATGCGCGATTGCCGATCTGATCGTGATTCTGCAAGAACATGACGAACGAGGTGGGCGACAGATGCCGGCTCGCTTCACCACGCGGCGCGCCGTCGTGAATCGGAGACGGGTCGCCTTGATATGCGAAACCTTCCGACAACACGCGCGCAAGGCGACGGATCGGCTGATCCTCGTAGGCGTGGTAATAGCCCTCCGTTTCGCCCGTCAGCAGAACGTGCAGCGTGTTGTGCGCGTCGTCGTTCCACTGCGCGTCGAAATGCGTGTCCAGCAGGCTCGCGCTGTTGTGCTCGTTTTCCAGCACCAGATGCACATGCCGGCCGTGCTGCACTTTCGCGCGGATATGGTCGGACAATTCGCGCAGCCACGTGTGATTGTCGATCGCATGCACCGCGTCGAAACGCAGGCCGTCGAGACGATATTCGTTGATCCAGTAGACAGCGTTGTCGATGAAGAAGTCGCTCACTTCACTGCGTTCGAAATCGATCGCGGGACCCCACGGCGTGTGCGTGCCTTCGCGGAAAAACGAGCGGGCGTATTGGTGCAGATAATTGCCGTCCGGTCCGAAGTGGTTATAGACCACGTCGAGAAACACCATCAGGCCGAGGCCGTGCGCGGCGTCGATCAGCGCTTTCAGTTCTTCGGGGCGGCCGTACGCGGAATCGGGCGCATACGGCAGCACGCCGTCGTAGCCCCAATTGTGCTTGCCGGGAAAGTCGTTCAACGGCATCAGTTCGATGGCCGTCACGCCAAGCGCCACAAGCGCGGGTAGGCGTTTCTGTACACCCGCATAGCCGCCCATCGCGCCGACGTGCAACTCGTACAAAACAGTTTCTTCCCACGGACGACCGTGCCAGTTCGTATGTTCCCAGTGGTACGCGCGTGGGTCGATCACTTCGCTTGGGCCGTGCACGTCTTGCGGCTGGAAGCGTGACGCAGGATCAGGCACCGCGTGCTCGCCATCGAGCCGGAAGCGATATAGCGTGCCCGCGCCGCTCTCGACCGTCGTTTCGAACCAGCCGTTGCCGGCAGGCGTCATGTCGTGCGCGCCCTGGGCCGGTCCGTTTTCGATCTCCACCTGGACCGTCTTGCACGAAGGCGCCCAGAAACGGAATCGCGTGCGCGGCTTCGCGCCCGTTGCGCCCAGCAACTGCGCGCTGAACGGCAGGCAATGCGCGTGATGATGCGCGTGAGGATCAATCGGACTTTCGGACATGATTCATCACCATTCGATATTGCTTTCGCCTACGTGGTCGGCGACGTATCGCCGCTCGGCGGATGCGCACCCGGATCAGGCGGCAGCGCGGTCAACAGCCGCGGCCCATGCTGCGCGCCGGCCTTCCAGCCCGCCTGCCAATCCGCTTCGCCGATAGGCTGCGCTGCCAGCATCACGAGGCTATGCGCGGCCACTTCCACCTCCGGCACCGCCAACCGATGCGGCGTGCTTTCCGGCTCAGCTGTATCTAGCAGCACGTGCCATTCCAGGTGTGGCGCGGGCGGTGTGAAACGCCGTGTTTCGTCCGCAGCATTGAGCATCATCAACAATACTTCCGTTTCGTCATTCAAGCCTGGACCCGCGCGCCGCAGTGTGAACGTGCGGCCTTCGGGGTCCTGCCAGGCTTCGATCGTGAGCGGATCGCCGTGTTCATCGAACCAGCCGACATCGAATAGGCCCGGCAACACTTCGCGATCGCCGAACAGAAAGCGCGTTTCGCGCAGCAGGGGGTGCTGTTTGCGCAGCGCAATCACGCGCGCGACGAACGCGGTCATCTGACGGCCGTCGGGCGACTCCGCACGCTCCCAGTCAAGCCATGATAGTTCGTTATCCTGGCAGTACGCATTGTTGTTGCCGTTCTGCGTACGCAGCGACTCGTCGCCTGCCAGCACCATGGGTGTGCCGAGCGCCATCAGCAGCGTGGCGATCAGCGAGCGGGCCACGCGTTTGCGGGTTTCGAGGAGGACGGGATCGTCGGTCGGGCCCTCTACGCCCCAATTGCGACTGCAGTTTTCGTTGTGGCCGTCGTTGTTGTCTTCGCGATTGGCCTCGTTGTGCTTGTGCTCATACGCGGTGGTATCGGCTAGCGTAAAACCGTCATGCGACGTGACAAAGTTGACCGATGCCCACGGTTTCCTGAAGCGCCGGTTGAACAGATCGGCGGAACCAGTGAGACGCGCGGCAAGATCGGGGCGCAAGCCCGCGTCACCGCGCCAGAAGCGGCGCACCGTGTCGCGGAAACGATCGTTCCATTCAGCGAAACCCGGCGGATGGTTGCCGAGTTGATAACCGCCCGGGCCGATGTCCCATGGCTCGGAAATCAGCTTGCGTTGCGACAGGATCGGGTCCTGGCGTAATGCGTCGAAGAAGCCGGAGCCGGGATCAAAACCATGCTGCTCACGGCCAAGCGTCACGCCGAGATCGAAACGGAAGCCGTCGATATTGAACTTCGTCGACCAGTAGCGCAGCGAATCCATCACCATCTGCAGCACGCGCGGATGCGGCAGGTTCAGGGTATTGCCGCAGCCGGTGTCGTTGATATGGTGGCGTTCGTCGCCTGGAATCAGGCGGTAGTAGCTCGCGTTGTCGAGGCCGCGCCATGAGACGGTCGGCCCCATCTCGTTGCCTTCGCAGGTGTGGTTGTAGACCACGTCGAGAATCACTTCAATGCCGGCCGCGTGCAACTGACGCACGGCGATACGCATTTCATCGAGCCGGTGCGAACTCAGATACGACGGCTCCGGTGCAAAAAATGCCGCGGTGTTGTAACCCCAGTAGTTGCGCAGGCCGCGCTCCACCAGAAAGCGATCGTTCAGAAACGCATGCACGGGCAGCAATTCGACGGCGGTCACGCCGAGCTTCAGCAAATGCTCGATGAATTCCGGCGACGCCAGCGCGGCAAACGTGCCACGCTCGTGCTGACGCAAATCGGGGCGCAGCATCGACACGCCGCGCACATGCGCTTCGTAGACGACGGTTTCGCCCCACGGCACATTCGGGCGCTTGTCGTGCGACCAGTCGAAGGCTTCGTCGATCACGACGCACTTCGGCATGGCCGGCGCCGAATCGCGCCGGTCGATGGACAGGTCGGCGCGATTCGAATGCACGCGGTAACCGAACAGCGCGTCGGACCAGCGAAACTGCCCGACCAGTTTGCGCGCATACGGATCGAGCAACAGTTTGTGCGGATTGAAGCGATGTCCGTGCTGCGGCTGATAGGGCCCGTGTGCGCGAAAACCGTACGCGGTGCCGGGGTGCGCATTGGGCAAATAGCCGTGCCAGATTTCGTCGGTGCATTCGGGCAGCGTGAAGCGCCTGATTTCCTTGCGACCGGTGGGATCGAACAGGCAAAGCTCAATTTTCTGCGCATTTGCCGAGAACACTGCAAAGTTGACGCCGAGGCCATCCCAGCTGGCGCCGAGCGGATAGGGCGAGCCGGGCAGAAGCCGGTCGGGCATTGCATGCGACATGATTCCCCTTCCTTGTTCTGTTTTATGAACGCTATCGTGGGACTTCATGCAACGGGCGCGCGGCCTGGCCGCCGCGCGCCCGTCTTACAACTTTTCCATCAATCAATCTGCGCGCAGAACGATCGTCGCCAAAGGTGGCAGCGTCAGCGCAGCGGAATGCGGCCAGCCGTGACTCGAGACGTTGTCGGCGTGGATCAGCCCGCCATTGCCCATGTTCGAGCCGCCATACACGCCGGCATCCGTATTCAGCACTTCCGTCCAGCGGCCGCCGCGCGGCATCCCCATCCGGTATCCGACTCGCGGCACCGGCGTCATGTTGCAGACCACCACCAGTTCGCGGCCTTCACCATCGGTGCGGCGGTAGGCATACACGCTGTTGCCGTTGTCGTCGCCGATTAGCCACTGGAAACCGCCTGGCTCGCTGTCGAGCCGATGCAGCGCCGGCTCCTCGCTGTACAGATGGTTCAGGTCGCGCACGAGCTTCTGCACGCCGTGATGGTTCGAATCGTCGAGCAGATGCCAGTGTGGCGACGTGTCGTGGTTGAATTCGGCCAACTGGCCGAATTCGCCGCCCATGAACAGCAGCTTCTTGCCCGGATGCGTCCACATGAAGCCGAAGTAGGCGCGCAGGTTGGCGAACTTCTGCCATCTGTCGCCGGGCATCTTGCCGAGCAGCGAGCCTTTGCCGTGCACCACCTCGTCGTGCGAAAGCGGCAGCACGAAGCGCTCGGAATACGCGTACACCATCCCGAAGGTCATCATGTGGTGATGGTATTGGCGGTAGACCGGGTCCTCTTCCATGTAGTGCAGCGTGTCGTGCATCCAGCCCATGTTCCACTTGAACTGGAAGCCGAGGCCGCCATCTTCGAGGCGTGCGGTCACGCCCGGCCACGCGGTCGATTCCTCGGCGATCGTGATCGCACCCGGCACGCCCGGCACATAGCCGACTTCATGATTCAGCCGCTTCAGAAACGCGATCGATTCGAGATTTTCGCGCCCGCCGTAGATGTTCGGCACCCACTCGTCGGCGGCGCGCGAATAGTCGCGGTACAGCATCGAGGCGACCGCATCCACGCGCAGGCCGTCCACGTGATAGCGCTTCAGCCATGCGAGGCCCGATGCCACCAGGAACGCGCTCACCTCGTTGCGGCCGAGGTTGTAGATCATCGTGTTCCAGTCCTGGTGATAGCCTTCGCGCGGATCGGCGTGCTCGTAGAGCGGCGTGCCGTCGAAATCGATCAGGCCATGCGCGTCGTTCGGAAAGTGCGCCGGTACCCAGTCGAGAAGCACGCCGAGGCCGGCCGCGTGCGCCTTGTCGACGAACAGGGCGAACTGCTCGGGCTTGCCGAAGCGTGCCGACGGCGCAAACTGTCCGAGCGGCTGATAGCCCCACGAACCGCCGAACGGATGCTCGGCAATCGGCATGAATTCCACGTGCGTGAAGCCCATGCTTTTCACGTACGGAATCAGCCGCTCAGCGAGTTCTTCCCACGTGAGGCCGCGCTGGCCCTCTTCGGCGACGCGCAGCCACGATTCGGCATGCACTTCGTAGATCGAGATCGGTGCGCGTGGGGTTTGTTTGGCGGCGCGCGACTGAATCCAGTCGTGGTCGGTCCATTCAAACTGTTCGATCTCGTCGACATGCGCGACCACCGATGCGGTGCCTGGCGGCAATTCCGTCTGCATCGCGCATGGGTCGGCCTTGAGCGGCAACGGATGGCCGTCGCGGGCGAGCAATTCGTACTTGTAGCGCGTGCCCGGGCCGACGCGCGGCACAAACAATTCCCACACGCCTGCCTGATGACGCAGCCGCATCGGATGACGGCGACCGTCCCATGAGTTGAAGTCGCCGACCACCGAGACGCGCCGCGCATTCGGCGCCCAGACGGCGAAGCGCACGCCCGGCACGCCGTCCACTTCCATCGGGCGTGAGCCGAGGCATTCGAGCACGGCGTACGGATCGCCGCCGGCGAGACGGCCCAACGGCTCGTCGCCGAGAACGGGGCCGAACGAATACGTGTCCTCGATTTCCTGGACGGTGCCATGCCAGTCGATGCGCAGGCGATAGGGCGCGGCAGACGTGATGCGGCCGGCAAACAGCCCCGGCCTGAGTTGCTCGAGTTCGCCGAGCGTTGCGCCGTTGGCGCGTGAAATCACGGTGACGTGCCTCGCGTTCGGCAACAGCGCGCGCACCACCGGACCCGCGTCTGTTTGATGCATGCCGAGCTGCGAGAAAGGATCGGGGTGACGCGCTTCAACGAGCGCGTCGATATCGAGTGGTTGGAGGCCTGCGGCCGGATCATGCTCACTCATAGTCGCCCTCGGCCGGATTAGGCGATGCGGCGGCGTCTGGCGCCTGGGTTGATGGATCGTGCGGATTGCCGGTGTCACCGAGCAGGCGGCTGGTGAGCGAGGCGAGGCCGCGTACCGGCAAACTGAGCCACGTTGGACGGTTAGCCGCTTCGTAACGGATTTCGTAAGCGGCTTTCTCAATCAGGAACAGATCGAGCAACGCCTGTTCGGCTTCGGGCGCCACCAGCGGCGTCGGCGAATCCGCGATGGCGGCGCGGTATTCCTTCAGGAACGTCTCCGTAGCATGCGCGCGGAAACGGTCGAAGAGCGCGCGCTTGCGATCGGCGGTTTGCTGTGGCGCGCTTTCCATCGTGGACTGCGCCGCGGCACTTGCATACGACAGCGAGCGCAACAAGCCGGCCACGTCGCGTAACGGACTCGACTTCTGACGTCGTTCCTCGAGCGTACGCGCAGGTTCGCCTTCGAAGTCGATCAGATACGCGTCGCCCTGCGCGACCAGCACCTGACCCAGATGGAAGTCACCGTGAATGCGGGTACGCAGCGCGCCCGCATCGCCTGACACCAGCTTGCTGACCGCGGCGACCAACGCGGCGCGGCGATCGATCAGGCTTTGCGCCAATGCCTGGGTGTCCGGATCGCTCATCTGCTCGATGCGCGGTGCGAGCAGATCGAGCGCGCTGGCGAGCATGGCTTGCGTGCCGGCGACCCACGCCTTCACCTGTTCTGCGCTGGCGAGTTCCGGTGCGAATGCCGGGTCGTCGGACGGTGACGCAAGCGCCATGTGCAGTTCACCGAGCCGCTTGCCGATGGTGCCGGCCAACGCGCTATAGCCTTCCATGAGGATTGTTTCGTTGTCGCGGTCCGGCGATTGCCCGTCCGTATCGACGGCGATCGCGAGTTCGTCCACCGAGCGGCGCAGGTAGTCCAGCGACCAGTTCCAGGCGTCGCCCTGATTGTCGATATAGCCTTGCAAGATAGCCAGTGTATGCGGCACGCCTTCGGGATCGACGCGCACCACTTCACCATACAGCGGCGCGGTGTTCGCGTAGCCGAGCTGGGTCAAATAGCGGCTGATTTCCGCTTCCGGATGAACGCCGCTCACCAGACGCCGCACCAATTTCAACACCGCGGCATCGGCGATGATCAGCGAGCTGTTGCTTTGCTCGGCCGCCAGCCAGCGGATCTCGGGCCGTTCGCCGAGATCGTCGAGTTCGGAGAAACGCTCGGTTGGAAGGAACTTGATCTCGCTCTTCTGTACGGTTGGCACGACCGCGCGTTCGCGCAGCTTACGCATCACGCCATGAGCGAAGATGGGCAGCGCGAACGCGTCCGTCAGGTGACCGACGTTGCGGCCGCGGCGTACGCGCGCGAGTGCCAGTTGCATGAACAGCGGCGTGGTGGTTTCGCCGCCCCACGTGATTGCGATCGGCACGACGTAGCGTTCGGTATGGTCGCCCACGTCCGCTTCGATTTCGGTGAAGGCGAAGCCGCCGTTCGGGATTGTGGTCAGCGCAGCGAGGCGCACCGCGTGCATCTTCTGATCCTTCGAGGCAAACCAGCGGCGCCGGCTCAGCCAGGACGGCAGCACTTCGGATTCGAGCAGCCGGACGTTTTCCGGCGTCGGTCCGACCTGACCCTCGCGGATCACGATCGTGACGAATTCGGGCAGCGGTTCGGAATGCGCTTGCGCCCATGTCGGACGTTGGCCACCGGAGCAAAGCATGAACCACAGGAAACCGTACGGCGGGAAGGTCAGCAGATAAGTAAGCTGACCGATTGCCGGGAACACGGAATCGGCAGTCATTTCGATCGGCACCGAGCCGTTGAATTCGGACAGATCGAGTTCGACCGCCTGCGGTGCGCGCGACAGGTTGGCCACGCACAATATTGGCGGCTCGCCTGGCAATTCGCGCAGATACGCAAGGATCTTGCGGTTTTCCGGCTTCAGGAAACGGATCGTGCCGCGTCCGAAGGTTTGTTTCGCACGGCGCGTGGCGAGCATCCGCCGGGTCCAGTTCAACAGCGAATGCGGATCGCGGCTTTGTGCTTCGACGTTGACGGCGTCGAAGCCGTACAACGAACCCATCACCGGCGGCAGCACCAGTTGTTCGGGATCGGCGCGCGAGAACCCGCCGTTGCGATCCGACGACCATTGCATCGGCGTGCGCACGCCGTCACGGTCGCCGAGGTGGATGTTGTCGCCCATGCCGAGCTCGTCGCCGTAATAGATCACGGGCGTGCCGGGCATCGACAGCAGCAGCGAATTGATCAGCTCAATGCGGCGGCGGTCGCGCTCCATCAGCGGTGCGAGTCGGCGGCGAATGCCGAGGTTCAGGCGCGCGCGGCGATCGCTCGCGTAGGTGTTCCACAGGTAATCGCGCTCTGAATCCGTGACCATTTCGAGCGTCAGTTCATCGTGATTACGCAGGAAAATCGCCCACTGGTTCGTTTCCGCGAGGTCCGGCGTTTGCCGCATGATGTCGGTGATCGGAAAGCGGTCTTCGCTCGCGATCGACATATAGATGCGCGGCATCAGCGGGAAGTGGAACGCCATGTGGCATTCGTCTTCGTCGCCGAAATATTCCTTCACGTCTTCCGGCCACTGGTTCGCTTCGGCGAGCAGCATCCGGTTTGGATACTCGGCGTCGATCGTCGCGCGGATCTTCTTCAGCACCGCGTGCGTTTCCGGCAGGTTCTCGTTGTTGGTGCCTTCGCGTTCGACCAGGTACGGCACTGCGTCGAGCCGCAGCCCGTCGATGCCCATATCGAGCCAGAAGCGCATCACCTGCAGCACTTCTTTCAGCACGGCCGGATTGTCGAAGTTCAGATCGGGCTGGTGCGAGTAGAAACGGTGCCAATAGTAAGCGCCCGCGACCGGATCATGCGTCCAGTTCGACGGTTCAGAATCGATGAAGATGATCCGCGTTTCCGTGTACTTCTGATCGGTCTCGGACCACACGTAGTAGTTGCGATGATTCGACCCCGGCTTCGCGCGACGGGCGCGCTGAAACCACGGGTGTTGATCAGACGTATGGTTGATCACCAGTTCCGTAATCACGCGGATGCCGCGCGCGTGCGCTTCCTGAATGAAGCGTTTCACGTCCGATAGTTGGCCGTAGTCCGGATGCACATTGCGGTAATCGGCGATGTCGTAGCCGTCGTCGCGCCGCGGCGACGGATAGAACGGCAGCAGCCAGATCGCATTCACGCCGAGTTCGGCGATGTAGTCGAGCTTCGCGATCAGGCCCGGAAAGTCGCCGACGCCATCGTTGTTCGCGTCGAAGAACGACTTGATGTGCACCTGATAAATGATCGCGTCCTTGTACCAGAGCGGATCGTCGCTCAAGGCCGCGGGCTTGCCGCGTCGATGCGAGCGCGCTTTGGCGGCGCTGCCGGTGGCAGCGCTCGTATGGGTCTGCGACGTGCTTTGGGCTGGATCTTCACGCTTCATGTCGCACCTTCCGTAGGGGTTGGGTTGCCAGCGTCGTCTGCGTGATAGTCGCTGTCGGCATCATCGGGGCGTTCAGCGGGCAGGCCGCCGAGCGGCGCGATGCGCCAGATCGAAAACGGTTGGCCTGAACCGAGGCGGACGTGCTGCCAGCGGCCGTGCCATTCGAACCGCGCACCGGTCATTTGATCGGTTACTTCCAATGCGCCATGGTCGTGCAGATTCCAGTGGTTGAAAGTGTCCCACGACAATTCGATATCCGCGCCCTGTTCGTTGAACGGATCGAGATTGATCGCGACCAGGATCACGTTGTCGCGTGCTTCGGTCGCTTTTTCAAAGAACAGGATGTTGTCGTTGTGCGCGGTGAGGAACGTAAAGCCGAGATGCGTTTGCAGCGCCGGGTTCGCGCGGCGAATCCGGTTCAACGCAGTGATCTCGCCGACGATGTTGCCGGGCCGGTTCCAGTCCCACGCGCGCAGTTGATACTTCTCGGAGTCGAGATATTCCTCGCTGTTCGGCAGCGCGGCGGCCTCGCACAATTCGAAACCGCTATACACGCCCCACAAACCGGCGAGCGTGGAGGCCAAAGCCGCCCGAATCAGAAAGCCCGAACGCCCCGACGATTGCAAATGCCGCGGGTTGATGTCCGGCGTATTGACGAAGAAATTCGGCCGGTAGAAATCACGCGCGCCGGTTTGCGTGAGTTCGGTCATGTACTCGATAAAGTCGCGCTTCGACTCGCGCCACGTGAAATACGTGTACGACTGCGAGAAGCCGATCTTGCCGAGGCGGTTCATCATGCGTGGCCGCGTGAAGGCTTCGGCGAGGAAGATCGTGTCGGGATAGCGCGAGCGCACGTCGTCGATCACCCATTCCCAGAACGGCAGCGGCTTGGTATGCGGATTGTCCACACGGAAAATGTGCACACCCGCCTGGATCCAGAACAGGAAGACGTCGCGAAGCGCGAGCCACAAATCGGGCTTGGCGTCGTGCGCATAGAAGTCGGGATTGACGATGTCCTGGTACTTCTTCGGCGGATTTTCGGCGTAACGAAGCGTGCCGTCGGGGCGCCAGGCGAACCACGTTGGATGCTCCTTCAACCATGGGTGATCCGGCGAGCACTGGATCGCAAAGTCGAGCGCGATTTCGAGGCCGTGCGCGTGCGCGGCGGCCAGCATCTTCTTGAAGTCGTCGAGCGTGCCGAGTTCGGGATGCACGGCAGTGTGGCCGCCTTCGGCTCCGCCGATTGCATATGGGCTGCCGACATCGCCTGGCAGTGCGGTCAGCGTATTGTTGCGGCCCTTGCGATTGGCGACGCCGATCGGATGGATCGGCGGGAAGTACAGCACGTCGAAACCCATGTCGCGGATGCGCGGCAGTTTCGTGACGACGTCAGCGAAGGTGCCGTGACGCGATTCGTCGTCGCTCATCGAACGCGGGAAGATTTCGTACCAGCTTGCGAAGCCTGCCGCAGTGCGTTCGGCATCGATCTTGTAGACGATCGGATCGCGGCTCAGGAACGGGCGGTGGCGCGCGGCGGTCATCGCCTTCGCGGTGGTCGGTGCGAGCAGCAGCGCGAGCTTCGTTTCGGCGTCCCCCTTCGTGAAGAGCTTGACGATATGTTCGAGCGGCTCGGTCACCGCGCCTTCCACGGTTTCCACTTCGGCGAGCACGAGGGCGAACAGATGCGTGGCTTCGTCGAGTTCGAGCTCGACGGTTTGGCCCGCCTTCAGCTTCTTCTGAATATGCTCGACCAGCGAGGCAAAGTCATCGCGCCATGCGACCACGGTGAACTCGTGACGACCCATGCGCTCCAGCGGAATGCGCGCTTTCCAGATATCGAGTCCGGCAGGCTGTGCAGGGCTCATCGGTACTTCGTGCCAGGCGGTTTCGTCGGCGGCGCGCCACACGACGGCGGCAGCGATCTTGTCGTGCCCTTCCGCGAAGATCGCGGCGGTGATTTCCGCGCGCTCGCCCACCGTGCGCTTGGCGGGGAAGCGTCCGTTATCGACCGAGGGTGTCACGCTCTCGATCGCCACGCGCGGCGCGCTGATCGCTTCGAGCACGGTCTTGCGGCCGCTGCGCTTGCTGTTCGCCTTGTCGATCGGCGGCGCGAGACGGATCGGTTGATCGGCGGCCGCGCGGAACAGGCGCACTGCGCCGGGTGCGAGCGTGAACGGCGTCAATGCGGAGGACGCGGCATTTCCGGGCGCGTCAAGCGGGACGAAGCGCGTGAAGTTGCCCGGTACACCCGTGAGGAAGCGGGCTGGATCGACTCGCACCGGTGCACCGAGTTCGGGATTGATGGCGATCAGGATCGCTTCGCCGGCGTCGCGCAGATCGGGCGCGTCGGCGCGCAGCAAGACGGCCGCGGGTGCGCCGGGCCCGCTTAGCGGACGCAATTCGCCGTTGGCGTGCAGCGTTTTCGTATTGCGTACCACGTCGTTCACATGGCTGATCTGTTCCGAGAGATCGAATCGCTTCGACCGACAGGCCAGCGCAAACTGCGCGGCGTCGCCGCGTGTCTGCGACATGGGCTCGGTGATGCCGTACTCGAAGCCCATCGGCATCATCCAGCCGGTGCCGGTCGAGGCCGACGCGAACAGCGCGCGCCGGTAGGCCCGCTCGACGATGGCGGAGTCGTGCGCATCGTTGAGATCGGCGGCGAGGCGGGTGCCGTAAGGCGCTTCGGGAAACGCGATGGGGGCGGCGATGCGGGCGAGCGCGGCATGCTCTTCCACCATCCAGCTGGCGCGGAAGTCCCACCAGCGCACCGACGAGAACACGCTGTCGAAGCCCGCGCCTGCGAGGCCGAGCAGATCGCCACGCGCGAGACCCGGTGTCGCGGCGAGGAAGCGCACCTCAGGATGCTTCGCGCGAACCGCGTCGCCGAGCTGCCGCCAAACCGCAGCCGGCACGCGATGCGGCGAATCGAACCGGAAGCCGCTGACACCGGCGTCGGCCAGCGCCAGCAGTTTCTGCGTCCACCAGTCGACTAGCGCAGCGCTGCTGGCGGCGTCGTTGAAGTTGGCATACGCGACATTGTCCTCGTGATGCACATGGCGCGGATCGAGCCGCGCCTCTTCAGACTCGAATGGGTAGAACCAGCCGGCATGTTCGGCGTACAGCGCGCCATCGGCGGCCATCCGGTCGATCACCAGATCGACCAACAAGGCCAGACCGTTCTGACGGGCGGCTTGCGCGAGCGTACGGATCGCCTCTGCGGCGGGCTGCTGAGTCTCAAACACTGGATGCAGTCGGCCGTGGTTGCCGACCACCTGTGCGTGACCCGCGCGGCCCGGTTCGAAAAGGCCGCCGATCAGCGCGTGATCGAAGCCCAGTCCGGCTGCGTGAGCGAACTGCGTGGGCCATGCATCGAGCGGCCCAACGAGAAGTGAATGGAAAAAGTAAATCCGCGGCGCGTACCCGTTTGGGGATTCCATCGGTCGTTTCCAGATTCGTCCTGCTGCGGTGTGGATGCAATTGACATGCGATCACAGCGCTCATTGGGCTTCCAGAGCCGGATACCGCGCGATGCGTGAAGCGAGGGCGCGTACTGGTCAATGTAGTGCAAAGATCGTCACGCCGCTGGCCAGTAGCGGGTGCTTTGACGCCAGACGTCGATAGCACGAGGCTGGCCAGAACTATTCGCAAGACGCAGCAAACGTTGTGCCAGTGCGTTCTGGATTGAAGCGGAAGGGCGGGGAAGCGCGCGCCCTAGGGGACGCGCGACGGTCGGCCAGACGCGGTGGGAGAGCGGCGGCGGGTGGCTCGTGTGTAAAACGGACGGGCGTCGCCCGGGTTTTACACGGGGTGGCACGAGGCGGGCGCTGGGGCTGCCGGTGCCGCCGGGGCCGCAAAAGGCGAAGTGGCAGCCGGCGGGGTAAGCGTCCTGAGGGATAGGACTTTTAAGGAGGCAAGGCCGGTCAGGAGCCGAGTAAGCCCGCTGCGATGTTCACGCACAAGCCGAGCACGGCGACGTTGAAGTAGAACGCCAGGATCGACTGCGCGAGCGCGGCGCGGCGAATCGACCGCGAGCGCAGCACCACGTCCGAGGTTTGCGAGGCCACCGCGATGGTGAACGAGAAGTACAGGAAATCCCAGTAGTTCGGCTGGAGCTTGCGGTCGGGAAACAGCAAGGGGGTCTCCGGTGCATCCGGGTCGTAGTACAGCCGCGCATAGTGCGACGTGAAAATGGTCGGGATCATGAACCAGGCGCCGAACATCGTGAGGCCGGTCAGCAGGTAGTGCCATGCAGTCGAACTGCCGGCCGTGCCCTTCGCCGAGGCCAGTTCGAGCACGATCGCGGCAATGCTGGCGACCGTCGCGACGCAGATCACGACCAGCACTACGCCCGCGTTTTCATCGTCGCGCTGCGCGTATTCGCGGACACGGCCTTCGTCGGCGGCGGCCATGTGTACCCACATGAGCAGGAGGTAGATCCACACCGCGGCATCCCAGCCGGCCAGAACACGCACCATGGGGCGTGTGTGTTCCGGAATCACCAGCGCGGCCACGAGGCCGACGGCGAGGCCGATCAGCATGCGGGGTCGATTGCGAAGCACCTGCGGATAATATTTAAGGAGCATGAGATCAAGGGTGAAGGGCCGTCTGTGCCGCGGATTCTACTCGCGCTTCGGGCACCATTTGTCGAATGAGGGAATCACAGGCTATAGTCTTTCGCAACAGCCTTGCGCGCCGCTTTCAGTTGAAAGGCGATTGGCAGGCGGCGGGTTTTTCGCCGTGCGTGCCGCGCAGTCAGGCTGTTTTCACAAGGCTGTCATTGGTACAACGTAATGCGGCTCGCATCGTCATCATGCAGCCACACAAGACCGCTTAAGCGGCGCCAGACCAGGTTTGGGGTAGAGAAATCGACACAGCGCGCCAACGGCATCACGCCACGGTGGCGTTGTCTGTTGAGAACAACTCACGATCAACTCACCATCTGGAGCCCCCATGACAGATGTTCCTGAGAATAAAGATGCGCGCCATGGCGTGACGCATCTGGCCAGGTTTCCGTCGTCAACATCATCTTCACTGCATGCATCGTTTTCGGCCTCGCGCAGAGCCTGGGTGCTAGGCGCATGCGCGACGGCCGCGGCGCTCGCGTTTGCCGGGGCAGGCTGCTCGCTCTCATGGATCGCGCCGGCGTTCGCTGACACTGCACCCGCCGGCGGCGGACTCGATGCCTTCCTTGCGCTCTCGCAGCGTCTCACCGGTCACACGGGCTTCGACGCCGTGCTCGGCAAACGCGTCTACGACGCTCTCGTTAAATCAGACGGCCAGTTCTACCAGAACGTCGCCGCGCTCAACACGTGGCTGCAAGGCCATGGCGGCGTGCCGTCCGATACCGTCACGCAGGCCTTGCAGGTCGACCAGCCGGCGCTCGCGAAATCCGTGAGCGCGATCATGCGCGCGTGGTATCTCGGTCTCGTGGGCGACATGCCGCATGTGGACGTGGTCGCTTATGAAAAAGCGCTGATGTTCGAGCCAGTCAAGGACGTGCTGACGATCCCATCCTATTGCCGCGACGTGCCGTTCTACTGGACGCAGAAGCCGGTGAGCGCCTGAACGATGTTCCTCTCACGCGTGCTGTGTCGTCACATGGCCTGATTGAGCCGTTCGACGAAATGCCGCACGCGAGGTCAGCAAGCAAAGATAAGCCAGAAGGGAAAGGGCAACAATGGCAAACTCAAATTCCGCCGACATCGTCGTAGTCGGTTCGGGCGTGGCAGGTGGGCTGGTCGCGCATCAAATGGCGCTGGCCGGCGCGTCGGTGATTCTGCTCGAAGCCGGGCCGCGTATTCCGCGCTGGCAGATCGTCGAAAACTTCCGCAATTCGCCGGCCAAGTCCGACTTCGCGACGCCCTATCCCTCCACGCCTTACGCGCCGCATCCCGAGTACGCGCCCGCCAACAATTATCTGATCCAGAAAGGCGACTATCCGTATAACTCGCAGTATGTGCGGCTGGTCGGCGGCACGACGTGGCACTGGGCGGCCGCTGCGTGGCGGCTGTTGCCGTCGGACTTCCAGTTGCACAAGCTGTATGGCGTGGGACGTGATTGGCCTTATCCGTATGAAACGCTGGAGCCGTGGTATGGCGCGGCTGAAGTGCAATTGGGCGTTTCCGGACCGGACAGCACGATCGATCTCGGTTCCCCGCGCTCCAGGCCCTACCCGATGAGCGCGTTGCCGCTCTCGTACATGGATCAGCGCTTTAGCGACGTTCTCAATGGACAGGGCTTCAAGGTGGTGCCCGAACCGGTCGCGCGTAACAGCCGTCCATACGATGCGCGGCCGACCTGCTGCGGCAACAACAACTGCATGCCGATCTGCCCGATCGCCGCGATGTACAACGGTGTGGTACACGCGGAGAAGGCCGAACAGGCCGGCGCGAAGCTGATTGCCGAGGCGGTTGTGTACCGCGTCGAAGCAGACAACAAAGGGCTCATCACGGCCGTCCACTACAAGGACGCGAACGGCAACAGCACACGCGTGACCGGCAAGCTGTTCGTGCTCGCCGCCAATGGCATCGAAACACCCAAGCTGATGCTGATGTCGACCTCCGACAAATTCCCGCACGGCGTTGGCAATAGCTCCGACCAGGTGGGCCGCAACCTGATGGATCATCCGGGTACGGGCGTCACCTTCCTTGCCAACGAACCCCTATGGCCCGGACGCGGGCCGATGGAGATGACCTCGATCGTCAATTTCCGCGACGGCGCGTTCCGCTCCGATTACGCGGCGAAAAAACTGCATCTGTCGAATGGCGTGCCGACCATGAGCGTGACCGCCGATCTGCTGAAGAAAGGCCTCACCGGCGCCGAGCTCGACCGCCAGATTCGCGACCGCGCCGCGCGCACGCTGAACATCAACAGTTTTCACGAGCATCTGGCGGAGCCCCAGAACCGCGTGGTGCCCTCGGCGGATCATAAGGATGCGCTCGGCATTCCGCAGCCCGAGATCTACTACTCGATCAACGATTACGTGAAGAAGAGCGCGGCGAACACGCATGAACTGTATGCACAGATCGCCACCCTGTTCGGCGGCGCCGAGGTCTCGTTCGACGATACGTTCGCGCCGAACAATCACATCATGGGTACCACCATCATGGGCAGCGATCCGGGCGATTCGGTTGTCGACGCGGACTGCCGCACACACGATCACTCGAATCTGTTCATCGCCAGCAGCGGCGTGATGCCGACTGCCGCCTCCGTGAATTGCACGCTGACGATCGCCGCCTTGTCGCTGAAACTGGCAGACAAGCTCAAGCGTGAAATCTGAGCCCTGAACGGAGAGCCACAATGACGAAGAACACCTCTCGCGTGCAGCCGGCCGATGCGCTAGTTCAGCGTGCGCGTCGTCGGCACTTCCGGGTGGCGACGCTGGCGGCCGTCTTTTCGCTGTTTGCGCTGTATGTCGCCTGGCACGAAGCGCATGGGCCGATCGCACGACATAACGACGAGCTGCCGATCACGCAGGCCCACGCGGACGACGCCGCGCAACCGGACAATGCGGCGGCCACACCGACGGCGGCGACCAGCAGCGATCTCGTGAAACGCGGTGAATACCTTGCGCGCGCCGGCGATTGCGTTGCCTGCCACACGGCTGACAAAGCACGCCCATTCGCGGGCGGCCTGCCGATCAACACACCGTTCGGCACGATCGTGACGCCGAACATCACGCCCGACCCGGATACCGGCATCGGCCAATGGAGCGACGCCGATTTTCTGCGCGCGATGCATGAAGGCGTCGGCAAGGGCGGCGAACGGCTCTATCCGGCCTTCCCGTACGCGGAGTACACCAAGGTCACCGATCAGGATGCGTTGGCGATTCGCGCGTATCTGAACACGCTCACGCCGATCCACTACGCGCCGCCGAGCAACAGCCTGAAATTCCCGTTCAACCAGCGCTGGCTGATGGTGTTCTGGAATCTGTTCAATTTCGACGAAGGCCGCTTCGTGCCCGATCCTAAGCAAAGCGCCGAATGGAATCGTGGTGCGTATCTGGTACAGGGTCTTGCGCATTGCGAGGAATGCCACACGCCACGCAATTTCACGCAGGGTTTGAAGACGAGTTCGCGCCTCTCCGGCGCGGTGCAGGCCGGCTGGCATGCGTACAACATCACGTCGGACAAGACCAGCGGCGTGGGCAACTGGAGCGATGACGAACTGGCGGCGTATCTGTCGACCGGCGCAGCGCCGGGTCGCGCCAATGCCGCGGGCCCCATGGCCGAGGTGGTGACCGACAGTACGCAGTATCTGACACACGAGGACATCCGCTCGATCGTCACCTATCTGCGCTCGGTGCCGCCAATCAACGGCGGCGAATCGCGTCCGCGCGACCAGTGGGGCAATCCCGCCGTCGACGACGTTACCGCGTTGCGCGGCGCCAAGATCAATGCTGTAAATGGCGCGCAACTGTTCATCGCCAATTGCGCGACGTGCCATAACTGGACCGGTCAGGGTGTCGGCGCCAGCGCGCCGGGCGCGTATCCGTCGCTGATTCACAACTCGGCAGTCGGCGCGAGCGATGCCAATAATCTGGCTATGGTGATTCTGCACGGCGTCAGTCGTACGACGAAACAGGCTGACGTATTGATGCCCGCGTTCGGCACCGAGCTTACCGACGACCAGGTGGCGGCTATCACCAATTACGTGACCAAACAGTTCGGCAATCCGCAGTCCACGGTGACGGTGGATCAGGTCGCCAAACTGCGCACCCAGCAATAATGAGTGCGCGAACGGCGCGTTTCCCGGTAAGTCCTGCCGGAGACGCACCGTTCTTGCGTTGTTTCTACGTCATTCGAGCGATGCGGGACGTCAGGATAAGATAGGGAACGCGCATACGCACTTGCGGATGCCGCACTATCATGAGCGAATGGATTCCGTACTCGTCAACACCGTTCAGCATCATCCGGCCAATCGGAGCGGCCGCGACTTTGTCGTGGGCGATTTGCATGGCTGTGTCGATGCGCTGCGCTATCTGCTGCGCGACATCGCGTTCGATCCGGCGCGTGACCGGCTATTTTCGGTCGGCGATCTGGTAGACCGCGGTCAACATTCCGAGGAGGCTTTGGCCCTGCTCGACAAGCCGTGGTTTCACGCGGTGCTCGGCAATCATGAAGACACCTTGTGCGGCGTCGCCGATGGGCGCTTGCGGCGCCAGTGGTGGTACGGAATCGGCGGGATATGGGCGGCAAGTTTGTCCGACGAACGTTTGCAGCACTACGCCGAACGTCTGCGGACGCTGCCGCTCGTACGCGTGGTCGGCAGCGGTAAGGAGCGCTTCAATATTTTGCATGCCGAATTCTTCGGCACGGACGCCGAACTCGACGCCGGGAATTTTTCCGCCGAAACGCGCCAGCAATTGCTGTGGGGGCGGGATCTGGCCTTGGGCAATGGCGATCCGCTGCGCCAGCATGGGCTTTCGCTGACCTATTGCGGTCATACGCCGATGCGCGACATCCAGCAGATCGGCTCGCAGATTTTCATCGACACCGGCGCATTTGGGCCCGGCGGCAAGCTGACCATCGTGGAGCCGCAGGCGTTGCGGCGCTGGTCGATCTCGGTGGAGGCGGCGCGGGAGAGCGGGGCGGCGGCGCTGGCCTTGCCCTGATTGTTTCGAGTCTCCTGGCTCCTAGCCTACTTGGTTGAGCTCGAACACCATATCGATGCTCGTGCCATTCCAGTTGTATTCCAGATACGCCGCATGATGGCAGTCGCGTAGCAGCGTGGTTCTGAACGCGGCGAGGCACTCGCCCTCGTCATCCCGCACCGATGGATACACGATGCCCGGCGCACCACCCTCGCGCACGGCACGGCCTAGCGATTGCCCGGCGACATAGTCGTCGGGCGACAGCACCGCGAGATCGAGCGATGCATCTCCGCGGATGTCGACCACGTTGCCTTGCGCCACGACGGTGTAGAGCCGCATCTGCTGCCGCATGGGGGGCTCGGCGGTCGCCTCCAGAAATTTCCCCGTGTGGTAGCGCGTCTCCGCGATCGCAGTGGCACGCGAACGGGCGCAATAGAACACGCCGTACGTGCCGTCCGAGAAGCGGCTGCCGAGCGGATTCAGGTGTGTCAGTGCGGCCATGATCGGCCCGTAGCCCGGACCGAAACGGCGCTCCTCGCGTGGCACGAGATCGAGTTCGCCGACTTCGGTGCGCAGGCGGTCGTTGGTCATCGCTTCGAGCGCGTAGAGGGCGTCGAAATCTTCGGGCGATGCGACCCGGTCGAACAGATTGACGGCCGGAAAGCGCGTTGGAATCACGCGATACGCGGGCGACCAGTCGAGCGGCGCGCTGCGCCAGCGGTGCTGCCAATGCGGTTCTGTCACGCCCAGCCGCCTCGCATCGCGTCGAGATACTGGCGCACGGCCACGAGATCGCTGATGTTACCGGCTAGCATGCGGTCCAGCGCGCGGCGGCCGCCGAACGGCGGCGCGCTGTTGGGGCGCTTGATCCAGGTGTCGGCGGCGCTGGGTTGCGGCAGCAGGATTTGCAGCGCCTTATAGATGCCGAGCAGCAGCGACAGGCGTTCCAGCGTGTCGCGCCCCAGACGCGCTGTGCCCGGCGCGGATTTCCATTTGAAGTAGGTGGAACGGCCTGGCGAGCCGAGCAACACGATCTGCTCCTCGGCGCTCAAATCCCAGTCTCGTGCGATGTTGAAGAACGCGCGCAGGCCTGCCGCCGACATTTCCGTGAGCGTGGGTTCCGAAACCGGCCGGCGGATGGGCGGTTCGGGCTGGGTGACGCGGGCGGCGTGAGCCATGATGGGGTGAGTCCTTATCTGTACTTGTTGTTGATATTAGTCTAAAAATGGATTTTTGCAAGAGAATATAATCCCGGCTCGTTATGAAGTCGAAGATCAGGAGAAGCAGGAGATGTGGGTTCGAGCAGTAGCAACGGCAGTTGCAGTGTGGTGTGTGTCGGGTGCGGCAATGGCCGCGGGTTATGCGGAAGTGTGGAATCCGCCCGAATCGGCCGGGCATACGGCGAAGCATGCAAAGAAAACGGCGGGTACGGCCAAGGTCAAGTCTACCGCCGGCGCGAAGGCGGGTTCGAAGCACGCGGCGAGCGGTCAACATGGGGAGCAACGGGTCGCGTCGGCGTCGAAGAGTGGTGCCAAGCCGGCAGCGCATGGCAGTGTGAAGAAGGTCGTCGCCAGGAATGCTGGCCACAGTGGCGCGGTGAAGGGCGCGGGCAAACCTAAGTCGAAGGCAGCGGTAGTGGCGCAGGGTAAGAAGCCGCACGCAAAACTCGCTCAAGCGAAGCCGGCTCAAGGCCGGATCATGCACGCCGACCTGGTTCAAGGCCATGCAGCGCATGCCAAAGTGGTCAATGTGGCGGCGAAAACCAGCGCAGCCAAACCGGCCGTGGTCCATACGAACGCGCCTGCCAAGGCCGCAAACGTAGCGGCGAGTCCCGCGGCCGCCGCGCCTGCTAATCCGGCGACCGCCAGCAGCGGTTCGTTGCCGCCGATCCTCCACTGACCTTCTGTTCTGTTCTGTTCAGTTCCGTTCAGGCGGCGCGTTTGCGTTTGGCCTTGGCGCCCGGCGGACCCAGCGCCGTGCGGCCGAGTTCGACGATGCGCGCCGAGAGCTTTTCGAGGCGTGGCGACTGGACCTTCCAGGCGTGCCAGTACAGCTCGACGTCGGTGGGCTGCTTCGGCGCAAGATCGACCAGTTCGCCGCGCTCGACGGCATCGCCGAATTCCAGTTCGGGCACCATCCCATAAGCGAGCCCACGCTGGATTGCCATGTAGCGCGGCACCGGCGCAGGCACGTAGTGGCATGGATAAGCTTCCGGCGGCAGGCCGAAGCGTGTCTCGAGAAAGCGCGCCTGCAACGCGTCTTTGCGTGAGGACAGGATGACCGGCGCGCGCCGCGCGCTTTCACGCGTCAAGCCATTTGGAAACCATCGTTCGACGAACGCCGCCGACGCCACCAGCCGGTAGCGCATCGCGCCGAGCCGTTCCGCGAAGCAGCCGCGCATTGGCGCCGGTTCGGTGGTGATGCAGCCGATTGCGAGGCCTGAGGCGAGTAGCGCGTGAGTGTGATCCTGGTCGTCGACGGTCAGATCGAGCAGCACGTTTTCCTGCAGCAGGATCTCGGAGAGCGCGGGGAAAAACCACGTGGACAGCGTATCGGCGTTGACGGCGGCTGCGACGTTCAGCAGCGCTTCGTTGGCGCCCGCGAGATCGCTGGCGAAGTCGTCTTCGAGCAGGGCGGCACGCCGTAGGTATTGCAACAGACGCTGGCCCATCTGCGTCGCGCGACAGGGCCGCGTGCGCACGATCAGCGGATTACCCAGGCGCGTTTCGAGCGCCCGCACACGCTGTGATACTGCGGACGATGTGACGTTCAGGCGCACGGCGGCCTGCTCGAAGCTGCCGGTTTCGATGACCGCGCGGACGGCGGCGGTTTGTCGGGGGTCGAGGTCCACTGATCTACTTTTAAATGAAATGGTTAGTTTTCCAGCTTAAGCGAAAGCCGGCGAACTTTATTCATGGTTCAGGGCGAGAAGTCTTTTTGTCATTGTGTTGCCAACCCATTCGTCACCAACCGCAACGTCTCCATCGACCGCGCATCCCTCACGCGCGAATGCAGCGTCACGCGTGATTCCGGCAGCGGTGGCAAGCCCAGCCGTGCGCCGACATCGACCAATCCACGCGGCGCCACTCTGCGCGCCAGCGGCGATACCGCCAGACCAGCCGCGACCGCGGCGCCGACGGCAGCCACTCCGCCACCGACGAACACTTCCTGCCACGCAAGCCCCGCCTCATTCAGCGTGTGCAGCGCGACGTCGCGCACATTGCACGGCGGACTCAACAGCGCCAGCCCCAACGGCTCGCCGACGCGCGGCAGCCATTCCGGCGTAGCGAGCCAGCCAAGCGGCTCGCTGAACAGCACCTGTGCGTCCTCACGCGGCGGCTCATCGGCACCGTAGCGAATGATCACTGCGTCGAGGCGCCGTTCATCGAATTGCGCGAGCAGCGCCGCGGACATGCCCAGATGCAATTCGACCACCAGACCCGGATCGTGCGCGTTGAGCCGCGCGAGCAAGTGCGGCAAGTTCGTTCCCGCGACGTGCTCGCTCAGCCCCAGCGTGAGCCGCCGGCGCTCCACGGACAACGAACCCAGCGCCCGCTCATGCGCGTTCAGCAGATCGCGGGCCGCGCCAAGGAAGGCGTTGCCGTCCGCGGAGAGGCGCACGACACGCGGCGTACGTTCCAATAACTGCTTGCCGAGATGCGCCTCCAGCCGTTTCAGCTTCAGGCTGACGGCCGATTGCGTGGTATTGAGCGCGTCCGCCGCCCGCGTGAAGCTGTGCAGATCGGCGACCAGCACGAAGGCGCGCACCGCATCGAGATCGAGGACTTTCATTTCAGTTGAATATGGATGAAATAGCCAAAGATGGCTGTTCATTATGACTGAGCGCGCCTAAGCTGTGTTTACCCAATCACTGCAACCAAGGAGTTTCATCATGCCGCTCACACGAATCGCATTGCGCGCTGGCAAGCCGGTGGAGTATCGGAAGGCGCTGACGGAAAGCATCCAGCGTTCGCTGGTGGAGACGTGCAATGTGCCCAAAGACGACATCTTCATGCTGATCACCGAGCATGAAGCCGGCAACTTCGTGTACGACAAGCAGTATCTGAACATCGAACGCAGCGACGATCTCGTGGTGATTCAGATCACGTTTAACAATACCCGCACGCTCGAACAAAAGAAGGCGCTGTACAAACGCATGGCGGATGAACTGGCGGAGTCGCCTGGACTGCGACGAGAGGATGTGTTCATCAATCTCGTCGAGGTGCTGAAGGAGAACTGGTCGTTCGGTAATGGGATCGCGCAGTACGCGCTTTGAATGCCCGCTGGGCAAGCGCTCAATGCGAGACGTGGGGGGGGGGGGGGGGGGGGGGGGGGGGCGGGGCGGCGGGGGGGGGGGGGGGGGCCCCCCCCCCCCGGCGGGAGCCCACCCCAACCCACCCCCCCCCCCCCCCCCGCCCGCGCCCCCCAC
This sequence comes from Paraburkholderia sp. SEWSISQ10-3 4, assembly GCF_030464785.1. Lineage (NCBI taxonomy): Bacteria > Pseudomonadati > Pseudomonadota > Betaproteobacteria > Burkholderiales > Burkholderiaceae > Paraburkholderia > Paraburkholderia sp. SEWSISQ10-3 4. The sequence continues at coordinate 1,171,643 of NZ_JALPRI010000001.1, forward strand.
GTCGCCAGAAAGCGCGGTGCCTGTCACGCAATCGTATCGATTACCCCGCCATCCACGCGCAGCGCCGCGCCGGTGGTCGCCGAAGCCTGCGGCGAGCAGACGTAGACGACCATGTTCGCGATTTCTTCAGTGGAGGCCGCGCGCCGGATGATCGAACTGCTGCGATGCTCGCGTACGAACTCGGTGGCAACCTGCTCGACGGTTTTGCCTTGCTGCCTGGCGGTGTCTTCCACCATCGCGCGGAAGCCGTCCGACAAGGTCGGTCCAGGCAGCACGGAATTCACTGTTACGCCGCTGCCCGCCACCTGCTTGGCAATCCCGCGCGCGATGCTCAACTGCGCGGTCTTCGAGAAGCCGTAGGCGAGCATGTCCGGCGGAATGTTCAACCCCGATTCCGATGAAATGAACACCACGCGGCCCCATTTGCGCTCGATCATCCCTTTCAGATAATGGCGCGTAAGCCGCACGCCTGACATCACGTTGACCTGGAAGTAGCGCTCCCAGTCGTCGTCTGTGGTGGTGAAGAGATCGCCGGGGCCGAACACGCCGAGGTTGTTCACCAGAATGTCTGCGTGCGGCACGGCTTTCGAGAGCGCCGCGCAACCTTCGGGCGTGCCGAGGTCGCCGGCGAAGCCGCGCAGCTTTGCTTTCGGCGCAGTCTTGAGAATCGTTTCGATGGCGCGGTCTACCGCTTCCTGTTTGCGGCCGTTGACGATGGTTTCCGCACCCGCTGCGGCGATGCCGGTCGCGATGGCGAGGCCGATGCCCGCCGTGGACGCGCTGACGATGGCGGTCTTGCCGGATAGATCGATGTTCACTGGCTTGCTCCTTGTTGACGTTGCGGCGGACTGCCCAGGCGTGCGGCTGGCCCTGCCGAAAAATGTAAGCGACGGAGTGCTCAAACCTTCAAGGTGAGTATCCCACCTATCCGCTTTCGGGGTCGAAAGCGTGCCCATCCGCCGACGGACACCTGCGTCGCTATAATGATTCGCTGTCCTTTTCTAGCCCACCTCCCCCTGCCGCCATGACATCCGACCGCATCGATCCGTCCCACGAAGCCCTCGAACTTGGCGGCTCAGTCTGGTTTAAGGCAGGCGCGCAAACGCTCGGCGGCGCGTCACGGATCGCGCTGCTCGCGGCGATCGGCGAAACCGGTTCGATCACGAGCGCGGCGAAAGCCATCGGCATGAGCTACAAAGGCGCGTGGGACGCTGTCGACACGATGAACAATCTTGCTGGCGAGCCGCTCGTCGTGCGCTCGACCGGTGGCAAAGGCGGTGGCGGCACGATACTCACGCCGCGCGCCGTGAAGCTGATCGATACGTTTCGGGCGGTCGAACGCGAGCATCGGCGTTTTCTCGAACGCGCTGGCGCGGCTATCGAAGGCTTTGCCACGGATTGGGATCTGATCGGCCGCATCGGCGTGAAAACGAGCGCGCGCAATCAGCTATATGGCACGGTGTCGGCGATCATCCGCGGGACGGTCAACGATGAGGTGTCGCTGGCGCTGCCAGGTGGCCATACGATCGTCGCCGTAGTCACGCATGAAAGTACCGAGACGCTGGGCCTCGCGGTGGGGGCGGCGGCGTTTGCGCTGATCAAGGCATCTTGGGTGGTGCTGCTCGTGGAGGATGAAAGTGGCGCGCCGCTGAAGTTGTCCGCGCGTAATCAGTTGCGCGGCACGGTGCAGAGTGTGAAGCGCGGGGCGGTCAATGCGGAGGTGTCGCTGCTATTGGACGGCGGCGCGGTGATTACCGCGGTCGTCACGAATCAAAGCGTCGATACGCTTGGGCTTGTGGAAGGCGGGACCGCGGTTGCTGTATTCAAGGCATCGAGCGTGATTCTTGGTGTGAAGGATTGAGTGAGCAGGCGCGCTGCGGTTACGGCACGCTGCGCTCGTACCCAGCAAACGGATGGTTCTCACGTACGCAACCATCGCTGACCTGCACGACCTGATCGCCGAACGCGGCGACATCGTCCGGATCGTGCGTGATCAACACCATCGGAATATCGAGCCGCGTTTGCAGGTCCGACAGTTCGCTGCGCATACGCTGACGCAGCGCGCTATCTAGCGCGGAAAACGGCTCGTCCAGCAGCAACAAGCGAGGTTCGGCGACAAGCGCCCGCGCCAGTGCCACGCGCTGCTTCTGTCCACCCGAAAGCTGCGCCGGATGATTACCGGCCACGCTCTTCAACTCGAGCGCGTCGAGCCAGTAATCGACTTGCGGGTGCGAGATTCGCGCGCGCGGATTGAGCCAACCCTGCTGCAATCCGAAGCCGATGTTCTGCCGCACGTTCAGATGTGGAAACAGCGCGTAGTCCTGAAACAGATACGCAATCTTGCGTGCCTGCGGTTTCTGATCGATGCCGCGCGCGCTGTCGAACAACGCGTTGCCGTGCAGCGTGATTGTCCCTTCGTCAGGGCGCAGCAAGCCGGCGATCGCCTGCAGCGTCAAACTCTTCCCCGCGCCGGACGGCCCGAACAGGACGACGCGCTGCGTGGTCGCCTTGAACGAGACGTCGAGCGTGAAATGGCGCTCGGCGCTCTGGAAGGTCTTGCGGATGTCGACGGCGAGCAACATATCAGCGGGACGACAGAAGCGTGTGCTGCGGCACCAGACGGCCCGCGAGCAACAGGATCACAACGCACGTCACGGAAGTCACGAGCACGAGAAAATTGGCGGTGCTGTCGTCGCCGGCCTGCACAGCTGAATAGACCGCAACCGAAAGCGTCTGCGTGCGTCCCGGCAAGTTGCCCGCGATCATCAGCGTCGCGCCGAATTCGCCGAGCGCCCGCGCAAACGCCAGCAGACCGCCTGCGAGAATGCCGCGGGCGGCGAGCGGCAGTGTCACGCGAAAGAAGACCGCCGTTTCGCTCACGCCGAGCGTGCGCGCGGCCCGCTCGAGTTGCGGATCGACGGATTCGAAGGCGGCGCGCGCGGACTTCAGCACGAGCGGAAACGCCACCACCGTCGACGCGATCACCGCGCCCTGCCAGGTGAACACCAACTGGATATCGAGCTTGTCGAGCCATCCGCCGATTACGCCGCGCCGTCCGAGCACGACCAGCAAGTAGTAGCCGAGCACGGTGGGCGGCAAAACGAGCGGCAGCATGAGCAGCGAATCGATTACGTCGCGCGCGCCCGAGCGCCAGCGCGACAAACCGAAACCGGCCGCGACACCGAACACCAGATTGAGCACGGTGGCCCAGCCCGCCACTTTCAGTGACAGCAGGAGCGGAATCCAGGCCTGTTGCATGTGCGTCCGGTACCCAGGTTAATGCGCGGGCTTGAAGCCGTACTTCGCGAGCACGGCCTGGCCGGCCGGTGAGAGCACAAAGTTCATGAAGGCTTGCGCGTCCGCCGCGTGACGGCTGCCTTCGACTTGCGCGATCGGATAGGTGATCGGCGTTTGCGTCGGCACGTTCATCGCGACCTTGACCTTATCCGGCATGACTGCGGCATCGGTGCTGAACACGAAGCCGGCGTCGACTTCACCGCGCGACACGTAGTCCAGGCTCTGACGTACGTTCGATGCCAGCACAGCCTTTGCGCTGACCGCGTCCCACACGCCGGCGGCTTGCAGCGCGCCTTGCGTATAGCGGCCAACCGGCACCGAAGCCGGATCGCCATAGGCCACACGCTTCACATTCGCCGACGTCAGATCGTTCAGCGAGGCCGGCGCGAAATGGCTGTCGGTCGGCACGATCAGCACCAGCGAATTGGCGGCAAAGTCCTTGCGCGTAGCCGGAACGATCACTTTTTCCGCCGCGGCCTTGTCCATCGCTTTCTGGTCCGCCGAGGCGAACACGTCGGCGGGCGCACCCTTGACGATCTGCTGCATCAGCACGTCGGACGCGCCGAAGTTCAACAGCACCTTGGTGCCCGGATGTTGCTGTTCGAAGACCTCGCTCACTGCTTTGAACGCGTTGGTCAGGCTGGCGGCGGCCGAAACCACCAGTTCGTCGGCACGTGCGTTGGCGCTGACGGCAACGGAGATGGCGCTGGCGATGAACAGCGCGTGTTTCACAAGGCGGCGGGACAGTGTCATGAAGGCTGGATGTCCGGCGTGGGCCGGAGCGGCGGGTTAAAACGCTATCGTAATATATGAAAGGTTATAGCGGTACCCATGACGATTATTCAGTCGCGCGCATAACGCGGCCCGGCAGGCGTTGGCTTCAGTTGCTGAACAGGAAATCGATTGAACGTGCTTCAGACGTCTGGCGAGTCCGGCGGCGTCAGCGTGTTGAGCGTCTGCGACAGCGGCGCTGTGGCGGGACGCACGTCGCGCACGGCCCTCCACTTGGCGCGGATGAACGGCCGGTCGTGGCCGGACACCTTCAGCGCGATATGCGTGACCCAGCGTTGTGTCGGCACGTGCACACCGTGCATCAGCAGCGCGAGGATCATGAGACTCGCGGCGACGGGCGCCGCCGACAGCCGGCCCGGCTCGGCATGCCACGCCATGCGCACAAAGAACAGCGCCGCCAGCGCACCGACCAGGCAGCCGGTCACGGCTTCAGATGGTGAGTGAGCGCTCAGCACGACGCGCGACAAGCCGACCGCCATGCCCGCGGCTAAGCCCAATAAGACGCCAAGCAGGCGAATCGCCGGACGCGCCGGCAGCAACATCAGGAACAATGCGACCGGATAGACGGCGGTAGAGAGCATGGCGTGACCGCTGACGCCAGTGAAATCCAGTTCGCGCACGCCGACGCCCCAACCGAGGAAGGCCAGCTTAGTCAAGGTCACAACGCCGATGGCCGCGCCAAGCAGCAGCAACCAGCCAGCCGCCATGCGCCACGTGTAGCCGACCGCCAGCCACAGCGCGATGGCGAACGCGAGCGGCAGCGTCATGCCGGCGCCGCCGAGGCTGGTGATCGAATACCACAGATGGGCTGGTAAATCGGGCATGGCAAAAGCGCGACCAAGGCCGCGTAGAATCGGGTTGGTAATGGTTTAACGCGCGAACGGCGCGAATCGCCGACGCGGTAAAGGCGTCGGCAGACATTATTTACCCGCCAGTATAGACGGGTGCTGCGGGCGGGATTCGCCACGCATCAGGCTTTTTGTGGCGGGTGTTGGCTAGCGAACAAGCTTTGCCACGGTTTGACGTTGGTGCTGCTGCAAGGTTCGCCGGGCGGAAAATTCGGTATCCGGCAGAGGCCAAGGCCGTCAGCATCGCATGAGGATTGGTGTTATTGTGCGTTGCACAACAAAGCGTCGTTCGATCGAACGGCACCTGTCCCTTTTTGCGAGGTTACCCGCCGATGGCAAAAAGTCTGTCGAAAATCTGGCTGCGCGGTCTTAAGCGGCTGCTCGCGATTCAAACCGAGCACACTCACGCAACGACCAAGCGCGCCCCCACACGGCCGGCACGCGCCGCCACTCCCAAACCTTCGGCTAAGGCCCGTCCGGTCAAGCCAGCGGCCGCGTTGCGCGCATCCGCGAAACGCGAGGCGCCGCGCGCCGCTCCGCGTGAATCACGGGTTCGTCCGCGCGCCTCGGCATGGGCGAGCGGTTCATGGACGCGCTCGTTCCATTCGGCGCCTACCGCGCCTGGGCGGCTCGTCAACCACCTTCAGTACGGGCTGTACATCCCGACCGGCCATGCGCACGAGGCGATGCCGCTGGTCGTGATGTTGCACGGCTGCACCCAGTCGATTGACGAATTCGCCGAAGGCACGCGGATGAACGTGCTCGCCGACCGGTTCGGCTTTGCCGTGGTTTATCCGGAACAGTCGAAGCATGTGCATTCGCATCGCTGCTGGCATTGGTACGACGCCAGCGACAGCGCCGGCGGTGCCGAGGCGCGTGCGGTCGTCTCGCTGGTGGATTCACTGGTTGCCCAGCACGGCTTCGACAGCGAGCGCGTCTATGTCGCCGGAATCTCTGCCGGGGCCGGCCTGACGGCGCTTCTGGCCGCTAACTACCCGGAGCATTTTGCGGCTGTCGCGCTGCATTCGGGCCCTGCTTTCGGCGAGGCCCGCTCCGGCATTACGGCGATGGACGTGATGCGGCGCGGCGCGCGGCGCGAGCCTGCCGAGCTGGTCGACGAACTCGTTAACGTGGCTGAATACCCGGGGATGCCGGCCATCATCCTCCACGGCGACACCGACCATGTGGTCGCGCCGGTCAATGCGGACCAGTTGGCGGTGCAGTTTCTCCGTCTGAACCGGATCGTCGACGAGAAAGGCGCGCGCAAATCCGGCGAAGTGAAGGAAGAGCGTAAAGGGGGCGTCGTGATGCGCGACTATCTGCGCGGCGGCCGGCGCGTGGTGCGGTTGTGCCGCGTCCAGGGGCTCGCGCACGCCTGGAGTGGTGGCGATGACGCCGTACCTTTCCATTCCGCCAAAGGTCCGGACGCAAGCGCCATGGTGTGGGATTTTTTCAGGCACCAACGTCGCACGGGCACTGGCCGCATCGCTGAAAGCACCGCCACAGAAGCTTCGGCGGGCGCGCGGTGACATTGGAGCAACACTTCGAAATGAGTATTGGCGTGTTCCTAGGGTTTTCCCTATAATACGGGTTATCCCTTAGGCGTTAACGCCTAAACTCATTGTCGAGGTTGACCATGTACTTGCTTAGCCGCCTGTTTCTGTTCCTGACCAAATCGCCCGATCAACTCGCGAAAGAACGCGCTGACGCCTTCCTCGCAGAGGCAACCGATCTTTACGATCTGGAATTCCGTATGCGCAAGCTGGACCGTGAGGCGGCTACCCGTCATCCGGCGTGGATGGCCCAGCACTAAGCTGCGCGAGTTTGAAGCATCGGCGCGTATTGAAGAACGCCGATGTTTGGGGTGAGGCGCCCAAGCTGTTATGAGCTATTGGAAGGGCTCAGCACGCTTAAACAGCCGGATTCAATTGCCACAGCGCGTTTGATTCAACACCGCGGTAAATGCCACGTAGGCTACCTGGGGCTCGAGCAGTTCGGCCAGCCCAGCGGTCCCGTTGCCTGTATGCAAGCGTCAGTGCGACGAGCGACACCAGAACACCAGCAGCGACCGCAAACGGCGCGTCTCTAAGTCTTCGCCGGACGTTCCTGATCAAATCAATGTGAGCGGGCGCTTACTTGCCGAAACGGGCAAGCGTACGCTGACGCGCGTCGGCATGGTCGACGATCGGGGCGGGATAATCCTTGCCCAACACCACACCAAATTCCGAGAGCCGATCCGCGCCTGCCAACCATGGCGCGTGAATCCATTTGGCCGGCAGTTTCGCGAGCTGGGGCAGGTAGCGTTTGATAAAGCGCCCTTCGGCGTCGAACTTTTCGGATTGCGTGATCGGATTGAAAATCCGGAAATACGGCTGCGCGTCGCATCCCGTCGATGCCGCCCATTGCCAGCCGCCGTTATTCGCCGAGAAATCGAAGTCGTTCAATTGTTCGGCGAAGTAACGCTCGCCGCGTCGCCAGTCGACGCCCAGATCCTTCACCAGAAAACTCGCTGTCACCATCCGCAGGCGGTTGTGCATGTAGCCGGTGCGGTTCAACTGCAGCATCGCGGCGTCCACCAACGGATAGCCTGTGCGGCCGTCGCACCATGCGGCGAACGCCTCGTCCGCTTCCGGGCCTTGCTCCCAGCGCAGTTGGTCACACTCTTCCTTGAACGACGCACCGTCCGCCAGCTTTGGATGATGCGAGAGGATCATGAAGTAAAAATCCCGCCAGATCAGCTCAGACAACCACGTGGCCGAGCCTTGCCCGTCCGGTTGCAGTGACATCTCGTGCGCGAGTCGCGCGAGCGTGCGGATCGAGACAGTGCCGAAGCGCAGATGCATCGACAGGTAGCTGGGGCCTTTGACGGCGGGAAAGTCGCGCCGGTCCTGATAGCTGTCGATGCGGGTCATGAAGTCGTCGAGCAGGCGTTGCGCGCCGCTCATGCCGGTGGGCAAGTTGAGCTCCGCAAGATTGCTCGGTGCGAAGCCGAGTTGATCGAGCGTCGGCAGTTGGCGGTCCAGCCTCGGCGGCAGTGCTGCCAGATGCTTCGCGTAGGCCTCGACCGGATACGGTTTCAGATCGAAGGCCGTCAACTGCTTGAGCCAAGCGTTCTTATATGGCGTGAACACCGTGAACGGCTTGTTCTGGCCTGTCAGCACCTCGTCGCGCTCGAAAATCACCTGGTCTTTAAACATCAGCCATTGGCGTCCGGCTTCGGCAAGCCGCTCGTGCACCGTCTCGTCACGCCCGATCGCGACCGGCTCGTAATCGTGATTGGTGAATACCGCATCCACGCTGAGTTCGTCGGCGAGCCTGGGCACGAGATCGACCGGATCACCGTACAGCACGATGAGCCCGCCACCTTTGGCACGCAATGCCTCGTCCAATTCGCCCAACGCAGCAAGAATGAACTCGACGCGGCGGTCCTGTGGCTGCGTATCGGGATGGCGAGTTTGCCAGGCGTCGCTCAGCGGTTGCAGGATCGTCGTGTCGAATACGAACGCGCACCAGACGCGCACGCAATGCTTGAGCGCGTAGTAGAGCGCGGCGTTGTCCGTGCTGCGCAGGTCGCGGCGAAACCAGACCAGACCGGTATCGAAGGTGTCGTTCAGGCGCCGCAGGCGTGTCATTGGCAACGTGGGTCGGGTAAGGGGCTGCGCAGTCTGGCATCGACCGGCGCAATGATCGACTGCCAGGCGACGATATTACTGAACTGCGCGTTGACTAACAGAGCTATCGGCGAAATCGCGCGATGGCAGATGATCGGTCGGATCGATGCACGCACATTGCGTGCCGCGTCCGCGAATGCCTATTGCACCGCCAAACGGCACAACGCCCGTACCTGATTTGCAGGGTACGAGCGTTGTTCATGACGGCCCGGTTGTGCCGCGCGCGTCAAGATTCGATTCATTGGCAATTCGTTCAAGCCGCCGGAGCTTACGCGACTTGCAGGCGCACCGCGACGTTGTTGCGCGTGGCGTTCGAGTACGGGCAGACCTGATGCGCTGCGTCGACCAGTTCCTTGGCTGCATCTGCAGGGAGACCCGGCAGCGAGACGCGCAGATCGATGTCGAGCGCGAAGCCGCCATTGTCGTTCGGGCCGATCCCCACTTCTGCCGTGACTTGCGTGTCAGCCGGCAAAGCCTGCTTGCGCTGGCCGGCGATGAACTTCATCGCGCTCAGGAAACACGCCGAGTAGCCCGCTGCAAAGAGTTGTTCAGGGTTGGTGCCCGCTGCGCCCGTGCCGCCCAGTTCGCGCGGTGCTGCCAGCTTCACGTCCAATGCATTGTCCGACGATACTGCACGGCCGTCACGGCCACCGGTGCTGGTTGCGCTTGCTTTGTAGAGGATGTTCATTGTGCTGCTCCTAAATCCGGGTTGTCAGGGTGGTTTGCATGCTTGCCGCTGTCTGGCCGCCTTTCTGGCGGAGTGCTATCGAAGCGGCATGTGATAAAGATAGTACACAAATCATTTGTGTGCAAACTAATTTTTGTATCGCTCCGATAGCGTGCCTTTTGAAACAGGCCGACTAGTGGTCCATGTAATCGTTGAGCGTGGAGCGCAGGCGCGTCAGATCGTCACGCAGACGGAGCAGGAATTCCGGCGTCTGCTGGGTCGCGCAGAAGATTTCCGCCGGCACTTCGCGTGCCTGGCGCTTCAGCGCGGTGCCCGCTTTGGTGAGCCGGATATAGACGAGCCGCTCATCTTCGACGCCGCGTACCCGTTCCAGGTAGCCCTGCGCCTCGAGGCGCTTGAGCAGGGGCGTGACCGTCGCCGAGTCGAGATTCAGGCGCGCGGCCATGTCTTTCACCGTGACGTCGTCGGCTTCCCATAGCACCAGCATCGTCAGGTATTGCGGGTACGTCAGACCGAGCTTGTCGAGCAGCGGTTTGTACGCCTTCGTCATCGCAAGCGAGGTCGAATAGAGGGCGAAGCAGAGTTGCTCGTCGAGCGTGAAGGGCAAAGCGGGGCGCTGGGTCATGTTGCATCTCGCGTAAAAAAGAGCGTGCAAATCGATTGCGCGCAAACCATTGTGCCGCAAGTCGAGGCGAGATGCCGACCGCGGATGGTAATTTGGCGAGGCGATGGGGGCGGACGGCGCCAGCGCGAAAGCGCGCAGTGCGCCGGATTGAAACCCCACGGGCGCCGAAAAAGCGCCCGCGCGTGAGCAACGGTCTAGCCGGCGCTCAAGCCGCCGGCGTGGTCGGCAGGTCCGGTGCTTCCGGCGTTTGCACGCCGAAGCAGCCGCGATAGGTCGCGTAGAACGAGCAATACAGCATGGTCGTGACGATCATCGTGGCGGGCATCAGGATCGCGAATGCGAAGTCACCCGCGCCCAGCGCCTGCATCAGCGCGGACAAGCCGAACGAGACCGTGGTCGCCACCGCGAACCACAGTGCGCCGAACACGATGAACGCGCCGCGATTGCGCCAGCAACTCACGATACTGAAGAACATCGCCTTGACGGGCGGCACGTCGTGCCACGCGATAAGAACCGGCGAGAACCAGAAAATCATCGCGACGGGAATGTAGAACGCAAACGCGGCGATCACCGCCAGCGGGATATTGCTGTTGGCGATCGCGTCCTGATCCATCGTAGCCATGCCGAGCATGACCTTGAGCAGCATGCCGCCGTCGGCGAGTGCCGAGCCGGCCAGCACCAGCGCCATCGCGACGACGTACAGAACGCCCAGCGCCAGCAGACGTTTGGCGACCGCGGGGCCGTAGGAGTGAAAGCCGTCCACCAGAATGGTCGGGAACACCGGCTTGCCCGCGATGGTGTTGCGGCACGCCGCCATGAAGCCGACGGCGACACCCGGAATGAACACCAGCGGCAGCACGCCGCCGACGACCGGAATCTGCGCCGCCAGCGTCATGACCAGCAGATAGGTGAAGAACAGCGTCAGAAACGCGAGCGGGTTCTTGCGGAACAGCCAGATACCCTGCCGGAACCAGACATAGCCGGTTTTCGCGGGGACTTCGATCAGTTGCATGAGGTATGAATGCCTGGAAGAGCAACGCCGGACAGGCGTTCGCGCAGAATGCGCTCGAAATGACCGGGGTCGTGCGGTTTGAGTAGCTCGGCCGCGCGCGGCAAATGAAAATCATACAGGCGCGAGACCCAGAAGCGGTAAGCGCCGGCACGCAGCATATCGCCCCAATGGCGGTTTTCTTCGACAGTGAACGGACGCACGGTCTGGTAGGCGCGCAGCATGGCTTCGGTGCGTGCCTCGTCGAGCTTGCCGGTGGCGAGGTCGACGCACCAGTCGTTGACCGTTACCGCGACGTCGAACAGCCACTTGTCGCAGCCGGCGAAATAGAAATCGAAGAAGCCGCCCAGGCGCACCTCGTGGCCGGATTCCGGCGCTGCATGCGCGAACAGCGCGTTATCGCGGAACAGGTCGGCGTGGCACGGACCTTCGGGCAGCCTGGCGTAATCCGCCGACGCGAAGAACGCCTCTTGATGCGCCAATTCAGACGACAGCAGGTCGCGTTGCGCCCCCTCGAGAAACGGCAGGATGGTCGGTACGGTTTCCTGCCACCACGGCAGACTGCGCAGATTCGGCTGATAGCGCGCGTAATCGCGCCCCGCCAGATGCATGCGCGCGAGCATGTGCCCGACCTCGACGCAGTGCTCGATCTGCGGCGCCAACTCCGGCGCGCCTTCGAGCTTGGTCACAATGGCGGCGGGCTTGCCGTGCAGCGTGCCGAACAGCGCACTGTCTTCGCGCGGCATGGGATCCGGCACCGGCACGCGGTGCGCGGCCAGGTGCTGCATCAGATCGAGATAGAACGGCAGTTGCTCGGCCGTCAGCTTTTCGAAAATCGTGAGGACGTATTCACCGCGCGTCGTCGTCAGAAAGAAGTTGCTGTTCTCAATACCGGACGGAATGCCGCGAAACTCGACGACTTCGCCGAGATCGTAGTGACGCATCCATTCTGCTAGTTGGGGTTCGGTGACAGCGGTGAAGACAGCCATGCGGGAAACGTCGGATCAGGTTAGTCGGGCTGGCGCGAGGCGACCAGTGCGAGATGTGGCAAATGCGTTGCAGAAAGCGCGGTCAGGGTCACGCGGTCAAGTTCAATCAGGCAGCGAACCTTGCCTGCCAATCCTGGCCACCCGTCAGGGTCGCCAAGCGCTGTGACAATTCAACGCGGTATCGCCATGCTGCAGGCGGTGCTGAAAATCGGCAAGCAGGCTAAAAGCCCGGGGCGACGCCCGCGGGCCGCGCAGATCCGGGCGCGGCTTACATCACGCCGCCGCCCCGGCATGCATCAATAAGTCAGATTCACCGAGGGCAAACGCGCGTTCGGGCGGCCGTTGTCCCGCACGGTGGGCGACGTGTCGAGCGGCGCGCTCATCTGATAGCGTGTGCCGAGATTCGAATGCACGTTGATTTCAACGGGCTTGCCTTTGTCGCGGTATTCGGTGATTTCGGTGCCGTTAGCGCTGCGTTCGTAGAAGCTCGGCGTGCGCGGGACGTTGATTTCGACCTTCGAGCTGACCTCGGCGGCCGGACGATTGATCTTCTCCAGATCAGGCAGACCGGCCCGTTCATTGGCGGACTGGGGCGCGCCGGGGGCCGGAGTGTCATCGACAGGCTGGGCAGCCATCGCCGCGTTGCCAAAGGCGAGGGCCAGTGCAACGGCGACGGGAAGGAACGGCTTCATGGTGATTCTCCAATATGGTGCCCCGATTCTAGCAAATCCAGCCTTGCCTACGGGCGCGATCGCCTTATTTTGCGCCGCTTTCGCGCGACGTGCGCGCAATCTTGCGGCCGCTGTTGCGGCAGTTGTGGTAGGCGTGGCGAGGTCATTTGGCGATCGCGGGTTCCGTGGTAATGTCATCGCATCAATAGGGGCGAATGAAGATGAACAACGATACCAATCAACGCGCGGTGCAGACTCCCGCCAACAGCTTCCCAACCGAATCCTTTGACGACGCGGCCGAGGCCGTCACGCGTCTGTCGGCGATCTATGAAGCGAACACCTCGTTCCTGCGCGACGCCTTCGCGCGCTATCGCCGCAACGAACTGTTCGAGCGCCGGGTGCGCGCCTGCTACCCGTTCGTCCGAGTGCGCACCGAAGTCAACACGCATATCGACTCGCGCCGCTCGTACGGTTTCGTCGCGGGCCCCGGTGTGTTCGAGACCACGGTTACGCGGCCGGATCTGTTCGGCAACTACTATCGCGAGCAATTGCGCCTGCTGGCGAAGAACCATCACGTGAAGATCGAAGTCGGCGTGTCCGACCAGCCGATTCCGATTCACTTTGCTTTCGCCGAAGGCATCCATCTCGAGGGCGATCTGGATCGCGAGCGCCTGTTCCTGATGCGCGACGTGTTCGATACACCTGACCTCGCGCTGCTCGACGACCGGATCGTCAACGGCACGTATGAGCCGCTGCCGGGCGAGCCGCATCCGCTCGCGCTGTTCACGGCGGCGCGGGTGGATTTCTCGCTGCATCGGCTGAAGCATTACACGGCCACCTCACCCACGCATTGCCAGAACTACGTGCTGTACACGAACTACCAGTTCTATATCGACGAGTTCGTCAAACTCGGCCGCACGATGATGGCCCATACCGACGACGAAGAACTGCGCGCTTATCGCAGTGAATACACGTCGTTCGTCGAACCGGGCGACGTGATCACTTACAACGAAAATCTCGGCGAGCAGGCGCAGGAAGGCACGGCGCCGCCGCGTCTGCCGCAGATGCCCGCGTATCACCTGAAGCGTGCCGATGGCAGCGGCATCACGATGGTCAACATCGGTGTCGGGCCGTCGAACGCGAAGACGATCACGGATCATATCGCCGTGCTGCGTCCGCATGCGTGGATCATGCTCGGCCACTGCGCGGGTCTGCGCAATACGCAGCGTTTGGGCGACTACGTGCTGGCGCACGGCTATGTGCGCGAAGATCACGTGCTCGACGACGATTTGCCGCTGTGGGTGCCGATTCCAGCGCTCGCCGAAGTGCAGGTGGCGTTGGAACGCGCGGTCGCGCAGGTTACGCAACTGGACGGCGTCGAGTTAAAGCGCGTGATGCGCACGGGCACCGTGGCGAGTGTGGATAACCGCAACTGGGAGTTGCGCGATCACCGTGAGCCGGTGCAGCGGCTGTCGCAAAGCCGCGCGGTCGCGCTCGATATGGAGAGCGCGACGATCGCCGCCAACGGGTTCCGTTTCCGCGTGCCTTACGGCACCTTGCTATGCGTGTCGGACAAGCCTTTGCATGGCGAATTGAAGCTGCCCGGCATGGCGGATCAGTTCTATCGCGCGCAGGTCGATCAGCATCTGCAGATCGGCGTGAAGGCGATGGAGTTATTGCGGATGAATGGCCTGCATCGTTTGCATAGCCGTAAGTTGCGCAGCTTCGCGGAAGTGGCGTTTCAGTAAGGGGTATGCGTCGGCTTCGCGGAATACGACCGCGAACAGATCGGCCGTATGGAGGAGTGCGTCTGGGCAATTCCATGAACTTCACAAGCCGATCAGGCTGTGGCGCGCACTGATCCGTTGGCACGGACCTTGGGCGGCGTAGTTTCAGTTCTGCGCTCGTGTTTGTATCGCGCTTAAGCAGCTTCAATGAGGTTACGGCACAACATTGTGAAGTTCTGCGCTGTAGACGCGGCTCTCACATGGCAGTGGTTTTCGCCAAAGATCATGTTGAGTACCCAGTCCATGCTGCTTTCGGCGCCCAGAAGGAAATCCCGTTGGAGGTTCGAGCAACTCCGGAATCGTTGTGGTCCTGTTGCTTTTGTTTGCCATGCACACCTGTCCCAGTACCGCGTTCACGTCATTGCCGTAGGCCGGCATCACGGAGCGCACGCTAATCACTGCGATGGGCGTCGCGCGCCGTCTTGCCATCGAGGGTTACCACCTGACGCCGGCGCGCGGCTACGTGGATCACGCAAATCGCCAAACGCGTCTTCGATATTGAACACACCTTCTTGCATCGCTTTTTCTCGGCCATACAAGCCACGGTACACGCACCTTCAACAAAGCTTACCAGGTGCTCTTCACCATCTGTAGCACTTCACGCAATCTGCCTGGCTTCTCCCTCCGAAGTAACCGTTTTTTCGGAATTGTCTGATGTCAATCGCATCGTCGATGACGATACATTTTCAATGTAGTGAAAGCTACATTCATAAATGGTGGTATCCACCAAACTAAATAAAAACACGATGACTACCAGACGATTATTTTTGCGAACAAGTGCATTGTCTCTTGTCGGCATCACGTCTCAAATTGCAAAGGCGACTCCCACATCTCCCCAAACTACAGCCACTCCGCTCCGCGGATATGCTTTAACAAACGGCGCGACTGCATTGAGGCGCGACGACGGGACATGGATATTTTGGGTGCGTATCATAAATTTTCAGGACCCAAATAGTGATATTGCGGCAAATCTTCAGGTGGCGACGGATAAGGGGTTCTCGCAAATTATTGATGTCCTGCCTGTCACGCTCACAAAAACAAAATCATTTATTGCTCAGACGGTGTACAGGCCAAAAACAGGCAATACGCAGCTCTATTATCGCTATGTTGTCGGGTCGAGCCCTTCTATCGCACCGTCCGTCAGTTCCTCAGTGAATTCAATTGCCCCGTGGAATACAGAGTCAAAGGCTGAATAAAATGGCAAAAGTGGAAATGGTGTTGAAATTCATCGAAAACGGTTCGAATTCGATGACTACTTATCAGGCGCTTATGGCCGCAGCAAATAGCCAAAATGACTCGCTGTCAGTTATTCAAAATGGCACAAACCTCGTGGCAACAATATCAAATGTGGCACCGATGATGCAGCCAGTACGTATCATGACAAACGGATTGGCCGCGACGTCTGCATTAATACGAATTGCGACAGATTGGAAAGACCCGAACAAAAAAGTCCAGGCGGGAGACGTGCTGACCGTCATAAGTGCGGTTGGAACGATCGCTGTTACGCTGCTTGTTTGGGCAGAAATTGGCCCGGGTGCCGCTGCAGTAGTTGGTGGACTCATCTTGGCTGCCGACCTGCAATCTTCCTTTCAGCCATATATAAACTCTACAAAAATATGGTTGGGTAATTATATGACAACTCTGCTGCAAGTCTCGAATCCTCCGTCGGTTGCTAGTGCATCGCTTTATTGGTCAAGTCTCGGAACTGGAAGTGGGTACGTGCTTTCCTCCTACAACGAAATATTGACGCAAAAGGGGATGTTCGTCTGTTTGAGCGACAAGGGTGTTTCAGGTAGCGGTTTGATACCTATGGGGACCCCCGTTCCAGGTAGCTTCACGCCAGTCAACGAAGATCAATACAAGGAAAACTATTGCCGATATCTGAGTGTTGAACAGGGTTGGAGCGATATCGTTAGTGGAATGGATTATTGCAAGAACGTAAAATTCAGATAGCTATGACAGCAATGCCGCGTTGCATTCGGGTTTCACTTATCGGATTCTTTCTCGCCTTCCTGTGCGAGGCTTGGGTAGAAATCGCCTTACTTCAATCCGGCTCTCTGCCGTGGGAAGGCTGTCTGGCCGTGTTCGTAAGTCTTGTGGCGAATCTGCTGGCGCTTGTGTATGGGATAAAGAGAAAGAGATGGGCTTACGACCTGCTTAAGTGGATCGCGGCCTTTCTTCTTCTATGGACTATATTCGGGCACCCATATTTGCAAGAATTGGGATTGTGGGCTATCGCACTAATTACCCTTTGTGTGTGGCTCCGACTCGGCGCGCTTCTCATATTGCGGCGCAAGGCGGTGAAAGATTGGATCGAAGCGACTACTACCGGCGACGGTCTGCAGTGGCGTAGATGAATGACGAATAAGCGGCCTCTCTCTCCTGCCATCGACTACCGCATTGCGCGGTAGTCGATGGCAGCGATTCTTCCTTCAAGATTTCGTGACTTTGTAAGTACCGAGGCTTAGGGTTTCAGCAACCTGTAGACCTTCGCCGACCTCCGCCAGGAGAATAGTGTCCAAGCGTTCATTGCTGCGACCGCGACAATCCATACTACGACGCGCGCACTGGCGTTGCCGCTGTGAGCCTCGTGTATCCATTTAAGGCAAAGCAGGGCTGACACTAGGATGCCAGCCACAAACCACCAGAAGGAAATCTCGGGCGAATTGATGCCGCAAATCTCACCGGTGGAGTGGTTTAGCCATCCAACGAGCGTTTGCCAGTTATCTGTATCGCGCAGCACCGCCGTCACGACCATGCCGCTTTCAAGTCGAGGCGCGCCGCGCATTTGTACAGCGTACTGGCGTTTGCCTGCAACCGTTACGTTAAAGGCTGTGCTGATTGTTCTACTACCATATTTGTCTTTCTCGGCGACTATCCCATCGATGTTTTCAAGCGTGACGGTGATGGCATGGTAGGTCATAAGCGGATGGCACAGGAGCTGAGTCTATAAGCTGCAAGCATAGCTGTGCTCCGTAATCCCGAGACACTGACCGTACGGGTTTTTGACGCCGCATTGCGCTTAGTCAATGCGTTTCTCGGGCCGCCATGTTTGCGGCAGTTCTGTGCTCGATGCATTGCATTACTCAGGTCCCCCGCGCGTTTCAAAACTGCCCAAACCCCGTCAGCCCAATCAAACTCCCCGCTGCTAGCAACCACAGCGGATGAATCCGCGTTTTCAACGCCAGCACAGCGGTAAATGCGCAGATTGCCCATGCGATCGCCGTTGGGTTCGACGCTTCGGCGATCAGGGACGCACTCGCCGCGACGATGCCGGCCGTCACCGGCACCAGTCCCATTTGCGCGTAACGCCGCCACGGACGGTCCTTGAACCGGTCCCACGCATGCAGCGCAAGAATTGTCACGAGCGACGAAGGTCCGAACTTCGCCACTGAAGTCACGAGCATCCCCGCCCAACCCGCCACGTGCCAACCGACCAACGTCACGATCATCAGATTGGGCCCCGGCGCCGCTTGCGCAAGCGCGAACAGCGCGCTGAATTCGCTGGCCGGCATCCAGTGATGCACATCCACCACCTGTCGCTGCATCTCCGGAAGGATCGTGTTGCCGCCACCAAACGCGAGCAACGAAAGCTGACTGAAAATGATGGCCAGAGAAATGAGCGTGTCGGTCATCGTGCGGCCCTCGACGCGATGTAGATGCTGAGCGGCGTGAGCACCAGCATCGTGGGCAGAAGCGGCAGCCGCATGATGGCGATCGCGATGAAGCCGAGCGCCGCGATAAGCGCGGCCATCGGTTTATCGCGCAATGGCAGAAGGATTTTCACGGCCATCGAGATCAGCAGGCCGGACGCCGCCGCGGCGAGGCCGGCAAACAGATGGCGAACGTGCGGGTCGTTTTGCGTGTGTTCGTACAGCACGCCAAGGCCGATCACCACCAGCGAAGGCCCCGCGATCAAGCCGAGCAAACCTGCCAGCGCGCCCGGCACGCCGCGAAAGCGCATCCCGATCGCCACCGAAAGATTGATCACATTGCCGCCCGGCAGGAATTGGCACAGGCCCAGCAAGTCGGTGAATTCCGCGCCGGTCAGCCAGCGCCGTTGCTCGACCACGGCGCGCCGCGCCAGCGGCAATGCGCCGCCGAATGAGATCAGCCCGAGGCCGAGAAAGCCGCTAAAAATTTCCCGCAATGTGGGCGTGGGCGGCCGGTCGGCCGTGGTTGAGGTGAGATCGTGATCCATATGGCTAGGCTTCCAGTTCAAGCTCTGGAGGTTAGCGCCGAACCGGCGCTGGGCAAAACGATTTTTGAGCGCACCCTTGTGATCTAGAATCACAAGCATGGCTCGTAATCTTCCCCCCTTTCCGGCGCTGCGCGCCTTCGAAGCGGCCGCACGGCATGAAAGTTTCACCGCCGCTGCGAACGAATTGCATGTGACGCACGGTGCAATTAGCCGGCAAGTCGCGGCTTTCGAAACATGGCTCGGTGTGCAGGTGTTTCATCGCCGCGGCAAGCGCGTGCGTCTGACCGACGACGGCCGCCGCTATCTGGGCACCGTCCAGGCCGCGTTCGACAGCATCGCGCTGGCTACGGATCAACTGCGCGATACGGGCGTCGTTCACGTTTTAAGGGTGAATGCGCTGCCGACCTTCGCAATGAAGTGGCTGTTGCCGCGGCTTCATCAATTCCAGCGCAAGGTGCCGAATGTGGAATTGCGCCTATCGACTTCAAACGCACCGGTCGAAACGCTGGACGGCTTCGACGTCGCCGTGCGGCGCGGGCCGGCGCATTGGCCGAACTGTGTGAGCGGCCATTTTCTTGGCGAGAGCGAGCTCCCGGTGTGCAGTCCCGCGCTCCTGCAACGCTCGCCGATCAAGGTGGCTGACGATCTCGCGAAGCACGTGCTGTTGCATTCAGACACGCGGCCCGATGCGTGGAGCAACTGGTTATCGGCGGCAGGGGCCACGGCGACATGCCGGAAGAAGCAGTCGTTCGATCACTTCTATCTGGCCTTGCAGGCCGCGGTGGATGGACTCGGCGTGGCGCTCGGCCCGTTGCCTTTGCTGGCGGATGAGCTGGCATCGGGACGGCTCGTCGTGCCGTTGGCCGGTCCGCGTCTCGATGCGCGCGGCTATTGGTGGGTGGCGAGGCGGGAGGTCGCGCAGGCGCCGCTAGTGGCGCAGTTCTGCGAATGGCTGCAAGCGCAGGGCGATCAGACCGATGTAGTGGAAGCGAGCGACCTGGAGGCCGCTCGCTAGAACCCGCGTGCGTTGCTCTGTTCAATGACGCATTGAACATCAGCAAGCCGACTTCGCGCACGAGGCGCGAAGCTCCAGCATCACAGATAGAACATCCGGTCTTCATCCGACTTGGCCGGATGCGGTTCGGCTTCTTCGCGGTCTTCATAGAACTTCAACACGGCTTCGAGCACCTGGTCCGGATCGTCGATCACCTGCATCAAGTCCATATCCGTCGGATTGATCAGGCCCATCGGCGTGAGCGAGTTCTTGAACCACGCAAGCAGGCCTTCCCAGAACTCGCCGCCCACCAGAATGATCGGCACGTGGCGCGACTTCTTGGTTTGAATCAGCGTGAGGACTTCGGCGAGCTCATCCAGCGTGCCGAAACCGCCCGGCATGACGATCACCGCATCCGAGTTCTTCACGAACGTGACCTTGCGCGTGAAGAAATGGCGGAAGCGCAGCGAGATGTCCTGCCATTGATTGCCCGATTGCTCGTGCGGCAGTTCGATGTTCAGGCCGACCGAAGGGGCTTTGCCTGCATGGGCGCCCTTGTTGGCCGCCTCCATGATGCCGGGGCCGCCGCCCGAGATGACCGCGAAGCCGGCGTCCGACAGCTTGCGCGCGATTTGCGTGGCGAGTTTGTAATACGGCGAGTTCGGTTTCAGGCGCGCTGAACCATAGATGCTGACAGCCGGACGAATCTCCGAGAGGTACTCGGTCGCCTCGATAAACTCTGCCATAATCGTGAACATCTGCCACGATGCGCGGGCCTTCTTAGCCGTAGCGCGCTCTTGATCTGCGAGTGATCGCAGACTCGGAATCACTTTTCTCTTAGTCATAATGCCTGAAGAACGAAGCCTTGAAGGTAAGACCCTGCTATTGGTCGACGGTTCGAGTTATCTGTACCGGGCCTACCATGCGATGCCTGATCTGCGCGGACCCGAGGGTGGCCCGACGGGTGCGCTCTATGGGATGATCAACATGCTGCGGCGCATGCGCAAGGAAGTTACTGCAGAGTATAGCGCGTGCGTGTTCGACGCCAAGGGCAAAACGTTTCGCGACGACTGGTATGCCGACTATAAGGCGAACCGTCCGTCGATGCCCGAGGATCTCGCGCGGCAGATCGAGCCGATTCACGTCGCCGTGCGCGCGCTCGGCTGGCCGCTTCTGATGATTGAAGGCGTCGAAGCTGACGACGTGATCGGCACGCTCAGCACCGAGGCGGAAAAGCGCGGCATGAATGTGATCGTGTCGACTGGGGACAAGGATCTGGCGCAGCTCGTGTCGGATCATGTCACCCTCATCAATACGATGACTAATGAGAAGCTCGACCGCGAAGGCGTGATCGCCAAATTCGGCGTGCCGCCGGAACGCATCATCGACTACCTGTCGTTGATCGGCGATACCGTCGACAACGTGCCCGGCGTCGAAAAATGCGGGCCGAAAACGGCGATCAAATGGCTGACGCAGTACGAAACCCTCGACGGCATCGTCGCACATGCGGACGAGATCAAAGGTGCGGTAGGAGACAATCTGCGGCGTGCGCTCGATTTTCTGCCGATGGCGAAGAAACTCGTCACCGTTGAGCGCCAATGCGATCTGACCGGCCATATCGTGTCGATCGAAGAAAGCCTGGAAAGCCGGCCGGAATCGCGCGAAGAACTGCGCGACGTGTTCACGCGCAACGGCTTCAAGACCTGGCTGCGTGAGGTGGAAGTCGCCGAAGTCGTGGAAGGTCCCGAGACCGATGTGCCGCCGGCGCTCACCGTGGATCACGAACGTCACTACGACACCGTGCAGACCTGGGAGCAGCTCGACGCGTGGCTTGAGAAGATCAACGCCGCTGAGTTGACCGCATTCGATACCGAAACCACCTCGCTCGACCCGATGACCGCGCAAATCGTGGGCTTGTCGTTTTCGGTCGAGCCTGGTTATGCCGCTTATGTGCCGGTCGCGCATCGCGGTCCGGACGCACCCGTGCAACTGCCGCGCGACGAAGTTCTCGCGAAGCTCAAGCCGTGGCTGGAAAGCGCCGACCACAAGAAGGTCGGCCAGCACATGAAGTACGACGAACAGGTGCTGGCGAACTACGGCATCGAAATGCGCGGCGTCGAACACGACACGCTGCTGGAATCGTACGTGCTCGAATCGCACCGTACGCATGACATGGACAGCCTCGCGCTGCGCCATCTCGGCATCAAGACGATCAAGTATGAAGAGGTGGCGGGCAAGGGCGCGTCGCAGATCGGCTTCGACGAAGTCGCGCTGGAAACGGCCGCCGAATACGCGGCGGAAGACGCCGACATCACCTTGCGTCTGCATCAGGCCTTGTATCCGCAAGTGGCCGCGGAGAAGACCCTCGACTACGTGTATCGCGACATCGAAGTGCCGACCTCGCGCGTTTTGCGCAAGATGGAGCGCACCGGCGTGCTGATCGACGCCGAAAAGCTGCGCGCGCAAAGCAGTGAAATCGCCACGCGTCTGATTCAGCTGGAAAGCGAAGCGTACGTGCTGGCCGGTGGCGAATTCAATCTTGGCTCACCGAAGCAGATCGGCCAGATCTTCTTCGAGAAGCTCGAATTGCCGGTGGTCAAGAAGACCCCGAGCGGCGCGCCGTCCACCGACGAAGAAGTGCTGCAAAAGCTCGCTGAAGACTATCCGCTGCCGAAGATCCTGCTTGAACACCGCGGTTTGTCGAAGCTGAAATCGACCTACACGGACAAGCTGCCGCGCATGGTCAACGCCGAGACCGATCGTGTGCATACGAACTATGCGCAGGCGGTGGCGGTCACGGGCCGGCTGGCGTCGAACGATCCGAACCTGCAGAACATCCCCGTGCGCACCGGCGAAGGGCGTCGTATCCGCGAGGCGTTTATCGCGCCGCCGGGCCACAAACTCGTCTCCGCCGACTACTCGCAGATCGAATTGCGCATCATGGCGCACATTTCCGGCGACGAATCCCTGCTGCGTGCGTTCTCGCAGGGCGAAGACATTCACCGCGCCACTGCCGCGGAGATTTTCAGCGTGACGCCGCTCGAAGTGTCGAACGATCAACGGCGCGTAGCGAAGGTCATCAACTTCGGACTGATCTACGGCATGAGCGCGTTCGGTCTCGCCGCGAACCTCGGCATTACGCGTGACGCGGCCAAGCTGTATATCGACCGTTACTTCGCGCGTTATCCGGGCGTCGCGCGTTACATGGACGAAACACGTCTGAGCGCGAAGTCCAAGGGCTATGTGGAGACGGCGTTCGGCCGCCGCCTGTGGCTGCCGGAGATCAACGGCGGCAACGGCCCACGCCGTCAGGCCGCAGAGCGCGCGGCCATTAACGCACCGATGCAAGGCACGGCCGCCGACCTGATCAAACTGTCGATGATCGCGGTGCAGAAGTGGATCGAAGAATCGAAGGTCGGAACGCGCATGATCATGCAGGTGCACGACGAACTGATCCTCGAAGTGCCGGACGCGGAATTGTCCGATGTACGTAAGCGCTTGCCGGAACTGATGTGCGGTGTCGCCGCGCTGAAAGTGCCGCTGGTCGCCGAAGTGGGCGCCGGCCTGAACTGGGAAGAAGCGCATTGACGTGCATGTGACGGCGCGCGCGATAGGCGATATCGTCGCGCGCATGTCACATATGCGTATTGATGGCTTGTGACAACCCGTGCCGCTCGCGGACAATCGCCAAGATAGACTGCGCGCGTTTCATGCTGCAAGCGCGCCGTCGCGACGCATAACCCATCGGCAAATACGGAGAGTTCAATGCATCGTTTTATCGTCGTTGGCGGGGGTGCGGGGGGACTGGAACTGGCGACGCGCCTGGGCGACCGCTATGCACCCCACAAGAACAAGGGCGGCGTGCACGCGCAAGTGACGCTCGTCGACCGTAATCCAACCCATATCTGGAAGCCGCTGCTGCATGAAGTGGCAGCCGGCAGCATGGACCCGTTCACCCAGGAACTCGAATATGCGGCGCAGGCGCGCTGGCACGGCTTTGAGTTCCAGCAGGGCGATCTGACCGGTCTGGACCGCGCGAACAAGCGCCTCACGCTCGGTACCGTGCTCGACGACGACGGCGCCGAATTGCTGCCCGCGCGCGAACTCGAATACGACACGCTGATCATCGCGATTGGCAGCACCACGGCGTTCTTCGGCGTGAAAGGCGCGTCGGAGTTCTCTCTCGCGCTCGACACAGTCAGCCAGGCGGAGCGCTTCCGCAAACGCCTTATCGCGGCCTGTATGCGCGCGGAACACCAGGTGCATGAACCGGTCGAATCGGGCCCGGGCACGTCGTCGACCTCTACTGAGCCGCGCATCCAGGTGGCGATCGTCGGCGGCGGTGCGACGGGCGTCGAACTCTCGGCTGAGTTGCGCAATACGGCCCAGGTATTGTCTGCGTACGGTTTGCATAAGCTCGATCCGCGGCACGACGTCGGCATCGTGCTGATCGAGGCGGGACCGCGCATTTTGCCGGCCTTGCAGGAGCGTGTATCGACGGCCACCGCCGAATTGCTCACCAAGCTCGGCGTAAAACTGATGATCGGCGAGACCGTGGCCGAGGTCGCTCCGGGCATGATCCGCACGGCCAGCGGCAAAACTGTGCGCGCCGATCTGACGGTATGGGCGGCAGGCATCAAGGCGCCCGCCATCCTGAGCGAACTCGACGGCCTGCCGGTCAATCGTCTGGGGCAACTCATCGTGCGCCGCACGCTGCAAACCGAAGTCGACGACAACATCTTCGCGCTCGGCGATTGTGCGGCTTGCCCATGGCCGGGCAACGAACGCAACGTGCCGCCGCGTGCGCAAGCGGCTCACCAGCAGGCGAGCTTCCTGTTGAAGGCGCTTGCGGCACGGCTCGAGAATAAGCCGCTGCCTGAGTTTACCTATCGCGACTTCGGCTCGCTGGTGTCGCTCGGGCACTTCAGTGCGGTCGGCAATCTGATGGGCGGCGTGATCGGCGGCAATATGCTGATTGAAGGGCTGTTCGCGCGCTTCATGTACATGTCACTGTACCGGCTGCATATCGCGGCGCTGCACGGCTACGCGCGGATGGTGCTCGACACCTTCGCGCACTGGTTGCGGCGTACCACGCTGCCGCGGGTCAAGCTGCACTGAAAGCTGACTGCGCTCGAGAAGGTTGCATCTGCAACAGGATGCGGGTGAAGCGTATCCTGTTGCCTCCAACCTTCACACGAGGAGCGCCGCATGCTGAAACCCGATATCGACAGCCTGGTCCCGCACGTTCCCTTCAATCGACGCACCTTCATTAAAGCCGCGCTCGGCACCGGTTTCGCCGCGGCCGTGATGCCAGTGTCGGCGCAAACCATCCGTACCGATAGCGACGGTCTTGAAGCCGGCGAGATCGCGGTGCGTTCCGGCGACACGCTGGTGCCGGCGTATCGCGCGCAGCCCAAGGGCAAGACGCACTTGCCGGTGATTATCGTCGTGCATGAGATTTTCGGCGTGCACGAGCATATCGCCGACGTGTGCCGGCGTTTCGCCAAACAGGGTTATCTGGCGATCGCGCCGAACCTGTACGAGCGGCAGGGCGATCCGACTGTTTACACGAGCATGCAGCAACTCAACGAGCAACTGGTCAGCAAGGTGCCGGACGACCAGGTCCTGGGCGATCTCGACGCAACTGTCGCCTGGGCGGGCGAACACGGCGGCGATCTGAACCGGCTGGGTGTGAACGGCTTCTGCTGGGGCGGGCGGATTGCGTGGCTATATGCCGAACACAATCCGCGGCTGAAGGCGGGCGTGGCTTGGTACGGCCGCGTAACAGGCCAGAAAACCGCGATGACCCCGTCCAATCCGCTCGATGAAGTGGCGCAGTTGCACGCGCCGGTTCTGGGTCTGTACGGCTTGCAAGATCAAAGCATTCCGCAAGACACGCTCGAACAGATGAAACAGGCCATCGCGCAGGGCCCTCAGGCGGGGCGCGGCTCGCAATTCGTCGTGTACGACGACGCGGGCCACGCGTTCTTCGCGGATTACCGGCCGAGTTACAAGAAAGCCGATGCCGAGGATGGCTGGCGCCGGGCGCTGGTGTGGTTCAAGCAGCACGGAGTCGCCTGAGGGCGCCAGTTCGATACCGTCAGTTGACGCGCCATAACGGCGTGCCGATGCGCTCGGCTAGAAGGATGCAAAAAGGCCGTGGCCGCTTTCCAGCGGCCACGGCCTAATACTAATCGTCCTGCTTGACGGGCTGCTTAAGGATTCGGGCCCGTTGCAACCGGCCGCTTCGGATCAGAACTCCATTCGCTCCACGATCCCGCGTACAGCGCCGCGCCATGCATGCCGGCAATCTCCATCGCGAGCGCGTTCACGCACGCCGTTACGCCCGAGCCGCATTGCAGCACGACGTGTTCCGGCGACGTGTCGCCCAGCAACGCATGGAATTCCTCACGCAGCGTGTGCGCCGGCTTGTAGCGGCCGTCGGCGGTGAGGTTGTCCTTGAAGAACCGGTTGAGTGCGCCAGGAATATGGCCGCCGACGCGATCCAGCGTTTCGTTTTCACCGCGATAGCGATCGTTCGCACGCGCATCGACCACGACGCGTTCTTTCGTACCGAGGTTGCGCTCGACGGTCTGCGCGTCGACAGTTACCGAAAGTGGCGCACCCGCTTTGAAGTCGCCGGTGTTTTGTGCCGGAGCGTCCTGCGTCAGCGGCTTACCGGCCGCTTCCCAGGCTTGCAGTCCGCCGTCGAGCAGCGCCACCGCATCGTGACCGAGCCAGCGCAGCAGCCACCATGCGCGCGCGGCGTACATGCCACCTTGCGCGTCATACGCGACCACTTGCTGACCCTGCTTGAGCCCGCGCGACTCCAGCGTCTCCACCAGCCGTGCACGATCCGGCAACGGATGGCGACCATTGTGGCCGTTCTTCGGCCCCGACAGATCGCGATCGAGGTTCAGATAATGCGCGCCCGGCAAATGCCCGGCCAGATAGGCTTTTTCGCCTGCCTCGGTGTCCGCCAGATCGAAACGGCAATCGATGACGAACACGCTGCCCGGCGCGGCGGCCAGCCGTTCCGCGAGGTTTGTCGCGGAAATGAGTGTGGTGTAGTGAGTGTGGGGCATGACGTCTCCAGTCCCATGCAAGATGGTTGCGGCGCTCACGCGGGCGGCTTGAGGCCGTTAGCGAATGGCCGAACGATACTGATAGTCTAAACAAAAAAAGACGGGCCGAAGCCCGTCTTCCATGTTTTGATGCGGACCGCGCGAATCAGATCGCGCCGAGTTCACGCCGCAGGAACTCGTGGAAGTGCTGCATGCCATCTTCCATCGGGCTCTGATACGGGCCGACCTGCGATTCGCCGCGTTCCATCAGCGCGCGGCGGCCGGCGTCCATGCGTTCGGCGATCTCGTCGTCTTCGCGGGCCGTTTCCATATAGGCGGCGCGCTCGGCTTCAACGAACTCGCGTTCGAACAGCGCGATTTCCTCAGGATAATAGAACTCCACCACATTGGTGGTTTTCTGCGGACCACGCGGAATCAGCCACGACACGACCAGCACGTGCGGATACCACTCGATCATGATGCCGGGGTAGTACACCATCCAGATCGCGCCGAAATCGGGCGGATTGCCGCCGCGGAAGCGCAGCACCTCGTCGTGCCATTTGCGGTACGTCGGGCTGCCCGGCTGCTCCAGATCCTTGTGGACGCCGACCGTCTGCACGCTGTACCACTCGCCGAATTCCCACGTCAGATCGTCGCAATTGACGAAGCTGCCGAGGCCCGGATGGAACGGCGCGACGTGGTAGTCCTCCAGATAGACCTCGATGAAGGTCTTCCAGTTGTAATTGCACTCGTGCACTTCGACGTGATCGAACATGAAGCCCGAAAAATCGAAGTGTTGTTTGGTGCCGAGGCGCGCCAGATCCCGCGCGACGTCGCGCCCCTGTGCTTCGAACAGCAGGCCTTGCCAGTTCTGCAGCGGCGTGGCGCCGAGATTCAGGCAGGGGTTATCCGCAAAATGAGGTGCACCGAGGAGCTGGCCATTCAGGTCGTACGTCCAACGATGCAGGGGGCAGACGATGTTCTCCGCCTGGCCGCGGCCGTTGAGCATGATGGCTTGCCGGTGGCGGCACACGTTCGACAGCAGTTCGACTTGCGACTGCTGGTTACGGACGAGCACACGCCCTTCGCTCTCGCTGGGCAGAGCAAAATAATTTCCCGCTTCGGGCACCATGAGATCGTGGCCGATGTAGCGAGGACCTTTCTTGAAAAGGGTGTCGATTTCGCGCGTTAGAAGCGCTTCGTCAAAGTAAGCCGTGACTGGCAGCTGGCTGTGGACAGACCGCAACTGCAATGCATTGCTCAGATTGGACATTCCCACTCCCGTGAAGACGTGAAAGCAGTGAACAACCCAACCATCGATAGATTCGATTTAGGGAGCCCGCGATTATACCCGATTCCCCCTCCTCGGGGCGCTTAAGTGCCTGATTTGGGTCAAAAATGTCAAGGAAGTTCAAGGTTTTCGCCGCAGACCAATCGTTTTTTTTCTGCGAGACTGAGAGGCGGGCGCGAAGGGCAAAGGCGGGGCGCGGGCTGGCGATGGGATCGGAAATGTCGCTTTTGCCGTAGAATGTCCGACTTGTTTTAATTTTGCGACTATTCATGGCGAAGACCGCGTCGAAAGATACTGCTGCCGCGCCTGCTGAAGGCGTCGATACCACGCCGTTGCCCGAGAACTACGAGGCCGCCCAGGCTGAGCTGGAAGGGTTGGTGGCGCGCATGGAAGGCGGCAATCTCAGCCTCGAGGAATCGCTCACCGCCTACCGGCGCGGTGCGGCGCTCGTCGCGTTTTGCCAGCAGCAGCTCGAGAAGGTCGAGCAACAGGTGCGCGTGCTCGATGGCGAGACGCTGAAGCCGCTGCCTATGAATAGCGCAGGCACAGCCGCTACTGAAAGCGGGGACGACCTATGACATTCGAACAATGGACACGCTCGGTACTCGAACGTGTCGAATCGGCACTAGAACACTACCTGCCCACGGAAGCGACTGAGCCGGCCAAACTGCATGAAGCCATGCGCTACGCCGTGCTGGGCGGTGGCAAGCGGGTGCGCCCGCTGCTGTGCCACGCGGCCGGCGAACTGACCGGCGCGCGCGCCGAGTGCCTGGACGCGGCCGCGGCGGCGCTGGAAATGATCCACGTGTACTCGCTCGTGCACGACGACATGCCCTGCATGGACGACGACGCACTGCGTCGCGGCAAGCCCACGGTACACGTCAAGTATGACGAAGCCACGGCACTGCTGGTCGGCGACGCGCTGCAAGCGCAGGCGTTCGTTGCGCTGACGTCGGACGTGCTGGCGCCGGCGCAGCAGGCCGCGCTGGTGCGTGAACTGGCCCTGGCGAGCGGCTCGGTCGGCATGTGCGGCGGCCAGGCTATCGATCTCGCGAGCGTCGGCCATACGCTGACGCGCCCGCAACTCGAAACCATGCACCGGATGAAAACCGGCGCCTTGTTGCGTGCCGCGGTGCGCATGGGCGCGCTGGCGGGCGAAACGCCGAATGCGGACGCCATGCGTTCGCTTGACGCATATGCGGCCGCCGTAGGCCTCGCGTTTCAGGTCGTCGACGATATTCTCGACGTCACGACCGATTCCGCAACGCTTGGTAAGACAGCAGGTAAAGACGCGAAGGACGGCAAGCCGACCTACGTGTCGATTATTGGGCTAGATGCGTCGCGTGCGCTCGCAGCGCAACTGCGCAGCGACGCCCACGCTGCGATTGCGCCGTTTGGTGCGCGCGCGCAGCGTCTTGCCGAATTGGCCGACCTGGTGGTGAACCGGGTCAGCTGAACGCGAAAGCCCGCCGCCGCGCACCTTTGCTACGGGGTGCATGTATGAAGTGCGGGCGCGTAAGTTTTCCTACAATGGAACGACGATGTACGACTTGCTGAAAACTATCGACGACCCGGCAGCCTTGCGCCGCCTCGATCGCCGCCAATTGCAACCGCTTGCCGACGAGTTGCGTGCCTTCGTGCTCGACAGCGTATCGCAGACGGGCGGCCATCTTTCGTCCAACCTCGGCACGGTCGAGTTGACCATTGCTCTGCACTATGTGTTCGACACGCCGCGCGACCGGATCGTGTGGGATGTCGGCCATCAAACCTACCCGCACAAGATCCTCACGGGCCGCCGCGACAAGATGCACACGCTGCGTCAGCTCGGCGGCATCTCGGGCTTCCCGAAGCGCGACGAGTCGGAATACGACACCTTCGGCACCGCACACTCCAGCACGTCGATCTCGGCCGCGCTCGGCATGGCCGTTGCCAGCAAGCTGCAGGGCGATAATCGCATGGGCATCGCCGTGATCGGCGACGGCGCGATGACGGCCGGCATGGCCTTCGAGGCGATGAACAACGCCGGCGTCGAAGACGACGTGCCGCTGCTGGTCATCCTGAACGATAACGATATGTCGATTTCGCCGCCGGTCGGCGCGCTGAATCGCCATCTGGCGCGCCTGATGTCGGGCCGCTTCTACGCCGCCGCGCGTGCGGGCGTCGAACGTGTGCTGCGTGTCGCGCCGCCTATGCTCGACCTGGCCCGCAAGCTCGAAGAGCACGCGAAGGGCATGATCGTGCCGGCCACGCTGTTCGAAGAGTTCGGTTTCAACTACATCGGCCCGATCGACGGTCACGACCTCGATTCGCTGATCCCGACGCTGCAGAACATCAAGGAACTGCGCGGTCCGCAATTCCTGCACGTGGTCACGAAGAAGGGCCAGGGCTACAAGCTGGCTGAGGCCGATCCGGTGCTGTATCACGGCCCGGGCAAGTTCAATCCGGCTGAGGGCATCAAGCCCGCCACCACGCCGTCGAAAAAGACGTACACGCAGGTGTTTGGCGAATGGCTGTGCGACGCGGCCGAGCTGGACGCGCGCGTGGTCGGCATTACGCCGGCAATGCGTGAAGGCTCGGGCATGGTCGAGTTCGAGAAGCGCTTCCCGGATCGTTACTTCGACGTCGGCATCGCCGAGCAGCACGCAGTGACGTTCGCCGGCGGCCTGGCTGCCGACGGCATGAAGCCAGTGGTCGCGATTTACTCGACCTTCCTGCAACGTGCTTATGACCAGCTGATCCACGACGTCGCGCTGCAGAACCTGCCGGTGGTGTTCGCTATCGACCGTGCGGGTCTGGTCGGCGCGGACGGCGCCACGCACGCGGGCGCCTACGATCTGGCGTTCATGCGCTGCATCCCGAACATGACGGTGATGGCTGCGTCGGACGAAAACGAATGCCGTCAGATGCTCTACACGGCATTGCAGCAGCCGAACCCGACGGCAGTGCGCTATCCGCGCGGCGCCGGCACGGGCGTGGCAACGGTCAAGCAAATGACGGCGCTGCCGCTCGGCAAGGGCGAGATCCGTCGCGAAACGTCGCAACCGGCCGGCAAGCGGATTGCGATTCTGGCATTCGGCACGATGGTTGCGCCTTCGCTGGCGGCCGCTGAGCAACTGGACGCCACGGTGGCGAACATGCGCTTCGTGAAGCCGCTGGACGCCGAACTGGTCCGTCAGCTGGCCGAAACGCACGATGCGATCGTTACGGTCGAAGAAGGCTGCGTGATGGGCGGCGCGGGATCGGCGTGTGTCGAAGCCCTGCTTGAGAGTGGGGTTATCCGGCCCGTACTACAATTGGGCCTTCCGGATCGCTTCATCGATCATGGGGATCCGGCCAAGTTGCTCGCGGCCTGCGGTCTGGACGCAGCGGGCATCGCCAAGTCGATTCGCGAACGCTTTCTTTCCAGCGGCGCGGTCGCTGGCCAATCCTCGGTGAAGCGCGTCGCTTGATTGCGGCACTTAGCGGCGTGGAATGGCTGAGTCGTTCAGCTGCACTGCCGTGCGCTACGCCGCGGCTATAGCGGCCATAGCAATCTCCAACTTGAGTCGATGGACCTTCGGGTCCATCATCCAACGCCGGCAGGGGCCGGCGTTTGCCATTGCGCGACTTGATGCGCACGGCCGCTGAGTGCCCTCAAACGTGTCGCTTTGCGACACCCGCCAATGGGGAGATCCTCCAATCCTTGAAGGGGCTTCCTTTGGTGTGGGGGACTTCCCGCGGAGCGGAAAACATGGGACGGCCCAGCGTTTCCTGAAAGGACAAGAATATGAACCAGATGAATCCCGCCTTTGTGATGCCCGACGTGCAGAGCACGCCCGATACGCGTCAGATTCCGATTCAACGAGTCGGCGTCAAGGCAGTGCGCCATCCGTTGACAGTGCGCACGCAAAGCGGCGAAGCGCAGCCTTCTGTGGGCACGTGGAATCTCGACGTGCATCTGCCCGCCGATCAGAAGGGCACGCACATGTCGCGCTTCGTTGCGCTGCTCGAAGAGAACAAGGCGCCGCTCGAGGCGGCCACGTTCCGCACCATGCTCGCCGCGATGCTGGAAAAGCTCGAGGCCGAGGCGGGCCGCATCGAAGTGTCGTTCCCGTACTTCGTGAATAAGACCGCGCCGGTGTCGGGCGTGCAAAGTCTGCTCGACTACGAAGTGACGTTGACGGGCGAGACCCGCAACGGCGCGACGCGTCTGTTCCTGAAGGTGCTGGTGCCGGTCACGAGCCTGTGCCCATGCTCGAAGAAGATTTCGCAGTACGGCGCGCACAACCAGCGCTCGCATGTCACGATCAACGCGGAGCTGGCGGGCGACGTGGCGGTGGAAGAGCTGGTTCGTATCGCCGAAGAAGAGGCCTCGTGCGAACTGTGGGGCTTGCTCAAGCGTCCGGACGAGAAATTCGTCACCGAACGTGCCTATGAAAATCCGAAATTCGTCGAAGACCTGGTGCGCGATGTCGCGCAACGTCTGAATGCGGACGAGCGCATCGTTGCTTATGTGCTCGAAGCTGAGAACTTCGAATCGATTCACAATCACAGCGCGTATGCCGTGATCGAGCGGGATAAGCGGGTGGCGTGATCACGCTCTGCCTCCTTGCTTGCCGCAAATAGAAAAAGCCGCTTTCGAAGCGGCTTTTTCTATGGGGTTGCCATTGTCAGCGTGTGGCCCGGTATGCGAAGGGCGTCGCGGCCTCGTTGCGGGTTCAGCGTGCGAGGGAAGTCAAATCCCAGCGCGGCTTCACGGTGAATGCGTAGTCTTTGCCCGATTGATCGGGCCAGCGTTGCAATCGCAATGCGCCGGCCAACGCGATCATCGCGCCGTTGTCCGTACACAGCGATAAGTCCGGGTAGTGCACAAAGAAATTGCGCTTCTTCGCCGCGGCGGAAAGCGCTTCGCGCAGTTGCCGGTTCGCGCCGACACCGCCTGCCACCACCAGCCGATTAAGCTTGGTCCGTTTGAGCGCGGCCAGCGATTTCGCCGCCAGCACTTCCACGGCTGCGTCGACGAAACCGCGCGCCAGATCCGCTTTTGCCTGCTCGCAGATATTCGCGCCGCCGAGCTTCTTCGCGTGCGTGAGGACAGCGGTCTTCAGGCCGCTGAAGCTGAAATCGAGGTCGCCGGAATGCAGCATGGGACGCGGCAGGACCACTGCGCCGGGCGTACCGAATTCCGCCATCCGCGACACTTCCGGGCCGCCCGGATAACCGAGGCCCAGCAGCTTGGCGGTTTTGTCGAAAGCTTCCCCGGCGGCGTCGTCCAGCGTTTCGCCGAGCGTCTCGTAGACACCCACATCCGTGACGCGCATCAGCTGCGTATGGCCACCCGACACCAGCAGCGCGACGAACGGAAACGGCGGCGGCTCGTCCACCAGCAACGGCGACAGCAAATGCCCTTCGAGGTGATGAATGCCGATGGTCGGCTTGTCCCACGCCATGGCCAGCGAATTCGCCACGCTCGCGCCGACCAGCAGCGCGCCCGCGAGGCCGGGGCCTTGCGTATAGGCGATCGCGTCGATGTCGCCGCGCATCGTGCCGGCGCGTTCCATCACCTCTTCGAGCAGCGGCAGCGCGCGCCGGATATGGTCGCGCGACGCCAATTCCGGCACCACGCCACCGTATTCCCGGTGCATCGCAATTTGCGAATGCAGCGCGTGCGCGAGCAGGCCGCGCTCTGTGTCGTAGAGCGCGAGACCGGTTTCGTCGCAGGAGCTTTCGATGCCGAGAACGAGCATGATGGGTGGTTTGAGCGGGCACGGGAGCGAAGCCGCTCCGGCGTCCAAAAGTGAAAAGGCAAGCCTGAAAGTATAGCAGCGCGGGCAGGCGGCCGCAGACGCGCAGGTACAATGCGGCCCCATGGAATCCTTCGATATCGCAGTGATCGGCGCGGGCGCGGCCGGCATGATGTGCGCGGCCGTGGCCGGGCAACTCGGCCGTCGCGTGGTGCTGATCGACCACTCGCAGCGACTCGCGGAGAAAATCCGCATTTCCGGCGGCGGCCGGTGCAACTTCACGAATCTGTATGCCGGGCCGGCCAATTATTTGTCGGCCAATCCTCATTTTTGCCGCTCGGCGCTGGCGCGCTACACGCCGCGTGACTTCATGGCGCTGCTTAAGCGCCATCACGTGACGTGGCACGAGAAGCACAAGGGGCAGCTGTTCTGCGACCAGTCGAGCGACGCGGTCATCAATGTGCTGAAGAACGAGTGCGACGCGGGCCGCGTCGCGTGGCGCACGCCGCTCACGGTCGAACAGGTGCGGCATGACGCCGAAGGACGGTTCACGCTGGACACCCACTCGGGTCCGATCACGGCCCGCGCGCTCGTAGTGGCGACCGGCGGCCTGTCGATCCCCAAGATCGGCGCGACTGATTTCGCCTACCGTCTCGCCAAGCAATTCGGCCACAAGCTGATCGACACGCGCCCTGCGCTGGTTCCGCTGACCTTTGCTCCGGCCGACTGGGAGCCGTTCTCGGCGCTCTCCGGCGTGTCGCTCGAGGTCCAACTGGCGACCGGCAACAAGAAGACCGGTGCCGAATTCAACGAGGATCTGCTGCTCACGCACCGCGGCCTGTCGGGCCCGGGGGTTCTGCAGATTTCGAGCTACTGGCAGCCCGGCGAGCCGATTCACATCAATTTGCTGCCCGAGCAGGACGCCACCACCGCATTGCTGGAAGCCAAAACCGGCACGAAGCGCCAGATCGCCAATCTGCTCTCGGAATGGGTGCCACAACGGCTCGCCCACGTCTGGCTGGAAACCCACCAGATTCCTGCCGAAGCGCGCGTGGCCGATCTGCCGGACAAGACGCTGCGCCGCATCGGTGAGGCCTTGTCGCGCTGGACGCTCACCCCGAACGGCACCGAAGGCTACCGCAAGGCTGAAGTCACGCGCGGTGGCATCGATACGCGTGACCTGTCGTCGGCGACGATGATGAGCGCCCGCACGCCGGGTTTGTACTTCATCGGCGAGGCGGTCGACGTGACTGGCTGGCTCGGCGGCTACAATTTCCAGTGGGCGTGGGCCTCCGGCGTGGCGGCCGGCCAGGCGTCGGCTGAGTACGTTTTAGGGGCTTGACGGCGCAATGGCTTTGTGAGAAAGCTCTGCTATACTCCTGAACCTTTACAAAGTTCCGTTATTGAAAAATGACGACCATCCACGTAAAAGACAACGAGCCGTTTGAAGTTGCCATGCGCCGCTTCAAGCGCACGATGGAGAAAAACGGGCTGCTAACGGAACTTCGCGCCCGGGAGTTTTACGAAAAGCCTACGGCTGAGCGCAAGCGCAAGAAGGCGGCTGCGGTTAAGCGTCATTTCAAGCGTCTGCGTGGCCAGATGCTGCCAAAGAAGTTCTACTGATTCTGGCGTTGCCGCGGTTCCCGTTGAACGGAGCGGCGACATCCAACGGTGACGGCACAGCAGGTGCCATCGCGGAAAACACGGCCCTTCGGGCCAGCCGGCAGGGTCGCATCCACTACGCAAAATTGCGCCAACCCGCTTGAGGAAGCAGTCCCAAGCGGGCGTTTGTGTTGGATGCAGCGTACTGGTACGGCGCATGGGTGCCGTAAGCGGCCGGTTTTTAAATTTTCAACGCATTCAGGTGAGTGATGAGCCTCAAGGACCAGATCAACGACGACATGAAAGCGGCCATGCGGGCGCGTGAGACCGAGCGTCTCGGCACGATCCGCCTGCTGCTTGCCGCGGTCAAGCAACGCGAAGTCGACGAACGCGTCGTCCTTGACGACGCGGCGATCACCGCCGTCATCGACAAGATGATCAAGCAGCGCAAAGACTCGATCAGCCAGTTCGAAGCCGCTGGCCGCACGGATCTGGCCGACAAGGAAAAGGCCGAACTGGCCATCCTGTCCGCCTATATGCCGGCGCAGATGTCCGAAGCGGAGATCGTTGCAGAAGTTCAGGCCGCGGTTGCGCAAACCGGCGCTGCCGGCCCGCAGGACATGGGCAAGGTGATGGGCGTGCTCAAGCCGAAGTTGGCCGGCCGCGCCGACATGACCGCTGTCTCGGCGCAAGTCAAAGCCGCGCTCGCGAAGTAATCCCTGTATTTCCGGTCTGGGCGCGCCGTTGTTCGACGGCGTGCGCAGCCTTGAGCTTTTTAGGTAGCGTCATTCACTGTGATTCCACCGTCATTCCTGCAGGACCTGCTCAACCGCGTCGATATCGTCGACGTGGTCGGCCGGTATGTGCAGTTGAAAAAGGGCGGCGCGAACTTCATGGGGCTGTGCCCGTTTCACAACGAGAAGAGCCCTTCGTTTACGGTTAGTCCGACTAAGCAGTTCTATCACTGCTTCGGTTGCGGCGCGCACGGTACGGCCATCGGCTTCCTGATGGAGCATGTCGGCTCCACGTTTCCAGAGGCGGTCAACGAGCTCGCGCAATCGGTCGGGTTGACCGTGCCGAACGAACCTTCGCCGGGATATGGCGGCGGTGGAGGCTCCGGCGGGTATTCGCCGGGTGCGTCCAAGGCGGTGACCACGGCGCTGTCCGATGTCATGCAGACTGCCTGCGATTTCTACCGCAAGCAGCTGCGCGGCGCGCCGGTCGCGATCCAGTACCTGAAGAAACGCGGCCTGACCGGCGAGATCGCCGCCCGTTTCGGCCTCGGCTATGCACCGGACGGCTGGCAGAACCTCGAACCCGCATTCCCCAATTATCGGGACGATTCGCTGGTCGAATCGGGTCTTGTGATCGTCAGCGAAAAGTCGGACGCGCAAGGCCAGAACCGCCGCTACGACCGCTTTCGCGAGCGGATCATGTTCCCGATACGCAATGTGAAAGGGCAGGTGATCGGCTTCGGTGGACGCGTGCTGGACGGCGGCGAACCCAAGTATTTGAATTCGCCGGAAACGCCTCTATTTAACAAAGGCAGCGAGCTGTACGGGCTGTTTGAGGCCCGTTTGGCGATTCGCGAACAGCATTACGTGCTGGTGGTCGAAGGCTATATGGACGTGGTCGCGCTGGCCCAATTGGGGTTCCAGAACGCGGTCGCCACGCTTGGCACGGCCTGCACGCCGATTCATGTGCAGAAACTGATGCGCCAGACCGATACGGTCATCTTCAGCTTCGACGGCGATTCGGCGGGGCGCCGCGCCGCGCGCCGGGCGCTGGACGCCTGCCTGCCGCACGCGGCGGACAACCGGACCATCCGGTTCCTGTTTTTGCCGTCCGAGCACGATCCGGACAGCTACGTGCGTGAATTCGGCACGGAAGCGTTCGCTGAGCAGGTCGAGCGCGCCATGCCGCTGTCGCAGTTCATGCTAAATGAGGTGCTGACCGGCAAGGAGCTGGACCAGCCGGAAGGCCGCGCCCGCGCGCTGTTCGACGCGAAGCCGCTGCTGCAGCAGCTGCCGGCCAATGCGTTGCGCGCGCAGATCATGCATATGTTTGCCGACCGGCTCGACGTGCCGTTCGAGGAAGTCGCCGCTTTATGCGAAGTCGACGCCCGGATCGCGGCGGCCGCCCGATCGGCGCCAGCCCGCAAGGATCGGCGCAGTGTGACCGGGATCGAAGAAAAAACGCTGCGCAATCTGGTGATGTATCCGCGGACGGTGGCGGTGCTCGACGAGGAAGCCGAACAGGCGCTTCTGAGCGTCACGCGGCACGGCGAACTGTTCGAAGAAGTGACGACGCATGCGCGTGCGCTGGGCGATTCGGCGGAGTTTCAGTTGCTGTCCGACCTATTGCGAAACGGCGCAAATGCCCCAACTTTCGAGGAAATCTTTCGCAAAATTCTAGACTATGATGAAAACGTCCGGGATTTGCTGCTGAAGGACCCGGAGGATGCGACCGTCATCGAGGAACGGCGCGAGCAGGAACGGATCGTCGGAGAGGAACTGAAAGCGGCGATTCTGAAGATGCGATACGACGCTTACTGCGATCGCCTCGAGCAGCTTTCGCGGCAATCCCGGCACACGCCGGAGGAGTTTGCGGAGCTGACGGGCCTGAATCAGAAGCGGGCTGAGATGAAGCGGCAGCTCGGGCTGTAAGCGGGATGGCAGAAAGCTGAGTGCTATAATAAAAGGTTTCTAGCGGTTTGTTTTTTCAATGGTTTTCCTAGCAAAGGCGAAAAGGCGATTGCGATGGCAAAGACACCAGGCGGAAAAAAAGCAACGGGCACAGGTTCGAATGAGCCGACCAGAAAGGTCACCGAGGCCAAGTTAGCTTCTTCCCCCAGAAAAACGTCTGCCGCAAGCGTCACACCTGCTGCCGGGAAGAAACCCTCGACCACTTCCGCTGCGCGAGCGGAGCCGGTCAGGGCGGCGAAAGCTGTACCACCACCGGCCGCAAAACGGCCGGGTGTCAGAAGCGCAAGGGAAGCGCCTGCCGCGCAGGACGATGCGGTAGAGCGTGAGACTCCAGTATCCACGGTTCAACCGGCTGTTGTCCAACAGCCGCGAGTCGAGACTACAGCCGGTACGACGAACTCCATGACGAAAAAGCTTAACGAAACACCCGTCGACGACGACGCAACCCAAAGCGAAGAAACCCCTGCGGCCGTTCCCGGCAAGGTGGAAAAGGTCAAGGCTCGCGATCGTCGTGCAAAGGAAAAAGCGCTGCTGAAGGACGCGTTCGCGTCGTCGCAGCCTGGCACCGTCGAGGAACTCGAAGAGCGCCGCGCCAAACTGCGCGCGTTGATCAAGCTCGGCAAGGAGCGCGGCTTCCTCACGTACGCGGAAATCAACGACCACCTCCCGGACAACTTCACCGAGACCGAGGCGATCGAAGGCATCATCAGCACGTTCAACGACATGGGCGTGGCTGTGTACGAGCAGGCGCCGGATGCTGAAACGCTGCTGTTGAACGACAACGCACCCGCTGCTTCGTCAGACGACGAAGTGGAAGAGGAAGCGGAAGTCGCGCTCTCCACCGTCGACTCCGAATTCGGCCGCACCACCGACCCGGTCCGCATGTACATGCGTGAAATGGGTACGGTCGAACTGCTGACGCGCGAAGGCGAAATCGAAATCGCGAAGCGGATCGAAGACGGCCTCAAGCACATGGTGATGGCGATCTCCGCGTGCCCGACCACGATCGCCGACATTCTGGCAATGGCCGAGCGCGTCGCGAACGAGGAAATCCGTATCGACGAACTGGTCGACGGCCTGATCGACGCCAACGCGGAAGATGCAGACGGCTTCTCGGCGCAGGAAGCAGAAGCGATCGAAAGCGAAGACGAGGAAGTCGAGGAAGAGGAATCGGACGACGAGGAAGAAGACGACGGCGCGGCGCAAGCCACGGCCAACGCTGCGCAGATGGAAGCGCTCAAGCGTGCGTCCCTCGAGAAGTTCGCCATGATCAGCGAATGGTTCGACAAGATGCGTCGTGCGTTCGAGAAGGAAGGCTACAAGTCCAAGTCGTATCTGAAGGCGCAGGAAACGATCCAGAACGAGCTGATGACGATCCGCTTTACCGCGCGTACCGTCGAGCGTCTGTGCGACACGTTGCGTGCGCAAGTGGACGAAGTGCGTCAGGTCGAGCGTCAGATTCTGCATACGGTGGTCGACAAGTGCGGCATGCCGCGTGCGGAATTCATCGCGCGTTTCCCGGGCAGCGAAACGGATCTGGAATGGGCCGACAAGATCGTCGGTGAAGGTCACGCGTATAGCGCGATCCTCACGCGTAACATTCCGGCCATTCGCGAACAGCAGCAGCGTTTGCTGGACTTGCAGGCGCGCGTTGTGCTGCCGCTGAAGGACCTGAAGGAAACCAACCGCCAGATGGCGGCCGGCGAACTGAAAGCGCGTCAGGCAAAGCGTGAAATGACCGAGGCGAACTTGCGTCTCGTGATCTCGATCGCGAAGAAGTACACGAACCGTGGCCTGCAGTTCCTGGACTTGATCCAGGAAGGCAACATCGGCTTGATGAAGGCGGTGGACAAGTTCGAATATCGTCGCGGCTACAAGTTCTCCACGTATGCAACGTGGTGGATCCGTCAGGCCATTACGCGTTCGATCGCTGACCAGGCGCGTACGATCCGGATTCCGGTTCACATGATCGAAACGATCAACAAGATGAACCGCATCTCGCGTCAGATCTTGCAGGAAACCGGTCTCGAGCCGGATCCGGCAACGCTGGCCGAGAAGATGGAAATGCCGGAAGACAAAATCCGCAAGATCATGAAGATCGCGAAGGAGCCGATCTCGATGGAAACGCCGATCGGTGACGACGACGATTCGCATCTGGGCGACTTTATCGAAGATACGAACACGGTCGCGCCGGCCGACGCTGCACTGCATGCCAGCATGCGCGATGTCGTGAAGGACGTGCTCGACTCGCTGACGCCGCGCGAAGCGAAGGTGCTGCGCATGCGTTTCGGTATCGAGATGAGCACCGATCACACGCTCGAAGAAGTCGGCAAGCAGTTCGACGTGACGCGTGAACGGATCCGTCAGATCGAGGCAAAGGCGCTGCGCAAACTGCGTCACCCGAGCCGTTCGGACAAGCTGAAGTCGTTCCTCGAAGGGAATTGATCGAAGCAGACGTTCGTTGGAAATGATGTAGCTGTTTGAAGGGGTCTTCGGGCTGTTTCGCTTAGGCGAAGCGGTTGCGAAGGCCCCTTTTTCGTGTAGTATGTCGGCCAATCAACGAATTGGCCCGGCCTTCATGACCGGGTCTTTTTCTTGGGCCGGACGCCGTGCTGGTTGCAGGCAGCGGACTCATAATCCGCCTCCGAAAGGACACCGTCGGTTCGACTCCGACCCGGCCCACCATAGATGTAAAGAAGGGTTCCGAGTTTTCGGAACCCTTTTTGTTTTGTGGTGAGAATCCAATATCAGATGCGGCAATATGCCGCTTATTAATCTCCGCATGTTCCCGCGCAATATCACGCTTCTCTTCGTCGAGATGAGATCGGCGAACCTGGCGCAAGCGTGCTCCGACTCTTAACGCCTAATGATCCACGGCAGACCATATGGAGGACCGGCAACCGGCGCCAAGGAAGTAAGGGAAACTCCGTGTAAAAAAAGTGCACGGCTGTGCCGTTAAGTGAATACGGAAGGCTGTTCGATGTATGCCGTCCGCTTTCAGCACGGGTTCTTGTCACGCGGCGGCCGGCGCCGCAGTTCACCTCCGGGCAACGCCCGTGCTGAAGGCTTCCACCTCGTCTGACTCCGCCTGACTTCACTTCACCAAGCCGTTCGGCAATTCACGGTCCGCGTTAATCACAGCTAATGCAGATATCCGTTTCTCGGAATATTCGACGCTTAAATCGACGACTGCATTAATTAAATTAAGTTCCCGCTTTTCCGAAATAAATTTACTTCGTGTCGAATTAGGCCTATCGCAATTGCCTGATTGTCGAGCAATCAGATGTCTCTCACTTTTCAAACGTTCCGACCCGATTACGTCACGCATATTAAATGCTGTTGCATTCACACAACTTTAATATTGAGATGTTGCGGATAACTTTTGTCCAGAGCAGGCGTACATTCATCCACATTTTGCGATAAGCGTATGAAAGATAAAGACTTAATGCCTATCTTGATTTGATTGTTGCGGATTCTGAAAAATCCTGTTGCGTAAATTGCGGGCGTTGCTACTAGGGTCTCCACCTACACTCACGCTTCGTTTCAAGGGTGCCCAGCTGATCCGAAACGGTTCGGCGAACAGGGCGGCAGCGAATGATGCATGCGCTGCTGAGGCAGGTCCCGCTCCCCGCGTAAATTTATCGAACTGGAGTCCCACGCATGAAAAAGAGTCTCATCGTTGTTGCGGTTGCCGCATCGTTCGCATCCGTCGCTCACGCACAAAGCAGCGTGACCCTGTATGGTCTGCTGGACGCAGGCTTGACGTACACCAGCAACGTCAACCACAACGCAAAGTGGGCAGCAGGTAGCGGCGGCATCAACCAAAGCATGTTCGGTCTGCGCGGTTCGGAAGACCTGGGCGGCGGTCTGAAGGCAATCTTCACGTTGGAAAGCGGCTTCAACATCAACAACGGCAAGTTCGCTAACAACAACGGCATGTTCAACCGTCAAGCGTTTGTCGGTCTGTCGAGCGCGCAATTCGGTACGGTCACGCTGGGTCGTCAATACGACGCAGCACAAGACTACCTGGCACCGCTGACCGCAACGGGCAGCTGGGGCGGTACGTACTTCGCTCACCCGTTCAACAACGACAACCTGAGCACGAACGGCGGCTACGCAGTCAACAACTCGATCAAGTACTCGAGCGCTAACTACGCAGGCTTCACGTTCGGCGGCACGTACGGCTTCTCGAACCAGGCTGGCGCATTCGCAAACAACCGCGAATACAGCGTTGGTGCTGCATACCAGTGGCAAGGCCTGCACCTGGGCGCTGCTTACGCACAACAGAACAACCCGGCTGCAAACGCAACCGGCGCTTCGGACGGCGTGCTGGCTAACACCGCAGGCACCATCACGGGCAACTTCCGCCAACGTGAGTTCGGCGCAGCTGCTTCGTACTCGTTCGGCCCGGCTACCGTCGGTGCTGCATTCACGCAGTCGCGTATCGACAACCTGGTTGGCGCAGCAGTTGGCCAACGTCAAGGTCGTTCGAACAACTACGAAGTCAACGGCAAGTACAACCTGACGCCGGCAATGGCTCTGGGTGTTGCTTACACGTTCACCGACGCACGTGGCTACGGCGCCAATGCTGACGGCAACGACATGAAGACCCGTTACCACCAGATCGGCCTGCAAGCTGACTACTCGCTGTCGCGTCGTACGGACGTCTACGCTCAAGCCGTGTACCAGCACGCAATGGGTGACGGCGGTGTAGCTTCGATCTACAGCGGCGACAACACGCAACTGCCGTCGTCGTCGAAGAACCAGACGGCTGCTACGGTCGGTCTGCGTCACCGCTTCTAAGCTTCAGCAGAAGAAGCTTGTTGTTGCAGAAAAGGTGCCGTTCGCGGCACCTTTTTTTATGGGCGCGCCAGTTTGTTGGTTGGCACCCGGCGTGAATGCCGGATGCCGTGGTGCGCCTGGCTGAATCTTGCCGTACCGTGCGGTACTTAGAAAATCGTACGCAGACCCAGTGCAACGCCGGTCTGATTGTTCTTGCCCGGCAACTCGACCGAGGCTGCCCCCGACACCTTGTCGAAATCGACCGTACCGTACACCTCGGTGCGCTTCGACAACGCGTACTCGGCGAGCGCCACGAACGTATAGCGATTGCCGCTGCCCAGTTGGCCGTTGCCGATTGCCGCATTGGACATGTGGTCGTAATACGCAGCGCCAGTCAGCATGAGAGTGCGTGTGGCCTGCCACGTCACGCCGGCAAACGGGCCGTTGTCGACGCGCCCCGAACCCTTCAGGATATCGACGCCCGGCACGAGCGTTTGCTGCGCCAGAGCGCTATCCACGAAGCCTGTGTCGTCCTTCGAATGCAGATAGCCGACGTACACCTTCGCTGAGTTGAACGCATAGACCGCGTTTGCGTTGAAGATGGTCTGCTTGTGATTGCTGTTGTCGCTGTTCTGTTGCACGCCGGCCGCGACGCTGAGCGGCCCAGCC
Source organism: Paraburkholderia sp. SEWSISQ10-3 4 (assembly GCF_030464785.1). Classification (NCBI taxonomy): domain Bacteria; kingdom Pseudomonadati; phylum Pseudomonadota; class Betaproteobacteria; order Burkholderiales; family Burkholderiaceae; genus Paraburkholderia; species Paraburkholderia sp. SEWSISQ10-3 4. The sequence continues at coordinate 1,215,051 of NZ_JALPRI010000001.1, forward strand.
ACGTACGACAGCGTGAAACCGTACATATTGCCCGCGCCGAGATGACCCGGCACTTGTCCCGAGAACCCGCCGACGCCCGTCGATTCCGAGTTGGTGCCGAACGAGTACATCGCAGCCACGGTCAGGCCTTTGTACGTGCCGGTGTATTTAACGGCGTTGTCCGCGTAAAGTCCGGCGCCGAGCGCGCCCGGCAGCCATGAATTCTCCGCGTAGTTGCCGACCGTGAGCGGATCGTAGGTGTCGCCCAGCAGATCGAACAACGGCGTCTTCTGACGGCCGAACGTTACCGTGCCGTACTGGCTGCTCAGGCCGACATAGGCGTTGCGATTGAAGAGCCGCTGGCTGTCCGAGGCCGAGCCGTCCTGCAGGTTGATACCGCTTTCCAGATCGAAGATCGCCTTCAGACCGCCGCCCAGATCCTCCGAGCCACGCAGGCCCCAGCGGCTGTTGGTGATCGCGCCGTTGGTCATGTAGAGGCGCCCGTCGTTCTTCGCATTGGAGTTCGTCAGATAGCGCACGCTTACGTCGGCGACGCCATACAGCGTGATCGAACTCTGCGCAGAGGCCTGCTCGGACGTCATGACGAGGGCTGCACCGCTCACGAGTGCGGCGGTCTTGAGGAGTCTTACTTGTCTCACTGGAATTCCTGTGTCTGGTTATGGATTTTTCATTCACGGCCGCGACGCGCAGGCTCGCTACGCGCCGGGCGCGCCGATGATAGACCACCACCTCCACCGCGCCATTAATCCATTGGCGCAATAACGTATTGCGATTTCTAACAATTATGCACACGACTCTGACAATAGTTGACTTTCGCGGCAGCGCGCTTGCGGTAGTCTGAAACGATTGAGTTATAGACATTTTTCGCGGCGACGCTAGCACGTGTGCTGCAGGTGCGCGTTCTTACTGCATGGATACTCCCGCTTCAAACCCTCTGGCTCGTTCGCCGGCCATTCAGGATCTCACCGACGAGCAATGGCATCTCATCGTGCCGCTCCTGCCTGAAATGAAGGACCACGGACCTCGGCGTGGCCGTCCCAGCATCGACATCCGTTGCGTGGTGAACAGTGTGCTGTGGGTGCTGCACACTGGCAAGCCGTGGCACGCCATGCCCGACCGCTATGCGCCTTATCAGACCGCGCATCGCTACTATTTGCGCTGGAAGAATTCAGGGGTGCTGGCCAATATCGCCTTTGCGTTGTTCGATACCGATGCCATGCTGACACGGCCTGTCACTCGCAAGGGCTACCCGCGCACTGCGTAGCAGGATCAGGACCGTTTCGGTATAACAAGCAGAAAGGCCGTCATCCGGTTACCGGATGACGGCCTTTTCAATCGCATGCTTTAGTCTGCTGCATAAAGGTGCTGCATCAAGGCACCGCTCAATCACGCATGCTCTTCGACCTTGAACACCGCAACCGCATTTCGCAGACGTTCGGTCTGCTCATCGAGTGAACCGGCTGCGGCTGCTGCCTGTTCGACCAGCGCGGCATTGCGTTGCGTCACATCGTCCATCTGACGGATCGCGAGATTGACTTCGCCGATGCCTGAACTCTGTTCTTTCGAGGCTGCCGAGATCTCGTTCATGATCGCCGTCACGCGACGCACGGCGTCGACCACCTCGCTGATCGTGCTGCCGGCTTTGCCTGCCAGCGTCGAGCCTTCGCCGACCTGCGCGACGGACTGATGGATCAGCACCTTGATCTCTTTGGCCGCCGTCGCACTGCGCTGCGCGAGATTGCGCACTTCGCCCGCGACGACCGCGAAGCCGCGGCCTTCCTCGCCGGCGCGCGCCGCTTCTACTGCGGCGTTCAGCGCGAGGATATTGGTCTGGAAGGCGATGCCTTCGATCACGCTGATGATCTCGCCGATCTTGCGCGAGCTATCGGTGATGCCGGCCATTTTTTCGACCACGTCGTTGACGACATCGCCGCCACGCGCGGCAATGTTCGACGCATCCGCTGCGAGTTCTGACGCGGTCGCGGCATTGTCGGCGTTCTGGGTGACGGTCTTGGTGAGCTCGTCCATGCTGGCGGCGGTCTGCTGCAACGATGCGGCTTGTTCTTCGGTACGGCTCGACAGATCCAGGTTGCCCGCGGCAATCTCTTTCGAGGCGATCGTGATCGTTTCGGCGGACGTCTTGATCCGCGCGACGGTCGCAGCCAGTTGATTGCGCATCTCGCGCAGGGAGAACAACAGGCTCGACGTGTCGTCGCGACGCAGGTCGATGTGAGTGGCGAGATCGCCGCGCGCGATCTGCATGGCAATCGCCGCTGCCGCGGAAGGCTCTCCGCCGATCGACCGCGATACGTTGCGCACGACCCGCGAAGCCACGAACGACACCACCACACCCAGCAGCACCAGCATGCCGGCCGAGCGCGCGAGGGTCGCGTAGAGCTGCGCCTGGATGTCATCCATATAGGCGCCGGCGATAAAGTCCCAGTTCCATGGGCCGAAGCGCTTCACATAGCCGATCTTTTCGCTCGGTACCGTCTCGCCGGGTTTCGGCCACCAGTAGCGCAGATAGCCTGCGCCGCTCGCCGAGCCGCCTGCCTGCGCGATGTCGTGATACAGCGCATTGCCTTTGGCGTCGCGGAAGCTGCTCATGTCCTTGCCGTTCAGCTTCGGACTCATCGGATGAGCGACCATCACCGAATCGCTGCGCACGATCGTCACGTAGCCCGATGCGCCGTAACGCTGCGCAGTGATGCGGGCGATGGCCTGCTGTTTGGCCTCATCGACCGGGAGCTTGCCCGCGTCGGCCTGCTTCGCGTAGTCCGCGACGATCGACACCGCCATGTCGGTGACGTCGGCCAGGTCCGCGCGCCGTGCGTCCATTTGAGCGTTTCGTGCATCGAACGCATTCACAACGGTCACGATCAGGAGGGCTGCCCAGCACAGCAGTATCGGCACCCACAATTTCTGTTTTAGTGTCAGACGGTTCATTATCGGTTTCGACAATACGTTGAACTCGGAATAGGGACGGGCTGCAATCTGCGTTGCATAGCCGGCATAACGGCTGTTGCTGTGGATTCTTTATTCCGGCGTCCGAAATTGCTGGCTGAAACGTGTGCGTCCGGCCTGATGCGGCCGATGAAATACAGGGAACGTTGAGGAAAATCGGGGAAAGTGGCGTCAAGCCCGTAGAAAACCGCGGGAAACTGCAGCGGGTAACTGGGCGCCCGTACTAACCCTAGATCTGCTCCTGACCAAACGCCGACAGGCGTTCGAGGTCTAGCACGTCGATCTGGTTGTAGGAGAGGCGCAAAATCTGCAGCCTTTCGAGATTTTGCAGTGCCTGGTTGATCCGTTGCCGCGACACGCCTGCCAGCAGGCCGACTTCTTCCTGCGAAATGGCCAGCGTGCGCCCGGTGTCGGGGTATAGGTCGGGATTGAACAGTTGCGCGAGCGACTGGGCGACGCGCGCGTCGACATCCAGCAGACGGCTGTTCTGGATCGACGCAATGAATTCGCCCATGCGGTTGTTCAACTGCCGGATCACGAAGCCGGTGAACGGCAAGCTCGATTCGAGCAGCGCATGGAACGTCTCTGATGGCACGAACATTACGAGCGAAGGCTGAATGGCGGCCACGTCGTATTTGCGCAATTCGCGCTTGATCACGCTGCCTTCGCCGAACCAGCCGCCGGGCGGCACGCCGGAGAGCGTGCAACTGCGTCCCGAGGCGTTGTAGATGGCGAGTTTGATGAGGCCGGAATGGACGCCGATCCAGTAGTCCGACGGTTCCTGGCGGCGCGCGATCCATGCGCCCCCTTCCAGCCGCTCCGCGTGCGCGCTGGCAAGGACCATGGCCTGGTGCTCGGCGGCGAGCGCCCTGAACCACGCGCAGGTGCCGAATAGCCGCGGCAGATCGGCGCGCGGGACCCGTTCAGGCCGGTGCGGGCGGGAGTCTGCGACGGCGGTAAACGGTGCGTCATCCATAAGCAGCAAGCGGTGCGTAGGCGGGTGAAGTTGGTTGAATGGAGCCAGGGCGCGCCACTCTGTCATTTGAATGACAGACAGTTCACCATGACAATTGCTAGGCTAGCTCACCAATCAGAAAAATCGACGGCGCGGCCAGCGCCTCAGGAGACAAAGCGATGATGCACATGTTCGAAGAAGGCCTCCAGCGGCGCGAGGCCAATTATGTCCCACTAACGCCCATCGATTTCATCGTACGCGCAGCGGAAGTCTACGGTGAGCGGCTGGCGGTCGTTCATGGGGAGATTCGCCGCAACTGGCGCGAAACCTACGAGCGCGCGCGGCGTCTGGCCAGCGCGTTGCGGCAGGCCGGCATCGAGCGCGGCGACACGGTTGCCGCTTTGCTGCCGAATATTCCTCCGATGATAGAAGCGCATTTCGGCGTGCCGATGGCCGGCGCCGTGCTCAATACATTGAACACGCGGCTCGACGTGTCGTCGCTGCTGTTCATGTTGCGCCATGGCGAGGCGAAGGCCTTGATCGTCGATACGGAGTACAGCGAATTGGCGCACCGCGCCGCGCTGGAATTCCCCGAGTTGCGCGTGATCAGCGTGGCCGACGCGATGCCCGCCGACGCCAGCAAGTTCATCCGCGCAACCGACTACGAAGCATTCCTGCAAACCGGCGACCCCGAGTTCGCCTGGACCCTGCCCGCCGACGAGTGGGACGCCATCGCGTTGAACTACACCTCGGGCACGACCGGTGATCCTAAAGGCGTGGTCTACCACCATCGCGGCGCGTATCTGAATGCGCTTAGCAATATCCTCGAATGGGATATGCCCAAGCATGCGGTTTACCTGTGGACCTTGCCGCTCTTTCACTGCAACGGCTGGTGTTTCCCATGGACCGTTGCCGCGCGTGCCGGCGTCAACGTCTGTCTACGCAAATTCGACGCGAAGACGGTATTCGAACTGATTCGCCGTGAAGGCATCACGCACTATTGCGGCGCGCCGATCGTGCAAAGCGCGCTTGCGAATGCGCCCGTCGAATGGCGTGAGGGCATCACGCATCGCGTGTCGACGATGGTGGCGGGCGCGGCGCCCGCGCCGGCGGTGATCGCGAAGATGAAGGAGATCGGCTTCGATCTGACGCACGTGTACGGACTCACTGAGACCTACGGTCCGGCGGCGGTCTGCGCAAAACAGGAAGAATGGGACTCGCTCGACGACAACGCGCGCGCCGAAATGAACGCGCGGCAAGGCGTGCGTTATCACTTGCAGGCAGCCGTAACGGTAGTCGATCCGGACACGCTCGAGCCCGTGCCTGACGACGGCGAAACGCTCGGCGAGATCATGTTCCGCGGCAATATCTGCATGAAGGGGTATCTGAAGAACGAGCGCGCCACGGAAGCGACCTTCCGCGGCGGCTGGTTCCATACCGGGGACCTCGGCGTGCGGATGCCTGACGGCTACATCCGTATCCGCGATCGCAGCAAGGACATCATCATTTCGGGCGGCGAGAACATCTCGAGCATCGAGGTCGAAGACACGCTGTACCGTCACCCTGCGGTGTCGGTTGCCGCCGTGGTGGCGATGGCCGATCCGAAGTGGGGCGAGGTACCCTGCGCCTTCGTCGAGCTCAAGGAGGGCGCTCAGGTGAGCGCAGAAGAGATCATCGCGCACTGCCGGCTGTTTCTTGCGGGATACAAGTTGCCAAAAGCGGTGCGCTTCGGCGAATTGCCGAAGACGTCGACGGGAAAAATTCAGAAGTTCGAACTGCGCGCGCGGATCAAGGCGGAGCAAACCGAATAGACCGCGCGCGATGGTCTGGCGCACCTAATGGCGCGCTATGGGCGCTGAGCGATGCAAGCGCGGGGTTCCGCGCGCATCAGTTTCGACAAGCGCTTAGCCGCGCGTGTCGACCCAACGTCGTGCCCAGCGTGCCGAGTGCTGCAGTGCCTGTTCTTCGTTCGGGAAGTAATCGAGCGAATAGAACTGGTAGCGCCCTTCGGTACGCGCGCTGTTAGCGCGTTCGAGCAACAGGTTGGATGAGAAACTACCGTCGGGCAAACGATGTGCCGAGGGTTTGACGGCATAGCCGTTGTAATGATGAATATGTTTGTTTTGCATTTTATATTTTAATAATGTTCGAGTGCGCGCCTGCCGTGCGAGCCGTTATACGGGTCACGCGGACGAGCCGATTCAAGCCATTGCGAGCCGAATCCAAACGCAGTCGGAAAGCTAAAAAGGGCGTTAAAGCCAGAGGGGAGAATGAGGTGCAACGAGGCGTTTGGCGCTTAGGCTAGCTGAACAATATATGCAGCTAAAAGCGATCGCGCCAACTGTGGGAGACAAAGCTCCGCGAGGATGTCGCTGCAGCCCGATGTCCGTTGCCGGACACCGAGCCCTTCAAACTTACATCGGCTTGATGTTAGCCGCTTGCAGACCCTTCGGGCCTTGCTTCGTTTCGAAGCTCACCTTCTGATTTTCAGCCAGCGTCTTGAAGCCGTCGCCGCTGATTTCGGAGAAGTGCGCGAACAGGTCGTCGCCGCCCTTGTCCGGGGTGATGAAGCCAAAGCCTTTGCTGTCGTTGAACCACTTAACGGTACCGGTATCCATGAAGAATCCTTGAGTAAAAAATAGAAAAATTTGCTCGGTTGAGGAGCGCTTGAAGGGTCAAGGAGGGAGAGGACAACGAATACCGCTGAGGAGCGAGACATTGATGAACAGCAATCGAACTTCTTGAACTTCGGGTGCCACAGTAACCGCCGGGCATGCCAGCGTCAACACTTATCTTGTAACTGTTTTGTTATGGGCCGTGCTCGCATACGCTCGACAGGCGCCGATGCGGCCCTCGTTACGGGCCTGCCGCGTTGCGCGACACGACAAGCCACTCGAGCGGAATTTCTGCTTCAGATGCCCACTTTATGCGCGGTCAGGATCAGGCGTAATCCAAGCGCGGCAACTGCGCTTGCGGCAACGCGATCGATCCAGGCCTTCCACTGCAGATAGATTTCACGCGGACGTTTGCTCGAAAAGCACAACGCGACCACGGTGTACCAGCCGGCTTCAATGGCGAAGATCGCTGGGGGCAATGCAAAGTAGCACCACAGCGGCGGATGTTGCGGAAGCAGGGCCGCGAAGATACTGCCGTAGTAGACCGCTGTTTTCGGATTGCTGAGTTGTGTGCTCAAACCGATCCAGAAGGATTTGCGCACGTTGGTAGCGGCGGCTTGCGCAGCATCGAACGCGAGCGGTTTGGCCGCACCGCGCCAGATCTTCGACGCGAGGTAGATCAGATAAAGACCGCCGGCCACTTTCAAGCCGACGTACAGCCATTCCACTGTCGCCAGCAAGGTGTACAGGCCGAGCAAGGCGATACCGCTAAAGAACACGCCGCCGATGCCCATGCCGGCCGCTGTCGCGAGGCCGTCGCCGCGCGAGAGTCCGATTGCATTGCGTGCAACGATAACGAAGCTCGGTCCTGGACTCATGGCGCCGAGCAGCAGTGCGGCCAGGATCGTGACGATGGCGGTCGAAGCGGGCATTTTTGCGTGTCTCCTACAGGCGGTGATGCGGTCAGTGAAACATAGCATGGGAAGGCGCGGTTTTGTTTTTGGCCAGAGCCAACAGACCCATTAAAGCACCAATAAGAATCGAAAAAGCCGCTAAAGAATGCCAACCGAATGACCACGTAAGCTCGCCATCGAATGCCGGCAATCAGTTGCTGCAAGCAGCGGAAATTGGATGCTAGAATGCCCTCCCATACGCTAAAGCAGCCTTGGAACACCAAGGCCGATCGGGCGCGATTCGAGCCGTTTGCCGACGAATTCCCCTAAATCCAGGATTTATTGGGCATGACCCTGATGCGAGTTCCCACGCATCGGGAGAGGCATCGCAAGTTCGATTTGCACTCAACCCATCTGATTTACGCATAGGCTTCGCGTTTTTTTGCGAAGCTTTTTGTTTTTCAAACGCGCGCACTATCAGCCGCGAAACCGGTACGTTATGAAAGAGCGAGAAGAACAACGGCTGTTCGACCTCGACGGGAATGCGCGTGAGCGCCTGATCGTGTGGATCCGCCGACGTATGGACGAATACGGCATTACGATTGAAGCGCTTGCTGAAGCAATCGAAGCCGACAAAGCCGCAGTCCGCGCCGTGATGTATCGCGATGCCTACGGAAATACGTGGGACGGTCATGGCGAAAAGCCGGATTGGCTGGCGCGCGCAATCTACGCTGGGCAGAACATCGACCATTTCCGCTGTTGAGCGGAGCCGCGGTTTTTTCTGCCAGTCGTTTTCCTGCGTGGCTGCGCGATATCGCGTTCGGCCAATTGATTCGGCATCCAAAAAAAAGCCCGCGCGGGGCGGGCCTAACCTACTCGGAGTTTCGCGATCCAGTCGCTAGACGGATCATCTCCAGTGTATGTGAAAGCTTTATGAAAGTATAGAAAATCCGCGTCACAGGTCGAAAAACACGGTTTCCTTGTCGCCCTGCATATAGATGTCGAACCGGTACACATTGGCCGTGTTCGGCTCGCGGCGCGCGATCAGCGTGTCACGCCGGTCCGCTGGAACCGCTGCCAGCACGGCATCCCGTTCGTTAGCCTCGGCTTCGTCCTCGAAATAGATGCGCGTGAAGGTGTGCAGCAGCATGCCGCGCATCGTCACAATCACATTCAGATGCGGCGCTTCGTCCGGGTTTGCGCGGCCGGGTTTGACCGTTTCAACGACAAAGCGTTGGAGCGGATCGGTGCCCGTACCGACGCGGGCGAAGCCGCGAAAACCGGTCTTCAGGATTTCCTCGCGTGATTCCGGGTAGTGGCCGTGCGCGTCTACCTGCGACACTTCCAGCATCGCATCGCCGATCACCTTGCCGTCGCCGTCGAACACCTGCCCGACGATCGTGATGTGCTCGCCGGCCGCTTCGCGGTCGGCCAGAACTGGCGTAAACAGGCTCTTGAAGGCGAAGTCGTATTGCTGCGGGCACAGACCGTAGGCGAAGTACGGTCCAACCGTTTGCGAAGGCGTTTGCTTGAGGGTCGTCATGGCTTAGCGCTCCATCGGGGTTTCGTTGCGGCCGCGCAGCACGATGTCGAAGTCGTAGCCGAGCGCATAGGCCTCCTGCGTCGTATCGAGCGAGAAGCCTGCAATCATGCGGTCGCGTGCGTGCTCGGGCGTGCCCTGGAAAATCGGGTCGAAGGCCAGCAGCGGGTCGCCCGGGAAATACATCTGCGTGACGAGGCGCGAGCCGAAATGGTCGCCGAACAGCGAGAAGTGAATATGATTCGGACGCCACGCGTTCGGATGATTGCCCCAAGGGTAAGCGCCCGGTTTGATCGTCAGAAAGCGATAGCGGCCTTCGTTGTCGGTGATACAGCGGCCTGCGCCGAGGAAGTTCGGGTCGAGCGGCGCGTCGTGCTGATCGTTCTTGTGCACATAGCGGCCGGCAGCATTGGCTTGCCAGATTTCAACCAGCGTATTGCGCACCGGGCGGCCGCCCTCGTCGAGCACACGGCCGGTCACGATGATCCGCTCGCCGAGCGGCTCGCCGTTGCGCACCGCATTGCGCGTCAGATCGTGATCGAGCGCGCCGAGGTCTTCGGTGCCGTAAACCGGTACACGTTGGTCGCGCAGTTTTTCCTTCAGAGGAATCAGCGGACGCGTCGGGCCGCGTTTGACCGAAGAACCGTAGCCGGGATAGACGTAGGCGGGGTGGGACGCGAAGTCGCGCGCGGTGAGAAAGGAATCGTCCATCAGTGTCTCCTTCGAGAATTGTGGGATACGGCTTTATGGAGCGACTTTATCTAACCTGAGAGGTTATGCAAAATGACGTTTTCGCCCATTTCGTATAACCTGCCGTTATGCAACGCAGCCTCGCGGACAGCCGCGTCAAATTCCGTCATCTCCAGTGCTTTCTGGCCGTCGCCCAGTTCGGCGGCGTGCAGCGGGCCGCCGAAAGCTTGTCCATTACTCAGCCCGCAGTCTCCAAGACGGTTGCCGAACTGGAGGCGATTCTCGGCGTGAAGCTCTTCGAGCGCGGCCGCCACGGCGCCGTGCCGACCCGCGAGGGGCAGCTCTTCATGCCGCATGCGAGCGCCTGCGTCAGTGCGTTGCGACAGGGTGTGGACCTGCTGGCGCGCGCGGAAGGCGCGGCGGCCGCCACGCTCGAAATCGGCATTCTGCCGACCGTCGCGGCTGCGCTGGTGCCGCCGGTGCTGAAGCGCTTCGCCGCGCTTTGGCCGCGCGTGATCGTGCGCCTTGCCACAGGCGCCAACCCCGAATTGCTCGAGCGTTTGAAGGCCGGCGCGATCGAATTCGCGATCGGGCGTCTGGCGGACCCGGAACGGATGGTCGGGCTCAGTTTCGAACAGCTTTTCAGCGAACCGTTGATTGCCGTAGTCCGCGCCGGGCATCCGTTGGCGCTGGGGGCCGGCTTGCCGGCCACGTCGCTGGAGGAATTTCCGGTGGTGCTGCCGCCGTTCGGCACGCTGATCCGGCAATCGGCTGAGAGCCTGTTGAGCGCGTGGGGCGTGCCGCCGTTGTCGGGGTTTGTCGAAGTGCTGTCGGTATCGACGGGGCGTGCGTTGACGCTGGAGAATGACGCGGTGTGGTTCGTGCCGCTGAGCGCCGTCGAATATGAACTGGGGCACGGCATGTTGGTGCGTTTGCCCTTGCAGTTCGCGGGCACCGGCGAACCTGTGGGGCTGATCCGGCGTTCGGACACGCAGCCGTCACCGGTGGGACGGGCGTTTATCGATGCCGTGCGCGAGGTTGCCCAGCTGCGCATGACGGCCGCCGCCGGCAAGCCTGCGGTCAAACGTGCGTCCAGGCGCAGCCGCGGCGGCATGTCCAGGACCTAAGGCACGCCGCCAGGCGGCACGGGAGATGCGGGAGACGCAATAGACGCCCGCCGCGGCCCGATTCTCCCCGCGTGAACCATCCAGTACAAAATAAAGTTTGCGAACGCCCCGTCACCCGGTGTACAAACACGATGCAAAAGCCGTCTCGGGCCGCATTGCCGCGGCACACCACGCATGCGGTGTCACACTGCAGGTGAAAGACGGCGCGCACCGAACAGCAGAAACATCACGAACACGCGCAACAGCGTAAGAAAGCCTGCACAAGGAGATTGCCATGCCCAGCGACTTGCCCACTCCAGACGCCGCGCTGCGCGCCGTGTCGGCGCCTGAGCACAATCCGCTCGGCACCGCCGGCCTCGAATTCGTGGAGTTCGCCTCGCGCGAGCCGAAGGCGCTCGGCGAGACTTTCACGAAACTCGGCTTCAAGGCAATTGCGCGCCATATCAGCAAGGACGTCACGCTGTATCGCCAGGGCGAGATGCATTTCCTGATCAACGCCGAGCCGGATTCGTTTGCCGAGCGCTACGCCGAGGAATACGGCGCCGGCATCTGCGCGATCGGCATTCGCGTGGCCAACGCGCAGCGCGCCTTCGACCGCGCGATCGAACTCGGTGCATGGGCGTTCGAAGGCGAACGCCTCGGTGCGGGCGAGTTGCTGATTCCGGCGATCCAGGGCATTGGCGATTCGCACATCTATTTCGTCGACCGGTGGCGCGGCCGTGGCGGCCAGCGCGGCGGCCTCGGCGACATCTCGATCTTTGACATCGACTTCCGTCCGATCGAGATCGATACCGCGCACGCCGATCTGAGTCACGCGGGCACCGGTCTCGTCGCGGTCGATCATCTGACGCAAACAGTCGGTGAGGGCCGGATGCAGGAGTGGCTCGACTTCTATCGCGACCTGCTCAACTTCCGCGAGATTCACGAGCTGCACGCGAACTGGCATGTGTCGGCGGAGTCGCGCGTGATGGTGTCGCCATGCGGCGCGATCCGCGTGCCTTTGTATGAAGAAGGCACGCGCCGCACGAATCTGATGCACGACTATCTGCCGGATCATCCGGGCGAAGGCGTGCAGCACATCGCGCTTGCCACCGACGACATCTTCGCGTGCGTCGAGCAACTCCTCGCGAACGGCGTCGAATTCGTCGAGCCCCCGCCGCGCTATTACGAGCAACTCGATGTCCGTTTGCCGGGTCATGGGCTCGATGTCGAGCGGCTCAAGCGCACGCACGTTCTGGTGGACGGCGAGATTGGGGCCGACGGCGTGCCGCTGCTGTTCTTTCAGACCTTTGTGCGGCGCGGTGCCGGCGAGATCTTCTTTGAGATCGTGCAACGGCAGGGTCACCACGGCTTCGGCGAAGGCAATCTGAGCGCGTTGGCGCAGGCACGCGAGCAAGCCGGCGCTTAACGCTTTACGTTTGCCGCCTGCCACTCGGCGCTAACAGCTGAATCAAACAGTCTCGGGATTGCCCGCCAGCCCAGGATTCACCGCGCTGTACGCCGCCGCTTCCCGCAACAGCCACTCGCGAAAGCTCGTGAGCGGCTTGCCGTGACTCAACTCCGTCGGATAGACGAGGTAATACGCCGAGTCCGCGACGGCGGGTGCGTCAAGCGGAATCACAAGTCCGAGTTGTTCGAGCTGAGCGTCGACGAAAAAGCGCGGCACCAGCGCGATGCCGAGACCGGCCGCTGCAGCGCTGATCAGCATCGTGTGGAGTTCGTAGCGGACCCCTTGCATTGTCCGGTTATCGTCGACACCGAGGTTGGCGAACCACGACGCCCAGCCGTCAGGCCGGGTGGTGGAATGCAGTAGCGGGTAGTCCAGCAGATCCGCCGCAGTTTCCACGGGCCGGGCCAGCAGACTTGCCGCACACACCGGCACGACTTCCTCGCTAAACAGAAAATCGGCCGATGTGCCCGGCCATGTCGGCTTGCCGTAGTGAATCGCGGCTTCGAAATGCGTCTCGGCGAACGGGAATGTGCCGGTGCGCACACCCATATTGACCCGCACGTCCGGATACTGCGCATTGAATGCCGCCAGCCGCGGAATCAGCCATTGCGATGCGAAAGTCGGCAGCACCGCCAGTTCCAGATACCCACCGCCGCTGCCATGCGCAATGATCGACAGCGTGTCGCGGTCCAGTTGTTCGAGCGAGCGTCGCACCTGCGCGCTATAGACCTTGCCCGCCTTGGTCAGCACCACCCGCTGTTTGACGCGCACGAACAGCCGCACGCCGAGATTGCTCTCCAGCGTATTGATCTGCCGGGACACCGCGCTTTCGGTGAGGAACAGCTCGCGCGCCGCATGCGTGAAGCTCTCGTGCCGCGCGGCGGCTTCGAAAGCGAGCAGCGCGCCCATGTTGGGGATCTTGAACTTTCGCACGTTGATTCCAAAAACGCATCAAGTGGCGATTTTATCTCGCTTTACGGCGCCGCTGCGAATTTGAATAATCTCGCATCCAACGATGCCGTGCTTGCGCCTTGAAGCCATGCCGGCAAGCCATCTTCATACACACGAACGCGTGCTCACCGCACTCCGCCCGGAACCGATATGCGAAACATCAAGAATGCGAATGTCGAACAACTGCTGCTGAAATTGCTCGGCGCAGAGAAAACCGCGAGGCTGTTCGCCACTCTGAACCATCCGCAGATCCTCAATGAATGGGAGGACGGCACCGTCACCCGCGCCGAACTGGCGCAGGCGATGAACATGGCGCTGTTCGAAGACCTGCTGGCGCGCTCGGCGAATGGCCGTCAGTACACCGAGGAGGCGATCGCCGCTGGTGGCAGCGTCTACTTCGATCATGGTGCATTGCGCACGGTGCGCTGGGCGGAGAGCGGCGCGTTGCCGCCGGGTGAGGCTGCCTTCGCGCGCATCTTGCGGCCGCTCGGCTTCAGCATCAACGGCCGTTATCCGCTTGACCGCCTGGGCATGACCGGTCGCGCTTGGGCACATGACGACGCCCCCGACGAGATCGCGCAGTTCTTCGTCAGCGAATTGCATCCCGAGCGTTTCTCGGCGGAGTTTCAGCAGGCGGTGACGAAAGTGATCGGCGCCTCTCGCGATCCGTTGACGCCGCAAGCCGCCGGCCAGTTGTGGGAGCTCGAACGCGAAGGCGTGTTGTCGCTCGAGGCGGCTCACGCATTGCTGCCGGTGATCGTCGGCGCCTTCGCGCGTCAGCATGAGACGCCACGCGAAGCCGATTACGAAGTATTGTTGAAGGAGTCGGCCGAAATGGCGTGGATCGCGACCGAAGGCAACGCCTTCAATCACGCTACCGATCGCGTCGCGGACGTGTTCAAGCTCTCCGACGACGAAAAGGCAAAGGGTCGTCCGATGAAGCCGGAAGTGGAGCGTTCGCGTTCGGGCCGCGTGTTTCAGACCGCGTACCGTGCGGACATCGTGCGGCGCGAATTTCGCGCGGCCGATGGCAGCATCGTCACGCGCGACGTGCCGGGCTCGTTCTACGAGTTCATCACGCGCAAGCGGACCTTCGATCAGGACGCGCGCCGCTGGGAAACGGACCTGCGTTTCGACGCCGGCAACGCACAGGGCATCTTCAAGATGACCGCGAGCCAGGCGGCTTAATTCGTAAGTGCAGGGTAATAGCGTGGGCGTTGAACACGAGACATGAGGGGCAAGGTGGGAACGTCATTGGATGAAGAGCAGGGCGCAGGCGTGAAGGCTTCGTTGAGCGACGCGGCTCATGGCTCGTTGAAAGCGCCGCGCGTTGCCAAGCCCTTTCAAGGGACTGCTGCTGTGATGCAGGCGCTCGAAGCTGACCTGCGTCGCAACGTACGCGGCGAAGTACGCTTCGATCAGGGCTCGAAAGCGCTGTATGCGGCGGATGCGTCGAACTATCGGCAAGTCCCTCTCGCCGTGGTGGTGCCGTCGGACGTCGACGATCTGCTCGAAACGCTCGCCGCTTGCCGCCGCAACGACGTGCCCTTTCTCCCGCGCGGCGGTGGCACCTCGCAGAACGGTCAATGCGTGAATGTCGCGGTGGTGGCCGACGCGAGCAAGTATGTGAACCGCGTCGTGTCGGTCGATCCTGTCGCGGGCGTAGCGATCGTCGAACCAGGCGTAATCTGCGACACCTTGCGCGACGCTGCCGAAGCGCACGGCCTCACATTCGCACCCGATCCCGCGACGCACAGTCGCTGCACGCTCGGCGGCATGATCGCCAACAACTCGTGCGGCGCGCATTCGGTAATGGCCGGCAAAACGGTGGAGAACGTCGAGGCGCTGGAAATCGCGACCTTCGACGGCGCGCGTTTCTGGGTCGGGCCTACTTCGGACGACGAACTCGAACGCATCATCGCAGCAGGCGGCCGCCAGGGTGAAATCTACGCCGCGCTCAAGCAACTGCGCGACACCTACGCCGGTCAGATTCGCGCGAAATTCCCGCAGATCAAGCGGCGCGTGTCGGGCTTCAATCTCGATCAACTGCTGCCGGAAAACGGCTTCAACGTCGCGCGGGCGTTGGTCGGCACCGGGGGCACCTGTGCGGTGACCTTGCAGGCGAAAGTGCGGCTCGTAAAGAGTCCGGCGAAACGCGTGATCGTCGTGGTCGGCTTTACCGATATCTACACCGCCGCGGACGCCGTGCCGCATTTCATGCGCTGCGGGCCGATCGCGATCGAAGGACTCGACCGTGCGATCATCCGCGGCTTGCAGGCGCGCGGGTTGAAGAAGGACGAGATCGCGCTCTTGCCGGAAGGCGATGCCTGGGTCGTGCTCGAATTCGGCGCGGACACACAAGACGACGCCGTGCATCAAGCGCAAACCGCGGCGGCGTATTTCTCGTCGGGCACGGCTGGACCGAATGTGTCGGCGATGCTCGTCGAAGATCGTGCACTGCAGGCGAAGGTGTGGTCGATCCGCGAGACGGGCGCGTCGGCGGTGGCCTTGTCGGTGGATGCCGGCACGCCCGATCCAGTGGTCGGTTGGGAAGATGCGGCAGTCGATCCCATGCGTCTCGGCGATTATCTGCGTGCGTTTCAGGCGCTGGTGGATCGATATGGCTACGAGACGAGCCTATACGGCCATTTCGGCGACGGTTGCGTCCACGCGCGCATTACCTTCGATCTACGCAGCGTGGAAGGTGTCGCGACGTGGCGTAAGTTTCTACGCGAAGCGGCGGAACTGGTGGTCGAATTCGGCGGCTCGCTCTCGGGCGAACACGGCGACGGTCAGGCCAAGGCCGAGTTCCTGCCGATCATGTACGGCCCCGATCTGATGCAGGCGATGGAGCAGTTCAAGGCGATCTGGGACCCGGCCAATCGATTGAATCCCGGCAAGGTCGTGCATGCGTATCGCGCCGACGAAAACCTGCGTATGGGGCCGGCCTACAAGCCCGTGACACTGCAAACGAAGCTCACCTTCGCGAGTCAGGAAGGTGAGGGTTTTCAGCGTGAGATCGAACGATGCATCGGCATGGGCAAATGCCGCTCGCTCGAAGGCGGCACGATGTGCCCGAGCTTTCGCGCAACACGTGAAGAGAAATACTCGACACGTGGCCGCGCGCATCTGTTCTGGGAAATGCTGCAAGGCGACGTGATCGCCGATGGCTGGCAAAGCCGCGAAGTGAAAGAGGCACTCGATACGTGCCTCGCGTGCAAGGGCTGCAAATCCGATTGCCCGACGCATACGGATATGGCGTCGTACAAAGCGGAGTTTCTTTCGCATTACTACGAGACGAATCGCAGGCCGCGCCAGGCATTGTTTATGGGGCGGATTGGCGAATGGGCGCCGTGGGCGGCGCGCTTTCCGCGTTTCACGAATTTTATGACGTCGACATCGGGGTTGGCTGCAGTTGGGAAATGGGTCGCCGGTGTCGCGCAAGCACGTGAGTTGCCGAAGTTTGCTACGCAGACGTACCGGCAGATTGCTCGGCGTTCGCCTCAGACGGAGCTCGATGCTCGCTCTTCTGGCGACGTGAAGAAAGTCATCCTGTGGGTCGATACGTTCAATGATCACTTCACGCCCGAGATCGCGCAGGCCGCGGCCGATGTGCTGACGCAAATGGGGTGGCACGTCGTGCTGCCGAAGAACCGTTTGTGCTGCGGGCGTCCGCTGTATGACTTCGGTTTGCTCGACCGTGCGCGCGAGTTGCTGACCACCATTCTCGATGACCTCGGAGAGGACATCGCCGCCGGCGTGCCGTTGGTCGGTCTTGAACCCGGCTGCTTATCGGTGTTCAAGGACGAACTGCTGAAGCAATTCCCCGATCACGCTTTAGCGACGCAACTGTCGGCGCAGACGTTTCTATTTTCCGATTTCGTCGCGCGTCAGCCGTTCGATTGGCCGACGCTTCCCGCGGACGTAATCGTGCACGGGCATTGTCATCAGAAGGCGCTGTTCGGTATGCAAGGTGATACCGCGCTGCTGAACAAGCTTGGCGTGAAGTGGAAATTGCTCGATACGGGATGCTGCGGCATGGCGGGATCGTTCGGCTTTAACGACGAGCATCACGCGCTGTCGGAGAAGATCGGCGAAGACACGCTGTTTCCAGCGGTGCGTGCTGCGGCGGCGGCAAACGCGGAAACGATCGTACTGACCAACGGCTTCAGTTGCCGGGAGCAGATCGAACAGGGGACCGGGCAACACGCGATGCATATCGCGCAACTAGCGCAGCGGGCGTTGGCGGCGCGCCGTTAAGGGGCCGTAGCGCCGTCGCTATTTTTTCGCCGGCTCTGAGGTAGCCGACGTCTGCGGAATGTCGGCGCTGGTTGCCATCCACAACACCTCGGCGTCTTCGTCGCTGGTGGACACTGCTGCGTGGCCGGTGCGGCTGTCGAAGTAAAGGCTGTCACCTGCGTTGAGATGCGTCGGCGCGTACAACTCGGAATAGAGGCACACGCTGCCGCTGATCACGTACAGGAATTCTTCGCCCTCGTGACGACCCCAGTCATCGAAGGCATCCAGCGTGTGCGCCGAAATGCGGATGCGAAACGGCAACATCGCTTTGTGCGCCAGATCCGTGGCGAGCAACTCCATCTGATAGCCGCGGTAGGCGTGACGCTGGCCTTCGTTTTTGCGGGTCAATGCGCGGCGGCCGCTCGCGCTGACTTTGGGCGTTGAGCCGAACAGCTCACCGATTTCAATCTTCAGACCGAGCACGATTTTCTGGAGGACGTCGAACGTGGGGGACATCAGACCGTTTTCGACTTTGGAGAGGGTCGAGCGGGAGACGCCACAGAGGCGGCTCGCGGTTTCGAGCGTCAAGTCCTGCGCCTGGCGGGCCGCACGGACGCGGCGGCCGAGGTCGGTTGTCGATGGATCGGCGGGTTTGGTGAGGTGGGTGTCCATGGGGCTGGCTTAAATACTCGCCTTGCGCGGCGTTCGATGTTTCCGATAATAACATTTGGGAAAGGCGGGGCTCGGTAGCGTCCGGCTCATGCGACCACCTAGCAACTTTTCCCATCGGAAACGCTGCGACGTCGGAATTCACTAGACCCTCACGCCTCCTTACCTGCCCAGACCGCCAAACAGCCGGCGACGGCGATTCCATTGCCTACAATCAGGTTACGTGCAGGACGCTCTCGAGTAACTCGATTGCAGTAGCGTTCGCAGTCGAGCCTGCGCGCCCGAATCCCGACTTGTAGTAATCGTAAGGGGAATCGTCATGGCAACTTATGTGGTTCTTGCGCAATTTACTGATCAAGGTATCCGCAACGTCAAAAACAGCGCACAACGGGCTGGTCAAGCGGCAGAGATGGCCAGGAGTTTTGGCTGTGAAATGAAAGAGATCTACTGGACGATGGGCCAATACGACATTGTCACGATCGTGGAAGCGCCGGATGAACAAAGCTTCATGTCGTTCGGCCTGGCGCTCGGCTCCGCAGGCAATGTCCGCACGCAAACGCTCCGTGCATTGAAGAAAGACGAATTCAGCGCTCTTCTCGGCAAACTCCCATAAAACAGCCCGACACCAGGCTCTCCAACCGCCTCTCTCCGCGATTCTTCTTCTACGCCGGCAAGCGTCACGATGCGCCGCGGCGAGGCGCGCGCATCGCAACGAATCGATCAGCGGTTCACGAGCTTGGCGGAATACGTCAACGCAAGCGCGCAGCCGACGATCATGCACGCGGCGAAGCCGAACAGACCTGCGCTTTGCGAATGGAACGTATCGCGCAACCAACCGATGAAATACGTGCTGCCGAAACCGCCGAGGTTCGCGATCGAACATGCGAAGGCGATACCCGCCGCCGCGGCGGGCCCCTTCAGGAAGGTCGAAGGCAGCGACCACACGACAGGCATTGCAGCGGCCGCGCCCGCGTTGATCAGCGAGAACAGAATGACCGTTGCAACCGTGCCGTGGTTGCCCGCACCGGCGATAACTAGCGCAACCGCCGCGACGAGGAACGGGACCACGATATGCCAGCGACGTTCGCGCATCCTGTCGGAACTGGCGCCGCAGTAAAGCGTGCTCAGCACGGCTAACGCGTTCGGAATCGCCATCAGCCACCCGATGTGATACGGATCGGCTACACCGGTATCGCGCAAGATCGACGGCAGCCAGAAGCTCGTTGCGTACAGCCCGAGCAGCACGCACAGATCGATGAGGCCGAGTGCCCACACCTTGAAATCGACGAAGGCGCCGCTCAGCGAATGACTCTTGTTGCCGGACGGCTCCGCGTCGAGATTCGCGCGCAGCGTTTTCTTCTCCGCGGCGCTGAGCCAGCGGGCGGATTCGATGTTATTCGGCAGCCACGCGAGGATCGCAATGCCGAGCGCGATCGACGGCAGCGCTTCGAGCAGGAACAGCCATTGCCAGCCGCCCAGGCCGTGCGCCCCATTGAAGAACGCCATGATCCAGCCGGAAATCGGGCTGCCGATCATGCTCGAAAGCGGCAAGCCGACCATGAACAACGCCACGATGCGAGCACGGCGCGCATCGGGATACCACTGCGTCAGATAGAGCAGCACGCCCGGCAGAAATCCGGCTTCGGCGACGCCGAGCAGGAAGCGCACGATATAGAACTGCATCGGCGTGGTGACGAACAGCGTCGCGCCCGACAGCAGACCCCAGGTAATCATGATGCGCGCGATCCACAAGCGCGCACCGACCCGCTGCAGAATCAGATTGCTCGGTACTTCGAAGAGGATATACCCGGCGAAGAACAGACCCGCGCCGAGGCCATAGACGGTATCACTGAACTTGAGCGCGTCGAGCATCTGCAGCTTCGCGAGACCGATGTTGATCCGGTCGAGATACGCCGCGAAATAACACAGGCAGAAGAACGTGATGAGACGGATCGTAACCTTGCGATAGAGATCGCTGTTGTCGGTGCTGCTCGTGTCGAGCACGGCACTGCCCTGATAAACATTCGCCATGACTGCCACTCCCGGAAGGTGGTGCGAAAAAAGGTGGATGTCGTGCGACAGAGATCACTCGCACTTCGCTTGCAGATGTCTGTGTATCACGCTAAAAACGTAGCGTATACGCTTCAAAATACGGTTCGGGAAAATACCGGTACCAGCCCATAAAATTTCCTCGTCGATTCGCCCAATCTCTCGTATAAATGCCTGTAATTCGTGCTTTTCTGCGAGCATGCATGTGCCTGTTTCACAACGGAAGTGCATGAAAAATGTAAAGCGTGTTAGCTACAAATAAGCTGCACGACGCGACAGCTTGATCAAGGTCGTATTGAGGGCCTGGTTAGAGGGTGTACACTCTTTCTCTTTCGTCTTCAGGCCGCCCGGCCTTGTACCCCTATGGCGCCGCGCAAGGATTCCTACGACTTTCACGATCAGATCGGCCACTTGTTGCGTCGTGCGTATCAACGGCATGTCGCGATTTTTCAGGAAGCGATTCCTGATTCCGATCTGACCGCTGCACAGTTCGTCGCACTGTGTGCGGTCAAAGAGCAGCAACCGTGCTCACTGAACGACATCGTCAAAGCAACCGCAATCGATCAGGCGACGATCCGCGGCGTCGTCGAGCGCCTGAAGGCGCGCGCGCTGATCGAGGTGGGCGCCGACCCAAACGACGGGCGCAAGCTCGTCGTGCGTCCCACCGCGGCGGGCCTCGCATTGATCGAGCGCACCGTGCCGTTCGCCCAGGAGGTCACGGAGCGCACCTACGGCGCGCTGAATGCGGGCGAACGCGTCGCCATGCTGTTTCTGCTGCGCAAAATGATGGAGTCGGATGCAGACGGCGAGTAGGTGAGTCACACCGCAATCGTCTTGCCTGGCTCCTAAATATTCGTCGCCTGCGCCGGTTCAGCCACCAGCAGCTTGCCGGCGGCGCGCAAACCTTCGCGCACTGTCTCTTGCGTGAACGGCGGCGCGAGCAGGCGCACGCCAGTCGCGTCGTAGATCGCATTCGCGAGCGCGGCGGGTCCAGGCACGGAGGCCGATTCGCCGGCGCCCAGCGGCGGTTCGCCTTGACGCGGCATCAGCACGATGTCGACGGTCGGCAATTCCGGAAAAGTCAGGATCGGGTAACTGCCCCATTCGCGGCTCGCCACCTTGCCATCGACGAATCGCACGCGCTCCTTGAGCGAGCGGCTCAACACCTGGATCACGTTGCCGTGAATCTGATGACGTACGCCGTCGGGGTTGATCATCGTGCCGGTGTCCTGGCCGACCGTGATGCGCTCGACTCGCACCTGCCCGGTCACACGATCCACCACGAGTTCCACTGCCCACGCCGACCATGCAGCGCCAAAACCCGGAAAGCGGCTGTGCACATAGCGTGCATAAGCGATGCCATGTCCGCGCGCATAGCGCTCATCAGCCGCTTCACTGCCGCGCTTGCGATGCTTCCATCCGGCGCGCACGGCAACCGCTTCAAGCAGTTCGGCCGCGCGCGTGTCGTTCAGATGGCGTAACCGAAATTCCAGCGGGTCGCAGCCGGTTAGCGCGGCCATTTCATCGGCGAACGAATCGTGCGCGAACGAGTTGGGCAGAGCCGACACACCGCGAAACCATGATGAACGCACGAGCGGGGCGAGATCGTCGCATGCGAAACGGCGGTGCGGGCTTTCGTACGGCGAGACAGCGGTGCGGTCGCCCATTTCAAAGACGCGCGCTTGTGGAGCGACGGCGCCGGTCAGCACTGAGGCGAGCAGCGGTGCATCGTTCGACGGATAGCGCGTCACGAAGTCGTAGCCGAGCAGACGGCCGCCGTCGCTCACCGTGCCGGTGACGTCCACCACCTGGCCACAGCCTTTCGGCTCCCACGTGTGTTCGTCGGCACGCGAGAGCTGCACGCGCACCGGCGCACCGACCGCGCGCGAAAGCAGCAGCGCGTCGCCGCAGACGTCGTCCGCACAATTGCGTCCGTAGCAGCCCGCCGCTTCCATGCGGACGACGTCGATGTCGGCTTCGTCGCGTTGCAGGAGGGTCGCGAGATCACAGCGTAGCGAGACCGGATTCTGCGTGCCCGACCAGACGGTGATGCGTCCCTTGCCGGGCTCCCGGTAGTCGGCCACCGAACACGATGGACCGATCGAGCCATGCATCTGATAAGGCCACACGTAGGTGCGTGACACCGTGATCGTGCCAGGCAGGCCGCGCACGGATTCTACGTCGCCTTCTTCCAGCAGAGGCCGTCGTTTTGCCGGCGCAGCGGAGATCGCAGCGCCTGGATCATCCAAAGATTCGAGCGGCGGCAGCGGCTTCCATTTGACGCGCAACTCGCGTGCGGCACGAATCGCCTGTTCTTCGCGCTCGGCCACGACGCCGATGAAATCGCCGATCACCACTACGTCTCGTACACCGGCAATATGGGCGACGGATTCGCGTTCAACCCGCTCGAAAGATGTGCCGACGAAAGCGCCGCTATCGATGCCGCTATAAGGCGGACGCACCACCCGACCATGCAGCATGCCGGGCACGCGCATGTCATGCACAAAGGTCAGCGCGCCGGTCGCCTTCGCCGGCAGATCGACACGCGGCGATGAACGCCCGACGAGCCGGTACGTCGATGGATCCTTGACGGGCGTGCCGGTATCGAGTTCAAGCGTCATGCTGCGGCCAGCGAGCAGTTCGGCAAATGTCACGCGTGCGCCATGCGGGTTGGCCGCGCAGAAAATCTGGGCGTCGTCGGTGGCAAGCTGTTCTATAGCGACACCGAGGCGCTGCGCAGCGAGTTCGAAGAGCGCGCCGCGCGCCTGCGCCGCTGCACAACGCAGCGGCACCGCCGAAATCTGGATCGTCGCACTGGCGATCGTGGGACCCTGATTCGGCGTGGCGGCGGTGTCGCCGAGCAGCACCGTGACGCGCTTCGCCGGCACGTCGAGTTCTTCCGCAACGATCTGGCCGAGCGATGTGCGTATGCCCGTGCCGAGATCGACGTGACCGTTGAACGCGAGGATCCGCCCGTCATCGAGTATCGCGACGAAGACTTCGGGTACGTCCGGCACGTAGGTCGAGAGGCTGCCTGGCTGTCCGGCGGCGGGCGTGACGGGCGCAGCCGGCCGCCGGATTACGGCAAGACGGCCGATGCGTGCCAGAAGTTCGGAGCGATTCACGGGCGGAGTCCCTGGATGTGCACCACGCTCATGCGTCAACGCACGCGCTGCTCGATCGCGACCAGCGCGTCCGCGAGCGGCATCACCGCCGCGTACTTCTGCTGCATGTCAAACAGGTTCGCGTCGTGCGGGCCGATTGCCCGATCGCCGACGCAGTCGGACAACACCAGCGGTCGAAACCCATACGACATTGCATCGACAACACTGGCGCGCACACAACCACTCGTCACCGCCCCGGCCACGAGCAGCGTTTGCACGGCGCGCTGCGTAAGCCACGGCGCGAGTTGCGTGCCGAAGAACGCGGACGGCACGGTCTTGCGCACCACCAGTTCGCCTTTCGCGGGTGTCAGTTCCGGCACGATCGCGCTATTGGGATGGTCTTCGGTGAGCGTCGCCATGCCCGGCACTTTGAGTGAGAACACGTTGTCGTCGCTGCCGTCCTCCGCGTAGACGATGCGGCTGTGCGCGACCGGCCAACCCGCGGCGCGGGCGTGGGCAAGCGCCGTCACGGTACGTGCAATCGCCGGCGCGATATTGCCGCCGCCGAATGTAGACGGATCAGCAAAGCCGACCACGAAGTCGACGATCAAGAGGCCAATATTGCCTTGAACGGGCAGTGGTGTGCCGAACCCTTGCTGCTGATACACATGGGCTTCGGCGTGCGTTTGGGGAGCATTCATCGCATCAGGTCTCAGCGTGTCGATTCGATTACGCGGCCGTCGCGCACGACGACATCATCGTCGAGCAGCACGGTGCAGTGGCGCAGCGGAATATCGATGTGGCAGGTCGTGGTGCGGCTGCCGCCGCCTTCGTTGTTCGGGCCGAGCGAGAAGAGGAAATTACCCTCGAACGCGCGCGCATCCATGCCGATGGTCGCTTCACGATCGTAGAGCCCAAGCGTCGACCAGCGCGCACGCGGCTGCAGCCCCCAGCCGATATGCGAGATCGCATAGCCTTCTGGGTCATTGAAGGTTTCCATGTAGTCGCGCAGTAACGCGGCATCAACACCGCCTTCGATCTTTGTCGCGTAGCCGCCTTCCACGGTCAGTACGATCGGCTCGCTCACATAGCGTTTCTGCGGCAGCAGGATATCGCCGCGATCGATCACGATCGTGCCGTGCGCGGTGCGATCGTTCGGATAGGTCAGAGCGAAGCCACTCGGCCAGTGATCCCAGCGGCCCGGTTCGTCGACGAAACCGTATTCGGCGGTGGGGCCGAACTCGCCGAGCGGACACACGAGCGACGTGCCTGCCGGGGACGTCACGCGCATTTCCCGCGCGGCGGAGATACGCTTCGCGGCGCCCAGCACCCGCGTGCGGTCTGCCTGGGTCGGCACCATGCGCGCGAGCACCTCGGGAGGTTCGACGGCCAGCAGGATTTTCGTGCCGGACTTCAGGATGTCGTGCTGCTCGGGGGAGAACAGCAGAGTCATCAGGTCGAGCACGAGATCGCTCGCTTTCAGCGCGGCAATCGCGGGGCCGT
Source organism: Paraburkholderia sp. SEWSISQ10-3 4 (assembly GCF_030464785.1). NCBI lineage: Bacteria > Pseudomonadati > Pseudomonadota > Betaproteobacteria > Burkholderiales > Burkholderiaceae > Paraburkholderia > Paraburkholderia sp. SEWSISQ10-3 4. The sequence goes on from NZ_JALPRI010000001.1 coordinate 1,239,800, forward strand.
TGCCGGTGAGCGGCGTGGTGCCCAGATAGGCGAGCGAATCGCGGCTGAAGGCCTTCTCGCCGTTCACCGGCGGCAGATCGAGCCGATTGACGATCGCGCCCATCGATTGCGTCGCGATGAGTGCGCAAGACAAGGTCTGCGGATGCGTGGCCGGGCTCGTCAGGATCGTGACGCTCTGGCCGGGTTCGAGGCGGGACAGCGTGAGCACTTCCTTCCACGCTTCGATCAATTGGTAGTCGCTGACTGGCATCGACGGTTCCTTTTTACGGTCAGTAGGCGAGCGGCGCGCCGAGGAAGTCGCTGAAGGCGGCGTAGAAGCCGGCAGCGGTGTCCCACGGAATCATGTGGCCGGCGTTGGGTACGCGTACATGCAGCATCGCCGGCGTGGCGCGCTGCAATTCGGCGACGTCCTCGTCGCGCACCACATCGCCGTTCTGCGCGGTCATCAGCAGTGAGGGCACCGTAAGACGGGCGGCGTCGGCGTGGAAATCGTCGGTGTGGAAGCCTTCATAGGAGGCGAGTACCGCGCGCTCGTCGCAGGTATGCAGCCATTCGGCGCGCAACTGGCGTTCGGCTTCCGTCCAGGTTGGGCAGAACGCGCGCATGCCTTCGGCGTCGGTGCCGCTTCGCGCGAGCGCCATCGAATCGACGTACCAGGGCAGCTTGCCCGGATAGTCACGGCGGCCGGGCCCGGAAACCGGGGGATCGATCAGCGCCACTGAGGCGAGTCCGCGCGGCGCATGCAGCGCCGCACGCGCCGCAATGCGCGCGCCCATCGAATGGCCGACCAGGCTGAATTCACGCAGACCGAGCGCCGCGACGAACGCGGCCACGTCGGCGGCTTGTGCGTCGAGGCTGTAGTCGAGGGTCGGCGATGCCGACGACAGGCCACGGCCGCGCACGTCGAGTACATAGGTGTCGTGCGTGCGGCCCAGCACTTCGCCGACGAAGCCCCACGTGATCGCCGGGCTGGTAATGCCCGGAATCAGCACGATAGCGGGGCGATTCGCGCGTGAACCGTCGGCGCCGCCGTAGCGCAGATAGTGCTGGCGGATGCCGTTGGCCGCGACGTTCGCGCCGTACAGGAAGGTAGTCATGGTGCGTCCTCGTGCGGCGGCGGTCAGTAAGCGCCCGACAGCAGGGCGCCTGCGCCCGGCACGATCGGTTCGAGATCGAGTTCGCGCAGCATCGCGTAGGTGGTGGCGATCGCGGCCGTAATCACCGGCTTGCCCGTCATGGCCTCGACCTTGGCGACCGCCGGCAGCGACGGCATCTGTACGCAGGCGGACAGCACAATTGCGTCGGCCTGTTCGAAAGGCATGCTTTTGACGATGTCGGGCAAGCGCGCGGGATCGTGGCGGCCCACGTCCAGGTTGTCGGGGATTTCGAGCGCGCGATAGTCGATGACTTCATACCCTTCGTGGCGGATGTAGTCGACCACGAGCTCGGTCAATGGCTTCATATACGGCGCCACGACGATGACGCGTTTGGCGCCGATCACACGCAGTGCATCGACGAGCGCACCGGCGCTCGTCAGGACAGGCGCCTGCCCGCCGTTTTCCGCCGTGCGCTGCGTCAGGCGCGCCTGCGACACGCGGTGATAACCGTGACCCATGGCCATGATCGCGACGAGGCAGGCATAACCGAGCACGTCGACGCGCGCGTCGGACAACTCGAGTGCGCAGCGGTCCGACTCGGCGTCCATTGCCGCCAGTTCTTCCTTGACGACCTTCTTCATGCGCATCCGGCTCGAATGAAAGGTGAAACGCTGCGGACGGATCGTCTCGCGCAGTCGCAGCATGGCCGGGATCTCCGTTTCCATCGTGGTGTTCGAGCTCGGCACGATCTGGCCGATCCGGTATGTCCTGGTCATTGTGATGCTCTCCGGTCAATGTGAGTGATGCCCGGCGCCTTGCGACGGCGAGGGGCGTCGTACGTTGAAGCAAAGTCTAGTGTGTACGTTATAAAAATTCAACAGAATAAAAATGCTCCAGACGAGCGACAGGAGGAGTGAAAGCGAGATTTCACGTATATAGGCGACAAATTCGGTGTTCGAGTGCACGTAAAATTTTTGTTGTCGAAAGAATTTCAAATGTGTACGCTACATTTAATCGAACTCAACCGGACCGTCGAAGCATGTCGCTGGGCGGGCGCACGAACAGGAGAACATCATGAGAAAAACCCGTATCGCCGTTATCGGCGCAGGCCTCGGCGGCACGGCGGCTGCCGCGTTGTTGCAACGCAGCGGTTATGACGTCAGGCTCTACGAGCAGGCTCAGGCGTTTTCACGCCTGGGTGCGGGTATTCACCTGGGGCCGAATGTGATGAAGATCATGCGTCGCATCGGCTGCGAAGACGCTCTGAACCTGATGGGCTCGCATCCCGACTTCTGGTACAGCCGTGACTGGAAAACGGCCGAAGCGATCTCGCAGATTCCGCTCGGCGATCACGCGCTCAAGGCCTATGGCGCGAGCTATCTGACGGTCCATCGTGGCGACTTTCATGCGCTGATGACCGAGGCGGTTGCGCCCGGCACGATCGTCTTCGGCAAATGCCTGAAGTCTGTCGAAGATACCGGCAGCGACGTGCGCATGACTTTCGCGGACGGTTCGGTCGAGACGGCCGACATCGTGATTGGCGCGGACGGCGTCAACTCGAAGATCCGCGATCACCTGCTGGGCTCGGAGCCGCCGCGCTATACGGGCTATGTCGCGCATCGCGCGGTCTTCCCCGCGTCGTTGCTCGGCCACAAACCGTATGACATGTGCGTGAAGTGGTGGTCGGAAGACCGTCACATGATGGTCTACTACGTGACCGAGGCGCGTGACGAGTACTACTACGTCACGGGCGTGCCGCAGGCCGAGTGGCCCACGGGGGTGTCGATGATGGAAAGCAGCCGCGAAGAAATGCGCGAGGCGTTCGCGGGTTTTCATCCGGACGTGCAGAATCTGATCGACGTATCGCCGTCCATTACGAAATGGCCTTTGCTCGAACGCGATCCGCTGCCGTTGTGGAGCCGCGGCCGCCTTGTGCTGCTCGGCGACGCATGTCATCCGATGAAGCCGCACATGGCGCAGGGCGCGGCAATGGCGATCGAAGACGCCGCCATGTTGACGCGCTGCCTCGACGAAGTGGGTGCAACCGACTACGCGGGTGCCTTCGCGCTGTACGAAGCGAACCGCGCGACGCGCGCCTCCAAGGTGCAACTGGTCTCGCACAACAACACCTGGCTGCGCACGAATGAAGACCCGTCTTGGGTTTTTGGCTACGACGTGTTCAACGTGCCGCTCGTGTCGCCGGCCGCCGAGGTCGCTTCGGCCTGAGTGTGAGTGGTAAGCACGCGATACGGAAGCGCGTGGCGCCGGCGCCATAGCACGCCGCGTGCTTCCGCTGTAAGGTCGTCCCTTTTCATTTGTGAACAGGCTCAGATATGGCGCATTCGAGTCCGCCCGCCGGTCCGCTGACGCTCACCGTCAACGGCGTTCGCCGTACCGTTCAGGGCGCCACGCCGGATACGCCACTGCTGTATATCCTGCGCAACGACTTCGAACTGAATGGGCCGAAGTACGGATGCGGCCTCGGGCAGTGTGGCGCGTGCACGGTGATCGTCGACGACCAGCCGACGCGTTCGTGTGTCGTGCCCGCGAGCATTGCGATCGGGCGCGAAGTCACGACGCTTGAAGGACTTGGGACGGTCGATGCGCTTCACCCGGTGCAGCGCGCCTTCATCGACGAACAGGCGGCGCAGTGTGGTTACTGCCTGAACGGCATGATCATGAGCGCGAAGGCGCTGCTCGAGCGCAACCCGGAGCCTGACGACGACGCGATCCGCGACGCGCTGCGCTTCAATCTGTGCCGATGCGGTACGCACTTCGAGATCGTCAACGCGGTGCGTCGCGCTGCGCAATATCTGCGGCATGAAGGTGCGCATGAATCAGAACGGTGACGACCTCGTAGCGGTGCGTGATGATGAACGTGCGCTTGAGTGTGTGCGTGCGCAGTCTGTCGGGAACGAAAAGTCCGGCGTGGCGCTGTATCGGTCGGAACGGTATCAATGGCCCGTACGAACGCAAACGGGCGACGCAGCCGCTATGGTTTATGCGGACCTGATGGTCGAGACCGGCCACGAGCGCAACGGCACGATGACAACGTGGCAATACCGTGCGCGTCTGGAGCACGAAGAGGTTTCCACGTGCGATGACGATGTCGAGCCTACTGCGCCTTTGCTGGTATACCGGCACGCTCAGACGTCCGTGGCGGTCGAAGCTTCTGCGGCCAGGACAATTCCTGTTCAGGCGCATGCATTTGCCCGCGAATCGTTCATCGACGAACTCGCTCATGCGCTGCAACGCGACCCTGTCGCGTTGCGCCTGCAGCACCTCGACGCGCAACGTGACGGCGGCGCGCGCGAAACGATCCGCATGGTGACCGAGCGTGCCGCGTGGGGCGGGGCGCTTGCGGCTCAGGCTGAGCCGGCGTCGCCCTGGGTGCGCGGGCGCGGCTTCGCGTTTGACGGCGAAGCGCTTGAGCACAGCGTGCCGCTATCGTCGGATGAGAAAGGCCGTTTGCCTGTGCGTGTCACAACGGGAGCGCCGAATCCGGGTGCCGACAGCTGGACGGCGTGGGTCGTGGACGTCGACGTGAATCGTGAAACTGGCGATGTCGCGATCAGACGCGTGGTCGCGGGTCGTGGTTCGGGCGAACCGGGTGCGGCGCGCGTCTTGGGCTTGCCGTCGTGGCAGGTGGCCGATGCGATCGAGCGCTCCACCGGCGTGCGCTTTCTTGCCCGGTCAGCCCACGATGAAACCGGCGTTGCGTACGGCGATGCTGCGGTGTCGCATGAACTGAGCGTGGCGGGGAGAGCGCTGAACGAGTCGACAGCCGGGACGGCGCGTACCTTGACAAGCGCGGAGGCCGACACGATAGAGCGTGCCGCGGCGCCAGCAGCGGCCGCGATTGCGAACGCCTTGTTCGACGCAACCGGCGTGCGTTTCCGAGCGCCCCCGTTCGACGCGGAGCGCATCCGCCGCGCGTTGGCTGATGTGCCTTCCGCTACGTTGGCTGAGGCGCCTGCGCAGATGCGTCGTCCGTCGCGTTGGCGGCGGTGGTTGGCCGGGGGCGGTATCGGTGGCGTGATGGGCGGTTTGATCGGCCTCGCCTGCTCGGTCCTGCCGGGGCCGGCGCCGATCGCACCGATTGCCTCCGTCGATACTTCGCTGTGGTCGCCGGCCACGCTCGAACGCGGTCGTCAGATCGCCGCCGCGGGTGATTGCGCGGTCTGCCACACCGCGCCGGGCGGCAAGACCAATGCCGGCGGCTTCGCGCTCGACACGCCGTTCGGCACTGTCTATTCGACCAACCTCACGCCCGATGCGCAGACCGGCATCGGTACCTGGTCATACGAGGCGTTCGCGCGGGCAATGCGCGAAGGTATTGCGCGCGACGGCTCGCATCTTTACCCCGCGTTTCCGTACACCGCGTTCGCCAGGATGAGCGAGTCCGACATGATGGCGCTCTACGCATATCTGATGTCGCAAGCGCCGGTCAAAAACGCCTCACCGAAAACGAACCTGCCGTTCCCGCTCAATCAAAGACGGCTGGTGGCCGGATGGAACTGGCTGTTTCATGACACACGTCCGTTCGTCCCCGACGAGACGCGCTCGGCGCAGTGGAATCGCGGCAAGTATCTGGTCGACGGCGCGGGGCATTGCGGCGCGTGTCATACACCGCGCAATGCGATCGGCGCGGAGAAGGGCGGCTTTGCGTATCTGTCGGGCGGGAGCGCGGAAGGCTGGGACGCGCCGTCGCTGGTGGCTTCGCGTGCGTCGCCGGTGCCGTGGTCCGAGGCTGCGCTGTTCGACTATTTGCGCACGGGCTTTTCTGCAGAACACGGTGTGGCGGCGGGGCCGATGGCGCCGGTCGTCGCCGGACTCGCTACGCTGCCGGAATCGGACGTACGTGCGATGGCTCACTACGTCGCGTCGTTGTCGGCACCCGTTGACGCGGAGGTGTCCGCCCGTGCTGCGGCCACGCGGGCGATTGCTACAGACGCGAATTCGACGACGACACTTGGCTTCGAAAACGGCCGCCGCATTTTCGAAGCATCGTGCGCGGTGTGTCATGCGGAATCGGGCGGCGTCGGCCATTTCGGCGTGCGCCCGTTGATGGGATTGAACACGAGCGTTGCCCAGGCCTCACCGGACAATCTTCTGCATGTGTTGCAACATGGAATCGATCAGCCCGCAACGGAATCGCTCGGTTACATGCCCGGCTTCGGTGATGTATTCGACGACAAGCAGATGGCCGAACTCGCGTCGTATATCCGCGCGCGCTACGCGCCGGGGCAGCCGGCCTGGCGTGATCTCGAGTCAGCGTCGGCAAGATTGCGCGCGGGGCACTAGCGCCGTCCGAGCAATTCCGGTCAGTCGGCCTGATGAAACATATCGTAGATGGCGTCGACCAGCCAGGCGATTCCCGGGTCCGCCGAAAACTGCGCGTGGCAATGGACCTGAATTTCAATGGGTGGCAACGAGAAGGGCAGCGGGAGGATGCGGAAGGACTTGTTGCGGTTAAAGCGTTGCGCGATGCTTCTGGGGAAAATGACGGCGAGATCGGTGTTCTGAACGATCTCCGGCGCAACGACAAAATGAGGCAGGCGCAGCACGATATCCCGACGCAGATTCAGTTCCTCCAGCCATTGCTCGACCATCCGGTGTCCGGTTGCGTTTGTACTCGCATAGACGTAGCGCAAGCTCGCGAGGTCTTCCTTGGTCGGTTTCAGTTTGCGCAAAGGGTGACCCGCCCGCACAACGCAAACATGCTCGTCGAAGAATAGCGTCCTGCTCACGCAACCTGAATCCAGACCCGGAACGTAACCGAGCGCGAGATCGATTTCGCCGCTGCGCATCGCGGCACTCACTGAGTCGACGGAGACATTCGCGATCTCGATCCGGATACCGCGCGCAGTACGGTCGAGCATCGAGAGCAGCGGCGGCAGGAAAAAGTACTCCGACATATCCGACATCGACACGCGGAACACGCGCGTCGTCGTAGCGGGGTCGAATTTCGCGAGCTGCTGCACGGCGCCGTTGATGATCTCGAACGCCTGCGTGAGCGGTGCGTGCAAACGCAGTGCCGCATCTGTGGGCACCATGCCGCTGGGCGTGCGCACAAAGAGCGGGTCGTCGAATAAGCCACGCAGCCGGCGGAGCGCGTGGCTGACCGCAGGTTGCGTGAGCCCGAGCCGTTCTCCCGCGGCGGTCAGGCTGCGTAGATCCGAAATGGCCAGAAACACGCGCAGCAGATTCAAATCCGTAATGCCAGAGTGCGACTTTGTCATGACGTTCGGATCGCGGCAGTGAAGGAGTCTGACGATCGCGTTGCGTCAGGCTCTGGCTGTTAAAACGGACGCGCAACTTTCGGTGCGACAGTATCCGGTCCGCAGAGCGGGACCTGACAGCCGCCTGCTGCTTAGGGCTATCCGCGTCCGGCTTTACGTCCGCTGCAGGTTACCGTAAATGCTGTGCATAGGGAAATGCGAGGCCGGTCCACTGTATGGCGGGAATGCGTCGAAATCCTGCTTCATCTGCGCACGTACCGGCGAGGCCAACGCTGCGGACAGCGCCGCGGGATCGTCGAAGACCACTTTGTTCCGCTGCATGGCGGTTGCTTGCGGAATATCTAAACCGGTCCGATAGTCGACCCGCGTATAGATTTCCAGCTCACGAATGTGGGGCAGCTGTGCCATGAGCGGGGGATGATGCTTCAAATAGTGCGTCAACCAGGCATTGAAATTCTGGGCTTCTCCTTCATAGCCGACGAGATACGTGCATTTCTCAGACGGACCTCCAATGCCGGGGGCATTCGGCGTAGCAAACTTTCTCACCGCCATGAGTTGCTGCGCGACTGCAAGGCGGTCTTGGGCGGCGTCTATCGCTTGCTCCACGATCGTGTGTGCCGCACCGCCGCGTTGAAGAGCCGCTTCGGCAGGATCGAGATCGTCGAAATACCACTGCAGCACCCAGCGTGGCTTCAATGCATGTTCGTTTGAATGAGGATCGCCATTCGCCGACTCCTCAGAGCGATGGATCACGAAGCGCCGCAGTCCTTCAACGTTCTGGGACGCCGCCTGAATCAGCGATATATCGACGTCGCGCGACTCCGGATGTATGCCATGGCGGTAGCCGATAAGAAACAGACAAACTTCCACATTCACCTCGCAGCGCTTGCTACAACGGACTGCACCGTTGCTTCCGGCCGCACAAGGCGGTGGAACTGCCGGCCAAAGTAGATCAGTCCGTCGCCTTCCGCTCTAGTCGAGATATGCCCGATTTCTACAAACATGACCGAATGCGAGCCGACACTCTTGAGGTCGACAATCTCGCCTTCGAGACTTGCAATCGCATGCGAGAGGACCGGGGCCGACCGATGTCCGATCGTCCATGCGTGACGTGCGAATCGCTCGTCCATCGAACAGGCTGTCATGCCCGCGAAATCACGCGCGACGTCCTGGCATTCCGCCGCCAGCACATTGATGCACACATTCCGGTTGTGATGCAGAACATCGTGTACGTAACTGGCCTGATTGATACAAACGAGCATCGTTGGCGGCGCATCTGTCACGGAACAGACTGCGCTTGCGGTAATCCCGCACCGTCCGCTCGGGCCATCTGTGGTGATGATGTTGACGGCCGCGGGCAGGCACGCCATCGCATCGCGGAAACGCCGTTTGGTGTCGTCGATCGTCATGATTGTCCTCGTATCAGGGATACGGCGTTACCGGCGCGATCCCGGCAAACAGCGCGCCCGATGCGTCGTAGGTGCCTTCTCCAAGGAACGCATGCTGTGTCACGACAATTGAGTCGCGCACCAATCGCTGCAGCCGATTCTCGCGGTAGATCGCCGCGATGCCCGCCAACTGATACGCCTGCATCACGACCTCGGCGCACACTTGTGCGGCGTGAGTCGCGCTGAGGCGCATCAGATTGGCCTGATGCTGTGTCACAGGATCGCCGGCGATGATGGTCTGCCACGCCGACTCGGCGGACTCGTAGAAGAACGCGCGAGCACTGCGCCAGTTGGCCTCCGCTTTCGCAAGACCGGAGCGGTAGTAACCGCGGTCTGCAAGACGCGGGGCGCCGGTGGTGGTTTTAGTCGATCCGGACATGTCGGTCAGCAGATCGAGCGCTGCACGCGCGAGGCCGACGTTGACGGCGGCGTGCACTTGCGCCTGATACGCAACGGCGGGATAGCGGTAGAGCGGTTCGTCGATCAGCGCCTGGCCGCCGCGAACGAATGTCCATTGCTCGTCGACGAATTTGTCGCGAAGTCGCAGATCGTGGCTGCCGGTGCCCTGCATACCGACCACGTTCCAGTTCTCAACGATCTCGACCTCGTGCGCGGGGAAGACAGCGGTGAACGGTTTCCCTGCACCAGTGTCACCCGAATTGGCGGGCGTGCCGCCGATCCCTACTCCGATCCAGTCCGCGCCCTTGCAGCCGCTTGCAAATCGCCATTGGCCGCTGACCATGAAACCACCCGGCACTTTTGCGGCCGGTTGCAACGGGTAGAGTCCGCCGGCAAAAACCTGGTCCGGTCCTTTCGCATAGATGTGCTGCTGCGTTTCGATTGGGAGCGACGCGAGATAGGTATTCGCCGAGCCGAACGCGGCGACCCACGCGGTCGATCCGTCGGCGATCGCGATGCGCTCGAGCATGCGCAGAAATTGCGGCGGCGGCAGCGCGTCTCCACCGAAGCGGCGCGGCGTACTTGCGCGAAAAATGCCCGCGCGTTTCATCTTCGCGATCATGTCGCGCGGAACATGTGACAACTGATCGAACTCGTCTCTTCGACGCTCTATTTCCTCGATCAGAACATCGAGGGAAAGGGGACCCGCGTACTCCGGATACGGATCGGCTTGATCGACGACGCGAGGTTCATAGGCGTGCGTCGGAAGGCTGGCACTTTGAAGGCTTTGCATGATGGCAGGGTGTCGGAATTGAATAATCGATCCGTCTGGTGCGGCGGCGCCACAGCGCTGCCGCTTAACGGTGTTAAGCGCTTTCTTTCGCCTGAAGTCTCAGAGCCTTCGGGAAAGTCTCAGGCGCAAGACAGGTCGCGAGCACAGTGATCAGTCCGAGAACAACGAGGTAAATGACGACTGGCGTGGCGCTACGGTAGTGAGCGAGCAGTGCGGTCGCGATCATCGGCGACAGGCCGCCGCCGAGTACGGACGACATCTCGCGGCCAATGCCAAGGCCCGAGAAACGCAGATGGACGGGCAACAATTCGCTGATGAAAGCTGGCTGAGCGCCTTCGAGGATGCCCAGTGTGATGCTGTTGGCGAGGACGAGCGCCAGGATGACTTTCCACAGCACGCCCGAGCCGAGCAGCACGAAGTAAGGGTAGGCAACCAGCACCATGGCAATCGCGCCGGCGAGATAAACCGGCTTGCGGCCGATTTTGTCCGTCACGTGGCCCATCAAGAGCGAAACGGGGATCATCAACAGCATCGACACCGTCAATCCACCCAGAATCCAGCTCGATGGCAGGCCGACAAACCGGCCGTAGGCAATCGAAAAAGCAAAGAAGATGTACGACGCAGCGCCTTCGCCAAAGCGCAGGCCGAAAACAGTCAGCACCTGACGCGGACATTGGCGAAGCACTTCGATAATCGGCATGCGGCTGTCGCGGCGCGCGGCTTTGACCTCGGCGAACTCGGCGCTTTCGTCGACGGAGCGGCGCATCCACAGCCCGAGCGCGACTAACACGGCGCTGCAGAGGAACGGCACGCGCCAGCCCCAACTCAGAAAGTCGGAAGACGACAGCGTCTGGACGAGCAGAAACGCAGCAGTGGAAAGAACGAAGCCGAATGCGGCGCCGCAGGGACTCCATGCAGACAGCGCACCGCGTTTCGATGCGGGCGCGTTTTCATGGATCAGCAAAATACTGCCGCTCCATTCCCCACCTGCCGCAAGACCCTGCAAGATGCGCAGCAGGACCAGCAAGACGGGGGCCGCGATGCCGATTTGCTGATAGGTCGGCAGGAGACCCATGCAGACGGTCGCGCTGCCCATCATCAGCAGCGTGAGCATCATGACCGTCTTGCGGCCGTACCGGTCGCCGATGTGGCCGCAGAGCACGCCGCCAATCGGACGGGCAATGAAGCCGACCGTAAAGCCGCCGAACGCCGCAATCGTCCCAGTCAGCGGATCGGTGCCGATGGGGAAGAACAGGTGGCCGAACACCAGCGCGGCGGCGGTTCCATAGAGAAAAAAGTCGTACCACTCGAGAATCTGGCCGAGCACTGCAGTCGTCACCGCGCGGCGAACCTTGCTGGTTGGACGCAGATTGGATAGGGGAGCAAGCGTAGCTGTTGCGTCAGGATTCATGGCATTTCGCAGATCACAGTGTTGGAGATCCCGCCTCTCGACAACACAGATCGGCAGGTACGACGATGCGAACGGGGCAGGCATGTCCGCACAATATGGCCGAGGCAGAAGCCGGTCAAATTCAGGACAAAAATGAACGACATGAATGGCGTGCATGACGACTCATGCAGATGCATGAAGTCAGCCGGGGCGCGGCACGCCACTTCTTGCCGCTGGCGTCGACTTCGACCGACGTGATGACTTTGTGGCAAGCTTGCTCCCACATCGAGCCGGACGACCGTCTCCCGATCGAAACATTCGTTGCCACCCAACCACCTGATTGCCGTATGCCTCGACAGCCGACTCCATCGCCACTCAAACCGCGCAGGGCGCCCAGCCAGCCCCGCTCAGAACGCATGGTCGCCACCTTGCTCGAGGCGGCTGCACAGGTGCTTGAAACGAAGGGACTCGAAGGGTTCAATACGAACGCGGTCGCGGAACGCGCTGGCGTCAGCATTGGTTCGCTGTATCAATACTTCCCAAGTAAGGATGCGTTGACGATCGCGCTGATGCAGCGTGAAAGCGAACGCTTCTATCGCGATGCGCTGGTTGCTCTCGATCACCCGAGCGGACCGGTCGCGCTCACGCATCTGATCGGCGTCTCGGTTCGGCAGCAGTTCGCGAGGCCTACGCTTGCACGGCTACTCGACGTCGAGGAGAGCAGGCCGCAACTGCGCATGGCGCTGGCCAGCACCGGATCGGTGCGCAGCGTGCTATTGGAGATCCTTACGCGTGACGGTTTGCCGCCGCAAGACGACGTGGCTGTCGCCGCGAGCGATCTGATGGCGATCGTCCGTGGGCTCGTCGACGCCGCCGGCGAGCGTGAGGAGACGGACACGACTGGACTCACTCGCCGCGTGACGGCCGCCGTGTTGGGCTATCTGACGATGATGTCGGGTGCGGAACGCAATGGCGATTCGCCTGCCGAAGACACACCGCAATCCGCGAGCAAACGCGAGCAGGCTGTACGCAAGTCGGCGGCGCGAGGGCTGAAACGCCCGTAGGACAGGGCTGAGCGGCTGTCGATGTGAAGGCGGCGACGCGAGTATTGAACGCGAGCTTTTACTCGTAACATTCTCCGTATGGAACGCAACGAGCGATCCAATTCAACGGAGATCGACATGACTCATATCACCACCACCATGAAGCTCAACCACGTGAGCTTCCCCTCGTCCGATGTGAGCGCCACCGCTACATTCTTCGAGGCCCATCTAGGCTGTACCGTCGCCGGGCGCGGCGCGAGCTGGCTTCTGAAACGTCCTGGATTCGATATCGTGATCGATGACGCCGCTGATCATCCGGTCGCGTGGCCGCATAACTTTCACATCGGCTTTGAACTGGCGACCCTCGACGATGTTCGCACGCTCTATGACGAGATGCTTGCAGCAGACGTCGTGATGAAAACCGGCGTGTTCAAGCATGAACGCGGCTCGCGATTTTTCTGTGAAGTACCGGGCGGTGTTCTCGTCGAAATCAATACCCGTTCAGATGCCGACGAGAAGTATCGAGGCACTTTCGACCTCTAACATTCTGCGCAACGGGACTGCAGACATTTTTTGTTAGAGACTTGCGCTTGCCATCAGCGCCTGTCGCGCATCACTTCCCAGCAATCGCGATGGTCCATCCGGCTAAGTTTGCGCCGTCGCGTCATTTCGCGCCAATAGTGAACGGCGACCAGCAGCACGGCGGCGCTCAACCCACACAGCCCCACAACGATTCCTGTCCACGATTCGGCCACGGAATACTCCTTGACTGTGAAACAGATCAAGCGATACGTGTCATTCGTCGTTCAGGATGCGAGCGGCAGCCTTCAGAAACATCTGTCCGTCGTGAGTAATGAGAGGGCGCTGTTGCCCGGAAGGGAGGTTCTCCAGCGTGACGAGCTGACGGTCCAGAAGCGCTTCCAGATCGGCACCGTCCAGACTCAGCCAATCCGGTGCATCTTTGAGCAGCATGAGGGTCGCGAATTCATGCGGACTGAGCATCTCCGTCTCCTGGCCAATCCTGCTTTGCTGGGAACCTGATCCGTTGGCCTCGCTACGCGAGCAGGATCGATTCGGGGATGGCTACTGCAGGCTGTCACCTTGCGTTCGGGTGACATGTCGCGCGCCATGGCACTCATCTTAATGCTGAGTTGTCCAATAGATCAATATTTGGGAAAAAATTTTTCGGAATTTTTACGCTACCTTCGTGAAGCCGTCGCGGCGCAGCATGACCCGTCGAGCGGCAATTGCGTGCCGCTTCGCACAACGTGTTCGTTAGCGCGCAGACGTGATGCGTGTCACACTGATTCCGGTGAATATTCTGGCAGCGCTTCCATATGCTTCCATACGCCCGCCTGCATACCCGAGGTGAGTTCCGGACGCCGGGCGCTGCGATCGAAACCTGAAGGAGACAACCGTTGACCACCTTCCTCCTACGTAACGGCGCACTGCTCGACCCTACCCATCCTGATCTTTTAGAAGGCTTCGAAGTCCTCATCGAGGACGGTTTCGTCCGCGAGGTTTCCGACAAGCCGATAAAAAGCGGCAGCGCGAGCGTGATTGACGTCAAAGGCAAAACGATCATGCCTGGGCTGATCGATCTGCATGTGCACGTCGTCGCGATCGAGTTCAACCTGCCGCGCGTGGCGACGCTACCTAACGTGCTGGTGACGCTGCGCGCCGTGCCGCTCATGCGTGCGATGCTGCGCCGCGGCTTCACCACCGTGCGTGACGCAGGGGGTGCCGGGTATCCATTCAAGCAGGCGGTCGAGTCAGGACTGATCGAAGGCCCGCGCCTCTTCGTGTCCGGCCGCGCGTTAAGCCAGACCGGCGGCCACGCCGATCCGCGCGCCCGCTCCGACTACATGCCACCCGATTCACCCTGCGGATGCTGCGTGCGTGTGGGTGCGCTGGGCCGCGTGGCGGACGGCGTCGATGAAGTGCGCCGGGCCGTGCGCGAGGAACTGCAGATGGGCGCCGACCAGATCAAGATCATGGCGTCGGGCGGCGTTGCTTCACCGACCGATCCTGTCGGCGCATTCGGTTACTCCGAAGACGAGATCCGCGCGATCGTAGCGGAAGCTCAGGGGCGCGGCACCTATGTGCTCGCTCACGCCTATACGGCTGCGGCGATCGCGCGCGCAGTGCGCTGTGGCGTGCGCACGATCGAGCACGGCAATCTGATTGACGATGAGACGGCCCGCCTCGTTGCGGAGCATGGCGCGTATGTTGTGCCAACCCTTGTTACTTACGACGCCCTTGCAAGCGAAGGCGAGAAGTATGGCTTGCCGCCGGAAAGTATCGCCAAGGTCGCGGACGTACACGGCGCCGGCATGCACTCGATTGAAATCATGAAGCGCGCCGGGGTCAAGATGGGCTTCGGTACGGATTTGCTCGGTGAGGCACAGCGTCTGCAAAGCGATGAATTCCGGATCCTGGCCGAGGTTCTCTCGCCAGCCGAGGTGATCGCAAGCGCGACCCTCGTTGGCGCGGAAGTGCTGGGCATGCAGGACAAGCTCGGCAGAATCATGCCGGGTGCCCATGCCGATGTGCTGGTGGTCGACGGCAATCCTCTGAAGTCCGTCGATTGCCTGTTGGGCCAGGGTGAGCATATTCCGCTCGTGATGAAGGATGGCCGGCTCTTCGTCAACGAACTCGAAAGATATTGACCGTAGTACGCTCGTCCGCGGTGCCCCACAGTCCCTATCGGAGCCTGTTCATGACGATGATTTCCGCCCGCATCGAGCGCCTGCCGTTTTCAGCTTTTCACCGCCGTCTGCTATTGATGGGCGGCCTCGGCTACACCTTCGATGCGATGGACGCCGCCGTGCTCGCTTTCCTGCTGCCCGTGTTGCGCACGCAATGGGGGCTGACGAGCGTACAGACGGGCGTACTGGGAAGCGGCACGTTCATGGGCTATTTCGTCGGCGCGATGCTGGCGGGCATGCTCGGCGATGTCATCGGCCGGCGCAAGGTCATGATGTATGCGCTCGTGATTTACTGTGTCGCGTCGCTTGCCAGTGCACTGGCGAACGACTGGGGATTTTTTCTCGCGACGCGGATTGTCGCCGGGTTAGGAACGGGAGCGGAGAGCGCCATCGTCGCGCCGTTTCTCTCCGAGTTCGTGGCGCGGCGGTATCGCGGGAGTTTCACGGGCAGCCTCGCAGGGTTTTTCTCCTTCGGCTTCGTAGCGGCTGCATTGCTCGGCTATCTGGTGATCCCGCTCGCGCCCAATGCATGGCGCGCCGTGATGGTCATCACCGCGCTGCCCATTCTGATGCTGCTGTGGTGGCGCCGTGCGTTGCCCGAGTCGCCACGCTGGCTCGAGGCGCGTGACCGGCATGCGGAGGCTGATGCGATCGTGTCGAGGATGGAGGTGGAGGTCACTCAAGCGGGCATCCAGTTGGAGCCGCTGTCTCCGGTGCGCGACGGAACCGTTCCGCTCGCAGCCGGACGAGCCTCGATCGTCGCGAACGTCAAGGCGTTGTGGGCGACGAAGCTCGCGCGCATCACAGCCATGACTTGGCTGATGTGGCTATCCATCACGTTTAGCTACTACGCTTTTTTCACGTGGATTCCCGGCTTGCTGGTTCAAAACGGGATGACGATCACGCGGAGCTTTTCGTATTCGCTCGTGATTTACCTTGCCCAGATCCCGGGATACTTTTCAGGCGCGTGGCTCAACGAGAAGATCGGCCGGCAGGCGACGATCGCGTCATACATGATCCTGGGCGGCGTATCGGCGCTTGGGCTTGCGTTGACGGGTACGGATGCCGGCATCATGGTGTCAGGAATCCTGTTGTCGTTCTTCATGAACGGCACCTATGCGGGCGTTTACGCCTATACGCCCGAGGTGTTTCCCACCGACGTGCGCGCAACGGGCACCGGGCTCGCTTCGTCAGTGGGCCGGCTGGGCGCGATTGCTGCGCCTATCCTCGTTGGGTACGTCTATCCGAAACTGGGCTTTGGCGGAGTGTTCGGCGCGACAACGCTGGTGCTGCTGACGGGTGCGATGGCCGTGCTACTCATGGGAGTGCCGACACGCGGAAGATCGCTCGAGGACATTGCAGCGGGGCAAATCGAACAGTAAGGAAAGTAAACTTCAGAGCCAACTCGGCTAGCGCCGTCAGCACACGTTCCGATGACGCCACTGTGTCACGCAACGCGAATCCGTGAAGCCACCAGGCGCGGTTTTGGCGATCAGGCATTCTTATGACATTATCTGCCAGCGCGGACGTGGTGAGCATTGATGAGCGAACTACGTCGCGTAGCCATGTAATCGACACGCAGCAGGCGTTTCACGGCAGACAGAGCTTCGAGCGCCACGCTGTTATCGCGTCATTCTCTCAAAGGCAAAGCCATGAAGTTGACAATCGCCGCACCACTTTTGATCATTTCGTTACTCGGCACGTCCACTGCCGTCTTTGCGCAGCAGCATGACGACAATCACGGCCACGGCCAGCCTTCACACGACCGACCGAATCCGGGTCACGGGGACCAGCATGGACATGGCCGCGGCCCTGCGCCGCACGATGCGTCTTTAGGAGGGCCGGGCGGTCCCGTTCCTCACAACGACTGGCACAAGGGTGAGCGGCTTCCGACGGAGTATCGCGACCGCAATTACGTTGTCGACAACTGGCATGAGCACGGCCTGCAAGCGCCGCCGCGCGGGTATCAATGGGTCGGCGTGAACGGGGACTATGTACTCGCCGCCATCGCGACGGGTGTCATTGCCAATGTCCTGCTAGCCGGGCACTAGCCAATCGAGCTGGACTCGATTAGCGCCAAATGTCGCGTGCTATGCTTGGACCGGCAAGTATCTCCACGCTACCCAGCTCTATCCGTGTCGACGACGAGGTAAGTGCCATTCAGAACGCCGCACCGGTCGGCGCAAAAACTGAGCCGGACACGACCGCGATCGTTGACC
Organism: Paraburkholderia sp. SEWSISQ10-3 4; assembly: GCF_030464785.1. NCBI lineage: Bacteria > Pseudomonadati > Pseudomonadota > Betaproteobacteria > Burkholderiales > Burkholderiaceae > Paraburkholderia > Paraburkholderia sp. SEWSISQ10-3 4. Next base: position 1,257,139 of record NZ_JALPRI010000001.1, read on the forward strand.
ATGGACTATCGTCATCTGCAGCAGCGCAAGAGCCTGCATGGCCGCATCGTGCAGGAGCTCGGCATGGATATCGTCGGCGGCAAGCTACAGCCGGGCCAGCGCTTGCCTGCTGAGGCCGACCTGTGTGAGCGGTACGGCGTTAGCCGCCCCGTGCTGCGCGAGGCCACCCGTGTGCTCGTGGCGAAAGGGCTGGTCGTGTCGAAAACGCGTGTAGGCAGTGTTGTGAAGCCTCGAGCGGAATGGCACATGCTTGACCCCGATGTCCTGTTCTGGACGATCAACAGTGTTCCGGAAGGCGAATTCTTCAGCTCACTCCTGACCGTGCGCCGTGTGATCGAACCCGCGGCAGCGGCGCTCGCCGCCACGGCCGCAACTAGCGACGATCTTGCGCGTATTGCATCGGCTTACGATCAGATGGAGCGCGCCGAAACCGCAAGCGCGCTACTGGATCCCGACCTCGAGTTTCACCGCGCCATCATGGCGGCTACTCACAACGACCTGTTGGCCTACATCGGCAACATGCTCTCGCTTGCCCTGACGGAATCGATCAAGCTGACGAGTCGTCATCCCGACACACACGCGCTTTCGTTGCCGCGGCACAAGGCGATTCTTACTGCAATCCAGAGTCGTGACCCGTTGGGCGCGCGGCATGCAAGTCTGGTCCAACTCGACAATGCGCGCGTAGACGCCGAGCGCGTTCTGGAAACCGGCAGCCAGTTTCAAACAGAACCCTGATACGAACGGGTCGGTTGAGCCCAACCATTGAGCGAAGCGCTTCGTTCTTCCTGTCTCTTTCCTTCCAGACGCTAACTGGATAGTAATACTATTAAAGTGGCCTATCGTTCAGATCATTTCGACAACGCATGACCGGTGGCTGGCGAGCGAGGCCCATCCTGTCATTGTGTTGCGCAGCATGGCGGGACGCGAATACAGAGCACTGCGCTGCACCGCAAAAATTTAATTAGTCCGACTAGTTAAGGGTATACATCGATTAGTAGGCAATAGGGCGTGATATAGCATTTTCTGGAGGGTAGTCATGCGTACGCGCGTGCACGTGGGTTTCATGAAAGGAATGATTCCCGGCTCCGGTGCTGTTCTTGCCGGGGCTTTTCCTGCTTGCGCCGTCATGGACATTGAAGTGTTCAACAACTGAGAGACGGGAGACTGAGATGGCGCAAGCGAAGGAAGACAAAGACCAAAGGGACCAAAAGGACGAAGTGCAAGGCATGCGTCGCGGCTTGCTGCAGGGCGCGGGCCTATCCGCAGCACTGGCGCTAATGGGTGGAATGATCACGCCGGCGCAGGCGGCCGAAGCCGGATCGTTCCCGGCGCACAAGCGGTGGAAGATCGTATTCGTCAACCACGTCACAACGAATCCGTTCTTCGTTCCCACGCAATACGGCATTCAGGATGCGACCGCGTTGCTGGGCATGGACTATCAATGGACCGGCTCAGCCAATGCAGACATTGGCGAAATGGTGAACGCGGTCAACGCGGCGATTGCCGGCAAAGCTGACGCGATCGCCGTACCGATCGTCGATCCCAAGGCGTTCGACAAACCCATCCAGGCCGCGCTCGACGCCGGCATTCCCGTGTTCGCCTACAACGCCGACGCGCCCTCGGGTTCGACGAATCCGCGCCTTGCCTATATCGGTCAGGATCTTTATCTGTCCGGCTACCAGATGGGCGAGCGAATCGTCAGCCTCATCGACAGCGGCCTTGTCGCGCTCTTTATCGCCACGCCTGGCCAGCTCAACATTCAGCCCCGGCTTGACGGCGCAGCGGCTGCCATCAAGAAATCGGGCAAGAAGATCGACGTGCAGACCATCGCAACCGGTGCGACCGTCAACGAGGAACTATCGAAGATCAAGTCCTTCTTTCTCGGCCACCAGGATCTCAAAGGCATGTTTGCCGTGGATGCAGGCAGCACCCAAGGCGTTGCCGAGGTGATGAAAGAATCCAACTTGCCCGCCAAAGGTGTGCACGGCGGGGGCTTTGATCTGTTGCCGCGCACGGTCGATCTGATCCACGAAGGATTCCTGGACTTCACGATCGACCAGCAACCTTATGTACAGGGTTTTTATACGGTGCTGGAGGCCTTCATCTTTCTTTCATCCGGCGGGCTCGTTGGGCCGGCCAATATCAACACCGGTCTGAAATTCGTCACCAAGGGCACTGTCGATCCTTACCTGACTACTTCGACGCGCTATGAAGGCAAAAGCACGAAAGCCCAGATCGTGCCACGTACAGGCGCGATCAAAGGGTGAGCTCTGCCGTGCCGAATCAACCACCCGCTAAACGCCCGAGGCGCTGGTCAAGCGCGCTCGGACGTTCCAGCGAGATTCGCATTCTTGCCGTTGCACTCATCCTTTGCATCTACTTCGAGACAGTCAATCATGACTTCCTGCTGACCGGCGCGAGTCTGCAGAATCTCTCGCAGTTCATCGCCCCGGTGGCGATCATTGCCTTTGGCGAAATCATGCTGATGATCGGGGGAGAGATCGATCTTTCCGCCGGGATGGTTTTTGCGTTTGCGCCTTTCATCATGCATTTTTCTCTCGAGGCAGGTTTGCCGGCATGGCTTGCGATGTTCACCGGCGTTATTGCGGCGGGCCTCGTCGGGCTCATTAACGGCGCGGTGACGGTCTATCTGCGCATCCCATCTTTTGTGACGACGCTCGGTACGTTGTTCTTCGTGAACGGCCTCACGCTGACGATCTCGCGAGGTACACCGGTTTCACCACCGGAGGATTCAGTATTTGCGGCGGTCATGGGGGGATGGGGATACAGCGAGATCATCTGGACGCTGGCCATTGCCGCGGTCATGCACGTGCTGCTTCGTCATACACGCTGGGGTTTGCATACGATCGCGTCGGGCGCGAATCCGCTGGGCGCGAGCGAGGCAGGGATACAGGTCCGGCGGCTGAAGCTCGGCAACTTTATTCTTGCCGCGTTACTGGCCGGTTTGACCGGGATTCTGGAGGGTTTTCGCATCACGTCGATCGATCCGCAAGCGGGCGGTAATCAGATCATGTTTCTTGCCGTTGCCGCAGCCGTGATTGGCGGCACGCCGCTCGCCGGTGGATCGGGCACGATCATCGGTGGGCTGATCGGTGCGGCGGTGCTTGGCATTCTCAACGACGGCTTCACGCTGATCGGCATCAACGCCTTCACCTTCAACATGATTCTCGGCGCGGCGATCCTCGGGGCCATGATCTTCAACATCCACGTGGTTCGTCTCGCGCGCAAAGGGGAGTTGTGATGGCCGAGGTGCTGGAGGCGCTGCGCGGTGAGGATATTGTCAAACGTTTCGGCGCGGTCACCGCGCTCGACGGCGTGTCGCTGACGCTAAGACAAGGAGAGATCCTTGGCGTGCTGGGTGACAACGGGGCGGGCAAATCGACCTTGATCAAGATTCTGACCGGGTTTCATCAGCAGACCAGCGGCAAGCTTTTTGTAGGCGGCGAGGAAACCATGCTTCGCTCGGTCGATCACGCCCGTTCACTCGGCATTGAATGCGTCTATCAGGATCTGGCGCTCGCCAATTCGCTGAGCATTTATCACAACATGTTTTTGAATCGGGAGATCATACGTCGGGGCCCGTTTCGCTTGCTGAACAATCGCGCCATGCGTGAGCGCGCCGCGGAGTGTCTTGAAGAAATCGGCGTGCATGTGCCTTCGGTCGATTTGCCGGTCGAGCAGCTTTCCGGCGGACAGCGACAGGCTATCGCAGTCGCGCGCGCGGTCAATTCGAATGCCAGGATATTGCTCCTTGACGAGCCGCTCGCTGCGATGGGCGCCCGCGAGGCCGGACTGATCATCGACCTGATCCTTCGACTCAAGAATAAAGGTGGCCTGTCCATCATCATGATCATGCACAACTACGCGCAGACGCTCGACATCGCGGACCGCGTGATGCTGATGCAACGCGGGCGTGTCACTTACCAACGGGAAGCAGCCAGCACGTCCGTCGAGGAACTGATGGATATCGTGCGACGCGAATATCGGGCAATGCGGGCAGCGACAAACTGACACCGGACTGTACGCACGGTATGCCCCTTTGCGCAAAAGTGATTTCGATTTCCGGCACTTCTGAGGCCAGCGGCCCGCACCTATAGTCAGGTCAGCTTTCGGACGCTAACCCCAACTTCATGAGGGGACCCGGACGAAATCCGCCTAACCCAAAGGAGCAGACCATGTTGACCAGGACGTCCCCGGCGCTTCTCGCCGAACCCGCTACTGCAACCTTGGACGCGCAATACTTCGAGTACACGTCGTCCGCCAATCCGATCGGCGCGAAGCTCATCTCGCGCGTGCCTTTCCGCAATTTCCCGCCTTCGCTGTACGCGGATGGCGCAACCCGAGTTGTGCCGCTCGACCTCTCCGCGGAGTTGGGTTGCCCCGGCCCCGCGACCGGCCCTGGTTTGAGCGCCAATTTTCTGCGCATCAACGCAGGTGACGCATTGACGCTTGCCCCGAACGCGACCTCGCAGGTCTGCTACGTCATTAGCGGGACCGGCAGCGTGACGCAGGCCGAAACAAGCTTCCCATTCGCGCAGGGCGATTTCTTCACGCTGCCAGGCGGCGATGCTGCCGTGCTTTCCGCCGCAGCGACGGCCACGCTCTATTACGTCAACGACGCGCCGTTGCTCACCTATCTCGGCACGACCGGCGTCCGCGCGCGCTTTGCGCCGACGCTCTATCCGGCCGCTCAGGCGCAGGCGGAATTGCGCAAGGTCTCGGAAGAAGCCAATGCGGGCCGCCGCAACCGCATCAGCGTGCTGATGGGCAACGCCAATTTCCCGCAGACGCGAACGGTCACGCATGTGTTGTGGGCCATGTTCGGCATCGTGCCGCCCAACTCGATCCAGAAGCCGCACCGTCACCAGTCGATTGCACTCGACTTCATCGCCGGGGGCAAGCCAGGTGTCTATACGCTGGTGGGTACCGAACTGGACGAGAACGGCAATATCGTGAATCCGACACGCGTCGATTGGGAGGCCGGGATGGCTTTCGTTACGCCGCCGGGGTACTGGCATGCGCATTTCAATGAAACGAACGAAAACGCTTATGTGATTCCGATCCAGGATGCCGGCTTGCAGACCTGGCTGCGCACGCTCGATATCCGCTTCGCCCTTTAAGCCTTAAGCGTCAACGCGAGTCCGTCGTCCCAGTACGGCGGCTCGCCAAACATCTCGGCGTAGAAATCCACGAACGCGCGCACTTTCGACGAGACGATTTTCTTCGGCGGGTAGACCGCCCAGACCGCGGGTTCGGCTCGTCCCGTGCGTGCTTCCCATTCAGGCAGCACGTGCAGCAGGTGCCCTTCGCGCAGGGCTGTAGACGCGAGCCAAGTCGGCAGAAGAGCCAGGCCGCAGCCGGCCACAGCGAGTTCCAGTACGGCTTCGGAGTCGTCTGCGCGCAAGCGCCCTTGCAATTCCACCAGCACCTGTTCCGGCGACGCCTGTGCATCCGCGACGCGGGTGAAAGACCATTTGTCGTCGGGCAGCAGGGGTAAGCGAAGCGTATCGTGCGCGGCCAGATCTTCAGGGACAAGAGGCATCCCGCTGCGTTCGAAATATGCCGGGCTGCCACAGACGATACGACGATGCGGCGCAATGCGTTTAGCCATCAACGAAGAGTCGGGCAGCACGCCGATACGGATTGCCACATCAATGCCGGCTTCGATCATGTTGAGCGTTTCGTCGGTCGACACAATATCGAGGCCGATGTCGGGGTAGCGCGTCATGAACGCCGGCAGATGCGGCACGATATGCCGGCGCCCGAATGCCGAGGGCATCGTGACGCGCAGCACGCCTTGCGGTGTGAGATTCAACGATGACGTAACCTGACGTGCGTCGTCGAGCGCCTGCAGGGCAATCATGGCGTGTTCGCGAAACAGTCTGCCGCCTTCGGTCAGAACGAGCCCTCGCGTCGACCGGTTGAAGAGGGCAATGCCCAGATCCTTTTCGAGCTCGCTGACGTAGCGCGAGACGGTCGAGGTCTTGACTGCCATTTCATGGGCCGTCTTGCTGAAGCTCTGCAGTTCGGCTGCGTTAATGAAGGCCCGTACCGCGGCAAAATAATCCATGGCTATATTTCCCGCATGAAACAACGGACGAGTTGTGGCAAGTAAAAAATTCACCCTCGAAAAATGCCAGGCGACTGACTGTCAACGATCGACGTGCATGTGTCGCTGTGAGTGTCGAAGGATAACCCCTTAGTCATCACCTTTGCAGCGAGAAAGGGGGGCTGCTGAAGCGAACATGACACCAATGTAATGTGAGCGTCAGCGTGCATCCATCTTCACCGTACAGAATAAGGAGCACTCACTCACGTCTCTACGAGGTGGTGAGATCGGAGGCTTCAGTCACAGTGGCGTGAAGCTGACCAAACTCAAGTTCGGGAGATATTTCATCATGAAGACCCTTATCTATGCAGCGTTGATTGCCGGCATATTCGCCGCTCCAGTTGCCTCTTTCGCGCAGGACGCTGCGGCTCCGTTGACGCGGGCCGAAGTACGCGCGGATCTGATTCGCGTAGAACAGGCCGGGTACCGGCCGGCCGCCAAAGATGTGCACTACCCAGACGATATTCAGGCAGCAGAGGCGCGTGTTCAAACGCAGAATGTCGCGGCGCGGGGGAGCACGGATGTAGGCGGAACGTCGGATGGCTCATCGCAGGCGGGTGCGCCGACGGCAACCGTAAATACTCATTCGATCTATTTCGGTCACTGAAGCTCGCGGACCTCACAAGCCATCGTTGATTACTTCTTTCGGCGTATTGAGTGAATCGCCGTCTGAAAATACCAACATCGGCGAGATGAGCAAGCGCCATGGAATGTTTCAGATCCATTACAGGTATGGCATTCACTGAATGCAGACCATAAATAAGTTTTACTTTCCGATTTTCCACTGCGCCGCCATTGTGTGAGCCATACAGCCGCATCGATGGGGAATGTTGTTATCTGTTCAGATGGACTTTTCTTAAGATTCCTTAAGAAATGGTTCATCGATCGAAAGCGGTGGGAAAGTCAAATACTCAGGCCAATCCGTGGACCAGCGGTCAAGCCAATAAACGGAAAGGAGACGAATCGATGGAAAAGCGCCTGATGGCCTTGATATTGCTCGCTGCAGCCACATTGGCCGGGTGTGGAGGTGGAGATAACGTCAGCGGACCGACATCGCCAAAGCTACTGACGAATATCGCCGTGCCCAATGCTTCGAGCCCGCCATTCAGTTTCGACATCGGCTACGTCGAGGCCGGCAAGTACTTTCTGACCGACCGCAACAACAAAGCAGTCGATGTCGTAGACACCAAATCGAACACGTTGATCGCCCAGATCCCGGGTCCATTCATCGGTGCCGGCGCCACGACAAACGAGTCCGGTCCGGACGGAATTGTAGGTATCACCGGCACGAACACGATCTATGCCGGCGACGTCGATTCAGTCAAGGTGATCGATACGGCTGCGCAAAAGACGGTCAACACCATCACCATCAGTAATTCCGGACAGCGCGTCGACGAGGGTTGCTACGATCCTGACGATCATCTCGTGATGTACGCGAGTCCTGGAGACTCACCGCCGTTCGTCACGTTCATTTCCACGCTGACACAAACGGTGCTGGTAAAGCTTCCTTTCAACGGTTCGTCGGGGCTGGAAGCATGCACATATGATTCTGCCTCGAAGAGCTTTTTGATCAACAACGACGGGACCGCTGCCAATCCCGAGGGCGAACTTGATGTCATCACGGCCAGCTCCGCGGTGGCGGGAAGTCCTGCTGTCAGCAAGTCGTTTCCATTAGGGAAATGCGGACCGACGGGCATCGTGCTCGGTCCGAATAACGACGTGCTCATTGGATGCGATCCACCCGCCGGCGATCCGCTCATCACGCTGATCCTCGATCGCACGAGTGGCGCAATTCAGGCCGGCCTGCCGTTTGGCGGGGTGGACCAGGTCGGTTACGATCCGGCGTCCAACCGCTATTTCCTGCCGGCCCGGCACTACGTGACGAGCGGGATTGCCGCCGCCTCAGGGTTTAGTCCGCAGATGGGCGTAGTCGATGGTGCATCACGGCAGTTGCTCTTTAAGATTGCGGTGGGCACAGGCGCGCATTCTGTCGCCATCGACAGTTCGCTTGGGCAAGTGTATGTGCCGTTCCAGCCCGGCGCGGCAGGCTTCCCCAACGGCGGCATTTCAGTGTTCTCGACCCACTAGACTTATCACCAACGCCCAGGCAGGCTCAGCTCGCACGATAGGGCCGTTCTTCAGGCGAGCGGCGCCTCCTGGTCTCCAACAGAGCGCTGCGGGCTACGAAGGCTGCGGTCGCGGCTGAAGTACGGCAAAGCAAACAGGTAGAGCCCCGAGAGCAACAGAAGGGCCAGCGGCAGCAGCGGCGCGTAGGTGATCCAGGGCGGCGGGAGACCGCTTCCCCGGGCCATGGCGACAAAGTTGGCGATAACCGTCAGCGTGAAGGCGATGGATATCCACCGGTGAGACCGACGAATCCAGGCGCTGGTATTCATTTCGTGCTCCTCGGCGCCTGGATCATCTTCCAGCCATTGCCGGCAGGGTCGCGGAAACCGGCATCGACGCTGCCGAAGCGGTCTATCGGCTCCTGCGTGAATTCCACGCCGCGGGCTTTCAGCTGGGTGAAGCTGGCGCGACAGTCGTCCACTGAGAGAACCAGGGGCGGCATGGCTCCCTTGGCGACCATGGCGCGCAAGGTTTGCGCAGTAGCGTCGTCGTGGATGGGTGGCCCGGGTGTGAACAGGCCGAGCTGGAACGAGGGCTGATCCGGATGCTGGACCGTGAGCCAGCGGTAGGGACCGTTGCGCACGTCCGTGTGGACGCGGAATCCGAGCTTGTCGACGTAGAACGTGAGCGCTTCGTCCTGGTTATCGACGTACAAGCCCACGACATTTACACCTTGGTTCATGGCACCTCCCTGATTGATGGTCAGAATGTATCTTTGGCCACGCGGCGGCGCTTCTCCAAAACTGCGATGTTGAGGTCGGGGCGCTGCGCGGCCTTGAGGACGCAGGCGGGCACACGGTCGAGCAGAGGCATGTTGGCCCGAGCCTCGAGGCGCAGGGCGCTGGGGCTTTGACCGGTGATGTCGCGGAAGATGCGGCCGAAAGTGCCGAGGCTCTCCCAGCCGGTGGCGAAGGCAATTTCCGTGATGCCGAGCTCGGTGTCGCGCAGGAGGGTGGTGGCCTGCTCGATGCGCCGCGTCAGCAGGTAGCGGTGCGGTGGGAGGCCGAAGGCCCGCTTGAAGGAGCGCGCGAAATGGGCCTCGGAGACGCCGCTGACCTCGGCGAGGCGCTTGACGGGCCAGGCCTCGTGCGAGGCGGCGTCCATGCGGTCCTTGGCGCGTAGCAGGCGGCGCAGCAGGGCCGGGTCTTGCTACGCGTCGGCGCCGACCGGTGCGGCGGACGAGGCAAGCGGCTGGGCGTGATGGTCTTCGCGACGGGGCATGAGGTCCGAGGGGGCCGAAGGTATCCGGCTAGTTTAGGCTCAACACGGGTACCCGCAAAGCGGCGCACTGGCGCCCGCCGATGTGTGTCTCGGCGTATCGACTCTCAGACCTTGGACAACATCCATTCCCGGAACCGCTTCAACCCCGGTTGTGTTTCCATGCGCCCCGGGAAATAGCAGAGATAGTGTCCATGATCGACGTCGATCGGAGCCGTCAGCGGCTCGACAAGCGTGCCAGCGGCGAGATTGTCGCGCACGAGAAAGGCTGGGATGAGCGCTAGTCCCAGACCGGCCTGAGCTGCCTGGATCAGCACGGAGTATTGCTCGAAGCGCGGGCCCGCAAGCACATGCATGTCGCGCACATCGTAGAACTCGGCCCATTGACTCCATACCTGTTCAGCCTGGCTGTGCAGCAGCCGGGGCACGCGCGCGGCATCCTGCAACCGGCGCAACGCATACTTTTGCTGACATTCAGGCGCGCAGACCAACAGAAAAGTACGCCCGTCGATGTAATCGCATTGGACGCCCTCCCAGCTTCCATCGCCATAGCGGATAGCCGCGTCCAGATCCAACGGAAACGGATCGCCGTGCGCCAGGTGCCGGCTGAAGCTGATCGTGAGTCCCGGGGTGCTTGAAAGGAATTCCGGTAGCCGGGGAATCAGCCATTTGGTCGTGAACGTCGGCACGCTCGCGATCGTCAGCACGTCGCTCTGCCCGGCGGCGCTCATGAGTTCGAGCGACGCGTTGCCCAGGTCTCGCAACGGGGTGGCCACGCGCGCGAGGTAAAGGCCGCCCGCCCGGGTGAGCGCAAGATTGCGGCCGTCCCGAATGAAAAGCTGCACACCGAATGAATCTTCCAGGCTGGCGATCTGCCGGCTGACTGCGCTCGGCGTCAGTCCCAGTTCGCGCGCTGCTCTCGAGAAGTTCAGATGCTTGGCGGAGCTCGTGAAGGCGAGTAATTCGGTGAGGTTCGGGTAAAGGTGTTTCATCGTTCTGGCGTCGAAGTATTCCGGATGCGCACAGCGCAATGCGTGTTTTGTACGTTTTTTTCATGACGACGCCATGTCGCATCCGCACACTTGCAAGCAAATCGAAATCTTGCGCCCCGTCCTGTCAGGGCGCGCGGGTTTCCATCCGTTTCACGAGGAAAGCTTGCATGCAAACGCCTGTCGCACCGGTCATCCAGCCCCATGTTCCCGCTCGTCACAGCAGCGGGCGCTTTGCGTCGATCCAGCGCGTCGTCTTTCAGGCCGTAGTGGTGCTCTTCGCGATCTATATGCTGCTGCCGATCGCTCTGCTGCTGATCGGCGCGTTCGGTGAAACGTGGACCAACACAATGCTGCCGACCGGCGTCACCGGACACTGGTTCGCCGACCTTGCCGCCAACGCGAGTTTCCGCCGTGCTTTCGGCGTGAGCCTGATGGTCGCCCTGGCCTGCTGTTGCGCGACTGCCGTGATCGGTTTGCCGCTCGCGTATGCGCTGCACTACCACTCGCTCTCCGGGCGCGGCGTGACCGCGCGGCTGGTCGCGTTGCTGCCGGTCGGGGTGCCGGCGCTCACGCTGGGTTTCGGTTACATCGCCATCTTCAGCGGCGACACGCTGCCCTGGCTCGGATCGTTGTCGTTGCTGATTGCTGCCCATACGGTGCTGACTTTGCCGTACCTCACGCAAACACTGCTTAGCGACTTGCGCCACCTCGACATCGCGCGCCTCGAAGCCTGCGCTGCGACGCTCGGCGCCACGCCGCTGCGGCAGTTCTTCACGATCGTTTTGCCCAACCTCCGGCAGAGCCTGTTCTCGGGACTCGTCATGGTGGCCGCACTGTCGATCGGAGAATTTCAGGTGTCCAACCTGATCGCCGGTTTTCGCTACCGGAACTATCCGGTCGTGTTGCTGCAGGCGTTTTACGGCGCGACCGGCATGGCGTGTGCCGCCACCGTGGTGCTGCTTTGCCTCGCGGTGATCGCGACCCTGGTATCGATCAACACTGTCCAACGACTGAAGTAAAACGATGAGCCTCCATTTCGACAACGTGAGCTTTACTTATCCCGGCGCGCAACACGGTATCGAAGCCGTCACGCTGTCGGTCACGCCGGGAGAACTGGTCGCGGTGATGGGCCGCAGCGGTTCCGGCAAGTCGACGATCCTGCGCTTGACCGCGGGTCTCCTGGACGGCTATCGAGGACGGATCGCGATCGACGGGCGCGATGTGGCGGGCGTTCCGGTGTGGCGCCGCGAGGTCGGCATGGTGTTCCAGCAATACGCGCTTTTCCCGCATCTGAACGTGCTGGACAACGTGGCCTACGGGCTGCGGATGCGCGGCATCGATGCTGCGAAACGCCGGGCTCGCGCGCTCGACATGCTCGAACGGGTCGGTCTTGGCGAACACGCCGCGCGGCGTACGATCTTGCTGTCGGGCGGACAACAGCAGCGCGTCGCGCTGGCCCGTGCGCTGGCATTCGAACCGAAGGTGCTGCTGCTCGACGAACCGCTTGCCGCGCTCGACGCAGGCATCCGCCAGCAGCTACGCGACGAGATTCGCACGCTGCAGCGCGCATGCGGCGCCACAACCCTGCTGGTCACGCACGATCAGGACGAAGCGTTGAGCCTTGCGGACCGCGTGGCCGTGGTCGACGGCGGGCGTGTCTTGCAGGTGGATACGCCTGAACGTCTCTACGAGCAGCCAGTATCGACGCAGGTCGCACGCTTCGTCGGTCATTCGAGCGTGATGCCGGGGCGCGTGATTGCGAACGGCACGGTCGACGTTTCCTTTGCGCTGCTGTCCGCCAATACCCGTGCTTTCCGCCCTGGCGACCAGGTCGAGGTACTGCTTCGCCCCGAGCACGTGCAGCCCGATCCGCCGGCGAACGCGGTCAACCGGCTCGCCGGCCGCCGCGCCGAGGTGCGCTACTTCGGCGCGACGTGCCGCTACGACTTCGTTCCGGATTCCACGCAGAAGCCGCTTCTGTGCGAAGGGCGCCGTCTTGCCGAACACGCTATCGCGATCGACCCCGAGCACCTGCGCGTACTGCCCGCGCGGACCAGTCAATTTTGCTAATTCACCTTCCTTGTTTGACGGAGAACCAGAATGTTTGCAGGGCTTAGTCTTTTGTCGCGAGTCCGCCGCATCGCCACAGTTGTTTGTACGTTGTCGGTACTGACCGCCGCGGCCGGCGCACATGCCGCGCCGGCCGCGCCGCTTTACCCCGGAGAAGACGCGTTGTACGCGAAGGCCGCGGACGAGGGGCTCGTCGTGTCGTTCGACACCGGTCCCGAATGGGCCAACTGGAAGGCGCTGTTCGCCGAGTTCAGAAAGCGCTATCCGAAGGTCGAGATTACGTACAACGATATCGGCTCGGCGGCGACCGTGGTGGCGCTCGACAAGTCGCGGCGGCGTCCGCAGGCCGACACGGCGTACTACTTTGCCGCGTCCGCACTGGACGCCGTCAACAAGGACGTAGTGGCGCCGTTCAAGCCAATCAATTTCGACAAACTGCCGCCGGTGTTTCGCGAGCGCGACGGCCGCTGGTTCACGGTCCATTCATTGAACATTGCCCTGCTGGTCAACCGGAAACTGATCAAGGACGTCCCGCAAGGTTGGGCCGATCTGCTCAAGCCTGCGTACCGTAACTCGGTGGTCTATCTGGATCCGCGTTCGACCGGCCAGGGACAGGTCGCGGTCTTCGCCGCGGCTTATGCGTTCGGCGGTAGCGTCGACAATCCGAAGCCGGGTGCCGACTTTTTCGGCAAGTTGCGCGAAGCGGGCAACGTGATGCGTGTCGAAGGCACCACTCCCTACGCGAAGTTCGTCAAGGGCGAGATTCCGATCCTGATCGGCTACGAAAACGACGGTCTCAAAGCGAAGTACGCCGACGGTATGGGCGACGCCGTCGAAGTCGTGATCCCGAAGGAAGCCACGGTGTCCGCACCGTACGCCATGAGTCTCGTGAAGGACGGCCCGAATCAGAATGCGGCGCGTCTGTGGTTGAACCTCGTCATGAGCGACGTCGGCCAGGCACTGTTCGCGCAAGGGTATGTGCGTCCCGCTGTGGCTGACGTGCAACTCTCCGCGGACATCCGCGCGAAGATGCCCGACGTGCCGCAGATGCATCCGCTCGACGTGGTCAAAGCCGCGGCGAAGAAAGCGGAAGTCGACCAGTTGTGGGCGCAGGCCGCGCTCGCTAAATAAGGGGCGGCAGATGGGGACCTCCTCGATGAACGAAGGGCTGGCGCGGCGCTTCGGCGCGGTTCCGGCGGGCCTTCTTCTCGCCCTGTTCTTCGCGCTGCCGCTCGGCGCATTGCTGGTCTCGGCGGCTGAGGGGAACGGCGCGGCCTTCGTGCGCCTCGCCCATGATCCGCTGGTGGTCAGTGCGCTCGGTCACTCGCTGGCGCTGGCGTGCGCTGCCGGCACCGTGTCGCTGGCGGTGGGGCTGCCGCTTGCGATGGTGCTGGCCGGACAGCCGCCGCGGCGGCGCGGCTGGTTGCTCGCGTTGCTCGGCGTGCCGTTGGCGTTTTCCGGTCTGGTGATTGCATACGGCTTCATTCTCGCCTTCGGCCGCGCCGGCTTCGTGACGAGCATCGTCGCTCGACTCGGCGCCGACCCGGCCACGGTCGGAGCGCTGATCTATACGACCGCGGGACTGGTTGCGGCTTACGCGTACTACCTGATTCCACGCGTAGCGCTGATGCTTTATCCGGCGATCGCCAACCTGGACCGCCGTCCGATCGAAGCCGCGCTGACACTGGGCGCGTCGCCGTTGCGAGCGATCTTCGACGTGGCGTTGCGGGAACTGTGGCCATCGATCGCCGCGGCCTGGTGTCTCGTCACATCGATCGCACTCGGAACCTACGGTACTGCACTCGCGCTCGCCGGGACGCAGATCAACATCCTGCCGCTACTGATGTACCTGAAACTTTCAGACGGACAGACGGATTTCCCGCAGGCAGCCGCGCTTTCGCTGGTGTTGATGGCGGTTTGTACGTGCGTTCTGGCACTAGGAGAATGCCTTGCACGGCAACGACGACACTGAATGGTCCAACGCAGCGTATCTGGCGCTGCAGAGACTTGCGGTTCACCAGACGGGGCCGATGCGGCATGCGATGCCGGTTGGATTGATCGGTCCAAGGGAAGCCACACCGGAACAACTGCAGGCGGCGAGAAGCCTGAGCTACGCGTTAGCGGGAACCGGCATGACGATCCTCTGCGGTGGCAAAGGCGGGGTGATGGCAGCGGCCGCGTTCGGCGCGAAACGCGCGGGCGGCATCGTGGTCGGCCTGCTGCCCGAGGACGATGCGAACGAGGCCAATCCGTTTCTTACCGTGGCGCTGCCGACCGGACTGGGCATCACAAGAAATGCGTTGATTGCGCGCGCTTCGCTCTGTCTCATCGCGATTGGAGGCGGCCTGGGCACACTATCGGAGATGGCGCTTGGCCTGCAATGGAACAAGCCCGTCTTCACCCTGCTAGGCGCACCTTTGGTACGGGGGGCCGAGGTGTTCGACGATGTTGATACGCTCGTCGCCAGTGTGGCGAACTGGCTTGTAGCCGCGAGACAGACGCAAACAGCCAAAGAATGAAACGGAATACGGGCGCGAGTCACCGGCTCGCGTCCGAGGTTCCGATGTAACAGGCATCTCAATCAGTTTGATCACTTCTCTCTAATAAATAGGCATCCTTATCATGATGAAAAAAACCACCGTTACATTACTCGCGATGAGCAGCCTGTCGCTCACCGCACACGCGCAGAGCAGCGTGACCCTGTACGGGATTGTCGATGCGGGTCTTGGCTATACGAGCGGACAACGCGTCGTGCAGACCAAGGGAGCGGCAGGCAAGCCGGCCGTCTACAGCAATGGATCGAGTTATGGGTTTGCGAGCGGTACCTGGTCAGGCGATCGCTGGGGGCTGAAGGGCAACGAAGACCTGGGTGACGGCCTGTCGGCGGTCTTCCAGTTGGAGAACGGCTTTAACATCGGTACGGGGCAGCTCGGTCAGGGCGGCCGCGAGTTTGGTCGTCAGGCATGGATGGGATTGTCGAGCACCAGACTCGGCAAGCTCACGCTGGGTCGCCAGTACGATCCGATCGTCGACTTCGTCGGCACCATCAGCGCGGGCACCTTCCTGACGGGCATGGGCGCGCACCCCGGCGATCTGGATAACATCGACAATCAGGCGCGCGAGAGCAACTCGATCAAGTACACGAGCCCGGTATTTTCGGGGCTTCAGTTCGGCGCACTGTACGGTTTCGGCGGTCAGGCGGGCAGCGTCAAAAACCAGAACACGTGGAGCCTGGGCGGCCAATACACCCATGGCCCGTTCGCCATCGGCGCGGCCTACATGCAGGCAACCAACGCTTACGGGGCCAATGGCGGCGCCTGGACCAGCGCGTATGACGGCACATTCGCTTCGTCGATCAACGAAGGCTTTGCGTCGGCAAAGAGCCAGCAGATCATTGCAGCTGCAAGCACATACCAGATCGGCCAGGTGACGCTCGGCGTGTCGTACAGCAATACGCAATACCAGGCCGGCAGCTTCTCGTTGTTCTCCGGTAAAGAGACGTTCAATTCGGCGGGCGCGACGGTGTCCTGGCAGGCGACGCCGGCGCTGCGTATCGCCGCAGGTTACGACTACACGCAAGGCAGTTCTATCAAGGGTGAGTCGGCGCCGAAGTACAACCAGTTCAACCTCGCCTCGTATTACTTCCTGTCCAAGCGCACGGCACTTTACGGACTCGTCGGCTACCAGAAGGCGAGCGGCAAGACGCTCGACGCATTCGGCAATACGGTCAGTGCGACCGCTTCGGTTGGCGATGTGGGGAACGGAATTTCGTCGGCAAGCAACGTGCAAACACTCGTTCGAGTGGGTATCCGGCAGACGTTCTAAGTGTTCGGCGGCGCGCGTCGCCGCCTCGCCAATCGGCGTCACGTAAACCGGATGTCCGACACGCACTTCAAGCCGAGTCGCGGCGCTGCCGCGACTCGCTGCGCCGGCCGCAACCGGACCCCAGGATTAGCACTCCCTGTAATTTCCCTGGCCTCTCCGCTATAAATCATAGTAGGGGAGGGTCGCGTATTGTCGTACCGGCACGGTCGATACATTCGTGTATCGATCGGCCTGTGATCGCGCGCGCCTGTCCCTGGCATCACGACCGCCATGGAGGTGCATTGTGTTTGCCCCGACTCTCGCGCGCACGTTGCTCCACGCTGCTTTGATAGCGGCGTTTCTCTCCGGTTATCTATGTCTGCCTCCGACGGCGAATGCCGCGGCCGTCGCTCCGCCGCCTGTGAAGGAGAAGCGGGTTCCACCGGCCAGCGCTTCAGCGTCGGTTGACTTCCCTACGATCGTGGAGCGATACGGACCAGCCGTCGTGAATATCAGCGCGACGGCCTCTGAGCAAGCATCGTCGGGACCCGCTCCCGCAGTGATCGATGCTGACGATCCCCTTCTTGCCTTCGTCAAGCATGTGACGCCGAAATCGCAGGCGTCTCAGGACGGTTCGGCGCGCGCCATCACGGGTATGGGCTCAGGTTTTATTGTCACCCCTGACGGCCTCATTCTGACCACCGCTCACGTGGTGGATCAAGCCGACGAAGTGACGGTCCGACTCACCGATCGACGCGAGTTCAAGGCGAAGGTGCTGGCGGTCGACGCCCAGAGCGACGTCGCATTGATTCAGATCGATGCCACGAAGCTGCCGACCGTCAAACTTGGCGACTCGTCGCGGGTGCGCGTCGGCGAATCGGTCCTGGCGATCGGCTCGCCCGACAGCTTCGCGAATACCGTTGCCGCCGGCATTGTCAGCGCCACGTCCCGCACGCTCCAGGATGGAAGCAGTTTTCCCTTCTTTCAAACCGATATCGTGGCCAACCCGGACAATTCGGGCGGCCCGCTGTTCAACCGTGCCGGCGAGGTGGTCGGCATCGACGTGCAGATTTACGCGGACTCGGACAGGTCCCCCAGCCTGGCGCTTGCCATTCCGATCAACATGGCGGCCAAGGTGCGATCGCAGGTGCAAGCCGCGCAAGCGACCTCTCCTGGCGGTCTTGGCGTAGAGGTGCAGGACGTCGGCCCTGGACTCGCCGTGGCCTTCGGCCTGCCGCGACCGGCAGGTGCGCTGGTCAATTCCGTCGCGCCCGGCACAACGGCCGCCGCGAGCGGCCTCAAGCCAGGCGACGTGATCGTCCGGATCGGCGACAAGCCGATTGATCGCTCGACCGACCTCGGCGAGAATGCGGCCGCTTTGCCGCCCGGGACGAAAACCACACTCAAGCTGATCCGCAATCGAAGGCCGATGACGCTCACTGTCATGGTCGGCGTGTCTGCGGAAAGCCCCAAAGCTCGACCCGCCGAAGGCGGTTCAGGGGACCGCCTGGGCTTGAGCATGCATCCGCTGAATGAGGACGAGCGGCGCGCGAACGATCTGGCGGTGGGTCTGATGGTGGACGGCGTTGACGGGGCGGCGGCAAGCGCCGGCATCCAGCCCGGCGATATCGTCCTGTCGCTCAATGACACGCTGGTCGAAACGCAGGCGGACGTGAGCGCGCTGGAAGCAAAGGCTGGGAAACAGGTCGCCGTGCTGATCCAGCGCGGTCGCGCGCGCAGTTTTGTTTCGGTCGCGGTTAGATGACCAGCAGGCTTGCGCCAGCGCGCATTCCAACCAGGGTTAACCCATTCGAAACGAGGCGGCAAAGCACATACAGTTCTGACATACCAGCAGGCTTCAGACGCGGGTAGATCTCCGCCGGGGCGTGTCCGGCGGTGTTTCCTTGGTTCCACGAGATCAAAGGAGATGACAGATGGAAATCCGCGATCCTTCCCCCGGCCTCTACAACGAAGATCTCGCGCCCGCCAGACAGCGCAACTGGGGTGCGTTCAGCATCTTCAACGTCTGGACCTCGGACGTGCACAGCCTCTGGGGCTACTACCTCGCCGCCAGCCTGTTCCTGCTGTGCGGCAGCTTTATCAACTTCGTGCTGGCGATCGGACTCGGCTCGCTGGTGATCTTCGCGCTCATGAACCTGATCGGCTACGCCGGCGAGAAAACCGGCGTGCCGTATCCGGTGCTGGCTCGCGCCTCCTTTGGCGTCTGGGGCGCCAACCTGGCGGCCATGGTGCGCGCCGTGGTGGCCTGCTTCTGGTACGGCGCGCAGACGGCGGCCGCGTCGGGCGCGATGGTCGCGTTGCTGATCCGCAGCGACAGCCTGATGGCGTTCCACAAGGGCACGCAGGTACTCGGCCACTCAGGGCTGGAGGTGATCTGCTACGTGGTCATCTGGGCGCTGCAGTTGCTCATCATCCAGAAGGGCATGGAAACGGTGCGCAAGTTCCAGGACTGGGCCGGCCCGGCGGTGTGGGTCGCGATGCTGATCCTGGCGATCGGTCTGTGCGTGAAGGCCGGCGGTTTCTCGTTCACCCATGGCATTCCGATGGACGTGCTGCTCCAGAAGACCGGCGACGCCGGCGTCAGCGGCGAGCCAGGCTCGTTCTGGGCGCTAACGGCAGTCGGCGCGACCTGGATCACCTACTTCGCGGCCCTGTACCTGAATTTCTGCGACTTCTCGCGCTACGCGAAAAATCGCGACGCAGTGAAAAAAGGAAATCTGTGGGGCCTGCCGGTCAACCTGATCGCGTTCTCGCTGGTCGCCGGCGTGACCACCATCGCCGCCTTCAAGGTGTATGGCGAAGTGCTGCTTCACCCCGAACAGATTTCGGCCAAGTTCGACAGTTGGGTGCTGGCGCTCATCGCGGCACTGACCTTCGCGGTCGCTACGCTGGGTATTAACGTGGTGGCCAATTTCGTCTCGGCGGCGTTCGACATCTCTAACACGTTCCCCAAGCGGATCAGCTTCAAGAAGGGCGGCTACATCGCCGCGGCCATCGCGCTGGTGCTCTATCCGTTCGCGCCGTGGGAAGGCAACGCCGCGCATTTCGTCAATGCCATCGGCGCCACGATGGGCCCGCTGCTGGGGATCATTCTGGTGGACTACTACCTGGTGGCCAAAGGCAATATCAATGTTGCAGCGCTCTACCAGGAGCACGGCGAGTATCGCTACGAAGGTGGCTGGAACGTCAACGCGCTGGTCTCCGCCGCGGTCGGCAGCGTGTTTTCAACTTTCCTGCCTAACTTCACCAATCTGCTGCCCGTCTGGTGGAATACCTATGGGTGGTTCTTCGGCGTGGTGATCGGCGGCGGCATGTATCTGATCATGGCTACGCTGCGGCCGCGAGCGGCGATCGCGCCGACCGGTGCCTGAAGGTTTTCCTGACGCGCCGGTAGGGGCGACTCCCGGCCTCCGGCGCGCGGAACAGGCACGGCAACAATGCTTATGGTTGGCCGTCGCCGGGCATGCTAGGATTTCTCGCAAACAACTCCGGAGACTGCTATGCCGTTCATCTGCGAAAACGTTGAATGTCGCGCCGTGCTGGCCCGCGGGCAGGTTAGATCCATTCACGAGGACGCGGGGTGGTGCTTCTACTGCCCAGACTGCAAAGCGAGGAACGCGTTAAAGGATATCGGTGAGCCGGGCGGTCACGTTGAGTTGGTTCAACCGGAGAGATCCGGTCTCCCGCACAAGGTGATTGCGACGGCTCGACCGCTGGAGGACGGCAAGTACGCGGCGCAATTGCGCGTGCAAAGAGCGCTCGGTATGAAAGGGACTTACGCGGTCGAAGAACACTGGGAACAGCTCGGTGTATTCCCCGACCCGAACCAGGCTGTCGCGCATGCGAAGTCTATTGCGGCAGACCTGTTGGACCGAAAGGCCTAGTCCCGAGCGCAACCTCACGGCGCATCGGCGGGCGCGAGCTTGATAAATAGTTTCGCGGCTTCGTTGCCGTGCGACAAAGCGCGCAGTGCCAGGGAGAGCGCCAGCTGTGCGTCGTGGGCGACCGCACTCCGGTCCTGATCGAAGAGTTTGACGGCGTGGCGCATATGCTGCGCCGCCTGATCGTGAAGCTCAGCCGCCAATGTGTGCTGTTTTGCGGCATTTGTGTTGTCTGCGCCAGAGCCGGTCGATGCCGGTGCGACCGGCGTCGTGTTCGCGCTGTGTGCGCCGGCGTCGTGTGCCTGATCGATCGCGTGCAAGGTGTGACCATGGGCCATCATTGCCTGATGCGCGGCGTGGGCATAGTCTTTACCCGCCTCGAAATGCCGCGACGCCCCGCGGTGAAATCGCGAGGCCTGCTCGTGATGTGACGCTGCAGCTTCAAGATGTTCTTTTTTGTTGTGCTTCGTGCTCATACCGGCTCCTGTAAGTCCATAAGACCAACGCCGATGACGACCGATTCGAAGACCAGTGGCGGGTCGAAAACCACTGGATTCGAATTTACACGCACTTGCACGCCCGGTGACATTTTCGTCGCGCGGAATACTTCAACAACCGACAGCGGGTGAGGGTCGAATACGAATGACCACGGCAAACATGGCGGCAGCCATCGCTATCTATCCTGGTCCCTCAGAACGAGAACGTTGTATTGAGCATCACCAGACGCGCCTCGCCGACCGCAATGATCAGATTGCTGCTGCTTGACGGGTAATACGTCTTGTCGAAGACGTTCTTCACGTTGAGTTGCACACGCGTTGGGATCTTGCCGATCTTCGTTTCGTAGGCGGCGAACAGATCGGCGACGACGTAGCCCGGCAGCGTAAAGCTGTTTGCCGTATCGCCCGGGCGCTTTCCGACCAGCCGCGCACCGCCGCCGAAACGCCATTGCCCCGGCAGATAGGGCAGCATCGTGTCGTACACGGCAAACACGCTGCCGCTATGGCGCGCGGCATTCGCGAGACGCGTGTTGTCTTCGCGGTCGACGGCATCCGTGTAGGCATAACTCGCAATCACGCTGACATGCCGTGTCAGCTGACCGGCGACATCGAGTTCGATCCCGCGTGAACGTGCGCTGCCGATTGTCGACGTCGTATCGCCGACGGTGACCGCGACATTCTGCTTGTCGATCTGATAGACCGCGAGCGTGCCTGTAATGCCGGGCTTCGCTTCGAACTTCAAGCCGGCTTCGTAGACCCTGCCGCGCTCGGGCGCGAGCGGCTCGCTGACCTCCGTGGCGACGTTCGGCACGAACGACTTGCTGAAGTTCGCATAGGCGGACAACGCGGGCGTGAGCTTGTACACGAGCCCGAACTGCGGCAGCCACACTTGTCCGTGCGAGTGATCGGCGATGACGAATGGGCGCCCGACGCCGGAAAGTTGCTGCCAGTTTTCCCAGCGCACACCGCCGATGGCGATCAGGCGGTCGGTCAGGTGGACCGTGTCCTGCGTAAGCAGCGAGTACGTATGGACCTTCGAGAGGCTGTCGCTTTGCGACGCGCTCGCTGTGCCGCCCGTCGAGAGCGTCCCATAGACCGGGTCGTACAGGTCGAATCCGGACACTGCCTTGCCGCGGATCGTGTCGCCACGGAAGGAGCGCTGGCGTTCGTATTCGCCGCCCACATAGACTTCGTGGCGCATACCCGCGAGGTTCAGGTCGCCGACCGCGCCGATCGTGGCGATCTCGTCGGAATCGTTGCGGCCAAGGTTTGCATCCGATGAACGGCTCATGATGCCGGTCGTGCTGTTGAATGCCGTTGCGCGGGTCAGGTACTGATCGTAGCGGTCGCGGCTCCACCCATAGGTGGCACGCATGCGCCACTGATCGGATAACCGGTGTTCGATCTTGGCGCGAAGCGTTTCCTGCTTGCCGGTACTTTGCGCCCATGCTTCTTCGTAACGGGTGTAGCGCAACGCGTCGTCCAGATGACCGTTCACGAGAACCGTCCCGCGGTCGAAGGGCGTCGTGTAATCGACGTACTGGTAGCTCAGATCGATCGAGGTGTTGGCGTCGTGCCACGACAGTGATGGCGCGATTAGCGCGTCGCGCTGCCGTCCGAAGCTGCGCCAGTAACGCGCGGTGTTGTATTCACCGGTCAGCCGGAAGGCTAGCGTTCCTCCCGCCACCTGACCCGGTTGTCCGATCGGGCCGGTGAGGTCGAAGCTGGTTCCGCTGCCACGGTGGCTGGTGTACGTCGCCGATACCGAGCCGTGCAGTTCGTCCTCCGGTTTGCGCGTGATCATGTTGATCACACCGCCCGGTTCCTGAATGCCGTACAGCAGCGAAGCCGGCCCCTTCAATACTTCGACACGATCGATCGTGGCCAGATAGCTGTGCAGGATCGGCGATCGGATGCCGTCGACAAGGATCGAGCCGTCGTTGTTCGAGCCGAAGCCACGCTTGATGAACGCATCGCGTGTTCCGCCGAGCGTGTTGGTCTGGGTGATGCCGCTGACGTTGCCAAGCACATCGTCGAGGCTCCGCGCCTGCTGATCCTGCATCACGCTCGAACTGACTACCGCGACAGACTGCGGAATCTCGCTGATTTTCCGCTCGCCACCGCCGGATATCTGGCTGGTGAGCGGGCGATAACCGACCGTCGGTTCGGGGTCCGGTGCTGCGCGTACGGAAACCGCCGGCAACTCTTTCTCCGTGGGCGTTTGATCGCTGGTGACGTCGGTAGAGGCGCCGATGGCGGAATGCGTCGAAGCTGCGTACATCAGGAAGGCTATGTGCAGACCGAAGCCGAAACGGCGGTAACGACCCGGGAGCGCGGAAATTCGCAGAAAACGCATGTGTCAGGAGACCGCCTGCCAACTCATGCGAGAACGCAGAAAGGTGGTTGTAGCGGTGAGCTAAGGGTTATGAAAGAGATTGGATGTTAATGTAAATGGGAATCGTTATCAATAACGATCAAAAAAATAAGATGTTAGGCAGGCGTTGCGGGTCGGGGCGAATTGCGACGCTGCTGTTTTTCCAGGTCCAACCTGACTATGCGCACCGCTGACGCCAGGTAAAGCGGTGATGGATTACGACGGTCCTCGCAAAGACACGTGTACGCCAACTTGATCGCATGATCGTCGTTTGACGCCACGGCCATCCGGCACACGTCGTCCCAGTCAACGACGGCGTCAGGCGACTCTGTTTCAACGTTCGCAGCCTTGCGGACCGTTGCATACGCCGCGCACAGCGCAATCCACAAACCAGGCAGCAATTGTTTCGCCAACGCGTCAGGCAATTGCGCGAGGAGGATTCGTGCCGCGTGTGTCGCCGTAACCGTGTGAAGCACCGTGAAGTCCGGCGAGCGCCAGTAGGCGTTAATCGTCGCCCGCGCCAGATCATCGAGTAAGGACACAGCGACCGGAGGCGCAAGCACGGCTTGCCTGAACCGCACATCGCCCGCGACGGCGCGCAAACGTGACGTGATCGAGTTGCCCTGTACAACACTGTCGTCTATTGCACGTACGACGTTGTCAAACCCGGCTTCGACGTTTTCCGCCGTGCGGGCCTCATCGAAACGGGCGTCAATCGGCAGATGCGACGAGATTAATGCGGCGAGGCCGGAGGCGATTTCGCCGGGATGTGCCGCCTCGATGCCGTATGCCAAGCGGATAAGCGCGTGAAATGCCTGCGTTGCAGGTGCGAACGGCACCTCTTCCAGCACTGCCGCGATGACCGGGACGGAGCCGGCTTCGGCGATCCAGTCCAGAAAACACAAGCGCAAGGCGCCGAATGCGGCGGCATTGCCGAGCTGCCGCGACCATTCGTGACGGCTGACGATTGTGTCGACAGGCGGCGCGCTTAATGCATATTCGCGTTCCCACATATCGAAGAATTCCTGCAGTCGAGCAGGCGACGCTCCCATCCCGGCCAACGCGACAAGCGCCATTGGACAATGGTTGGTCGTACCTCTGGCCATCAGGTCGAAGCGAGCGTTTGCATCCAGAAGCTTATTCAACTTTTCGTGAGCGGGGTCCTTGCGCATATTGCCGTCTCTCGATCAAAGGAACGAATCCATTCTGAAAGTTCAAGTAGACTTGAAGTCAAGAGAGAATTCGTGGAAACGTGATGAACGAGACGACGATTACAATTGGCGACCTGGCTAGACGCTCGGGCGTAGCGGCGAGTGCGATTCGTTTCTACGAGGAGCAGGGGCTGATCAGCAGTACCCGAACAGAAGGTGGCCATCGGCAGTATCGAAGGGAGGTCCTTCGCCGCGTAGGTTTCATTCGCGCCGCGCAGGCTGTCGGACTGAACCTTTCGGAGATTCGTTCTGCCCTTGAGACGTTGCCCGGGCAACGCACACCGACCAAGCAGGATTGGCAGCGTCTCTCTCGCGCCTGGCAGCCTCTGCTTCAGGAACGCATCGACGGTCTTATTGCATTGCGCGATCAGCTAGCGTCCTGTGTCGGCTGCGGCTGCCTTTCGCTGAAGTCCTGTTCTCTCTACAATCCCGGCGATATTGCCCGACGACGGGGAAGCGGTGCACGATATCTGTCGGGCGACACCGCGCACGCCGTGTTGGCGGACGATATCGCGGATAAGCAGAAAACGTGAGACGA
Organism: Paraburkholderia sp. SEWSISQ10-3 4; assembly: GCF_030464785.1. NCBI lineage: Bacteria > Pseudomonadati > Pseudomonadota > Betaproteobacteria > Burkholderiales > Burkholderiaceae > Paraburkholderia > Paraburkholderia sp. SEWSISQ10-3 4. The sequence continues at coordinate 1,282,002 of NZ_JALPRI010000001.1, forward strand.
CGGAACTGATAACTCATTTGTGAAACGCTCGCACCGGCCTCCTTCGCTGGAGACGCCGCTGAACCCAAAAGGAAGCATGAGACGACTATTCCTCGCTGCGCTCGCAGCCACCTCTTTCGCGACTTGCGTTTACGCGCAAAGCAACGACCCCGGCCCGCTCGTCACGCCTGCGGGCAAACTGCAATTTGAGCGCGTCGACCGTGATTTCGTGGGGACGCTCGACAAGGAAATGTTCGACCGCTTCGGTGCGAACACGCTCTCGCACTTCGACGATGTCGGCAACTCAAATGACACCGTCACCCGCATGCTCGTGCAAACGGATTCCGGCCCGGTGCTGTACGACTTTCGCCACCGTCCGCCGCTTGTGCAGCGTCTGGGAGAGCGCATGACGGTCAAACGCGTGTTCTGGCAAAGCGATGAAGTCGTGATGCAAAGCTCGCAAGGCTGGTTCCGATTCAAACGCGGCGTGCTGACGAAGCTGCAGTCGTCTACGACGACGTACCATTGATTGCGCGCGCACTTCTATCACCCTGACGGGTTTGTCATCGCCTTGTCCAGTTTCTCCAAAAGAAATTCAGCGAAGACCGCCACCGCAGGCGGCACCGGTGGGCGGCTCGTGTAGACGAGCTGCAAGCCGAGGCCGGTACCGGCGCGCCGATAGGTCGGCAGCACGCGCACCAGTTTCCCCTGCGCGATGATTGGTTCAACTATTAACTGCGGCAGCAGCGCAATGCCCAGTCCCGCAATGCAAGCCTGCGCCAGCACGCGCATGTCGTTGACCGCGAACCGGCTGTTGATCGTCACTTCCTGACTACCGCGTGGCCCCTGCAGACGCCACGTGCTGCGACTCTGGCGATTGGAAATCGTCAGACAGTCGTGTTCGGCCAGTTCACGCAGCGTGCGTGGCGCAGCGCGCCGTTCCAGATAGGCCGGACTCGCCGCGAGGATCATTGCGCTCGGCGCCAGCCGACGTACTTTAAGGCCGCTACGGCTCTCAATACCCATGCGCAACGCCAGATCGACGCGCTCGGCGATCAGATCGGTAGGCGTATCGTCGAGCAGAAAGTCGACGCTGATGTTCGGATAGCGCGCGTAGAACTCGACCAACCATTCCATGCGGAAGAATTCGAACAGGCCGGCCATCGCGGTGACGCGAACCGAGCCGGACGGTGTCTGCTCGTCTGCATGGAGCCGGCCGATCTCGAGGATCTGATCAAGCGCCGGCGCATAGCGCTCGAACAGCGCCTGACCTTCCGTGCTCGGTGCGAGCTTGCGAGTCGAGCGATGCAGCAGACGTGTGCCGAGTTGCCCTTCGAGTTGATCGATGCGCCGGCTCAGCGTATTTGCCGGCATCTGCAGACGGCGCGCCGCCTCGGAGAAGCTGCCGGCGCGGACGACCTGAACGAACATCGCCAGATCATTCAGATCGAGCATGACATCTCTCCATAAATGGATGAATCAAATCCAATTTTACCATCTAGTGTGAAGCGTCTTTAATCCCCATACTTGGTGTGTCACGCAGGAAGCGGCCGTAAAAAGCCGTTCTCCCGCTCCACTCTACGGTGGCATTGCATATCCCCGATACCGCGCACGGGCGCGGCAACTTAATGATTCAAGGACATTGATTTGAAGAAGCATCTGATGATTGCGGCTGGTGCACTCGCCGCCTCACTGTCGTTTTCGGCCTTCGCGGACGTATCGACATACCAGCTTGATCCGGAACACACGTACCCGAGTTTCGAGGCCGACCACATCGGCGGCCTGTCGGTCTGGCGTGGCAAGTTCGACAAGTCGCAAGGCACGGTGACGCTCGACCGTGCTGCAGAGACCGGCACGGTTGAAGTGACGACCGGCATTGCGTCAATCCACACGGGTAGCACGAAGCTCGACCAGAACCTGCAGTCGGACCAGTTCTTCGATGCATCGAAGTTCCCGGAAGCAATCTACAAAGGCACGATCAAGTTCAAGGGCGACAAGCCGGCCTCTGTCGTCGGCAATCTGACGATGCATGGCGTGACCAAACCGCTGACGCTGAAGATCGACTCGTTCAAGTGCATGCCACATCCAATGCTCAAGCGCGAAGTGTGCGGCGTCGACGCAGTGGGCGAATTCGATCGCAGCGACTTCGGCGTCGACTTTGGCAAGGCATACGGTTTCAGTATGAAGACCAGGCTGCTCATCTCGGCCGAAGCGCTGAAGCAGTAATTCCATCGGACCGCTGCGCTCGCCGCGCGAGCTAGTACCGTCCCAACAAAATACCCCATGGAGAATAACCATGTCGAACACCCAGAAGCTTATCGCTGTCGTGGGCGCAACCGGCCAGCAAGGTGGCGCCGTTGTGCGCGCGCTGCAGGCAAGCGGTCAATTCAAAGTGCGCGCGTTGACGCGCAATCCGGGCAAGCATCCGAACCTGGGCGACGAAGTCGTTCTGGCGGATTTCAATCGCCCGGAAACGCTTGAAGCTGCATTTGCCGGCGTACACGGCGTTTTCCTGGTGACCAATTCCTGGGAAGCACAAGATGACGAGTCCAAGCAGGCGCTCGCGGCAGTCAACGCGGCGAAAGAAGCCGGCGTACAGCACTTCATCTGGTCGACGCTTCCCAATGTGGAGACGATCAGCAACGGCACGATCAATGTCCCGCACTTTACGGCCAAGGCGAAAATCGAACCCGTCGTGAGTGAAGCCGGATTTCCGTACCACACGTTCGTGATCGCGCCGTTCTATTACCAGAACCTGATAGGCCTGATGGCTCCGCAGAAACAACCGGACGGCGCCTTGGGTTGGGCGCTGCCGCTTGATCCGGAGCGGCGCGTCATCCATATGGGCGACATCACGGAACTCGGTCGCCTCGTAGCCGGCGCGTTCGCGCAGCCGGAACTCGTGGGGCACGGTGAACATTTGGCGCTGGTCGGCGATTTCCTGAGCTTCAACGAGATCGTCTCCGCCCTGAATCAACAAGGAAACACGCTCTCGTTCAAGCAAGTCCCACGCGAGGTTTTTGCCAGCTGGTTTCCGCACGCCGACGGTATCGCGGCGATGCTCGCCTACTTCGAAGCGCACACCTATCTTGGCTCGGATTCGCGCGACGCGATCGCGCTTGCCAACAAAGTTGCCGGAAAGCCGCCGACCAGATTTGCCGAATGGGCCAAGGCGAACTTCGCCATGCCGGCAGCCACCTGAACGAAGTGCACTGATCAAACTACGAACGAGCAAGTACCTATGAGCCGAATTCCTACCCACACAATCGAAAGCGCGCCCGATGCGTCGCGTCCGCTTCTGCAAAAGATTGCCCAGTCTGCGCCGACGGGACGTCCTCTGAACCTGCATGGGCAGATGGCAAATTCCCCGGCGGTGCTGGCGGCGTACGCATCGCTGCGCGCCGCGACTGCCGAGCACGGTACTCTGGATCCGAAGGTGAGCTGGGCACTCAATCTCGCGACTGCGGCCACGATTGGGAACGACTACATGACTGGCATCGCCAGTCGATTCGCCGGCATGAACGGTTGGACCGAAGCACAGATCGCCGCCTTGCGGACAGGCACAACGACGGGCGACACCAAGGTTGACGCGCTGACCAGCGTGGTCAGGGAAGCGACTGCCAATTCGGGAAACGTCACCGACGCCACGTGGAAGGCCGCTCAACAAGCGGGCTGGAGCGATGAAGACCTGACGGAGGCATTCGCGTTCCTGGGGCTGACGATGTTCACGGGATACTTCCTCAACTACGCGCAAACTGATTCGGATATCTGAACAGGCACGTCATCGACGGCGAGCAAAATACCTGCAGAGTGCGCAATGAATGCCGTCATGCAAACTCCGCTCAGCAGCCGCACGATCTCCATCTCGGCTACTACTCGGTGCGTACCCGCCCCGAAGCACTGATCGAGGGCGAGCGCGAAATCGCGTGCATCGGTCGCTCGAGCCCGATCATCGGCTCAGCCTTGCGCGGGTTGCTCCGCGCAAGGCTGAGGGACAAGCCATTGCACACTAGATCACTGCGTTGCGCACGTGAAACTCGACGCAGCGTTTACATCGCCGGAACCGTTATACCTTGGGAAGCTCGGATACTCGCAAAGCGGCCGGGTACGGCCCGGCACACCCGCGGTATCCGCGACGGTCTGCGCAGGCGGCGTCACGCCATTTTCAACCCAGTTTTCCAGCGTCGTGAGTGAGTCCCATGACGCGTTGTACACTGTGCTAACCGCATGCCCATACCCGGGGATCTCGTAGAAGCGCACGAAATTGGCCACGGCTGAGGCGCCCATCGTCGCTTGCAAACGCTGATAGTACTGCTCAGTTGAGCGCGTGCTAACGAGCGCGTCCGCCATGCCGTGCGCCATCAGGATCTTGCCGCCTCTCGCGTTGAACGCGGACAGATCGGTCTTGTTGACATCTTGCAGGCCCGTCAGTTGACTGATACGCGCTTGCAGACTGCCGGGGTTCTGCGGATCGACGGTAAGCGAGTTGTAGTTGGAGTCACGCGTCACGAAGTAGCGGATCCACTGGTCCCAGAACACGCTGAGATAAGGGGCGGTAGTGGGCATCGGCGAGGCCGGTTGCGATGTGCCCAGCGCGAGCGTCGTGACTGTGGGTTGCAAGGCAGATGCATTCGCGACACCAAGGTCCGCGCCGTAAACGTTGAAGCCGGGATACTGCGTCTCACCGCTGGCAAGTGGGTAACCGAAGGTGATCGGTGTGTTGTACACGTTGAGCGCGGAAATCTGTGCGTCCGACAAACAGGTGTCGCCGGTGTCCGCGCCGCCGGCGCAACGTAGCGCTGTACCGTTGACTGTCGCCGTGGCCGGATTGAACGTGGTGTTGCAGGCTGCGACGTTGCTGATCAGCCCGTCGGCGACACCATCAAGCGTATCGCAGGCAGCCAGCACGGCGTTGAGCAGGACTTTGCGCTTGGCTTGATCCAGATAGGCGCCAGGCGCCGCGAGCGCGCGCGTGATGCGGCCGAACTGGAGGTCGAGACTGGCGGCAGCCCAAGCCGGATAGAGGACGATCGAGCCATCCCAGTCTTGCGGCCAGCGTTGCACGACAGCAAGCGCCTCGCGGCCGCCGGACGAGCCGCCCGCGAAGTAGGCGCGTTTCGGCGCCTTGACCGCATAGCGGGCGTCGATCAGATACACGGCTGCGTCGCGGGTCTTCTTCAGCGCGTCGCCGGAGAAGTTTTGAACTGCTTCGTCGTTGACGCCGAACGAGCCGTCCTCGCTGCCCAACGCGTTGGCCTGATGCCCGGAGTCGCTCGCGAATGTCGCGTAGCCGCGTCCGAGCGGAGTGGGTTGCGCCGTGGGGCCTGCCGGCACGTTACCGGTCGGCGCCGGAATCGTTCCGTCATAGCCGCCACCGCCGAACATCATGATTTTATTGTTCCAGACGGTAGGCATCGCAATCTGGAATTTGATTTGGGGCGCAGCCGGATCGACAGGATTGATCGCGCCGCTCACGAGGCAATACTCTCCGGTCGCCTGCGCGCCGGTGCCCGAAGCGGGCATCGTGGTGGCTGCGGTCACGGTCGCGCCGGTGGTGGGCAGGCCAATGGAAGACGCCGGCACGGTCTTGCCGGCAAGCTGTGCACAACTGAGCGGCGTCGCCGCGGGTGGGGCAATGCTGTTGTTACCGCAACCGTTTAGCGACAGCACGGTAAGCACCGATACCACCACTAACGAGGAACCGATGCCGCCGAGTTTTCGGACGGTATGCTTCATTTGCATGGCCTGTCTCCGTTATGAGGGGGCGCGCCCGTCTACGGTTCGTCTGCTTCGCGGATGCAGGTGAGGACGCCACGCAAACTTGAGGCTGCTCAGCCGTCCTGTCAATCCCCCCGCACGGCTCAGCCAGGATTGTCCGCAACCGAGATCAGCGCAAGCGCCGCCGGCACGAGCGGCTGCGCTGCCTCCTTGTTTGCCAACTGCCCATAGACGTACGCGCCGTCGATAAGAAGTGCGATCTGGTTGGCCAGATTATCCGGCCGGGCAACGCCGATTTGCTTCGCTAGCGCACCGAGACGGCGGCGCAGCTCCACCTTATGCCTGAGGGCCACCACCCGCGCGGGATGATCCGGCGCCGGAAACTCCGTTGCCACGTTGAGAAAAGGGCAGCCGCGGTATTTGGGCGCGGCGATGTCGCGAGCGATCCACTTGAGGTGAGCCGTGAGCTCATCTCTTGGCGCGTTCCGGTGGCGCGTCGCGGTCTTGTCCCAGTCGGCCCAATAATTCGCGTCGTCTCGCTCGAGCACCGCAGCGACAAGATCGTCCTTGGTTGTGAAGTGACGATAGAGACTGGTCTTCGCAACTCCTGAGCGTTCGACGACGAGATCGACACCGACGGCCCTGACGCCCTCCTGATAGAACAACTCCGCCGCCGTATCGAGTATGCGTTCCCGGACGCTGCTGGAACTGGCGCTTGCGGCTTCTTTTGCTACGGTAGATGTGCCTCTGCTCATGGCAAGTCCTCTTGAGAGACGGAAACTTTCTGCTTGCCGGTTACTGTACCAACATATCCCTTGACACGCTACAGATCTGTACTCTACTCTTTAAAAAACGCTACAGATCTGTAGCGTCGTTGTATTGCCAAACTGCTGTCTCCCCATGCGAAGAAACACCATAACAACTGGAGGTCTGCAATGCCGTCGAATCAAACCGTGGCCGTCTTCGGCGCCTATGGCCATACCGGCCGCTTCGTGGTGTCTGAACTGCTCAGGCGTGGCTGGAGACCTATCCTTTCCGGACGCGATGCTAGCAAGCTGAACGCTCTCAGCGCGGCTTACCCCGGGCTGGACATTCGGCCCGCATCGGTAGACGACCCGGATTCTCTCGACCGGGCGCTTGCAGGCGCGGCTGCTGTGATCAATTGCGCCGGCCCCTTCGCCAGTACGTCCGCGCCGGTGATCGAAGCCGCGTTGCGTGCACGGATTCCGTATCTGGATGTCGCGGCGGAGTTAGAGGCCAATCTGGATACGTTCAAGCACTACGCTGAACGGGCGCGCGAGGCGGGCGTCGTGATCGTGCCGGGGATGGCATTCTTCGGCGGCCTGGGCGATCTTCTTGCCACGGCGGCAATGGGCGATTGGACGGCAGCGGACGAAATCTGCATCGCCTATGGGCTCAGCAGCTGGAAGCCGACGCTCGGCACAAGAGCGGCAGGCCAAGTCTCGCGGCAGCGTAGAGAGGGGCGGCGCCTTGTCTTTACGAAAGGACAGATGGTGTTCCGCACGGACGCAGCGCCGGTTGGCGAATGGCAGTTCCCTGCACCGCTCGGCAAGCAGCCGGTCATTGGCGAATTCACGATGGCGGATACTGTGACGATCGCGCGCCATCTGAAGACACCCGAGATTCGCTCGTACATGACGGCTGTGGCGGTTAAAGACCTGCTGGAGCCGGATGCGTCGCCGCCTGTCGCGGTCGACGAAAACGGACGCTCCGCGCAAACCTTCCTCGTCGACGTTGTGGTGCGGTCAGGAGGCAATGAACGTCGCATATCGGCAAGCGGTCAGGATATCTACGCAATCAGCGCGCCTCTGGTGGTTGAAGCAGTCACGCGCGTTGTCAATGGGCTGGTCCACGGGGCGGGCGTCTTCACCGCCGGCGAAGCCCTCCACGCGCCTGATTTTCTGGGGTCACTGCGTCGTCAGGAGCATCTGGCATTGGCGATGCCGTGAACGGTGCTCCTGCTCTCAGGCGCTCACTGCGACGCTGCCTGCCGGTCCGGATGCCGCGGATCATGCAACTGGTCCGCCGACCAGCCGCCGCCCAGATCGCCGAATAGCGACGCGGCATCCAGCAAGCGCGTCTCCTGAACATTCAGCGCGGTCTGCTGAGTGGCCAACTGTGTGGCCTGTGCGGTCGCCACGGTCGTGTAGTCCACTGTACCGGCCTCGTACTCGTTGAGCGCGATCTCGGCGCCGCGAGTTGCATCTTGCACGGCTGTATCGAGAACGACCGACTGCTCGGCCAGGATTCGCAACCCGCTCAAATCGTCTTCAACGTTCTGGAACGCCGTCAACACCGTGCCCCGGTAATTGGCGACGGCCGAGTCGTAGGCTGCCTTCGCCGCGTCGACATCGGCGCTGCGCAAGCCGCCGTCGAAAAGCGTTTCGGTGGCGCTGCCGCCGAGCGACCAGACGTAGTTGGCCACTTTGAACAGACCGGACAACGGCGACTGCGTGAGCCCGGCCAGCCCGGAAAGGGAAATCTCCGGGTAGTACGCCGACACCGCTACACCGATTGCCGCGTTTTGCGCAGCCATCTTGCGCTCGGCGACGGCGATATCGGGCCGGCGTTCGAGCAGCGTCGACGGCACGCCGACGGGCACGCCTGGCAGCGTCGGCATCGTGGTGCTGTGCGTAATCGAGAGCTCTTCCGGATTCTTGCCCACCAATACGGCGATCGCGTGCGCGTCTTGAGCGCGCGCCACGCCGAGCGCGATCAGATTGGACTGCGCCGTCTCGAGCTGGGTGCGGGCAGAGATCAAGTCGGACGGCGGGATGGTGCCCGCCTGATCCTGGTCGGACACGACGCTCAGAAAGTGCTGGTAGGCCACGACCGTCTTCTGCAGAAGGTCGATATTGGCGTCACTGGTGCGCAGCTGGATGATCGCTGTGGCCAACGCCACCTGCTCGGCGAGCGTCGCATTGGCGAGCGTCGCTTCGCTCGATTGCGCGGTCGCGGCGTTTTCTTCGATCGTGCGCCGCACCTGGCCCCACAGGTCAGGCGCCCAGCTGACGTTGCCTTCCAGCGAGGCTGAGTTGACCACTCGGGCGGCATTGCCGACCGAGCTGCGCGCCTTGGTGCCCGAACCGGTTACGCCGATGGTCGGGAACAGGCCGGCACGCGCCGCCCGCACTTCTGCCAGCGCTTCCTGATAGTTCGCGTAGTCCGCGCGCACGGTCTGGTTCGACACCGACACCAGCGGTTCGAGCTGGTCCATCAACGGATCGTTGAAGGCCGTCCACCAGTCGCCTTTCGGTTTGTCCGCCGCGGGCTCGGCTTGCGTCCAGCCCGGCAGCTCCGAGTAGGTGGCGGCCACATTGACCTGCGGCCGGTGGTAGTCCGGGCCGACCATGCAGCCGCTGGCCAGCAGGGCCAGCGTCGCGACGGCCAGCGGCCGAAGGTGGCCAAAGCGGTTACGGGAAATCTTCATCGTCATGCCCTCGTATCCGGTTGTCCGGGTTGCTGCGCGTCGCGATTCCATGGCAGGTTGGCGGACCATCTGACCAGCTTGAAACGCAAGCGGTCGAGGTAGAGGTAGATCACCGGCGTCGTGTACAAGGTAAAGACCTGACTCAGGATCAGGCCGCCCATCACCGTGATACCGAGCGGTTGCCGAAGCGACGCGCCCTGGCCAATGCCGATGGCGAGCGGCACCGCGCCGAGCACGGCCGCGAATGTGGTCATCATGATCGGCCGCAGACGGACCACGGCGGCGGAGTGAATCGCGTCCCGCGCCGGCATGCCTTCGGTGCGCTGCAAATGGATCGCGACGTCGACCATCATGATGCCGTTCTTCTTGACGATACCGATCAGCAGGATGATGCCGATCAACGCGATCACCGAGAACGGTGTGCCGAAAATCAGCAAGGCCAGCGTCGCGCCGATGCCCGCGGACGGCAGCGTCGACAGGATGGTCAGCGGGTGGATCGAGCTTTCGTACAACACGCCGAGCACGATATACACCACGCCGAGCGCAGCCAGGATCAGCAGCGGCACCGTCCCCATGGACTGCGAGTAGGCCGCCGCCGCGCCGGCAAACGAGCCGTGGATGCTGGCGGGCATGCCGATCTCGCGGATCGTGTTGTTGATCGCCACGCCTGCCTTGCTCAACGAACCGCCCGCGGGCAGGTTGAACGAAATCGTCGCGGCCACGAGGCCGCTCTGGTGGTTCACCTGGGTTGATGTATGGCTGTTCGAGAACGAAGCCAGCGCTGCCAGCGGCACCATGGTTTCGGCCGCGGTGCTGTCCGCACTGCCGGTCGAACTGCCGCCCTTGCTATTGGCAATGCTGTTGGTGGTCGCGTTGGCTTGCGCGTTCGAGTTGAGCGTGTTCGTGGTCGCACTGGCTTCGGTCGCGACGGTCACGCCCGACACCGTGCCACCCGGCATCTGCGTGCCCGCCGTGCCGGTGGCGTTGCCCGACGCCGTACTCAGGTAAATCTGGTTGAGCGCTTGCGGGTATTGCCAGTAATCCGGCGCCACCTCCATCACCACGAAATACTGGTTGAGCGGGTTGTAGATGGTCGACACCGTGCGCTGGCCGAACGCGTCATACAGCACGCTGTCGACCTGGTTCGGCGCAAAGCCGTAGCGCGCCGCCGTCGAGCGATTGATGGTGACGTAGGTCTGCAGACCGTTTTGCTGCAAGTCGGAGTTCACGTCGAGCAACTGCGCGTGCTCCTTGGCGAGCGCGGCGACGAGCAGCGGTGTCCACTTGAACAGTGCGGCGGAATCGTCGCTGGTGAGCGTGTACTGATACTCGGCGGCGGATTGCCGTCCGCCGATTCGCAGATCCTGCTGTGCCTGGATAAAGAGCCGGGCGCCTGAGACCGCATTGAGCTTGGGCCGCAGGCGGTTCACGACCTCAGTGGCCGAGGCGTGGCGTTGGGCTAGCGGCTTGAGTTCGATGAACACGTTCGCGGTATTGAGCGCGCGGCCGCCCGTAAAGCCGGCTACCGAGGCGACTGCCGGATCCTTCTGCACGATCTCCTGCAATTGCGTGAGCTTCTTTTGCATCGCCGGAAAGGAGATGCTCTGGTCGGCGATGATCTGTCCGATCAGGATGCCCGTGTCCTGCTCAGGAAAGAAGGTGGCCGGCACCAGCTTGAACAGAAACACATTGCCCACCAGCAGACCGATCAACAGCAGGATGACCAGCAGCGCGTGGTCCAGTACGGCCGTGAGCGAACGCGAGTAGGCATTCTTGAAACGATCGAACTGCTTTTCGACCCATATCGCCCAACGCGCTTTCGAATGTCCGGCGTTGTCGCGGCTCAGCACGTAGGCGCACATGGCCGGTGTGACCGTCAGCGAAATCACCAGCGAGATCAGGATGGCGATGGAGAGCGTGACCGCGAACTCATGGAACAGCAGGCCGACCACACCCGGCATCAGCATGATCGGGAGGAACACGGCGATCAGTGAAAGGCTCATCGAGATCACCGTGAAGCCCACTTCGCCGCTGCCTTTCAAGGCGGCCTCTTTCGGGCTGAGCCCCAACTCCATATGACGCACGATGTTTTCCAGCACCACCACCGCATCGTCGACCACGAAGCCGGTGCCGATGGTCAGCGCCATCAGTGAAAGGTTGTCGATGCTGTAGCCGAGCAGGTACATCGGCCCGAAGGTGCCCACGATCGACAGCGGCAGCGCAACGGCCGGCACCAGCGTGGCGCGCGGCGATTGCAGGAAAATAAACACGACGCCCACTACCAGCAGCACGGCGATGAATAGCGTGCGCTCCGTGTCGCCCACCGACGCTCTGACCGACTCCGAACGGTCGATCGCGATGCCCACGTGCACACTGCTCGGCAGTGTCGCCTCGATTGACGGCAGGACCTTGCGAATCTGCGCGACGGTGCTCACGACATTGCTGCCCGGCATCGGATACACGATCACGAGGATGGCGGATTTGCCGTTGAAGAGCCCGGCATTGCGGATATTTTCGTTCGAATCCCTGACCTGGGCCACGTCGCGCAACTGGACCGGCGAGCCGTTGCGGTAGGCGACCACCAGGTCGCGATACGGCGCGGCATGCGTAATCTGGTCGTTGGACGTGACCACGTAGCGCTGGTCGCCCTCGTCCAGATGGCCCTTCGCGCTGTCGGCGTTGGCGGCGCTGATCGCCGCGCGTACGTCTTCCAGACCGATGCCGTAGCTGTTCAGTTTGCCCGGCTGCAATTCCACGCGTACCGAGGGCAACGCGCCGCCGCCGAGTGTGATCTGACCCACCCCCTGGACTTGCGAGAGTTGCTGCTGGATCACCGAATCCGCGGAGTCGTAGAGCTGTGCCTTGGTGAGCGTGTCCGACGTCAGCGAGAGCACCATGATCGGCGCGTCCGCCGGGTTGTACTGGCGATAGCTCGGGTTGCTGCGCAGCGTGGTTGGCAGGTCGGCGCGCGCCGCCTGGATGGCCGCTTCGACGTCGCGCGCGGCGCCGTTGATGTCGCGCTTTAGACCGAACTCGACCACGATCAACGACGAGCCGACGGTGCTGATCGACGTCAGTTCTTCAACGTCGGCAATCGTGGCGAGCCGCCGCTCGAGCGGCTCGGCCACCGTGGTCCCCATGATGGCCGGACTCGCGCCCGCCATGTTCGCCTGCACGACGATGACCGGAAAGGCGATATTCGGCAACGGTGCAACCGGCAGCCGGAAGTAGGCGAGCGCCCCGGAGATCAGGATCGCGACGGCCAGAAGCGTGGTCGCGACAGGCCGCCGGATGAATAGCGCCGAAATGTTCACGGCGTTTCCTCCGCACCGCCAGGAGGCGAACTCTCCGGTTTATTGCGGTTGCGCCAGCGTCTCGTACGCTCGGCCATTCTGTCGAAGAACAGATAGATCACGGGCGTGGTGAAGAGCGTCAGTACCTGGCTTAGCGTCAGACCGCCGATGATCGCGAGACCCAGCGGCCGGCGCAATTCCGAACCCGTGCCGCTGCCGAGCAGCATCGGCAGCGCGCCGAGCATGGCGGCGAGGGTGGTCATCAGGATTGGGCGGAAACGCAGCAGTGAAGCCTCGAAGATCGCCTCGCGCGGCGGCTTGCCGTGATTGCGCTCGGCGTCCAGCGCGAAGTCCACCATCATGATGGCGTTCTTCTTGACGATACCAATGAGCAGCACGATACCGATAATGCCGATCACATCCAGGTCGCTGCCGGCGATCATCAGCGCGAGCAGCGCACCGATACCCGCCGAGGGCAGTGTGGACAGAATCGTCACCGGATGGATGAAGCTCTCATACAGCACGCCGAGCACGATATACACCGCGACCAGCGCCGCGATCAGCAGATAGACTTCGCTCGACAGCGAATCCTCGAATGCCTGGGCCGCGCCCTGCAGCGACGAGGTGATCGACGGCGGCAGGTTCACCGACTGTTCGGCTTGATGGATGGCCTTGACGGCGGTGCTCAACGACGCATCCTTCGCGAGGTTGAACGAGATGGTGACCGATGGGAACTGCGCCAGATGGCTGATCACAAGCGGCGACTTCGTGATCTGGATCTTCGCGATGCCCGACAGCGGCACCTGGCCCGTGCTGCTGGTCTGACTCGGCAGATACAGGTTGCCGATCGACTGCACGTTCGGCAACGATTCCGGTTTGGCGACGAGAATCACGCGGTACTGGTTCGACTGCTCGAAGATGGTCGAGACGATCCGCTGGCCGAGCGCGTCGTAGAGCGCGTTGTCAATTGTCGCGGGCGTAATGCCGAAGCGCGCCGCAAGTTGCCGGTTGACTTCGACGTTCACGCTGAGGCCGTCGGTATTCATGTCGCTTTGCACGTCGGCAAGCGACGGAATCTGCTTCAGCTTTGCTATCAGTTCCGGCACGTACTTCTGGAACGCCTGCTGGCTCGGTCCGCGCAGCACGAAGCTGTACTGGTTCGGCGAGACCGTTGTGTCGAGCGTCAGATCCTGCTCGGGCTGCATGTAGAGCCTGACGCCCGGCACACTGGCGACTTCCTGCTGCAGACGCCGGGCCACTTCTTGCGCGGTGTCGGAACGCTTGTCGCGGTCGCGAAGATTGATCAGGAAGCGGCCATTGTTCAGCGTCGAGTTCGTGCCGTCGATACCCACGTACGAGGTCAGCGAAACCACATCCGGGTCTTTCAGGATCGCATCGGCGAGCGCGCCCTGGCGTTTCACCATCGCGGTGTACGACACCGAGTTGTCGGCCACGCTAATCCCCTCGATCACGCCGACGTCCTGCACCGGAAAGAGGCCCTTCGGAATCACCACGTACAGGATGCCGGTCAGCACGACCGTACCGATGGCCACCACGAGCGTCAGCACCTGGTGATCCAGCACCCAGCGCAACCCGCGCTCATAGGCGCCGAGCGTTTTGTCGAACAGGCCCTCGCTGATGCGCTCAAAGCGGCTCGGATGACGGTCGGCCTGCGCGCGCAACATGCGCGCACAGAGCATCGGCACCACGGTCAGCGAGACGATCGCGGAGATCACGATGGTGACGGCGAGCGTCACCGCGAATTCGCTGAACAGACGCCCGATCACGCCGCCCATGAAAAGCAACGGAATCAGCACGGCAATCAGCGAGATGGTCAGCGACAGAATCGTGAAGCCGATCTGACCCGCGCCTTCCAGCGCGGCTTCGAGCGGTGTCTTGCCTTCCTCCAGATAACGCACGATGTTCTCGATCATCACGATCGAGTCGTCGACCACGAAGCCGGTGGCGATGATGAGCGCCATCAGCGAGAGGTTGTCGATCGAGTAGTTCAACTGGTACATCACAGCCAGCGTGCCGATCAGCGACACCGGCACCGATATGCTCGGAATGAGCGTGGCGGGCACGTTGCGCAGGAATACGAAGATCACCGCGACCACCAGCACGATGGCGAGAATCAGCTCGAACGCCGCGTCGGAAACCGACGAGCGGATCACGCCCGTGGTGTCCGACACCACCGTCACTTTCATACCGGCCGGCAGCGTGGACTCGAGCTGCGGCAGTTGTTTCATGATCTGGTTGACGGTCGCGATCACGTTCGCGCCCGGTTGCCGCTGCACGTTGAGCACGATCGCCGGTGAGCCGTTGTACCAGGCGCCGCGCTCGACGTCCTGAGCGGCCTGACTGACCCGCGCGACGTCGCGCATGAATACCGGGGCGCCGTTCTGGTAGGCGATCACCGTGTCCAGATAGTCCTTCGGGTCGGTGATCTGATCGTTGCCGTTGATCGTGTAATCGAGCTCCGGGCCGTCGAAATTGCCCTTCGGCTGACTGACGTTGACATAGCTGAGCAACGTGCGCAGATCGTCGATGTTCAGACCGTAGGCGGCCAGCTTGTGCGGGTCCGCTTCCACACGGATTGCCGGTACATTGCCGCCGCTCGTCGTGACCACGCCCACGCCCGACACTTCGGAAATCTTGGTGCCGAGACGGTTGTTGGCGACGTCTTCAAGCTGGGTCAGCGACATCGATTTCGACGTGACCGCGAGCGTCAGGATCGGCTGGTCGGCCGGATTGACCTTGGCATATGTCGGCGGCGCCGGCAGACCGGAGGGCAGGTAGCTGTTGGAGGCGTTGATAGCCTGCTGGACGTTCTGCTCGGCGATGTCGAGGTTCAGCGAGAGATCGAACTGCAGCGTGATGACCGATGCACCGTCCGAGCTATACGAGGTCATCTGTTGTAAGCCGGGGATCTCGCCCAACTGCACTTCGAGCGGCGCCGTGACCGTGGTGGCCATCACGTCGGGACTCGCGCCCGGATAGAACGTCTGCACCTGGATGGTCGGATAGTCGACGTTGGGCAGCGACGAAACCGGCAGCACGCGCATGGCGACGAGGCCCACCAGCACGAGTGCGATCATCAGCAGCAGCGTGGCTACCGGTCGAAGAATAAACAGACGGGAGATGTTCATCGGCGCGTGAGCTTGCTACGACGAAGCAGCATTAGCCGACGCCGCTGCTGGCGCGGACCCGGCAGCGGGTTCGGAGGCGGCAGGCTCCGCGGCGGCGCCGCTGGCCGACGCACCAGCCGCCGCGGGCTTCGGCTTGGCCGGCTGGATTTTGGCGCCGTCGTTCAGGCGGTCTGTACCGTCCGTGACCACCTGGTTGCCTTGGGAGAGGCCGGACAGGATGACCGTGTTCTTGCCGTCGCTCGGGCCGAGCTTGACCTTATGTACTGAGACGGTGCTGTTCGCGTTGACCAGATAGACGAAGTCGCCCGGCGCGCCGGTTTGCACGGCGGGGGTCGGCACCAGCACGGCATTCTGCATCGTATCGACCAGCAGCTTGACGTTGACGAACTCGTTGGGGAACAGCGCTTCGTCGTCGTTGGGAAAAGTGGCGCGTAAGGTGACGGTGCCGGTCGATGTGGCCATCTGGTTGCTGACGGCGTAAAGCGTGCCTGTGGCAACCTCGCGCGCGTTGTCGCTGGAATACGCGGTGACCGGCAAGGTGGCGCCGCCGTTCAGGCGCTGCACGATGGAGGCCAGCGCGTCTTGCGGCACCGTGAACTGCACGGTAGTCGGCTTGATGGTGGTGATGACGACAATCCCCGTCGACGATGACGCCGTCACGTAGTTGCCCGGGTCCACGAGGCGCAGGCCGACCTTGCCGGCGACCGGCGCGGTGATGTAGCAATAGGCCAGGTCGAGGTCGAACTGGGCGATGTTGGCGAGATCGGCCTGGACTGCAGCCTCGTCCTGCTGCACGAGGAATTGCTGATCCGCAAAGGTCTGCTGGGCGATCGACTTGCGCTCGTTCAATTGCGTGAAGCGGACCAGATCGGCACGCGCCTGGGCCAGCGTCGCGCGGTCTTTGGCGAGTGTCGCCTGAGCCTGCTGCTTGCTGATCTGATACTGGCGCGGATCGATCTGGGCGAGGAACTGGCCTTTCTGTACTTCCTGGCCTTCGTGATAACCGACGGCCGTGAGGTAGCCGCTTAGCTGCGGCAGCACGGTCACGGTGGCGGTCGGCGTGACCGTGCCGAGTTCGCTCAACGTGACAGGCATCGAACCGAGTGTGGCGCTCGCGACAGTGACGACGATCGGTGCGACGTCGCGCGTGGGTTTCTTCTGGGTCAACAGGTGGACAACGACAAGCGCGACTAGCGCCAGCACGACAACCGCAAACAGAATGAGCCCGCGTCGGGAGCGCTTGGGTTGCTTGGACACGGCTTCGCTCATAGGTATCTCCGAAAACAGATGCTGCCGTTGATAGTTGGACGGGGAGTCATTCTCTGCCGGGATGTTGGGAACATGCCATGGTTCTCGTGCGTTGTCACAACCCAACGACTGTTTGGACTGCTGTTATCTAATTGCAAGCAAAGCGGACTGGGCAAAATGCTTAAGGCCGTGACCGGCACAGGGCGACGTTATGGCCTGGTGACTGGATCCGTAGCGATGAATGCGCTTCGTAATTGGCGGTAACGTTTTATCAAGGTCGCCTCGCGAAATAGCGCGTGCGGCGAATCGCCGACTACCGCGAGGGCCTTGCTGACAGACCGTGTGTTGCTCATGTTCGCCTTGGTGGAAGCTGGTGGACAACGATTGAGACGAGGCATGGCGTCAATGTACCAGGGGCGCGCAAGGCTTGAGTTACCGGAGTGATACATGTTGAGGTTTGAAAGACTCCGTCGGATGTCTTTCGGCTTGCAGCTCGCGCTGACGAACGGTTGATCGTTGAGGTTTTCTTTGGGCGGTGGTCGTCGCGAGCGGGAGTGCGCGATGAAAGCTTGTTGAAATTATTCAAGCCGCGATGAGGGAACAGGTCTGCGCGTTGAAGGAGAAAGCGCGCCCCTGGCCGGCGCAACGGCAAGACGAAGTTCCCGGTAGGCGATCACTAGCGCGTCGAGGCTGAATGTCCGGTTCAGTCCGCTGGGATTGGGCAACACCCATACGCGGGCGCCGCCGAACGTTGTCGGTTGCGGGCCCCAGTCGATGTCGCGTGTGCCCGACATCGCGGAGAGCGCCATCTTCCCGAGGAAGGCAACACATTGCGGCGCATAGCGTTCAATCTTCTGTTCGAATTCCGTCGCCGCCGCTTTGAACTCGCGGGGCGATAGTTCGTCGGCTCGTGCGGTTGGACGCGAGACCACGGTCGTCAGGCCACAACCGTACTGCAGGAGCGTGTGATCGTCGTCAGGAGAAATCTGTTCAGGGGTGAAGCCCGCCAGATGAACGACCCGCCAGAACCGATTGCCTCTGCCGGCAAAGTGGCGGCCGGTCGATGCCGCAAGAACGCCCGGATTGATTCCGCAAAACACCACCGACAAACCTGGTTCAAGAATGTCAGGAAGACTTTGCAGAGGATCGGAGTGAGTCACGGACGGTGTAATCCTTTATTGAGGAGAGGCTCCCAGGAGAGCAGCAGTTTGGGCTACACCGTCACGGCGGACAAGCTACAGCCTTGAGTTCCTCCGCAACCGTCTTTGCATGAGTCCAGACCGTATCGGCATTGGCCAGCCGGATTCCGCCCCGCTATGTTAGGGAGTTTCAATGCTGCGAGGCTTTCATGTTGATCATTCCGGAGCAACAGGCGTCCCAACTCGTGTCCGTCGAGGACGCGATCGACGCCGTCGGCGATGCCTTTGCCGCGAGCTACGCGGGCAATGCCCGATCGTATCCCGTCGTGCGGGAACAAACTGGCCATGCCGACGCCGTATTCGGCGTGAAAGCCGGCTTTGATGCGTCGCTGCCGGTGCTCGGTCTCAAGGCCGGCGGTTACTGGCCGGGCAATGTAAAAAGGGGGCTGGGCAATCACCAGTCTTCAGTACTTCTGTTTGATGCAGACACCGGTCGCGCAGTCGCCCTTGTAGGAGCGAACTATCTCACCGGCATTCGCACTGGAGCGGCCAGCGCACTTGCGACGCGTGGTCTCGCGTCCCCGGACGCGTCGATTCTCGGTATCGTCGGCACCGGCGCACAGTCGATCCATCAATATCGCGCGACGTGCGCTGTACGTCCGATCACGCATGTGCTGGCGTGGGACCCGAATCCGGACAACCTGCGCACGTTGCGCGACCTGGTCGAGGCGGACGGTCTGCGATTCGATGCGTTGTCCCTCGAGGCGGTCGCGCGTCACGCCGATGTGCTGATTACGGTAACGCCGTCACATATGCCGCTGATCCGCCGCGAGTGGATTCGCCCAGGCGTCCACATCAACGCAATGGGAGCCGACACAATCGGCAAGCAGGAACTCGAGGTGGAACTGGTGGCGGCAGCCAGCATCGTCGTTGACGAGATCCAGCAGGCGATCTCGATTGGCGAATGCCAACATGCGTACGCCCGCGGATTGCTCACGGCGGAAAAACTGAGCCTCACGCTCGGCGGGCTGGTGAGTGGCGCCCAGCAGCGCGGCGCAGCCGACGACATCACGATCTTCGACGGGACCGGCACTGCGCTGCAGGATCTGGCTGTCGCAGCGCTCGCCTATCGACGCGCGCAAAAAGAAGGACTGGGGTTTGCATGCGATTTTTGATCGACAGGCGGCCACGTTGATCCACGTGTTTATGCTCATTTATGGTGCATCAAGTTCCTTTCACACCGGCAGCGTCGCGCGTGTGCACCACAATGGATCGTCGGCATTCCCTATGTGACGTGTTTCGCCCGGCACAGCAGTTGCTTCGTTTTGTATCTGCCTTCGCCGGGCACGACTTCATCGGCGTGGGTGTTTTTTCGACTGGAGCGGCTGATTTCTGTCCATGGAACTGAAGTGGCTTGAAGATCTTTTGACGCTGGCGGCCACGCGCAATTTCTCGCGCACCGCCGAGTTGCGTTTCATGACACAGCCGGCGTTCAGCAGGCGCGTCAAGATGCTGGAAGAGTGGGTCGGCGTCAGGTTGCTCGATCGCAACGCGCAGCCGATTGCGCTGACCGAAGCGGGTGAACGGTTCCGCGACATTGCCGAGGAGGTGGCCCGGCAACTCTATCAGGGGCGCGACGAATTGCGTGCGGCAGCGGAGGGACTCGCGAGTACGGTCAAGTTTGTCGCGACACACAGCCTTTCGCTGACGTTTTTCCCCCAGTGGATCAGCGCTTCTGAAAAAGCGGGGGAAGTGCTGAAGTTCCGGCTCGATACCGGGCATGCGAATGCGTGTGTGCAGATGATGCTCCAGGGCACGAGCCACTTCATGCTGTGCCACACACATCCTTCTGTCGATATTGGCCTCGACCCCAAGCAGTTTCTTGTCTATCGCGTTGGCTTCGACCGCTTGTTGCCGTTGTCGCGGCCCGGCGCCGACAATGAGCCGCTCGACTCTCTCGACGGAGCGCCTGCGCATCACTGCCGGTACCTTGCGTACGCCGAAACGTCTGCCATCGGTCGCGCGGTGGAGAACCTGTTGCGTACCTCGCCCGCAGCCAATCGGCTCGACCGCGTCTTCGTCTCGCCGCTCGCCGGCGTGCTGAACTCGATGGTGCGCGATGGGCGCGGACTTGCGTGGCTGCCGCAGAGCCAGGTTGGTCGCGAGCTCGAATCGGGGGAACTGGTCCGCGCGGGCTCTTCCGAATGGGATCTCGACGTCGACATCACGCTGTTCCGTCCACGTGCTCGCTTGCCCAGCAGCGCCGAAGCATTCTGGGAAACGCTAACAGCCACTTCCGCAACCAATACGGTTCAGCCGGCTGCTGCCTGAGTCGCTGAAAGCGCAAGCTGCCGTTCAAGTCGCCGCAATACCTCATCGCAATCGGCAGGTCTGGTCGCGAAGTCTCTGTTCATCCCCATCCGAATAAGTCATACGTATACGCCATAGCGCCATGCTCGCTTAGCATCGCGCGATCGAATTTCGGCATTGGATTGCAATTTTGTGGCCACCTACGATGCGCTCAAGTTGACCTGACTGGAGCAATTCGATGACTACGAAAGAGGTGAGCGCAAGTGCAGAGGCCGATGGCCTCAAGCGCAACGCGTTGGGATTGATCAGTGCGATGGGCATGTCCCTCGCGTTCATCTCGCCGACCATCGGCGTGATGTTTATATCGGCGTTGATCGGCGGCAAGGCCGGCGTGTCTTCGCCATTTGTGTTCGTGCTAGGGACCGCTGGCATTGCGCTCATGGCATTGACGATCGCGGAATTCGCCAAGCGCGTCACGTCAGCGGGCGGCTTCTACAAATTCATTACGCTGGGTCTTGGACCCGAAGCCGGTTTTGCAGCCGGGATGCTGATGCTGTTCGCGTACGCGCTGCAAAGCCCGATCAATACCAACCTGTTCGGCGGTTTTCTCAGCAACGCACTTCGGAATGACTTTGGCATCACGGTGCCGTGGTGGGCGTTGATGATCGGCGTCGTGGTCCTGGTCGGTATTCTCGCGTGGTATTCGGTCCATGCGTCGATGCAATTCGACGTCGCGCTGCTGATTGCCGAAGTCGTGGTGGTGGGTGGCTTGTTGATCGTCATCGTGTTCAAGGGCGGCGATGCGGGTCAGGTGCCGGAAAGTTTTTCGCCGATGCACGCGGATCAGGGATTCGGCGGTATCGGGCAGGCATTCGTCTTTATCGTCATGGCGTTTTTCGGCTTCGAATCGTGCCTGACCGTGGCGGAGGAATGCCGTAATCCACGTCGCAATCTGCCGATCGCGCTGATTGGGTCGGTGGTGCTCGCTGGCTTGTGGTTCACATTCGCGATGTATTCGATCGTGGTGGGCTACGGCTCCGCGCACATGGACAAGCTGGCCAACTCTCAGGAGCCGATTCACGACCTCGCCGTGCGCTACCTTGGGCACATGTACGGCAATCTTGTCGATCTCGCGGCCGTCTCTGCCATCGTCGCCGTCGTGCTTGCCATTCATACCGCCAATTTCCGCGTGTTGTATTCGCTGGGCCGCGATGGGCTGCTTCACAAGGCGCTCGGCCGTACTCATCCGAAGCACAAGACGCCTCACGTCGCGATTATCGTGTACTCGATCCTGACCCTCGTGGTGGGTATTGGTGCGGGGTTCTGGTGGGACCCGATGTCCGCGTTCGGCAATCTCGGCTATCTGTCGTCACTCGGCATGCTGCCCATCCTGATTCTCACCAACGTCGCATTGCCTGTATTCATGTGGAAACGCTATCGCGCAGAGTTTTCGCTGGTGCTGCATGTCGCGTTCCCCGTTATCTCCAACGTCATTTTCCTGGCAGCGATCTGGCTGAATGTTCATCCGTGGCCTGCCGCGCCGTTGACCGCGTTCCCGTGGATTGTCGTGGCCGTGATCGTGCTCGCCGCGTTGTGGGGTCGGCGACTGAAGCGTCGCGGCTCGCCGGCGTTCTATCGCCTGGGCGCAGTGCTCTTCATTGAGGGCGATGCGATTCCGGAAATGGTGGACGTCGAAATCGAATCGCTCGATGAACTGCCGCATGGCTCGGCAACCATGCATGGCGCTGATAAGGCACTTGGCTACGGCAACGAAGCAGCTTGAAATTTTCTTCGCCACGTAGAGGTGTGTGCGTGGCGTGTAGCAACCAACCAGAGAACTATGATGGGCAGACTGAATGGTAAGAGCGCGCTGATTACCGGCGGCGCGTCAGGCATAGGTAGGGCGATTGCGCAATTGTTCGCCGAGGAGGGCGCCCGCGTCGTGATTACCGACATCAACACGGCGGCGCTTACTGCGGCGGTCGACGAGTTGGCGCAATACGGCACAGTGTCCGGTTGCACAGGCGACGTGCGTTCGATGGCGGATGCCGGCTACATGGTTGGGCACGCTGTCGATGAGCATGGCGGCCTCGACATCCTCGTATGCAATGCGGGCATTACCAGCGTGATGCCGATCGAGCAACTATCCGAGGACGAGTGGGACGCGGTTCTGACCACCAACGTCAAAGGCATGTTCACGATGGTCAAGCACGCCGTACCCAAGATGATCGAGCGCGGCGGCGGCAAGATCATTACGCTCGGCTCGGAGATGGGCATCGTCGCGGTCCCTGAGTCACCGGCATATAACGCCAGCAAGGGCGCGGTAATGATGTTCACAAAATCGATCGCGCTCGACCTGATCCGCCACAACATTCGCGTCAACGCGTTGTGTCCCGGCATTACGCGTACGCCGCTGTTGCAGGCGGAAGTCGACAACAGCCTCGACCCGGCGAAGACCGCCGCGGCTCAGGCATCGTGGGCGCCGATCATGCGTGTCGCCGACGCGCGCGAAATCGCCTACGGCGCACTTTTTCTGGCCAGCGACGAAAGCTCGTTCGCGGTCGGCACCAATCTCGTGCTCGACGGCGGCTTTACCGCGCGTTAGGCATCCCAGGCATTCCCGCAATGTTCGGCCGCTCATGCGGCGGCCGGATTACGCCCCTACAGGAGTCACACAATGAAACAGACGGCAGCCTTTATCGACTCTGAGTCGGTCGAAACACTCAACACGGCTGCGGTGCTGGACCCGTCCAGCGGCAAGGCGATCGCCCAAACAGCGGATTGTGGTCCCGACGAAATCGATCGCGCCGTGCGCGCGGCCCGGCGCGCGTCGCGGCAATGGCGCAGAGTCGCGGTTGCCGAGCGTGCGCGCATTCTGCGGCGCATCGCCGAACTGATCAAGCGTGACGAGGCGGATCTCGCGCGTCTCGAAGCGTTGCAAACCGGCAAGCCGTTGAAGCAGGCGCGACGCGACGCGGAACTCACCGCCCGGTATTTCGACTTCTACGCCAGTGCGGTGGAAACACACTACGGTTCATCGATTCCGCTGAATGCGGACACGATGATCTTCACGGAGTGGGAGCCGCATGGCGTGACGGCGCACGTGATCCCGTGGAATTACCCGATGCAGATTTTCGCGCGCACGATTGCGCCGGCGCTCGCGATGGGCAACTGCTGCGTATTGAAGCCCGCGGAAGAGGCGCCGTTGACCGCTGTGCGGCTCGCGTCGCTCGCATTCGAAGCAGGCCTGCCCGCGGGCGCTCTCAATGTCGTAACCGGGTACGGTGAGACCGCGGGTGCGGCATTGACGGGTCACGACGATATCGACCACATCTCATTCACCGGCTCGGTCGAAGTGGGGCGCATCATCGCCCACGCAGCGGCGAACCGCGTGATTCCCGCGACGATGGAACTGGGCGGCAAGTCGCCTAATATCGTGTTCGCCGATGCGGATCTCGAACGCACGGTGCCGGGTGTGATCAATGCGATCCTGCAAAACGCAGGTCAGACATGCTCAGCCGGCTCACGGCTGCTGGTCCACGAAAGCGTGCACGACGTGATGGTGGCGCGCATTGCGCAGGCCTTCGGCAACGTGGAGATCGGTCCCGCGTTGAACGACCCTGCACTGGGTCCGCTGATTTCGAAGACTCAGCGCGGCCGCGTCATGTCGTTCGTCGAACGGGCTCGCAGTCACGGCGCAAAAATCGTTGTCGGCGGCGATGCACTCAACGGCGGTGTGCTGGGCGACGGCTTTTTTTTCCAACCGACGCTGATCGACAACGTCGATCCGTACAGCGCGATCGGTCAGGAAGAAGTATTCGGTCCTGTGCTGGCCGTCACGCCGTTCCGCGATATCGAAGAAGCCGTGCGTCTCGCGAATGGTACCGACTACGGTCTTGTCGCCGGCGTATGGACGCGCGACATCGGCACCGCGCACCGGATGATCCGGGAAGTGCTGGCCGGACAGGTCTTCGTCAATACGTATGGCGCATCCGGCGGCGTCGAGCTGCCGTTCGGCGGCTTCAAACGCTCGGGCTACGGCCGCGAAAAAGGGGCGGAGGGGCTGCGTAGTTTTGCGCAGATCAAGACCGGTGTCGTCGCGCTGTAAGTGCGTTCACTTCTTTCTACATTCCGACTCATGACCAGCATCATGCCCGCACCGCGCTTGCGCGGTGAGCCGACTACTGTCGGCGATTCGCAATACGTTCCTGTTGCTAGCCGATCAATCGAACATCTGGCTACGCCGGCGCTACTGCTCGACGAAAGCCGGATGGCCCGCAACATCGCCCGTCTGCGAGGGCGGCTCGCGGGGCTCGGTGTCAACCTGCGTCCGCACCTGAAAACGGGGAAGTCGCTCGACGTTGCTCGCCGTGTCATGGATGGCCCGGCCGGCCCCGCAACGGTGTCGACGTTGCGCGAGGCCGAGCAATTCGCGGAGGGCGGCGTTCGCGACATCCTCTATGCCGTCGGTATCGCGCCGGGCAAGCTCGAGCGCGTGACAGCATTGCGCCGGCGCGGGGTCGATCTGTCGGTGGTGGTCGACAGCCTGGATGCCGCCCACGCGGTCGCGAAGCAGTCACGCATCAGTCGCGATCCTATTCCCACGTTGATCGAGATCGACTCCGACGGTCATCGTGCTGGCGTAAGCCGCAAAGCGTCTGAGCAACTGGTGGCTATCGGTCGCGTGCTGCATGAGGGTGGCGCGCTGTTGCGCGGCGTCATGACCCATGCGGGGGAATCGTACGCGTGCGACACCGTCGAAGCGATCAGCGAGATGGCCGAGCGCGAACGTGCGGAAGCGGTTGCGTGTGCAACCGTGTTGCGCGACGCGGGTCTCCCCGCGCCGGTAGTGAGCGTGGGGTCGACGCCGACGGCCCACTTCGCGCGTGATCTGAGCGGTGTTACGGAAGTGCGCGCCGGGGTGTTCGTCTTCTTCGATCTCGTGATGGCGGGCCTCAACGTGTGCACCGTCGATGACATCGCGCTCAGCGTGCTCGCGACCGTGATCGGCCATCAACCCGACAAGGGCTGGATTCTGGTCGATGCGGGCTGGATGGCGATGTCGCGCGATCGCGGCACAGCATCGCAGAAGCTCGATCAGGGCTACGGCGTGGTCTGCGATGTGAATGGTGTGCCGTACCCCGGCCTGATCATGGCCCAGGCGAATCAGGAGCAGGGCATTCTCGCGCTGCGCAGCGGGGCGGACGCGCAGTTACCGCAACTGCCCATCGGCTCGCTGGTGCGCATTCTTCCCAATCACGCGTGCCCGACCGCCGCCCAGCACGATCACTACAAGGTCATACAGACTGGATCGCGCGAGATTGTCGACCAATGGTCGAGATTCAGGGGATGGTGAAGATGCAGCCACATTGGACAGACGCAGTTTAAATTCAACGAAGAAGAGATCAGATGAAGATAAAACTTCTGGCGGCGCTTGCCTGTAGCGCGTTGGCCAGTGCCGCACAGGCGCAGAGCAGCGTGACGCTGTACGGCACGCTCGATACCGCCATCGGCTACGTGAGCAATCTGCCGAAAGCGAATGGCGGGACGGGCAGCGCGTTCCAGATGATAAACGGGACGCTGAGCGCCAACTCGTGGGGCTTGAAGGGCACGGAAGACCTGGGCGGCGGACTCTCCGCGGTCTTCAGGCTCGAAAACGGCTTTGTTCTTAGCAACGGTGCCCTGAACAACAACGGGCGGGAGTTCGGTCGCGTGGCAACTGTCGGTCTGGCGAGCGTTCCGCTTGGCACTGTCACGCTCGGCCGGCAATTCGATCCGCTGGTCGACCTCATCGAACCGCTGACGGAAGACGCGATATTCGGGTCGGCGTTTGCGACTCCGGGCGATCTCGACAACTACGACGAAAGCCTTGGCGTCAACAATGCCGTGAAGTATGTGAGCCCGAGTTACGCGGGCTTTCAGTGGGAAGGAATGTATGCGCTCGGCGGAGTTGCGGGCAGCGCGTCGAGCGGTCAGACCTATGCGCTTGCAGCGGCATATGCGAACGGTCCGCTGAATCTTGCCGCCGGGTACCTTCACGCGAACTTCGCGAACGATTTCGTGTTGACCAGCAGCGGTGTGTCGCTCGCACCGGGCGCCAGCGCGCCGACAACCGACAACCCCTATTTTTCGAGTATCAATCGCGGACTGTTCTCGGCGAAGTCGGTGAGCATGATTCGCGCGGCCGCGAGTTATCAACTCGGCTTGTTCCAGTTCGGCGCGGCATACAGCAATGTCGCATACGGAGAAGGATCGCTGTCGGCCGATACCCACTTTAACAACGCTACGGTCTATGTGAACTACAAACCGGTTCCCACGACGACACTGGGCGTCGGCTACAACTTCACCAAGGGCGACGGCGGTGCGCAAACCGACGCGACCTACAATCAGGTTAGCCTGGGCGCCGACTACACTTTCTCGAAGCGTACGGACGTCTACGCACTCGCTGCATATCAGAAGGCATCTGGTCGAACGGCTGACGGCACGGGCGGCAGTATGGCAGCTACCGCATCGATCGGCTCCTATGGCCTCGATTCGGGTAAGAACTCGGAGACGATGGTACTGCTCGGCGTGCGGCATCAGTTCTAAAGCGCAGCGCTCTCGCTTGCGTGGCTTTCGCGATCGTGAACCCACGCAAGCGCTTTGTCGCGTGAATGATTATTGATAACGCTTCAATTCACATTCGAGACGAGTGATGAAATCAGGAAAGACATCGCCAATTATTGGCACGCATGCCCACACTCCTGATTTAATTAACGCTATTCCACACAAAGATAAGGTTAAGTTAAGGTTGTTTATAAAATAAAAAAACGTTTTTTGGATGTGCTGGATAAAAACATATCATTCATAAGGGTATGCGAAAAAATAATAAATTCAGTTGAAATTATTCGAACTGGATAAAGCGTACACGGCGCCACCACGCACGGGGCGTACGCAAGGCGCTGCAAGCGTGGCACGGCGTCATTGTTGAGAAAAGCGCAATGCCGCAAGACCCACGGCAGATTTTCCCCACGAAATTCAGAACGATCTTTCAATTCACATTTCCGTCATTGAATCTGCGATTTCCTGTCGAATAAATTCGCGTCAATTGTCAACTTTATTTTTGTAATTTTTGTTGTCTAAGTGAATTCAGTGACTATTGAAATGATAGAAAAAAGAGATTGGATAATCGAATGTCTGAGTAATAGGATTCCTCCGGTTTCCCCCCATGAACCAGGAATACAACGTGAAAATACTGAAGACACAGATTGCAGCAAGCATTTTCTCGATCGTCTCCGCCATGGCGATCGCTCAACCGGCGTTTGCCGTGGATATGACCCAGGATAGCGGGTCCCCTGTCGGCGACAACCAGAACTCCCAGACGGCAGGCCCCGAAGGTCCGGTGCTTTTGCAGGACTCTCATCTCATCGAGAAGCTGCAGCGCTTCGACCGCGAGCGCATACCCGAGCGCGTCGTGCATGCGCGTGGCACAGGTATCTATGGCGAGTTCGTGCCGACTACAGACATCAGTTCCCTCACCTCTGCCCAGGTGTTCACGCCTGGATCGAAGACGCCGGTCTTCGTCCGATTCTCGACGGTGATGGGCTATCGCGGCTCGCCCGAGCAGGCACGAGACCCGCGCGGTTTCGCTATCAAGTTCTATACGCAGCAAGGCAACTGGGACATGGTCGGCATCAACTGGCCGATCTTCTTCATTCGGGACGCGATCAAGTTTCCTGACTTCGTGCATGCGAACAAGCCATCGGCGGTGACTGGCGTGCAGGATCCGAATCTGGCGTTTGACTTTTTTGCTCATTCGCCCGAAGCGACGAACATGCTGACACACCTCTACACGGACGAGGGCATGCCGGATTCGTATCGCCACATGGACGGCTACGGCGTGCACGCTTTCAAGTTCGTCAATGCGAAAGGGGAAGTTCACTACGTGAAGTTTCACTGGAAGAGCCGGCAGGGTGTCGAAGGCATTCGTCCCCAGGATATCCCGCATTCGATCGGCGCGGACTGGAATCTGATGACCAATGACCTGTACAACTCGGTCAAGGCGCATTCGTATCCACAGTGGGACCTTTACATCCAGGTGCTCTCGCCGAAGGATCTGGACAAATTCGATTTCGATGCGCTGGACGACACGAAGGTGTGGCCGTCTTCCATCCCGGAGCAGAAGGTGGGCACGATGACGCTCAACCGCATTCCGGACAACTATTTTGAGTCCACGGAAGAATCGGCATTCGCGCCGTCGCGGCTCGTGCCGGGGATCGAGCCTTCCGAGGACCGGATGTTGCAGGGTCGTCTGTTCTCCTACGCCGATACGCAGATGTATCGCCTAGGCCCGAACTACAACCAGTTGCCGATCAATCGCCCCGTCGTCCCGGTCTATAACAACAACCAGGACGGCTTCATGAACGAGGGCGATCGAAAGGGCGAAGTGAACTACGAGCCATCCGGAGTCGCCGAAATCTCGCAGCAGGACAAGTACAAGTCCGTGCAGACGCCGCTGAAGGGGGCAACCCAGCAAAGAGCGATCCACAAGACGCTCGACTTCCGTCAGGCCGGCGAGTATTACCGGACGCTGTCCGAGACCGGCAAGACCGATCTGATCACGGCGCTGTCGGGCGACCTTGGCCGCGTGACCAACGACGCGAACAAGTACGCAATGCTCTCGTACTTCTATAAGGCTGATGCCGACTACGGTACCCGTCTCGCGCGTGCGACCAACGCGGATGTCACCCGTGTGAAGGATGCGGCCGCACACCTGAGCGATAACTGAAGCATGCACGGAAGCCTGCGCAAGCAGGCTTCCCGACTGATCAGACAGGCTTTTTACGGAGAACGTAATGCGATGC
This sequence comes from Paraburkholderia sp. SEWSISQ10-3 4, assembly GCF_030464785.1. Classification (NCBI taxonomy): domain Bacteria; kingdom Pseudomonadati; phylum Pseudomonadota; class Betaproteobacteria; order Burkholderiales; family Burkholderiaceae; genus Paraburkholderia; species Paraburkholderia sp. SEWSISQ10-3 4. The sequence continues at coordinate 1,311,132 of NZ_JALPRI010000001.1, forward strand.
TCTTTCACTGCCGGGCGCCTTGTTCGGACTGTGGCGGTCGCGGCCTTGGCCGCACTGTTGACGGCGAGTTGCGCACAGCATGTGTATCAACCGGGAACGTATTCGGCCGCGACGGACACCCCGCGTTTCACAGAAGACTGGTTTGTCGCGGCGCGTGCGGGACGCACGGATATCGTTCAGGCATTGATCGACGCGCATTTCCCGCTCGAGACAACGACGCCCGAAGGCTATACCGCGCTGATCCTTAGCGCGTATGACAACCACCCGGAGACATTGAAGGCCCTTCTTTCTGCAGGCGCCAACGCTTGCGCCGCCGATCGGCATGGCAACACAGCACTGATGGGGGCGCTCTTCAAAGGCGAGACGAATATTGCAACGATGTTGCTCGACACGCATTGCGACATCGATCAAACCAACAACGCGGGGGAAACGGCATTGTCGTTTGCCGCGCTATTCGGCCGGCTCGATATGATTCCGGTGCTTGTCGCGCACGGCGCCAACGCGAATCATGTCGATGCGCGTGGCGGGACCGCGTTGCAAATGGCGATCGCACAACACAACCCGGCTGCGGAGGATGCATTGCGACACGCCGGCGCGACACAATGAGACGTGGTCGATAAACCGCCGTTCACGCCCGCTTCAACAACGCGCTATCCACCGGCAACGCCCGAACCCGCGTGCCTGTCGCATGGAAGATTGCGTTGCTGATCGCAGCCATTGTCGGCGGCACGCCCGGTTCGCCAACACCACCGGGCGGTGCAGCGCTCGGCACGATATATACGTGCGTTTCCGGCACGGAGTCGATACGGGCGACACGGTAGTCGGTGAAGTTCGACTGGTCGGCTGCACCCTGACTGAACGTCAGTTCGCTGTATAGCGTGTTGCCGAGCGCCATCACGACAGCGCCTTCGAACTGCGCGATCACGCGATCGGGATTGACGATACGTCCGCAGTCGACCGCCAGATCGATACGTGTCACGCGCACCGAGCCATCGTCGGCAACTTGCACCTGCGCGACCGCGGCGACGTACGACAGAAAGCTGCGATGAACAGCGATGCCGCGTCCATGGCGAGCGGGCAACGCGGCGGACCAGTTCGACCGCACCGCCGCCGCGCGGACCACCGCGGCATAGCGTGCGGTATCGATCGGATACTCGTCGATCGACGCGCCGTAGTTCGGATAGTCGGCCCCCAGCGCATGCAGATCGACATGGCGCGGACTGCCCAGCAGCGCGAGCAGATGCTGCACCGGGTCCTGTCGCGCAGCGGCGGCGAGCTCGTCGGCGAACGAGCCCAGCGCGAAGCCGTGTGGGATGTTGTACACGGAGCGATACCAGCCGATACGTGTATGCGCGGGCGCCGCTCCGTTTTCGCACTGCACGTTGGCGACTTCATAAGGCATGTCGGTCACACCCTGACCGAGCTCGCCCGCCGAACCATAAACCACGTTCGGCGTGAACGTCGAACCGATCGACGGAAACACGCTGCGGTGCAACCACGCTATCGTCTTGCCCTGCGCATCGAGTCCGCCCTCCATGTGCTGCGCACACACGGCATGGAAGTAGTCGTTTCGTATGTCGTCTTCGCGTGTCCACGTCAGCTTGACGGGTACGCCGACTTCGCGCGCCAGGAACGCGGCCTCGGCCACATAGTCCGGTTTCGACTTGCGGCCGAAGCCGCCGCCGAGCAACGTAACATTGATCGTCACGGCTTGCTCCTGCAGGCCGAGCACCTGTGCGACGGTTGTCCGCGCCTGCTGCGGGTTTTGCGTCGCGGTCCAGACCTCGATCGCGCCGTTCGCAAACGATGCAGTCGCAGCCAGCGGCTCCATCGCCGCGTGCGCCAGATGCGGCACGTAATAGTCCGCCGACACGTGTCGTGCAGCGTTTTTCAGCGCGCCCGCGGTATCGCCGTTATTGCGCACAACCTTCCCAGGCTGCCGCGCGGTGTCCTCGAGCGCCTTGCGATACGCGTGGCTATCGTAAGTGCCGTTCGGCCCGAGGTCCCATTCGAGCTTCAGTTTCTGTCGCCCTTGCTGCGCGGCCCACGTGTTGGTCGCTATCACCGCGACGCCGCCCAACGGCCGGAACCCGGCGGGCAGCGGCGTGGAAGAAATGCGCACCGCGTGCAACACGCCGGGCACCTTCATCGTTTCGGTCGAGTCGACGCTTTTGAGCGTTGCACCGTACACGGGCGAACGTTCGACCGACGCATACGTCATACCGGGTAACACGACATCGATGCCGTACGTCGCACGGCCGTGAACAATGTCGTCGAGATCGACGATGGGCATCGACTTGCCGATATAGCGCCACGTGTCCTCGTTTTTCAGGTGCAGCGTGTCGCGGCCGGGTACTGGCTGACGCGCCGCGGCCGCGGCCACCGCGCCGTATGAAAGGCGCCGCCCACTCGCCGCATGCACGACATGACCCAGTTCGGTCCGGCAACTCGCCGTGCTCACGCGCCACTGCGCAGCGGCGGCCGCCATCAACATCTGCCGCGCGGAGCCGCCTGCCTCGCGCAGTGGCTGGAAGAACTGGCGGATGCTGCGCGAGCCATCGGTATTCTGGTCGCCGTACTTCGCATCGCCTTGTGCCTGCACGACCTTGACGGTGTTCCAGTCGGCATCGAGTTCGTCGGCGAGGATCATTGCGAGGCTGGTGCGGATGCCGGTGCCCATCTCGGAGCGATGCACGACCAGCAAGATCTCGCCCGACGGCGCGACCGATACATAGACGTTCGGTGCAAATACCGTTTTGGTGCCGCTTGCCGAAGCGAGCGGGCTCGCTGCAAACGCCATGCGTGCGCCGCCGACTTGCAGGCCCAATACCACCCCGCCCGCCAAGGTACCCTTCAGCACCCGGCGCCGGCTCAAATTGACAATCTCGCTCATTACGCCTGCTCCGCCGCTGCCTTGATGGCAACCTTGATGCGTTGATAGGTGCCGCAGCGGCAGACATTGCCGGACATCGCTTCGACGATCTGCTCGTCGCTCGGCTTCGGCGTCTGTTTTAGCAGCGACGCAGCCTGCATCATCTGGCCAGGCTGACAGTAGCCGCACTGCGGCACATTCGCGGCTTTCCACGCTCGCTGCACGGGATGCTCGCCGCCTTTGCCCAGGCCTTCGATCGTCGTCACGGGCTTGCCCTGCACATCGCTCAGCGAGGTGACGCACGAACGCACGGCCACGCCATCCAGATGTACGGTGCAGGCGCCGCATGCGCCCACGCCGCAGCCGAACTTGGTGCCATGCAGCCCTAACAGGTCCCGCACCGCCCATAGCAGCGGCATGTTCGCGTCGGCGTCGACGTTGTGATGCACGCCATTCACAATCAGTTCCATCGGTTCACTCCTTGTTGTCGACGCAAGCCACACCCGTCGGCGCTGCCTGGCATCGTCTATCTGCGCACGCCGTTCATGCCCTTGCCTGATAAGCGTTGCACCATCCGGTACCGCTCACTTGCTTCGCGCCGAACAGCGCACAAAGCGCGCTGGCGTCGGTCGGCTTGCCCTGGAAGAACTGGCAGTTCGTGCAGCGCTGGTTGTCGTTGAAACGGGGATATTTTGTGCGGTCGACATGGGCCGCATCGGTCTTGTACCCGAGTGCCTGCGCAGCGGGATCGCTCTCCTGAAGCTGCGGGGGCGCCGCCCAGACGGAGCGTCCGCTGATCGCGAGCGCTGCCGCGCCGATTGAATGGAGCATGAAGGTGCGTCGATGGGTTCGCATGGTCGATGGCTCCCTGTCATGCTACGAGCACGCGTTCCGGGGGCGCCATGAATTCCGGCCCAACGGGATCCTTGACGAACTGCGCAACAATCGCGTCAATCTGCTTGAACGCCTTCTCGTCGAGGCGCCAGCCGAATACGTCTTCGATCCCGTCCAACTGCGCCGGGCGACGTGCGCCCCACAGCGCGATCGTTGGGCCGCGGTCGAGCACCCAGCGCACCGCCAGCGCGAGCACCGATTTATCGAAGTTATCGCGCGCGAACACGTTGAGTGCTTTCACGGCCGCGACATACTGCTCGCGACGCGGCTCGCGAAACTTCGGGTCGCGCTGGCGCAGATCGTCGCCCTCGAAACGCGTCTCGACACCGATGCGCCCTGCCAGCAGCCCGCGGCATAGTGCCCCATAGGCAAGCGCGACGAGCCCATGCTGTTTTGCATACGGCAGCACGTCATGATCGATATCGCGCTCGAACAGGTTGTACGGCGGTTGCGTGGTTGACAGCGGCGCCACGCGCCGGAATGCATCCATTTGCGCAGGCGAGAAGTTGCTGACGCCCAGCGCCCGCACCTTGCCTTCCTTGCGCAGATCGTCGAGTACCGCGGCGGTCTCTTCGATCGGCACCAGCGGATCGGGCCAATGGACCTGATACAGATCGATGTAATCTGTCCGCAAGCGCCGAAGCGTATCCTCTACTTCTTGACGAATGCGCGCTGGCGACGAATTGCGGAACACCGCACCGTCGTGCCATTCCAATGCGACCTTGGTCGCGATGACCGCCTTGTGCCGATACCCATCGGCCAGCGCCTTGCCGACAATCTCCTCCGAAGCGCCGAAGCCGTACACCGGCGCTGTGTCGATCAGATTGACCCCGCTGTCGAGCGCCCGGCGGATCACCGCGATCGAGTCTTTCTCATCGGTGCCGCCCCACATCCATCCGCCGATCGCCCAGGTGCCAAGGCCGATGCGTGAGACGGGAGTCGTTAAACCTTCAATTGCGATTGTTTCAATAGTCATGTGAAGCTCTCTAATCAAAGCACTACGTAAAGCACCGCATACGGGTCGAATGCGATCTGACTAACGGCGACTTGCCCATCGGACGGGCAGGCGAGCCGATTATTTCAGCGGCATCCGGCGATCACAAGAAGGCACCTGACGGTTTCATACTTTCCCCATGGAAACTAATTGCTACGACGGCGCTTACGCGCACGACAATCCGCAAAAAAAAACCGATGACCTGGCGCGGAACATCATCGAGCAGATCGCGGACAAGTGGACGATCCTCGTCATCGACGCGCTCGGTACGCACGGCGAGATGCGTTTTTCGCGGCTGCGCGAAGTGGTGGAGGGCGTGAGCCAGAAAATGCTCACCAAGACATTGCGGCAGCTCGAGCGTGACGGCCTCGTTACGCGCTACGTGCATCCGGTGATCCCGCCGCGGGTCGACTATCAGCTGACGCCATTGGGGCGGAGCCTGCTCGACAAGATCTGCGGGATATGGGATTGGGTCGAAGTCCACATGAGCGAAATGGAATTGGCGAGGCGCGAATTCGACCACGGCGAAAAGCGGGCCGATCACCTGCGTCCGCGTGATGTGCCGATCGCTTAGCGCATCCGTCGTGATGTGAGGCCGAAGCTAAGCGCCACTGTCGAGCCGCCAGCAAGGCCGTGAGAAATTGCCCATAATTGCGCGCAGTCTTCGAGCAACCGTTGGGACGTTTCATGAAAGCAGCTTCTGTCACACCGCAATCCCCGATCGCATTTCTGGCTGTCGCGTTGGCGTTCGCGATCAACATGATGGGTACAACGCTACCGACAGCAATTTATCGGTACTACCAACTGCAGTATGGTTTTACACCGACCATCATCACGGTGATCTATGCCTCGTATGCAATCGGGGTACTGGGTGCACTGCTACTGGTCGGCAACTGGTCCGATCAGCTCGGCCGTCGTCGCATGCTACTGGCCGGACTGTTTGCGTCGGCTGCGTCAGCGCTGATGTTCCTGCTCAGCGACGGGTTGGCGCTTCTGATGCTCGGCCGCCTGCTGTCGGGAATCTCCGCCGGCATCTTCACAGGAACTGCCACCGTCGCTGTGATCGAACTCGCGCCGCCTGCGTGGCGCGGCAAAGCCATGCTCGCGGCTACGGCGTCCAATATGCTCGGGCTGGGTTGTGGTCCTTTGCTAAGCGGCATCCTGGTCGAACTATTCCCCTGGCCAACGCGCTTGCCCTATGCGGCGCATCTCGCGTTGGTGGGCGTCGCCGCGCTAGTCGTTCTTGGCGTGCCGGAGACCGCTACGATTCCTGCGCGCGTGAAGCTCGGCATCCAGAAAATTTCGCTTCCTGCCGAGGTACGCCGTGCGTTTATTCCTGCCGCGCTGGCGGGCTTTGCCGGTTTCGTCGTGGTGGGCTTCTTTGCGGCTGTCGCCCCGCAACTGATTCGGGTCGTACTCGGCTTTCACAGCGGCATCGTGACCGGCGCGATCGTGTTCCTGCTGTTCGCGTGCTCCGCACTCGGGCAAATCGTGCAGACGGTCATTGCTGCCCGATGGAGGCAAGCGGCTGGCTGCGTTGGACTCGTCGTGGGACTGATATGTGTTGGTTTGTGCGTGCCGGAGCGCTCGCTCGGCGCGCTTTTGCTCGGCACCGCCCTGGCAGGAATCGGGCAGGGCATCAGCTTCCGCGCCGGGTTGGGCGAGATCGCGTCCGCCGCGCCGGCGCACAGACGAGCGGAAGTCACGTCCAGTTTTTTCGTCGTGCTTTATGTGGCGATCTCACTACCTGTGATCGGCCTTGGCATCGCCGTGCAACTCGCCGACATTCAACGCGCGACGTTGCTTTTCGTTGGCTTGACGATAGTGCTTGTGCTTATCGCGCTGCTCCTGCTGATGCGTGAGCAGGCGGACACGGGGCAAGATGCGCAAGCGATCGGTGACTGAACGCGAAGCCGCTCGATTTCGGCAGCGTTATGCTTTACTGACGTCCGCCAACACGTGCCATCGCTCCCTGTTCAATGACTGAAAATGTCCAGTTCCAACAAGTGTCCGAGATACCCGGCCTGGTGCTGAGTACCGCACACTTTGCGGATTTCAGTTTCGACCGCCATTTTCACCTCGATTTCCACGTCGGGCTGGTGACGGACGGGGTTCAGCGTCAGCGAGTTAACGGAAAGACCGTAATGCACGCACCCGGGACTGTCGTTCTGATGCCACCAGGCGAGATTCACGATGGAGTCGTGGATGATGGCAGCCAATCCACGCTCAAGACATTCCGCCTTTCGCGCGAACTCGTCGCAAGCGTGGCGGAAGAGATCAGCGGCCATCATCGCGAGCCGGAATTCGCCGGAGCCTTGCTTGAGGACCCGTTGCTCGCGGGCCATCTTCTTCGACTGCACGATGCGATGCGACGGCGCAGCGCCGCGAGTGGTCTTGAGATGCAGACGGAATGGCTCACGTTGCTGGAATGCCTGTTGAGTCAAGCGCGCGCGATCGTGCCTGAAACGGTGCCGGGCTCGCTCTCGCGTATTCAGTGGGAACGCGTCAAGGACTACTGCTTCAGTCATCTCAGCGACAAGATCACGCTCGATGAACTGGCCGCGTTGTGCTCACTCGGCAGGTTCCAGTTCCTCAAGCAATTCAGGCAGACCATCGGGATGACACCCCACGCGTGGCTGCTGCGTCTTCGTCTCGAGCGCGCTTGTGCGCTTTTGTCGCGAAGCTCGCAAGCGATCGCAACAGTTGCTCAGGAAGTCGGGTTCTACGATCAAAGCCACTTCAACCGCGCTTTCCGGCAGGCATACGGCGTCGCGCCGTCGTCCTACAGGACCTAAGCCGCGCAGTCGCCGGCAGAGCACGGGGTTCAGCGCCCGGTTGCGCAACGCACGCCAGGCCAACAGCGCCGCGCAGCACCTGAGCCGGGGGCTTGCAGGGTTGAGCGGCGTTGAGGTTCTAGGCGCAACCGAGGCTAACATCCTCTTTTGCCGATTGCCTTCCCCGGCCATTCAATCGCTGCTTCAGGCGGGGTTGGGGTTCTATCACGATCGTTGGGAGCAAAACGTTGTCCGGTTCGTGACATCCTTCTCTACCACGATTGAGGATGTCGACAATCTGCTGGCGCATGTGGCGCGCGCGGTCGGTGGCCATCAATCCGACAATTGACGGCAGGGGGCATGACGAGGCGACCCGGACGCTATCTTCGCGCCGCAGCACGGCCCCTTTTTTCAGTCGACAACCGCGGCGAACCGTCAGAAGAGCGCGGAATAAAATCAGGAGACCACACCTCCTGAAGTTCATTGACCGGAGTGCCGTCCAGCTGCGCAAGTAGCATCTCGGACATTCGCTTTCCCGCCTTCAGAGTTTCCGCGGAAAAGGTCGTCAACGCGGGAGACAGCAGGGTGCCGAAAGGGTGGTCGTCTCCCCCGATCACGGCTATGTCACGGCCAGGGACCAGGCCACGCTCAGTGATCGCCCGATAGATGCCGACCGCCACCAGATCGTGTCCGCTAATGATTGCTGTGGGCGGGTCATCGGCCTCCAGCATTTGCCGCGCGGCTGCGAGTCCCCCTTCCTCTGTCATATCTGCTTCGATGTACAGCGTTTCGTCAAATGGAATGCTAGCGGCACGAAGCGCCCCCTCATATCCTAGTCTTTGGTGGTGACTGAACATCAGGGTGTTCGGCGCATTCACGAGACCAATCCGGCGATGCCCGAGCGTCACGCACCGCGCGCAACCCTCACGTCCGACCACGGTGTGATCTATGTCCAGATATGCAAACTCTCCCGGCGTTTCACTGCGGCCGAAAGCCACAAATGGCACTTTGCGTTCCAGCAGATATGCAATCCGGGGGTCCTGGCGAAGCGTGCGGCCGAAGAGCACGCCATCCACTTTTTGCACTTCTACCAGACGCTTGAGCACTTGCATTTCATGCTCGGCACTTCTCGCCGATGAAACGACCAGTTGATAGCGTGAATGCTCAAGATTTTCGTCGATGCCCATTAACATGTTTAGAAAGAATGGATGGGCGAAATGCGCCTGAGGCGCTGACAGCACGAACGCGATCAGATCGGACGTTTGCGTGCGAAGCCTCCTCGCCGCGGCGTCAGCCGAGAACCCAAACTGCGCGGCGGCATCGAGGACACGCTGGCGAGTCTTTGCATTGACGTCGGACTTGCCGTTGATAGCTTTTGATACGGTGCTGACGGAGAGTTGTAAGTGCGCCGCCAGTTCTTGAATGTTCATTCCTGCCTTCCCACGGGCACGCCACGATTGACGCGCATCGAAAACGATTTTTGTGATTCTACGGCAAACGGTCGTTCGCAAGATTGACGAAGCGTTGCCGCCGCAAAAACGATTTCGGACTTGCGTCGCGCGGTCGCCGAGTTGACGGGCTGATCTGTCCGATCAGTGTTTACCCTGAAACGGACGCGTTGTTGAAATCGACACCCGGCAGATATGCCTCTCCGTAGAGGCTTGTGCCGCTTGGGATTTGACGTTGCGGCACCGCAGCGGGCATTTCGTTAGATTTCGAAAACGATTTCGATTTTATTTTGACACGTCTTGAAAGTTGCGATCCGGCAGAGTATCTTCATTCGAAATCGTTTTCGAAATGACTCGTGAGGATCGCATGAACAGTGAAGAAATTGAAATGCTTCGGGCGACGACGCGCAGGTTCGTGCGCTCGCGTCTAGTCCCGTTGGAAGAGCAAATCGAAGCAGCGGACGATGTCGACGAAGCACTGCTCGCGCAACTGCGCTCCGAAATAGCTGCGCTCGGACTGTATGGTTTCAACCTGCCTGAGTCGATCGGAGGCCCTGGTCTCAGCGCTGCCGCAAAGCTGGCGATCCTCGAGGAGATGACCTACACGTCCGTTCCCTTGAGCGAAGTCTTCGGCCACCTTCCGCTTTCCCTCAGCAGATGTAACGCCGAGCAGCGCGCTCGCCTCCTGCCAGATGTTCTGTCCGGCAAAAAGATCGTTACGTATGCCTTGACCGAACCTAACGCGGGTTCGGACCTGAGCAATCTGCGCACGCGTGCTGAGAAAACCGCTGGCGGATGGTTGCTGAATGGCAGCAAGCACTTCATTTCCCATGCGGAAACGTCGAACTACATCATCGTGCTTGCAGTGACGGATACCAACGCATCGCTCAAGCGCAAGCTGACGACGTTCATTGTCGAGCGCGACAACCCGGGTATCGTCGGCATGACCCGATATAAAAAAATGGGTTGGCGCGGTTACCACCTCAACGGCTTCTCTTTGGAGAACTGTTTTGTGCCGGACGCCGACGTCCTCGGCGAACCAGGTGACGGCTTCATGAGCATGATGGATTCGATCAATCACGACCGGATTCTTTCCGCGTGCCGGTCGACCAGTCTCGCGGGACGTGCCCACTCAATGTCGTGCGACTACGCGAAGGAGCGCTCGGCCTTCGGCACGCAACTCGCGAATCATCAGGCGATTCAATTCATGGTCGCAGACAACGATGTCGAGATTGAAGCCGCGCGGCTTCTGATCCAACGCGCGGCCGAACTCGTCGAGGCCGACGTCCCGGAGGCGCGCATCGCTACCGCGCGAGCCAAGTTGTATGCAAGCGAAATGGGTTGTCGTGTCGCGGACCGGGCTCTGCAGATATTCGGCGGCATGGGATACATGTGCGAGCTTCCTATTGAGCGCTTTTACCGCGACGCGCGAGCATTTCGTATTGGAGAGGGAACCTCCGAAATGCAGCGTCTGCAAATTGCGCGCAATGCGCTATCCGTTTAAGCACAAATCGAAAGGTCGTTATGCTGCACAGCTCTTCCCCTTCGGACTCGTCGCCCCTCGCACAGGCGTCGAATTCATTCCTGCAACGCGATGGACAATCCGAAGCGTATGGATCGATCCGGGCGTTTCGGGATATGTTGACGCACGCCCCCGAACTCCCTGCCTGTCACTTCGGCGAATTGTCTTTCAGCCGCGGCGAGCTCGCTGCGGCGGCCGGCGATGCCGGCAACAAGCTGTTGGCATCCGGCTTTAAACAAGGTGATGTGCTCGCTGTGTGGCTACCGGACAGTCCTGCCTGGTTGCAGCTACTCTTTGCGGCGGCTGCGATCGGCGTGATTGTCGTACCGGTGAGCACCCGCTACAAAGTTGCGGAAGCAAACTATGTGATTCAGCAGAGCCGCGCGAAAGGGCTGGTCGTCCCGGCCAGGTTTCTTGACTATGACTATCAGGCCGCGGCGGACACGCTCAAATCAGACAACCCGGCTCTCGAATATGTTCTGAACGTCGATATCGATGCCGGGTTTATCCGTCACGGGATTTCGAAAACTGGTCTTGTGCCGGCGGCGCCCCTCCAGCTCCCGTTCATCACGTTCAGTACTTCTGGAACGACAGGCAACCCGAAGCTCGCCTTGCATAGCCAGGAGGGAATTGCAAAACATGCGCAAAACGTCTCGCGTGCGCTGGATGTTCGTGCGGGCGACGTGATGCTTTGCGCATTGCCGCTGTATGGCGTGTTGGGTTTTGTGCAGGCGATGGCGGCGATCGCAGCGGGCGCAGCGTGTGTCTTGTTGCCTGTATTTAAAGGCGAGGACGCCGCCCGGGCGATAGAGCGGCACGGCGTGACTCATAGCTTCGGCTCGGACGGACTGTTCGACCGAATCCTCAATACGACGGAATACTCGTTAGCCTCATGGCGGCGCGGCGGGTTCACCGAATTTGCTGGCCTTGGACCGGCGATCTGTAAAAAGGCGGAGCAGAACCTGAACTTACTGTTCACTGGCCTGTATGGAATGTCCGAATGCCTGGCCATCACCGCGACACGCTATCCCCATGAGGATTCTCGAGTACGCGCCCTCGGTGGCGGATTGCCGGTGTCGCCCGAGATTCGGTTGCGTGTAATTGATGTCGACACTGGCCTCGAAGTTGATGATGGTCAGAAAGGTGAGTTGCAAATCTCGGGTTACAACGTCATGACCGGCTATTTGCACAACGAGGCTGCGACGGCGACCGCCTTCACGTCCGATGGCTGGTTCAGGACTGGGGACCTCGTGCAGCGGACTGTCGAAGGGTTTATCTATCTGGCACGACTGAACGATGGTTTGCGCCTTAGTGGTTACCTTGTCGATCCATCGGAGATCGAGCAGTTTCTAACCCGGCACGAGGGGATAAGCGGCGCGCAAGTGGTCGGCGTCCGGAGACCTGGGGTAGGAGACGTCGCGGTTGCATTCGTTCGAGCAACTGCTGCGGATCTCTCCGAAGCTGACCTGCTCGCTTACTGCAAGGCCGGCATAGCGAACTACAAAGTCCCGAAGCGCATTGTCTTCGTCGATGAGTTTCCGGAAAAACCTGGTCCCAACGGCGTGAAGATTCTGAAGACAAAGCTGCGCGAAATGGCTGCAGTTGCGTTATCCCTTTGATCGAAGCTGGCAAGAAGAAGGATCCGAGACAATGAAAGACGCACAAGTGAAGTCCGATATCGCGTGGGCGAATCCGTCCAAGGTCGTAGTTCACGGGCTCGATCTGTGTAACGAGATCGTGGGAAAAATCGATTTTGGACAGATGACATTCCTGCAATTGTTCGGTCGTCTACCGGACGCCCGTGAGCTGCGGATGTTCAACGCAATGATGGTCATTCTCGTTGAACATGGAATCACGCCATCGTCCCTCGCGACACGGTTTACGTATTGCGGCGCTCCAGAATCGGTTCAGGCTGCAGTCGCTGCGGGGCTGCTGGGACTGGGTTCCGTGTTCGTGGGTTCGCTCGACAATGCGGCCAAACTTCTCCAGGAGGCGATCCCCGCCAATACGTCACTGGCCGATCCGAAGGCGAAGGCGGTTGAGATTGTCACCAGCTACCGCAGCCGCAAGGAAATCATCCCGGGAATCGGCCACCCTTTCCACAAGCCTATCGATCCGCGGAGTGTCGCGTTGTTCGAGGTCGCAAGGGAAACGGGATATTACGGACCCTACGTTGAACTGATGGACGCGATCGGCAAGGAAGCCACGCGTCAGGCAGGACGTCCCCTTCCATTGAACGTGACTGGGGCGATGGCCGCCGTCGCCTCTGAGATGGGGATTACATGGAAGATCTGCCGCGGTCTCGCGGTCGCCGCAAGAGCAGTCGGACTGGTGGGACACATCCTGGAAGAGATGCGCCAACCCATGGCGGAGACGCTCTACTTGCGGATCGAACATGAGGCGACGAAGCATATGCACGAGGAGCAAACCTGATGTCATCTCCCGGTTCGTCGGCGTTGGGACGGTCTGAGCTATTGGCTCGAAAGCGTTCGCTGCATCGGGATGCATGCCGTTTCTGGACCCAGGAAAAGCTGAGGAACGCGGATACCGATCAGTTTCGGCATATCAACAATGCCGCGATCTCGACGTTTCTCGAATCGGCACGGATGGAGATTCTGGCGCGTGATTCGCTGAAGGCGTCGATGACCGGCAGGAACGTAGTTGTCGCTCATCTATCAATCGACTTTCTCAAGGAGCTTTACTTTCCTGGGGCTATCGAGATTGGGTCCGCGACTCTCAAGATAGGACGTACTTCGTTCCAGTTGGTGCAGGGCCTGTTCATCGGATCTGAATGCCTGGTGTTTGCACTGGCGACCTGCGTCCTTCTTGATACGGAGCGCGGTGAGCCGGCTCCAATTCCGGAGGCGATTCGAGCCTTCCTGCTTGAGGGTCTGTTGGACGCAGAAGACGAGCCGGCCGGTGCCGGATTTTCGAGGTAAAGATATGTCCACGAATTTTTCGAAAGTGTTGTTCGAGATGCGCGGCGATGTTGCCGTCATCACACTTAATGATCCGGATCGCCGTAATGCACTGTCGCGGCAGATCGTGAGTGAAGCCTTCAACGCATTGGAACTCAGCACCGCCGCGGCGGCGCGCGCGATTGTGATCGCGTCGAATGGGCCCACGTTTTGTGCGGGAGCGAACATCGACGACCTGAAAGACGGTTGGATGGAGCGCACCGACCCTCTGACGGACCCTGCATTGCTGTTCAAGCGGTTGGTGGAAGAGCCGCGCATTGTTATCGCAGCCGTTCAGGGAGGGGCTTTGGGAGGCGGGTTTGAACTTTCGCTGTCGTGCGATCTGGTGGTCGCTGCGGAGGCCGCGTGGTTCGCTTTGCCGGAGGTCTCCCGGGGGGTAATTCCGAATACCGGCCTGGCACTCCTTCAGCGCATGGTGGGTTCCAGAGTTGCCCTCGAACTGATTTTGTCGGGCCGGCGACTTACCAGCGACGAAGGTGTTTCCCGAGGTCTGGTCAATGCGGTTGTTCCGCGCGAGTCAGTGATTGAAAAGGCGGTTTCGTGGGCGCACGAGATTGTCTCAAAGGCGCCGCCGGGTGCTATTTCTGCCGCGAAAAGGCACCTGCATGGGCATGCCGAATATGACTGGGCACGAGTGCAGCAATCCGTTACCGACGTCCCGCGTGCCGAATGGCAGGAAGGTCTCGATGCTTTCACCGAAAAGCGCGATACGAATTTCGAGCCATTTTGGCGTGTATTGGCACCGACCTGACAAATTGGTCCGTCGAAGGCGCGAGCTGGCGGAATGATCATCAAACAACGGTCGGAGCCTGAGAACTACGACTCAACCTGGAGGAGCAGTACATGATTATCGATTTGCACGCACACGCGCTCAATGAACGTTTCATTGCCGACCTGGCGAAGTCGCCGGTGGCGGGACTTCGGTCCGAGCGTGACAGTGAGGGTCTCTATATCATCCGGCGTGCCGGCGACGATCGAAAGAGTACCTTGGATCCGCACCTCTTTGATTTGGAGCATCGGCTTGAAAGCCTCAAGCGTCGTGATGTCGGACTTCAACTCTTTGGGCCGCCACCGTTCATGTTGGCGTGGCCTGGCGGCGCCTCCGGCGTTGAACTGGTTCGGGCACTGAACAAGGCAGCGCTGGAAACCGCAGCTGAGTCAGAAGGGCGAATGGAGCCGTTGGCTGCTTTGGCGTTGGGCGAACCTGAGCGTGCGGTCGCGGAACTCGAATATGCCGTGCACGAACAGGGATTCCGCGGCGTCATCATGCCGAGTACTGCCGGCGGCAAGCCGCTCGACGATCCTGAGTTCGCGGGGCTCTTCGCTGCAATCGAACGACTCGGTCTGATTGTATTCATGCACCCGACTTCCGCGGCGCTCTCGGATCGTTTCGGCATGTATGGCGTCCACGTTCTCGTGGGCTGGCCCTTCGAGACGACGCTGGCGATTACACGCATGATTTTCAATGGTGTTCTCGAGCGCCACCCCGCACTCAAGCTGGTTCTGGCGCACGGCGGCGGTAACCTGGTGTTTCTCCGCGGTCGACTGGATTCTGCGTACGAGGCAACTGGATGGGAAGCTGATCCCTATTTCCGTCAACATATTTCCCAGAAGCCGAGCGCCTATCTCGACCGACTCTACTACGACACCTGTGCCCTGAGCGAAGACAGCAACCGGTTCGTCATTCAGACCATGGGTTCGGATCGCGTCGTCTTCGGTAGCGATTACCCGTTCGATATCGGCGATCCAGAAGGCAAGCGCTCAACGCCGGTCATCGATCGTTTGCCCCATAGTGATCGCGAACGGATTTGTCATCTGAATGCGGAACGGCTGCTGGTTGACGCTGGGCGACCGCGGTAACCAGATTCAGGTTTCAGGTGAGATCAGGCGAAGAATATTTGTTTCGTATAACTATTGAAGTGGTGAAATTTTGATAGAACATATTCTTACGAAAAAAGCGCCTTTGCCGAGGGGGCACTACTCGCAGGCAACCAGAGCAAACGGGTTTGTCTTCGTTTCAGGTCAGTTGCCCTTAACGGTGGACGGTAGTGCTGTCCTCCCTGAGGGACTGGACGCGCAGGTTCTTCAGGCTCTTTCGAATCTGCGCGAAGTGCTGGTGGCCGCAGGAACGACTGTGCAGAGGCTTTTGAGCGTGCAGATTTACGTCTCCGACATCGAAAACTGGCCGCGCGTGAACGATCTTTACCGAGAGTTTATTGGCGACCCGGCGCCCGCTCGCACCGTAGTGCCGTGTGCACGACTTCACTACGGAGCGCAAGTAGAGATCAGCGCGATAGCCTTATGCGGCCCTGGAGTCCAAACGGACGACTGATGTCCGATAGGGGTTTTTTGACGACATGGGAAGCGGGAGGAAAAAAAAGTTTCATCGTGGCGTTTGTCCTCGACGGAATACGAAATGGATGGCCGTTCAGGAGAAACGAGGGTGACGTCAGTTGGGGACACGCATACGAAGGTGAACTATCAAAGCAGTATCTAATGCGCCTTCCATGGAGGAGTCAAAGATGCGAATGTTTGATTGGTACCGAGCCGCCACGTCAGTGGAGCGGCGAACTTTCTGGGGGTGCTTTTGCGGATGGACCCTGGATAGCTTTGACAACCAGATTCTGGCTTTCCTGTTGCCTACGCTGATGGCAACGTGGCATTTCTCGAAATCTGAAGCAGGTTTGATTGCAACGTCTTCACTGCTGGCCGCAGCGGTGGGTGGTTGGGTCTCAGGGATCTTGAGCGACCGCCACGGGCGAGTGCGTGTTTTAACGTGGTCGATAATCTGGTTTACAGGGTTCAGTATTGTTGCTGGGCTGACGAACTCGTACGGTCAGTTGTTGGTAGTGCGCGCCTTACAAGGTTTGGGGTTCGGCGCAGAGTGGGCGGTTGGCGCTGCTTTGATGGCGGAGGTAATCAACCCCGTTCACCGCGGAAAAGCGCTGGGTCTGGTTCAGAGCGGATTCTCCGTTGGCTGGGCACTTGCCTCCGTTATTACAGGGGTTCTGTTGGCGTATCTTCCGACCTGGATCGCGTGGCGCTCGGCGTTCTGGATCGGTGTGATTCCCGCACTCGTTGTGCTGTTGATCCGGCGATATATTCCCGAGCCGGAGTTGTTCAGAAAAATGCAGGAGGAGACGAGCGGTGTAATTGTCGCGACATGGCGCTCGGCTTTACGACGAGACGTCCGACGCGCAAGCTTACTTGCCGCGCTTCTGGTCACTGGCCTTCAGGCAAGCAGTTTTGCCATAGCAATCTGGTTGCCCACCATGCTGGTTCAAGTTCGTCATCTGCCGGGATCGACGGTCGCGGTCATGGCATTGATGATGAGCGCGGGTTCGTTTATCGGCCAGGTAAGCTTCGCCTATCTTAACGACCAGCTTGGGCGTCGATTCACAGCAATGACATATTGCCTCTTTGCGGCGTCCTTGACTGCGTGCTATCTGTTCATTCCGATGGACCCACGAATGCTGGCAATGCTGGGGCTTCCTGTTGGCGTGGCCGTGAACGGCGCGTTTGCGGGTGTTGGGCCTATGTTGTCGGAGCTGTTCCCCACTGCAATCCGAACCACCTGTATGGGGTTCTCATACAACGTCGGGAAATCTCTGGGGGCGCTGAGCGTCGCGCTTGTTGGCGTTGTCGCTGAGCACATCGGTTTGGTGAGTTCAATTGGCCTGTTCTGCTTCATTGGCTATTTCTGTGCGCTGCTTGCCTTGACGTTCCTTCCAGAAACGCGAGGCCGTGATCTCAAGAATTTTTCTTTAACTGCCGAAGATCGCGAATTGGGCGACAGGTCAGATTTGCTGGAACAGGTGAGCCATCCGCGGAGCTAGTAACTTCGGCTGTGGAAGTTGCTCTGCGGAACACTGAATTTTTTATGCCGTTCGAGGCGATACCGCATGCGATCTTGCGATCGAAATATCCGATTTATCATTAGGATACCGATTGACTTGACGGCTGGATTTTGTGAAGGAGAGTGCTTTGAAGATATTGGTGGCAGTCAAGCGGGTCGTCGACTACAACGTGAAAGTCCGGGTCAAATCGGACGGCACGGGCGTCGACATCGCGAACGTGAAAATGTCGATGAATCCGTTCGACGAAATCGCGGTTGAAGAAGCCGTGCGTCTGCGCGAAGCAGGCGTGGCGACCGAAGTGATCGCCGTGTCGGCGGGTGTCAAGCAAGCGCAGGAAACGCTGCGCACGGCGCTGGCAATCGGCGCGGACCGCGCGATCCTGATCGAGTCGGGCGAAGACCTGCAGCCGCTGGCCGTCGCCAAGCTGCTCAAGGCGCTGGTCGACAAGGAACAGCCGCAGCTGGTGATCCTCGGCAAGCAGGCCATCGACGACGATTCGAACCAGACCGGCCAGATGCTGGCTGCACTGGCGAACCTGCCGCAAGCTACGTTTGCCTCGAAGGTTGTCGTCGCTGACGGCAAGGCTACGGTGTCGCGCGAAGTCGACGGTGGCGCGGAAACGCTGTCGCTGAGCCTGCCGGCCGTGATCACCACCGACCTGCGCCTGAACGAGCCGCGCTACGTCACATTGCCGAACATCATGAAGGCGAAGAAGAAGCCGCTGGAAGTCATCAAGCCGGAAGACCTCGGTGTTGATGTGACGCCGCGCCTGAAGACGCTGAAAGTCGTCGAGCCGCCGAAGCGCTCCGCCGGTGTGAAGGTGCCGGATGTGAAGACGCTGGTCG